>NZ_CP037954.1:1200000-2400000 GCF_004359195.1 Chryseobacterium salivictor | reverse complement strand
TAGTATAATTCTCAAAGAACAACGGAATACTTTCAATTCCTTTATAGAAATTAAACAAGCCGTAATGCTCATTTGGCGAGTGAATCGCATCGGAATCTAAACCAAATCCCATCAACACGGATTTTGCTCCCAGAACCTGTTCGAACATCGCAGTGATAGGAATACTTCCACCACTTCTGTACGGAAGAACTTCTTTTCCGAAAGCTGTTTCCATGGCTGTTTTCGCCGCTCTGAATTCTTTGGTATCACTTGGCAAAACATAAGGCATCCCGCCGTGGTGAGGATTTACTTTAACTTTAACATTGGCTGGCGCAATTTTTTCAAAATATTTGGTGAATTTTTCCGTGATTTCTTCCGGCGTTTGATAAGGAACCAATCTCATTGAAATTTTAGCAAAAGCTTTCGAAGGAATAACTGTTTTCGCACCTTCACCGGTATACCCGCCCCAAATTCCATTGCAGTCTAAGGTCGGACGTATCGAAGTTCTTTCCAAAGTCGTATATCCTTTCTCACCTTCTACTCCATTCAAACCGATTGATTTTTTGAAATGTTCCTGATCGTCTTTCAGCTTGTTCATTTCAGCTCTTTCTTCATCAGAAACAGTTTCTACATTATCGTAAAACCCGTCAATGGTGATATGTCCGTTTTCATCAATTAAATTGGCAATCATTCTCGACAGAACGTGAATCGGATTGGGAACCGCTCCTCCGTAAAGACCGGAGTGTAAATCCCTATTTGGGCCTTCCACTTCAACTTCTACATAACTTAAACCTCTCAAACCGGTGGTTACCGTTGGCTGTTCGTTGGAATAAATATGGGTATCGGAAATTAAAATAACATCACACGCTAATTTTTCTTTATTTTCATTCACAAAATCCTCCAGACTTTTTGAGCCGACTTCCTCTTCGCCTTCAAAAATAAATTTCACGTTACATGGCAAAGTATTGGTTTTCATCATTGCTTCAAAAGCTTTGATGTGCATGAAAAACTGACCTTTATCATCGGCAGAACCTCGTGCGAAAATAGCGCCTTCAGGGTGAATTTCAGTTTTTTCAATATAAGGTTCAAACGGTGGTTTAGTCCACAACTCCAGTGGATCTGGTGGTTGTACATCGTAATGGCCGTAAACCAAAACCGTCGGTAAATCTTTATCTAAGAATTTTTGACCAAAAACAATCGGATATCCTTTGGTCCCGCAAACTTCTACATCATCAGCACCGGCATCTTTCAGGAATTTGGCCACTTCATCAGCACATTTCAGCACTTCGTCTTTATAAGCAGGATCTGCGCTGATAGAAGCTATTTTTAACAATTCAAAAAGTTCGTCAACATAACGCTGTTTATTTTCCTGAATGTAATTTAAGGTTTCTTGCATTTTATTTTAATTAAAATTATTGAATATCGAACTTTGTAAAAATAAAAAAAATGTCCCGCCGAAGCAAGACATTTTCTAATATGTTTTAAATACTTATTTCTTCTCCGCAGAAGCAGCACTGTCTTTTTTAACGGCAACTGCCGGCTGAACTGTAACTTTCGTACTGTCTGAAGTCATCATTTCGGTAGCTTTTTTAGCGTCTGCCGCCTGCACCGCCGCTGTTGCTTCATCGCTCATCACGTCATCGCTGTATCTTTCGACACCGTCCTGCATTTTCAAAACTCCTTTATTTCCACCTGCCGGAACTTTTTTACAACTGATGGCGAAACCTGCGATTGCAACGACTAAAATAATTTTTTTCATATCTACTTGATGATAATTAGGAATTTTTAAAATTTTCGATGCCCCAAAAGTAAGAAATATTAATATTTTCCACAAGGTTTTAGTTAAATTCTAAACTGGCTTTTAAAATAATTTTATTTTTCTGGGTTTGCGTGAAAATTAAGTAGCCGTTTCCGCCATCCTTAATTTTATATTTTTTCTTGATTTCATCTGGGGTTAATGGATGATTTTTCGAAATAATATTGAATTTTTCTCCTTTCTTAATGTCTTTAGAATCAATGATTTCAGCCTTTAAAATTCGGCCCGGAAAATCTTCGCTGTAATTATCTGAAGTATAAAAATGCGTATTGGGGTGTAATTTTTTTAAAGCAAATTTTTCCGAAACACCATTAAAACCACCCGATTTCAACACGGCATTATTGGGAATATATAAATACTGAAGGGGTTCTGAATATTCTGAAACTGCAGATCGCTCTTCTTTATAATGAAACGAAAACACATTTTCTTCACTTTCAAGATTGATTGCAGTAATCCTGGTTTCCTCTTTTTCTATATTTGAATTAATGAAAACCAGCAATTCCTTCACTTCATTTCTCACTGCGATAATCTGAATTTCGGCAATATTCTTTATCACCGAAACCAAATAAGAAACATCGATAAGTGGAGAAAGTTTAATGATAATCTGATCAGAAATTTTCAACAATTCATCTTGAATTTCCGGAAGATTGGGAGACAAATCTTCGAGTAGGAATTTTTTGTTTTTTTCGGAATCTCGTCTGGCAGGATCGAGATAAATCAAATCAAATTTTTCTTTATTTTCAGCCAAAAAATGTTCTAAATTTTCATTAATAAAGTCTGCTTTTCTCCCGAAAATCCCCCAGTTATGTTTTACAATTTCCAATAATTCAGAATTCTGCTCGACCAATGTAACTTCTTCAAAATTTTTGGATAAAAAATAAGCGTCAATTCCAAAGCCTGAAGTCAAATCAACAAAACTTTTTCCACTTAAATTTTTAGCTTTAAATTCAGCAGTTGCCTGCGAAGAAGCCTGTTCCAGATTTAAGTTGGGCGGAAAGATAATTCCGTCTTTCAATAAATAAGGAAACTTCTTTTGAGCGACTTTCTTGCCTTTGATCTGCTGCACTATTTCCTGCATCGAAACTTCCGGAAAAGGCGATTTTTTCAATAACAAAGAATGCAAATCCGTTTTTAGATTTGCATTGATAAATTCCTGAACTTTTGCGTCTAATATTTTATGTCCCACGTATTTAATTTAAAATTAAATGCCACGAATGCACGAATTAATTTAATAGCGGAATCTGTAACCAGGTACAATTTGAAACCATAAATAATTCGTGTATTTGTCGCAATCTATAAAACAATTCTTTTATAATTCAGTTTTTCTTCGCCAAAATTCACAATCAAAGCTAATCTGTTTTCAGAAACTTTTAAGTAATTGATAGCCTGAGACAAATCAACATCAGCAATTTCTTTTTTCCCTTTAATTTCTAAAATAACTTTATCAAAAACAACAAAATCGGCGTAAAACAGATGCGGCAAAACAATTCCCTTGTAAACAACCTCATATTTTTTTTCCCTCACATAATCAATTCCTGCATTCCTAAACTCAATTTCCAGCGCGTCTTTATAAACTATTTCTGAAAAACCAAAACCTAAATAATTATGGATTTCCATGCAGATTCCAATAATTTCGTATGATTCTTCTTTATTAATAATTGCCATAAAACTGATTTTAGAAGCCAAATTAGTGAATTCGTGGCAAAAAACTATTCAAACATTTCTGCCAGACGAACTGCTTTAATTTCACCTGACGAATACATTTCTGCCGCAGATTTCGTCTTCTCTAATTTCGGATAAAGATTTACGCCGATAATTTTAATTTTCCCTTCTTCTACCCAATTCTGTTCTTTAATTGCTTGCTCAAAAATTTGTTTTTGAATCGAACCATTTTTCAAAAGCTCACAATAACCGCCATCATTTTCAATTTGCAGGAACATATGCCAGGATTTTTCCGCGAATTGCTGCGTTAAATTTTCGATATAATAACTCCCGTTTCCTGCGTCTTCAAAAACATTGATAATGCTTTCATAGGCTAAAACAATTTGTTGTTTAAATGAAATTTCCTCGGAAACCGAATCGGATTTTTCTAACTGATAATCATTACTGAAAACTGCATCTGCTCCGCCAATCATCGCCGCAGAAAGCTCCAATGTGGAACGGATCAGATTATTTTCAGCATCGTTTTTGGATTTATTCCGCAAAGATGTTTCCGCAAAAATATAGGGAATTTCATCTAAATCAAATTCTTTTGAAAATTGATTGAAAAGCAATTTAAGTGCTCTGATTTTAGCAATTTCAAAGAAATAGTTTCCACCAACAGCGACTCTAAAAATAATTTTATTTAAAATTTGCAAACCGAAAATCTCTGTCAGTTCTGTTGTTTTTGCCAGCGCGATTGCCAGCTGCTGAACGATTGTGGCACCTGCATTTTGATGCAGAGAAACATTAATGCAAATATTTCTCTCGAAATCTTTTGCTAGAAGTTCTTTCACCAGTTGCTGATTTAATCCGCCCTTTTGATCCTCAGAAAACACATCGATTAATGAAAAATAACGGTTGCTCTCATCCAGGGAAATATGTTCTGCCAAATCTTTATTGTTAACAAAAATCACTTTCTCCTGAAGGTTTTCGACATTATCATTTAAAAGAAAAGCGAAAATATTTTCCTCTGAACTTTCGTGGTAAGGGGAAACAAGATGGGTAGATTCTTCCACTTTCGGAAGATTGCTTAACGGTTTCGCGACAGAATTGTAGTAAGGCTTAACGGTAATTCCCTCGAGGTTTTCTTTGGACAAAATCTCATAGATATTTTCTGTTTTCAGTTGTTTCTGAACAACAGATACCCAGTCTTGAAGTGAAGTTTTTTTAAACATATTTTTGATGGTTTCAAAAGTTGGTTTTTATCTAATGAGTTATCTGTTAACTGCTTTCGTACTGTCTACAACCAAAATAAAAATTTCTTCATTTGGTTTTTTCATGAAATAATTTTCGCGGGCATATTTCTCTTTTTCTTCTTTATCATTCATCAATTTTTTATAAAACTCGTCATTTTTATGATATTCTCTTTGATAATATGCGAGCTGACTTTCGTAGCGGCTCACTTCACCATTCAGTTCATTGATGACTAAAAAAGAAGTACTGTCAAAGAAAATCATCCACACCAAAAAAAGAAAAACAGTCACGAAATATTTATTCACAAAATATTTCCGGATGAATTTTAACTTTGCCGATTTCGGTTTGATTTCTTTAATTAAGTCTTCCATTTTAATGTGTTTTTTTCAGCGTATTATTGATGACAGTAGAGAGAAAGTCGATGGCAACGGTATTTTGTCTCATATTGGGAATAATTAAATCCGCTTCATTTTTCGACGGCTCTATAAATTCCTGATGCATGGGTTTCAACGTGGTTTGATAACGGTGCAAAACCTCCTGCAAATCGCGGCCCCGTTCCTGCGTATCACGACGGATTCTGCGGATCAGTCTTTCATCGGAATCGGCATGTACAAAGACTTTCAGATTATATTCTTTTAAAAGTTCAGAATTGGTCAATACCAAAATCCCCTCTACAATCAAAACATTTCTGGGATCGATTGACACATGATCTCCCGTTCTGGAATGCGTTACAAAGGAATACAAAGGCTGCTCAATAGTTTCCCCGTTTTTCAGTGCTTTTACATGTTTGATAAGCAGATCAAAATCGATGGATTTGGGATGGTCATAATTCAAAACCTCTCTTTCCGACAGGGTAAGATTCGGATTATCATGGTAATAATTATCCTGAGAGAGCACATTCACTCCTTCGATATTCAGTTGTTGAAGAATTTTATTGACTACAGTTGTTTTTCCTGATCCGGTTCCTCCTGCAATTCCGATTACGAGCATATTTTTTGTTTTTACAAATATAAGATTTTGCCGTAAATTACTTTGCTAAAACTGTATCTAAATTATGACCGCACTGCATTTATACTTTTCGCTCGATATTGAGAAGGTAATAAATCACCGCAACCACGCGTGCTATAAATTCCCGGGACTGATTCCTGTAATAACTGTTATTGGTCAAAACATCCTGTGCATCAAAGCCAAGCGCATTCATTCCGCTGTTTCTGGCGTAGAATAAAGCACGCAGATTATGAAAACCCTGGGAAACAATAATGACCTCTTTTTGATGATAAATCTCCATGCAGTTTTTAATGCTGGTTTGGGTTTTATAACCTTTCGGATCTTCAGTGATAATATTTTCCGGGACACCTTCCTGATAAATCAGGTAATTTTTCATGGCCGCAGGTTCATCATAACCTTTGCTTTTTTCGCCGCTTACAATGATTTTTTTTATTTTTCCGTGATGGTACAGAAGTGCGGTTGCATCCATCCTCGCTGTAAAATAAGGATTGGAAACTCCGGATTTCATTCTCGGAGAAGTTCCTAAAACAAGCGCCGTTTCTCTGGGTGGGATTTTCGATATTTTGGTGTAGGTTTTTCCATTCGTTACCGCAAAAACCCAGATATTAGCCAAAAACATAAGTAAAACCCCAATTTCAATGAGGTTAAAAAATGATTTTAATATGTCTAATAATTTCTTCAAAATAGCTACATCAAGTCAAAATTAACTTTAATATTTTTACTTAAAACGATGGACATGCAGGCGAGTATTTTTCCAGATGCTTCCTCTTTTTCGGTCAGATATTCATTTTCTAAAAGCTCAACCTGGCCTTCTTCTAAAACACATTCACAACTGCCGCAAATCCCTGATTTACAGGAATAGGGAACCGGGAATTTCTGAATCAGCAATTGCTGCAACAGCCGCATTTTATTATCTTTTAAAGTCGTTTTATATTCTTTGTTAAAAAGTTTAAAACCGACCTCAATATTTTCCAGTAAAGGAAACTCTTTTTCGACCGGATAAATATCTTCATTAAATTCTTCAAAAAGTTCAAAATGAATATTTTTCTTGCGAATACCGTGTCTGTAACAGGCATTGGCAACCGACTTTATCATTTCGCCTTTGCCACAGATCAGCACTTCATCTACGGCATCCCAAATCGTACTCTCTTCATCGGTATCATCCAACTGCAAAATCTGATTGATAATCAAAGCGACTTTTTTCTCATTCAGCCGTCCTTCAAAAAGGCCGTTACCCACTTTTTCCTGTGAGTAAAAGTAGTGAATTTCCAGCCGATCCGGATGTTGATTCGCCAATTCTTCCAATTCATTTTTAAAAGCGACCTGTTTTTTATTTTTATTTCCGTAGAAAAGGAAAAGACGCGTTCTGGGTTCGGTGTGCAGTATATTTTTGAAATGACTTAAAATCGGTGTAATTCCGATTCCGCCGGCAAAACCTACGATCGTGCGAAATTCATGTGGCTTGGAACTTAATGTAAATCTTCCTCTCGGCTCCGAAACTTCAATAAAATCACCAGTTTTTAAATCTTTAAATAAAGAATTCGCAAAACTTTCTTCGCTGCTTATCTTGATTCCCAACGTTATTTTCTCTTCATAAGGTGCCGAAGTCATTGAAAAGTCCTTCTCTACAACCTTTCCGTTTACGGGAAATTGAAGGGTTACATATTGGCCGGCCTCAAAATGATATTGGGAAGATAATGCTGACGGGATTTCGAATTCGAGCGCAAAGGTACTTTTGGTCAGTTCTTGCTTTTTCGCTAATTTTAGCGGGTGAAATTCTATTGGTCTTGCTTTAGGTAAGAGATTTTCCATAATTATTAAGAATTCAAAAATAATAAAAATAAAATGAAAAAATTGATTTTGGGTGTCGTGTTATGCACTGCACTTTCGGCTTGTAAAAAAGAAGCGAAAGTAAATGAAACGACCGATACAACCGTAACGGACTCTGCCGGCGCAGATCATTCAGCAGCTGCAACGGAAACCGCCTTTCCTTTTAAACATGTTGAATTAAGTGCGGAGGAAAGCACCAAACTGCTGGGCAAAAAAGATAATGATACCTTATATGTAACCAATTTCTTCGCAACCTGGTGTGGTCCGTGTATGAGAGAAATCCCTCATTTTAAAGAAAAAATGGCGGAACTGAAATCGCAGCCGGTTAAATTTACCTTCGTAAGTTTAGATGAAAAAGGCGACTGGGACACGAAAGTAAAAAAGTTTTCAGAGGAGCAAGGTCTGTCGCAAAATGTAGTTTTACTGGACGGATCATTATTAACTCCCGAATTTTTTAAAGCAAACTTTAAAGAATGGGACGGCGGTTCAATTCCTTTCACCTTCATGAGAAAAGGCGATAAAACCGACGAAACCGTCGGAATGATGAGCGCTGAAGCTTTGACTGAAAAGATTAATTCTTTTAAATAATTTCAACCGAAAGTCGCAAAGATTGCTGTAAAACTAAGTAAAATGTATTTTGAAAAGCAGAGGATTTTTATCCTGAACCAGCTTTCAATCCCACATTTCTCTTTTGATAAAAACAGAATTTTTGTGATTTTTTTGTATCTCTAAAAATGTCGGAAAACTTTAAAATCACCGGAATATTCATCATCATCGGAATTCTTATTTCGGTACTTATCAATTTGAATATCGGTTTTATGAATTTAAGTTTTTCAGATTTCCTTTTTTCCGGTTCCGAAAACTCACAGATTGCGCAACTTCGCATCAATCGGGTTTTAGTAATGCTTTTGGCCGGAATTTCCATACCGACTTCGGGATTTTTACTGCAGGAATATTTTCAAAATCCTTTGGCCGGACCATCGGTTTTGGGAATTACTTCTGTGGCGAGCTTGAGTGTTGCTTTTTATATTTTCTTTTCTAAAGATTTTATCTTACCGGAATTTTTGCAAAACAGTTTTTTAAGTTTTTCAGCAATTGCCGGGAGTTTATTATTAATGGTAATTCTTTTAGCGTTTTCCGGGAAATTTCAGGATAAATCGTTTCTCATTATTTTCGGCTTTTTAATTTCGGCTTTAGCTGGCGCAGTGGTTTCTATCCTTCAGTTTTATGCTGAAAATCAAAGTCTTAAGAATTATATTCTGTGGAGTTTCGGGGCGAATAACCAGGTTTCTACCAATCAAATCTTGGTTTTAACGGTGATTGTTATTATAGGTTTATTGTTAAGTTTTAAAACCATTAAACCATTAATCGGAAATTCTCTGGGAACGGCTTATGCACAAAGTTTGGGCGTCAATTTAAAGCACTTAAAGTTTTTAGTCATTATTTCCTCGTCACTTTTGTCAGCTTCTGTCACAGCGTTTTTAGGTCCTGTTCTATTTATCGGGATTGTGGTTCCGCATTTTTGCAGAATGCTTTTTAATCCTGCGAAACTGTGGCAACAGTGGATTTTAAATATGCTTTTAGGAATATTAATTATGGAATTTTTCTCGATTATATCAGAATCTACGCAATTTCCTTTGAATGTAATTACCTCGTTATTCGGGATACCGGTGATTTTAATGATGATGATGAATAGTAAAAGAGCCAATTCTAAATGATTTAAAATAATCCCACCGATCTTTCATGAAATTAAAAATTACTTTAAAACAAATTATCTTAGCAAATCTTTTATTATTTGTTATAAGTTTTGCGTTTTTAAAATTATCTGATAGTTTCAGATTGACAATTCATTGGATCTACTCATTAGCAAATCTTTGGTGGTTATTTTTTGCATTTCCCTGTACAATGATTTTATCAATAAATAATGTAATTAATTCAGTGTTAAAACGAAATAAAAATCTCAAATATTCATTTTTTAGTTTGCTGCCAATTTTATTATTTACAAGTATTCATATTTATAATTTATGGAAGACAAATTAAAATCTGTGAAATCCGTGAAATCTGTGAGAAATAAATGTTTCTAGAATTAAAAAATACAACAATCGGTTACCAAACTCCTTTAATTAAAGAAGTTAACACTTCTCTGGGCTTAGGTGAAATCTGTCTTTTGATCGGAAACAATGGCGTGGGAAAAACCACTTTAATCAAAAGCATTCTCAATCAAATCGAATTGATAGAAGGCGCTGTTTTAATCAATGAAAAACAAACTCAAACACTTACCTACAAAGAAATTGCCGAGCAGATTGCCGTGGTTTTTTCCAAGTCGCAAATTCCGGCAAATTATACTTTATGGGATTTAATATCTTTCGGGAAATACATTCATTATCCCTATTATTTTGAATTAAACCATACAGACAAACTGGAAATTGAAGAAATCATTGAAAGCCTGAATTTAACGCAATACCGCGACTTTCAGCTAAGTCAGCTGTCGGACGGCAATCTTCAGAAAGCGTTTATCGGAAGAGCTTTAGCGCAAAATTCGCCGATGATTATTTTGGACGAACCTACCACTCATCTGGATGAAGAAAATAAAATCATCATTCTTAAGTTACTGCGGAATTTAGCTAAAACGCAAAACAAACTTATCCTGTTTTCTTCCCACGACTGGCGGCTGGCAAAAGAGTTTGCCGATAAAATATGGCTTATCAGTAACGAAAAACTGCACGCCGGAATTACGGAAGAGATTCTTTTGAAGCATAACGAACTGCTTAATCCTCATATTTTTCATTTCAACGAAGGATTTGTTGCGCCGCAAATTTTCGCTCCGGAATTACACAAAGAAATGCTCTACTCTTTTCTTCAAAAAAACTTCAAAAAAAACCTTTCTGAGTTTAAATTTGTTTTCAGCAATCCTTTCTGGGAGATTTCAACCCATCAAATTCAACAAAAATGCGATTCTTTTGAGGAAATCGCTGAATTTGTTCAAAACCTTCATTAAATCCTTATTTATTCGGTGTTTTCAAAGTACTATGCATGCATAGTATTATGCTTTTCATACCTTTTAACTGACTGATTTCTAGTTATTAACAAAGTTTTAACAGAAAAAATATACTATGCATGCATAATATTATTTATATTTGGATAACCACATTATCTCAATATTATGAACAAAACAAACAATGAAAAGGTTGAGAATATCGATCTTATCTTAAAGTCGACCTGGCTCGCTGTTTCTAAAATGTATTCAGAATTAGCGCAGGACCATGATGCCACAGCAGTTCAGGCCTTAACTCTTCTAAAAATTGATCCCAAAGATGGAACCAGAAGTACCAATCTGGGACCTAAAATGGCCATCGAACCTACTTCTTTAACGAGAATCATTAAACTTCTGGAAGATAACGGCTATATCTACAAAGAAAAAACTACCAACGACAAACGCGAAGTCATCATCAAGCTTACCGACAAAGGTCTGAACAGCAGAAATTTATCCAAAGAAGTGGTGGTCAATTTCAACAAAAAAGTAATCGATAAAATCCCTGCTGAAAAAATGGAAATTTTCAAAGAGGTGATGACCGACATTTTGAAAATCGCCAACGAATTAAATAATAAAAAATAAATTGCAATGAAACGAAGAATTAAACACGTAACGGTTCTCGGTTCAGGAATTATGGGCTCCGGTATCGCTGCACACTTTGCCAATATTGGCGTAGAAGTACTATTGCTCGATATCGTTCCTTTTGAACTGACAGAAGCCGAACAGAAAAAAGGTCTTACAAAAGAAGACAAAACCGTACGGAACAGAATTGCAACGGAGAATTTTGTGAAATTACAGAAAGCAAGCCCGGCACTTTTATATTCACCGAAATTTGCCGACAGAATTACCGTTGGAAATTTTGATGATGATTTAGAAAAAATTAAAAAAACCGACTGGATTATTGAGGTTGTAGTTGAAAGACTCGACATTAAAAAATCGGTTTATGAAAAGATTGAACAACACAGAAAACCGGGAACATTGGTTTCTTCCAATACGTCCGGGATTCCGATTCATTTCCTGATTGAAGGAAGAAGCGATGATTTCAAAAAATATTTTGCGGGAACACATTTCTTTAATCCTGTAAGATATTTACCGCTTTTAGAAATTATTCCTACACCGGAAACCGATCCTGAGATCGTTAAATTCTATATGGAATATGGCGCGAAATTCTTAGGAAAAGCTACGGTAGAAGCAAAAGATACTCCAGCATTTATCGCCAACAGAATCGGGGTTTTCTCGATGATGAACCTGCTTCATGAAGTTAAAAATTTAGGCTTAAATGTTTCCGACATCGATAAATTAACCGGTCCGGTAATCGGCCGTCCGAAATCTGCGACGTTCAGAACAGCTGATGTTGTTGGTTTGGATACTTTGGTGATGGTTGCCAATGGCGTTCGTCAAAGCGGAGCCGAAGCCAACGATTTCAACGACGTTTTCAAACTTCCGGATTACATTCAGAAGATGATGGACAACAAATGGTTGGGCTCTAAAACGGAACAGGGTTTCTATAAAAAAGTAAAGAACGCCGAAGGTAAATCTGAAATCCAGGGATTGAATTTAGATACCTTCGAATATGAACTTCAGGGAAAATCGGACTTCCCTACTCTGGAATTAACAAAAAGCATCGATAAACCTATCGACCGTTTCAAAGTTTTGGTTGGTGGCAAAGACAAAGCCGGCGAATTGTACAGAAAATCTTTAGGCGCATTGTTCGCTTATATTTCTCATAAAGTTCCGGAAATTTCGGATGAACTGTACAAAATCGACGATGCCATGCGTGCAGGTTTCGGTTGGGAAAACGGACCGTTCGAAATTTGGGATGCCGTTGGCGTTCAGAAAGGAATCGAACTGGCCAAAGAAGCCGGTTACGAAGTTTCTGACTGGGTGAAATCCGTAGAATCTTTCTATAAAGTAAACGACGAAGGTCAAAGCATTTTTTTCGATAAAAACTCCGGAAACTATAATAATATTCCAGGTCAGGAAGCTTTTATCATTCTTGATAATATCAGAAAAAACAAAACGCTTTGGAGCAATTCAGGTTCTGCAATCCAGGATTTGGGCGACGGAATTATTAATTTTGAAATCCGTTCCAAAATGAATTCTTTGGGTGGCGAAGTTTTAGATGGTTTGAACAGAGCCATCGATTTAGCTGAAAAAGATTATGATGGTTTGGTGATCGGAAATCAAGGTGCCAATTTCTCCGTCGGAGCGAATTTAGCCATGATTTTAATGATGGCGATCGATCAGGATTGGGATGATTTGAATATGGCAATTGCTTATTTTCAGAAATCGATGATGCGCGTTCGTTATTCCTCAATTCCTGTTGTAGTCGCTCCTCATGGAATGACTTTAGGCGGAGGTTGCGAAATGACAATGCACGCCGATCGAGTTGTTGCCGCAGCAGAAACATATATCGGATTGGTAGAAACCGGAGTTGGTGTAATTCCCGGCGGTGGCGGTACCAAAGAAATGGCGTTGAGGGTTTCCCGCGAATTCCATGCTGATGATGTGAAGAACAACAGACTTCGGGATATGTTCATGAACATCGCGATGGGTAAAGTGGCCACTTCAGCTTATGAAGCGTATGATATGGGGATTCTTGAAAATCATAAAGATATCGTGGTCGTGAATAAAAACCGTCAGATCGCTGAAGCGAAAAAAGTGGCAAAACTAACTGCAGAACTGGGTTACACGCAACCGATCCAGCAAAAAGTAAAAGTTTTGGGCCGTGACGCATTGGGAATGTTCTTAGTAGGAACCGATCAGATGCTCACCGGAAAATATATTTCTGAACACGATAAACTGATCGCTGACAAATTAGCAAACGTTTTAGTGGGTGGAAATCTATCAGAACCAACCGTTGTTACCGAACAGTATCTATTGAATCTTGAAAGAGAAACCTTCTTACAGCTTTGTGGCGAAAGAAAAACCTTAGAAAGAATTCAGTTCATGTTGACGAAAGGAAAACCATTGAGAAATTAATGAAAGCTCCGTAGGAGCAACCTGTTAATAGATGTTGTGAGATATTTCAATCAAGCCTCGTAAAGGCGATCTGTTAATATAATGTATTACCAATTTTAATTTAGCTCCGTAGGAGCGGTCTGTTAATTATGGCAAACACCTATACCCAAATTTACATTCAAATTGTTTTCGCAGTTAAAGGCAGGCAAAACCTTATTGCAAAAGAGAAGAGAGAAGAATTGCATAAATTTATTACAGGTATTGTTACCAATCGAGGTCAGAAATTATTTGCAGTTTTCGCGATGCCAGATCATGTTCATATTTTAGTTAGCATTGGTCCAACCATTTTGATTTCTGATTTGGTCAGAGATATCAAAGCAGGTTCTTCAAAGTTCATTAATGACAAGAAATGGACAAAAGAAAAATTCAATTGGCAGGAAGGATATGGAGCATTCTCTTATTCTAAAAGCAGTGTAGATTCGGTTGTAAAATATATTTTAAACCAGGAAGAACATCATAAAAACAAAACATTTAAAAACGAATATTTGGATTTTTTAGAGAAATTTGATATTGAATATAATCCAAAATATTTGTTTGATTGGATTGAATAAAATTAACAGGTCGCTCCTACGGAGCTCCGCAAGAAACAAACTAAATTGCTATTAACAGTTTGCCTCTACGAGGCGAAAACTTTTAAACTAATTTTTAATTAATAAAAAAATGTCAAAACAAGCATACATAATTAAAGGATTTAGAACTGCCGTTGGTAAAGCGCCAAAAGGAAGTTTAAGATTTACAAGACCCGATGTCATGGCAGCAACCGTTATCGAAAAATTAATGGCTGCCGTTCCGCAACTCGATAAAAACAGAATCGACGATCTCATCGTTGGAAACGCAATGCCGGAAGCCGAACAGGGCTTAAATGTTGCCCGTTTAATTTCATTAATGGGATTAAACACCGATCAGGTTCCCGGCGTGACGGTGAACAGATATTGCGCTTCAGGATCTGAGGCGATTGCAATTGCCTCTGCAAAAATTCAGGCAGGAATGGCCGACTGTATCATCGCAGGCGGAACAGAATCAATGTCCTACATTCCGATGGGTGGTTACAAACCCGTGCCGGAAAGCGATATGGCAAAATCCAATCCTGATTATTATTGGGGAATGGGTTACACCGCCGAAGAAGTTGCGAATCAGTATAAAATTTCCCGTGAAGAACAGGATCAGTTTGCTTTTGAATCTCATCAAAAAGCATTGAAAGCCAATGAAACTGGTAGATTTAAAGATCAGATCGTTCCTATTCCGGTAGAATACAATTATCTGGATGAAAACCAAAAAATGCAGACCAGGAAATACGATTTTACGGTCGACGAAGGGCCGAGAAAAGATACGAGTCTGGAAGGTTTGGCAAAATTACGTCCGGTCTTTGCAAATGGCGGAAGTGTGACTGCAGGAAACTCTTCTCAAATGAGTGACGGTGCAGCATTCGTAATTGTAATGTCTGAAGAAATGGTAAAGGAGTTAGGCTTAGAACCAGAAGCAAGATTAGTGGCTTATGCAGCCGCAGGCTTAGAACCGAGAATCATGGGAATGGGTCCTTTATACGCCGTTCCAAAAGCATTAAAACAGGCAGGTTTAGAATTAAAAGACATCGACCTTATCGAATTGAATGAAGCCTTTGCTTCTCAATCAGTGGCTCTGAAAAAAGAACTCAATCTGAATCCGGATATCCTAAACGTCAACGGCGGCGCCATCGCGCTCGGACATCCACTCGGGTGTACCGGAACAAAACTAACCGTTCAACTCCTCGATGAAATGCGCAAACGCGGCAACATGAAATACGGAATGGTAACCATGTGCGTAGGAACCGGACAGGGAGCGGCTTCGATCTTTGAAATTCTTTAAGTAGACGGATGGATAATAGATGGATAGATAATAGACGGATAGATGATAGACGGATAGATGATAGATTAAAAACTTTAAAAAATTTAATTATGAGTGATTTTAAAAGACACAATTTTAAGAAGTTGAAAATTTGGCAAATGGGAATAGAAATCGCAAAAGACATTTCAGATATTACTGCTTCCTTTCCTTCATTTGAAAATTTTGGTATGCGGGGTCAAATGGATAGATGCTCTGTCTAGATTCCTTCAAATATTGCAGAAGGTTCAAGTAGGACAAATAAATCTTTCAGTCATTATTTAGACATCTCATTAGGTTCCTCATTCGAATTGCAGACTCAACTGTTATTGGCAAATTATAAAAAATATGTTTCAGATGAGAGCACTGCTGTAATTGAGTCTAAAATAGAGGAATTTCAACGGGCAACAATGGTATTTCAAAATACATTAAATCAATAAAAAAGACAAAAAGAAAATAGACGAATAGATAATAGACAAAACAATCAAAATCTATTATCTATCAGTCTATCATCTATTATCTCTAAAAAAAAACAAAACAATGAGCGATACAAAAACAACATTAAAAGGCGGCGAATTCATCATCAAAGATATTCCTGCAGCAGAATTATTCAGTCTTGAAGAACTGAACGACGAACAAAAAATGCTTCGGGAATCCCTTCATGAATTTATGGAAAGAGAAGTCATTCCAAACAGAGAACGTTTTGAGCAGAAAGATTATGCTTTGACAGAAGCAACAATGCGCAAACTGGGCGAACTGGGAACGCTGGGAATCGCAGTTCCCGAGTCTTACGGCGGCCTTGGAATGGGCTTCGTGAGCACCATGCTGGCGTGTGACGTTGTTTCCGGCGCCAATGGTTCTCTCGCTACAGCGTACGGCGCACATACCGGAATCGGAACCCTTCCTATCCTTCTTTACGGAACGGAAGAGCAAAAACAAAAATACCTTCCCGCTTTAGCAACGGGTGAAAAATTCGGAGCCTATTGCCTGACCGAACCCGATGCAGGTTCCGATGCCAACTCCGGAAAAACACGAGCAGTCCTGTCCGAAGACGGAAAACATTACATCATCAACGGACAGAAAATGTGGATTTCCAATGCGGGTTTTGCCGATACTTTCACTCTGTTTGCACGGATTGAAGATGATAAAAACATCACCGGTTTCGTGATCAACCGTTCAGAACTGGAAGATCCAAACAGCATGACTTTCGGTGAAGAAGAGCACAAATTGGGGATCCGCTCATCTTCTACCCGTCAGGTTTTCTTTAATGATATGAAGATTCCGGTTGGAAATCTTTTAGGCGAAAGAAACAACGGTTTCAAAATCGCATTAAATGCATTGAACGCCGGCCGTATCAAATTAGCAGCTGCAAACGTAGACGGACAAAGAAGAATCACCTCGCTTGCCATTAATTATGCGAACGAAAGAAAACAGTTCGGTGTTTCTATTTCAACTTTCGGGGCGATCCGTAAGAAGATTGCAGAAATGTCAACAGGAATATTTGTTTCTGAATCCGGCGCGTACAGAGCAGCAAAAAATGTAGAAGATAAAATTGAAGAATTGGTTACTGGCGGAATGTCACCCGAAAACGCAGAAATGAATGCTTTGGCAGAATATGCGGTTGAATGTTCAATTTTGAAAGTGTACGTTTCCGATTTAACGCAACACATCGCCGATGAAGGTATCCAGATTTACGGCGGCATGGGATTCTCGGAAGACGCTCCAATGGAAGCCGCCTGGAGAGATTCCAGAATAGGCAGAATCTACGAAGGGACCAACGAAATCAACCGCTTGTTAGCCGTAGGTATGCTGATCAAGAAAACCATGAAAGGCGAACTGGATCTGTTGAAACCAGCCATGGCCATCGGAAAAGAACTGATGGGAATTCCCTCATTTGAAGTTCCGGATTATTCAGAATATATGTCTGAAGAAAGAGCGATCCTTCACAACCTGAAGAAAGTATTCTTAATGGTTGCCGGAGCCGCGCTTCAGAAATACATGATGGATATTGAGAAACAACAACATTTATTATTGAATGCCTCCGAAATCCTGAACCAGATCTACATGGCAGAATCTGCAGTTTTACGCGCAGAAAAACATTTCGACACCGATTCTGTTCAGGCAGCAATGGCGAGACTCAACCTTTACAAAGCCGTGGAAGCCATTACCACCGCAGCGAAAGAAGGAATCGTATCTTTTGCCGAAGGCGACGAACAGCGCATGATGCTTTCAGGCTTAAGAAGATTTACAAAATACACCAATATGCCAAATGTGGTCGCACTTACTGAAAAAGTAGCCGCCCATTTCGTGGAAAAAGGATCTTACTAGCAATAGTTCGATATGTGGTTTGAACGCTCTGAGAAATCGGGGCGTTCTTTTTTATTTTTAATTAAAGAAAATCAATAATGAATTTTAAATCTGAGGTATTGAATTTGCAACAAATAAAAAGTCCTTTTTGATGATTTATAGGAAATTATTCCTATTTTAGCGAAGCAACAATATATGATGATAACCATACCTATACGGCCAGATTTGGTTAGCTTTGTATGATTGGGTCATACATATAAACAAGTTAGCGGTCAGGCTAAAACGACCGTGCTAAAACAAAACGAACAGACAGAATTTATGGACTTCAACAATATCGACGAAATTAAAAAAGCAGGATTTATAGGCTTCAAAAAAATGAGCGAACTTTTTGTTGACAGTTCATCTATTCCGAAAATTAAAGGCGTTTATCTTGTTCTAAATCCAAACTTCAAAAAAGCAGAATATTTACAAATTGGAACAGGTGGACATTTTAAAGGTAAAAATCCAAATATTTTGATTGACGAACTAAAATCAAATTGGGTTGAAAACTCTTTTGTTGTTTATATCGGAAAAGCAGGAAGCGAAACAAGCAAAGCAACTCTTAACTCTCGATTAAAGCAATATTTCGGTTTTGGTCAAGGAAAAAATATTGGACATTGGGGCGGAAGATTAATATGGCAATTAAAAAATAGTAATGATTTAATTGTTTGTTGGAAACCACTACTAAATGACGACCCAAGAACATTTGAAAATACATTAATCAAAAAGTTTGTTTCAGAATTTTCTAAACGACCATTTGCAAATCTTGCCGACTAATGAACCCAAGACAATTTGAAGAATTTGTTTGTGAACATTTTCGCCAACAAGGATATAAAACAGAACTTACAACTTATAGCAACGATTACGGAATTGATGGCTTCGCTATTAAAGGAAAGCAGAAAATTGCTATACAATCGAAAATGTACGGACACACAACAAGGAAAATTAACCGACAAATGGTAATGGAACTTCACGGAGCTAAAGATTTTTTTGATTGCACTAAAGCAGTTATTGCAACAGACGGAATTTTTCTTCAAGACGCATTGGTTGTTGCTGAAAAATTGAAAATCGAAATTCTGTATTTAAATGAAATCCCAAAAAGTATTTCTACAAGTATAACGACAACAAAAAACACGAACAATAAAACATTTGAGCAAATTTGGGAAAACTACATAATTCCACTTCAGGGCAAAACATTGACAAGAAAAAGTGGAGAAACAAATCAAATAATTAAAGCAGATTGGAGCGGAATAGAACGAAAAACTTCAAATGGAAATAATGGAAAAATTAAAATAGAAATATTTAAGCAAGCTGTGAATAGGCTTTTGACAAATGGTTCAATATCTCGTGATTACATTAATCAAAACTATGTCGGACGAGCATCTTCGGGAATAATTTTAGTATTATCACAAGTACCATTTTTCGAATTGACTGAAAAACCAACCGGATTAAAATATGAAAAGTAGTAACCGCAAAAGCCCGAACCGCTAACAAGGGTTTTGCAATAGTGGGGCGAAACTGCAAAGTTCAACGGTAGTTCTTCGGTTCAACTTTTGTGCAAAATTGAAGATTTCCCTCGCTGCGCATTCTATGATAAAATCCAAATAAAAATCGTTAAAATTAAGATGCAAATTTGTAAGTGTTGATGTAAGGAGTTTCTCGACTTATTACTGCAAAAACTCTGCTGATTAGTTTGCATCTTATGTTATTTAAAACCAGCATGGAGTTTTTTCCTTCAAGCTTTTTCTTCTGGTAATATTCTTTTAATTGAGGGTCGTATTTAATTGCGGTCATTGCACACATTTGGAGCAAAGATTTCATTTTTTTATCTGCCATATGATTTACTTTGGTTCTGCCTTTTATGCTTGTTCCAGAACTATATTCAAAAGGAGCTATACCAGAATAGCAAGCAAATTTTCGCCAATTAGCAAACATCGTAAATCCTTTTGTTGCAATAATTAAATAGGTACTGGTTTTCTCTCCTAATCCAGGGATTGATTGAATGAGCCGATTTTGCTGATCCAATTGTTCATCAGCTTTAATGATTTCTTTAATTTTAATTTCTATTTTTTGAAGCGTTTTTTTTATCACGTTGATCAGAGATTTATTGATCCCTACTACTTCTGCAAACACCTTTTTATCAACAAAATTTTCATTTTCTTTGGTCGTTTCTAGAAGTAATAATGCTTTTAAAACTTTTTCTCTTTCGGTGAAAAGAATTTTTAATTTTTGAATATTAATATCAGATACATTGAAAATTTTCAACTTATCTAGATTCCTAAAGCTATAAAACGCAATATCTTTGGCGTCCGTTTTATCCGTTTTTCCTCTAGAAATTCCTTTGGATCGTTTAATTTCAATGGCGGGAACGACCCATAGATCAAATTTCAAATCTGTTGAAACATTAATTAAATGATTGGTATAAATACCTGTGTTTTCACAACAGAATAAGACTTCGCGAATGTCAATTTTTCGTTTAATAAGAGCTTTGATGAAAAGTTTGATGGACTTTGCATCGTTATCCAATACAAAATGTTCGGATTCAAGGGTTTGACTGTTCAATAGATTTACATCCAATTTCAATTTTGAAACATCAATCCCAATGTGGAAGCAATAATTTTTCATAACTTTGGATTTAGGATAAACAAAATGTTGAACTTCTTTAGAGCCTTTATTAGACCACAATGTCTATCATTCTATTTGAAGCTGTTCAACGGGATTCAAGGAGAAGGCAGAGGACTAATGCGCAGCATGGTTCTTAACCAGCAAAGTCTAAAGTTCACCTCTGCTTTCCTTTGAATAAATTTAAGATTTTTATTAGAATTCAAAGTAAAGGCAAAGTCTCCGACTTTGAGCCACAATAATCTCACTCATCATAATTATTATATTTCCAAAACTCGTTTGTTTTCGTAGTATCTATAATCGGATGATCCGGTCTTGCGCCCCGATAATTCTGCAAATCATACATGCTTTGCCGTATTATAAAGATACCTCACTACTTTTTCAGTTTCATTAAATTCATTATTATCAGCGTTTTTTTTCTGCAGTAAGGTATTTAGCCTCGTGCGCTGATCAAATTTATTTTTTGAAATTTCCCGTTGCAATGTCCCTTAAAATCAGTAATTTGCATCTACCTATTTTCTAAATATAGTTCTCCGCATGTCTAAAGAAATACAACAGTGGTTCACCCAGTCTGTCCCGGAAACTTTAAATAAACTTTCCCTGGATTCAGACAATGGCCTGTCGGAAGCGGAAGCTCTGAAAAGGAAAGAACTTTTCGGGCCAAATGCATTAAAAGCGAAGACGAAAAAACCAGTCTATAAAGTTTTCCTTTCGCAATTAAAAGACTGGCTTATCTATATTCTTTTTGCGGCGGTAATCATCACTATTTTCATGGGGGAATATATTGATTCCGGCATTATCATGTTGGTTATTCTCCTCAATGCCGCCATTGGAACTTATCAGGAAGTAAAGGCAGGCAAAGCCATTGAGGCGCTTTTGAAAATGTCATCTCCCAAAGCTTTAGTAAAGAGAAACGGACAAACGAAAGAAATCGACAGTGCAGAACTTGTTCCCGGTGATCTTATTATTTTAGATGCCGGTCGGATTATCCCGGCAGATTTGCGTTTGCTGGAAACGGTGAATTTACAGATTGAAGAATCGTCACTCACCGGTGAAGCGGTTCCTGTACTTAAAAATGCGGCCGCCACTTTTACAGATCCCAATTTACCAATCGCTGACCGGGAGAATATGGCTTTTATGTCAACGGTTGTTACGGCAGGTCGTGGCAGTGGAATCGTAGTAGAGACAGGAATGAATACCGAAGTCGGGAAAATTGCTGATCTTCTTGATAACGATTTTCAGATGAAGACTCCGTTGGAAAAAAAATTAAGCGATCTAGGGAAAACCCTGGGGAAAATTGCGGTAGGAATCTGTATCGTCATCTTTGGGATTTCCTGGTTTCAGGGACGGGATCCGGCCGAAATGTTCCTGATATCCGTTTCGCTGGCGGTTGCTTCTATTCCCGAAGGTTTGGCCGCAATTGTAGCGGTGGTACTTTCCATTGGTGTTACCGCCATGTCTAAAAAAAATGCGATTATCCGTAAACTGCCGGCGGTGGAAACTTTAGGTTCCGTGAATATCATCTGCTCGGATAAAACAGGAACATTTACGCTTAATAAAATGACCGTAACCGAACTCTATACCGCAGACGGTTTAGTCCTGTTGGATTTACTTAAAAAAAATACTGTTTCTGATTCCCACCGCAAATTATCTGAAGGGATGATTCTATGTTCAGACGCAACCTTGGAAAATGATGAGGCCACTGGTGACCCGACAGAAATTGCGCTGCTCATTCTGGGCGATCAGATCGGTCTTGACAGAACAGGATTAATAAAAAAAAATGAACGGATTGCTGAGAACCCTTTTGAAAGCAGCCGAAAAATGATGTCGGTTTTGATCAAATCAGGAAATGAGGTTACGGTTTATACGAAAGGTGCCTTAGACAATTTATTAAAACGGGTAACGAAGGTGTATGATAAAGATGAAATAAGAAACATCACCCCGGAGGATATTAAAAACTTTCGGCATGCGGCCAGAAAAATGTCGGACAATGCGTTACGAACACTCGCTCTCGCCTATAAATCTGCTGAAGTGAGCACTCCACGTGATCAAATGGAAAAAGATTTGGTTTTAATCGGTTTGGTGGGAATGATCGATCCGGCGCGTGAAGAAGTAAAACCGGCGGTTAAATTGGCAAAACAGGCGGGTATAAAAACCGTTATGATTACAGGAGATCACAAAAATACGGCTTTAGCCATCGCGAAAAATCTTGAAGTTGCCGATAATATGGATCAGGTGTTGACAGGTCCCGAACTGGATGAATTAAGTGATGAGGAACTACAGCAGAAAGTTGGAAACTACCGGGTATTTGCAAGGGTTTCACCACAGCATAAAGTAAAAATCGTTCAGGCGTTTCAGGCCAACGGAAATGTCGTTTCCATGACGGGTGACGGTGTTAATGACGGTCCGTCGCTTCAGATTGCAGACATCGGCGTCGCTATGGGTATTACGGGAACCGATGTAGCAAAAAACGCGGCAGACATGATTCTCACCGACGATAATTTTACTACCATCGTGGTTGCCATTGAACAGGGAAGAAACATTTTTAATAACATTAAAAAATCGGTCCTGTTTCTGTTGACCTGTAACCTGGGTGAAGTCCTCGCCATGTTTATCCCGCTTTCTTTAGGATGGCCTGCCCCCTTAATGGCTACACAGCTTTTATGGATTAATTTATTAACGGATTCGCTTCCTGCAATTGCTCTTGGAATGGATGCGGGTGATTCTGACGTAATGAAGGATAAACCCAGAAAATTCAATGATAATTTCTTTTCTAATGGTGCCGGAATTCAGGTATTTTTAGGTGGACTTTTGATTGGGGCGATAACCATTTTCGCGTTCTGGTATGGATTTTATGAAATGGGATACTCCCCTTTTGATAAAAACATTCCGGAAGAGGTACTTAAAAATTCACGAACTTTAACATTTCTGGTTTTGGTATTTGCCCAACTCTTCTATTCGTTCGGTTTGCGAAACAGTAAAAAACCTTTTTATCAATTTAATATTCTTGGCAACAAATTTTTAAACAGTACACTTCTTTTAGGAATATTCCTGCAGCTGATATTGTTATTTATTCCTGTTTTACGTACTGCGTTCAAGCTCCACATCCCAGACGCAAAAGGTTGGATAGTCGCTTTATCACTCGGTATAATACCATTTATTGTCTTAGAAATTTCTAAAATATTTACACTGAAAAAAAACTAAGTCCATCATTTCATCTCAGATCCCAACAGGTAAGATTTGCAACTTCATTTATGTATATTTGATTAATAAATAAAAAGTGGTGAAAAATGTCTTTCAAAAAACAACAATTCAGCAAACACTTATCGTGCTGGCGCTTGTAATATTAGCGGTTGATGTTTTTGTTTTGCAATATTTTGTGTCGGGTCTTTTTGCCGCTATTACCTTTTATTTTCTAACACGTAAATTATACCGTAAACTGGTCGATCAGAAAAAGTGGAACAGCAATCTAGCGGTTACTTTTATTTTCACCCTGCTCATCATCAGCTTTGGCATTCCCCTCTGGATCTTAATTGATATTTTGGTGCCCCAAATAAATGAGCTGATAAATGATCGGAATACCATTATAGAAAAATTTCAGTCGATACAGGTCTTTCTTGAAAATAATGAATTTCTGCAGCGCTTTGATTTTAAAGTTACACATGAGCAGATCGTACAGCTCATTAATAAAGTGATCTCTGTCATCCCTTCCACCCTCAATGCAGTGGGTCAAATTTTCGCTAATATTTTCGTAGCTCTTTTCATACTGTACTATATGCTGTTGAACACCAGAAGCATGGAAGCTGATTTTAAGGAAATGCTGCCCTTATCGGAGCGGAGTAAAAATTATTTTATAAAAGAAAATGCCGGACTCATCACGTCCAATGCGTATGGTATTCCTATCATCGCTTTTGCGCAGGCAGTGGTTGCGATTATTGGTTATTTTATTTTTGATGTAAACAACGCTATTTTTTGGGGGTTACTTACCGGAGCGGCCTCTATATTACCGGTAATCGGCACCATGTTTATCTGGATTCCCATCTGTATATATCAGTTGGCAACCGGCGATATTCACAACGGATTGTTTCTGGGACTGTACTGTCTGATATTTGTGGGTTCTATTGATAATATTTTAAGGTTTACCGTACTTAAAAAAATGGCAGATATCCATCCTCTGATTACCGTCTTCGGGGTTTTATTAGGTCTTAAACTTTTTGGAATGATGGGTCTGGTTTTTGGACCGGTGCTACTTTCCTTACCGGGTATTCTCTATAAAATTTTTAAAATGGAAACAGGCCAAAGCGAAAATATTAAGCTCACACCCAAAACGGATATTTTGCAAGAAGCATCGACAAATGAAGACCCTACTGCCCTTTAAATGGATCAGTCTATTGACATTATCATCTGCATCCCGCTGACAAAGTCTCTTGCATTAAGCCCCAATAATCTCGCTCATCACCTGCGGACAAAATCTGCGGGCACCGAAAAGATTCATAGAAAATTTTTCCTATTTTAGCGAAGCAGTAATCGATCATTATTATCATACAATACGCCCAAATGGGTGGCTTTATATGACTTGGCCCATACCTATA
Organism: Chryseobacterium salivictor; assembly: GCF_004359195.1. Taxonomy (NCBI): domain Bacteria; kingdom Pseudomonadati; phylum Bacteroidota; class Flavobacteriia; order Flavobacteriales; family Weeksellaceae; genus Chryseobacterium; species Chryseobacterium salivictor. The sequence goes on along the minus strand of NZ_CP037954.1, from coordinate 2,374,997 downwards.
AATAAAGTTTTAATTTTATAAAAGCATTCGCCCAATGAAAAACATTATCCCATTTCTGCTTTTATTCTCTGTGAACTTTCTGTTTTCGCAAACGACCAGAGTTTATTATCAGTTTACGTATAAACCAAATAAAACTGATACTTTAAAACAAACTGAATTGCAAGTTCTTCTTTTTAATAATGAAAGATCATCATTTCAGTCCTATAAGCAACTCCAGCGGGATTCATTAATTTCTGTTTCTTTAGAATATAAAAACAAAAGTGGAGAATTTTCACACAACGATCAAAATTTTACCAAATCCATTATCAACCAATACATCATTGAAACCAACATAAAGGAAAAATCCTTACAATTCACAGATATTTTAGGAAATCAAATTTCTGCAAGTTATCAGGAAAACATAAATCTGAAATGGAATCTTGAAAACGAAAAAATGGATATTCTAAATATTCCGTGTCAAAAAGCATATACAAATTTTGGCGGAAGAAAATGGACAGCTTGGTTTGCTTCTGATTATCATTCCAGTTTTGGACCTTACAAATTTTTTGGGTTACCAGGTTTAATTTTGAAACTTTACGATTCGGAAAAAAACTTCGACTGGGAAGTTTACGGAATAAAAAATTACCATGATTCTCAATTGTATGAAAAAAATTATTTTGAGCTGCAAGCCTTTCCCACAACTAAAATAGAAAAGAATAAATTTCTAAAAATGGAGCAACAATTTAAAGAACATCCGATGGGAAATGTAAAAGAATCATTTCCAGATCTTTCAGGGGAAATGTTAAAAGATATTTTAGAACGTGAAAAGAAGGAAATTGAAAAAAACAATTATTACAACAATCCAATCGAAATATAAAAATTACAGCTAATCGACTTTGAGTCATAAATATTTCACTCCTTTTGATTTTTACATTTTCAAAAGTCACTTGTTTTCGAAGTATCTTAATCGGATAATCAGCAAATTGTATTTCCGATCATCCTTTTTCACGTAATGATCTGAACCTGCTGTTAAATAAGTCAGGATAGTCACGGCAATACGGCTGCAAATACATGTTGGTAAAGCAATTTAACCATATCTTTGATTCAGCGACAGCATTGATGCTTAAATATAAAATTTTAATTAAAAATCTATTATAAAATGTATAAACTGTTCTATACCGCTGCTTTTCTCATCTCCTTTCCTACTTTATTTCTAGCCCAGATGGACACCTTATATGTGTATGGTCCGGGCGGTCCTTTTGCTCCCATCAATGAATCTGCCCAGATTTTCGGTAAGAAACATCAACTTTTTGTAAAGGTAGTTGCCGGTCCGGAAGACCATTGGATCGCGCAGGCAAAACAAAATGCAGACCTCATCTACGGCGGCGCCGAATATATGCTGACTTCTTTTGCCATGAAACATCCTGATCTTGTCGATCCTACAACCAGACAGGAACTGTACAAAAGAGGCGCAGCTATCCTTGTAAAACCGGGAAACCCTAAAAATATAAGATCACTGAAAGATCTTACCAAAAACGGTATTGCGGTTTTGGATGTAAATGGTGCCGGACAATTGGGATTGTGGGAAGATCTTGCGGGAAAGCAAAACGCGATTGAAGGAATACAAAAAAACATCAAAAATTCTTTTGCCAATACGGCACTCGGAATTGCAGCCTGGAAAGCGGACCCGACCTATGACGCCTGGATCAATTATGAATCGTGGCATTATCGGTTACAAGACTTTACGCAGGTAGTGAAAATTCCAAAATTTAAAAATGTCTATCGCGGAACGCCCATTGCGCTCACAACCATTTCCAGACAAAGAACAATGGCGGTGCAGTTCATCGATTTTATGCGTTCCACAGAAGGTCACAGCATTTTTAAAAAATGGGGATGGGAATAAGTTCCTATTGGGTTTTCCCTAAAGTTTAACCGCCACAACGGACGCTCCCAAATTTCATCCTCTGGCAAAGCCTTTGAGCTACTATACCTCAATTATCATCATTACCACGAAGCCCCTCATTTATCTATAAACCCACACTCCCCTTTTGTTCGGTCTTTGCTCCACAATCCTTCCTCCTTCGTTCCATATAACCTCCTTTTTTCCGAAGGTCGTACGAAGAAGGCAGGACAATGGCAGGACAGACCCAGAAGAGTCTATGCCGAAAGTACGGAACTACTACGGGTCAACCTCAGAAGATTACCATCGATAAAGGGATTAGAAAGAATTAACGGATGAAATAAGGACCTTTCAAATTAAAAACAGTAAAGTTAAAACACTGCTTATCAATAGATTGTAAAGATAATAAAAATATTTCAATGAAATAAACTGACAGGATTAAACTCATTAAAATAAATACTTTGTCCAATCTCAAAGGGATACCGTCATTATAAAAAAAGGATTTTTCCCACGGTATAAAGTCCGGAAAGTGGATAGTGGTAGCCCCAAAATAATATGCTTTACTGAAGGTCATTGAGAAGAATGTACAGAAATTCTGCACTCCCGGCATTCCTGTGGGTTTTCAACATTTTAAGGAGCAAACTCTTCAATCTTCTTATTTTTTTATAAATTTGAAATGATTCTTAGTAAAAACACGATCATGGGAAAAGTACATTCTTTATTTGAGATCAGCGGAAAAGTAGGTGATTATGTATTTTATGAGCTTAACGGGCAGCAGGTGATACGCAAAGCTCCTTCGAAAAAGAAAGGCCCTAAAACAGAGGCGCAAAAAAGCGTTGCACTGCAAAATACCGAATTCGGAAAGGCCTCTTCTGCGGGAAAAATGCTGCGTGTCGCTTTAGCTGAAGAATGCAGCCGATTACACGACAGATACCTTTATCAGCGGGTTTCGAAACTCATGTTGCGCCTGAAATCCTGCGACGGTGCTCCTGTTGGATCGCGTACCGTGCAGGGCGGGCTCACAACGGGAGAGGGTCAAGCTGCGCTGGCAAATTTCCACTTCCAGAAGGTGCAGAAGAATTTTCCCCAACTACTGAATGCGGTTTACAGACAGGGAATCTTTGTCTCTCTCTTTTCTTTGCTAAGGACGCCGATTTTGCAATCACAGAACTTCAGATCAATTTTGAGACAGGAAAGTTCCGGCGCTATAAGCATGGTTTACCCGAAGTTGAAAAGGGTACTCCGTTCACTCTTAAAAAAGGGTTTCGCCACAAAAAGGGATTTACGGATTTGCTTATGATCTCGGGAGCAGGTTTTTTGCAGGGAGTGGTGGTTACGGCAGACCGTAATAAATAGGAACGCCAGCGGATTGCCAGTCTTTGGTATCGGGCCACACCGGTCTAAGCACGGAGTTGATTAGAAATCCCCGCCAACAGATTCGTTATCGTATGATTATTAAAAACAGGAAAGTAGCTTAATCAGCCTTTTCTATAAAAGTAATAGATAAGCGATCCCAAAAACGGCATGAAAAGGCAAACAGCAATCCACAGTAATTTTGCCGACTTCGAATAAGAAGGGTTTTTCAGAATTGCTATAATGCTGATGATAAAAACGACAAGAAACAGAATCAGAAACAGGGAATAATAGACTTGAGTGCTCATGGTGAATTTTTGTCTTCTCCTTTTTTGTTAAAAAACAGAAGGATTGAGAAGCTCTTTTTTAAATCCAACTATTTTAAGATCTTTTTCTCACTTTTTTAATTTTCTCTTATTATTAATACTCAAAATTAAAGCTTTTTTGATAATATTTATGATATCTGCTGAAGAATTTAATATTTAATCCGGTGCGTAAAGTTCGTCGGCTTTGCCCTTGCAGAAATTCAATCCGTTATAAAAGTTTGCAGTGCATCAATTATAAAAATCTGGATTACTGCAAATTGGAGGCATTTTTGCATTCAGAAAAAAGTATATTAATCAACTAAAACATCAAATCATGTGGAAAGAAACCGATGGAAAACTACAGCAAACTTTTAAGTTTAAAGATTTTTCCGAAGCATTTGCTTTTATGACCAGAGTTGCCTTGGCTGCAGAGAGTATGCAGCATCATCCCGACTGGTCCAACGAATACAATAAAGTGAACATCAGTTTATGCACACACGACGCAGGCGATGTCATTACCGAAAAAGACCACAAACTGGCCAAAGCGATTGACAAGATAATGGCGTAAATTTCTGGTATCTTCTATTTGCAATAGGAGTTATTATTGCCTTTAGATTGAATAATGGTAATTTTCCACAGTATAATTTTTGTGGATTCAGGTGAGTATTGTTTAAAAAAAATGATTACTTTTAATAAAATTTAAAACGATGCAGCAAAAGATAGTTAGTGTATTGGGTATTCTGATTTCATTCTTCTCCTATGCACAGAAAATGCCTTATAAAACCCTACCCAATCAAAAGGCAGACTCTTTAAATATTTTGAAATTTAAAAACAATTCTACATCCGATAGCCTGTCTTTTCTTTCAAAAAATAAGCGGTCACTTCCCGTTATCAAAATGCCTAATACAAAACCTAAAGACAGCTCAACCTATTCGGCACTAAAAGGAAAAGCAAGAAATGATCAACCTTACAAAATTTTAAATGTGGTTTCAGAAAATGAAAAAGCAGTTAAAAAGTAAATTTTTATTCCTCTTTGCCCTGGTTAATCAATTTCTTTGCTTGCCCAACAGTCTGCAAATTATCACCACCTAAACATTCGGAAATTACAATAAAATAGGTTTCGCTTCAACTTTCAACAATTTCCAGGTTTTGCTTCCGGTCTAAAACCACCTCTCTTTTTCTAAAAAAAGGAAATTTATTACCTGTTTTGATATTCTAAGGTTCCCTCTAAATCTGCCTATCCCGCACACTTTATTTTCTTTTATCTTTGAAAATCAACAATTTAAAATTTCGCCCTTTTTATATTTTCACTATTACCAATTAAATATTTTTTCAAAATTAACTTGGTTTACTATGCAAAACATTGTAACTTCGTATAAGTTTTCTTGAAAAAATAATCCAAGTTTAAAATAATAAGAAATTATTTTTAAATGTAACCTGAAGGATCATTTGAATTTAATATCGAATCATATATTAACTTAAATCATGAAAAAATGAAAACTCTAAAAAGCCTGGCTTTATCCGGAACAATGCTTTTGTCTGCATTGTTATTTTCCACTCATGTTTCTGCACAGGAACAGAAAACACCGCAGCTTACCGACCCCGAAATTGCCTCTGTAGCGGTAACGGCAAATCAAATTGACGTAGATTATGCTACGATAGCACTGAAAAAGTCTCATAATAAAGACATTACAAACTTTGCTGCTACGATGAAAAGAGACCATAATGCTGTGATTAAAATGGCTGTAGATCTTGTGACGAAATTAAAAGTGACTCCCAAAACGAATGCCGTCACAAAATCTTTATTAGAAACGGCAGCGAAAGAAAAAGCAATCTTAAATGCAAAAAATGGGAGAGCTTTTGATAAAGCATATGTAGACAACGAGGTTTCCTATCATGAATCCACTATCAAAGCAGTAGAAACCATCCTGATACCCCAGTCTAAAAACGCAGAACTAAAAGCTTTGCTTGAAAAAGCAGTGCCTATTTTTAAAACGCACCTTGAGCATGCAAAAATGATTCAGAAAAAATTCAAATAAATGAAAAATGATTTCGAAAAAGAATATTTTTAGAACAGGATCTTTTTTCGCTGCAATCGTTTGTTTAATAACTATAATCAGTTGCAACCAGGGATCCAAAGATACGATACCTGCGGTAAATGATAATTCCATGAGTACCGAAAAAAGCGGAAGCCCAACGTCAGCACCGGCTCCCAAAATGGATTCTGCCGCAGCGAATATGAACACGAATACAGCAGACAGTAATCCTGCATCTGCTCATGTGGTGACCATAGAAAACATGAAATTTAATCCGGCAACGATAACCGTTAAAAAAGGAAATCAGGTAACATTCACCAACAAAGATGTCGTGGCCCACAATGCCACAGAAACACATAATGCATGGGCTTCTCCGATGTTACAGACCGGCCAGTCCTGGACGTTCACTCCCGAAAAGACTTCCGATTATTACTGCACCGTACATCTGGTGATGAAGGGTAAAATTATTGTAAAGTAAGAACCTTTTTACAGGTATTGCAAAAACCGAAGATTAGCTTAAAATCAATAAAAAATCTCAACATTCAAGGACTTTTCATAATTTCTGGAATCTTTAAAAATACCCATATCAGATTTTATAACAAAAACCAATTGTAATGAAATTGGTTTTTGATTTTTCTTGAAGACGAATAGTGATATTGATGCACGAACTAAAAAAAGGTGGTAAGATATTTATTTTCCTTTTAAGAAAGGTCTGGAAGAAAATCGGCTTCAATTCCAAAAACACGTTGAAAGAAAATTAACAATCCTGTTCATATCCTGTCTCATGGAAAAAGCCAGCAGATATTTCAGCTGAAAAAGAATGGGTTCAAAACCATTGGCCAGTTTCAGGAATTCACGCTCCGGAATAATGCCGTAACATTTTTCCTGATGCATAATATTTAGCGCGCGGTCTCCCAACGAAATAGTGATACTTCCTATTTTTTTATAAAAAGTATGCTCGCTGATCTTCACAAAACCATCTTCTAACATTTCAGAAGTCAGTTTATTAAAGAGTTTTTGGCCTTCAGGAGATAAATTCATGATGAGATTTTGAACGCTGTAAAATTAGCAAAAACGAAATTAATTAAAACGAAAAATGCATGTCCGTTTTTAAACATCATTAATATTTTTAATTTCGTTGCGATCGAGACAAAGATTACATTTACAAACAAGCTGTTTTCTCCCTTTTTTAGGCGCAAACAGAAGATTCAACAACTCCTTAAAAAAAATAAGAACACGTTGGTGAAGACGTCAAACTTAACAAAAGTACAGAAAAAAATATTTGTATTGTGGCTACACCTTAAACGAAATTATCATTAAAATTAAATGCTCATTATCCCTGAAATAAAAATCTGGAATTCAAAAATCATCTCTTTCAATTTTAACTAAATTTTAAGGTGAAAAAAAGAGATGAATTTCAATACTTATTTATCTTTGATTATAATTTACAAGAAGATGGCGGAGAAATCAAGACAGGTATTTCAAACCAACAGCGGCAAACGGTACAAAGCTACCCAATGGACTTTACGCATCTTGCTGACTGTTCTTTTATTCATTACTGTGGTTGTAATGATCGCTGTATTAAGGGGAAAAAATCCATCGATGCCGCAACTGAATTCCGTCGGAAAACTGTTTGAATCCAAGATCAATCCTGACAATAAATTTACTTTAGCGACGCCTCTGAACAAAAAATTTAAAGGTTTTAAAGATTTCCTGCAGAAAAAAATTATGGATGAAAAAACAGCAGCCCGAACAATCAATACCAAATTGATCCGGGCGGCATTTTACGTTCCATGGTCGCCTACTTCTCTCTCGGATCTGCGGGCCAATGGAAGCAGACTGAACACCATCTATCCAGAATGGTTTTTCATCAATCCCAAAACATTTCAGTTGGATTCCCGCATCGACAATGAGGCGCTTTCTGTAATGAAACATTATGGATTAAGCATTCAGCCGATCCTCAACAATTTTATTTCTGTACCCGGGAAACAGGGGAATTTTAGTGGAGAACTGCTGCATACTGTACTGCACGACCAAAGAATCCAAAACCAGCTGATTGCCCAAATTATAGCCACTTTGAAAGCCAATCAACTTCATGGCATCAACATCGATTTCGAGGAACTGAAAGAAAATTCTGATGAGCATCTTAACGCTTTCATGAAAAATCTGTATACCCAGTTCAAAAAAAACGGTCTCATCGTCTCCATCGATATTATGCCGGATAATAACGACTATAGCAGTAAATATTTAAAGGATTATACCGATTATTTTATCGTGATGGCGTATGATCAGTTCAATGACAACTCGCAGGCAGGTCCCATCAGCGACCAGAAATGGATTGAAAAACAAATCGACCAGATTGCAAAGGATGTTCCTTCAGAAAAATTGATTCTTGGTCTGGGGGCTTACGGACGACAGTGGATCACCGATGAAAACGGAACCCGGACAGAAGACATTACTTATGGACAGGCGATTGACCGGGCAAAAATTTCCAGATCCGCTATTGCTTTTGATAACAATTCCTACAACCTTCATTATGCTTATAATTTCTCCGGAAGCAGCGATGAACCTGCCTCTAAAAACAGTGTCTGGTTTACCGATGCAGCGACCACTTTTAACATCCTTAGATTTTCTGATGACTCCCGGAATGCGGGAACAGCAATATGGAGATTAGGCAGTGAAGATCCCAGAATATGGTCTTTTTACCCGAGGGATTTAAGTTCTGAAAGTTTGCAAAAAAATCCTTTTAATTATTCTGTCTTAGAACTAATTCCGCCAAATTTCAATTCAAAACCCACCTCCATCGGCAGTGGCGAAATCATCAATATCCTGTTTTCTCCGCAACAGGGCCGTACAAAAATAGACATCGATAAAAATGAAAACCTGATTGCCGAAGAGCAATATTCCCAGCTTCCTTCCGGGTTTTTATATGAGAAATTCGCAGAGGACAGCACCAAAATCGGCCCGGGTCATAAAATTATTTTAACTTTCGATGATGGTCCCAGTGCAGAATTCACCCCTAAAATACTGGATATTCTGGAGCGGGAGAAAGTTCCAGCTACCTTTTTTTTGATTGGAGAAAATGCTGAGGCCAATATTCCTCTGGTTCAAAGAATCAAGCGCAACGGTTTTGAAATAGGAAACCACACTTTCACTCACGGAAATCTTGCCAAAATGTCTCCCCAAAGAGCGGCACTGGAACTGAAAACTACCCGGGCGCTCATCGAATGCATTACCGGAAAATCTACGGTTTTATTTCGGGCACCTTATAATGCCGATTCCGAACCACAGACGTATGAAGAACTGGAACCTTTGGCCCAAAGTAAAAAAGACAATTATATCGCCATCGGAGAAAGTATAGATCCCAATGACTGGGATCCTAAGATGAATGCCGATTCTATTGTGAACAGAACCATCCGTTTTGCTAATCTAAATAATGCAAGTATTATTCTGCTGCACGACGCTGGCGGCGATACCCGACAGCCCACCGTAGATGCGCTCCCAAGAATTATTAAATATTTCAAAAGCAAAGGATGTAAATTTACTACCGTTGCAGATTTGATGAATGTGCCCGAATCCGAATTGATGCCGCCCATAAAAAGAAGCTGGAAAAATGACCTCAATTTCTTTTTTGCCTCAGCAAGTTACTGGATCGGTCAGATGATTTACGCCCTGTTTTTAATCGGCATTATTCTATCGATTTCAAGAATGATTTTAATGGCAATTTTAGCTTATCTCCAAACTAAAAAAGAGAAAAAACTATTATCGGAATTCACGGGAATGCCAGATTATCCAAAAGCCAGCATCATCGTACCGGCCTATAATGAAGAGGTAAATGCTATACGAACTGTAGAATCATTACTCAACCAGGATTATCCCAATATCAATATTGTTTTTGTAGATGATGGCAGCAAAGATCAAACTTTTGAAAATGTAGTAAAGGCTTTCGAAGGAAATCCAAAGGTAAAAGTTTTTACCAAACCCAACGGAGGAAAAGCCTCTGCATTAAATTTTGGAATAGCAGAAACCGATGCCGAATTCGTAGTGTGTATCGATGCCGATACTCAGTTGAAAACCGATGCCGTTTCTCAACTGATGATGACTTTTTATCTGGAAGGAAAACCTCTCGAAGTCGGTGCAGTGGCCGGAAATGTAAAGGTGGGAAATGAAATTAATATGATTACCAAATGGCAAAGTATTGAGTATATCACTTCTCAGAATTTTGACCGCCGTGCATTTTCATTATTAAATTGTATTACCGTAGTTCCCGGAGCACTGGGCGGATTCCGCAGAAAAGCAGTCCTGGAAGCCGGCGGATTTACCACCGATACTTTAGCTGAAGACTGCGACTTAACGATGCGGTTGCACAAACTCGGTTATATCGTGGAGAACTGCAACAACGCCATTTCCTATACCGAAGCACCTGAAACGATGAGTCAGTTTCTGAAACAGCGTTTCAGGTGGAGTTTTGGGATTCTGCAGAGTTTCTGGAAACACCGCGATGCTATTTTCAGAAAACAGTATAAAAACTTTGGAAAGGTGGCTTTGCCCAACATATTACTTTATCAGCTTTTATTGCCATTTCTGGCTCCGTTGGCAGATTTGCTGTTGGTAGTAAGTTTAATATTATCGGGATTTGGATTGATCGTTGCAGATCCTACCCATATTATTCTGTACTACATTATCTTCTCTCTGGTAGATATCGTAGGAGCAGCTCTGGCTTTTGCTTTCGAAAAGGAAAAATTCAGCAAACTGATCTGGATGATTCCCCAACGGTTGGTTTACCGCCAATTGATGTACTACATCCTGTTCAAATCCGTTAGAAAAGCAATAAAGGGAGAAATTCAAAACTGGGGTGTTTTGAAAAGAACCGGAAATGTGAAAACCACGTAACATATTGATTATAAATATTGAAAAGTTGATACTAAAAATGTAACTTTGGTTTAAGTTTTTTTTAAAAGGTGGTTAATTTCATGTTAAAGTAGATTCACCACTGTTCTTTGGATTAATATTTTCTGTTGAAAAATTTTAAATGAAAGACCATGAAACCAAGAATTATTATTTTGATATTTCTCAATATCGTTTATCTTCCTGTTGATGGTCAAAATTTAAATTATCCTGAAGTATGGACTTTAGAAAACTGTATCATTTACGCTAAGAATAATAATATTTCAATCTCCTCCCTGCGTCTTTCCAAAAGCGCTGCAAATCAGGATTTATTACAGGCAAAAGCAGCCAAATACCCGAATCTGAACGGCAACGTTTCCCAGGGACTTTTCGCGGTGAACGGAAATGATGGTCTACACATCCAGGGACTGAATACCCAAAGCATTGGAGCCAGTTCTTCGATGACGCTGTACCACGACAATTACCTTAAAAACAATGTTATTTCAAAAGACCTGTCAACACAGTTGGCAGATTTATCGGTGCAGGAAAGTGAAAATAATATTACACTGAGCGTCACCCAGGCGTTTTTAAATATTTTGATGGCTCAGGAAAATATAGTAGCTCTGCAAAATCTATTAAAGACGACGAAGATTCAGTTAAAACAGGGAACACAACTATATAACGCAGGAAGCATTTCTAAATTGAATTTCCTGCAGCTTCAGTCGCAACATTCGCAGGACGAATACAATTTAATCGCCGCCCAAAATAATCTGAGAACTGATCTGGTCAATTTAAAGCAGCTGCTGCAGTTGCCGACTTCGTACAATTTCCAGATCTCTCCTCCTCTGGAGATCATTGTAAGCAATGATGTTAAACCTCTGGAAATTGTTCAAAGTATTGCCCAAAACCAACGACCGGAAGTGAAGTATGGCGAACTCAATATCGAAAACTCAGCACTTTTACTGAAAATGGCAAAATCGTTCATTAAACCTACGCTGAGCATTTCCGGAAATATTTCAACAGGTTATTCTCAGGGAAACGGAAGTTATTTCAGCCAGCTGGCAAATCAATTTTACCTGCCAGTGGGCTTAAGTCTGGGAATTCCCATTTACAACAACCGCATATATAAAACGGCTGTAGAAAAATCTAAAATTGAAATTCAACAGGCTCAGTTAGCTTTGGAAAATACCAAAACCATACTAAACCAACAGATTGAACAAGCCTATATCAACCTTCAGAATTCGCTTTCACAATATGAATCTGCAGAAAAACAAATGCGTATCAATGAACAGACTTACACGATAGTAAACGCGCAAATGAAGTTAGGTGCCATCGATTATGTTCAGCTGCAGCAACAAAAACTGATTTATATTCAGGCACTGCAAAATTATTTGCAGGCAAAATATACCGCAGTTTTCAATAAGCAGATTTATGAATTTTATATGGGACAGCAAATTAATTTATAAAACACTTATAATGAAAAATAAAAAATGGCTGCTTGGGGGAATCCTTTTTTTACTTTTAGGAATTGGTTTTTGGTACTATTTCAAAAAAAGTGAAGCAGTGAAAATCCAGCTCAACACTGTGAAACCTATCATTGGCGATATTACAGAAACGATCACTGCGACAGGAACGATTCAACCTGTCGATACGGTCGCTGTCGGAACTCAGGTTTCGGGAACCATCAATAAAATTTATGTTGATTTTAATTCTCAAGTTAAAAAAGGGCAGCTTTTAGCGACTTTAGATCCTTCTCTATTGCGGGATCAGTCTCTACAAATTGCGGGAACTCTGGCCAGCGCCAAAAGCAATCTGGTTTTCAATCAAACGGCTTACAACCGCCAGGCAGCGTTGTACAAGGTAGGTGCGATCAGCAAAGCCGATTTTCAGTCTGCACTCAACCAATATAATGCGGCAAAGGCACAAATATCTGCCATTACTGCTCAGTTGTCTGCGGCGAACACCAATTTATCATATACCAAAATTTACTCCCCGATTGACGGCACGATCTTATCCAGAAATGTGAGCGAAGGCCAAACCGTGGCAGCCAGTTTCAGTACGCCAACATTATTCAGCATTGCGAAGGATTTAACAAAAATGCAGGTGCGTGCCTCCATTGATGAAGCGGATATAGGAAATGTAAAAACCGGACAGAATGTAACGTTCACCGTAGATGCTTTTCCGGATCTTAATTTTAAAGGAAAAATTGTCGAAATCCGTTTACATCCAACCGTTTCCGCCAATGTGGTCAATTACATAACGATCATCAATACCGAAAATTCTGAACTAAAATTAAAACCAGGAATGACGGCAAACATTTCGGTAATTACGAGTGATGTGCCAAAAATCATGAAGATTCCGGTACAGGCGATTACCTTTAAACCAGATTCTTTAGTAGCAAAAAATTATAAAATTAATACTCCGTACCCTTCAGTAAAGAAAAAACAATGGAATGGTCAGAAACCTGCGGCCAATAAAAATAAGCCTAAAGAGGAAGCAACAGTGTGGGTTTTAGCCGCCGATCAGTCTCTTACTATGAAAAAAATTAAAACAGGAACCTCTAATGATACCGATTTGCAGGTTATTTCAGGTTTAAGTTTAAACGATAATGTTATTACCGGTTATAAAACATTGACCAAAAAATCAGGCAGTGCCGCCAAAAGTCCGTTTTTGCCACAACGATCCGGAGGCAACAGACCTGGCAGTGGTGGCGGACCAAGATAAACTATAATAAAATGGCAAAAACATTAGAAATTATCGATGTTAAAAGAGATTTTGAAATGGGTGAAGAAACCGTTCATGCTTTACGGGGCGTAAGTTTCAGCATAGAAGAAGGTGAATTTTTAACCATCATGGGCCACAGCGGTTCGGGAAAAACTACGATGCTCAATATTTTAGGCTGTCTGGATAAACCTACGGAAGGAGATTATTTTCTGGATGGCGTGAATGTGAAAAATTTAGACAAAGACCAGCTCGCCCGCTTAAGAAACGAAAAAATAGGTTTTGTTTTTCAATCTTACAATTTACTGGCCAGAACTTCAGCATTGGAAAACGTGGAACTTCCGCTTCTGTACAATCCAAAAATATCCAGTCAGGAAAGATATGAGCGTTCTGTAAAATCCCTGGAAACCGTAAAATTATCAGACCGGATCCATTATCTTCCGAACCAGATGTCGGGTGGGCAGCAACAGCGGGTTGCCATTGCCAGAGCTTTAGTGAACCAACCTGTAATGATTTTAGCCGATGAAGCCACCGGAAATCTGGATACCAGAACGTCCTATGAAATTATGACTTTGATACAGGAACTTAACCAACAGGGGAAAACCATCGTCTTCGTTACGCATGAACCTGATATTGCGGTATTCAGTTCAAGAACGATTACTTTGAAAGACGGAAAAGTGATTAAAGATCTGAAAAATGAAAATATTAAAAATGCAAAAGAAGCACTGAACAGTCTGCCGGTAGAAATGGATGATAAAACGTAAAAGATGAAACTTTCAAATTTATTTAAAATTGCCTGGAAAGCCATTCTTCGAAATAAACTTCGGGCTTTTCTGACCATGCTCGGAATTATTATCGGTGTAGCTTCTGTAATTGCGATGACCGCGATTGGTGAAGGTTCCAAAAGAAGCATCAGCAGTCAGCTTTCTTCCATGGGATCCAATATGATCAACATCCGGCCTACCAGTAACGTGAATGTTTCCGGTGGTGCGAGAATCGGTGCATCAGGATTGCAAAGTTTAAAAACGACCGATATAGAAGCCATTATAAAAGGAGCTCCAGATGTTTCCTACGTTTCTCCGGCAGTACAAACGAACGGGCAGTCGATTAACGGATCCAATAACTGGCCTACCCAACTTCAGGGCGTGAATGCAGATTATTTTAAAATCCGCGACTGGAATCTGTCAGAAGGTGCTTTTTTCACTGCTAAAGATGTTGTGGCTTCTAATAAAGTTTGTTTAATTGGCCAAACCATATTATCCAATTTATTTCCAGGTGGGGACGATCCTATCGGGAAAGTGATTCGGTTTAATAAAATCCCGATGACCATTATCGGTGTGCTGGAAACCAAAGGTGCCAATACTTTTGGCCAGGATCAGGACGATATTATCATAGCGCCTTTCAATACGGTGCAGCGCAGATTTTTGGGAATTGATTATGTTCAGACTATTTATGCCTCTTCGACCAGCGAAAGCACTTCTTCACAAGCATCTGATGAGATTTCACAGATTCTCCGGAAACAACACCATCTTTCTGCTGACGGAAGTAATGATGACTTTTCGGTGAGAACACAGGCCGAACTGATTGCAACCATGAGTTCTACAAGCCAGCTCTTAACCGTTCTGTTATCCGCAATTGCAGGAATCTCGCTTTTGGTCGGCGGAATCGGGATTATGAACATTATGTACGTTTCCGTAACAGAAAGAACCAAAGAAATTGGTTTGCGGATGTCCATTGGTGCGCGCGGTAAAGATATTTTATTTCAGTTTCTCATCGAAGCCATTATGATCAGCGTGTCGGGCGGCGTCATCGGTGTAATACTGGGAATTTCTGTCACGAAAATGGTGACTGCATTTCTGGGCTGGCCCACTTTTATCACCGAATCTTCTATTATCCTTTCCTTTTTTGTCTGTGCCATAACGGGGGTGTTCTTCGGATATTATCCGGCATTGAAAGCCTCAAAACTGGATCCGATCGAAGCCTTGAGATACGAATAAAAAGTCCTGAATCATCTAGAGCACTATTTTGATATTACGAATACCGTTTTTGGCCGCAATATTTTTGACCTTTTTTAATGAGAAAACGTTTTCAAAGCGAAACGATAAAGATTATTTTTACAAATAGAATATGGATCATTTTTGTTGCAGTAATTTCGATAATCAGCAGTATGATCAAACTAAAAGTCCGAATCGAACATACAACTCATGACTAAACTCAAGAAAATACCTTTTCCTAAAATAATTTCGAAAATTCGGTGGCAGGAACTCCTTGCTGTTCTGATTCTTTTTCTTGCTTTTGTATTTTTCAGAAGCGAAAGAAAAGAAATGGCTGCGATCATTCCTCAGATTCAACATGCAAAACCGCTTTGGATTCTGGCCGGAGTGTTTCTTACTTTCATCTACGTCTTTCTGCAATCGCTGATGTACGTTACCAGTTTCCGTTCGGTTGGCGTACGTTTGAAACTTTCTGATGCCGTAGAATTATTTTTAAAAAGAAATTTTCTGAGTGTTTTCCTTCCGGCAGGCGGAATCAGTTCTCTGGCTTATACGCCGCGACAGATGAAACGGCAGAACTTTGATAAAAACAGCATTCATAAAGCCAGTGCTGTTTATGGATTTGTAGGAATCCTTACCGTTTTTGTGGTCGGTATTCCGGTGGTAGGATATGCTGCGGTGGTCAATAAAGATTTCGGGGAATCCGGATTCTGGTTGATCGCAGTGGGAATTTTTATCGGTTCCGTTTTTGGGCTGGTCAATTCACTGCGTACAAAAGGTTTTTTTTATCAGTTCCTAAAAAAGCATTTCCCCAAAAAAATCAGTAGTATTGATGAAATTTTCGGCGGCGAAATCTATACAAAACATTTTATTGTAACCATCTTCATTTCCATTTTAATTGAATTTTGCGGGATATTTCATTTGCTGATTGCCATGTTTGCTTTTGGCGCAACCGGTTCGTTTTCTGCAGCAGCGGTAGGTTATACGATTTCAGTTTTGCTGATGTTGGTTTCTCCGTTTTTACGGGGTTTGGGTGCGGTAGAATTTACATTAATTTACATTTTGGCAAACTTCGGGTTTACTCACAGTCAGGGTTTAGGAATCACCTTACTGTACAGGGTTTTCGAGTTTTGGCTGCCTTTGTTACTGGGTCTTTTTGCATTCGTTTGGAAAGGCAGAAAAATAGTGGCCAGAATTCTTCCTGCCCTTGCCATCTTTGTATTGGGACTGATCAATATTATTTCGGTGATTACTCCACCACTTGCAGAGCGTTTGAAAATCGGGAAAATGTATCTTCCTGCCGAATTAATGCATTTTTCTAAAATATTGACGTTAATCGCAGGAATCCTTTTGGTGGTTACTTCTGCTTATCTTTTTCGGGGTTTAAAACGGGGCTGGTATTTTGCACTCGCCCTGGCCATTATTTCCTTTTTTGGAAACATCTTCAAAGCTCTCGATTATGAAGAATCGATTGTCGCTCTGGTTATTATATTTATGCTGATCATCAGCAGAAAAGAATATGTTTTAAAGACGAACAGAAAATATTTAAGACTCGGTTTTTCCTGGTTTTTAGGACTTTTTGCTGCCGTGATCGTGTTTAATTTTCTGAGCTTTTACTTTATTGACAAACAGCATTTCGGGGTAGATTTCACCTGGGAGGAATCTCTTTATTACACGCTGAACAGTTTTCTGCTTTTTAAGGATACAGGACTGAGTCCGAGAACCGGATTTGCCAGAGATTTTGAATACATTAATTATTTTCTCGGCATCATTTCCTGGCTGCTCCTCTTTTTTTCTGTCTTTAATGTTCGGAGACTGGTCAACGACAAAGAAAGTTTCAGCGATGTTGAGGAAGCACAAAATCTGGTACAGATGTATGGAACTTCATCCCTGGATTTCTTTAAAACAGCAAAAGAAAAGCAGTTCTACTTTTCTGATGAGGTTGAAGGTTTTGTTTCATACAGCGCTGCAAACCCGTTTGCTTTCGTACTCGAAGAGCCGGTTTGTACCGAAGAAAATAAAGAAAAAATGATACAGGAATTTGAAGATTTCTGTACAAAGAACGGTTTAAAATCCGTTTATTATAGAATTGATGAACAAAGTTTATACCTCTTTAAACCTTTAAAAAAACAGCAACTGTTTATTGGTCAGGAAGCGATTATGAATACCGAAACCTTCAGACTGGAAGGAAAAGACCGAAAATCATTAAGAAACGGCCTTAATTCTTTAACCAAAAAAGGCTACACCTCAGAATTTCTTCACTGCCCGCAAAGTGAAGAAATTCTCAATGAAATTCAAAGTATTTCAGATGAATGGCTTAAGGAATTCGACAAGGAAGAAATGGTATTTTCGCAGGGAATGTTTGACCGCGCTGAAATCGAAAAACAGGATTTAATCGTCATTAAAAATGAAGCGGGAAAAATCGAAGCCTTTCTTAATATTATTCCGGATTTCGCACCCGAAGAATGCACCTATGATCTGATCCGCAAAACAACCACCGCTCCTAACGGAAGTATGGATGCGATGATTGTAAAATTAACAGAATATGCCAAATCTAAAAAACTGATGTACATCAACCTTGGACTAACGCCTTTGGCTGGAATGAAACAACCCGATAATACGGCAGAGGAAATCCTGAAGTTTGTTTATAACCGGATCGGAAGTTTCAAACATTATCAGAGCCTGCGCGATTTCAAGGAAAAATATGCCGATCAATGGGAAAATAAATATTTGATTTATGGCAGCGATTTTGATTTACTGCAAATACCGGCTGCTTTAAATAAAATCACAAAACCCAAATGAAAAATTTAGCAAAAATCCTTACTGTCTTTTCGCTGTTGGTTTTATTTTCCTGCCAAAACACCTCCAGTTTTCCCGTATTTGAATGGAACAGCAAAAGTGATAAGCCGATTGTCTTCTATATCAGCGGTGACGCGGGATTCAATACGTTTTCGAAAACGTTTTCGCAGGAACTTCACCGATATGGTTACGATGTTTTTGCGCTGAATACCAAAAAATATTTCTGGACCAAAAAGACGCCTTCAAGAGCTTCGAAAGACACCGAAAATTATCTGAAACAAGCCATAAAAGACAGGACCAATAAAAAGATCATCATCATTGGCTATTCCTACGGCGCAGATGTAGCTCCGTTTATCTATAACCGTTTCGACCGTGATTTTCAGAAAAACATTCAGGATTTAATTATCATCGGCCCCTCTAAAGTCAATGATTTTGAAATTCATCTTGAAGAATATGTCACCGGCCATATGCAACATGGATTCAGCGTGGTCAATGAAATCAATCAGCTGAAAAATGTGCCTTTCACTTTAGTAGTAAGCGACCTGGAGAGAGCATATTTCCCTAAAAATGAAATAACGCTAAAGAATTACCAATTTCTACACCTTCCCGGCGACCATCACTTTGGCGGCAATACCAAAATGCTGGCAGATGCTATTATCAAATATTTTTAGATACCAAAACCATCAGATATTTCTTAAATTTTAGTGATTGCGTTATAATAAATTTAAAAAAATCAACTTATATTTGATCTGTTAACTGCTTTAATTTAGATTAAAATGACCAAAGACGAACTGCTCAGCAAAGCCATTAAACTGGCTCAAAAAGCCCATAAAGGACAAACCGATAAATTTGGAAGTCCCTATATCGGTCATGTGATGCGCGTAATGAATGCCGGAAAAACCTATGACGAAAAAATCGTTGGCGCATTGCATGATATCATCGAAGACTGCCCCGAAATCACCTACGAAACTTTAAGTGACGAAGGATTTACAGAAGAGTTGATTTTTGCCGTAAAATGTCTCACCAAACACCCAACCGATATCGACTATATGGAATTTATCAAAAAAACAGAACAATCAA
This sequence comes from Chryseobacterium salivictor, assembly GCF_004359195.1. Lineage (NCBI taxonomy): Bacteria > Pseudomonadati > Bacteroidota > Flavobacteriia > Flavobacteriales > Weeksellaceae > Chryseobacterium > Chryseobacterium salivictor. The sequence goes on along the minus strand of NZ_CP037954.1, from coordinate 2,355,943 downwards.
GACTTGCTGTTTCGGTAAAGTTAAATGACCTGCAGGATAATATGAGTTTAACAAGATTTAATCATCCTATCACCGAACGGGACATGAAACGGCTGAATAAATACTTAACGGCTTATCTTTATTTAAAGGAAAAATATTAGTCAACCGTTTTATCAGAATCCGAAACAAGCGCTTTCAGTTCGTTGACTTCCGCGTCGGTTAAATCCCGCCACTTGCCGATCGGAAGGTCGAGTTTGATATTCAGAACGCGGATTCTCTTCAGTTTTTTCACTTCATAACCGCAATACTCGCACATCCGGCGAATCTGGCGGTTTAAGCCCTGAGTAAGAACAATACGGAACGATAAATTATCGATCTGTTCGACCTCACATTTATTGGTAACCGTTCCCAAAATCGGAATTCCGCCGCGCATCTGCATTAGGAATTTCGGGGTGATGGGTTTGTCAACTCTTACAATATATTCTTTACCGTGGTTATTTCTTGAGCGGAGGATTTTGTTGACGATATCTCCGTCGTTGGTCAAAAGAATCAAACCTTCACTCGGTTTATCTAATCTGCCGATCGGGAAAATCCTTTTCGGATGATTGACGAATTCGATAATATTGTCTCTTTCCCTTTTGGTATCGGTGGTACAGACAATGCCAACCGGTTTATTCAAAGCGATATAAATGGGTTTTTCTTCTGTTTTTCTAATATTAATTCCGTCAACCAAAATTTCATCGTCGTCAGAAACCTTAGTTCCCATTTCCGGAACTGCTCCGTTAATGGTGATTCTCCCCTGTTCTAAAAGCCGGTCTGCTTCTCTTCGTGAACAGAAGCCAACTTCTGAAAGGTATTTATTTATTCTAGTCTTTTCCATACTCATTATAATTTTTGTTGCTGAAAACCGTCAACCCGTAAAATACACCCACAAAGGTCACTCCGGTATTTCCTAATTGCTGGCCTTCCAAATAAAAGCCACCTTGCTGGCTTAATCGTTTAATGTGAGAAACCAATTTCCCCACTTTAATTCCATATAAATCCGAATTGTCAACCACCGATCTGTTCAGCTGAAATCCGTAAGTTAAATCAATAAAAACAGGTTCACCATCATCCACATTAAAAAGGATTTTCGGTTGAATAATTCCATACAAAATATGAAAATTATCTACGGTATAAGTATATTTTAATCCTCCACCTAAAGACAAATTCGGAATAAAATTAAATCCTGCTACCGCTGAAATTCCGTAAGAAAAATCATTGGGGTAATTGTTATTATTCAAATAATTTGGATCATTTTCTCTGTCTCTGTTGCTTTTAATCATATTCGACAAATTAAATCCTGCACTCAATTCCGGGCTGAAATAAAAACCTTGAATGGGTCTTTTCTGCTTTTGGCCAAATCCAGAAATGGAAACCAATAAAAGTAGAAGATATATTTTTTTCATTGATCGAAATTCGGTATTTTATAATGTAAAGTTAAACACAAACCGCACAAATTACCCTACTAAAAATTAACCTTTAAGATGAAAATTAAGAAGTAATATTAATGAAGATTTCCATCGAAAACAAAGCACCTTCTCTTTTTTTATCTTTTGATTCACTTCAATAAACAGTTAACTTTTGTGCCTTTTGTGGTTTAAAACTCACAGTTCAAATTTTTCTCTATTTATTAAAGTCTTCAAAACGATATTCATTTTCCAGATATTCTGAACTTCCATTTTCGATAGAATATTCACCGATCTTTGTTCGGCGAAGATTAGTGAGATACGCTCCCACTACTAAATCCTGACCAATATCGTGCGCCAGACTCCGGATATAAGTTCCTTTCGAACAACCGACGGTAAATCTAACGAAAGGCAATTCGATCACAATATCTTTGATATAGTTAATCGTCGTTTTACGGGATTTCATTTCGACTTCTTTTCCTGCTCTGGCTAAGTCGTACGCGCGGTTTCCTTCAATTTTAATGGCGGAGAAAACAGGCGGTTTCTGATCGATTTCGCCCAGAAATTTATTTAAAGTTTCGTTGATCTGAACTTCTGTAATATTTGAAATATCTTGTTGCAGAATTTCGGGTTTTTCGGTATCGTAAGATTCTGTCTGCACGCCGATTTTTATTTCCGTAAAATACTCTTTCGGAGCATCTTGAATTTCCGGAATTATTTTGGTGAATTTCCCCGTGCAAACGATTAAAAGCCCTGTCGCCCGCGGATCCAAAGTTCCGGCGTGCCCAATCTTGAATTTCTTCGGAAGATTAAATTCACTTTTGAGTTTGTATTTCAGTTTGTTCACGGCTTGAAAGCTCGTCCAATCCAGAGGTTTGTCAAGGAGTATTATTTGTCCTTCTAAGAAATCGGTATCGGTCATTTTTAAAAACTAAATTGGTAAAGAGTTCTGCTTTGCAGCCCGACCTGAGTGGAGCTCTTTTTGTCGCAACATAGTGGAGGCAAAAAAGCGGGAACGGAGGGCGGAAATGTCTGCCATAAAAAACATATAGACATTCGGTATCATAAAATATTTGCTCAAGTAAGATTATTGAAACCAATAAAAGTAAATCAACAAGCCGATTCCCACGATAATCCGGTACCAACCCCAAGGTTTAAAACCGTATTTATTCAGCAATCCGATGAACGATTTTATAGCGATTAAAGCAACGATGAACGCCACAATATTTCCTACAATAAAAGCAATAATATTATCGGAAGACGATAGAATCATCTCATAACCTTTCATGGGAGTTGCGGTTTCTTTCCCCCAGGTTTTTACAAAAACAGAATACACGGTCACGGCTAACATGGTCGGAACCGCCAAGAAAAATGAAAATTCTGCGGCGGCTTTACGCGTCAAACCCTGTGACATACCTCCGATGATGGAAGCCGCACTCCTACTCGTTCCCGGCATCATCGCGAGACATTGCCAAAAACCTACGATCACCGCTTTCCTGACCGACATGTCTTTTTCATCGTCGATGGTTGGATTTTTAAACCAGGAATCAGAGAAGAGTAAAACAACTCCGCCTAATACCAATACCGCTGAAATGGCAATTTGATTCCCCAGAATCGCTTCAATTTTATCGTCAAAAAGATAGCCTAAAACCAAGGCCGGAATTACCGCAAAAGCCAATTTATAGTAAAATTTCAAATGTTTAAAATCAAAAAACTTTTTCCAATAGGCAAAAACAACGGCTAAAATGGCTCCGAACTGAATGGAGACCTGAAACATTTTTAGGAATTCTGTTTCTTCCATACCCATTATGGCTGCGGTAAAACCCATGTGCGCGGTTGATGAAACGGGAAGAAACTCGGTAAGTCCTTCAATAATTGCAATGATGATTGCTTTGAATAAATCCATTATTTATGATATTAAAAAACTCTTCAGCTGGCTCAGAGTAACATGATTGTTAAAAAAAACTTTGTCAAAGTTTAGAACTTTGACAAAGTGGGTATTTATTGGTGAATAATTTAATTCTTATTTCTTTTCAGAATGGCATACACTTCCACGACAAAACCGGCAATGACCAACATGGGCGCAATACGGATTCTGCGGATAGAGAAAATACCTTCATTCCAGACATTGGGATCGTATTTCCCATCAACGGTATTGGCATCAGCTCCCATCATTAAAAGAAATCCGGCGATAATTAAAGCCAAACCAATTAACATGAATCTGTAGTTTTCTTTACCGAAATAGAAAGAATTACTTTCTGAAACTTCGACGGATTTACCGATTGAATCTGCGGAGAATTTTTTATTTTTTGTGCTCATTTTTTTAAGAATAATAAAGATCATCAACATTGGATCTCAAGAAACGCCATGTTGCGAAAATCGTACTGAAAACGGTGATGAATACGCCCAGTAAAAAAATACCGATCACCAGAATAATTAACTGATTATTGTCCTGCGCAAACGGGGTCCCGATTTGGGTAATGAAATAATACCACGCTCCAAACAAAACAGCTAAACCGATTAAAGCGCCGATCACGCCAAGAATAATGGCTTCTTTAATAAACGGTTTTAAAATAAAACGGCGTTTGGCACCCACCAACTGCATCGTCTTAATAATGAACCTTTTAGAGAAAATTTTCAAACGGATCGAATTGTTGATCAAGACAATCGCTAAGATTAAAAACAATATTGAAAATCCTAAAATCCATTTCAGAATATTGTTCAGGTTGTTATAAACTTCAACCATCAAAGTACTGTTGTTCTTCACATCGATGATCCCGGGCGTGGATTTTATCTGTTTTATCGCTTCATCGATTTTTGCAGGATCTACAAATTCGGGTTTCAAAGCGACTTCGATCGATGAAGGGAAAATATTGGCATCGAACAAAGCGCTGCTTTCAATCCCCATACTTTTCTTTGCTTCTTCCGCAGCCATCTCTCTCGAAATGTAAGTAGCCCGTTTTACCGGTGCCAACACTTGAATTTTTTTGAAGGTTTCTGCTTCTAATTTTGCAATTTTCACAGAATCTTTCGCATCATAATTCTCGTCAAAATAGGCATTCACTACCAATTGCTCCTTGATGTAATCTGAGTATTTTTGAGCATTGATAAGGATCAACCCCATCAAGCCTAATAAAAATAGTACCAGTGCAATACTGATCACAACGGTGATATTGCTGGAGCGAAGTCGCTTTTTGTTAAAATCTTCAACTGTCTTAGCCATTAAATAAAAAATTTCTGCTAAAATAGAAAAAAACTTCCGTAATTTGCGGACAAACGCAGAAAATCGCTGTTAAAAAAAACATAAAAGAAATGAAGAGCAACCTTTAAAAATGGGTTTTCAGCCTTCGTTTTTAACAAATAAAATTAAATTTCTGAATGAGCGTAAGAGCCAAAAAACATCTGGGTCAACATTTTTTAACGGATGAAAATATTGCCAAAAACATTGTAGACGGACTGAGTTATGAAAATAAAAATCAGGTATTGGAAATCGGTCCCGGAATGGGCGTGCTCACCAAATATCTTCTGGAGAAAGATGCCGAGATCTTTGTAGCAGAAATTGATACCGAATCGATCGCCTATTTAAAAAGTCATTATCCGAAATTAGAAGAAAAACACTTCATCGGTGATTTTCTGAAATTAAATCTTGAGGAATCTTTTGACGGTCAAGTCTCTGTAATTGGGAATTTTCCTTATAATATTTCTTCACAGATTTTATTTAAAATTATTGATTATTACGACCGTGTCCCCGAAATGGTTGGCATGTTTCAAAAGGAAGTTGCGGAAAGAACGGCGGCGGTTCCCCGAACGAAAGACTACGGAATCCTGTCCGTTTTGGTACAGGCGTTATATGATGTTAAATATCTGTTTACTGTTCATGAAAACGTCTTTAATCCGCCTCCAAAGGTAAAATCCGGTGTTATTCGTTTAACCCGAAATCCGAAACCGGGTTTGGCTGGCAATGAAGTTCTGTTTAAAAAAATTGTAAAGGCAGGTTTTGGTCAGCGCCGGAAAAAATTATCGAATTCGCTAAAAGCTTTGGATATTCCTGAAGAATTGAAAGCCCACGAATTTATGGATAAAAGGGCGGAAGAATTATCGGTCGCAGATTTCATAGCATTTACGCAGCTTTGGAAGGAGCATTCTTAAAAAAACAAAAAAAACCATTTCAGCTTTGAAATGGTTTTTTCGTTTGAAAACATTTTGTTTTTTTAAACCACAAAAGTTTTATATTTTTAAAATATGTAAAAGCGTAAAAAAGAAAAGGTCGAAAGTTTATAACTCCACCTTCGCAAGGTTTTTCGAAAGTTAGTTTTCCGGAGGAAGATTTGCATTTTCTTCTTCAGTTTTTAAATCTTCCAACCGTTTCTGAAGATTGGCAATTACTTCTCTCATTGCTTTGATATCACTTTTGTTAGAAGAAACATTGCTTTTTAACATTACATTTCTGGCGCGCTCGTTATGATCTTCATCATCATCGTCTTCAGCAATATCTTCGATATCTTCCTGAATATCATCAATATCTTCACTAATTTCTTCAATATCTTCCTGGATATCTTCAATATCTTCCTGAATTTCGTTCACGTCTTCTTTCAAATCTTCGATATGTTCATTGCTTCTGTTTACCGACATCTGAATGAAAATGGCCAGATAAATCGCTTCCAACGAAAGTACCGTTGTAAGCACCAAAAGCATCTTATCAAATTCAACAATGCCAAAAATCGGAAGTAAAAACGCAGTTAAAAATATAATTGAATGTACAATTAACGAAGGAATAGAACCAATCCACCACATCACACCATCGGTAACGCGAACTAGAAATTCGATTTTTTCTTTGGTTTTTTCTTCTCTGTTTTTCATTTTTTTATTTTCCTCAAATTATTAGGTAACTGTTTCAGCTTTTTAAACCAATGCGCGGATTTCCCGCTTTATAATTATTTAATTTTATTTCACCAATAAAAATCGAATGGATTTATTTACAACAAATTCGTGAATTCATGTTAAAAAAATGTATTCTTTTCTAATTCAAGCGATTAGATCTTCACAATTTTACTTTTGTTACTTTATGGTTTATAAGTCTAAAACTCTTTATCAATTCCTAAACCAAAAAGTGCGAAATCATACTTCGCGGGGTCTTTATCATCGAATTTCCTTAAAACCAAATCCATCTCTTCCACTGTTTTCCAGTCGTTTTGTTTTCTTTGAATCAGATTGAGTTTTCGGGAAATATTTCCGGTGTGCACATCCAGTGGAATGGATAAATGTTTCTGATCAATATTTTCCCAAATTCCAAAATCCACTCCTTTCCGGTCTTTGCGAACCATCCAGCGCAGAAACATGATTAAGCGTTTTGCCGAGGAATTTTTGTAAGTTGAACTTACGTGCTTTGTACTTCGGTGAATTTGATTTTCTTTAAAGAATTCTGTTCTGAAGCGTTGGAGGCTGTGGTAAAAATTGGTTTCATCTTCTTGCACTAAAAACAAATTTTCCAACGAGTCATTTTTTTTATAAAGTCTGCTTAAATTTCGGATGAACTCATTGAGATCTTCTTTGTTAAAAGTACGGTGGACAGAATTATGATGAAACAAATCCATATCTTTTTCCTGAAAATTCAGCACGAAATCATAAGGCGAGTTTCCCATCCAGGCCAATATTTTCTCTGCATCACTGATGATTGACTTTCGGGTTCCCCAGGAAATCGTTGCGGCTAAAAATCCTGTAATTTCAATATCCTGCTTTAAAGAAAACCGATGGGGAATCTGAATGGGATCATTTTCAATAAAATCGGTATGATTATAAAAATCAGCTTTTTCATCGAGAAAATCTTTTAGAAATTCAGGATCAGGAAATGGGGTAAGATTATTCACTTTTCCTGCTATTTAATTTCTACCGGAACCAAGGCTTTGGGTAAATCGGTGTTGGGAAAAACCTCGCGTGCTTCATTCAGGAAGACATTCAGGTCGTTATAGCGGTTAGAAAAATGCCCGATAATCAGTTTGCCGACGTTTGCCTTTCTGGCAATTCTTGCAGCTTCCAAAGCGGTCGTATGTCCTGTGTAATCGGCCATTTCTTTTAAGTCATGCAAAAAAGTCGCTTCGTGATACAATAAATCCACTCCGTTAATCAAAGGTAAAATAGATTCGGTATATCTGGTGTCGCTGCAAAAAGCGTAAGAAACCGATTTTGTCGGATCTTTAGTTAACAGTTCGTTTTTCAAAACGTAACCGTCACTCAGCACGAAATCTTTTCCGCTTTTTATATTCTGGTAATCGCAGGTTTCTATTTCTGGATATTTCGAAACCTCCTGCATGTTGAGATGCCTTTCTTTTGGTTTTTCACGGAACAAATAACCGTTGCAGTAAATGCGGTGGTTTAAGGGAATGGTAAAAACTTCCAGTTTATGATCTTCATATATTTTCTCTGATTTTTTACTTTGCAGCTCGTGGTAAACGACTTCAAACCCTTTGTGTGTTTCTGTTAATCTGAATATGGTTTCCAGCATTTCTTTAATTCCTTTCGGACCGTACACATGCAGAGGGGTTTCGCGGCCTAACAACCGGAAAGAGGCAATTAATCCAGGCAAACCGAAACAGTGATCGCCATGTAGATGCGAAATAAAGATATGATTGATTTTTGAAAACCGTGCTTTTGCTTTTCTTAACTGAACCTGGGTTCCTTCGCCGCAATCGATAAGGAAACACCGCTCTTCCATCTCCAGGAATTGTGCTGTAGGAGACGAATTCACCGTAGGAATTGCTGAGTTGAAGCCGAGAATAGTTAAGTGTGCGCTCAAAAGTGTTGGATGTTTGGTGTTGGATGTTTAATGCAGGATGTTGAGTTGCTGGAAGTTTTTAAATTTAAACAAATTTACTAATTATTTCGGGGATTTTGAAAAGAAAAGCGCGTCTTGATTTTAGCCCCGATTGCAGCGACATCCTTTTTTGAGGAGGAACGACGAAAAAAAGATACAGCGGAAAGCGGGACCGAAATTTCTAAAAAAGCGAAAATCTTGTTGCTCCTAAAAAAAAGAAATCCCGAAAATAAATTTCGGGATTTAAAAATTTTATAATTATTTCGTATTTAATTTTTTAAATTTTATATAAGAAACAATGGCCAAAGTAAACATGAAAGCAATGCCGATGTATACCCAAATTGGTACTGGCACAGGATCTCCCGCTGCGTAAGAATGCAATCCGCTTAAGTAATAATTTACACCGAAATAAGTCATTACAATGGTACTGATTGCGAACAGTGAAGCCACGTGGAAAGCCCATCTTCCTCTCAGTCCCGGTACTAATCGCATGTGTAAAACGAAGGCATAAACCATGACGGAAATGAAGGCCCAGGTTTCTTTTGGATCCCAGCTCCAGTATCTTCCCCACGATTCGTTTGCCCAAATTCCACCAAGGAAAGTTCCTACGGTTAAGGCGTATAATCCTATGGTTAAAGACATTTCTGAAACGACCGTTAATTCTTTGATCGTGGTATCATGGTGAATTTTATAGATCTTTTTGTTGGAGAAAATATAGAAAAACAACGTGATGATCGCAATAACCATCGAGAGACCGAAGAATCCGTAACTGGAAGTAATAATCGCCACGTGGATAATTAACCAGTATGATTTCAATACAGGTACCAACGGTGTGATTTGCGGATCCAATGCTGAACCACCGTGTGCAAAGCCCATCATGATTACCGCTACCATGAATCCGGCTGCAGGAATTAAGGCGTTCGAGTTTCGGTATAATAACAATCCAGCTGTTATCCCAACCCACGAGATGAAGATAATGGCTTCGTAACCGTTACTCCAAGGAGCGTGACCTGAAATATACCATCTTCCGACTAAACCTAAGAATTGTAGGAAATAACCAACCAATCCAACAAGAATTAACCCTTTGATTATTTTATTTACAATCTTATTCGGTTTGAATAATTCGATGAATCCTAACAGTAATAATAAACCACCGATTACTGAGTAGAACATCAATAAATAAAAGTTGATGTTTGCTTTGTTCATCAATACTTCCAGGTTAATTTTTGATTCACTCGGCACCACATTTTTACCCCAGGTTTTTTGATACTGCTCTAATTTTGCCAATTCTGCATCGGCTTTGCTCCAGTCTCCTGATTTTTGAGCGGCAAGTATTTCTGCGAAATAAGGTCCCATCACTTCCTGCGATGCGGTATCGGGTTCGAAATTTTGATCTAACCAGGAATGCCAGGTATTATTCGGGTCATTTTTCACCGGTACAATTCTCATAAACTGTCCGCTGAAGAACTCGTTAAATGCCTGAACACGGTCATTCACGGCAATTACTTCTTTATCATAATTGGTCTGATCTGCCGGTTTTTTCCGGAAAGCTTCCTGATAATCCTCTTCCAAAACGTAATGCAGTGCGCCGGTTTCATCTGCCGGGAAAAGACTCATTAAAGAGGTATAATACTGATCACCTAATGATTTATGATCTTTATAAACAGCTTTGGTTTTTTTCCTTAGTTCTTCTCCACCTTTAGAACCAACTCTAATGATCGGAACCATCGTCCAGCTTGCAGTATCGGTATTGATGGACAAAAACCATTGGTCAGCTGTCAGTGATTTTCCGTCTGTGCCATTAAATGTATCATGTTTGTATAATTTTCTAAGAACATCTAAAGCCTGAGTATTCATCGGAACAATACGGCCTTCGTAGTTTTGAACCAATAAATAACCGAATTTTTCTGCGTGCTCTTTTGAAATTCTATTTTTGGCAATAATCTCGTCAGCAGTAATCGGCTTTGGAGATTTTAACATTCGGGCGCCCTTCGGTTTTTGCGGAGCAGGCTCTGTAGTTAACAGATCTGCTGCACCGTGGCCATGACCGTCATCTGCAGAATGAACTTGCTGACCAGAACCATCAGTATTACCATGGGTTTCAATTTTTTGTGCGTTGAAGTTTAAAGTCAACAGAATTAATAACAGCGTGGCTGCTTTCTTTTTGCTTACATTTTTTAACATTTGGTTCAGTTTCCAGAAGTGTGTTCCTTTCCAGAAGAAGATGACAAACATGCCACCGAACAGAAAGAAATAACCGATATAGGTGATTAACGTTCCCCAGAAATCGTGGTTCACAGAAAGCACGGTTCCTTTCCTATCGGGGTCAAAACTAGCTTGGAAAAACCGGTATCCACTATGATTAAGAACGTGGTTCATATAAATTTTATAAGGGGTTTGTTTTCCTTGATCGATGATCTGGACGTGACTTTCATAAGCACTCGGCGACGAACTTCCAGGATAAGTTTCCATCACAAATTTTTCAAGTTTTAAAGAAAACGGCGTGGTGTATACTTTCGGTCCGAACCCAAGAATGATATTCATACCATCCACTGAGATTTGTTTAAAGGCGTTTGGATTTCCTTTTTCAACAGGAAGATCAACGATTACTTTTGATTTTGGTCCCTGAACTTCGACTTTTAAATTATCCGAAACATCTTTATCTTTTTTACGGTCCCCTTCGTAGGCAATAAGTTTTCCTTTCATCAAACCTTCAGGAACAACCAGTTTCAAATCGTTTACAGTATAAAGACTTCTTAAGACCAAAGGTTCGTATTCATCTTTTTTGGTCGTCCCTTTTGCCTGGGTTGCCATGGTCATATATTCCGATTCCACTGGAGTTTTAATGAGCAACGTTCCATTGGTATTGTTAAATTCCACCGCGCCCTCAATCGCTCTGTTGAATGAAACCAAAGTTCCGTTCACCAATTTGGAGTCGCCTGGTTTGATGTAGATATTTTCCCGTCCAGACTGTCCTGTAGAAACCAAATGCAGATATTCTGTTCCCGCTGGATCAACAACCAGACTGTCTTTTTTCCGCTGAATAAAATCAAGCGCTTTTACCGAAACCTTTTTCCCGTGATAGTCATAACTTGCTTTAAGATTTTTGTGAAGTGGCGACATCAGATAAGGAACATCCTGATAATTCAAAATATCACCTTTTTCTTCGATTTGAATTTTAAAGAAATTTTTATCGGTAATAATTTCGTTGGATGTTTCACCTTCACGGATGTGCATAATTCCTTCAAAACTAATATATCGGGTGACTGCACCACCGAGGAATATCAAAATAAATGATAAGTGAAAAACCAAAACCGGCCATTTTTCCCGTCTCCAAAGTCGGTATCGTGAAATATTTCCCACGAAGTTTAACATCAGTAAAAGCATAACGAGTTCAAACCATTTTGCTTCGTAAATCAGTGCTTTCGCGGTAGGAGTTCCGTAATCATTTTCCAGAAAAGTAGCATAACCCATTGAAGCGGCGTACACTAACAACAAAACCGCCATGGTTCTGGTCGAAATAAGAATGTTTTGAATTTTTTTCATGAGAATCTAAAACTTTACTTTTAACTGAAAAAAAGTTTATTCTTGATTTCAGGTATTTTAATTTAGAATAAATTGAATGCTTGCAAAAATACAATCTATATATTGAATGAGCGAATTTGAAGGATGATTTTTGTTAGGTTCATAAAAAGGGAGAATGGATAAATAAGTACAAAATCAGCAGCTTAAATCCTTCCCCATCCTTCTTACGCCAGTCTGGGTTATCCCCTGTAGAACTTCAAAAGATTGGAATATTTTCCAAATCTACTTTAAATTTTAACCTTCAGCTTTTTCTATAATTATTTCCGGATTGATTTCCAAAATCTTTTGTAAAAACAGATTCTGCTTTTCTGGTGTAATATAAAGGTCGTTTTTTAATCTGGAGGAAATAATTAGACCTTTTGCAGCCGTGCCGTGTTTATGCAAACCAAACCACATTGTTTTCCCCGTGGTGACCGTCGTGATCGTTCGAATATCCACTTTATAAATGGGATATAAAAGATCGACTTTTATAAATTCATCTTCTATTTTGATTTTCAAAAGGAAAAAAGTTGATACCATAAATAATAAAGCCACGATCCAGATTCCTGCCATAAAGCTGAACATCGAAGGATCATGAGCTGCATTGTAAACAAAAATGGTCATTATTAAAATAACCAATAACATTGCAATATATAAACCTAGATAATTTTTACCGATTTTAGTTTTAAAAACCAATTTTTCTGTATTCATTTTAGTGATTCGTATCATTCAACATCGGTACAAATTTATAAGCACCAAATTCTTCCCGTTCAAATTCTCTTTCTGATCTTTTGGTAAACCGTGTCAGGATTTGCTCATCGGTTTTTCCTAAAGGGATGACCATTTTTCCGCCCACTTTTAACTGATGAAGTAATTCTGTGGGTAAAATTTCGGCGCCGCAGGTGACCAATATTTTATCAAAAGGAGCAAAAGTCGGAAGTCCCAGAAAACCATCACCAAAACTTTGAAATTTCGGACGGAGATGCAGTTCTCTAAATTTTTTCTGCGAAAAATCATGCAGATCCTTTTGTCTTTCAATGGTGTAGACCCAAGCCTTCATCGCCATTAAAACCGCTGTTTGATAACCACATCCTGTACCGATTTCCAGCACTTTATCCTTTTCTTCAATCTCCAGAAGAGCGGTTTGCTCAGCAACGGTTGATGGATGCGAAATAGTTTGTTTTGCTAAAATCGGAAAAGCCCGGTCTTCATAGGCATAATCTTCAAAAACACTTTCTAAAAAAAGATGGCGCGGCACTCTGTTGATCGCTGCCAACACATTCTCGTCGGCGATATCCATTTTTTGCCTCAGATAATCCACCAAAATTTTCCTTTTCCCTTTATGTACGTACGAATCCTGCATGTCACAAAAATAGGAATTAGATTTGAGATTTGAAGACTTAAGATTTGAGTTTTTAATTTCAGATTATATGGCCTATCTCTTCGTCTATCATCTATTCTTCTATTATCTTTCGTCTATTACCTATTCCTCTATAATCTCTTCCTCTCTTGCCTCAAAATTATTATCTTTGAAAAAATTAATTTTCTATGCTTAAAGCAGGTTTAGTTGGCGCAGGCCATTTAGGAAAAATCCATTTAAAATTATTAAATCAATCCGAAAAATACGAATTAGTCGGCTTTCACGATGCGGATAAAGAAAACGGTAAAAAACTGGAAGCCGAATTCGGGTACAAATATTTTGAAAATTTCGACGATTTGTTAAATGAAATCGACATGCTCGATATTGTGACTCCCACTCTTTATCACTACGATTATGCGATGAAAGCCATCGAAAACCGTAAACATTTTTTCATTGAAAAACCGGTGACGCAGACTTTAAAACAGGCCGAAGAAATCCTGTACAAATGCCGTGAATTCGGGATTAAAGCGCAGGTTGGTCATGTTGAAAGGTATAATCCGGCATTTATTGGTTCTAAAGATTATATTAAAGATCCAATGTTTATTGAGATTCACCGTTTGGCAGAATTTAATCCCAGAGGAACTGATGTTTCGGTGGTTTTAGATTTAATGATCCACGATTTGGATATTTTATTGTCGATTGTAAAATCAAAAGTGAAAGCCATTCATGCGAGCGGCGTTTCGGTCGTTTCGAAATCTCCGGATATCTGTAATGCCAGAATTGAGTTTGAAAATGGTTGTGTGGCGAATTTGACGACTTCCAGAATTTCGATGAAAGCAATGCGTAAGTCCCGTTTCTTCCAGAAAGACGCTTATATTTCCGTTGACTTTTTAGAGAAAAAAGCAGAAGTAATCCGCATGAAACCGGCGCCGGAACACCCAAGTGATTTCGATATGATAATTGAAAATGCGGAAGGTGAAAAAAATCAGATTATTTTTGAATATCCTAATATTCAGCCTAATAATGCTATTTTAGATGAACTGGAAAGTTTTGCCGATGCCATTACTGAAAATAAAAAGGTAGAAGTTTCTTTGGAAGATGGAACGGAAGCGTTAAAAGTGGCGCTGGAAATTGTGAGGTTGATTTCTTAATTAGTCGAATATTTACGTAGTAACTGAATTTCACAAATGGAAAGAACTTTTTTTTTATTTTTTTTATTTATTCAGACTTTTCTTTTCTCCCAGGAGAAATGGAATATTCAGTTTTACAATGAAGTCAGCAACCGCGAGATTTCCATCTTTGCGGATAATAATGAGCTGATGCCGATGTCTGCACAGTTTACTTTTAAACTGACCAATTTAACATGTACACTGCCAAATGACGACATCGTGGTTATTCCGCCTCAAACCAAAAAATTTCTGATTGCAAAACTGGTTCCCATTAAACCCAATGAAGCCAACTCTTTCTCTTACACCAATTCCTATAACTTTGGAAATGCACGGCAGGAAAGTTTTGATGAGGATTATATCTACGCACTGCCTTTTGAAAAAGGAAAAACACAGACCATCTTTCAGGGTTATAACGGCAAATTTTCACATCAGAATGAATTTGCACTGGATTTCGACTTAAAATTGGGAAGTCCGATTTTGGCTGCCCGGGAAGGAATTGTTGTGGAAGTGGTGAACAACAATACCCGGAATTGTCCTGATATTTCCTGCGCAAAATTCAACAACAGAATTCTCATCCTGCACAGCGACGGCACTTTTGCCGATTATTCTCATTTAAAATATCAGGGAGCAGTCGTGAAAAAAGGCGGTCTTGTAAAAAAAGACCAACTTCTCGGTTACAGCGGAAGTACGGGATTTGCAAGTGGTCCCCATTTACATTTCGTCGTTTTCATTAATCGGATAGACGGAAAAAGAACTTTTATAAAAACAAAATTTAAAACTTCTGAAAGTGAAGCAACGCTTTTAGAAGAAGGAAAAAATTATACTAAAAATTATTAAAAATTTAAATATGAATAAGAATATTGTTGTTATCGGAGCCGGAACCATGGGAAACGGAATTGCACATACTTTTGCACAAACCGGTTTTAAGGTAAATTTAGTTGATGTCTCCCAGGAAGCATTAGACAAAGGTTTGGCAACGATCACTAAAAATTTGGACAGAATTATTTCAAAAGGCAACCTTACCGAAGAACAGAAATCTGAAACTTTAAATAATATTTCGACTTTCACGAATTTGGCAGATTGTGCTTCAAACGCGGATTTAATCGTTGAAGCGGCAACAGAAAATCTGGATTTGAAACTGAAAATTTTCAAACAAATGGATGAATTAGCTCCCGCGAACTGTATTCTTGCGACCAATACTTCTTCGATTTCGATTACCAAAATTGCGTCGGTTACCAACCGTGCAGACAAAGTGATCGGTATGCATTTCATGAATCCGGTTCCCATTATGAAATTGGTTGAAATCATCAAAGGCTACTCTACTTCGAAGGAAACTTTTGACACGATTTACGAAATGTCGAAAACTTTAGGAAAAGTTCCGACAGAGGTTAATGATTATCCGGGATTTGTGGCAAACAGAATTTTGATGCCGATGATCAATGAAGCCATTGAAACTTTATACAACGGCGTTGCGGGAGTGGAAGAAATCGATACGGTGATGAAACTGGGAATGGCACATCCGATGGGACCTTTGCAACTGGCAGATTTCATTGGACTGGATGTTTGTTTGGCAATTCTGAATGTGATGTACGACGGTTTCAAAAATCCAAAATATGCCCCGAATCCTCTACTGGTGAATATGGTTACGGCAGGAAAATTAGGAGTGAAATCCGGTGAAGGTTTTTATGATTATTCTGAAAGCAGAAAAGCGGAGAACGTTTCGAAAATGTTTTTGAAATAATTTTAAATGCTTAAACTTTTCCTCCAAATTAAAAACAGAGATAATTCCGTTCGAAAATTTCAGGAAAATATAAAATTCACAGGAATCAATTTCAATAAATAATTATTATCTTTGACCCAGTTATAAACATTAAGAAAATGAAATTACCAAAGTTTTTATTAGCAGACAATTCAGATTTTCCTGAAGATTTATTCGTAGTTCACACCGAATACCCAAGATTTGTTTTGAATGTTGAGGAAGAGGAAGTAGAATGGTTCGATGACCTGGAAGGAGATGACGAAGAAACTGTAGCAGATGAAGCTACAAAAGTAGTCGAAGCAGCTTTCAAATGGTGCGACGAAGAACTCGCTAAATATGACGAGGAAGAAGAAGACTAAATAGCAAAACAAAAAGGAACTCCACAAAGAGTTCCTTTTTTTATATAGAATTGTGATGAAGTAAAGTTTATAACTTATTAAATTTCAACAACAAAAGGTTCCCTTTATACAATTCTAAAGTAGATCCGTTCACCACATATTTCGTAGCAGCGCCCAACATACTGAAGAAGTTGGTTTCTTCGCTCATATTGTCACACATCATTTTGGTAGAACCGATATTTTTTGTAGAAAAATTCCCTACGGTCCGGTCCAGCATTACCTCTCCAAAATAACTGTTACAGCCGCCGTTTCCGGTAATTTTTGCAGTTTCTATCACCAAAGTCGGTTTTTTGCCTTTTACGTTATCAGCCAAAGTCCACTGGGTATTTGCGATATTGGGTTGTGGCGTTCCAACTTTTGATTTGGAAGTCGCCATGGTTGAACACGAAACAACCGTCGCAGCGGTAAAAATGGCTAAGAAAATATTTCTAAAAATATTCTTCTGTGGAAAGTGAATTGCTTTCATTTTTAAATTTTTAATACTTCAAATTTAAGTAATAATATTGATTTAAAGGATAACAGCAGGATTGAATGTTTCTGAGAAAACAAAAAAGCACCTCTTTTCAGAAATGCTTTTAAGATTTTATTTGAATTTTAAATTAAGATCTCAACTCCGCAGAAAATTCTTTCTGGAAAGTTTTGATTAAAGAATTCATTACTTCAGTAATATCTTTGTCCTCCAAAGTTTTTTCTTCATTTAAAAGTTCAAAACTCATGGCGTAAGATTTCTTGCCTTCCGGAAGATTCTTGCCTTCATAAACATCAAATAAATTAATGTTTTTTAAATATTTTGAAGGATTGCTTCTCGCCGCCTTATAGAGTTCGGCGTAGGTAATATTTTTGTCAATCAGTAAAGCAAGGTCTTTTCTCGTTTTATTGAATTTTGGAATATCTTTAAATTTCACATTTTCTGTAGTTCTGAAACGCTGTGCAACTTCCAGTTCAATTTCCGCATAGAAACATTCCTGTTCAATATCCGCATCTTTCAATAATTGAGGAGCAACTTTTCCTAATCTGGCAACGGTTTTTCCGTTCACCGTTAATTCAATTGCATCCGAAAAACGGGAATCTTCGAGATATTTTTCTTCGACCGAAACCGGAAGTGAATCCAAAAGAACTTTCACATACGATTTCAATCGGTAAAAATCAGTAACCGACTTTGGCTGCAACCAGTTTTCTGCTTCGTCTCTTCCTGAAACCAAAATTGCCAGTTGTTTTCTTTCCAGATAAGTTTGTTTTTTGTGATAGATTTTGCCCAACTCAAAAAACTTAATATTCTGATTTTTTCTTTTAATATTATAATCAGCATTTTCCAAAAGTCCTTCTAATAAAGACTTTCTCATAAATGCTAAATCTCCGCTTAAAGGATTTAAAAGTCGCACCGCCTCTGTTTCATCTTTCACCGATGTTAAAGAATTGTTCATCACTTCATTGAAGCCGTTGCTTTGCAAAGTTCTCGCCCAGCCGTTTTCCAGAGCATCCTGGTCATCAAAACTTAATTTTACTGGCGTGAAAGAAATCTTTTGTGGAGAATCAATTTTGTTGTATCCGTAAATTCTTAAAATTTCCTCAATCACATCAATTTCTCTGGTAACATCGGCTCTGTAAGCAGGAACAGAAATTTCCAAGCCGTTTTGAATTTCATTTAAAACCGTAATTTCGAGTGATTTTAAAATCTCTTTGATTTTCTCTTTATGAATTTTCGTTCCTAAGATTTGCTCCACTTTAGAAAAACGAAGAATAATATAATGGTCTTCGATTTTTGCCGGATAATGTTCCAAAAGTTCGCCCACCATTTTACCACCCGCAATTTCTGCAATCATAGCGATTGCGTGTGTCAGCGCGGTTCTGGTCATATTGGGATCTACTCCCCGTTCGAAACGGAAAGAGGCATCGGTATTTAAACTATGAAATTTCGCTCCTTTTCTCACACCAACCGGATTGAAATAAGCACTTTCTAAAAAGATGGTTTTGGTATTTTCTGACACGCCGGAATTTTGACCACCGAAAACGCCCGCAATACACATTGGGTTATTTTCGCCGTCTTTGATCATGATTTCGGTTCCGTTCAGGGTTCGTTCAACGCCATCTAAAGTGGTGAATTTTGTTCCTTTTTCATTCACACCGACTTTCACTTTTTTACTAGCGATTTTATCACCGTCAAAGGCATGAAGCGGTTGACCCAAACCGTGAAGGATATAATTCGTGATGTCAACAATATTATTAATCGGACTTAATCCAATTGCTTTCAAACGGTTTTTCAACCAATCCGGAGAAGCCTTCACTTCTACATTTTCGATTACCGCACCGATATATCTTGGACATAATTCCGAATCTTCAACTTCAATTTGAAAATCAGTCGTTCCTTCAATATTTAAAGGTTTTGAAACTAATTTTTCAAAATTAGCATTATTTTGATGAGTACTTAAATAAGCGTTTAGATCACGGGCAACACCGTAATGCGCCATTGCATCCGTTCGGTTAGGCGTTAAACCAATTTCATAAACCAGATCATTGGTCAGCTCAAAATAATCTGCGAAATTTTTACCGACTTCAAATTTAGTTTCATCCAAAATCATGATTCCGCCGTGATCATCGCTCAAACCCATTTCATCTTCAGCGCAGATCATTCCCTGAGAAACTTCACCACGGATTTTTGCTTCTTTAATGTCAAAAGAACTTCCGTCTTTTCCGTAAATTTTGGTTCCAACTACGGCGACAGGAACGGTTTGTCCCGCAGCAACATTGGGCGCACCGCAAACGATATTTAAGATTTTTCCGGATCCTACATCTACCGTCGTTACTTTTAATTTATCAGCATTTGAATGTTGCTCACAAGTCAAAATTTTCCCGACAACAATTCCCTCCAAACTGCCTTTCACAGATTCAAACGGATCAATTCCCTCCACTTCCAGACCAATATCAGTCAGGTATTCGCCAATCTTTTCGGATTTTAAATCGGTGTTAATGTATTCTTTCAGCCAGTTGTTTGAGATTTTCATTTCTGTCGTAAATTTCAGATGTTAAATTTCCTATTTCTTTAATAAATGTATTAAAATAAGAAAGGTGCAAATATCGTGATTTTGAAGGTTAAAAAAAAATTGAGATTCAAAAAGTTTTGAATCTCAATTAATATGGTGTACAATTATTTAAAAGCGCTTTCTTACATCCCGATCACCGGCATCGAAAGCATCAGTAATTTTTCCTGATCTTCTAAACCATCTACCGGTTCGATGATTCCCGGTCGGTTGGGTTGTGACATTTTCATGGTGATATCGTCTGCTGAAAGCACCGATAACATTTCCGTTAAAAACTTAGAACTGAAACCGATATTGATGTCTTCTCCGTTGTAATCGCAGGGAATCTGCATATCTGCTTTGTTGGCAAATTCTGTATCTTCGGCATGCAAATGAAGAATATTTCCTGATAATTTGAAACGGACCTGGTTCGTGGATTTATTAGACATAATCGAAGCTCTTCTGATTGAATTCAATAAAAGACTTCTGTTAATCGTCAAAACATTTGGATTTTCTTTTGGAATAACCGCTGAATAATTGGGATATTTCCCATCGATCAAACGACAGATCCAGATATTATTTCCGAAAGTGAATTTCGCCATATTTTCATTAAACTCAATAGAAACTTCGTCGTTAGAAGATGCTAAAATGCTTTTGAAAATCGCCAGAGGTTTCTTCGGCATAATGAATTCTACCGGTTCAGCGTTCATCAAATCGGTTCTTTTGTAAACGACCAAACGGTGCGAATCTGTAGAAACGAAATTGGTTTCATCTTCTTTGAACTGGAACAAAACTCCGGTCATCACCGGGCGCAAGGAATCGTTGCTGGTTGCAAATAAAGTATTGTTTAAAGCTTCAGATAAAATACCCGCAGAAATGGTTACGCTTTGCGCTGCATCAAATTCAGGGATTTCCGGATAATCTTCTGCGTGATCCAGTGCCACAGCGAAGTTATCTTTCTCATCCAGTATTTCGAGCAGTTTTCCGTTTCCGTCTTCGGCATCTTTCACAGAAAGAGTCAGGGGTTGGTCGCCATAAGTTTTCACAAATTCCTGAAATATTTTAGCGGGAACTGCAATCCTTCCTTCTGCATCAGACTTCACCTCCAAAGAAGTAATCAAAGTCGTCTCTCCATCCGAAGCGGTAATTTTCAGGTTCTCTTTTTCAATTTCAAACAAAAAGTTTTCTAAAATCGGCCGCGACTGAGAATTGGAGATTACTCCGCTTACGGTTTGCAGAGCTTTCTGTAATTCACTACTTGAAACAATAAATTTCATAAAATCAATTATTATTAATTTCACAAATATATAAATTAAACCCTAAAAAATGCAATATTTGGCAGGATAAAAAAAGTTTCGGTGAAAAAGTTACCAACATTAATCTGTTTTCAAAACAGGACCATTTTTCCGCTTAGAAGGATCAATATTAATTTTCAGATTCAGATAAATAAGGTGTAAATTCTTATTTCCGGAATTTGAAAACTCTCTTTGCCAAAGATATCCCGATCCTACCCCAAAAGTTTGGTCAATCTGATAACTAAAACCAGCATAAACACGGTTTCTGGCAAACCCCGGATTATCGTTTAAAATAAAAAAGACTTCGTCGTAGGCATTTGCAGAAACAGTTCCCGGCTCCACCGTTTCTGAATTCAGCGGAACCGAAACATTCAGCCTGTACCTGAATCTTATCCTGTCTGAATGCAAATCGGTAACAGGTTCGTAAAACCAACTTTTTTCAACTCTGAAACGGTTTTCAAATTTAAACTTTCCCGATTTTAACTCGATGATGTCCTGCAGCCATATCCTAAATTCTTCCTTACTAAAACGATGATTTTTGTAAGTGCCGTAGCGGCCGGCGCCAATGAGGATCTTCTGATTTTTAGATAAATTATACCCCAGTCCTCCTTTGATTTCATAATAATCCGGATAAGAATAGTCTTCTATTCCCCATAACTGGCCTTCTGCATCAATGTAAAATTTGGGATGAAATTTATAGGTCACCGTCAACACATCAAGACTTGAGATATGCTCGCGTTGCGCATTAACTACAGAAAAAAATGCTAAAAATAAAATCAGAAAAACCTGTTTTTTCATGGCATAAAGATAATTTATTTAGGCAATGTGAAAAAATAAATTTTTCTGATTAACTTTATTTTATGATGGTTTCAGAATTTAATGAAACGGTATTTTATAAGAAAACAAAAAATGCAGTACCGAAGTATTGCATTTTCTGTTTAGAAGGTTTAAGTAAAAACTTATCTTTTTCTCATCAAATGTGTAATTAAATCATTCAAAATTCTTCTCATGATATTACTACATTTTGGTTTCAACAAATATTGTGAATTTTATCGAAACATGCAAATAATTCCGATAAATTTTCTCTTAAAAAATCCGTAATTTTGTAGCCTTAAATTTTACAATGATTACACCGACAGATATTGATATTAAGAAACAGCTTTTCGTAAAAAATGCGCACCTTAATAATCTGAAACATATTGACGTTCTGATTCCTAAAAACAAATTGATTGTGATAACGGGAGTTTCAGGAAGCGGCAAATCGTCACTTGCTTTTGACACGATTTATGCGGAAGGACAGCGCCGATATGTCGAGAGTTTGAGTTCCTATGCACGGCAGTTCTTAGGGAAATTAGAAAAGCCAAAAGTAGATGATATTAAAGGGCTGGCTCCCTCAATTGCGATTCAGCAAAAAGTAATTTCATCGAATCCGCGTTCGACCGTTGGGACTTCCACCGAGGTTTATGACTATTTAAAATTATTATTTGCGAGAGTTGGGCGTACTTTTTCTCCAATTTCCGGCCGGGAAGTCAAAAAAGATTCGGTGACCGACGTTATTAATTTCATTCAGAAAAATGAAAGCCAGACTTTTCTATTGCGGACCCCTTTAGATTTTGATGTATCTAAATTTACCGAGCAGGCCAACACTTTAAAACTTTCAGGTTTTACAAGATTAGAAGTCAACGGAAATGTCGCAGGAATCGAAGATCTGGAAAGTTTCGGTTTTGTACCGGAAGCCGATATGGAAATTCAACTGGTGATTGACCGTTTCAGCTACGAAGAAGACGAAAGCTTTTTACAAAGGCTGGCAGATTCCATTCAGATGGCTTTTTATGAAGGCCACGGATACTGTTCTCTGAAAAATATAGAGACCGGAAAAATCACCGAATTCTCCAATAAATTCGAATTGGATGGCATGGAATTTATGGAACCTAACGTTCATTTTTTCAGTTTCAATAATCCTTACGGTGCCTGTCCGGAATGCGAAGGTTACGGAAAAGTAATCGGCATCGATGAAGATTTGGTGATTCCCAACAAAAACTTATCCGTTTTTGAAGAAACAGTTGCCAGCTGGAAAGGCGACAGCATGAGCGAATGGAAAAGAGATTTCATTAAAAAAGCCAAAGATTTCCCTATTCATAAACCTTATCATCAATTAACAAAAGAGCAGAAAAACTATTTATGGAAAGGCGACGGCACTGCAACCTTCCCTTCCATTAATAATTTTTTCAAAATGCTGGAAGAAAATTTATACAAAATCCAGTACCGTGTAATGCTGTCGAGATACCGCGGAAAAACGCTCTGTCCGACTTGCGAAGGTTTGCGTCTGCGCGAAGAAACCAAATGGGTGAAAATCGACGGGCATAATATACAATCGGTGATTGAGTTGCCTTTGGATGAATTCTTACCTTTAATAAAATCCTTAAAACTCAATAAACACGATGCTGAAATTGCCAAACGTTTGTTGTACGAAATTACCACGCGTTTAGAATTTTTGGATAAAGTTGGTTTGGGCTATCTGACCATTAACAGAACTTCGAATACACTTTCCGGTGGCGAAAGTCAGCGGATTAATCTGGCGACTTCGCTCGGAAGTTCTTTGGTGGGATCGATTTATATTTTAGATGAACCGTCGATTGGATTACATTCCCGGGATACCGAAAATTTAATTGAAGTCTTAAAAAGTCTTCGTGATTTGGGAAATACCGTAATCGTCGTAGAACATGACGAAGATGTAATGAAAGCCGCGGATTACATCATCGATATTGGTCCGGAAGCCGGATATTTGGGAGGTGAACTTGTTTTCGCCGGCCACTTTGATGATCTGGAAAATGCAGATACTTTAACTTCTAAATATCTGACCGGAAGATTAGAAATAAAAGTTCCCGAAACCCGCAGAAAACCAAAAGAATGGATTCACATCAAAGGAGCCCGCCAGAATAATTTGAAAAATATCGACGTGGATATTCCATTAGAATGTCTGGTTGTGATTTCGGGAGTTTCAGGAAGTGGAAAATCTACTTTAATGAAAGAAATTCTGACCAATGATATTCAGATTCAATTGGGAATGGGCGGCAAAAAAGGCGATTACGATTCTGTAGATTTCCCGGCAAAACTGATTAAAAATATTGAACTCATCGATCAAAATCCGATTGGTAAATCTTCGCGTTCGAATCCTGTTACGTATTTAAAAGCCTACGACGATATTCGCGATTTGTTCTCAAAACAGAAATTAGCGAAAATGCAGGGTTTAATGCCGAAACACTTCTCCTTTAATGTAGATGGCGGACGATGTGACGATTGCAAAGGTGAAGGCGTAATTACCGTCTCCATGCAGTTTATGGCCGATATTGAACTGGAATGTGAAACCTGCCACGGCGCGCGTTTTAAAAATGAAATCCTCGAAATTAAATATGACGAGAAAAACATTTCAGACATTCTTCACATGACGGTGGACGAAGCTTTGGAATTCTTTCAAGATAACGAACAGCCTAAAATCGTGACCAAGTTAAAACCTTTGCAGGAAGTTGGTTTAGGCTATCTGCAGTTGGGACAGAGCTCCTCTACCCTTTCCGGCGGCGAAGCACAAAGAGTGAAGTTAGCATCGTTTTTAGTAAAAGGAGCAACGACCGATAAATCGCTTTTTATTTTTGATGAACCTTCAACAGGTTTGCACTTTCACGATATCAATAAATTGCTGAAATCGCTTCAGGCTTTAATAGAATTAGGACATTCGGTGATTGTCATTGAACATCAACCCGACATTATTAAAACCGCAGATTATATTATCGACATCGGTCCGGAAGCCGGAAAATACGGGGGCGAAGTTGTTTTCGCCGGAACGCCCGAAGAGTTGGTGAAGAATAAAAAATCACATACCGGGAAATATTTGAAGGAGAAATTGACGTAATTTGATGTAATTTAAAAAAGCAAAAGCCAACTTTCCGGAGTTGGCTTTTTGGTGAGCGCCGTTAGAACTTCGAGCTCTAACAGCGCTTTGCAATAAATTTATAAACAGGCGATATTCTAAAGAAGAAATCCTAAATTTGAATTCATTTTCAGCTTCATAGTTCAACGGATAGAACAAAAGTTTCCTAAACTTTAGATCCGGGTTCGATTCCCGGTGAAGCTACTTTTTTGAATGAGTAATGAATAATTCACTTAATACTTTGTGCCTTATATTTACTTCTTATCCACCACAATCCTGTCCTTTCTGTTCGCCAGTTCCCACGCCGTCGCGAATACCAGCTGCGTACGTTTTTTCAAAGCAACATAATCAATTTTATCAGGTGTATCGGTGGGTTTGTGATAATCTTCGTGGATTCCGTCAAAGTAGAAAGCCACCGGAATTCCGTTTTTGGCAAAATTGTAATGATCCGAACGGTAGTACAACCGGTCTTTATCATTAGGATCATCATATTTGTAATTCAGTTCTAAATTGACGGTTTCCTTATTTGCTGCTTCGTTGATTTTCTTTAATTCGGTGCTGAGCATTTCAGACCCGATCACATACACATAATCTTTGCCGCAATTACCCGGATCACATCTTCCAATCATATCGATATTCAAATCTACAACGGTATTTGCCAGAGGAAAAACCGGATGATCTGCATAATATTTTGAACCCAAAAGCCCATGTTCTTCGCCGGTCACATGCAAAAACAAAATCGACCGTTTAGGACCTTTTCCAGATTTTTTTGCCTTTTGAAAAGCTTCGGCAATTTCCAGAAGTGCCACAGTTCCGCTGCCGTCATCATCAGCACCGTTATAAATTTCCCCTTTCGACATTCCGACATGATCGTAATGCGCCGAAATCACAATAACTTCTTCGGGCTTTTCTGTTCCTTCGATAAAAGCCAATATATTTTCAGATTCAGGCAAATTTCCTCTTCTTCCATTTAAGGCTTCTTTCGGAATAACCTGATAATAAGAAGACATCGATTTCGGATGAGAAACACCCATTTTCTGATATTGTTCGATCAAATAGCGACCCGCTTTTTTCTGACCTTCACTTCCCGTATCGCGGCCTTCCATTTCATCGGAAGCAACGATATACAGGTGTGTTTTCAGTTCATCAGAAGTAATAGATTCATAAGATTTCTTAAAAGGCGACCCCGAATAAGAAAGATTGGCGGCACAACTTTGCAACAGCACAAAAGCCAACGGAAGTAGTAAATACTTGGTTTTTTTCATGTTTAATTTTTTGGAAAGTTAAATATAAGTTTAATTTTTAAATCAACCGTTTTCTTTACTGAAAAGGAATTTGAAAAAGTAAATACACAAATCATATTTTGATTATTGTTTTTAGAGCCTGTTTAAAAATTAAATAAAGAAAAAAATTTTGGCATATATTGAAAAACAACTCATAATAGACTGACCACTGTATCCAATGTACATGATAGCAAAGCTACATAATTATTAATGAGAACTTTGGCTTATTTTTTAACTCCAATAAAGGTGATCCTTGCAGACGAAGGCTACAGAAGAGAAGTTATAGAACAAGTGAAAAACTGCTTTGGTTATCTGATTAATGTTATGATGAAAAGTGATGAAAAGAAAACTGGATTTCAGCCAATCTCCAGAAGATGTATTATTGAACATCCATTTTCATGGTTTGATAATGACAGAAGATTGTGAATAAAATTTAAACACGGATTATGCAAATAATAATAATAATAATAATAATAATAATAAGCCTTTTGTGTGCAAGACAAGAAATCGAAGATTTACCGAAGGTAAATGAAAGCCGGTTGAATGGAAGTTCCGGTAATTTCTCCAATGTTGGTTCTTTCATGGAGTTGCCGTTTAAAATTAAGGCAGTTTTTCAGAGGAATTCTTTTCTTGCAGCGTTTGGTAGCGAATCTCGGATATAATTTTCAGTGGCTTTAGGACTTGTTCAGGATGGAAATATTTTACGAACTTTGTTAAGTAAAACATTTTTGCAAACTTAAAAAAGAGTGGAAATGGTGTGTTTATAAATAAAACATTTGCAAACCTTTACGCTAAAAAAAATTAGACTATGATTAAAAAAACGAACTCCATTAAACAAATTTAATAAAACAGCGAATGAGCAAAAGCTTCCGGAAGTTAAGTTCAGCAGCAGTTTTGCAACGGTGCGAAGAAATGGCAAGTTTAATAAGAGATCGTCGGTATTTTAAAACTGTGCCATCCACAAACTGATATCTTTACCAGTCGTCGCGGGACGAGTCCAGCTGTCAACTAAAAGATGCGTAAAAAACACAATATGAGAAAAGTAATTGCAGCAATCAATATGACCATTGACGGGATTTGCGACCACACAGCAGGTATCCCCGATGAAGATTTGCATCAACATTATACTAAACTTTTAGACAATTCCGGAGTGATCCTGTATGGACGGATCACTTATCAGCTTATGCAGTTCTGGCAAACGCTGATAATGAACCCCTCAGGTCAAAAATCACTGGACGGCTTTGCGGTGGCCATTGACAAAATACCAAAAATTATATTTTCACATTCCTTAAAAAATACCGAATGGGAAAGTGCTACACTTGCAACTAAGGATATTGAAAAGGAAGTTTTTGAACTCAAACAACAATCCGGCAAAGATATTTTAGTTGGCAGCCGGAGTCTAATAATCCAGCTCATTAACCTTAATTTGATTGATGAATTTCAGATTTGTATTCATCCAATGATCGAAGGAAAAGGTTTGCCGTTGTTTGACAAAATAAAAGACCGGACAGTTTTCCGGCTTTTAAAAACAAAAACATTCGGTTCAGGAGCAATTGTACTTTATTACGAGCCAATACGGTCATAACAATAAAAGGGATGACGTCACAGCATCACCACTGCGGATAACTCAAAACTTACAAAAACAAACAAAACTAAAACCACCAATCATGGCAAAAAGTACATTAATCGAAATGCATAATGTTGGGATCGTTGTAGAATCTCTGGATAATGCTGTTGCTTTTTTTACGGAAATCGGGTTGGTCTTAGAAGGACGAATGATGGTTGAAGGCGAATGGGCCGGGCATGTAACCGGACTTGGCAATCAGTCTGTTGAGGTTGCGATGATGGTTACTCCCGACGGGCATTCCCGACTTGAACTTTCACAATTTTTTGCACCACCAATCATCGCGGATCACAGAAATAATCCCGTAAACTCACTGGGGTATCTGCGGGTAATGTTCAGGGTTGACCATCTCGACGAACTTTTAATCCGACTTGAAAAATTTGGCGCTAAAGTAGTAGATGAAGTTGTTCAGTTTGGAGAAACATATCGGCTCTGTTATATACGCGGCGTAGAAGGACTGCTCATCGGTCTAGCAG
Organism: Chryseobacterium salivictor; assembly: GCF_004359195.1. Lineage (NCBI taxonomy): Bacteria > Pseudomonadati > Bacteroidota > Flavobacteriia > Flavobacteriales > Weeksellaceae > Chryseobacterium > Chryseobacterium salivictor. Next base: position 2,327,832 of record NZ_CP037954.1, on the reverse strand, counting down.
AACAGCTTGGCAGCGAAACCGCAACAGATATTTTGGAAAATAAATAATAAAACAAGGAAAAAGCTAAGAGCCTGTTTAAAAATTAATAAAGAAAAAGTTTATGGGCATATTCATTTAGAAGAATAACCAATAAAAAACTGATCGTCAGTTTTTTATATTGATTATTTTTCATGGTTTTCTGGTTGCGTCCATGTACACGATAGCAAGCTGTAGAATTATTAATGAGAACTTTGGATTATTTTTTAACTCCGATAAAGGTGATCCTTGCAGACGGAGGCCACAGGGGAGAAATTATAGAACAGGTAAAAAACCGCTTTGGCTACCTGATCAATGCTGTAATGAGAAGTGATGAGAAGAAAACCGGTTTTCAGCCCATCTCAAAAAGATGGATTATGGAACGTACATTTTCAAGGTTTAATAATGACAGAAGATGATGTAGAAATTATGAACTCATTATGGAAACCTTTGAAAATAGGATTAAATTATCCGCCATAAAATTTTTATTGAACAGATTTTAGACAGGCTCCGGTTGTCCCCTTTATTTTTTACTGTTACTTTCGAAAAATCACCGCGGTGAAAATCATAAATCACCGCGGTGAAATTTGGAAAAGACCGCGGTGTTTCTTAATTTTAGGTTTTAAAAAATAAATGGATATGCCTGCAAAATTTATTACCACCAAGAAGACGGTTCCTTTCGGACCGGAAATGAAGGAACTGTATTGTGCCACCCTGGTGAAAAACCGTGAAGTAGATCTGCACGAAATCGCCGAGGCCCTGTCCGAAAGCAGCACCCTGAACCCGGTGGACTGCTACGGGGTGATGGTAGGCATGGCCGCGCAGATCGCAAAACACCTGCAGGAGGGAAATGTCGTGAACATTGAATTTCTCGGTACTTTCAGGATCAGGGCCAAATCCACCGCGGTGGAATCTCCGGAACTGGTCACCGAAAAAACGATTGGTAAACCCTCGGTCAACTTCCGCCCCTCTGTCCTGATGAAACAGCGGATTTCCAAAACACAGTTCGTCACTAAAAAATAGATTATTTCCCAATAACTGCCTGTTTGATATTCCCCAGTTTTACAGGAAAAGAGAAATGCTGCCACTAATTCCGTTAAAAAGTTTTGCAGCGGGCTGACGCATTGTACAAAAGAAGTGGCAGCCGCAAAAACAGACATTAAATGAACTCATCATGGAAACCTCTGAAAATAGGGTCCAATTATCCGTCATAAAATTTTTATTGAATAAAATTTAGAGCGTGTTTAAAATTCATCAAAATTAATTCCCCCAATCCCTAAATTATGAATTTTTTAGAAATTTTCCACCTTTTAGGGTAGGGGGAAAAAGAAAATTTCTTTTTTTAAGCAAATTTAAACAGGCTCTAAGGAAAGTGTAGTTCATCAAGATATATCTACAACAGGCTATGAAATCTTATTGATGATTTTTGCTAACTACCAAATTCCTGCAAGTAAAAATTTTCTAGAACGCGATAATCAAAATTTATATTTCCTGAAAAGCGCCGGCTAAGAATACGTGATATTGAATTTTTCTAAAAAGCATCTTCTTCAAAATGCTTTTCTCCAAAATAGGTTTCGATGGTGGAATGTTTAATCTGAAGATGCTCCAACTCGTGTTTCACGGTTGCTTTCAGATTTTCAATTTCGGGAATACTTAGGTTTTCAGAAATCTGAAGGTGAGCTGTTAAGGCATTTTCAGTGGTACTTAAAGCCCAAATATGAACGTGCTGAAAATCGATCACTCCCTCTATTTTGAGAATTTCTTGTTTTACTTTTTCTGGATTTATATTTTCGGGAACGCCATCTAAGGACAATTTTAAACTTTGAGTCAGCAAACTCCAGGTGCCGGCCAAAATTACGATGCCGATTAAAATACTCAACAGCGCATCCAGCCAAAACCAATTGGTGTAGATAATGATAATTCCGCCAATGACCACTGCCAGGGAAACCAAAGCATCAGCAACCATGTGCAGATAAGCGCCTTTCACATTGAGGTCTTTTTCTTTATCTTTCAGAAAGAGCCACGCCGTAATTCCATTCACAAAAATTCCGACAAATGCGACGACAGAAACTACTCCACCTTCCAGTGGCTGAGGATTCATGAATCGGCCAACCGCTTCGTAAATGATAAATCCGACCGCAAAGATGAGTAAAACAGCATTGATCAACGAGGCTAAAATCGTGGCCCGGCGAAAACCATAAGTATAGGTTGACGTAGGTTTTCTTTTTACTAATTTAAAAGCAATTAAAGATAAAACCAGGCTCATTACATCGCTTAAATTGTGTCCTGCATCAGAAAGCAGAGAAAGCGAATTGTACATCCAACCATAACCTGCTTCCACGATCACAAAAACCAAATTTAATCCAATACCGATATAGAAAGCACGGTTTAAATTGGTTACATTCATCTGGTGCGAATGGTCATGGGAATGATTGTGAGCCATAAATCCTCTGATTATCTGTTGTTGTTTTTGGGTTTTCTGAAATTAAAGAAACAAATGCTACATATCATCTTCGGAGATTTCATCATTTTCCTGAAGGACTTTTTCTGCGGCCTCAAAGTCTCTTTCGCTCACCAATAAATAATAATTTTGGGAAATAGGAAACACCGCAATATTATTTACAAATTCATTTTTTATATAACTTGGAATATCCCGAGAAGCGAGTTTTGTTTTGGCAACTTCAATTTCGTACAGGTAAGAAGATTGAAAAACAGGCACTAATTCTGACATAATTTCTTTTTCGAAAGTTACTTATTTTTTTCGGAAATGATAAGAATGTGCTGAAATTTTAAGCAGGCCTTTTCTCTTTTAATCACTAAAGTCAGAACAGTTTTTAAAGTGGTTCGTAAAGTGTAAATAAGTTTTTATCAGCTCCTGTTGAAACAATACCTGGGCCTATGATTATTTCTTCATAACAGTTCTTCCATTTTCAATAAAATTATCCGTGCTGAACTTTCGTAAAGAAACCTGAAATACGTTTTTAGCCCCGATCGCAGCGGTATCCTCTGGCTTTTTTGGCAAAAAGCCAGAGATATAACGGAGAGCGGGACTGAATTTGTAAGAAGTAAAAATCTTGTTGCTCCTGAAAATGAATTGACCTAAAGATTACTAATTTGATTTTCTCCTGTTGATGAACCAATACACGGGAACTCCGATTAATATAAGGATGAATCCCGGCCAGGTATATTGTGGTTTGAAGATGATTAAAAGGACGCAAAATGCGCTTCCTATCAGTAAATAAATAATAGGCGTGATTGGGTAAAGCCAGGTTTTATAGGGTCTGTCGGTATTTGGCTGTTTAATCCTCATCCAGATTACGCCGAAAACGGTGACCATATAAAACAGTACAATGATGAATGAAATCATATCGAGCAAATCACCGTATTGCCCGGAAAGTGCGAGTAAACATGCCCAACTTCCCTGCATCCAAAGGGATTTACCGGGAACCTCGTTTTGATTATTTTCTGCAGCTGATTTGAAAAACAAACCATCTTTTGCCATGGTCTGAAAAACTCTGGCACCGGCTAAAACCAATCCGTTAATACATCCGAAAGTGGAAACCATGACTAAAAGCGCCATAATGACGGTACCTGTGCTTCCGAAAATAACTTCGGAGGCCGCCACCGCAGGGCGATTATTATCTGCAAATGCGATCCCGTTTCGATCGAGCGCATGCAGGTAAACAAAGTTTACAAAAAGGTACAAAACCATTACAACAGAGGTCCCGAGGACCATGGCTTTCACCACGTTTTTCTTTGGATTTTCGATTTCGCCCGACATAAACGTCACGTTTTCCCAGGCCACTGAACTAAATACGGAACCAACCATAGCAGCGGCGATTCCGCCTAAAAGGGTGATTCCTCCGATTGATTTCCAAGTCGTAGGTTCCAATGTATTACCTGTATCTGTACCAAAATCCTGGAAAGCATTCCAGCCGAAACTCATGTTTTCTGCCCATTGGGAATTCTTCACCAAAATAACTCCGAAAATAATAATCCCTAAAAGTGCGATAATTTTCGATGAGGTAAAAACATCCTGCAAAATTTTTCCGTTTTTTAAACCTCTTGAATTAATATAGGTGAGCAGTAAAATAATCCCGATGGCGAGAATTTGAATCCAGGTAATTTTGAATCCTCCACTTTGAAAAATAGGTTGGGAATTAAGTGCCGGGACGAGATAGGCGGTAAATTTCCCGAAAGCCATTGCTACCGCTGCGATCGTTCCGGTTTGGATAACGGTGAATAACCCCCAGCCATAAAGAAACCCAGGCATTTTCCCAAATATTTCGGTAATGTAAGTATACTGTCCGCCAGCTTTTGGAAACATTGCCGAGAGTTCGCCATATGAAATAGCGGCGGCAATAGTCATGATTCCGGTAATCATCCAGACGGCAATCAGCCAGTATCCGGAGCCTAGATTCCGCATCATGTCTGAACTGACGATAAAAATTCCGCTTCCAATCATAGAGCCCATTACGAGCATGGTTGCATCCCAAAGTTTAAGTTTTTTATTCATAGATGATCGAGATTAAAGAGAAAACTGGATTTATTTCTCTCTGCTAAAATTATATTAATTATTATTTCAATGTAAATTTTTCGTTAAATAAAAAAGCGGTCTTATTTCGAATTCAATTTTGAAAGGGATAAATATATAAATTTTATATAAGGAATTTAACATTTTGATTGCAAGTATATTGGAAATATCACAAATAGCTGATTCTTAAATAATTCTGATTAAAAAATATTTTATACTTTTGTAAAAATTAAATCAATGAAAAAGTTTGTTCTTTTATTATCCCTGATGCTTTCCACCATTGCTTTTGCACAGGGAACGGAAGCAAAAAAAGCCGGTCCACCCGAAGGTAAGGCCTTGGTGGGAGACGTGTACGGAGCGGGTGTTTCTGCAAAAGCAGAAAAATCTGCGTTAACAACTAAGAAATTAGATCAGAAATTAAAAAAATCTGCAAAAGTAGAAAACGTAGCAGTTAAAGGAAAAGTAACGAAAGTTTGCGATAAAAAAGGATGCTGGTTAACGGTTGAAACCGATAATAACGAGAAATTTTTCGTAAAGATGAAAGATTACGGCTTCTTCGTTCCTACTGCTTTGGAAGGAAAAACCGTTGTATTGGAAGGAAACGCAGAGATGAAAGTTACTTCTGTGGACGAACAAAAGCACTATGCCGAAGATGCAAAAAAACCACAGTCAGAAATTGATGCGATCACGAAACCTGAAGAAGAAATCAGATTTATGGCGAGCGGAATCAAAGTCGTCAATTAAATCTTATCAATAATTCAACATAAAAGCGAAGTCTGCAGACTTCGCTTTTTTTTGTTATACTATTTTGAAATCGACTTCTTCATCTAATTTGGGGAATTTCCTGTCGGAAACAAAGGTTTTCCCTGTGCAGTCAATTTCTTTCCAGCCTTTCTTTTTGCCGATATCACCGACTTCGACAACGATGGGAATGAAATAAATTTCGTCAGCGCCGGGTTTTATTTCTTCCTTATACTGAACGGCGACATCTAAAATACATTCAAAATCGGTATTCAGTTTTACATTTCTGTAAATCAGATCATAATGAGATTCTTTATTTTCCGGAATCTCCTGATAGATTTCCCAACCATCTGTGGCACCGTTTAATTCAGAAGTTGCCACCAGCGCTTCATATAAAGCAAGTGTGTAATATTTACGGGTTCCTGTTCTTTTATAATCATTTTGAAAATGACCGCCTTCAAACAATATGGTTGGAATCCCGAATTTTGTAAAATTATCTCCCGTAGAAGTCGGATAAAATTCATCTGAATACCTCGCGATCTGATGCGGAATCTGAGTCTTCAGTTTTTGGTAAATTTTAGAAATTACTGCCATTGCTTTTTTCCTCGTTTCAGAAACGGTTCTTTCATGATCCTGAGAAGGCGCTAAAAAAGACAGGGTTGCGGGATGAATTCCATCTGTACTGAAGATCGTTCTTTGTTCATGGAGGTTCAGGGCATACTTATAAGATCCATTCTGAGCCAGTTCTTTGAGCATAGGAAACTCTTTGCTGGAAAGTTTCAGAAAATCTCTGTTAAGATCGATATCGAGTCCATTTCTTCTGGACCATTTTTCTGAACCGTCAGGATTAAGCATGAAAATAAAATCAAGTGAAATCTTTGAGAACAATTCCTCGCCTATTTCCGGCTGATGTTTAAATATTTCCAATAAATCAAGCATTGCATGGGTGGCATTCGATTCATTTCCATGCATTTGGGACCATGCGAGGATTTTAACTGTACCAGTTCCCAGACTCATTTTAAAGATAGGTTTCTCTAAATAAGAATAACCGATCTCTTTAATTTGATCGCTGTAATTCGCCTGCAGGAAATTAAATAATTTTTCCGGGGAAATATAACGGTTTGGGAAATCAGGGTTTTGCAGGTATTTTAAGTTTGACATAATCTGTTTCAATTTTACAATTTCCAAATTTAGATTTTTCTTTTCTAAAAATAAAATTAACTTTTGTAAATTAATTAAACAGTTCAAAATGTCACAATGTCTGTTGATAAAATTGTGGATTACATTAATTTTAATTTAAATATGTAAATTACTTAAATTCAATTATTTATAAGCTTCACTTAAATTAAATATTCATATTTGCTTTAAGTACAAAACAGTGTGGAAAACCCTATTTGACGGTAACTAACATAAACAGGATTTTTATTGTATTCCGATCTATCATACCATGGTTTACATTTGTAACAGAGTCGAAAATTCTTTAATTTGACTATATTTGTTCTTTATAATTATATGACAAACGAGAGTATTTTCCTATTAGGTTTTATTGCCTTTATCTTAATTATTCTGGCCCTCGATTTAGGGTTGCTGAATAAGAAATCAGATACCGTTTCTATGAAACAAGCCGGCTTGATGAGTTTTTTCGTAGTAGCACTTTCAATGTGTTTTTATTTTGTTCTTACACACTACGGTCACCTACTCCATGGCATCGACAGTATCGAAAAACTGCAGGAGGTCATTTCCAGGCATCATCATCCCGTTAAAATCATTCCCGGGGATCTGGGAAGCAGTATCTATTTATACAATCAAAATCTCGGTCTCGAATATTTAACCGGTTATGTAGTAGAATACGCCCTTTCCGTAGATAATATCTTCGTAATAGTTCTGGTATTCACGGCTTTTGGCGTGGCTCCAAGGAATTACCACCGGGTGCTTTTCTGGGGAATTCTGGGGGCTATTGTGATGAGGTTTCTCTTTATCTTTTTAGGTGCGGCACTTATCCACAAGTTCGAATGGATCATGTATGTATTCGGCGCTTTCCTGGTATTTACCGGCATCAAGATGTTTTTTGATAAAGACAATGATGACAAGATCGATACCCAAAAACACCCTGTCGTTAAGTTTGCCAACAGGTATTTTAAGGTTCATAATCACTTTGTCGGAAATAAGTTTTTTGTAAAAATTAATGGTATTACAAAAATGACCCCGTTGTTCCTGGTTCTTATCATCATAGAATTTACCGATCTGATCTTTGCCGTTGACAGTATTCCCGCCATATTCTCGGTCACCAAAGATCCTTATATCGTTTTCTTCTCAAATATTTTCGCGATTATCGGACTGCGTTCTATGTTCTTTTTATTAGCCGGAGTCATCGATAAATTCAGATTCCTTAAAATAGGATTAGCTCTCTTATTAACTTTCATCGGTTTGAAAATGTTATTCCATGAATATCTTGACCGTTTAGGTTTTTCAACCACTGATTCTTTATTTATTATTGTAGGAATATTAGGTGGAAGCATCTTCCTTTCGCTTGTTTTACCGGAACATAAAAAGGCGCGAAAACTGAAATATAATCCTAAAAATGATGATCATCTGCGCAAATAATTTAATATTGTAAATAGGTATATATAATGTAAATCAACTGTTTATATCTTTGCTTTACATTTGTAATGTGCTTCATTTTTTATTGATTAACATTTGTAATTTATTATTGTAAAATAATTTTTACATTTGTAATATGGATTTAAAGGAAAGAATTTCAAAAGTTATCGCGTATTCTGAATTTTCACTGTCAGAATTCGCGGATGAAATCGAAGTACAGCGCTCGAGTATTTCTCATATCACTTCCGGACGAAATAAACCCTCACTGGATTTTCTGATGAAGATTAAAAACCGTTTTCCTGAATTAGAATGGGAATGGCTGATTGAAGGTGCAGGTGAAATGGTGAAGAAACCCGACACCGCTTCTGAAATTAAGTCAACTCCCGAAAAGCAAAAGCCGACTTCTCTCCCCGATTTGTTTTCTTTAATTAATGATGAAGCTTTTGGTATCACAGAATCCGACGACCGCATCGAAACTGAAGTTCCACGAGAATCGAAAATTCGCGTACCAATAATCGAAAAGGAAAAAATATCCGATTCTCAGCGATTAGAGATTCCAAAATCAGAATCCTCAACTGAATTAACTGTTAATCAAGAAGTTAAAATCAAAAAGATTGTTTTCTTTTATGAAAATGGAAAATTCGAAACTTTTGAACCCTAATTTCCGATTCGGGTTTAATTTCTAAAAGAAATTCTACAATTTAATTTGTACATTTGATTGTACTCTTAAAAATGTGATATGAAATTGGCTGCACTTGCAAAAGAACTTAAAATCCCTACCGAAAGTTTTATCAAATTTATTCAGGATTTTGATCTGGAACTTTCAGAATGTATAACTACCAACTTTGAAGTCAAAGACGATTTTGTAAAATTCGCACGGGAAAATATTATTTTCCTAAGGAAGTATTCCGAAGACTTAAACCAAAACAAATCCATCGAAGATATTGCAGAGAATATCAACAAACCGACCGAAAAAGTTGCGGAAATCATCAAGAAAGATCAACCGAGATTATTTGACAATGGTAAATATAGATCATCGGTTTCAAGTTTCGGAATTGATCATAAATTGGGAGGCCATTACGAATTCGTTTACAATTATTTTGGAAAAGCTACCCGATTAGCCGAAAGAGATTTCATAGGTTATCGAGATCTGTTTTTCTTTATTTCCCAAAACTTAGAACCTTATTTAAGTAATCTTTCAGTGGAAGACTGGGGAATTCATAAACCTGCGGGAATTATCCTTTATGGTCCGCCTGGAAGCGGCAAAATATTTTGGGCAAAGAAAATCGCAGAGATTATTGAATACGAATTCAAAGAAATAAAAAAGCATTTTCTGGGAACTTCTTTTGTGGATAACCAGAAAATAACGTTTAATGATTTTCTGATCCAAGCGATGAAATCGGAAAAAGTGCTGCTTTTTTTAGAAGACTTTGATCAGTTGATGGTTGAACGAAGTGAAGAACAAACTGTAAAAAGTTGTGATGAAGAAACCAAAGAAATTATTCTGCACTACATCAGTCATTTTGAACAGGAGAAAATTCTAATGGTTGGCGCAGCAAATTCCCTTGAGAAAATTGATAAAGAACTTCTTGCGCCAGGTAGGTTTGATATGTTCATCCCCATATTTCCACCCAACACAAAAGAGCGTTCAGAAATGCTTTTTTATCACATGACACACGGTCTTGGTGAGAATGCTTTGCTGATGAAAATTTTAGAATACAACAAAGCACATCAACTTCCATTTTGGTTAGAAATCGCCAAAAAAATGCAGGTATTTTCAAATACCATGTTGATTGATTTTACCCAGAGTCTGAAAAAACGGATAAGAAACATCTACTTAAAAGACCATTCAACAACGATTGAAATTACCCAAAAGATGCTGAATGCCTCTTTGCGGGACGCTTCTTCAAAATTAACCGGAGATTATCTGAATCAGATTCAACAATTTATTTTTGATGTTACTCAGAATAATTACGAAGATTTTACCCAAAGAATCGAAGCATTAAAAAAAGAATTAGAACACTACAAAGTCATCGATGAACCTAAAAAACCAATAGGTTTCAACCATAATGATTAGGAACATGACATACTGTAAATCAGGTCTTATTTAAAAGCAATTATCAAATTCATTGTTTATATATAACAGTAAAATTACGCGTTATTTCTTCTTTTTGGTTACTTTTAATCCGGCTTCTTTTGCTTCAGAGATTCCAATTGCAACGGCTTGTTTTCTGTCTGTTACTTTATCACCGGAGGATGATTTCAGTTTTCCTTCTTTAAATTCGTGCATCACTTCACCAATTTTTTCCTGTGCTTTTTTAGAATATTTTTTGGTCGCCATTTTCTATAAATTTAAGCTTCAATTGTTTTTAGAACTCCTATTTCATAAACTTGGGCATGCTTTAAATATTTCGAACGTTCTCTGGAAGTTACCGATTCGAATTCACCATTTTTTAGAACAATAATAGGGTCTTCTGAAATTTCTATTTCTGCATTTGCGATATATTTCTCTTCGGGACTTTCTTCATCCAGATGTGATTTTCTTTCCTGAAGCCGTTCAGCAAAATCCCTGAATTCCGGATCTGACGAATGAATAAACCGATATTCCGGTCCGGCTTCTACAACATAATGAAGTTTTCTATCGACCAGTTCTGCCTCATTTGTTAATTGGGGATTATCATTCCCGTCTTTAAAACCGACTTCTACTAAAGTGCCTTTATTTTGAGCGGCGTAGTTCTCAGCATCCTCATAGGTAGCAAATCCGACTACAATTTCCTGATCATTTATTTGATATTTTACTAATTTTTCTGAGTGATAGGTTTCCATAATGATTATTTTTTATTAATTATGTAAATAATATCAATTATATTGCCATAAAAAGTGATTACCAGAAAGTTTAACGCTATTTTAAGAAATTTGCTATCTTTGAAAATCTTACTAAATTTATTATGAAAAAAATCCTCTTCTCAATTTCTATTTTAACATCTGTTGCCTATTTCTCTCAGGAGATTACCTTGGATAAAATCTACTCTGGCTATTACAGAGGCAAAGGAATCTCCGGAATCTCATCACTCAAAAACGGTGAAAATTACGCGGTAATCGAACCGGGCGGAATTGCAAAATACTCCTATAAAACAACAAAAAAAGAAGGAAACATCGTCGATGGAAAATTCCAGTCTTATATTTTCAACGATGAAGAATCAAAAATCCTTCTACTAAAAGAAAGTGAACCGATTTACAGACATTCTTTCTTAGGTAAATTCGATGTTAAAGATTTAAAATCCGGAAAAATTCTCCCTCTTAATAATGGTAATTTTGTGCAGGAACCTACTTTTTCGCCAGACGGAACCAAAGTGGCTTTTATTGCTGACAATAATTTATTTTATCAGGATTTAGATTCCGGTAGGATTACCCAGATTACGACGGATGGAAAGAAAAACTCTGTCATCAACGGACTTGCAGACTGGGTGTACGAAGAAGAATTTGGACATGCGAAACTGTATGAATGGACCAAAAATTCTGACGCTATTATTTTTGTTAAATCGAACGAATCGGAAGTGCCGGAAATGTCTATAACCATTTATGGCAAGCAACTCTACCCTTCTGAAATGAAATTTAAATATCCAAAAGCCGGAGCGAATAATTCGGTGGTATCTGCGCAGCTTTACCGTTTGGATTCTGCAAAAATCATGGCTTTGGATCTCAGCAATTTCAAAAACTATTATATTCCGGATGTTTACAGAACGGCAAAAGCCGATGAGATTATTTTGATAACCTCGGAGAGACTGCAGAATGCCTCAGATGTTTTAAAAGTAAACACCAAAACCGGCGCTATCACCAAATTGTTTACCGAATCTGATAAAAGATGGATTGATACAGATAATGTAACCCTGGAATTTCTGGATGACAATTCTTTCATCTGGGGAGCCGAACGGGATGGGAACAGACATCTTTACTGGTACGATCAAAACGGAAAATTAAAAAAACAGATCACAAAAGGAAACTGGGAAGTAACTAATTACTACGGATTTAATCCTAAAAGCAAAGAAGTTTTCATTCAGACCACGCAGGAAGGGAGCATTAATAAAGTCGTTTCCAAAGTAAATATCGAAACAGGAAAAACAACGCTCCTTTCGAATGCAAGCGGAACAAACAGTGCGAACTTCAGCCATAATTATAAGTATTTCATCGAAACTTCTTCATCTGCGGCAAAACCTTATACTTATGTTTTAAAAGATGGAAACGGAAAAACATTAAAAGAGTTACAGAATAATGAAGAGCAGCTGAAAAAACTTCAGGCAGATAATATGGTGACCAAAGAATTTTTCACCATTCCAAATGAAGCGGGTGACCAGATGAACGCGTGGATTATGAAACCAAAGGACTTCGATCCTAATAAAAAATATCCGTTATTTATGTTCCAGTATTCCGGTCCGGGTTCCCAGCAGGTGAGTAATTCCTGGGATCAGGGAAATGGATTGTGGTTCAATCATCTGGTTCAGAAAGGATATATCGTTGCCTGTGTTGATGGCCGTGGAACCGGTTACAAAGGAACTGAATACAAAAAGACAACCTATTTAAACTTAGGAAAATACGAAATCGAAGACCAAATCGCAGCTGCTAAATGGTTCGGAACACAATCTTACATCAATAAAGACAGAATAGGAATTTTCGGCTGGAGTTTCGGTGGTTATATGGCTAGTTTGGCCTTAACCAAAGGAGCGGATGTTTTCAAAGCGGGAATTGCGGTGGCACCGGTAACCAACTGGAGATATTACGACTCCATTTACACCGAAAGATTCATGAGAACACCTCAGGAAAACCCTGGCGGATATGACGATAATTCCCCAACAACGTACGCCAATTTATTAAAAGGAAAGTACCTGTTGATCCACGGAACAGCTGACGATAACGTTCATTTTCAGAATGCTATGGAATTTTCTGAAGCTTTAATTCAAAACAATAAACAATTTGAATTCATGGCTTATCCTGATAAAAACCACGGTATTTATGGTGGACAAACCCGCCCGCAACTCTATCAGAAAATGACGAATTTTCTTTTAGAAAATCTTTAAAAAAAATGTTTTAAACAAACTAAGAAAGCTCTCATAAGAGGGCTTTTTTTATTTAAACTTAATTAATATATATTTGCTAAAATTTAATTTGAAAATGGAACAAAAAACAACCAGCAAACACCCTAAAGGTTTACCCTATCTGTTTTTTACGGAAATGTGGGAACGCTTCGGATACTATTTAATCTTAGGAATCTTCGTTCTTTACATGATCGACAGTGAAAAAGGAGGTCTCGCTTTCAATGATAAAAGTGCAGATGATATCTTCGGGACTTTTATCGCATTAACTTATCTTACTCCCTTTTTAGGCGGTTTTTTAGCCGACAAAGTGTTAGGATATATCAAAGCTATTTATATTGGTGGTGCTTTGATGGGACTTGGATATCTGGGAATTGGTTTATTCAAGGAACTCCCTCTTTTTTATGCTTCCCTGGGACTTGTGATCTTAGGAAACGGATTTTTTAAACCGAGCATTTCTACCCTTTTAGGCAACCTTTATAACGAGGAACCCTACAAGAATAATAAAGACGCAGGGTATAATATTTTCTACATGGGAATCAATATCGGTGCATTTATCTGCAATATTATTGCGGCCTTTATGAGAAACAAATACGGATGGGGACCAGCTTTTATGACCGCAGGAGTTGGAATGTTTATCGGCTTATTTGTCTTCACGTTAGGAAGAAAACATATTTTACAGGCTAATATTTTGAAACCTTCTCAGGACGGAGATACCAAAATTTCAGATGTTTTGTTGAAGGTTTTCCTGCCGGCCATCATTGCAGGATTTATCGGATGGATGATCCCTAATAATATCTTTGGCAGCGATTCTACAGACGCATTTATATTTGCCTGTATTCCGGTCATCTACTTCTATATCATGCTTTATGTAAAAGCAAATTCGGAGGATAAAAGACCTATCGGCGCTTTGCTTGCTATTTTTGCAGTAAGTGTAATGTTTTGGGCTGTATTTAAACAAAATGGCACAGCCTTAACCCGTTGGGCAAATAACTATACGGACCGGTCGATTCCCGCACCTTTAGTTGAACCATTGCGTGCGATCAATTTAATTGACGGTAAAGATGGTGTTAAAGGAAAAAACTTTGAAAAAAAGGAAGTTTCAGTTTATGATGATCAATACAGAACGGTAAAAGATGCTGACGGAAATCCTGTAAAGGAGATGAACCAGGATATCTATTTCCGAAATATTTCTGAAAATGAACGCGCAAAACTGGAAGCCAATCCCAGCCAGGAAGTTGCCCTTTATAACACCGAATTATTCCAGTCGATCAATCCGGCTTGGGTCATTCTTTTAACACCGGTCGTCGTTGGATTCTTTATGTTGCTCCGAAGAAAGGGTAAGGAACCCACTACTCCTTCAAAAATTGTTCTGGGTTTATTTATCTCCGCTTTATCCTGTTTGGTAATGGTTGGCGCTGTGTATGCCGGAAACAACGGATTGGTAAAAGTTTCTGCAATATGGCTGATCGCTTCCTACGGAGTTATTACTTTGGGAGAATTATGCCTCTCGCCAATGGGATTATCTTTGGTTTCAAAACTTTCTCCACCGAGAATTACCGCATTAATGATGGGAGGATTCTTCCTGTCAACATCTATTGGAAATAAACTCTCTGGAGTTTTAGCAAGTTTCTGGTATGAATATGATAATAAAGCGTATTTCTTTATTGTGAACTTTGGTCTTTTATTAATTGCCACCTTATTGGGGCTGTCTATTTTGAAGAGACTTAATAAAATTATGAAAGAAAAGGGCGTTAACTAATCGCTTTAATAATAAAAGAAGAGAAAAGTGCTGTATAATTCAGCACTTTTCTCATTTAATTACCATTCATACTTCTTCACAAATAGAAAAAAAACTATATTTGCTAATCTTAACAAAATTTAACGCTAAAAATATGGATGAGCTGGAAGCTGTAAACTCAAGTAACGAACTTATAAATGAACCAAAATCAAAACATCCGAAAGGGTTGTGGGTACTTTTTGGCACAGAAATGTGGGAGCGTTTCAACTTTTATGGAATGCGCGCTTTGCTGACGCTTTTTATGGTAAACTCCCTGCTGATGAAAGAAGGCGAAGTTACCATCATATATGGTGGGTTTCTGGCCCTTTGTTATCTTACCCCAATGCTTGGCGGTTTTATTGCAGACCGGTTTTTGGGAAACAGATATTGTATTATTGTAGGAGGATCTTTGATGGCAATTGGCCAATTTCTAATGTTTATGAGCGCCTCCACATTCGATACCAATTTGAGTTCGGCGCAAATGCTGATGTGGATCGCTTTAGGGGTTATTATTTTCGGAAATGGTTTCTTTAAACCAAATATTTCGTCAATGGTCGGAAGTCTTTACCCAAAACAGGAAAAATCGAAACTGGATTCAGCTTTTACCATTTTCTATATGGGAATAAACTTAGGAGCATTTTTAGGTCAGTTTATTTGTCCTTTTTTAGGAGATGTGAAAGATGCAGGCGGGATTAGAGATATTCATGCTTTCAAGTGGGGCTTTCTAGCTGCTTCTGGTGCGATGGTGCTTGGAACACTTACTTTCGTTTTACTTAAAAATAAATATGTTATAACACCAGAAGGAAGACCAATTGGTGGATTACCAAGTCAAAACACTTCAGATGATTTTGAAGAAGGTGAATCACAAACCGCTAATTTCTCTGGAAAATCAATAGGTATTGCAGTTGCAATTTTTGTATTAACATTCTTTGGTTTTCAATATTTATTTGTAGATAAGATCGGGTTTGGTTCTGTGGGAATGGGCGAATTTGTGAAAGCAGTTATTTATCCGTTCATCTATTCTATGGGACTTGCTCTGGCTTATTTAATCATGTCTGCAACCGAAAGCAAAGTAGAAAGAGATAGAATTTGGGTAATTTACATTGTATCCTTTTTCATTATTTTCTTCTGGGCAGCTTTTGAGCAGGCCGGTTCATCATTAACATTCATTGCAGACAACCAAACCGACAGACATATTTTTGGCTGGAATATGCCTCCATCGATGGTGCAGATTTTTAATGGCTTATTTATCGTGATTTTAGCCGTTCCATTCAGTATGCTTTGGGACAAATTAAGAGCCAATAAGAAAGAACCGGTTTCGCCTTTAAAACAAGCAATAGGCCTTGGTTTAATCGCTTTAAGTTATTTAATTATTGCTTACAATGTAAAAGATTTAGGAAATTCGGGACTTTTAGCCGTAAAATGGTTAATCTTACTTTATCTGATCCAAACAATGGGCGAACTTTGCTTATCCCCAATCGGTTTATCCCTGGTAGGAAAATTGGCACCGAAAAGATTTGCATCACTTCTGTTTGGTGTATTTTTCATCGCGAATGCAGCAGGATATGCTTTATCAGGAACTCTAGGTTCCATATTACCTGCTACAGGAGATAAGTACCAAAAGGCTACAGAGTTAGGATTTAACCTTCAGGACGTCTTAGATAAAAAAGTTACTTTGAGTGCAGATCAGTTGGCTCTTCTTAATAAAGAACAAATTCCAACAGTCTACAACAGTTTTGTTGGATTTGAAATTCATAATTTATTTGAGTTTTTCATGGTATTCGTAATTCTTTGTGGAATTGCAGGTGCAATTTTAGCATTGATATCTCCTATTTTGAAAAGGATGATGCACGGTGTGAACTAAACATTTTTGAAAAGAAAATATAAACCTCCGATTTATCGGAGGTTTTTTTATAAATTCGTGTGGCGGAAGTTGAAGAGCTTCCTTACAATTTATTAATTACTACTCTACTTATGAACCTAACCCTCGATCAAATCCAAGATTTTAAAGGCAAATACCCGAAACAAATCTGGTCACTTTTCTTTTCGGAAATGTGGGAACGCTTTTGTTTCTATGGAATGCGCGGAATGCTCGTCTTTTTTATGATTTCCCAGCTGAATCTGGGTGAAAAAGAAGCCAATCTGCAATACGGCGCGACTCAAGCGTTTGTTTATGCCTTTACGTTCGTGGGAGGTTTGTTCGCTGATAAAATTTTAGGTTTCAGGAAATCGTTGTTTTGGGGCGGAATTTTAATGATTATCGGCAGTTTGATTTTAGCCCTGGATCCGCACCAGTTTTTCTTTTTAGGAATTTCATTTACTGTAGTTGGAACAGGATTTTTCAAACCGAACATCTCCACCATGGTAGGAAAACTATACAAGAAAGGTGATAACCGTACAGATGCGGGGTTTTCACTTTTTTATGCCGGAATTAATTTAGGAGCTTTGCTAGGTGGTTATTTATGTATCGCCATTGGAAAAGGTGAATTGCTTTCCCATTTAATTCCTGAAGGATTGCACTGGAATGTGGCTTTCGGTTTAGCAGCAGTTGTAATGGTGATCAGCTTAGTCAATTTTATTTTTACACAGAGAAGATTGGGACCCATCGGACTTCAACCTTTAAAAGTACTTAAAAACGGAGAGCTGGTTTCCATGGAAAAATGGAAAGAATATGGAGTTTATGCCCTGTCTTTACTTTTCATTCCGATGATTATGGTGATGGTGGCGAAAACTCAGTACACCGATTATTTCATGTACGCTGTAGGTCCACTGACATTACTTTATTTATTCTATGAAATGTCGAAAGTCTCTAAATCAGAACGCAGTAAGCTTATGGCTGCTCTGATTTTCATTCTGTTCTCCATCATATTTTGGGGTATTTATGAGCAAAGTGGCGGTTCTCTAAGTATTTTCGCTGCGCATAATCTGAATAACGATTTACTTGGTTTAGATCCAAATGGGGTGAACAATTCTGGCGGCGCATTCTTCATTTTGTTAGTTGCAATCCCAATTGGTTTACTTTGGATTTGGCTCAGCAAAAAGAAATTAGAACCCAACACCATTATTAAATTTGGTTTAGGATTTATATTTTTAGGTTTAGGATTTTATGCAATTTTCGCTACTCAATTTTTTGCAAATGCCGCGGGAGTTACTTCTTTAAGCTTATTTACCATTGCTTTGTTTATTATTACTTTGGGTGAAATGTGCCTCTCGCCGATTGGTCTGTCGATTATGACGAAACTTTCTACACAAAAACTACAGGGAATGATGATGGGAATGTGGTTTTTAGCTTCAGCTTACGGACAGTACGTTGCGGGGCTTATCGGAGCAAATATGGCAACAGCACGCGAGGACGCGTCCAATATCGAAAAGCTGCATGCCTACACCTCAGGCTATAAAGAATTAGGTTTATATGCCGTAATTGCGGGCGTTATTTTAATATTAATTTCGCCACTGGTCAAAAAATTGATGCAGGAAGTAAGATAAAAGCCCAATTTGGTACGACTTTAGCCATTAAATTAAAATGAAAAAAACGGTCCTCTTACTTTCGATATTGATAACGTTCTTCGCCTCTTCCCAAGTCAGATGGATGACTTTGGAAGAAGCGGTCAACGCTCAGAAAACAGTTCCCAAGAAAATACTGATTAATTTCTATACCGATTGGTGTGCTCCGTGCAAAATCATGGAGAAAAACACTTACAATCAACCGGTGATCGCAAATTATTTAAATGAGAATTATTATCCCGTGAAGTTTGATGCCGAAGGAAAAGAACATATAGAAGTATTTGGCAGAACTTTTACCAATACTGAATTTGATAGCGGAAATAAAAAAAATGCGATGCATGATTTCACCAAATACATGAATGTCAATGCAATACCATCGACGGTTTTTCTGGATGAAACCGGAAATCCCATCACCATTTTACAGGGAGCCTTAACTGCCAAAGAATTAGAGCCCTATATTCCATTTATCGCAAACAATGAATATAAAAAGATAAACACCCGCGCACAATGGGAAAATTATCAGAAAAAATTCAAATCAAGTATCAAAGATTAGCGGTGATTCTTAAATAACATTAAAGAAGACTTTCAAATATTTTTTGGAAGTCTTTCTTATTTTAACGAAATTCGCTCCTTGACTTTCAACACGCCTTTATTTCAATCTTGACTTTAGAAACTCCTATAGAATTTTTAAAGGGAATCGGTCCCGAACGCGCCAAATTCATTAAAAATGTTTTGGGATTTACGACCGTGGAAGATTTTCTAACTTTTTATCCTTTAAGATATATCGATAAAAGCAAGGTTCATAAAATAGGTGATTTAAGAACAGAACCCGATGCTGAAATTCAGTTTAAAGGAAAGATTACCGATATTCAGGAAGTGGCATACGGCAAAGGTCAGAAGAGATTAACGGCTAAATTCCGTGATGATTCGGGAACGCTGGATCTCGTGTGGTTTCGGTATTCAAAATGGATGAAAGAACAAATTCCCCTCAATCAGGAAATTTTCGTGTTTGGTAAAATCAATGAATTCAACGGGATTTTCTCAATGCCCCATCCCGAAATTGAAGCCGATGAAAAGAAAGCCCTTTCAGGAACGCTCCTGCCGATTTATCCCGGCAGTGAAAAACTCTCCAAACGGGGATTAAATAACAAGTTCTTTCAAACGGTAATTGCTGATATTGTTAAAAACCTTCCCAATTTAGTTTCTGAAAACCTACCCGGTTCTTTAATGAAAAGCTTGAACTTAATTGGCAGAATTCCGGCTTTATACCATATTCATTTCCCGAAAGATCTCGTTCACTTTCGACATGCTGAAAACAGGGTCAAGTTTGAAGAGGCCTTTTTCTTTCAGTTAGGTTATGGTTTAAAAAAGCAACATCATAAAGCGTCCGTAGCTGGAAATCCTTTCCCGAAAATCGGCGAAAATTTCAATCAGTTTTATAACGAATTCATTCCTTTTGAACTGACCAATGCCCAAAAAAGAGTTTTAAAGGAAATCCGCACCGACATGAAAAAACCGATTCAGATGAACCGGCTTCTTCAGGGTGACGTAGGCTCCGGAAAAACAATGGTAGCACTTCTTACGATGTTGATTGCTCTGGATAACGGTTTTCAGAGTTGCATGATGGCTCCGACAGAAATTCTGGCACAACAGCATTTTAATTCCATTCAGGAACTTTTAGAAAAAACAAATATTAAAGTCCGGTTATTGACAGGTTCTACCAAAACTGCGGATCGAAAAGTCATTCATGAGGAACTTCTTTCCGGTGAACTTTCTATTCTGATCGGAACACATGCGGTTCTTGAAGACATCGTACAGTTCAAAAATTTAGGACTCGCCATTATTGACGAGCAGCATCGGTTTGGTGTGGCCCAAAGAGCGAAATTATGGGCAAAAAATAAAATCGCTCCGCATATTCTGGTCATGACTGCAACGCCGATTCCACGGACTTTAGCGATGAGTTTTTACAGCGATTTAGATGTATCGGTCATCGATGAACTGCCTGTCGGAAGAAAAGCCATTATTACTGCACACCGCCGCGAAAAAGACCGATTATCGATTTTCCGGTTTGCCAAAGAGGAGATTGAAAAAGGCCGCCAGATCTATTTCGTTTATCCTTTAATTGAAGAATCCGAAACATTGGATTATAAAAATTTATTAGAAAACCTGGAACATATCATCGAGTTTTACGAAGGATTTAATGTCACTATGCTTCACGGCAGAATGAAACCTGCTGAAAAAGAAGCAGCAATGCAGTATTTCGCTTCAGGTAAAGCGCATATCATGGTTGCAACCACGGTCATCGAAGTCGGTGTAAATGTTCCCAATGCGTCGGTAATGATTATTGAAAGTGCCGAAAGATTTGGCCTGTCCCAACTCCATCAACTTCGCGGAAGAGTGGGTCGCGGTGCGGAACAGAGTTACTGTATTTTGGTCACTTCCGATAAACTTTCCAGTGACAGCCGCACCCGAATGAAAACAATGGTCGAAACGAATGACGGTTTTAAGATTTCAGAAGTGGACATGAAACTGCGCGGTCCCGGCGATATTCTCGGAACCCAGCAAAGTGGTGTTGTCGATTTTAAAAAACTCGATTTAGTGGCAGACGGCAAAATCATCAAAGTTGCAAAATCGACCGTTGAGACATTACTTAAAAATGATCCTCATTTAGAACATCCTGAAAATTTCGAATTACGAACTTATTATGCGAAACAATACAAAGGAAAAAATAAATGGGGACGGATTTCCTAATAGTTAAAGTTTAAGAGTCTTAACACCTAATGTGCATTGAATTTTAATTTTTTTGAATACTTTTGTTTTCTATGAAAAAACACAGTGCAATTTTCTTTTTATTTATCGGTCTTTTCTTCTTCGGACAATCTAAAATTACGGTTTTAAAAACGGGAGAAAGAACACCGATTACCAATGCTTCCATTTTTTGTAAAGGCAAACTTTTAGGTAAAACCAATACTGAAGGCACTTTAACTTTTAAAACAAAATGTGAAAAAGTAGAAGTAAAAGCTCCGGGCTTTTATGAAGACGACGCCGTGGTCGATAAAATGATGGAAATTTCTCTTTCTAAAACCGATCCTAAACTGCAGTCGATTGAAGGAGTCATCATTTCTGATAAAAGTGATCCGCGCGCGTTGAGAATTTTGCAGAAAGTAAATGATCATTTCAAAAATAATTCACCGCAAAGTTTAGAATCCTACTCCTTTAAATCTTATGAGAAAATTTCTTTCGATTTCGATGAAGACAGCATTAAGCAGTACAATCAATATCTGAATCACCGTCTTGATTCACTGAAAACAGTTCCTGCAGCTATGCAGTCTGCCGAAAAAAAGAAAGATTCATTAGAAAAGCTGAATGTAATGAAACTGATGGCTGGGAGTAAATTATTTCTTTGGGAAAGAGCTTCTGAGTTTTTATATTCCAAAAAATATGGCGAAAAAATCAATATACTGGACAACCGTGTGGCCGGTTTAAAACAACCGGTTTACGAAATGCTGGCGCTGCGCTCTAACAGAAATAAAATACCCAAAGAAATCCAGGAGGAAAACCGGACACTCTACCGCTACTTTCTGACCGACAGTATCGAAATTGAAGGCAGAAAAAATTATGTGATCCGTTTTCGGCAGGCCGATTATAAAAACCCGGTGCAGAAACGAAAATTCAACGGTTATATCTACGTCGATGCTGAAACTTATGGCCTCAAAAAAATAGAAAGCAACAGCAGAAAAAAAAGTGAAGGATCAATAACCAGCATCTGGAAACCCATTGACAACAAATGGTTTTTGCTCAAAGAAAATTTTAAAATAAAAATGGGATCCACTGTTTTTGATGTCAACAAAACAGACAAAAAGAAAAACGGTGATTCTGAAGAAAAATTGAAAAAGCAATTCGGAAACTATGTTTTTGTGAGGGCTGATTATTTCGATTTCAAAACTTCAGTTGATGAGAATAAAAAAGATTTTTCGGGATATTCAATGTCCGTGAAAAATACCGGCGGAGATATTCTGGAGAAATACAGAACGGATTCTTTGACAATACGCGAAAAAATGACCTATTCTAAAATCGACAGCGTTGGAAAAAAATATAATCTCGACCAGAAGATGAATGTTTTTACCGGTTTTCTCAAAGGAAAAATCAGAGTCGGAAATGTCGATTTTGATGCACTTCAACTGCTGAAATACAATCAATACGAAGGTTTCCGTTTGGGCGCAGGCATTAAAATGAATGAGAAATTCAATAAATATATTTCACCGGATGCTTATATCGCCTATGGATTCAAAGATTCTTCCTGGAAATATGGTGCCGGAATCGATATCAAAACCACGTTAGACAAAACTTCTTTTTTCCGGGGCGAATATTATAACGACGTCGATGCGGCGGGACGTTTCAATGAAAATCTCTGGAACTTTAAAATGAAAATCAATAATTCCGGTGTGGACTTAAACAATGACAGATTCTACCATTTTGAAGGTTTTAAAGTGTCTTATGAAAATGATCTGTCCAATTCGCTGACTCTGAGGGTTTCCGCCAAGAGAGATCACGAAGAAGCAAAATTTGATTACAGTTATAACAATCTCGGAAATCGTTTTGAAAATGTCGCAACGCAACTTACCCTGAAATATTCACCGAATTCTAAAAGCATGATGACGCCATCGGGAAAGTTAACGTATGAACAGAACTATCCGGAGTTTTATTTCAATTACGAACAAGGTATAAAAACTTTAGGTGGAGACTTCGGTTTCAGCAGATTTGACTTTCTGGTTCAACACAGTTTCAAAACAAAAATCGGTGTTACGGGTGTTCGTTTGTACACCGGTCTGAGTATAGGAAATGCGCCGATCTGGCATCAGTATGCGATTAACGGTTTAGGAAATGGTGAGAATTCTTTGAATTTCAACCTCACTTCTTACCTCGGTTTTGCCACAATGGAAGGAGGAAAATATTATAATGACAAGTTCGTAGGATATTATTTAACCCACAGAATCCCCTATTATTTCAGCACTTTTGGAAAGAAAATTTCCAGTTTCGATATGGTGTACCGGGGAATTACGGGCGATATGAAAAATCCGGAAATTCATCAGTTTGATTTTCAGAAACTCGACCATTTTTATCAGGAAATCGGTTTAGAAGCGAACAACTTTTTGGGGAGTCCTTTTAATTTAGGATTCTTTTACCGCGTCGGATATTACGCCACTCCAACTTTTAAAGAAAATTTCGCGATACAGTTAAAACTCAATTTTTTAGGATTTTAGAAATGAAAAACATACAGATTAAAGCAAGTTCTTTTTTTGAATTATTAAAGATGAAAGATACCTCGATGTGGGAAATTTTTGCCCAAATGACCGATGGCGAAGAAAAAGAAATCGTCTTTTTAGATGATGAAGAAAAGATTCTGTTCAGTTACCTGCTGCCCGATAATTTGGAAAAACTGGAAGAAGACCGGAAACAGTTTGCAGACGAATATTCTGAAAAACTGTCTGGATTGAATTAGAAAACTTAGCGCCTGTTTAAATTTGTTTTAAAAACCTCAAAGAAACAATAGCATTGACCTTTTTAAAGTTTTTCAAAAGGAGAAATAAGGAAACTGCTTTAAAAAAATTACTTTTTTACGCTTTCGGAAGTTCTTATTTTCAGATTTTTTTTTGTCAGATTTGTGGTTTAAAAATAAAGTTTGATGCCTTTTATTCCATTACTTTTTCAAAAACAAATCAATTGTCTTTTTAGTTTCCAAAACATCGTGAACACGCAGAATTTTAGCTCCTTTCTGCAGAATTTTCAAGTGTATTTTCTGCGTTTCTTCCTGGATCTCTAAAGGCGATTTCCCTAAAGGTTTATAAATAAAAGATTTTCGGGAAATACCGATCAGCAAAGGATATTCACCAAATCCAATCATCTCCGTTTCATCAATCATCTGATGTTGCTGCTCCACAGTTTTCCCAAATCCAAAACCGGGATCGAGAATAATATCTTTAATTCCTAAATTTCTTAATTTTTGAATCTTTTCAGAAAAATAATAGTTGATATGAAGGATAATATCGTCATGAATCAGTTTTTCATGCATCGATTCATAGGTCGGGTTAATGTGCATTAAAATATACGGAAGTCCTGTTTCTGCAACTGTTTCAAACATTTTGTCATCGAACATTCCACCTGAAATATCATTGACCAAATCGATTCCTTCATCAAAACCAAACTTTACCGTTTCAGAATAAAACGTATCCAGTGAAATTAAAATTGGTGGAAATTCTTTTTTTATGATAGAGATCAAATTTCCTATTCTTGAAATTTCTTCTTTTGAACTTAAAAATTCGGCATTTGGTCTGGTCGACTGTGCGCCGATATCGATGATAGAAGCTCCGTCAGAAATCATTTTTTCGGCATGTAAAAGCGCTGCCTTTCCGGTATTGAATTTTCCTCCATCGGAAAACGAATCCGGCGTGATATTGAGGATTCCCATAATTTTGGGTTTCGACAAACCGACGACATGTCCACGGCAATTGAGCGTTGAAAAATCGGAAGATTGAAGTTTCGGAATTTCAGTATTCATTTGACAAAAATACAATTTCTGACCAAGCCAGCCGACAACTCTCAAACGAAATTCTTATCTTTGAAAAGTTTAGAAATCTTATGCAAAAAACATCACAACAGTTCGACGAAGTCATCAGCGTCTGCCGCGAATTATTCAGTAATAAACTGTCGGATTACGGCGCATCATTTCGGGTTTTACGAACTTCATCATTAACAGATCAGATTTTCATTAAAGTTAAAAGTTTAAGAAATTTTCAAACGACGGGAATTTCTAAAGTCGGCGAATCCGAAGAAGAAAATTTTATCGCTATTGTGAATTACTCTATTATCGGATTAATCCAGTTAGAGAAAGGCTTTGCAGATGATTTCAAACAGGATCGGAATGAAATCATGAAAATGTATGACCAGTTTGCGAGTGAAGCCAAAGAATTAATGCTCAGAAAAAATCACGATTACGGAGAAGCCTGGCGCGAAATGCGGATCTCATCAATTACCGATTTGATTTATCAAAAAGTATTGAGAACCAAACAGATAGAAGACAACTCCGGCACAACTTTAGTGTCCGAAGGAATTGATGCCAATTATTTTGACATGCTGAATTATGCGGTTTTCTGTCTGATAAAATTCTCTGAAGAAAAAAAAAATTCCAAACCACTATAACTGAATTGATATGTTGAAACATATACTAAGAATTGCAATTGCATTAGTTTTTATTGCATCAGGTTTTGTAAAAGCCGTAGACGCAGTAGGATTTTCATTTAAATTGGAAGAATATTTTTCACCTGCCGTCTTCAACATTCCATTTATGGAAAGACAGGCGCTCGTAATTGCAGTGCTCGTTGTTGTTCTGGAAATGGTTTTCGGATTTTTACTGTTAATAAAAAGTCAATTGAAGTTCACGCTTTCCACATTGATTGCTTTGTGCGTTTTCTTTGCTTTTCTTACTTTTTATTCAGCCTATTTTAATGTGGTAACCGATTGTGGTTGTTTTGGTGACGCCCTGAAAATGCAACCCTGGCAAAGTTTCTGGAAAGATATTATACTGTTGATAGGACTGCTCGTTTTATATTTTCTTTATCGGAAAGATTTTAATGAAACTGAACAAAAATCAAACCTTAAGAAATACCTTTCTGCTTTTGCATTTCTGGCCATGATTTTTGTAATCAGCTGGGGAATTACCCACGAACCGATTATTGATTTCAGAGATTATAAAATTGGCACCGACCTCAATATCGAGAAACAAAATATTGCTGAAAATCCGTCCCAATTTAAAACCTATTATTCTCTAAAAAACAAAAAAACAGGAGACATTTTAGAAGTCAATCAGGATGATTATGTCAATGAAAAGAAATATTGGGAAGAAGGTTCTCCCTGGATGATTCAGGACGATAAGACAACTTCTAAGCTGGTTAAACAAGGTTATGAATCGGAGATTTCTAAATTCAAACCGGAAACCGCAGACGGCATCGATTTGACCGGCGAAATGCTGAAAGCCCCAAAAGCGATTCTTATTTTTTCGTACAATCCGAAACAGGCCGATACCGAAGTTTTAGCGCAGGCCGAAGCCAAATTGAGCCAACAAAAAGACGCTCTGGTTATGGGTATTTCTACCAATCCCAATACCTTTAAAACCATTAATAATACAATGATGGATGGCACGGCAATTAAAACAATAGCCAGAAGCAACCCCTTTGTCCTTACTTTAAAGAAAGGAAAAATTGTAGATAAAATGTCTGCCGAAGATTATATTAAACAAAAAAATTAAACGATAATGAATCAAAAAAAATCAAATAAATCGATTGCCGGTTATCACCTGTTAATGATTCTTTCCTCTGTTGATGGCGAATTTGCTCCGCAAGAAGGAATGATGATTCAGCAATATCTAGCCGATGAATTTCCATTTAAAATGGACTTGGATGACGAATTAGAAGTTATTGCTCTTTTAAAACCCGAAGAATGGAAGCTGCATTTTGAATTTCACGCGCAGTGTTTTCTGGATGATTCCACAGAGAAAGAAAGAATATCTTTCAGACAATTTGCAAAAACGCTGATAAAAGCAGATGAGCAGGTTTCTGACACCGAACACGATTTCTATCAGATCCTTAAAGACATTTGGCAACTTAATTAAATAAATATTTGACCATGAGAAAAAACATCGTTGCAGGAAACTGGAAAATGAATAAAAATGTGATTGAAGCACAGCAATTAATGTTTCAATTATTAGATTACAAAAAACACAACGCAACTCATTGTGAAGTCTGGATTGCGCCACCATCACTGTATTTAATGATGGCAAAAGATGTTTTTGCCCACAATGAAATCGGCGTTTTCGCACAGGACATCAGCGAGCACGAAAGCGGCGCTTACACGGGGGAAATTTCGGCAGATATGTTGGCATCTATTCATGCGGCCGGTGCAATTATCGGTCATTCTGAAAGAAGATTATACCATGGTGAAACCGATGCTCTTTGTAATGTAAAAGTAAAATTGGCTTTGGACAAAGGCTTGACGCCGATTTACTGTAATGGTGAAACTTTGGAGCAAAGAAAAGCCGGCCAACATTTAGAAGTGGTAAAAAACCAAACTGAAGAGGCTCTTTTCACTTTAACTGCTGACGAAATTAAAAAAGTCGTAATCGCTTACGAACCGGTTTGGGCAATCGGCACCGGAGAAACAGCTTCGCCTGAGCAAGCACAGGAAATTCACGCCCATATCCGAAATTTAATTGCCGGTAAATACGGACAAGATGTTGCTGACGAAATTTCAATTCTCTACGGCGGATCTGTGAAACCTGACAACGCCAAAGAAATCTTCTCCCAACCTGATATTGACGGTGGTTTAATCGGTGGAGCTGCTTTGAAAGTGGACGATTTTGCTAAAATTATCGAAGGGTTTAACGCCTGATTTATTTAATTTAATTATGAAAAAAATAATTATTGTCGGTACCTTTTTACTTGGTGGGTTTTTATTTTCTCAAGTTAAAATTCCACAAAAATCATCAAAAGGAGTGATCAATACTTCCACTGATTTAAAAATAAATTACACCCATTTAATTTATGAAAAAGGAAAAGTCACCTTTATAAATACAGAAACCGGAAAAGAAGAGTTTCTGTATGATAACTCTGTCAAAAGTATTGTATTTGATTCTGAACCGGTTAACGGAAATTTAACTGAAAGTGAGTCTCCAACAACCGAAGCAATGGCAGAAAATGTGAATCACCTTCATTCGAAACAACCGGCAACAACCGTTTTGAAAATCAACAATTTCATCAATAATGCCGATTATATTAAGGCGAAAAAACTGAGTCAGCTTGGTACTGGTTTTCTGGTTGGAGGTGGCGCCTGTTTTTTGGTTGGTGGAATCCTCAATCTGTCTTCCGCATCAGAAACTGTAAGTTCACCAAATCAAAATATTGAATCAAAAGGAAGTCCTGTTCCACTGATTATTGGATTGGCAGGAATGGGAGCCGGACTTATCATGAAAATTTCAGGCAGTTCTCAAATGAAAAGAATAAGAACTGAAACCGCTTCAAATTTAAAACCGGTAAAAGAATATTATCTTGTCACAAACAACAACGGATTGGGCATGAAAATAAATTTTTAAGATTATTTCAAGTTCACCATTTGTTGTAACATTTGAAAATAATTATAAAAAGAGAGAACATTCCTTTGGGACGTTCTCTCTTTTTTATAACAAATCTTGAGATTTATTTCTCTGTTTTTCTTTGAAGAACTTCATCAACCATTCCAAAATCTTTGGCTTCCCCGGAAGTCATCCAATAATCTCTGTCAGAGGCTTTCTCCACCCACTCGTAGGTTTGTCCTGAATGTTCAGAAATGATGTCGTAGAGTTCTTTTTTCAGTTTCAGCATTTCGCGCAAATTGATTTCCATGTCGGATGCAACACCCTGTGCTCCACCACTCGGCTGGTGAATCATCACTCTTGAATGTTTTAATGCAGAACGTTTTCCTTTTGCACCGGCAACCAAAAGAACTGCGCCCATTGAGGCAGCCATTCCGGTACAGATTGTCGCAACGTCGGGCTTAATAATCTGCATGGTGTCGTAAATTCCCAAACCTGCATATACGCTTCCACCGGGAGAGTTGATGTAAATCTGAATGTCTTTTGAGGCATCAGAACTTTCCAGGAAAAGCAACTGCGCTGTGACGATATTCGCCACCTGGTCATCAATTCCTGTTCCCAGGAAAATAATACGGTCCATCATTAATCGGGAAAAAACGTCCATTTGAGCAACGTTCAAGCGTCTTTCTTCCATGATATACGGCGTCAGACTGGTTGGGTTAAACATTCCCATATATTGATCAGTCGCCAGTCCGCTGTTTCCTAAATGTTTTACAGAGAAATCTCTGAAATCTTTTTTAATATCCATTACTTATTTTTTTTTGCATTATGTAGTTTACAATTTTTGTTCCCTAAAAAAACTATGCCCTTTTGTCAGTTGGCGGTTCAGTTTTTTATTGATTTCGCTCAGAAGACTTTTTAGTATCATTATTTTTTTCACCAATTCATAGTACTCTTCCGGATTTTCATCCCCTACTGAATCCAATTTCTTTACAATATCGTAAATCATCTTTTCAATAAAATGACTTTTATGAATGAGAATATCATCTTCAATTTCCGCTTCTAATTTATCACCCGGTTTAGGCGGAAAAATATTGCTTTTTTCCCAGTTGCTTAATTCGTCATCTCCGAGAATGGCACCTGAAACTTTGGAAACAATAGTTTCATCCATTAAAGTTAAGAAAAAATTACTTTGAATAATCTCATTATTGGCTAATCCGTTTTTTAATTCTTCAATTATTTTCCGGTTAACCGGGGATTGCGGTTCATAATTATCTTCATTAAAGTGACTGATTATTTCTTCAATCACCGTAATTTTAAACGGTTGGTTATCGGCATCTGACTTTTCTAAAATCCGGTCTCCAAAGTTGAGCATGTGTTTCACCAACTTTTCCTCTAATTCCAACAAAGGATTTACCGAAATTATCGTTGGAGGAACAATTTCCATTTTCGGCCTTTCTTGCGGCTCTGCTCTCTGTTGCGGGGAAAAGTTCTGATTCTGAATCTGTTTCTGAACATTCAGTTCATTAAAAAGTGATTGCTCTGAAATTCCAAATTTGGTAGCAACCTCTTTCAGGTAAACTTCCTGTTTCAGGGCATTTTTTACGAAAGCGACCGACTTTACGATATTTCGGATGGCTTCTGCTTTTTTTATCGGATCATCGCCGGCTTCTTTTAATAAAATCTCAGCTTTGAAATCGATAAAATCGTTCGCTTTGGTTTTAATGAAATTTTCGACATATTCCTGCGGATGTTTTCTCGAGAAAGAATCGGGATCATCACCATCAGGAAACAGTAAAATCCGGATGTTCATTTCCTCGGCCAACAATAAATCGATGCTTCTGAAACTGGCTTTAATTCCGGCAGGATCACCATCAAAAAGGATCGTTACATTTTCGGTTAAACGCTTGATCAGTTTGATTTGATCCACGGTCAAAGCTGTTCCTGAGCTGGCTACGACATTTTCAATTCCGCTTTGATGAAGAGCGATTACATCCATATAACCTTCTACCAGAAGGCAAAGGTTATTTTTTGAAATCGACTGTTTTCCCTGGCTCAATCCGTAAAGAACGCTGGATTTATGATAAATTTCGGTTTCGGGAGAATTGAGATATTTGGCCGTTTTTACATTATTCTTGAGAATTCTGGCACCAAAACCTAAAACTCTGCCCGAGAAACTGTGAATCGGAAACAAAACCCTTTCCCGAAAACGGTCGATGCCGTTCGGTGCATTTTCCGGGAAAATAGAAAGTCCCGATTTCTCCAGAATTTCTTTGGAATATCCTTTATTTAAAGCAAATTCTGTAAACGCATTTCTTTGTTCCGGCGAATATCCCAACTGGAATTTTTTGATAATATCATCCCGAAGTTCGCGCTCTTTAAAATAAGAATAAGCGATGGTCGTTCCTTCTTCCGTTTCAAAAAGTTGATGCTGAAAGAAATCGTTTGCAATCTCATGAATTTTATAAAGCAGCTCCTTATCGGTTTGCGCCTGTTTTTGCTCTTCCGTGAGTTCGCGTTTATCCTCTTCAATTTCGATTCCGTATTTTTTCGCAGCATGTTTCAGCGCTTCGGGATACGTGAAATTCTCAATCTCCATTAAAAAAGAAATTGCAGTTCCACCTTTTCCGCTGGAGAAATCTTTCCAAATCTGTTTGCTCGGCGACACTACGAAACTCGGCGATTTCTCATCATGAAAAGGACTTAATCCTTTAAAGTTAGAGCCTGCCCGCTTGAGTTGTACATATTCGCCGATGATTTCCTCTACCCGAACAGCAGAAAATATTTTATCGATTGTTTGCTTAGAAATCATTCGGTAAAAATAGGAATAAAGTTTTTGTTTTCCTTATCATTGTAACCGTTTCGATGCCCAAAACTTATCAACAACCTCTTGCTGAAATTAATATTGAATAGGATAGTTTTTCGGGGATACAAAGGTTTACTATTGATGAATAAAGGCTAATGAGCAATGAGTCAAAGAAATTGAGAACCGCTTTTTCACTGATGAAGAAAAAAAACAATAAATTTGACAAATAATTCGATTGACAATGAAAAAACTCCTACTCGCTTCCATCGTTACTTTTTCACTGATGATGACGGCACAAAAAAAATACGTCCTCGTCATTCATGGCGGCGCCGGAACAATTCTCAAATCCAGCATGACTGCAGAAAAGGAAAATGCTTATAAAGCCAAACTTTCAGAAGCCTTGAAAGCAGGATATGCTGAGATTCAAAAAGGAAATTCGTCGATAGATGCAGTCGCTGCTTCGATCACCGTCATGGAAGATTCACCGTTATTTAATGCCGGAAAAGGAGCCGTTTTCACCGCAGACGGAAAGAATGAACTCGATGCTTCCATCATGTATGGAAAGGACAAATCTGCCGGAGCAATAGCGGGCGTTCACACCATTAAAAATCCAATAAAAACGGCAATTGCTGTAATGCAAAAATCTGAACACGTGATGTTATCAGGCGTTGGCGCAGAACAATTTGCGAAAGACCAAAACTTAGAAATTGTAGATCCGGCCTATTTCTGGACGAAAGAGCGTTGGGATGGATTGCAAAAACTGAAACAGAAAGAATCATTAAATACAAAGAAAAAAATCTCTCAGAACACCTTGCCGGAATCTTACGAAATCGACCAAAAATTCGGAACTGTTGGCGCAGTTGCTTTAGATAAAGACGGAAATATCACCGCCGGAACTTCAACAGGCGGAATGACCAACAAAAAATATGGCAGAATTGGCGATGCCCCTATTATTGGTGCCGGAACTTATGCCAATTCTCAAGTTGGAATTTCAGCAACCGGTTGGGGCGAATATTTCATCCGGGCAACGGCTGCCAGAACAATTGCCGCAAAAATGGAATATCAAAATAAAGACATTAAAACAGCCACCCAGGAAACCATCGACGAGATCGGAAAAATGGGCGGTGACGGCGGTTTAATCGCTTTAGATAAAGACGGAAATATAGCAATGCCTTTTAATACTGCAGGAATGTACCGTGGTGCCATTACTGAAGATGGTGAAATCTTCATTGAAATTTATAAATAAACATGGAATTTAAAATTAATAAAATTGAAGACTGGCAAAAGGTAACCGATCAAATTCTGCCAGAATTTAAGCATAATATTCTTTTATTGAAGGGAAATCTGGGCGCAGGAAAAACAACATTTACCCAATTCCTTCTGAAAAATTTAGGAAGCCAGGATGAAGTCTCCTCTCCTACTTATGCGATTGTAAACGAATATGACACCCCGAAGGGAAACGTTTTTCACTTTGATCTGTACCGCATGAAATCCACCGATGAAGTTGAAGACATCGGCATCCACGAATATCTGGACAATTCTTTTTTATGCATTATCGAATGGCCAGAAGTGTATGAAGCCGAACTCGCCCATTTCCCCCATCACGAAATGAGCATTGAAAATGATGGAGAATACCGCATCATTAACTTCCGGTAGAATTTGCCCAATTAATAATCAAATCATTGTATCTTTGCATACTGATTTTTTTGAATCAGCTTCCTTATCAAAACTTATAAAATGAGTCATACCCATATTTTTACCCCATTTTCGGAACAGGATTTACTCCCTCAAGAGGAGAAATTGGAAATCGTTAAAAAGGAAAAACAATTCAGCATAGGAATTCCAAGAGAAACTTGTCTTAACGAACGAAGGACCTGTATAACCCCCGACGCCGTGCAGGTATTAGTAGCAAACGGACATCACATCGTTGTAGAATCCGGAGCAGGTGAAGGTTCTTTTTTTACGGATTTGCAATATTCTGAATCTGGAGCGCTCATCACTCACAGTCCGCGGGAAGCCTTTGAACAGGAGCTGGTGCTAAAAATAAATCCTCCGACTACAGAAGAGATTGATATGCTGAAAATGAACTCCTATTTGGTTTCAGCTTTACAGATCAATCTTCGCGACAAAGAGTATTTTAAAAAATTGGCCGAGAAAAAAATCAATGCCATCGCTTTCGAATTCATTGCTGATGAGTACAAGCAATTGACTTTGGTACGACTGATTGGCGAAATTGCAGGAAGTATTTCTATTCTTTATGCAGCAGAATTATTAGCCCTTTCAAATGGATTAATGTTGGGTGGGATTACCGGCGTACGTCCAACAGAGGTTGTCGTTATAGGGGCTGGGATTGTAGGTGAATTCGCAACCAAAGCAGCTTTAGGTCTGGGAGCGAGCGTAAAAGTTTTTGACAATTCCCTGTCGAAACTTCGCCGTCTGCACATGATGGTTGATGGGCGTGTTCCTACTTCTATCATCGATCCCAAAGAATTAGCAAAGAGTTTAAAAAGGGCTGATGTAGTAATCGGAGCACTTGCAAAATTAAGTGCAGTTCCTATTGTTACCGAAGAAATGGTTATGGGAATGAAAAAAGGAAGTGTCATTATCGATGTAACCATCGATAACCGAAAAATGATTGAGACTTCGGAACTGACCGACATGGAAAATCCGTATATTATCAAGCATGGCGTTATTCATTGTGGTTTACCCAACTTAACCTCAAAAATGCCCAGAACCACTACGAAAGCAGTTTCTAATTTCTTCCTTTCTTATCTTTTGAATTATGATGAAGAGGGCGGTTTCGAAAACGTGCTTATCCACAAAAATGAAATGAAGCAATCGCTTTATATGTATAAAGGTCGCCATACGAAGAAGATGATCTGCGACCGTTTTGATCTGACTTATCATGATATCAATCTTTTAATTTTTTAAATGAGAAAAGCCAAATTTTTTTTACTGGGATTAATTCCCGGCCTTATCATTGTATTTTTTATTCTGAACAAAAAAGGGGCAAGTTGCAGCGGGTACCTTCCTAATTCCAGGGTGATTGCAGAAACATTATCAAAAGAATTCACCTATTCCGAAAGCTTTAAAGCGGAAATGGAATTCCTGAAAATCGATGAGAAATTTCTGAAAGACAGTATTATTACCAAAGGAAATGTTGATTTTGAAAAAAGTGATGCGCAGAAAAAACCATGTCCCAGTTATATTTTGACTTATCCCAAGAAAAATCCCCGATACGAAATCGGATTTGAAAAATGTACAGAACAATCGAATTTCCAAAGTCTAAAAAAATTACGCTAATCTCTGTATTGGCAAATCAACTGTTATGAAATTAACCATCATCGGTGTCGGTTTAATTGGTGGGTCAATTGCCTTAAAATTACGGGAAAAACATTTTGCAGATTACGTTTACGGCGTCGATCAAAATGAACAGCATCTGGTTGAAGCAAAAGAACTGGGCATTATCGATGAAAGTTTGTCATTGGAAAAAGCAATCCAAAATTCTGATCTCGTTATTTTGGCCATTCCTGTGGATTCAGCCAGAAAATTACTGCCGGCAATTTTAGATTTGGTCACCGACAAACAAACCGTAATGGATGTTGGTTCTACGAAAGCTGGAATTGTAAAAGGAGTAGAGAATCATAAAAACAGAAGCCGTTTTGTGGCTTTTCACCCGATGTGGGGAACAGAAAATTCGGGTCCAAAGTCAGCAGTATCAGACAGTTTTTCAGGAAGAGCCGGTGTAATTTGTGATCAGGAAGATTCAGCGCCAGATGCGTTGAAAATGGCCAGACAAGTTGCAGAATACCTGGAAATGAATCTTCTTTATATGGAATCCGAAAGTCATGATATTCACACGGCATATATCTCTCATATTTCCCATATCACTTCTTATGCCCTGGCAAATACCGTGTTGGAAAAAGAACGCGAGGAAGATACTATTTTTCAGTTGGCAAGTTCCGGTTTTTCCAGCACAGTTCGTTTGGCAAAATCCCATCCTGAAATGTGGGTTCCGATTTTCAGACAGAATAAAGAAAATGTGTTGGATGTTTTGAATGAGCACATTACGCAGCTGCGTAAATTTAAATCGGCGCTGGAAAAAGAGAACTACGATTATTTGGAAGAACTGATCCGGAATGCGAATAAGATTCGGGGGATTTTGAGATAAGCAGCGATACAAGGCTCAAGTTTAGATCTATTGTGGCAATTTTTATAGATTAGTGAAGTTTAACCTACATTGTTTTACTTTTTAAAAAACGATTCCATATTAATCCGATTATTGAATCAATCATTAGATATAAAAAACAGCTTAAAAAACACGAGATTAAAAAAAACAACTCAGGATTAATTAAATAAAATTTAGCGGTTTTTTTTGGAATTGCATCATTTATAGTGTTCA
The DNA here is from genome assembly GCF_004359195.1 of Chryseobacterium salivictor. Lineage (NCBI taxonomy): Bacteria > Pseudomonadati > Bacteroidota > Flavobacteriia > Flavobacteriales > Weeksellaceae > Chryseobacterium > Chryseobacterium salivictor. Next base: position 2,292,236 of record NZ_CP037954.1, on the reverse strand, counting down.
TTTCTGAATGTTAAATTTTTGGTTTACCTCAAAAAAAATACCTTCAAAAAAAATTTGTGTCCTAACTTTTTTCTAACTTTACTACTTGTAATCTCATTTACAAGGCATTAAAATGGAAAATCGAGTAAAAGTAAGCGGTAACTTGATTCTTTTCGTATTGCTATTTTGCGGTACAGTTACCAGTGCTCAGGAGATCCCAATTGCTAGTCCTCCTGCCAAAATTCCAAAAGTACATCATATTGAGCCTCTGTATATCGACTTAGTAAGGGATTTGGGGGCCAGGAAAGGAGAGAAAGAAATTAATCTTGCAGGTGATTTTAAAAACACAGCGGATTATAGTGAATATGCGGTATTAGCAGAATATGAATTTGCTCCTATCGACCGATTAGGCCTCGAAATAGAAACAGATTTTGCATTCTTTAAAAAGATAAGCAACGCCCAAGATATTCCTAAAAACAGATTTGATAATTTACGACTGTCTGCGCAATATTCCTTTTACGTTTCGACCAAATACAATACAACACTTGCTGTTGGTTACACCCAAGTTATAGGTTTTACCGCTTTTGAAGATTTAGATGATAAGCCATTGATAAAGGGATTAGAATACTGTCCGTTTTTTATTGCGGCAAAACGCTGGGGCGCTAATTTTCACTCTTTAATTTTTGCAGGTCCTATTTTTAAACATCGGTTTAATACAGATTACACCAATGTGGATTGGCAGATTAACACTTCAGTTGATTATGCGATCCCAAATTCTTCACATTTTGTTGGCATTGAATTCAACAAAGAGATTGTAGACGGAAAGTTTGAAATGATAATGCATCCTCAGGGGAAAATTCAAATCAATAAAGCATTGGCAATTGGTCTTGTTGCAGGTTTTCCGATTACAAAAAGTAAAGAAAAATTCAGTTCTTTTTTCAGGGTGATTTATGAATTGTAATGATGGATTTTGATAAAGCAAAATCTCCATTGGCAGCGAAATAAAGTTTATTAATTGACTTTATTATATTTTTCTTTAACCTGAATAACATCCTAATGTGGGTTCTTATTTTCAAGCAAATTAAAGAAAACACATAAAACACTCTGAATAAATGCATTACGTAACTTCTGAAGTTTAAATCTGCCTTAGAAAAGAGAATTGTGAATTATTAGAAAAGTTGATTGGAAATGAATGATTTAGGGTAATTATTAGGTAAAAGCTCCTAAATAAGAGATCGCATATATTTTAGAAATGTTTGATCTTCTTTATTTCTTCTTAAATATCATTGTCAAAATTCTTGGAATGGTATTTCTGTCGCTTCCGTCAAAGTATTCCTTTAGATCTACCAACTGAAAATTATGTTTAATCGCTGAACTTACAAAGTCTGAAATATGGTGATTAAAACAGGTTAGTACTTGAAGTCCGTCTGCAGTTTCATACCTTGCTTTTGAACCGCTGTATTGCTTAAAAGGGTGAAGTTCACCAATATAGATCATTCCATTTAAATTGATGACTTCGCTTAGTTTTTGAAAGATGATATCCAGATTTTCGATATGTTCTAAAACGAGACTGAAAGTGACTAAATCATATTTGGTATTCTCCGTAAAATTCCATTCTTTATTAATGTCGGCCTGAATAAATTTCACATTATCCGCCTTTATTTTCTGTTTCGCCTTTGTCAGCATTTCATCTGAAAAGTCTACCGCTACAACATAATCTGAAAAAGTCGCCAGCCATTCGGTATTTTTTCCTGTTCCACAACCTATTTCAAGGCAATTACCAAAATGATGTCCCTTTAAATTTTCCCGCAGTGAAACTGCTTCCAGATCTCTGGTTTTATTCTCATTGGTATCATATTGTTCAGACCAAATATTGTAGGCTTGCTGTATGTTCATTTTTTTTGACTATTCTGTTTACAGTTCGTTTTTGACATTAATCCATAACAGTTTATATTTCTGCATCTTAGGTAAAAACAGGACTACTTTATACCTGCAGGAAATCTCATTGATTGCAAAAATTATCGATGAAAGTTTTAAATTGCTTTTTAAAATAATGTGTTATCTATACTCTTTTTTCATTTCTAATCCCAAGTATAACACTCACTATTAATTGATCAGGGAATATTAAAAATGAAAAACTAAAAATTGCTTTCAAAGGCCATCCAATTCCCATCTGACTTTCTCTAATTTCTTTTGCTTTTTGCAGTAATTCAGGTTTTACATTTTGCTCCTGAAAATTAAAGAGAAAAATCTAACATTCAGCGACGTTCACGGCGATGGCGAGGCCACCTTCTGAGGTTTCTTTGAAGCGGTCATTCATGCTCTGAGCGGTTTCCCACATGGATTGAATGACTTCGTCTAAAGTGACGCGCGCTTTGGTAGGATCAGATTCTAAGGCGATATTCGCCGCAGTAATCGCTTTGATGGCACCCATAGAATTGCGCTCGATACACGGAATCTGCACCAGTCCGCCAATCGGATCACAAGTCATGCCGAGGTGATGTTCCATCGCAATTTCAGCAGCCATTTGAACCTGACCGGGCGTGCCACCCATAATTTCGGTAAGACCGGCAGCGGCCATAGCGGACGAAACTCCGATTTCCGCTTGGCAACCTCCCATCGCGGCAGAAATGGTGGCGTTCTTTTTAAAAAGCGTTCCGATCTCGCCGGCTACCAAAAGAAACCTGATGATATTATCGTCACTTTTGAAATCGGTAAAAACCTGGGAATACATCAGTACAGCAGGAATTACGCCACTCGCGCCATTGGTTGGTGCGGTAATAATCCGGCCGAAACTTGCATTTTCTTCGTTCACGGCCAAGGCAAAACAGGAAACCCATTTGTTGATATTGGTAAAACTTACATCAGCATTGATGAGTAACTGATACCAATCATGAATATTTTTATAAATTTTGTCACCAAGTAATTTTCTGTTCAAACCTGCGGCACGACGGGTAACATTTAAACCGCCGGGAAGAATCCCTTCTTTGTTGACGCCTTTGTAAATACATTCTTTAATCTGTTGCCAGATATAAAGGGCTTCTTTTTCAGTTTCCTCTCTGCTTCGCCAGGATTCTTCGTTAAGGAAAATAAGATCTGAAATTTTATCTAAACCTAGTTTTGCCATATTCTTATCAATATCTTTTCCGTTATGGCAAGGATAAAGGGTCCTGGTACAATGGTTTTCGTAAGAATTGGCTTCCTGGGTCGCGATAAATCCGCCTCCGATAGAATAGTAATCCTGAATTAATTCTTCGCCATTTTCAAATATGGCTTTGAAAATCATTCCGTTTGGATGAAAATCGAGTGATTTCTGTTTGTTTAAAATCAAATGATGTCCATAAATAAATGGAATTACTTTTTCACCATTCAGATTTAAAGTATCTGAAGATTTGATAGCTGCTACTTTCTCATCAATTTTCGAAGTATCGATCTCTTTGAAATTTTCACCAGAAAGGCCGAGCATTCCGGCGATATCGGTCCCGTGGCCGATTCCGGTTTTAGCGAGTGAGCCGAAAAATTCCACAAAAACTTCTTTTACTTCCTGAACCTGATGATCGGTTTTTATTTTTCTAATAAAACTTTCCGCCGCGTTCCACGGTCCCATGGTATGCGAACTCGAGGGTCCGATTCCTACTTTTATAATTTCAAAAACACTGATTGATTCCATTATATATAATATGCGATGAGCATTAAACTAAAATTGAGTGGATGACAAAGATAATTCTATTTTTGATATTTTTTGAAGCAAATTTTAGATGAAAATACTTTTTAAATTTCGGTAAATATTAATTGGAAATTAGATGGAAAACTCCGGTATATTTAGCGGATTTTCTTCGCATACATATCACAGATTTCTACAGATAAATACGCTCATTTATTTTAATTAAAAAGTAATTTTACACATAAAACAATCTTTAGATCTCTAAAAGAATCAGTGAAAATCAGTATAATTTATGCTTGAAAAGCCAGTAGAAACAGGATGTAAATTCCCGCAGATTTGAAAGTTTTTTCTAGATGAAAATTTATTGATTATTTGAAAATTTCTGCTAAGATCTTAGAAACCTGCTTTGGCTGGGTTACCGGAAAAAGATGCGTTCCGTTTTGCACGATATGATCCGGCTTAGAATATTTCACTGGAAATACAATGTCTTTGCTCCCCAGAATCTGGATGACTTTTGGATTTTCATCAAATTTCCAATTGGACACCTGCTCGACTCCCCATTTTAAATAATAAGGATCGGTGACTTTCAGATACTGTAACATTTTAGGATTTTTCGGATCGACTATTTTTCTCATAAAGGAATAAATGGCAGCAGATTTTACATTGAACATTTTTTCGGGTAAAATTTTAGCAATCCTGGTAATTTCTCCGAATTTAATGAACCTCGATTTTTCTTTATCCGATTTGATGCTCCCCAGAATAACGATTTTTTCAGCGGGTTTAATTTTATCGATTTCCTGTACGAGAATCCCACCGAAGGAATAGCCAAGCAGGGCAAAAGGTTCGGACGCGTCAACTCTGTCCGCCATTCTTTTTACATAATGTTGAAAATCTTCATGGTTTGACGGAATGAGCCAGTCCAGAAAGACGACTTCTAAATTTTGTGGAAAAGTTATTTTTTCCAGTACTTTAAAATCGGCTCCAAGTCCGCTGACCACGTATAATTTCATCCCTCAAAAATAGAAAAAAGAGCAGACAATGCTGCTCTTTCTATACTAATATTTTGTTAAAGTTATTTCGCAGTAACATTGATGATCATATCGATTTCATCTTTCACAATTACATCTTTTGCCGCTGAAGCATAAGCGATATCAAATTTCTGACGGTCAAAACTGAATTTATCTGAAACGATATTCAACACTCCGTTTTTCAAAGAAATTTTCGCTGGGAAAGCCACAGGATTTGTCTTATTTTTTGCGGTAAGATTACCGTAAATCATATAAGGAAATGCTTTGTTACTGTTCTTTTTTACGGACGTAATTTTGTAAGTCGCCACCGGGAACTTGTCGGTTTCGAAAAAGTCTCCGGTTTTTAAATGGTTGTTTAATTTGGTTTGGTATTCGCCGGATAAATCGGTTGCATTAATGCTGTTCATATCCAAAGAGAAAGTACCTCCAACGATATTGTTTCCTTTCATCACGACATCTCCTGATTTCAAATTAACGACTCCGTTGTGCGATGAAGCTTCTGTTTTCGCTAATTTATACCCCCACCATTCAATATTTGAATCAGTTACTTTTTTGGTTTGCCCAAACATCATTCCTCCAGCTAATAGTGCTGCTAATACTAAATTTTTCATTCTTATTATTTAAATTTGAACTGCAAAAGTATCTAAAATTTCAGTAACAAAGTATTGATGTAGGATAAGAAAACTTTATTGAGCCTTAACAGTAACATTTATCTCGACCTCATTGCTGATCAGCATGTCCTCGAAAATATTGTATTTTAATCCGTAATTTTTTCTGTTAAAGGTAAATTGAGCAGAAGTCAAAGTATAAACAGCATTGCTTTGAAAAACCTTTACCGGAAAAGAAATATTTTTAGAAATTCCTTTGACTGTCAATGGTCCCGCCACCTGATAATTGTATCCATTGCTGTTAATTTTCTTTACAGATTTGATCTGAAAGGACGCTGTTGGAAATTTATTCGTGTCGAAAAAATCATCGCTTTTCAAATGATTCTCCAGCATTTTTTTCATTTTGGGATCTTCATTCATATCTGCGGCATCGATGGTTTTCATATCCATCACAAAACTGCCTCCCGCCAAATCATTCCCTTTAAAAATCAGATTTCCCTCTTTTAAGTTGACTGTTCCAAAATGAGAAAGCGATTCTGTTTTTAAGGTTTTGTACGCTTTCCAGCGAATCTCAGATGATAGAATTGTTTTGGATTGAGAAAATACCATCAGTGAAAACAAACCGAATATGAAAGGTGCTAACTTCTTCATTAACATAGTATTCATCTTAATCAAAATTATTTTAAAAATTAAAAAACTTCGCTTTTCGGCGAAGTTTTAAGGATGCTATAAGAATTAAGATTTTTCAGAGAAAGCGGCGTATAATGCTGCTCCGTTGATAATTGTTTTTTCATCTTTTACTAAATAAATCGGAATATCTTTTAGGATATTTTCCATTTTATCACTGATGATGAAATTTTTATAAAACTTTTTATTATTAAGGAATTGTTCCAGCATTACGGGAATCTCTCCACTCAGGAATAATCCACCGGTTGCTTTCATTTTGAGAACCAAACTGTTGGCTTCACGGGCGAGAAACACCAAAAATGTTTCTATCGTCATGGTACAGATCCGGTCTTTTTTCTCAATCGCTCCATGAATAATGGCTTGAGTGAAATTACCGGCCTCGATTTCCTTGCTCAGCCAGTCGGGCTGCACCTGCCGCTTAACGTCTCTCAGGAAACGATAAACATTAAATAAACCTCCTGTGGAAAGCACAGATTCCCAACTTACGATACCGTATATTTTTTGTAAAAAAGAGTAAAACTCTACTTCGTCATTCGTTCTGGGTGAGAATTCGCAGTGGCCGCCTTCGGTCGCAAATGGCCTTAGAAATTGGCCGTCCCAAAACAGAGCTGCCTCACCTAAACCATCACCGGGCGCCAACAGCACCGCATTGCCCGGCGTAAAATTTGCCGTATCATGGATTTTAACGAAATCCTCTTCTGCTACATGTTCTAACCCGTAAGCGGAGGCTTCTAAATCATTGATCAAATAAACTTCACTGATGGCTGTGTTTTTTTTAATTTCGGCGGCATCTAATTTCCAGGGTAACCTTTGCGGCTGGCTTTTACCGCCAATGACCGGACCGGGTACTGCAACTGCAATTTTTGCAATATTTTCCAAAGAATTTTCATTGATAAATCCCATCACCATTTCAGAAAAAGAACTGAATTCTTTTGTAGAATACGATTTTTCCATTTTCAGAAATATGCGTCTGTTTTCAGTGGCATAAAGGCCGATAACCGTTTTTTGATCTCTGAGATCAACTGCGATCAAAGAGATATTATCGTTCGTTTCTGAAGAAATTCCGGGTAAAAAAAGATTGAATTTATTTTTAGTTTCCATGTTATAATGTTATTAACCAAAGATAATAATTGTTTTTAAAACAGCACTTAAAAAATAAAAAAACCTCCTTTGTTGCCAAAGAAGGTCTAAAAATTTATACGGTGATTATTTACCCAACGGGATGTTATAACCCACTCCTACACCGATTGCACCAGCGTTGTATTTCTGATCTCCGATTTCTCCTTTACTTCCGGTAAATGTTTTTTGATACTGAAGAGAGAAGTTCCAGTCCTGATTATGGTAACCGATTTCTGGTTTGATGTAGAAGCCACCATCTGGTCGATCGGGCGATCCTACATTAGAAGCAACTTTGTCATCACCAACGATGAAGCCGTAACCAAGATCAGTTCCAAGATAGAAACCCATTTGTTTTGGATAGAATCTGATCAAAGCTGCAACAGGAATTACCCCGAAGTCATTGTTATCAATATCAACACCATTTACGGTATTATTTCTACCAAAGAAGTGGCTGTACCCCGTCGCGATACCTAAACCGAAGCCAGGAGTTATCAGATTCTGGTAAGAAACATCTACACCTACAGTTCCGCCAGCATTTTCTGCAGGAACAGCTATACCACCGTTGATCCCTACTTTCAGCATGTTTGTCATATCAGCACTTTGTGCACTCATTAATCCCGCTGTCATTAATCCTAATGCAAAGATTGATTTCTTCATTGATTTCATAATTTTAAATTTTAAATTCTACAAAGATAGACTTGTCAAAATCATGCCAAAATTGATAATATTGTGTTAAAATTGAAATCCAAAAATGCCAGCCAACTGACTATCAACACCATAATTTTGTTTTAAATTCAAACAGCCATTTAGATTTATTAACGACTATTTGTATTTTAAGTGGCACATTACAAAATGGCACAAAAAAAAGAGCTGATTCACCATCAACTCCTCTTTTATAAAGCAATTATTTTTTACAGATTTTCTAAAGCCTGCTGCATATCAGCGTAACCTCCGCCATTGTAAACCTCCGTTACATTCTGAGATTTAAAAAACTCCATGGCTTTGCCGCTTCTGTTTCCGCTTCTGCAGAAAAATATTTTCGGACCGTTTAGCTGTTCTACTTGATCTTTCCGATCCTGGATTTCTCCCAAAGGAATATTCAGGGCAGACTCTATCTCGCCATCCATTTCAAGTTCCATTGGTTCCCGGACATCTATTAAATGGTAATTTCCTGCTTTTAAAATTTCTTCTATTGACATATTTTGTTTTTTACTGGTTGTAAAGATTTAAGACACAAATTTATAAAATATTGTTAGTTTTGCAAGGAAATCTATGTTACAAAGTCCAGAAAATTATTCGAATCTTATCAAAGCCAAAGCAAAAAAGTTTGGTTTTCAAAATTGTGGGATTTCACGGGCTGATTTTTTAGAAGAAGATGCTAAACCATTTGAAAGTTGGCTGAACAAAAATTACCACGGGCAAATGGCTTACATGGAAAACTATTTCGACAAACGACTGGATCCGCGGTTGCTGGTTGAGGGTTCAAAATCGGTAATTTCTCTTTCATACAACTATTTCCCGGAAGAAGATCTGTTTGGAATTGATCAGTTGAAGATTTCTAAGTATGCTTATGGTGAGGATTATCATGAGATTATCAAAGAAATTCTACGCGAAATGGTTGCTGAACTTCAAGATGAAATCGGTGATTTCCAATGCCGGATTTTCACAGATTCTGCGCCTATTTTAGAAAGAAGCTGGGCGAGAAAATCCGGAATTGGCTGGGTGGGAAAAAATGCCAACCTCATCACCAAACAGACGGGTTCTTTTTATTTTTTAGCGGAAATCATTTGCGATCTGGAACTTCAGGAAGATTTTGCGACGAAAGATCACTGCGGTTCCTGTAGAAAATGCATCGATGCCTGCCCAACAGATGCGATCGTTTCTGATAAAGTGATCGATGGAAGCAAATGCATTTCTTATGCGACCATCGAATTGAAAAACGAAATCCCCGAAAGTTTTAAAAATAAAATGGAAGACTGGATGTTTGGTTGCGACATCTGCCAGGACGTTTGCCCATGGAACCGATTTTCAAAACCTCATCACCAGGAAAAATTTAAGCCTAGTCCTTTGCTTGCCACTTTAGAGAAAACGGAATGGCAGGAACTCTCTCAAGAATTATTTTCAGAACTATTTCGAAAATCACCCGTAAAAAGAACGAAATTTGCTGGGCTAAAAAGAAATATAGAATTTCTGACTGCTTCTGAGATTCCTGATTTTCAAAAAAAATAATATTCACTTTTATATAAATAAAATCTACATTGAAAAAAACGCTCCAAATTATCCTCAAATGTTTAGCCGGAATTGTTGGTTTAGTCCTCATCTACGTTATTCTTGCCTTAACAATTCCTCTGATTCCGGTTCAGAAAAAAGCGACGGCCGGAAAGGCAGAAATCCCTGTTTATCTTTACACCAACGGCGTTCATACTGACATCGTGCTTCCCATTAAAAACGAGCAGATTGACTGGAGCAAAAAAATATTATTTGAAAATACGGCTTCTAAAATCACCGATTTTAATTATGTGGGAATTGGCTGGGGCGATAAGGGCTTCTATCTGGACACGCCAACCTGGGCAGAACTGAAAGTTTCTACGGCCTTTCATGCGGCTTTTTGGTTGGGCGATTCGGCGATGCACTGCACCTTTTATAAAACGATGAAAGAAGGTAATGACTGTAAAAAAATAATGCTTACTGAATCTGAATATGCAGATTTAATTCATTTTGTAGATTCTAAATTTGATAAAAATGCGGCGGGACAGAATATTTTAATTCCGACAAAAGCAGTTTATGGAAATAATGATTCATTTTATGAAGCCAAAGGAAGCTACAGTTTCCTCTACACCTGTAATACCTGGACGAATGACGCTTTAAAAGCAGCCGGACAAAAAGCGGCACTTTGGACACCGACAGATTTCGGGATTTTTCAGCACTACAAATAGCCTTGATTCCCACCTTAAATACTCTATAAAGACGTCAACAGAAGTTTGGTGAAACTGGCCGAATCTCAGAAAAGAGAGGAAATCTCCGGAGAACACCTGAGTAAACAGCAATAAAAAAGTTCCCGGTTAAAGGAACTTTAAAAAAAGAAAATCAATTAAATTTAATCTTTTGTTTCTAAACTGAAGACGAGATCCAGCTCATCTTTCACATAGACCATACCGCCCATTTTCTTTGGTGGCACAATCTTAAAGTCCGAAAATCTCAATCTTTTATTTCCAACTAAACTGTTATTGTAGAGCGAAAATTCTATTGAATATTTTCTTGCAACGGTCATCATTTTCACTTCTACAACTGCTTCAAATTTATTGGAATTTGATTTTTTGAATTCTAAAAATCTGATGTTCAGATTTGGATAGTGATCTGACTGCAAGACTTTTCTAAAATCATTCGTCATCATTTTGTTTCGACAATCAAAATCATCTACTGATACGCTGATATTCGGGAGCTGATTTCCGGTAAAAGAATACACAGAACCGGAGTTTTTGAACCGGGGATGGCTGCATTTAAAAGTATTGACATTCGTCCAGCCATTGATTTCCAGTCCATTTTTCTGTGCAAAAGCATTTGCCGAAAAAAGGAGGATTGCGAATATGATGATTTTATTTTTCATGATTTTAGATAGAAAAAGGGGTTCATAATCACCCCTTTTTCCTGAATATTTAATAATTAGAAACCTATGGTCGCTTCAAACATAATCCCATTAAACTTACCGCCTCTCAGAGCACTTGTTGCTCCCCAAACTGCGTCATCGTTATATTTCTGATTTACATACTCTACTTTTGCAAGTACATTTTTAGTCATAAACCAGCCACCGCCTAAGTTAAACCGGTCGATTTTTCTTTCTGCTGAGACCTCATCATCTTTCCCACTGACAGAGTTGTATCTTCCACCGAAATAGAATTGCTCAGCTCCTCCAAATCTGTAAAGTAATTCTGCACCCAGTTGAGTATAAGCACCGTCTGTAGTTCTTTCCGTCAATCCACTTGCTTTATTACCTGAAACATATTCATAAACTCCGAAGAATTCTAAACCTTGATATTTGATGAATGGATTCACCTGAACCGCTTGTACTTTTTTGAATCCAGGATTGAATCTTCCAGTTGACTGGTTATTCATTCCCATTAAATCATTTTGAGTTAGAAGTACGTAATAATATCGACTTCCTGCTCTATCTGCACTGTATAAATTGCCACCAGTAGTTAAACCGTTCGTCTGGATGAATGATCCTGTCAATCTTACTCTCAAATCCTGGCTGATCTGTTTATCATAACCGATTTTCGCATAAACAGAAGGTGAATTCCAGCTGGTTCCTTTAACAGGAGTTTGGTTTAATTTTCCGTTGGAAACACCTACCATTCCTATGAAATTTTTATAAAACCCGTATGCTTCCCCAAAAGCCTCTGTTGTGAAACTATCCATAATATAATTTCCTACAAATGGATTATTGATTGCTTTTGCGTTATCCGTTCTTCTGAAGTGAGTATCCCCGTAGTTAATCTCATCCATACCAACTTTCACTCTCGCATATTTCATAATATCGGCAGCGAAACCTTCTTTAATGAAATCCAGATTATCAACTTGAATATATCCTCCTTTCACCCAAGCTTCGTTATGATGCCTTGCAGAAAGATAAGTTCTTAAATGCATTTTCAGACCTTTTGCTAAATAAGCATTCACATCTAAGTTAGCGGTAGGAAGGTTAAAATCTTTACCCATTACCTGTAATGTATTCGGCGTAGTCGTTCCGGTTACAACTCCTAAAGACGGAGCTTTTGTAGAATGATCCAGCCCTTGAAACTGTAATGCGAAATCACCACCAACTGAAACTTTTATACCATCAAAAGCGGGAGACTCCCCTTTTGGGTCTTCAAACACATTACGTGATGATTTTTCCGGAGCCAAATAGTCTCTCATTGAAGTGGAAACTTCTTGTGCACTGACAAAACTGATTCCTGTAACTAATGCTGCGAGCATCGAGGCTCTGATTACCATAGTTTTCATATTCTTAATTTTTAATTGTTATTGTTTGTTTGTTGATTTTTAGTTGGCAACAGCATTAACTGTTATTGTGATTTCATTTCCTGTTTTAACAGTATTCATCATAAATGCCGGCGGAGTAATTCCGTAATCAGTCATTTTGATACTTGTCTGGCCCCAAACGGTGTAAGAATTACCATTTTTTGTAACATTTACGGGAAAAGTAATTGTTTTGGTGACGTTGGTTACTGTCAATTTACCAGTCATTGTTCCTTTTCCCATATTTACTGAAGCCGCCGTAAAAGTGATGTTCGGATATTTATCTGCCTGAATCGCTTTATAAGCGTTAGCATCCATCGGTCCTTTTCCACTTTTCAAGGTTTTAGAACCCATTTTATAAGTAATATCCTGAATAGCATTTCCGGAAACATTTCCAGAAAAAGAACCACTGGTTGAAGTCATGCTCCATTCGTGTAAAGTAGACGTTCCAGAAACTGTAGTTTTTACGTTGCTGCTGTTAATTTTTTGGGCAGCTACTAATCCTGAAAACATTCCGAATGCGAGGATCAGTGTTTTAAAGTTTACTAAATTTTTCATTGTATCTAATTTTAAATATTTATCAGTTGGGTTTACCATCATTTTGTAGTACAAAGATATCCCAATAATTATTAGATTCATAATAAATAGCGTTTAATATAAATGACATATATCTTATTATATTAAAAAAATATCAAAACATCAATAAAAACAAATTATAATTACCCATATCACAAAATATAACCTCCTTATCTTGAAATTAAATAAAAAAAAACCGATAGTGTTAAATATTGTTAATAACCCAAATATGACGTCAGCGAAAAACTTGATAGAAATCATAATAAAATTGACGATTTATTTTAAAAAATGACTTATTTTAAGATAATCTTAAATAGAATAAAGAAAAATAGTGAGGATCATTCACCGCATTAAATCAGTTTTTTTTAAGGTCTAAACTTGGAAAGAAAGCTAGAAATATTTAATTTTGAAGAAGTTTAAATAGTATTGAAGTTCTTATACATCTGCGGAGCTCTAAGTACATGCCAGATCTTCAGTGCGGTCGAAAAACAATTTTACAAACGTGACACTGCGGGAGGAGTCGGCATACAGTCAGCATAAGGTCAGCATACAGTAGGGGATGCTATGGAGATGGGTGCAGTTTGGTTGCCTTAGAGCGTAAGTCAAAACTGGAGATTTTTTTTGCCTAGTCCCCAAGTTTTGAAACTGATCCATAAAAAACTTCAGAATGCAACTAAGAGGAGTAAAAGACAGAGCATTTTTTATCTTCAGATTGACAAAACTTTTTGCTTAGTCCCCAAGTTTTGATCATGATCCGGTAAAACTGGAGATTTTTTTTGTGTCCAGAGTAAAAAAACATAAAAAAAGCCTCTGCGAATCAATGATTGCAGAGGCTTTTGGTACCCGGTGCCGGAATCGAACCGGCACATCTTGCGATACTAGAGTTTGAGTCTAGCGCGTCTACCAATTCCGCCAACCGGGCTCTTTTTAAATTGGTGTGCAAATATAGAATTATTTTTTATTTAAGGAAAATTATTTGCGCATTTTTTTAAAATTATCGCATAAAATTTAATCCACAATAATTAACTGCCTGATTATCATAACAGCAGTTCCAGTCCGTCATAAGCAAGATGCACATTCTCCGGAAGCTCCAACTCCATTTCATCATGTAAACCCAGGTGATGAGAGATGTGGGTGAGAAACATCTTCTTCGGTTTTAACTCCTCAAAGAGTTCTAAAACCTGCGGCAATATAAAATGTGCAGGATGTAAACCTGTTTTACGAATGCAGTTCAAGATCAGATAATCCAGATTTTTTAATTTTTCTTTTTCCCCGTCCGATATAAAACTCGCATCTGTTATGTAAACCAGATCTTTTAATTTATACCCAAAAATAGAAATCTTACCGTGCGACACTTCCACAGGAATGACCTCAGTATCTAAAAGCGCAAAAGGTTTTTCAATTTCATGAAGGTTAAAAGCTGGAGCACTGGGATATCTGACATCGGCAAACGCATAGGGAAATCTTAATTTTATTTCATCACCTACCCTTTTCTGACAATAGAGGTCGATATTTTTTCCATTGCGAAAAATCAAGGGACGCAAATCATCTAATCCGATTACATGGTCATTGTGTTCATGGGTCAGCAACACTGCATCGATTTGCTCTTCTTTATTTGTAAGCATTTGCATGCGGAAATCGGGTCCGCAGTCGATGAGGATTTTCTTACCGGTCTCGGTTGTTACCAAAGCCGATGAACGAAAACGTTTGTCCTTTGGATTTGCTGAGTCGCAAACCTCACAATGGCATCCAATGACCGGAACTCCCTGCGAAGTCCCGGTTCCGAAAAATTTCAACTTCATATTTTTTGATGTTGGTTTAATTTTGGTAAATTTACAAAAAATAAGAATTGACAGTGATTCAACCGAAATTAACACCGAAACAGAAAGCATTAGCGATTAATCTGGATCAAACTATTTATGGCACTTTCGCCGAGATTGGCGCCGGCCAGGAAACAGTCCGCCATTTTTTCAGAGCAGGCGGCGCTTCCCAAACCATTGCAAAGGCAATGTCAGCTTACGACAAAGACTTCAGTGACGCTATCTATGGCAAAGAGGCCAAGAACAGATATGTTACCCAAAACCGACTCCGTAAAATGCTGCGGTATGAAGTTTCTTTAATTGAAGAGCGCGTATCCCGTGCAACCTGTCCGGGTAGAAAATTTTTCTCCTATGCCAATACCGTAACGACCATTAATTTCGATAAGACCATGAAAGGTCATGGTTGGGTCGGATTGCGTTTTCAGTGTCATGAAGCTGATGATTATAATGAAATCGTCCTTCACGTAAAGTTTAATGAAAATGATGCGACTTTACAGCAGGAAACTTTAGGAAGCTTAGGGGTGAACCTTATTTATGGCGCTTTCAATTATGCTGATAATCCGCGCAGAATGATCAACTCGCTCCTGGATGACATCTCCAAAGATAATATAGAAATCGACATGATCGATTTTAGTGGACCCGCTTTCAGCTATGTTGACAACCGACTGATGAGTTTGCAGCTGGTAAAGAATGGGATGACCGATGCGGTGATTTTCAATTCAGAGGGAAACAATATGTTGCCTGCCGATATTCTTTATAAGAAAAACATTTTTGCGGTTCGTGGGAGTTTCCGTCCGGTCACTTTGGTTAATATTGATATGTTTGAAAAAGGTCTGGAAATGTTCAAAAAAGATTGGGGCTGCAGTCAGGAAGAAACCGAAGTCTTGTTTGAAATTACCATTGCCAATTTAAGAGCTGCCGGAGATATCGACGAAAGGGATTTCCTGGACAGAGTTGATGTTTTAGGAAAACTGGGATATACCGTTATCATTTCTAACTTCTCAGAATACTACCGACTGATCGACTATTTTGCTCCTTATACCAATGGAAAAATCGGCGTAGCAATGGGAGTGAATAATATGTTAGATGTTTTTGATGAAAATTATTATGAAAATCTTTCTGGAGGCATTTTGGAAGCCTTCGGTAAATTTTTCAGAAAAGGAATGCGCGTTTATCTCTACCCTTACAAAGATCCCGAAACCCAACAGTTATTGACCGCTAATAATTTAAAGGTTAATGACAGTTTGAAAGAGCTTTACAAATATTTTAAACACAACAAAAGGATTGTTGACATACAAAATTTCAACCCAGATTATTCCGAAATATATTCCCGGATCATTCTCGATAAAATTGCAAACCACATCCCGGGATGGGAAAAAGAAGTCCCGGAAGGCGTGGCAGATTTAATTAAAGAACGCGGAATGTTCGGTTATAAAGAAGAACTAAAACTCAAAGAATTCTCTTAAAAATAAAACAATTATGTCAGAAATAAAAAAACGTCTTTCTTCAATAATAGAAAGTCCCGCGCACAACACGGAAGTTAAATTACAGAAAATCTGTCAGTTACTGGATCAGGAAATCTCCTATTTCAACTGGACCGGATTTTACTTTAAAAACGGAGACAAAGAGGAACTTATTTTAGGGCCTTACGTCGGCGCTCCCACAGATCACACCATTATTCCTTACGGAAAAGGAATTTGCGGTCAGGTTGCTCTTTCCAATGAAACCTTCGTGGTGCCGGATGTTCATGAGCAAGACAACTATTTAAGCTGTTCCATCGACACGAAAGCTGAAATCGTCGTTCCCATTATGAAAGACGGCGTGAATATCGGACAGATCGATATCGATTCCCACAAGATAAATCCTTTCACAGATGAAGACAGGGAAATGCTGGAATGGTTATGTGATGAGGTTGCAAAGATCATGTAACCAAATTTGATTTAAAACAAAAAAAGTGTGGATTTTCTATAAGTCCACACTTTTTGTTTTTACTGAAGATTTTTTTATTCCGCCAAATCTGCGATTCCTTTTTTGTCTAAACGGTAAACGGTCCATTCATCCATCGGTTTTGCCTGCAGCGATTTGTAGAAATCAATGGCGGGCGTATTCCAGTTCAGTACCGACCACTCCATTCTGCCGCAGTTTTCTGCTTTGGCGATTTTGGCAAGTTCGATAAAGAGTTTTTTACCATATCCTTTTCCACGGTATTCCGGTTCTACGAAAAGATCTTCCAAATACAAACCCGGTTTGCCAACAAAGGTGGAGAAATTGTAAAAATACAAAGCAAATCCAACCGGCTTATCATTTTCTTCAGCAATGATAACTTTTGAGAATTGGTGGGTAAAAATATTCTGCTTTAATTCTTCTGCGGAAGTGATGACTTCATCTTCCATTTTCTCATAAACTGCTAGTTTTTTAATTAAATCAAAAATAATCGGAGTATCTGCTTCCGTGGCTTTTCTAATCTGGAACATTTGCTTTTATATTTTATAAAGCCAAAGTTAAGGTTTTTGAGAGAATTTTAGAGGCCACGAATGCACGAATTTTCCTCTTAATAAAACATCTTTGTATCAGACTTCAGAATAAATTTACTGCTTTCTTAAAATTATAAGAATATATTCATAGCAATGAAAAAATAAAAATTCGTGCATTCGTGGCTAAAAATTAAATCGGGCACTAAAAAAAACCTTTGAGAAATTCTCAAAGGTTTGCTTTTATCTTATTGTCTGCTGAAAATTATATTTCAGTATCTAAATCCCAATTCTGAAGGTAATCGTGAACATGTTTCAGGAACATTCCGCCCAAAGAACCGTCTACTACACGGTGATCGTAAGAATGCGACATAAACATCAAGTTGCGGATTGCAATCACATCGCCATCTTTGGTTTCTAAAACCGCCGGTTTTTTCACAATAGCGCCGACTGCCAGAATAGCAACCTGTGGCTGTGGAATAATCGGCGTGCCCATAAGGTTTCCGAATCCTCCGACATTGGAAATGGTGTACGTTGCCCCCTGGGTATCTTCCGGTCTCAATTTTTTATTCCGTGCCCGGTGTGCCAAATCGTTGATGGCTTTTGCCAAACCGGAAAGTGACAGCTGATCTGCATTTTTAATGACCGGAACAATTAAATTTCCGTCCGGAAGTGCGGTTGCCATTCCGATATTGATGTTTTTCTTTTTGATGATTTTATCGCCGTCCACAGAGACATTGATCATCGGGAAATCCTGAATGGCTTTTACGATTGCTTTTACGAAAATCGGCATGTACGTTAATTTCTCGCCTTCGCGTTTTTCGAATAAATCTTTATGTTTCGTTCTCCATTTTACCACGTTTGTCACGTCGGTTTCAATGAAAGAAGTCACGTGCGGCGCCGTATGTTTGCTTTTCACCATCGCATCGGCGATGATTTTCCGAACCCTGTCCATTTGGATGATTTCGTCGCCTGCTCCCACTTTTAAAGGTGCAGAAAACGGAGGCGGAGTTGCGGCTACAGCAACCGGAGCTACTGCTGCTGCCTGTGGCGCTGCCGGAGCAGTTCTGTTGGAAACGAATGCTAAGATATCTTCTTTGGTAATTCTCCCTTCTAAACCGCTTCCTTTGATGGACTGCAATTCGTTGTCGGAAATTTTTTCGCTTTGTGCAATTGATTTTACGAGTGGCGATAAATACAAATCGGATCCTTCGAAACTGGTCGCTGTTTTTGAACTTTCCATCGCTTCTTCCAAACCTTTCACCACGTCGGGATCTACATTGGGTATTTCAGTTTGTACTTCGTCCGCAGATTTTGGTTCCTGTGGTTGAGCTGCGAGCCCGTCCTCCGTACCGGCAACTTCCAAAATTGCGATGGCTTCGCCAATCTTTGCAACTTCATCTTTCTGTTTCAGGATTTTAATAATTTTCCCCGAAACAGGTGTCGGAACGTCGGAATCTACTTTGTCGGTAGCAATTTCAACTACAGATTCATCTTCTTTTACAGTATCGCCTTCATTATACAACCAACTGATAATCGTTGCTTCCATAACGCCCTCTCCCATTGAGGGAAGTAGTAATTTATATTCTGCCATTTTTTATTTCGCTTTTTACAAAGATAAAAATTTTTATGGATTAGGAAATAATGAATTTTCACCTCTCTTTTTTGATTTTTTTTCAATATTTAAAAATTCAATATTTACATTTGTAGAAATATTTACCCCCATGAAAAACCTGTATATCGTTGCCCTGTTCCAGTTCAAAGAAAACAACCTGATGGACGCACTCGAATTATTAAAAAAATTAGTGATTGAAACCCGAAAAGAAGACGGCTGCCTGCAATATGATTTAGTGGAAGATCATACCAACAAAGGCTTTTTCTTTATCGTAGAACTTTGGGAAAGCGAAGAACATCACCATCAACATAACGGCACCGACCATTTAATGAACTTCAGAAATCAGTCGGCTTCCCTGTTAGAAAAATCTGCACAGGTTTATAAAGGGTACAAAACTTTTTAATAGGATGAGAAAATATTCCTTGTTACTGATATTGTTTTCTGTTTTCACTTTTTCACAAAAATATACCAAGCAGGAAATTGCCAGAATTACAGAAGGAAATACCGATACCGCTTTGCCCATTTTCCAGACCTCTGATTCTTTGCAAAATAAAGTTTTACTTGGTCAGTCGATCGATGCAGATCCAAAAAACAGATACACCATAATTTTGGTCAACCGAATGAAGTCAGCGTTAATTTCAACTGACGGCGGTGTCGGAATCGCTGCGCCACAAGTCGGAATCAACCGGAATATTATTTGGGCAAAAAGATTTGATAAAAAAGGAGCACCGTTGGAATATTTTATTAATCCAAAGATTCTGTGGTTTTCAGAAGTTTTAAATTTAGGTCCGGAAGGGGATTTATCCATCGAAGTTTTCCGGGATTATTTTTACCGAAGTCAGGTTATTCAGTTGGAGTATTTTGATTTAAATGGCAAGAAACACACTGAAATTGTGGAAGGATTTACCGCTGTAATTCTGCAGCACGAAATCGATCATCTGTCGGGAATTTTGATTTCTGATAAAATTGAGAATCAGAAAATGAAGACTTTCGAAAATGTTGAATTGTATAAAGAAATACAATAGAAAACTAAATATTTTTACCGTAAAAGAGACAAAAGATCCTAAGACTTCCAAGTAAAAGAATTTCAAAAGGTTGCAAAAAGTACGACCATCCATCTTTTGCAAACTTTTGAACAGTGATTAAAATAAAACTTTTGCGTCTTTTGCGGTTAAAAACTTAGAAGCCACTAAATAATTTCCGCTTTAAAAACTTCTCAGAATTGACAATCAGAAAATGAAGACTTTCGAAAATGTTGAATTGTATAAAGAAATACAATAGAAAACTAAATATTTTTACCGCAAAAGAGACAAAAGATCCTAAGACTTCCAAGTAAAAGAATTTCAAAAGGTTGCAAAAAGTACGACCATCCATCTTTTGCAAACTTTTGAACAGTGATTAAAATAAAACTTTTGCGTCTTTTGCGGTTAAAAACTTAGAAGCCACTAAATAATTTCCGCTTCAAAAACTTCGCAGAAATGTTTTTTAATTTTCTCTTTGACTTCATCCATTTCCTGCGGCGAAAATTCGCGTTCTAATTCTCTTTGCAGCGAAGTCACCGCTTTATCTTTGATTCCACACGGAATAATGTACTCGAAATAGCGCAGATCAGTATTTACATTCAAAGCCAAACCGTGCATGGTCACCCATTTTGAAGTCTTCACGCCCATTGCGCAAATTTTTCTTGCGTACGGTTTCCCGACATCCAGCCAAACTCCGGTTTCGCCTTCACTTCTTTCTCCTTTCAGGCCATATTCTGCAATCACTCTTATAATCACTTCCTCCAAATTCCGCATGTAAAGGAAAATGTCTGATTTAAAATTATCAAGATCCAAAATCGGATAACCAACAATTTGCCCGAAACCGTGATAAGTAATATCTCCGCCGCGGTTCGTTTTCACAAAAGTCGCATTGATTTCCTCCAGCTTTTTAGCATTCGCGAGCATATTATGTTCGTCCCCAGATTTACCGATCGTATAAACATGCGGATGCTCAACAAACAATAAATAATTCGGTGTTATATGCTGAATTTCATCGGGTTGGCCTCGGTTTTCAAGTTTTAAAGCGATGATTTCTTTCATCAGTTTTTCCTGAAATTCAAAAGCCGGTTCGTAATCCATCAAACCTAATTCCTGAAAGTGTAAAGTTCTATTCTGTGTGTCTGTCATTTTATTTTAATTTTTTGGGCAATCCCCTCGTTGCCTTTGCTGAGCGCTGTTAGGGCTTTAAGCCCTAACAGCGCTTTTCCATCGCCAACTCGGGTCGGGCTATCCGTTACAATCTTTTTTTTCAAAAAAGGATTTCCACTTCGATCCCTATTGCGGGAATCCGCTTCTTTTCAACTTTAATTTTAAGAACAAAGATTTATTTTAATATAAAGAGGAGTGAAAATCGGTTTGTATCTTTTGTTTCCTTTTGAATATCTTTTTTCTTATCAGTCTTTTGTGACTTTTTTGGTTTAAAGATTTTCAGCCACAAATTTATAAAATTAATTTATTATGCTGCGAATAAAACTTTCTGCTTTCTCTGCCCAATCCTCATTATTCAATAAAATATTCACAAATGCAGTTCCGATAATTCCGCCGGCTGCTTTTTCGGTCACTTGATCAAAATCAGATTTATTTTTAATTCCAAAACCGATCATCACAGGATTTTTCAAACCTAAATTCGCCAGTCGGTTCAGATATTCTTCGTTATTAATTTCCTTCGCATTATTTCCGGTCGTTGAGGAACTTGAAACGGCGTACAGAAAACCGGAACTTAAAGAATCTAAATATTTTATTCTTTCATCGGAAGTTTCCGGCGTGACTAAAAAGATAAAATTCAGATTATATTTTTCTAAAATTGTTCTGTAGTTTTTCTCAAATTCTACCGGTGGCAAGTCAGGAATAATCAATCCCGAAACCCCGGAATCCTTACATTCCCGGCAGAAATTTTCGAAGCCGAAACTTAAAACAGGATTGATATATCCCATCAAAATAACCGGAATATTCATTTCTGATTTCACCGATTTCAGCTGACCGAAAAGTGCTGCGATGGTCATTCCGTTTTTCAGAGCAATTTCGTGCGCTTTCTGAATCACCGGTCCATCGGCAACCGGATCAGAATAAGGCATTCCTATTTCGATATAATCTGCTCCGGAATGTTGGATGAGCTTTAAAATTTCCGTCGTGTCGCTCAGCTTCGGAATTCCGGCGGTGAAATAGATGTTGAGTTTCTTTTCAGGTCCGAAGTTAGAGGTTGGAGGTTGGATGCTGGTGTTATTATTCATTTTTTATTTTTAAATAGGGTTTTGTAAAAATGCGGAATCTGCGACCCGGCTTGAACGGAGCTCTTTTTATATTGGCGGCTGAGCAGAGCCGAAGCCACCAATATAAAAAAGCGGGAGTGGAAGACGGAAAAGTCGCCCAAATCATGCTATAAAAGTTTCAAATACGTTTCCATATCCTTATCACCTCTTCCACTCAAACAAATCACGACGACG
The DNA here is from genome assembly GCF_004359195.1 of Chryseobacterium salivictor. Classification (NCBI taxonomy): domain Bacteria; kingdom Pseudomonadati; phylum Bacteroidota; class Flavobacteriia; order Flavobacteriales; family Weeksellaceae; genus Chryseobacterium; species Chryseobacterium salivictor. Next base: position 2,270,172 of record NZ_CP037954.1, on the reverse strand, counting down.
TCCTCTTTTTTAAAGTTCTTCTTTCCCAAAACCGCCAAAGCATGCGCCGATTCCAAAGCGGGAATAATCCCTTCAATCTGGGTCAGTTCAAATGCAGATTTCAGCGCTTCTTCATCGGTAATACTGAAAAACTCGGCTCTTTTTTCTTTAAATAAATTCGCATGAAAAGGGCCGATTCCCGGATAATCTAAACCGGCAGAAATCGAATGCGGCTCGATGACCTGTCCGTCTTCCGTCTGCATTACCAAACTTTTGCTGCCGTGCAAAACGCCTAAAGTTCCGAGGAAAGTAGTCGCTGCCGATTTTCCGGAATCCAACCCGAAACCGCCCGCTTCCGCAGCGATAATTTTCACGGCCGGTTCATCCACAAAATGATAGAAAGTTCCTGCAGCATTGCTCCCGCCGCCAACACAGGCGATTACATAATCGGGATTTTCACGCCCGATTATCTCTTTTAACTGCCATTTTATTTCCTCCGAAATAACACTTTGAAAACGTGCCACCAAATCCGGAAAAGGATGCGGACCGACCACACTTCCGATGATATAATGCGTGGTCGAAGGATTGTTGATCCAGTCACGCAGCGCTTCATTCACGGCATCTTTCAACGTTTTGGAACCTGATGTTGCGGGAATTACGGTAGCTCCCAACATTTTCATTCTTCCAACATTCGGTGCCTGTCTTGCGATATCGACTTCGCCCATGTAAACGATGCATTCCAGATTCATCAAAGCGCACGCCGTTGCTGTTGCCACGCCATGTTGACCGGCTCCGGTTTCCGCGATGATCCGTTTCTTTCCTAATTTTTTGGCCAGTAAAACCTGTCCCAATGCATTATTGATTTTATGGGCGCCGGTGTGATTCAGATCTTCGCGCTTCAAATAAACCTGCGTTTGGTATTTTTCGCTCAAATTTTTAGAAAAATACAGTGGCGTTGCGCGGCCTACATAATTTTTCAACAGATCACGAAACTCGGTTTGGAATTCCTCTGAATTGATGATGTCTAAATACTGACCTTGCAACTCTTCTACATTCGGATACAGCATTTCGGGAACGAAAGCGCCTCCAAATTCACCGTAATATCCGTTTTTGTCGGGGTTTTGATAGTTCATAATTTTATTTTTGGAGCGTTGTTAAGGCTTCAAGTTCTAACAACGCTTATGAAGTTTTTAATTTTTTCTAAATCCTTATTCCCCGGCTCAATTTCAAATTTTGAATTGATGTCCAGAGCAAAAGGTTGCTGTTCTATTAATTTTATATTTTCAATATTTTCTTTTGAAATTCCACCGCTTAGAAAATATGGTTTGGTGATTTTTAACTCATTTAAAATTTGCCAGTCGAAAGTTTTTCCGGTCCCGCCAAAGGATTTGGAATCGGTATCGAACAAAAAATGGGAGATTTGAGATTTAAGATTTAAGATTTTTTCGACTTGAATTTTAACTTCAGATAAGTCATTTCCGATTCTGATCACTTTTATAATTCCGATTTCGGGCTTTAATTTTTGTTTTAATTCTATGATGAAATTTTCGTCTTCGTCACCGTGAAGCTGAATATAATTCAATCCTGCTTTTTCGGAGATTTTGATAATTTCCGCAATATTTTCGTTGACGAAAACGCCGATTTTTCCCTGATGATGAATTGATTTAATTTCATTGCAAGTCAAAGCATTCAAAACATAACGCGGTGAATTTTCATAAAAGATAAATCCCAGAAAATCGGTGTTCAAAGAAATTAATTCTTCGATTTGATCGAGTTTCGTTAAACCGCAAACTTTTAATTTCATATTATTTTTTGCCACGGATACACGAATTAAATAAAACCATTCGTGAATTCGCGGCTTCTAATTTTTAATTGCCACGAATGCACGAATTAAAAAAATCATCCGTGGATTCGTGGCTTTTATTTTTTAATTGCCACGAATACACGAATTAAAAAAAATCATTCGTGAATTCGTGGCTTTTATTTTTTAATTATATTGATAAATTCTCCGAATGCAAATCCCGGATCTTCATTTCGCATAAAATATTCGCCCATTAAAAAGCCGTCAAATCCTTTTTCTTTCAGGAATTTGAAATCCTCAACAGCATAAATTCCACTTTCTGCAACGGCCAGAACTTCTTTTGGCAAAAGGTTTTTCAAATTAACAGAATGCTGCAGATCGACTTTGAAATTTTTGAGATTGCGGTTATTTATTCCCGCAAAATCAATATTTGTATTGAAATGATTCAACTCTTCTTCGGTATGGATTTCCAACAAAACTTCTAAATCCAGTTCGTGAGATAATTCCGTAAACTCCTGAACCTGCGACGGCGACAGGCAACTTGCGATTAACAAAACAGCATCGGCTCCGTTGGCTTTTGCTTCGTAAAACTGGTATTCGTCAATCATGAAATCTTTCCGTAAAATGGGAATCGAAATTTCCTGTCTTACTTTTAAAATATCCTGCAGCGTTCCACCGAAAAAATTCTCATCGGTCAGAACTGAAATTCCACTGGCTCCGAATTTTTCGTAGGATCTGGTAACTTCTAAAACATCAGCCTTGTCATTAATAATTCCTTTGCTTGGCGATTGTCTTTTAAATTCAGAGATGATTCCACTCCCCGATTTTAAAGATTTTTTTAAAGAAAAAGTTTTGCGCTGAAAAAAGGCGCCTTCCTTTAATTCAGTTACAGAGATTTTCTTTTTTGCCTGGGTAACTTCGATCTTTTTATGTTCGATTATTTTGTCGAGAATATTCATTTTTATATCTAATTTTTATTTAGCAGAGTTTGCGACCCGGCTTGAGCGGAAATCCTTTTTTGTGCAGCAAAGCGGAACAAAAAAGATTGGGAGCGGAAGACGGAAACAGTCGCCCAAAAAATTCTAATCAATCACTTTTTTAAAACAATTGAGTGCTTTTCCTTTCAGTAAACTTTCTGTCGCCATCATTAAGCAATTTTCATACTCACCGTATTTTTCGGTGTTTTTCAAAGCCATTGCAGCGTTGGCTAAAACCACGGCGTTCTGTTCATAGGTTCCTTTTCCTTCCAGAATCTTTTTGAAAATCTGCGCGGCTTCTTCGGTATTGTTTCCGCCAAAAATGGTTTCAGGTTCGATATTTCTGAACTGTAATTCCTGGGCGGAATAAATACTTTCGCCGTTTTTATCCATGATTTTGGTATCGCCGGTCAAACTGATTTCGTCGTAACCATCCAAAGCATTGACCAACAGAAAATCGGCGTTTTTCTTCTGTAACAAATACTGATAAATCCGTGCAATCTCCAGATTCGCGACACCGATCATCGTATATTTTGGTTTTGCCGGATTAATCAAAGGTCCCAGGATATTGAAAAAAGTTTTCAAACCTAAATTTTTCCGCATCGGCGCAATAGATTTTAAAGAAGTGTGGAAAATCGGCGCATGCAAATAACAGAAGTTTCCTTTTTCCAAATCCGCTTTTAATTCGGCTTCATTTTCTTTAAAACGATAACCTAAAGTTTCCAAAACATTAGACGCTCCGGAAATTGTCGAAGCGGCGTAATTCCCGTGTTTAGCAACTTTCTGGCCAGTTCCGGCAACGACTAAACTCGCCAAAGTTGAAATATTAAAGGTATTTTTTCCGTCCCCGCCGGTTCCAACGATATCTACCAAATCGTCGGTTCCCAAATCAATTTGAGGTGCGAGTTGCTGCAACGCTTCGGTGAAACCTTCTAATTCTGCCAACGTAATACTTCTCATCAGGAAAACTGTGACGAATGAAGTGACTTCAATTTCATTGAAAATATTCTTTGAAATTTCCAGGAGAATCGATTTCGCCTGTGCTTTGGAAAGCGTTTGATGGTCGAATAAATATTGTAAGATGTCTTTCATTTTAATTTTTTTCGAATTCATAGGATTTCACTCTATGATGTTGATTGTCTTTTTCCATAGGGCTTCACCCTATGCTGATGATTGTCGCCACTTCGTGGCTTTAGTTTTTTAAAAAATTCTCAATAATCTGCTTTCCTTTTGGAGTCAAAATACTTTCCGGATGATACTGAACAGCGTGAACATCGTACACTTTATGTTGCAGAGACATGATCATTCCGTTTTCGTCGATTGAAGTAATCTCTAATTCTTCCGGAAAATCATCGGGATTCACGGCCCAACTGTGATATCTTCCGACTTCTAAATTTTCGGGTAAATCTCTTAAAAGTAACGCCTCTTTTTTAATGGTTCGTGCATTTGTTGCAACGCCGTGATAGATTTCTGTCAAATTAATCAGATTTCCGCCAAATGCTTCTGCAATGGCTTGTTGACCTAAACAAACTCCGAGAATAGATTTTGTGGGAGCGTATTTTTTTATTAAATCAATTAAAATTCCCGCTTCACTTGGAATTCCCGGTCCGGGAGAAAGCACAATTTTATCGTACTTTTCGATTTCCTCCAAACGAATTTGATCATTCCGAAAAACATTTACTTTTTCACCACTAATTTGTTCAATCATTTGAACCAAATTATACGTAAAACTATCGTAATTATCGAAGACTAATATTTTCATAATTGTATTTTCTTAGATTGATGTTGCTTTTTTAACGGCCATTTTCAGCGCATTCAGTTTATTGTTTACTTCCTGCAATTCGTTTTCTGCGGAGGATTTCGCGACAATTCCGGCTCCGGCTTGATAGTACAACGTATTGTTTTTACTTAAAAAAGTACGGATCATAATCGCTTGATTGCAGCTTCCATCAAAACCGACAAAACCGATACATCCTCCGTAAAACGAACGGGAAGTTTTCTCGTAAGAATCGATTAACTCCATGGCTTTGTATTTTGGTGCCCCACTCAAAGTTCCCTGCGGAAAAGTCGTGGCGATCATTTCATAAGGATTTTGATTGTCTTCAACTTCTGCAGTAACTTCGCTTACTAAATGAATGACGTGAGAAAAAAACTGGACTTCTTTTAACTTCGTCACCGTCGTATTTTTTCCGCAGATGCTTAAATCGTTTCGTGCCAAATCAACCAACATCGTGTGTTCGGCATTTTCCTTGGCATCTTTTTTCAGATCTTCGGCAGCTTTCAAATCTTCTTCAATATTTCCGGTTCGTTTAAAAGTCCCTGCAATCGGATGAATTATCGCTTTTTTATTTTTAATAATCAACTGACTTTCCGGACTGGAACCCATTAATTTATAATCGCCGTAATCAAAGAAAAATAAATACGGAGAAGGATTAATATGTCTTAAAGCGCGGTAAACATTGAATTCATCACCATTAAATTTCTGCTCAAATCTGCGGCTCAACACCAATTGAAAAACATCTCCACGGAAACAGTGTTTTTTTGCGGTCTCCACCAGTTCGCGGTATTCTTCATCTTTTAAATTTGAAGTTTCTTCGTCAATTTTTTGAAAAGGAAAAATAGGTGCGTTTTTCTGATTGATTAAATTTTCAATTTCGGGCAAATCAGATTTTAAATCGTTAATTTTATTTTCGATAATGAACATTTCATCGTTGTAATGGTTGATTGCGATCACATATTGGTACAGACGGTAACGCAACAACGGAATTTTATTTTCTTCCGAAAGTTCTTTAAAATGGATATTTTCGAAGAAAGGAATCGCATCATAACCCGTATAACCAAAAAATCCCTGTGCCGATTTACCGATTTCTTTTGAAGGCTGTTCGCACACAAAACATTTCGTAAAGTCATTTAATAATTCGCTCAACTTCTCTTTTTCTAAAGCGATTTTTTGAGGATTCCCAAGCGGAAACTTAATTTCTGCTTCCTGAAAATTCCGGATTTCAATTCCGGCAACCGCATTAATGGCGATGAAAGAAAAATTGTTATCGGTATTTTGATTCCCGGCACTTTCGAGCAAAATCGTGTCCCGAAATTTGTCGCGCAACCGCAGGTAAATTCCAACCGGCGTGAAGAGATCGCTCATCACCGATTTTACGGTGGTTTTTATGTTGATTTTAGTATCAAAATTCATTTGACTTTTATTTTTTTTAATTATAAACTCATTGGATTGCATGATTCTGTTTTTCACTTTTGGGCATAAAAAAAGACTTCAACGGATCCCGTCAAAGTCTTTATATGTTTTTTACAAACAGAATACAAGATTTGCTTCAGACCCTAAAGGAGTTTGAATGCCACCACCAAGTATTGTTTGTTATTGAATTCATTTGTAGAGAAATATTTTTTTAATTTCAAATGAAACGGTCATTATTCTTTTTAAGAAATATTTTAGACGTGTTTCATTGAGGCAAATATATAAATGTTTTTTTTATCTGCAAGTAGTTTTTTAAAAAATAAGTAACTATCCAAAAAATCAAATCCTTATTTTCAACCGCAAAAGTGGTAAAAGACAAATGAACTGAAAAGGTTTTCAAAAGACGGCAAAATGGTAAAGCCATTATTTCATGGTGCTTTTGCAAACTTTTGATTTATTTTAAAGTAAAACTTTTGTTTCTTTTGCGGTTTAAAAAATCAGACCGTTATTTACTCTTCTACATTTTTCAGCGCCATTAGTAATTGGTAAGCACCTTTTGTGACGAACTTTTTGTTTGAATTCTCTTTTTTAAAATTTAAAAGTTCGGTAAAACCATTTTCAGAATTACCGATTTCTACGGGAAACATCCGGTAAGTTTTAGGTTTTATTTCTTCGAAAACATATTGTTTTTCTTCCCAGGTGACAACCGCATCATCGGGAATAACCGTTCCATTAGCAGAATCAGCCTCGATTTCAGCATTCATAAAAGTTCCCGGAATTAAAGACAGATTATTATCTACAAAATGGCAGTGAACCAATACGCTCCGGTCGGCCGAAAAATCTTTTCCAATGATGAAAATCCGTGCTTCATATTTATTGGTTGGATTTTGATTGGTGTAGGCAAAGACTTTTTGACCTGTTTTAATTTTATTTAAATCCTTTTCAAAAACCTTTAAAGCCAAATGTAAATCGCCGGTGTTTACGATATCGAACATTTTATCCATCGGCGAAACGTATTGTCCGATATTTATATTGACCGTAGAAATATATCCTGAAATTGGTGAAACGACCGCGAAAGTACGCCGGATATTATTCGCATTTAAAGCGGTCGGACTGATTCCCATCGCGGCTAATTTCTGCGCCATTCCTTTCATCATAATGTTTTGATTCTGGCTTTCATTAAAGGCTTTTTGAGTCACTTTATCGGAACTTGCTTTGTTTGCATTCAAATCTTTTTGGCGGGAATAATCCTGCTGTGCATATTGAAGATTCGATTTTGCCAACAAATAATCCTGCTGAAGTTGAACCAATTCGGGATTTTCCAAGGTTGCTAAAGTCTGTCCTTTTTTTACAAAATTCCCGGGCATAAATCTGGATACCCTCACATAACCGCCGCTTGGTGCAGAAACGCTTGCCATTCCCTGCGGTGGCACGTCGATTTGGCCCGTAAGCATAATTTTGTGCGCGATATCCAGATTGCTCAAGGTGTTGGTTTCAATACCCGAATTTTTGATCTGTAAGTCGGTTAAGGTGACCTGATTTCCTTGAACGGCGCTGATTTCTTCCTGAACCGTTGCTTTTTTGGAACAGGAAAAAATCATTAAACATAAAAGTATTAAAAGTAGTTTTCTCATTGTAAAAATTTTATTATTCAGAATCACCGCCAATCATTTTTGAGGTAATTCCTTTTCGATTTGTATTTTCGGAAATCGCGATGCCGGCAAAGTGTAAAATAACAAAAATCGGCATCCAGTAAACGGCGAGTTTGTGCGTCGTTTCTGCTAGATTCCCAAGAGATTCTGAGCCGATTTCAAATTTCAAAATACTGCCTGTAATTATTTGGACTGCGATTAAAACATAAAATCCAAGATAGATAAATCCCTGCAATTTTTCTTTAGCGGTGGTCGTTTTTAGAAACGGATTCGGAAATCTAATTCCTTTGACGATCATATAAATTATCCTTGCAATAAAGGCAAAAGTAATAATATAGGCCGCATAAACATGCCACTCAAACATCGGATCCTGAACCGAATGAACGATGGTACGAAGGCTTTGTTTATCCAGATTTAAATTCTTTATTTCCAAATTTTTATTCACTGCATCAGAAATTACGGTTTTGCTCATCCAGTACATTCTCAGAAATCCGGTGGTGAATAAAACAAGCATCACTACGGCAAAAATCCAGTGAAGGACGCGGTGAAGGACGGTATATGTTTTCATTTTGATGAATTTTAAAATTATTGTTGAGTTAAACTGTTCAGTTGAATGATTTTCTCATTCAGTATTTTTTGGGTGTCGATCATTTTATTTTGAATGTCTAAACTTTGGTTGATGAGAAGAGACCATTCCAAATAATTAATTTCGCCTTCATAATACAAACGGTTGGCGGTTTTCAGGATGGTTTCGGCATTCTTTAATCCGCTGGTTTTGTAATAATCGGTTTCGCTTTTCAGTTTTTCATATTCTGAAAACAAGGATGCATATTGATTTTTAAGATTTCTGGAACCCAATTCATAATTATTTTCTGCGATTAACTGATTGATTTTCTGCCCTTCGATTAAAGATTTTTGTGCACCATTAAAAAGTGGAATTCCCACGCCAATCATTCCGGAGTGAAAACGCGCTGACCTTTCATAAAAATGATCATCTGCACCATTTCCGTACATGCTGGAATTGTTGTAACCGATATTGAAAGTCGGCAGCAATTTCGATTTCTCGGCTTTTAATTTGGCCAGTTCTATGCTTTTCTGTTGCTCGAGTTGTTTTAAAATGACCTGATTTCCGGCGTAATTCAAATCCTGATTTTCAACGTTCATTTCATAGAAACCAGAAGTTTCATTCGAATAGATTATGTCATCATTAAGCAAATAATTAAATTGATAAAGTGAAATCTCTCTATCTTTTTTCAGATTCGCCAATTGAATTTCCGCCTGACTCCGGTAATTTTCAGCGGTCGTTTTTTCCAGAATATTACTTTCTCCTTTTTTCAAACGGAGTTCGGCGCGTTTATAATAATTTATATAAATAGAATCGGCTCTCAAAAGCAATTTTTCTTTTTCATTCTGGTAATTGAGTTCATTATAAATCAAAGCGATTTCGCGCTTTAGTTGCCATTTTTGAACATCTAAACTGAGCATTGAATTTTTCCATTCTTCCCACAAAACCTGTTTTTGCGAATGATAAAACCCGGGCAATCTGAGTGTTTGATTGACGGAAAATTTATTGTCGGTATAGGCTGAATTAATCTGCCCTATTTCTCCGGAAATATTTAAAGGATCCACCACGGCGTACGATTTTTTAATCTTATCCTGGTAATCGATCCGGAGTTGTCCGTTTTTTAAGTTCAGATTATTTTTGAGGGCTTTTTCATACGCTGATTCCAGAGAAATCGGCGTTTGTGCTTTCAGTTGAACGGTAAGCAAAACTGAAAATGCTGTTATTATTTTTATAAGTTGTTTCATTTTTAATTTCTTTAAATTTTTTTTTTCCGCAAAAGAGGCAAAAGTTTTATTTTTTTTAAGTCAGTCAAAAGTTTGCAAAAAGTGCGAGAACCTTCATTCTTATCTGACTTTTTATTTTATCTAAAATCCGCAGCCCGGCTTGAGCGGAAATCCTTTTGTGAGGAGGAACGACGAGCAAAAGATTGGGAGCGGAAGACGGAAATCGCTGCCCAAAAAATACTATTCATCTTCTTTATATCCATCTTCTTCTTCACTTATTTCCTGAATTTTTTTGCGACGGTCCGGGAAATGTTCCTCAAACCAAATGTAAATTAAAGGCAATAAATAGAGCGTGAGGAAAGTCGCCAAAAGCAAACCGCCGATCACGACAGTTGCTAAAGGCCGCTGAACTTCTGCGCCTTCGCCGGTACTTAATGCCATCGGTAAAAATCCGAGCGAGGCGACCAAAGCCGTCATTAAAACGGGACGCAATCTTATTCTTCCGCCAATTTTCACGACGTCTTTTAAATCTGAATGATGCAATTTCTGTCGGTTAAATTCAGCGATTAACACAATTCCATTCAATACGGCAACTCCGAAAAGCGCGATGAAACCGACACCTGCAGAAATACTGAAATTCATTCCCCGAATCCAGAGCGAGAGGATGCCGCCGATCATCGAAAGCGGAATTGCGGAGAAAATGAGCAACCCATATTTTACGGAATTAAAGGCGAAATACAGCATCAGTAAAATCAACAGTAAACTGATGGGAACAGCGATCATTAAACGGGATTTCGCATGTTGCAGGTTTTCAAAAGTTCCACCATAAGAAATTGAATAACCCGGTGGAAGTTTGAACTCTTTTTCAACCACTTTCTGTAAATCTTCGACGGTTGACTGGATATCGCGGTTTCTGACATTGAAGCCGACGATGATCCTGCGCTGTGTATTTTCCCGCTGGATTTGATTGACGCTTTCTTTGAGTTCAACGGAAGCGACGGTGCTCAATGGAATTTCAGTTCCGGCAGGTGTTGCAATAAGCAAATTATTAACATCCTCTACATTTTTTCTCTTTTCGCCATCCAAACGAACCACCAAATCGAATTTCTTCTCGCCTTCGAAAACAGAACCGGTAGATTGTCCGGCAAACGCTGTATTGACGATATTATTAACGTCTTCTACATTTAAACCGAACTGTGAAAGCGCTTCTCTTTTGTAGGAAATTACAATTTGCGGCATACCGGAAACAGGTTCTACATAAATATTTTGAGCACCATTGATTTTTTTTGAGATTTCGCCTAACTTTTCGGCATACACTTTTAAAGTATCCAGATCTTCGCCGTAGATTTTACAAACTACATCCTGTCTGGCACCGGTCATTAATTCGTTAAAACGCATGGCGACAGGATATTGGAAAGAATACGTAACGCCTACCATATTTTTCTTTAATTCTGCTGACATTTTTTCCGCGAGATCGTCATAGGTTTTTGCGGAAGTCCATTCTTTTCGGGGTTTCAAAATGATCATCATATCGCTGGCGTCAATCGGCATTGGATCGGTTGGGATTTCACTGCTTCCGGTTTTGCCGACAATTTTTTCGATTTCCGGGAATTTCTTCAATAAAACCTGTTGTGATTTCAAAACGGCATCTGTTGAAGTTTTCAGATTGCTTCCCGGTAAAACTCTGGTATCGACGGCAAAATCACCTTCCGGAAGAGAGGGAATAAATTCGCCGCCTAATCTTGACATTACAAACAGAGAGATAAAAAACAATCCGACAACGCTAAAGAAAACCAGATTTGGAATTTTTAAAACAAAATTTAAAGTCCGGTGATAAAAGATTTCGAATTTCTCCATCATCCTGTCTGAAAAGTTTTTCTTTAAATCAATTTTTTTAGAAAGAAAGAGGGAACTCATCATTGGAATATAAGTCAGCGACAGGATAAATGCTCCAAGCAAAGCGAAGATCACGGTTTGTGCCATTGGTTTGAACATTTTTCCTTCAATTCCCTGCAAAGTTAAAATTGGCAGATAGACAATAAGAATAATAATCTGTCCGAAAACCGCTGAATTCATCATGGTGCTGGAAGAAGTGTACACTTCGCGATCCATAAATTCCTGAGAAATCTTTTTATCCTGAAACTTGGTTAAATGTTTGAAACGGTGCAGAATGGCTTCGACAATAATCACCGCACCATCGACAATCAAACCGAAATCCAGCGCGCCCAAACTCATTAAGTTTCCTGAAACGCCGAAAATATTCATCATAATAATCGCAAACAGCATGGCCAAAGGAATGACGGAAGCGACCAATAATCCCGCACGGAAATTCCCGAGAAATAAAACCAGTACAAAAACAACGATCAGTGCGCCTTCCAACAAGTTTTTACTGACGGTACTTATTGCGTTATTCACCATCTTGGTGCGGTCGAGAAAGGCATCTATTTTTACGCCTTCGGGAAGTGTTTTCTGGATTTCTGCGATTCTGGTTTTTACCTCCTTGATCACTTCGTTCGAATTGGCACCTTTCATCATCATGACGACCGCACCGGCAACTTCGCCTTCGCCATCATAAGTCATCGCACCATACCGAATGGCTTTTCCGTACTGGACTTTTGCAATATTTTTAATAAGGACAGGCGTTCCGTCAGCCAAATTCTTGACCACTGTATTTTCAATATCCGGAATTTTATTCATCAAACCTTCTGTGCGGATAAACAAAACGCTGGGGCCTTTTTCAATGTAGGCACCACCGGTATTTTGATTATTTTTTTGCAAAGCATTAAAAACTTCCGAAATCGTTACGCCCATCGATTTTAAAACAGCAGGATTTACAGCAACTTCATACTGTTTTAAATAGCCACCAAAACTGGCGACATCTGCAACGCCGGGAGTTCCGAGCAATTGCCGGCGGACAATCCAATCCTGAATGGTTCGCAATTCCATCGGATTATAACGGTGTTCGTACCCTTTTTTCGGCCGGACAACATATTGATAAATTTCTCCTAAACCGGTGGAAATCGGCGCCATTTGTGGAACGCCCAAATTGGTGGGAATATCTTTGGAAACCTGTTGCAGTCTTTCTGCAACCTGCTGACGTGCGACCAACAGATCAACATCATCATGAAAAACAATGGTAATTACAGATAAACCAAAGCGTGAAAAACTCCGCATTTCTTTGATTCCCTGAATATTGTAATTAATCTGTTCTAAAGGAAAAGTGATAAAACGTTCTACATCCGGTGCACCCAAACTTGGAGAAACCGTAATAATCTGAACCTGATTATCGGTGATATCAGGCACCGCATCGATGGGTAATTTTCTGAGTTCGAACAATCCATAAACAATTAAACCAAGCGTCATTAAAATGATAATCAGTTTATTTTTTATAGAAAATTCTATAATTTTATTAAGCATATTTCTTTTAATTAAAATTGCTGATAGAGCCATAAACTCCATCAGCACTAAGTTTAATCATGGTCTCTATCACTTGTTTTTTTGTCGTCGGTTCCGATATTTTCCTGTTGATTTGCAGAAAAACCGCTTCTTATTTCAGTATGTCGAATTTCTCCACCAGTTGTCCCTGCTTTCTGAGCAAAAAATAAGGTTATAATTGCGAGTAAACCAACAATATAAGGAGCAAATCTGGAAATTGAATAATTTTTCCAACTTGAAAAAAGTGCAAGAAGCGAAAAACCGCCTGTAACGTAAGAAAAACCTGCAAAAAGTTCTGCTGCTTCTTCATGAATATGAATAAGATCTTTGGAAACTCCCTGAAGTTTTTCTATAGCATCTTCAGCATTTTCACCGGTAGCCATTGCTGCAATAGACGCCAAAGCCCCCAGAATAAAAATAGTATAGCCATTGCGTTTTGTAACTTCAGATTTTGTAAAAATTCCGAGAAAAAGTATGATGATTCCTACAATAGGAAATATGATAGGCAAATGATTTACAACCAAATGCAGATGTGAATTGTTCATCGTTTTTAATTTAAGATTAAAGATTAAGTAAGGTCAATTACCGTCGAAACCTAAAGATTTGACCTGATAATTTGCACTGAAAATTTTAAATTAAATTTTGGGAGGTTCCCAGATTTTAGAAAAAACAGAAGGGTAATATTTCTCAGAATAAGAAAAATTGCTGGAACGGTCTACGAAAATTGAACCATGTGGAATATTTAGAATCGGTCGTTCAGGTGGAATATTGAGATTAACAACAGTACTTGAAAAATCATGCGTTTTGAACGGGAGTTTCATATCCTGTTTATAGTCACTGTCTTTCGCCTGTTCATCAATATAATGCATTTTGAAAAATGCGAAAACCGACATTTCTGAATTGGAAAGTTTATGTGAAATAAAATGTTCGATCAGGTTGGGAATTTTCGCTAATTGTCTCACCTCACTAAAAGAAGTGAGATAAGTAAATAACAAAAAATAAACAACCCATTTTTTCACTGTACAAATTTAATAAAATTTGACCACAGAAGAGAATAATGTGAAGATTTGGAATGAATACAAATAAAAATCATGTTTTTCGAAATGAAATCTCAAAAATATAAGGCACATTAAAAATGAAAAAAGTACAGTTTTGCTAAATTTCGCAGTGAATTGCAGGGTTCTTTTCATAGCGAAAAATTTACTAAATTTGCAGACTTAAAATAGCAAGAAAAATGCAGTTATCAGAACAGGAAATCATCAGAAGAGAAAAGCTACAAACCCTCGAAAAAATGGGAATTAACGCTTTTCCGGCCGAAGAATATAAAATTACAGAAACCACCAAAACCATCAAGCAGGATTTTGTTGAAGGTAAAAAAGTTACGATTGCAGGCCGATTGATGAGCCGGAGAATTCAGGGGAAAGCAAGTTTTGCTGAACTTCAGGATTCGGAAGGTAAAATCCAGGTTTATTTTAACCGTGACGAAATCTGTACTGGTGAAGACAAAACGCTTTATAACGACGTTTACAAACACCTTTTAGATATTGGTGACATTATCGGAATCGAAGGTGAACTCTTCAACACCCAGGTTGGTGAAATGACGGTAAAAGTGACCAATTTCAAAATTTTAACCAAAGCCTTACGTCCGCTCCCATTACCGAAAGTGGATGCCGACGGAAATATTTTTGATGGATTCAACGATCCTGAACTTCGGTACCGACAAAGGTATGTAGATTTAGTGGTCAATCCGCAAGTGAAAGAAGTTTTCATTAAAAGAACAAAACTGTTCAATGCAATGCGGACTTACTTTAATAATGCAGGATATTTCGAAGTGGAAACCCCGATTTTACAGGCGATTCCGGGTGGTGCTGCAGCAAAACCATTTATCACGCATCACAATGCTTTAGACATTCCATTGTATTTAAGGATTGCTAACGAACTTTATCTGAAAAGACTGATTGTTGGTGGATTCGACGGTGTTTACGAATTCTCGAAAAACTTTAGAAATGAAGGAATGGACAGAACGCACAATCCGGAATTTACCGCAATGGAAATTTACGTTGCTTACAAAGATTACAACTGGATGATGGATTTCACGGAAAAACTGTTGGAATTTTCTGCCATCCAAGTTAACGGAACTACAGATTCTACTTTTGGCGAACATATCATCAGCTGGAAAGCGCCATATCCAAGGATTTCGATGACAGAAGCGATTCAGAAATTTACAGGATTCGATATCACCGGAAAAACTGAACAGGAACTGTTTGATTTTGCAAGATCAATTGGTGTTGAAGTGAATGAAACGATGGGGAAAGGAAAACTGATTGATGAAATTTTCGGTGAGAAATGCGAGGGAAACTTTATCCAGCCGACTTTCATTACCGACTACCCTATCGAAATGTCGCCATTAACAAAGAAACACAGAAGCAAGGAAGGTTTAACAGAACGTTTTGAACTAATGGTGTGCGGAAAAGAAATCGCCAATGCCTATTCGGAATTAAATGACCCGATCGACCAGAGAGAACGTTTTGAAGAACAGTTAAAACTTGCAGCAAAAGGAGATGACGAAGCAGGCCAGTTTATCGATGAAGACTTCCTGAGAGCTTTAGAATACGGTATGCCTCCAACTTCAGGACTGGGAATCGGAATGGACCGTTTGATCATGTTTTTAACTAACAATCCATCGATTCAGGAAGTTTTATTCTTCCCGCAAATGAAACCGGAAAAAGCCGCTCCAACTTTCGAACTGGATGAAGATGAAAAAAAGATATTGGAAATTTTGAAAAGTCAGAAAGAACCCATGAATCTGGCACTTGTAAAAGTGAAAAGTGAACTTTCCGGAAAAAAATGGGACAAAGCTTCCAAAAACTTAACCAAGTATAATTTGGTCAAAGTGGAAAAAATTGACGATATTGTATTGATGAAATTAGTATAATCATCTAAAAAACAGTATTATGAAAAGAAATGCAACAGCCATTTGGCAAGGCTCAGGTAAGGAAGGAAAAGGAACACTTACCACTCAAAGTACGGTTTTGAACCAGACACAGTACTCTTACAATTCCCGTTTCGAAGAAGGCGTGGGAACAAATCCTGAAGAATTGATTGCCGCAGCTCACGCCGGTTGTTTCAACATGGCTTTGTCTTTTAAAATTGACGCAGCAGGCTTTAAAGCAGAAAACTTAGAAACGAGATGTGTCATCAATTTAGATCCAACAAAAGGTGAAATTACAGAATCAAGTTTAACCCTGACCGCAAATGTTCCGGGAATTTCAAAAGAAAAATTTGATGAATTAGTTGCGGATGCAGAAAAAAACTGTCCGATTTCGAAATTATTAAATACTGAAATTAAAGTGAACGCAACTTTGGTTTAATTCAATTTAAAATCATTTTACAGATTCAAATCCTCAAACTTTTGAGGATTTTTTCGTGAAGAAGATCTGCAATTTTATAGGTTCTTTAACTTTTATATTCCGGCGGAATTCAGTATCTTTGTTAGCCTTTTGAAATGGAGTATTTACACTCCTTTTTTCAGCAAACTTTAATTAAAATGTATTTAAAATTCAAAGCCAGTTCGCTTTGATGAACAGTAAAAATATGAGCCAAAAAGAATATACAGCGAGTAGCATACAAGCGTTAGAAGGAATGGAGCATGTGAGAATGCGGCCATCAATGTACATCGGAGATGTAGGATCCAGAGGTCTGCATCATTTGGTCTATGAAGTAATCGACAACTCTATTGATGAAGCCCTGGCAGGACACTGCGACACAATCTCTGTAGTAATCCACGAAGGCGAATCCATCAGTGTAAAAGATAATGGCCGTGGTATTCCGGTAGATTTCCATGAAAAAGAGCAAAAATCTGCTCTGGAAGTGGTAATGACCAAGATCGGCGCCGGTGGAAAATTCGATAAAGATTCTTACAAAGTTTCCGGCGGTCTTCACGGGGTGGGAGTTTCCTGTGTGAATGCACTTTCTAATTCGCTGATTGCGACTGTTTACAAAGACGGTAAAATTTATCAGCAAAAATACTCCAAAGGAAAAGCACTGGCAGATGTCGCAGAAATCGGAACCACTACTGAAAGAGGAACAGAAGTTTTCTTCCAACCGGATGATACGATTTTCCAGGAATTGGTTTATAACTACGATACTTTAGCAAGCAGACTCCGCGAACTTTCTTATCTGAATAAAGGCATCACCATCACTTTGACGGATGAAAGAGTTGTAGATGAAGAAGGCGTACAGAAACATGACACTTTCCACTCTGAAGGTGGTTTAAAAGAGTTTGTAGAATACATCGACGGAAACCGTGAAAGCATTATGAATAATGTAATTTTCATGGAAGGTGAAAAAGACAGTATTCCTGTGGAAGTTGCGATGAGATACAACACTTCTTATACCGAGAACCTGCATTCTTACGTCAATAATATCAATACCCATGAAGGAGGAACTCACCTTGCAGGTTTCAGAAGAGCATTAACGAGAACATTAAAGAAATTTGCTGATGAACTAGGACTTCCTGCAAAAGAAAAAGTAGAAGTTACCGGAGATGATTTCCGTGAGGGATTAACTGCAGTAATTTCGGTAAAAGTAATGGAACCTCAGTTCGAAGGCCAAACCAAAACGAAATTAGGGAACTCAGAAGTTTCCGGTGCGGTTGATAAAATCGTGGGTGAAATGCTTTCTAATTTCTTAGAAGAAAATCCTAACGAAGCCAAACTCATCGTACAAAAAGTAGTTCTTGCGGCAAAAGCAAGACAGGCTGCGAAAAAAGCAAGAGAACTTGTTCAGCGTAAATCGCCGATGGGCGGAAGTGGACTTCCGGGAAAACTTTCTGACTGTTCTTCCAAAGATCCTGCTATTTCTGAACTGTTCCTGGTCGAGGGAGATTCGGCAGGTGGAACTGCAAAACAAGGCCGTGACCGACATTTTCAGGCAATCCTTCCTTTGCGTGGTAAAATCCTGAACGTAGAGAAATCAATGGTTCACAAAGTGTACGACAACGAAGAAATCAAGAATATCTATACCGCACTTGGCGTTTCTGTAGGAACTGAAGAAGACAGCAAAGCTCTGAATATCGCAAAATTACGTTACCATAAAGTGGTGATTATGACCGATGCGGATATCGATGGAGCGCACATTTCGACTTTGATCCTCACCTTTTTCTTTAGATATATGAAGGAATTAATCGAGAACGGATATATCTATATCGCTCAACCTCCTTTATACTTATTGAAAAAAGGAAACAAAAAAATCTATGCTTACAACGAGAAAGAACGCGAAGAGGTTACTCTTGAGTTGTCGCCAGACGGAAAAGGTGTAGAAGTTCAGCGTTATAAAGGTCTTGGGGAAATGAACCCGGAACAGCTTTGGGATACTACTTTGAATCCTGAACGCAGAATCCTGAAACAAGTTACCATTGAAAGTTTAGCCGAGGCAGACAACGTTTTCTCAATGTTAATGGGTGACGAAGTACCACCAAGAAGAGATTTCATCGAGAAAAACGCGATTTATGCGAAAATTGATGTTTAATCGTCTTTAATAAATTCTTAAAAAGCTGTTCATGTATTTGAACAGCTTTTTTTATGGTATCACTACTATGAATTAAAAATACGTGAGAATTTAATTCATTTTCTGAAATAATATTATATATTTGATAAAACTTAAAATAATATACTATGATGACTTTATTACAGACTAATCCTTACGATGGAATGAATTCCGGCGATGTAGCAGGCGGTATGGCCATGGGCTTCGGAATGCTTATTTTCTATTTATTTGTCTATTTATTCTTTTCGTTCTGTCTCTACAAAATTTTTCAAAAAGCAGGAAGAGAAGATGCCTGGGCAGCATTTATTCCAATTTACAACTCTATTGTTTTGCTTGACATCATTAAAAAACCCATTTGGTGGTTTATTCTTTTGATGGTTCCATTTGTCAACATTATTTTTGGAATTATAGTAGCAGACCGCTTATCCAAATTTTTCGGTAAAGATACTTTGATGACGGTACTTTTGGTGATATTACCATTTATCGGTTTTCCGGTTCTCGCTTTCGGTGATTCAGTTTATAACCCAAATGCTTTGCCTGACGACAGAAAATAATGATGAGAATTTTTGTAAGAAGCCGTCAAATTGACGGTTTTTTTTCAAACCTTAAAATTTGAATTTCCGTTTTTATAAGTTATATATTTTTATTAAATTTCAGAATGAAAAATTTACTGGCCATATCAGTCGCATTTGCAGTTTTATTAATGAGTTGTAACAAAGAAAAATCTACAGCAGAAACGTCGAATGGAACCGTTGAAAAAATCACTTCTACCACCGGCAACTTTCCGCTTGATTCCGTGAAAGTGAACGATTCGCTAAAAATTGACCAAAACCTCACCGTCAAATTTCAGTCTAAAATATTGGTTTTTCCGACTCTTAAAAACAAAGCACTTTTAGATTCTATTTATGCGCCAAAAGAAATTCGGTTAACCGAATATTCCAAGGCCAATATCGCGGATGCATTAGATCTGAAAATGAAAGAATTTTACGAAGAAGAGAAGAATGCCTTACAGGATTACAAACCCGAATTCGCCCAGAACTGGGAAAAAAATTCGAATATGAATCTGTTTTCTCACCGAAATAATTTCCTGACTGTTCAGTACACCGGCGATGGCTATACGGGTGGCGCTCACGGTTATTATTTTGAAACTTATAAAGTTTTTGATTTACAGAACAATAAAACGCTCCATTTATCAGATATTGTTGCCAATCAGGACTCGAAGATCTGGGATCCGATTTTAATGAATAATTTCATCCAAAATGACGGAGGAAAAGGACAATTTGAAATGCTTTTGGTGAAACAAATTCCACTTAACAACAATTTTTATTTTGATGATAAAAACCTGTATTTCCTCTATAACCAGTATGAAATCACGGCGTATGCTGCGGGTACGGTTTTAATCAAAGTTCCTCTTTCGGATATCAAACTACTTTTAACAGACGAGTTCATCAAACGACAAAATTTATAATATTTCCTAAAAGCAGGTTTTTATCGCCTGCTTTTTCTATTTTTGCCAACCATGAAGAATGTCGCCTTTATTATCAATCCTTTTTCTGCAAAGAAAAACTACCAGCCTTTTTTAGATTCCCTTCAAAAACAGGTTAAAAATCCGCATTTCTACATCTCAGAATCTTTAGAAGGAACTGAGCAGTTCATCAGTGAAAATTTTGCAAATATTGATATTTTTGTTGCCGTAGGTGGCGACGGAACTATTTCTTCAGTCGCGAAGCAGTTGATTAATACCGGTAAAATTCTGGCCATTTTTCCGGCAGGTTCAGGAAACGGATTTTCAAATGAGACGAATTTTACTAAAAATTTGACTGAACTTTTAGCAAAAATCAAAGCCAATAAATACCGGGAAATCGACACTTTTAAAGTGAATGACCGGCTTTCAATTAATGTTTCAGGAACGGGTTTCGACGGAAAAGTAGTGAAGGAATTTGAAAAAACCAGCCGCGGTTTTAAAAACTATATTAAAACTTCGATAAAAACTTTCTTTAATTACAAACCGATCCAAGTGAAATTTCCGTCAGAACAGTTTAAGAAACACAATGGCGAATATTTAATGTTAAACGTCGCCAATACGCGACAGTTCGGGAATAATGCTTATATCGCTCCGCATGCAAGTACGGTGGATGGCTTGGCAGAAATTGTTCTGGTGAAAAAATTCCCTTTACATCATGGTGCCGCATTTGCCTTCAGAATGTTTTCGAAAACGTTGAAAGAAAACAAATATGTAACTTTCCTTTCTGTCCCTGAAATTGATTTTACGGTGGATACCAAAGACTGGCATTTAGACGGTGAATACAATGAAATCGACTCCCCTGTTCATATTAAAGTCTTACCGAAAAGTCTGAAGATTCTGATCTGATAAAACCGAAAAGTATTTATTTTCAGTTTTAAAAAGAATCTTAAAGAGTATTTATAGTTAATTTTGGAATATAAAAATCACACTTCCTGCAATCCTTTTTTATACGTTTCCAAAGCCCGCAAACGCGCAAACCTGTGCTCTACAACCGGTTCCGGATAATCTTTTGTACCGAATTCTTTTACCCATTTTTTAATATATTTAAAATCAGGATCGAATTTTTTCTGCTGCTCTTCCGGATTGAAAACTCGAAAATAAGGCGCCGAATCACAACCAGTTCCTGCACTCCACTGCCAGTTTCCATTATTCGCAGATAAATCGTAATCCAATAATTTTTCCGCAAAATAGGCTTCACCAATTCGCCAGTCCATTAAAAGATGTTTGGTGAAAAAACTTGCACAAACCATTCTTACGCGGTTGTGCATCAAACCTGTTTCGTTGAGTTCCCGCATTCCGGCATCTACAAGTGGATATCCGGTCTTTCCTTCCTGCCATTTCCGGAGAAGTTCTCCATCATATAACCAGGTAATATGATCGTATTTTCTTTTGAAAGATTCTGTAACCACTTTCGGAAAATGATAAAGAATCTGCATAAAAAATTCCCGCCAGATCAATTCCTTTAAATAAGTCTCATTCAGCTTTCTGGCTTCAGCAGCCAGCTTCCTAATGCTCACTGTTCCGAAACGAAGGTGAACACTCATTTCAGAAGTTGGCGTCGTTGGAAAATTGCGGGTTTTGTGATAATTCTTCAAAATTTCACGATTTATGGCAGGAGCTTGAAACTGATAAGTTGTCTTTTTGAATAATATTTTTTGCAGGGAAATTTCCTGTTTTTCTACATCAAGTAAATGATGAAGGAGTTTCTCACTGGGATAAGACTCCTCTTCTTCATCACTATACATTTTTAACCACTGCTTCGAATAAGGCGTGTAAATCGTGTACGGACTTCCGTCGGACTTTAAAATATCGCCTTTGTGAAAAAGGACCTGATCTTTAAAGGACTGAAATCCAATATTTTTTTCAGTGAAGAACTGCGCAATTTCATCATCTCTTTTAATGGCTTGCGGTTCATAATCTTCATTGCAGAAAACCTTTTCTATGTCGTAATTCTCAATAAGTTCTTTAAATACATTTAAAGGTTCCCCATGAAGAATTTTAATTGATTTTCCGGATTTTTCTAAAAACTGATTCAGAATCTGCAAAACCTGAACAATAAAATCGACTCGTTTATCTTCTATATTTTCAAGTTTCGAAAGAATTTCGGTATCGAAAATAAAAATGGGTAAAACGTTTTCAGCAGATTGAAGCGCTTCAAATAATCCGTGATTATCAGACAATCTCAAATCTCTTCTGAACCAAAAAACAGAAATTTTATCAGTCATGATCTACCATTTGAAGAATTCTTACCAATTCTTCATTTTTAAAATTCGTGTAAACGGTGTGGTGAAAAGTGTTGAGCTTTTTCAAATAATTCAGCAAATTTCCTTTTTCTTCCCCGTTGAGTTTTCCGCACATAATTTTAGAGACGATGGTAATATCTTTCATCGATTCCAGGAAAACTTTTTTTCCTTTTTCGGTTACCGAAATCCGGGTGCTTCTTTTATCATTTTGATCAGGACTTTCAATTAAGAGACCATTTTTTACCAATCTTTTGATAATTTCGATGCCGGTTTGTTTTTCATGGGCATTTTTTTCGATGAGCTGCATTTTGGTCAGCGACGGATAATCCATCATTCTGAAAAGATAGGTAAAATCTTCATTGACCAAATTAGGATTATCCTCCAAAGACTTTCGGATCAACTGTTTAGAATATCTACCAAGCATAATTACCTGTTTGGCAATTTCGTTTTCAAGATCGTACACTTCCAGATCAAACTTTTCGGTTAAATTTCTGGGGGTTTCTTTTTCGTAGGCTTTTTCATTCAGATACATTCTGAAATCTTCCAGCGTTTTTTGACTTCCCGGCTGAATTTTCTGAAAAGAATCGAGTTCTTTTAAAATCTCTATAATTAAATTTAATTCCATAACTTTTTAAAGTTTAATATTTCCCAGACCGCCGTCAACTCCAATAATTTGGGCTGTGATCCACGAACTTTTATCTGAAAGCAGAAACTCAACGAGTTGCGCACTATCGTCTGGCAAACCGATTCTTTGCAACGGATGTCTTTTCGCCGAGGCTTCTCTTTTCTCTTCAGTGGAAAGAAGTTGCGCCGCCAATGCCGTATTCGAAAGCGAAGGCGCAATGACATTCACCCTTATTTTCGCAGAAGCCAGTTCGGCAGCCAGGCTCTTTGCAAAACCTTCGATTGCTCCTTTACTTGCTGCAACTGAAGTATGAAATGGCATTCCTACTTTGGCCGCAACCGTTGAAAAAAGAATGATACTTGCCGATTTCGATTTCTTCAAAGCCGGCAGACATTTCTGAATAATTTTCACCGCACCCATCAGATTCTGATTAAAGTCTGCCAAAAAATCTGCTTCTGAAAGACGGTTAAACGGTTTCAAATTAATCGATCCGGGACAAAAAACAAGACCGTGCAATTCATCAGGTAAAGATACTTCACTTAGATCATTTTTGGATATATCCAGCTGAAAAAAATGAGTTCCTAAACTTTCCAGTTCTGGAGTGAGATTTCGGGAAATGGTGTACAGATTTTCATCTTTTAAAAGCTGCGCAGATTTTAGTCCAATTCCTTTTCCGGCACCTATGATCAGTATATTTTTCATGGTCAACAGTCGTTATTTATGGATTTATTTTTTTTACATTTTTCACTACAAAACTTTACCTTCTCCCAATCTTTTTCCCATTTTTTGCGCCAGGAAAAAGGCCTTTTACAAGTCAGACAAATATTCACCGGCAAATGTTCTTTCTTCACATTTCTCACTGAAACTCAAATTAATTTTAAGGTTTTGCATAAGGCAACTGCGTAATAAATTCACCGCTGTAATAAGCATCCAGACCACCACTTAACAATAAGTGATCCGGCTTTACCAAGCCATCTTCTGCCAATCTGTTTTTTTGAAGATACAGGCTTTCGATGCTTCCAATAATCATTTTGGTTTTATTAATCTCAATATCTAAAATTTGCTGCAGTTTCATTTCTATTTTAATGGGAGCTTCTTTTACAAATGGAGAAAAGCAGTTTTCCAAATATTCCGCAGTCAAACCAACTTCCGCAAACTCTGAGACCTCTTTTGGATAACGCGCCGAAGTCTGATGCGCCTGTTTCACCCACTGTTTATCAATGAAATTTAAAGTATAACTTTCGGTTTCTCTGATGTTTTCCAAAGTATCCCGATCCACAGAATCCGGTCTTGAAATCAACCCAAACAAAGGTGGATTTGCACCCAAATGAATCAACGAACTGAAAACCGCCAGATTTTCGTAATCACTTTTAGATTTGGTTCCAACCAAAACAACCTGACGAATTCCCGCTAAAGAATTAACCAATTTTACCCGGTAAAGTTTTTCGCTTTCCAAAATCTGACCGCGACTTATTCTTACCATTTTTTCTTCAGTAATCATTTTATCTCTTGCTTATTCTGTTACCGGATATCATTCTTTGTCTTGCACATTTAAACCGATCGATCTCACTATTTCTTTTGTACAAATGTTTCTGACTCACTCCCGAATTCAACCGTTTGCGCCATAAATTAAAAGAGCTCCTTTTTAATTCTTTTCTCATCAAAACGATGACTTCTTTTTCTGCCAACTCAAACTGATAGAAAATGGCTTCGAAAGGCGTTCGGTCTTCCCAGGCCATTTCGATAATCCGGTCGGTTTGCTGTTCAGTTAAAATCAATTTTTGATGAAATTTTTATAATTATTAATAAGAATATGATCGGCTTTGATGTCGTGCATTAAATTATAGAGTCCGAAAAAGGTACGGTTCATATAAATAAAATGTCTCGATCCGCGATTGGCATTTCTGCCTTTGATTTGGGTATTTTTTGAATATTTCTGACCAAGATCTGCAGTCGCTTGAAAGAATTTACCATCGGAGAAATCGAAATTTTCTTCCTGAAAAGGAGTAGTAAACAAATACAGCAACTCATAGAATATCTGCGTGAAAAATTCTTTTTCTTCAGCAGAATCGTCTGCTCTTATAATTTCCAGTTCCAGTAATTTCCGGTCAAAAAACTCTTTATTTTCTAAATTCTCCCGAATTGCCAGTTCAAAATAAGGAATATAAAAATCCTCAGGAATACCTTTCATACAGCCAAAATCAATAGCAATTAAAGTTCCTTCTTCAGAAACCAAAAAATTCCCCGGATGCGGATCCGCGTGTACTTTTCTCAACTGATGAATCTGAAACATATAAAAATCCCACAGCGCCTGACCAACCTTATTCGCCAGTTTTGGATCCTGATTGGCGGCACAGAAAGTCGAAAGATGGATTCCGTGCATCCAGTCCATCGTGATAATCCGGTCATTGGAATATTGCGGATAATAATCGGGGAAAGCCAGATTTGGCAAGGATTCACAACTTTTTCTGATTTCTAAACTTTGACTGATTTCTAAATTATAATCGGTTTCTTCCAGCAACTTATCTTCCACTTCTTTGAAATATTGATCGGAGTTTTTCCCTTTGATATTGAACATCTTCATCGCAATGGGTTTTACCATCGCCAAATCAGAGGAAATAGAGTCGGAAACTCCCGGATACTGAATCTTTACCGCCAGTTCTTTACCGTCTTTTTTAGCTTTATGAACCTGACCGATACTTGCAGCATTGGTGGAATTGGGCTCAAACTCATCGAAAAGCTCATTGGGCCTTTTTCCAAAATACGTTTTAAAGATCTTGGTCACCAAAGGCGCCGACAGTGGCGGAACCTGAAACTGGGATAAAGAAAATTTCTCCACGTAAGCTGCCGGTAAAATATTCTTTTCCATGCTCAACATTTGGGCAACTTTCAGCGCGCTTCCTTTCAATTCTTTTAAACTGTCATAAATATCCGTTGCGTTATTTTTATTGAGATTGTCTTTGGCTTCATCTTCCGTTTTGGTGATTTTTTCACCGTAGTATTTTAAATAATTCACGCCAACTTTAGCACCGGTGGAAATCAATTTACCGGCACGCTGGATTTTACTTGTTGGTATTTTATCTAAGGTTTTCATGAATTGTTTTTTATTTTTTCATTAAAGAGAAATTTTCCCAAATCGACTAATTTCTTCAAAGGTTTAATTTCAAAAAGTTCGAAACTGGTGTCCACTGATTTTTCAATAAAAATATCGGTTTTCTCGAAATTAGAACTCGTATCTTCTATCCAGAATTTCAGCGTGGTCAGAAAATGTCCCCAATATAATTCTTCGATGCCTTTGTTTTTGAACCGTTCTATTTTGGCCATATTTTCATTTTGACTTTCCATCAATGGCTGCGAAATAGCTAATGTTTTAATAAAGGACTGAAACTCTTTTTTCAGCGTGCACAATTTTTTCAGATGATCCAAATTATTTTTGTCTGAACCGATAAGGTAAATCACCAAACTTCTGTTCATCGTCAACTGTTCAAAAAAGGTATAATAAAAGGAGAGCATTTTTGTTTTGGCATCATCCCCTTCATAGTCTTCTTCTTTAGAAATAAGGAGGATACTTTGGTTCATAAAATATTTAAGATAATCTGCTTCGAGCTGGTCGAAATTAGCGTAAAAGAAATAAAATTGAGATTCATCGAGCTCATGTTCATCACAGAAAGTGAAAACATTCAATGGCTTTTTATTATTTCGAAGAACATATTTAGAATAAATATCTAAAATTTTTTCCTGAGTTACTTCTGTATTTTTCATATCTTGGTTTTAAATTAAAGCACAAATTTAGTAAAAATATTTTCTATTTATAAAATAAAAGTATATTTTTGTTCCATTATTAAAAGAGATGAAAAAAGTAATCATTATCGGATCCGGATTTTCCGCTATTGCTTCTGCCTGTTACATGGCTAAAGCAGGCTATTCTGTTCAGGTTTTAGAAAAAAACGAACAGTTAGGCGGCCGAGCTTCTATGCTGGAAATTGCTGGATTTAAATTTGACATGGGACCAAGTTGGTATTGGATGCCGGATATATTCGAACGGTTTTTTGCTGATTTCGGCAAAAATGTTTCTGATTATTATGAATTAAAGAAGTTATCTCCCGGTTACAGAGTTATTTTCGGGAAAGATGACTACATCGATATTTCTGATGAACCTGAAAAAATCATTGCTAAATTTGAAGAAGTAGAACCCGGAAGCGGAAAGCATTTGCGGAAATTCATGGAAGATTCCCGCAAAAATTACGAAATCGCGATGAAAGATTTGGTGTACAATCCCGGGAAATCTTTGTTAGAACTGGTCAGTTTAGAGACAGCCTCCAGATTAAATCTGTTTGTTCAAAACATTTCGCAGACGGTAAGAAAGAACATCAAAAATCCAAAACTTCAAAGTATTCTGGAATTTCCCGTTCTGTTTTTGGGAGCGAAACCACAGAATACGCCGGCGTTTTATAATTTTATGAATCACGCCGATTTTGGTTTGGGAACCTGGTATCCGAAAGGAGGCTTTAATGCAGTTGCTCTGGGAATGGTGAAGTTGGCAAAAGAATTAGGCGTTGAATTTCACCTTAATCAAAATGTAATAAAAATAGAAACTGAAAACAATGCGGCGACAAGCGTTGTCACCACTCACGGTTTCTTCGATACCGATCTGGTAATTTCCGGTGCGGATTATGCTCATACCGAGCAACTTTTAAATCCTAATCAAAAAAACTACAGCGACAAATATTGGCAAAAGAAAGTTTTTGCCCCATCGTCCTTTTTATATTATGTAGCGTTTGACAAAAAAGTTCCGGAACTGCAGCATCACAATTTATTCTTCGATACCGATTTCGGGCAGCATGCTGTTGATATTTATGATGAACCGAAATTGCCAAAAAAACCTTTGTTCTATGCCAATTTCTCGTCGAAAACGGATTTGGATTTATGTCCGGAAGGAAAAGAAGTGGGCTTTTTCTTAATTCCTGTAGCGGTAGATTTAGAGGATAGTCAGGATATTCATGACCGGTATTTCGAACTGATTATGGATCGGGTGGAAAAAAACATCGGTGTAGATTTGCGAAGTTCAGTACTGTTCAAAAAAAGTTTTGGGGTACAGGATTTCAAAGAGCGCTACAACTCCTGCCGTGGTAACGCGTACGGATTGGCCAACACCTTATTACAAACTTCTGTTTTACGGCCAAGCATCAGTAACAAAAAAATAAAGAATTTATTCTACACCGGTCAGCTTACCGTTCCCGGACCGGGTGTTCCGCCCGCTTTAATCTCCGGAAAAGTAGTGACAGATTACATTCTTCAACATCAAAACAAAATATTCTAACGATGAATAATTTAGAAATTTTTAATTCGTTTTGTGGGCAATCTTCGAAGATGGTCACCGAAAAATACAGCACCTCGTTCTACAAGGCGTCTTCTCTTTTTCAACCGGAAATCCGCCAGCATATCTATAACATTTACGGATTTGTAAGATTGGCAGATGAGATTGTGGATACTTTTCACGACTATGACAAGGTAAGATTAATGGCAGAATTTGAGAGAAATTACCATTCTGCGAAAGAAAACGGTATTTCCCTCAATCCAATTTTACATTCCTTCTGTTTAACGCAGCGTGAGAAAAATATTCCGCAGGATTTGGTCGATGCTTTCCTGCATTCAATGAAGATGGATTTGGGAGATATTAAAGATCTGAATGATGAAAAATACAACGAATATATTTATGGTTCTGCCGAAGTTGTAGGTTTGATGTGTCTTAAAGTCTTTGTTAATGGCAATATTGCAGAATATGAAAAACTGAAACCTTATGCACAGAGTTTAGGCGCAGCTTTTCAAAAGATCAATTTTTTAAGGGATATCAGTGCTGACTTTCTTGATCTCAACCGGACTTATTTCCCCGGAGTCGATTTTAAAAATTTTTCAGAAAAAGATAAAATTGAAATTGAAAAAGATATCGCAAAAGATTTCGAACACGCTAAAATTGGAATTAAAATGCTTCCAATTTCAAGCAGGTTAGCCGTTTTTATGGCCTACAAATATTACTTTAATTTGTTTAAGAAAATAAGAAGGACGAAACCAGAATTGCTTTTAACCAAAAGAATACGCGTTTCAAATGCCCGAAAAATGTACCTCTTTGGGGAAATGATTTTAAATAAAAATCTGAATCTGCTGTAATGAAAAAATTGAGTTTGCTTTTAATTCTATTGATTTCCAATATGATGTTTTCTCAAAATATAAAAGAATTACGAACTTTGCTGAAAACGGGTGAAAGTTCTGAAAAATCGGCAAAAACATTGATCGAAAAATCCAGCACCGCTTACCGGAATTCGAAAGAACCGGTTTACGGGGGATTTTTAGCCGTAGGAAAATTCTTTATGGCAAAACATGCCTTTAATCCGCTGAAAAAAATGTCTTACTTTAATGAGGGAAAGAAAACAATGGAACAGGCTTTAAAAGCAGATCCTAAAAATTTAGAAATCAGATTAATGCGTTTAATCACCCAGGAAAAAGCGCCTTCAATTTTAGGATATAATCAGCAGATTAAAGAAGACCGAAATTTTTTGGCGAAGGAATACAAAAACACAAATGATGAAGATTTGAAACTATACATCAAAGATTATTTAAAATTATAAAATGGAAATTATTGGATATATTCTGTTAACAATCGTAATTGTTATCGGCATGGAGGGAGTTACCTGGCTTACGCACAAATACATCATGCACGGTTTGGGTTGGTACCTGCACGAAGATCATCATCAGCCCGGGTACCCTCACGTATTTGAAAAAAACGATGCTTTTTTTGTCGTTTTCGCAATTCCTAGTATTTTACTTTTTTACTTCGGAACGCGTGGCGAACTGAACTGGATGTTCTTCGTCGGCTTAGGAATTTTAATTTACGGAATGTGTTATTTTCTAGTTCACGATGTTTTAATTCACCGGAGATTCAAATGGTTCGACAAAACCAACAACTGGTATTTCCGTGGGTTGAGAAAAGCACATAAAATGCACCACAAACATTTGGGCAAAGAAGACGGCGAATGTTTCGGAATGCTTTTCGTGCCGCTCCATTATTTCAAAGAAGCCCGGTTATCAACTTTAAAAAAATAAATTTTGCAATCTTATTATTACTTACTTTTAGATGTTTTCAGTTTTTTAATTCCTTTCATCTACAGTTTTGAGAAGAAAAGAATGCATTTCATTCAGCACTGGAAAGCGTATTTCACCTCCATTGCGGTTGTGGGAATTTTCTTTATTTTATGGGACAGTTATTTTGCTTATCAAAATGTCTGGGCTTTTAATGACCAATATTTAATAGGTTTCAGGATTCTAAAATTGCCTATTGAAGAATGGTTGTTTTTCTTGCTGATTCCTTATGCCAGTATCTTTATTCATTATTCTTTAAAATATTTCTTTCCCAATATTGAATTATCTGCAAAGGCGACGAAATGGATTACTTACCTTCTTTTCGCGGTCGGTTTATTGCTAACCGTTTTTAATTATGATAAAATGTACACCTTCGTTTGTATCGGATTATTTACATTATTAATGTTAAGTCAGATTATTTTTCAATGGAAATATGCCCAAAGATTTTATCTGAGTTTCGTCATTATATTCATCCCTTTCTACTTTGTAAACTCGGCTTTAACAGGAAGTTATTCTGATTTGCCCGTCGTTTCTTATGACAACACTCAGAATCTGGGAATACGCATGGGAACGATTCCGGTGGAAGACAGTTTTTACTGTTTCGCACTGCTCTACTCGATTACGCTTTTGTTTGAATATTTAAAAACCAAGAAATTATTTAAATCCAGCCATGAAAATTAATTTAACCAAACAATCCGGAATTTACACGTTGACTTCCGAACAGATTTTACCGCTTTCACTTGATAAAGCTTGGAAATTCTTTACATTGCCAACGAATTTAGATAAAATCACGCCGAAAGAAATGGATTTTAGGATTACCAATAATCCACCAAACAAAACGTACAAAGGTCAAATTATCACTTATAAAATCGGTGTTTTACCATTTATAAAATCGAATTGGATTACAGAAATCACGCATTTGGAAGACCATCAGTTTTTTGTGGATGAACAAAGATTCGGTCCCTATGCGATGTGGCATCACGAACATCATTTTGAAGAAGCAGCAGACGGAAAAGTGAAAATGACCGACATCGTTAATTTCAAAATGCCCTTCGGGATTTTGGGAGATTTTCTGGCCGGAAAATTAGTGCGGGATAAAGTGAAATTTATCTTTGAAAGCCGTTTCAAAATTTTAGAAAAAACATTTGCATCATGAAAATCCTACTTACAGGCGTTACCGGTTACATTGGCAAAAGGCTTCTGATTCAGTTGTTGGAAGAAGGCCATCATGTGGTATGTTCTGTAAGGGATAAAAACCGTTTCGGGCTTAAATTATTTAAAGAAAAACTCGGTCAAATTGAAGTGATTGAGAATGATTTTTTAGATGAATCTTCTTTAAATAATATTCCGAAAGATATAGAAGCAGCTTATTATTTAATTCATTCGATGTCTTCCAGCGAAGGTGATTTTCAGGAAAAGGAAAAAATTTCCGCAGAGAATTTTCGCCGTGCTTTAGAAAAAACTTCGGTAAAACAGGTGATTTTCCTGACAGGAATTATTAATGAACAAAAACTTTCCAAACATCTTCAGTCCAGAAAAAATGTAGAAGAAGCACTGAAAAGTTCTGTTTACAGTTTGACCAGTCTCCGGGCCGGGATTATCGTGGGTTCGGGAAGCGCGTCTTTTGAAATCATCAGAGATCTGGTTGAAAAATTACCGGTCATGATTACGCCAAAATGGCTCAATACCAAATGTCAGCCGATTGCGATAAGAAATGTGATGCAGTTTTTGGTGGGCGTTTTGGGAAAAGAATTTACCTATAATCAAAATTACGATATCGCTGGAACCGACATTCTCACTTACAAAGAAATGCTTTTGCAGTACGCAGAAATCCGCGGTTTGAAACGCTATATTTTCATCGTTCCGGTGATGACGCCGAAACTGTCTTCTTATTGGTTGTATTTCGTGACTTCGACGAGTTATTTTCTGGCAACAAATTTAGTCGATTCGATGAAAATAGATGTGGTCGCGCACCAAAACAATTTGGCAGAGCAGTTAAACATCCATCTTTTTTCTTATCAGGAAGCAATCCGTCAGGCATTTGACAAAATCAAGCAGAATGATGTTTTGTCGAGTTGGTTTGATTCCTTCAGCAATCAGTTTCACAGCCGCCAAGTCTGGCAATATTTAGAAGTTCCGGACGAAGGTTGTTTTAAAGATATCCGCGAAATTAAAGTGGATGATGAAGCCGCAACTTTAGAACGGATTTTCAGTATCGGTGGGAAAACCGGTTGGTATTATGCAGATTTCCTTTGGCGGATCCGTGGATTTTTAGATAAACTTTTTGGAGGCGTTGGTTTAAGACGGGGCCGCAGAAACATCAATGATTTAGAAGCCGGAGATTCTGTAGATTTCTGGCGCGTTTTGTATGCTGACAGAGATAAAAAACGACTTTTGCTTTTTGCCGAAATGAAACTTCCGGGAGAAGCCTGGCTGGAATTTAAAATCAAAAACGGCGTTTTGCATCAAGAGGCCACTTTTCGTCCGCTCGGTTTATCGGGGAGATTGTACTGGTATTCGGTCTTGCCTTTTCACGGCTTGATCTTTAACGGAATGTTGAAAAAACTGGCAGGAAAATAAATTCATAGTCTTTCTTATTTTTAGCAACAAAAATTTGATTTCAAAAGACTGCAAAACGTACATAGAATTACGGTTTTACATGCGGTTTTTTGATAATCAGTTTACGAATTTCCGATTGTAGATATTTGCATGCTATGTGATTAAAAGAAAAGAAATAATTTTCTCCATTCAGAAGTATAAAAACTTGCCCCTTTGCTGCATCATATCATTTTAATTAAATAAAATTGAAAACTATTTTTACATTAAGTTCTTGAATATTTTGAATACAGCAAAGGCAAGAAATGAGATTACTCTCTTATTCATCATGTGTCATAGAATCGGTGGCAAAGATAAAACACCACTCCCGCAATCAACTTAACATATGTTAATTTGCAGCTATTTTACTCCTTTCTGCACGAATCCTTGAAAGATGCACCGCAGAAATATTAAACCAGGATGCAATATGTTTCAAAGGCACCACATCTAAATATTTCGTGAAAAAACTTTCCACATGTTCATAATTAGAACTGGCATTATTGAAGTGAATGGTGGTTGTAATTTTGAATAAATTGAGAAAATGATCCTCCATAATTGCGATACCTACCAACGCCCATTCGTGATAGGTCATATAAAGATTAAATAAAACCTCCCTGTCAATCGAATAAACAAGAGAATCTTCATAAAGATGAATATTGCATTTACTTGCTGACTGTAAGGTAAAACTTTCATAATCTGTCATAAAACTCATTTCCGGCTCTAACCAAAGTGTTTTCTCCTCACCATCTTCTCCCAGAAAATAGCACCGGGAAATCGATTTTTCGACAAAAAAGATCTTTTTACAGACTTCGCCTGTTTTCACAATATCTTCGTCTGCCTTGCAGTCCGTTATTTGAAATTGATTTAAACCCGAATTCAAAACCTCTAGATTGAAATCGGGTTTATAGGATAATATTTTCTCGCTCAGTTTCTGCCTGAATCCAGTACTTTCCATTATATTCATTTTTATTCAACTCCAACCGAATCATCACCGCGGCCATCCGCCACAGCAACCGCATTTCCATTTCCGTCGATAACGATCATTTCTGTTCTTCCGATTTGTGAAACCCTTTCTATTTTATAATTCATTTTTTCTAAATCTGAGATCGTTGTTTCAGGAAAATTATTTTCTACCATAACGGTTTCCGGAAGCCACTGATGATGAAATTTCGGGGTATTGACGGTCATATTCGGGCTCAGTTTAAAATTGATCACATTCACAATCGATTGGTAAACCGAAGTTGGAATCGTCGTTCCACCAGGAGTTCCCACGATGATATACGGTTTTCCATTTTTCAAAACGATGGTTGGCGTCATCGAACTCAACATTCTTTTTCCCGGCTGAATGGAGTTAGCTTCACCACCAACAGCACCAAACATATTCGGAACGCCTGGTTTTACGGAGAAATCATCCATTTCGTTGTTCAGGAAAAAACCGGCACCGGAAACGACCACTTTGCTTCCGTACAACCCGTTTAACGTTGTTGTAACCGCAACAGCATTTCCCTCTTTATCAGCGATGGAGATGTGCGTTGTTTCTGTAGATTCTTTCGGTTGTGGAATAATTTTCCCGACTTCTGAACTTGGCGTCGCTGCATTTTTATTAAAAGATTTCCAGCGGTTTTTTAAATAATCGTCAGAAATCAACATTTCGGTTTTGTCTTTGATAAATCCGGGATCTCCCATATATTCAGCTCTGTCCGCGAAAGCACGGCGCTCAGCTTCCACCATAATTTGCACGGCCGGCGTAGAGTTCTGTTGGTACTTTTCGATATTTTCAAAACTGCTCATTTTCAGCATTTGAGCTAAAAGAATTCCGCCGCTTGAAGGCAAAGGCATGGATACGATTTCGTTTCCTTTATAATTAAAAGTGAGGGGTTTTCTTTCCACTACTTTATAATTTTTAAGATCATTTAAAGTAATAATTCCGTTTCCGCGTTTCATTTCATCAATAATGAGTTGAGCGGTTTTCCCTTCATAGAAGGCTTTTGCACCGTCTTTCTGAATCAGTTTTAAAGTTGCAGCCAATTCTTTTTGAATGAGAATATCACCCTGTTTCCAAGGTGTTGATTTTTGAAAAACGGTTTTATTTTTATTATGCTGGTTGAAGAATTCCATTTGATTATTGAGCAAGTCGGCTTCTTTCTCTGTGATTGCAAAACCTTTCTCCGCTAAATCGATTGCGGGCTGAATCAGTTTTTGCATCGGCAATTTGCCATACTTCAAGGTCGCATAAAATCCGGCAATAGAACCCGGAATCCCGACTGCCAATCTTCCATTTTGGGACAGATCGGTATTGGCATTTCCTTTTTTATCAAGATACATATCTCTGAATGATTTCTCCGGTGCGGTTTCTCGGAAATCGATGGTGAATTTTTCGCCGTTATTTTTTACGCCGACTAAAAAACCACCGCCACCGATATTTCCAGCTTGCGGATAAACGACCGCTAAAGCATATTGTGTTGCAATGACCGCATCGTAGGCATTTCCGCCCAATTTCATGATTTTCGCTCCAGCTTCACTGGCTAACGGATGCGCAGAAACGACCAAACCTTTTTCTTTGGTGTGAATTTCTTTTACAATATTAATGTCGGTGAATTGCGCAAAAGCAAATTGGGAAATAACAACGAATGATAACACCAGTTTTTTCATGACTAAAAAATTTATCAAAAATAACGAAAATGGATGGATTGGCGAAGATTTTCCTTTGGAATCCTCATTTATGACCCGACTTTATTATACAGTTTATATTTTTTTATTTAAATCTCCGAACGACTTTGCTAGGTTTGAGTGGAATACTTTTTATGGAACGAAGCGGAAAAAAAAACCGGCAATACTTCTACAGGCTCCGCGTAAATTTCAGCCGGAAACAGCCGTCCAAAAAATTATTTTACTCATCCTATTCCTTATGCTATCCGATTTTGCTAAATTTGTGCGAAATCTAAACTTTAAATATGGAATCCTACACGGAAAAAATACTTATCACCGGTGCCCTGGGACAAATCGGCACCGAACTTACGAATAAATTAGTTGAAATTCACGGCGCGGAAAATGTGGTGGCTTCCGGACTCGACCGTTGGGATAAAAACCTGACTTCCGCGGGATTCTATGAGAGGATGGATGTGACCAATACGCAATTGGTAAGACAGGTTATTAAAGATTATGAAATCACTACCGTATATCATCTGGCGTCTTTGCTGTCGGGAACTTCTGAGAAACAGCCGCTTTTTGCCTGGAAACTGAATATCGAACCTTTGCTTCAGTTCTGTGAAATGGCGAAGGAAGGTTTGCTTAAGAAGATTTTCTGGCCGAGTTCTATTGCCGTTTTCGGTACAGGAATCCCGAAAGAAAACGTTGGGCAGGAAGTAGTTTTGAATCCGACAACTGTGTATGGAATTTCGAAAATGGCGGGTGAAAAATGGTGCGAATATTACCATAATAAATTCGGTGTTGATGTAAGAAGCATTCGTTATCCCGGTTTGATTTCCTGGAAAACTCCAGCTGGTGGCGGAACAACGGATTACGCAGTAGAAATTTTTTATGAAGCCGTAGAACAGGGAAAATACACGAGTTTTATTTCTGAAAACACAGGAATGCCGATGCTGTATATGAATGACGCAATTAAGGCAACGCTTGATTTAATGAATGCTCCGAAAGAAAACCTGACCGTTCATACCGCGTACAATTTAGGAGGAATGTCTTTCACGCCAAAAGAACTGGCGGAAGAAATCAAGAAAGAAATGCCGGATTTCACGATTGATTACCAACCGGATTTCCGTCAGCAGATCGCGGATTCCTGGCCGGCTTCCATCGATGATTCGGTGGCGAAAAAAGACTGGGGACTTTCCTACGATTACGGCATCAGCGAAATGACGAAAGATATGCTGGAAAACCTGAAAGTGAAGTTGGCGAAAAACTAAGAGTTGCTTTTTCTCCTTTCTAAAGGAAGAAAACTTTCTATTATATTATATCTGCAAAATCAAAGGAATTTCTCCCGATGATTTTGCAGATTTTTTTATACTTTCACCAAAGCAATACGGTAACGAAATGATTTTATTAACTTTTAACATAATTAATCCTGATCGTAAATTTAAAAATGTCGGTGGATTGAGCAGTGATGAGCTTTTAGAAATTACCATTCAAAATACGAAAGCGCTTCTGCGAAGTCTGGAAAGGAGAGAAATCCGCGCAACATTTTTCATTGAAATATCAATTATTCCTCAGCTCGAAACATTGATTAAAAAAATAATCAATGAAGGTCATGAAATTTCTTTTTACCATTTCGATACCGATTTAGAGGAAATTGAACGCATTAAGAAAAACACGGAAGAACTTATTGAAAAGCAAATCCGCGGAATTCGGATGAAGGAAAATGCTTTTGATTTGAATGAAATTCTACATTTGCGATTCACTTACGTTTCCCTGATCGAAGAAACCACTTTTGCATTTCCTTTTAAAAGATTGGAGAGGAAAACACCGATTATCGAAAAGAATGGGTTGAGTATTCTGTACGAAAGCATTTCCAGATATTCTCAAATCCCTTACAATGATTTTATTTTTCAAATATTGCCACTTTCCTATTATGAAAAGATGGTGGTAGAAACCATTAAAAAAGATGACTTTGTTTTGTTTTACCTTAATTCCTGGCAGTTTACGGATTTTGATAAAGATATCTTTGAAATTTCATTTTATAAAAAATATAATTCGGGACAAAAGTTACAGGACAAATTAGAAGCATTTTTAATCTGGATGAATGAAGCTGAACTCGCCCACGCAAGAATGAAAGATTTCGCATTTTAAACTTCGTAATCTGGAAATTAAAAAAAAGTCTGAGTTTAAAAAAACATATTATTGGGTTCAAAAAATACCATGATTTAGTCAATTTGAACCATTTAAAAATTATATTTTTGCATCATGCGAAGTCTTTTCATACTTATTCGCCGCTCCATTAAATGGTCTTTTGACAATATTCACAACGAAAAGCTGAAGCATAATCTCTTACAGGCTATTCCGTTTTGGATCGGATCCTTTATTACTGGCGTTTTCGCAGTTTTCTACGCTCAACTTTTTCAATGGGGAGAAAATCTGATGCATGCGATGATGCGGTGGCACAGTTGGCTTATTTTCATCACCGCTCCCATTGCATTTGTGCTGTCGTGGTGGCTCGTCAAAAAATTTGCCCCGTACGCCAAGGGAAGCGGGATACCACAAGTAATGGCAGCTGTAGAATTAGCCAATCCAAAGGAACACTATAAAATATCACGGTTACTGAGTATAAAAATCATTTTATTCAAGGTTCTTTCATCAATTATTTTGGTTATTGGTGGGGGTGCTGTGGGTCGGGAAGGTCCCACCATACAGATCGCAGGATCAGTTTTTAGAAAAGTGAACGAATATCTGCCAGAATGGTGGCCCAAGATTTCAAAGAAAAACATGATTATGACCGGCGCAGCTGCCGGACTTTCTGCCGCCTTCAATACACCGCTTGGCGGGATTGTTTTCGCGGTCGAAGAACTTTCGAAAACGCATATTAATTACTTTAAAACCGCATTATTTACCGCGGTCATCATTGCCGGCTTAACCGCCCAGACTTTTGCAGGATCGTATTTGTATTTAGGATATCCAAAAACCAGCAATATCAGCATGATGATTATTTTTCCTGTGATTTTGACCTCTGCAGTTTCCGGAATTTTCGCCAGCCAGTTATCGCGCATCATGCTCGGCATCAGTGCCTGGAAAAAAAGATTGAAAACCGACCTGTCCAATATTATTTTTTTAGTAATATGTGCTTTAATCATTGCCTCGCTGGCCTATTTCATCAATGAAGAAATATTAGGTTCGGGAAAAGGAATTATGCAAAGGGCGCTTTTCACTGCCGATAAAAACGAAGATTGGTACATGCCCTTGTTCAGAATGCTCGGTCCCGCTTTATCATTCACCTCAGGTGGAGCAGGCGGAATTTTTGCGCCTGCCCTATCTGCCGGAGCAAGCATAGGTTCGGTTATCGCCGGCTGGATCAGTCTCACAGCAGATGAAACCAACGTAGTTATTTTAACCGGAATGGTTGCCTTTCTTACCGGAATTACCCGCGCACCTTTTACCTCTTCGATTATTGTTCTCGAAATGACCGACCGCCACAGTTTAATTTTTTATCTGATGCTGGCTGGCATGGTTTCTTCGCTCATCTCGGTCTTAGTGAGCAGGCATTCATTATATGATCAATTAAAAATGATCTATCTGGAGGAATTAAGGAAATAATAAGGAGCTACAAAACCGGGTATTTTTACCTGTTCCGTCCGGCTCTCCACTGTATCTTTTTTTCGTCGTTCCTCCTCAAAAAAGGATGCCGTTTCGATCCGGGCTAAGATAAAAACCAGTTTATATTTCGAATATTTCCGGAATTACTGCCAAAAACAGCTTTAGTGCGTTCATTTTCTTGCATGTTACAAAAAGAAGTTATATTTTTGCACCTCGAAATAATTAACAAAATTAATTAACATTATGAACAATTACGAAACTGTTTTCATTTTAACTCCCGTTCTATCTGACGCACAGGTGGAGGAAGCAGTGAAAAAATTTGAAGACTTATTGACTTCACACAATTGCGAAATCGTTGCCAAAGAAAAATGGGGACTGAAAAAATTAGCCTATCCAATTCAATTAAAAAAGAATGGATTCTACACTTTGATCGAATTCAAAGGTGAAGGTACTGTAGTAGCAGATCTGGAACTTGCTTTCAAACGTGATGAGAGAATCATCCGTTACCTGACTACAAAACTTGACAAACATGCGATCGAGTATGCAGTAACAAGAAGAGCGAAAGTGAAAACTGCGAAAGCTTAATTTTAACCCTTAAAAAAGAAAAGACATGGCAATAGATGATATGGCTAAACAAGCCTCAGCAGGAGGAGAATCTGAAGTAAGATTTTTAACTCCACTTGACATCAATACAAAATCTGACAAAAAATACTGTAGATTCAAAAAATTCGGAATCAAACATGTAGATTATAAAGATGCAGATTTCCTTCTTCAGTTCGTTAACGAGCAAGGTAAAATTTTACCAAGAAGATATACAGGAACTTCTTTGAAATACCAAAGAAAAGTATCTGCAGCCATCAAAAGAGCAAGACATTTGGCAATGATGCCTTATGTAGCGGATCTTTTGAAATAAGACAAAATAGATAAAAGAATAAAAAAAGAAACTTAATTTGATTAAGTTTCTTTTTCAAAACTTTTGTTGCTGATTTATAAATTAATTCTAACGATTTTTTGATAAAAGAAGATTATTCTTTTTTCTAAAATTAAAAACGGACAACAACAATGGACATTATCCTAAAAAAAGACGTAGAAAACTTAGGTTTAGAGTTTGATACAGTAAGTGTAAAACCTGGTTATGCAAGAAACTTCTTGTTACCACAAGGATTAGCACTTTTGGCAACGCCGAAAAACAAAGCAGCTTTAGCAGAAACTTTAGAAGCCAGAAAAGACGAAGAAGCGAAATTGGTTGCGGCTGCAAATGCAATCGTAGATCAATTGAAAAAAACAAACATCACTATCGCCACTAAAGTGGGTACTGGTGACAAATTGTTTGGTTCAATCAACAACGCTAACCTTTCTGACGAATTATCTAAAGTAGGGGTACAGGTTGATAAAAAATACATCAAGATTCCAGGGAACAA
Organism: Chryseobacterium salivictor; assembly: GCF_004359195.1. Lineage (NCBI taxonomy): Bacteria > Pseudomonadati > Bacteroidota > Flavobacteriia > Flavobacteriales > Weeksellaceae > Chryseobacterium > Chryseobacterium salivictor. Next base: position 2,229,996 of record NZ_CP037954.1, on the reverse strand, counting down.
CATTAAGAGAACTGGTAAATCTACTGCAATCATCAGACTTCACAGAGAAGTGGAATACAGCTACGAATTCGAAATCGTTTCTGATGCTCCGCCAGTGGTAGAAGCTCCTAAACCAGTTGCTAAACCAAAAGCAGTGACAACAGAAGAGACTCCAGCTGAAGAAGCATAAGAGAGTTTTTGAAATAAGTAAAATCCGTTATCATTTATTTGATAGCGGATTTTTTTGGATAAATGTAATGGTCAATGCAAATCAAGCCCAAAACTTGGAGAGAAAGATATAAATATTTAATTTTGAAGACTGTTAACTTCTTAAATTTCTGCTGGTCTAAACAACCAATAAAGAGGAGGCAGATCTTCAATTGTTCTCCGAAACCGATATTCACCTCCTAATACAATGATAGGAGTCAGCATACAGTCAGCATAAGGTCAGCATAAGCCAGGGGTTGGTATGGGGATGAGTACACTTTTGTTATCTGGAGAAATGGGTACAAATGGGCATAGTTTGCGGTGTTGCAATATCTTTTTAGCGCCCGCACTGAAATCCGATTGCTGGCCAAGTACTGTATTTTCAGATTATCCAAAATTTTTTGCTTAGCCCCCCAAGTTTTGAAACTGATCCGAATAGTGAATAGTGAATTTATATTCATTGGTTTAAATTTTCAGTTCAAAGTTTGGAATTTTCTCTAAATTTCTCGAATCAAATTATTCGGTCTTCAATGAAGTTAAGTTCAGGAAATTAATGATCCAAACCAGAAGGAAAACATTTTGAATTCTAGATTTATGCGGTGATATTTTTGGCTCTTTTGAGGAAATCCCTAATTCCCTGCTGTACTGTTTGTGTCCGGTTTGTTTATAGAATCCATTTATTCCATATGCTTTAAAAAATGCTGTATTATCAATATTTGACAATAAGATTCAAATAAAAAAAACCATAAAGATAGTCTCTTGAAGCCGTAATTAACTTTCAATATCATCTGTCGATTACTTCCATTATCTTTCGTCATTTTCATCAATCAGTTCAACACAAAAAAGAAGCCGTCTCATAACTATATGAAACGGCTTTTTTTATGGTTTTCTCACGGACTCCTGTTCGAGCATAGGGTTCAAATATTAGAATCTCTGAGGGTTAGTTGGAGTATTGAGACACTTTCTTTTAATTAATAGCAACTTATTTGTTTTTACAAATTTTAATATTTCCCTGCGGGTGTTTTTACATTTCCTAAAATATCCGGGAAGTAATAATCGGCAAGATGCTCAAATTCGTCTCCGCGCATAAACATATTTGCATCAACTTCGCTATACGACGATTTTCCGGCAGCGCCAATAAGCTCGTTACAGGTACGCAAAGTGTTTTTGTGGAAGTGATATACACGCTCACTCTTATCGGTTACATCTAATCCTTTAATAAGCATTTTATCCTGGGTCGCCACTCCGGTCGGACAAGTATTGGTATTACATCTCAATGCCTGAATACAGCCTAAAGCAAACATAAATCCTCTGGCGTTGTTACACATATCTGCCCCCATCGCAATGGCGCGCAGGATATCAAGTGAAGTCAATACTTTGCCACTTGCGATTACTTTCAGTTTATCTCTTACATTGAAATTGGTCAAAGTTCTATTGACAAAGATTAAAGAAGGTTCCAATGGCATTCCCACTCCATCAGAAAATTCTGGCGGTGCGGCTCCTGTTCCTCCTTCTGCTCCATCTACGGTAATAAAATCAGGATAAATTTTCAATACATTCATCTGTGCGCAAATATCTTCAAACTCTTTGGTATCACCGATACATAATTTGAAACCGACTGGTTTTCCGCCTGAAAGTTCTCTTAATTCCTGTACAAATCTCAGCAGCCCCGCCGCATCAGAAAATGCAGAATGCGATGGTGGCGAAATAATAGTCATACCCGGTTGTACGTGACGAATGGCTGCAATTTCCGGCGTATTTTTAGAACCCGGCAATACTCCACCGTGTCCTGGTTTTGCTCCTTGAGATATTTTTATCTCGATCATTTTTACGGCTGGAATCGACACATTTTTCTTGAAAATCTCTGGTGAAAATCTACCGTGGTCATCTCTACAACCGAAATATCCGGTTCCGATCTGCCAGCATAAATCACCACCTTCCAGGTGATAAGGCGAAATTCCACCTTCTCCTGTATTGTGGTAAAATCCACCTTTTTTTGCACCTCTGTTTAAAGCCATCTGCGCACGGTCACTTAATGATCCAAAACTCATGGCAGAGATATTGAAAAGTGACGCTTTGTATTTCTGAGTACACTGATCGCCGCCGACCAATACGGTAGGTAATTCCTCTGAAGGTGATTTGGCGTATATCGAATGTTTTATTCCTTCATATTTTCTGTTATTGATCTCTAATTGTGTCCCAAAAGGCACTGTATCGCTAATGTTTTTCGCTCTTCTATAGGCAGCGGAACGTTCGTTTCTTGGAAAAGGTTTTCCATCAGTTTCTCTTTCGATGAAATACTGCTGCATTTCAGGCGAAATTTCTTCGAAAAAATACCGGAAATAACCCAACACCGGAAAGTTACGAAGAATGGCATGTTTAGTCTGGAAACTGTTGTAAAGCCCCAATATATAAATACAACTAAGCAGAATCGGGATCCAATAATGAGTTTTAATTAATATAGATATTACCCATGTTACCACCAGAAGAACTAATCCCCACCTAATGAATTTTTCTCTCATTACAATTTTTTTATTTAGTGCCCCAAAAATAATAATAATAAACGGACAAAAAAAACCGCTTTCATTAATTTTGAAAACGGCTCTATTGATAGTTTCTATTTTACTTATTCCAATTGATTTTTACAGTTTTCACCTGTTCAGAATCGGTACCGATCATAATATCAAAGTCACCTGCTTCCCAATTATATTCCAAGGAATGGTTGTAGAATTTCAGTTCTTCGGGAGAGATATTAAAAGTTACTTTCTTACTTTCCCCTTTCTTTAAAAATATTTTTTGGAAACCTTTTAATTCTTTCACAGGTCTTGTAATGCTGCCAACAATATCTCTTATATAAAGCTGCACTACTTCTGCGCCATCATAATTCCCAGTGTTGGTCACCGTAACTGATGCCAGGATGGTTTGATTTCCTTTTGGATTTACGTTAGAAACCGAAATATCAGAATAATTAAAATGGGTATAACTTAATCCATAACCGAATGGATAAAGCGGCGTATTGCATTCGTCCATAAAATTGGAACGGAATCGCTCATATTCACATTTTTCTGTTTTTTCAGCACTCAAAGGTCGTCCGGTATTTTTATGATTGTAATATAATGGAATCTGACCTACACTTCTTGGGAACGTCATCGGCAATTTTCCGGAAGGATTTACTTTTCCAAAAAGAACATCTGTAATGGCATTTCCTGCTTCAGTTCCCGGAAACCAAACATTTAAAATGGCGTCTGGAATATCTTTCATATTGGTTAAAGCCAATGGTCTTCCAGTGAAAAGAACGACTACGATTGGTTTTCCTGTTTTCTTTAACTCCATTAATAAATCAACCTGGGAAACCGGAATATCAATTTCTGTTCTGGAAGAAGACTCCCCACTCATCTCTGCAGACTCTCCGATGGCAAGTACAACTACATCTGCCTGATTAGCAACTGATATTGCTTCTTTCAGCAATTCTTCTTTCGAACGGGAATCCCGGTCTGTTAGTTTTCCGTGTGCAGCATAGATATTTTCGAGCTTTTCACTGTAATCGATATTGGCGCCTTTTGCTGAAAGGAATTTTACCTGTTTGCCCAAATTATCCTGCAGTCCTTTTACTAAAGAAACAGAATTAGCATGATTTGCACCAACGCTCCACGTCCCAGCCATATTAAGCGCGTTGTTCACCAGTGGACCAATGACTGCCACGGTTCCTGATTTTTTCAGCGGTAAAATCTGATTTTCATTCTTCATCAAAACCATTGACTGTGCGGCCGTATTTCTTGCAATATTTCTATTCTCTAAGCTGTACACTTCTTTGGCGGCCAATTTTGCGTCACCATATCGGTAGGGATCATCAAACAATCCTAAATCATATTTTGCTTCCAAAACTCTTCTGGCAGCGAGATCAATGGACGCTTGAGTCACTTTTCCTTCCTGCAGGGATTTCTTTAAGGTTTTCAAAAAACCTTCGCCCACCATATCCATATCGATTCCTGCATTCAGTGACATTGCAGAAACATGTTGTAAATCTCCCATGCCATGATCTACCATTTCATTAATCCCTGTATAATCAGTGACAATAAACCCATCGAAACCCCACTGATTCCGAAGCACTTCCGTTTGCAGCCATCGGTTCCCTGTGGCGGGAATTCCGTCGACTTCATTAAAAGAAGCCATTACAGAGCCTACGCCGGCTTCTACTGCCGCTTTATAAGGTGGGAAATATTCGTTAAACATTCTGAGGCGGCTCATGTCAACCGTGTTGTAATCCCTACCCGCTTCAGGAGCGCCATATAAGGCGAAATGTTTCACGCACGCCAGGATGGTATTACGATGTGATAAATCTTTACCTTGATAACCGTAAACCATTGCTTTTGCGATTTCACTTCCTAAGTACGGATCTTCGCCGGATCCTTCAGAAACCCTTCCCCATCTTGGTTCACGGGATATATCCGTCATTGGGGAAAATGTCCAGGAAATGCCATCTGCAGTGGCTTCTTTGGCGGCAACTCTGGCGGACTGCTGAATCAAATCCATATCCCAAGAGGCTGCTAACCCCAATGGGATTGGGAAATTTGTTTCATAGCCATGGATGACATCCATCCCAAAAATGAGTGGAATTTTTAAACGGCTTTTTTCAACGGCGACCTTCTGAACGGCTTTGATTTTATCAGCTCCTTTAATATTGAAAAGTCCGCCGACCAGACCGTCTTCAATTTTTTTTCCGATGTCGGAATTTTGCGCCTGTCCGGTGGTAAAATCTCCGGCACTCGGTAAATTAAGCTGACCGATTTTTTCATCTAAGGTCATTTTCGCCAAAAGATTTTCGATAAAAACTTTTTTCTTGGCTTTATACTGACTGGTCTGGAAAGACTGTACCGGTTTATTGACAATATCCTGTGCCATTACCAAAGGCGAAAGTGCCATCGCTGCCAGCAAAACTATTTTTTTCATTTTAATTAAATTTCGTTTATTTCTTTACTCTATTTTTTTGAGCGAGCATCACTCATACAACTTCGGATTAGAATGATTTTTTCTATGGTTTCAATCGTTAAAAAATTAAAAGGTGTACTTTGTTGATTTAAAATCTAATTTTTTCAGTCCTTGCTTAATTTCAGGGGCATTCATAAATAAATTCCATAGTAAACCTGTTCTGAAATTCTCGATCATGGGTGAAATGGTGCCCTGATCGATTGCCAAATATCTTGGTGTAAACCAGTCATTATAATTAATTGAAGTTGCATCGTAGGGACCAGCAGAGCCAATGAATTCTGGTTTTTCCTGATATAAAAATCTTAAAAAATCCATCGATTCTTTTGGCGTGTAAGGAAAACTGCTGAGCGCTGCGGTAGGATTAATTACCCCTGAATCATTGATGGGAGTATGCGCAGTGTAACCAACAGAACCATCATTATTTCTCGTATAACCTGCTGAAAGTCCCCAGTAATTTGGTCCGTAACCTTTCCAACCTTTTGGATTTTCGACGCAGTATTTATAATCAATTAGGACCTGATTTTTATTAAGATCAAAATAGTTGGCAACATACCGGTCAGAGAGACCAGTTGGATCTAATCCGAGATAAGAATATTGTGCCCAGAAAAGCGGACCGCCATACTCTTCAGCGCCATTATGTTTCACATACATCGGCAATCCGTACTTGGATTTATCGGTAGTGTAAGTTCCGTTTCTCGTCCATCCCTTATAATAGGTTTCCGCATCAATTGGATAGGTTGGTGAAGAGGCGGCTAAAATATAGGTTACTAAAGTTTCATCATATCCTTTTAAAGGGAAATTCATTTCCCAACCATAGGTCGGAGACCAATGCCAATAGAGCGTTTTTTCGCCACCTTTGGTGTACCAGTTCCACTCTACTCCTTTCCAAAGATCATCCATTTTCTGGGCAAGATTTTTTTCTTCCTGATTTCCGTTTTTAAAGTATTCGCGCACTGAAATAATTCCCTGAACTAAAAATGCAGTTTCTACTAAATCACCACCATTATCTTTTTTACCAAATGGAACTGTTTTTCCGGTTTCTCCATTTATCCAATGCGACCAAGCACCATGATGCCGGTCTGACTTTGCCAGAAAATCTGCCATCGTCGTTAATCGCTGAACGGCTTCTTTTCGAGGAATAAATTTTCTTTCAACTCCGACGAGAATGGTCATCATTCCGAAACCTGAGCCTCCAGTAGTAATAACGTTTTTATCATTTTGAGGATAAATATTGTCCTCATGATAACGCTCCCGTCCTAACCTGGAGTTGGGTTCAGCTTCTTCCCAGAAATATTTTAATACATCTCTCTGTACCTGATTCATCAATGCTTCATCTGATTTGTTTATCATCTGATTTTCGGTTGCTATAATAACTGGTTTCGTACTTTCACACGACATTAACAACACACCGGCCAATGTTGAAATAAGAATAATTTTCTTCATGAATACCTAATTAATTTCGAAATTTTTAATTTTTAAAATCCATATCTGCTTGAATGAAAGCCCAATTTAATTAATCCCTGCTTAATATCCGGCGCATTCATAAATAATTTCCAAAGGAACTCTGACTGATGGTTTTCAATCATTGGAGAAATTGTTCCCTGATCTATTGCTAAATATCTTGGAGTAACCCAATTATAATGGACTGAATATGCATCATATGGACCTGCTACACCAACATATTTCGTATAATTTTCGTTGTACAAAAACCTTAAATAGCTTATGCTTTCTGCGGGAGTATAAGCTATATTGGAAATGGCCGCTGTAGGAGAAATCACTCCTAAATCATTGTTTGGCTGATGGGCAGAATAGCCTGTTGTCCCATCTGCGTTTCGGCTGTAACTTGCAGTTAATCCCCAATTCTTTGTACTGTAACCCGTCCAGTTTTTAGGATTTTCTATAGCATATTGATGCATTATTTTTGCATGATTTGTCGCAACATCTCCATAATTCACGTATTCATCGGAAAGTCCTCGAGGATCCAAACCAAGGAAAGAGTAGTGTGAGAAAAACATTGGTCCTACTGTTCCACTTGCTCCATTATGATTAACTATTAATGGGATTCCATATTGTGATGCAGCAGTTTTTATACTCCCATTTCTTGCCCAACCCTGTTGATAAACTGTTTTAGCAATAGAATAATTGGGTGAAGCCGCCGCCAGAATATATGTAATTAAAGTTTCATCATAACCCTGTATTTTTAGATTCATCTGAAAATCGTAATTGGGCGACCAGTGCCAGTACAAAACGTTTTGACCTTGTGTATACCAATTCCATTCGACACCTCTCCAGAGTTCATCAGCTTTTTTACTCAAAGCGAGTTCCTGTGCATCTGTAGAAGTTTTAAAATATTCCCGGACACAGATTAACCCTTGAACAAGAAATGCTGTTTCAACCAAATCACCTCCATTATCCATTGTACCAAAAGGAATCACATTTCCATTGTTACCATTGATCCAATGAGGCCAGGCTCCATGAAAACGGTTGGCATTCTGCAAAAAATTAAGAGAAGTTGTCAATCTGGAAACGGCTTCAGTCCTTGGAACATCACCATTTTTAATGGCTACCAGAATGGTCATTAAACCAAAACCAGAACCTCCCGTAGTAATCACTGAAGCATCTGTTCCCGGATTATCGGTATGGTAACGTTCCCGTGCTAATTTCGAATTCGCTTCTGCATAATCCCAAAAATATTTGGTAACTCCTTTTTGAGTCATTCCGATAATTTGAGGATCGGTATAAACAGCATTTATCGGAGGTTCACTACCGCCGCCGCCAATTGGTGTTCCGCCACTTTTTGGTGGTGAATCACGCGAGCATGAAACAAGCAAAAAAGCTGCAGCCAATAATTGGATTGATGTTTTCATTTATTTTTATATCAAAAGAGCCACCTCACGATGGCTCTGTTATGAGTTTATCTATTGTCTTTTTCCAGTTTGTAAAGCGCGTTTACATCTGCACTTTTCAGTGGAATATTATAAATTCTAAATTCATCTAACATTCCGGCAAAACTTGTTGCCCAATCTTGCGGCGAGCCATTGTTTTGAGGAGGATTAGTATCAAACTGGTGTGTTCCTATTACCACTTTGCCATTGGTCCCAACCAATTGAATTGCACCATAACCAGGAACGCCTTTTGGATTATCAAGTCCTCCAGAATCTTTTGCAAACCATGGAGCAGATCCAGTGACACCTTCGGCAGGAGCAAAAGGAAAACCTGTTAGATTAGCTGCCGGTTCTCCATTGAGATAAGCACTTACCTTGCTGGTTGCCGGGTCATAAGTTACGGTAACATAAATCCATTTATTTTTGCTTCCATCGATATTCATCATCACGCTTTGCCCTCTCCAGTCCACTGCAGGTCTTCCGTTTTCCACCGAAAGTTTTAGGCGGATACGGTCTGGGTTTGCATTGTCCGGGTTATCAATAAATAAATTAATTCCACCCCAAAATTCGGTTGGGCGGACAATTGAAAAAATTCCCTGCGCTCCTTTCCCCTGACCTGGAGTTGCCGGATCTACCGAATTGGCACTTTTCATCCAAAATGAAAAAGTAAAGGCGCTAAGTCCGGTAACCGCGGGCGAAATATTTGCAACGGCATATCTTTTCTGAGAATCAGAACCGCTGTACGCTTTTCCTTTAATCCCGGAATCATATGCTACTGAAGTCCCTATAGCATTAGTTATATTATTGTATTTATCATTAAGATTGTCTTCAAAGCTAAGTTTGGTGATAAGATTGGCAGCGGCAACATCATCTGAATTTTCATATCCGCCGATGGCTGCGTACGGGACAGGAAGATTATCACGGTCAATACTGTCTTCACAACTCAGTGTAATGGCACCCATCAAAAAAGCTACCCCGATATATTTAATTAATGTTCTATTTTTCATAATCAATATTTTTTGAAAATTAATAGTTAGGATTTTGCGCAGATAATCCTTTGGCTTCAGCAATAAAAGAACTCGGCAAAGGAAATACTTCATGTTTTCCTAAGACAAAAGTTTTTCCGTCTGCGGCCATCGCTGCCTTTGCCTGTCCTGTTCTTACCAAATCAAACCACCGGTCATGTTCCAGCGCTAATTCTAATCTTCTCTCCTGCCAGATTGCTGTTCTTACATCAGCTTGTGAAACTGCCGTAGAATTTGCTAATCCCGCTCTGTTTCTAACTTGATTTAAGAATGGAAGTGCGGCGGCAGTTTGACCCAGTTCATTCATGGCTTCAGCTTTCATTAATAAAACCTCGGCATATCTAAGATATCTGATATTGGTGTCCGAGTAATCATCCCCCGTATAATTGGAAGAATATACTTTGTAATTGTAAAAAGGATTTTCTACTGTAGCCGGTACAACTCTGCCATCATATAAAGTTGAGTTTCTAAAAATAATCGTTGCATCTCTTCTTTTGGTATCACCCGCAGCGTTGAACGCATCCACTAAATTTTGAGATGGTGTTGCAAAACCCCAACCCCAGCCTCCTGCACCACGTGCACCCTGGGTCTGAGAATACTGTTGAATTCCGGGTTGTTGTGGGCCCCCTTTTCCCTGGATTTCAAAAATGGATTCTTGATTATTTTCTCCTGAAATTTTATAAATATCTGCAAAGTTGGGTGTGAGTGAATAACCTGTTACCAAATTACAATTATCAATCACTTTCTGCCAATTTTTTTGATAAAGATCTACTTTCGCCAGCAGTGCGTAAGCTGCACCTTTTGAAGCGCGACCTTTGTTTGCAGCCGAGTAAGTGTTTTTATCTGGTAAGGCTCCAATTGCATCATTCAAGTCATTCATAATGAAAGCATAAACCTCTTCTTTTGATTTTCTGGTCAGCAACATTTTTCTATCGGCTTCGTTTCCCGCAACTGGAACGTGATCCACAACAGGTATACCTCCAAAAGATCTCACTAAAATAAAATAGGAGAATGCACGAAGAAATTTAGCTTCTCCTGTTAATCGATTTTTAAGATCTGCATTGGCATTGGTAAGCAGAGGAAGATAAGACAATGCCTGATTAGACCGGTTGATTGCCTGATAATGACCTTGCCATACATCTTGAAAAGAACTTCCTGTTGCAGTGAAATTCAAGGCATCTAATAAATCTTTGTCACCACCTGAGTCACCCGGTGAAGACCCTTTATCAGCTTCATCAGATGCAATGGTTGTAATGCCAACCCAGGAAAACGAACTGATATTCCAATCTAAATATTTAGCATAAATCGCAGAAACGAAACTTTCGGCACCGGTGTCATTATTGAGCAAAGACAGGTCGTCAGTAGAAATTGCTTCTGTTGGTTTTACCTCTAAAAAATCATTACGACAACTCTGACTAGAGAGTGAAAATAAAAGTAATGATGATAATATTATTATTTTCTTATTCATTTTTTTAAATTTTTAAAATTTCAAATTTACTCCTAATACAAAAGATCGCAATGTTGGATATGCATCTAACTCAACACCGGTTAATCCATAAGGATCCCCATTGGCATTAAGTTCTGGCGAGAACCCAGTAAATTTCTGCGTGATAAATGGGTTAACAGCACTCACATAGACCCGTAAAGAAGATAAATAATCAACTGGTTTAGATAAGGTATATCCTAATGCAATATTATTAATTCTAAAGAAATCACCTGATTCTAAATAATAATTTGATGCTAATGGCACTGCATTGAAAGGCGCAGGATTGGATGAACCCGTATTGGTACTGCTGTAGAAATCTGTAGCTACATTGTATTCGATATTTTCACCATCAAAACGCTGTGCTTTTTTACCATTATATACTTTAGCTCCAAATGTTCCGTAGCCATTTACAGAGAGATCAAGTTGTTTGAAAGTTACACCTAAATTGACACCGTACGTAGAAGTAGGCATATAAGAACCGAAGAATTTACGATCTGCTAAATCATCAGCACCAGTTTTTCCATTCCCGTTAGTATCAACATAAGTAAATTTACCATCGGTATCAATTCCGCTCACCTCCCATAACCAGAAACTACCTAATGGTTGCCCAACAGCAATATCACTAAGGTACTTGGTATATTGTCCGTTTGCTAAATCACCTCCTTTAATAGGATTTACATTCTCATTAGCAAGTTTGCTTAAGTTATTCTTGTTGTGTGAAAAATTTCCGCTTAGGTTATAACCCCAGTTTTCATTGATTTTATCATCCCAGCTCAGCATCAGTTCGAAACCTTTGTTGGTTACTTCACCCAAATGAGCATATCCATTTTGAGAAATTCCAGAAGTTGAAACAGGAATCATTGCTAAAATAATATTCTTGGTGATTCTGTTATAGAAATCCACGGAACCTTTTAACTTTCTGTTCACCATTTCAAAATCAAGTCCTGCACTGGATTCTTCTGTTATCTCCCAAGACAGATTAGGATCATAAATTTTATCTAAAGTTGTTCCGTTGGAAATGGCATTACCATTAAAAGCATAGTTGTAATGGTCTCCACTGGCAAAAGGCAGATAATTGCTCGGGATATTCTGGTTTCCCAGTCTTCCCCAACCGCCTCTTAATTTCAACATATTTAAGAAAGAAACGTCTTTAAGGAAAGACTCTTCAGAAACCACCCAACCTGCTCCGAAAGCAGGAAAAGTTCCCCATTTATTACCTTCGGCAAATTGTGATGAACCATCTCTTCTAATCGTCGCCGTTAATAAATACCGATTCATTAATTTATACTGTGCTCTGGCAAAATAAGAATTAGTGGTATTTTTATTTCCATTTACACTATATAAAGAGATTAGCTGATCCAGATAATTCGTTCCCGACAGATCCCAATAATTACTGTTAAGAACCATATTTTTTCGGGTAGTACTTATTGTATTTTCCCCATCGCGTACTGCTGCTTCAGTACCTATCGTAGCTTCAATATCATGAATTCCGAATTTTTTGGCATAGGTTAAGTAATTGGTTAAGCTCCAATTAAAATAATCTTTTTTCTCATTAAATAAGGTATTCACATTATCAGTCGGTTTGTAATCAGAAACTTTTCTCGTAGGATCAGCCGCTAACCAAATGCTCAACAAATCGGCATAGTTATAACTCTTGAAATTATAGTATTCACCAGAGAACTGAGATGTAAATTTAAGATCTTTCATCAGATTAAGGTCTAGTTTTAAACCTCCCTGCAGCTGCATTGATTTTTGCTTTTCATTAAATAAATTCAGCTGTGCAACCGGATTTCCAACATTATTAAAGGAGGAACCTGTCGGCGAAGCAAAACCGTTTGCTCCTACGAATGAAACGCCATACTGACCACCCGGAAAATAAACCGGCACAAGAGGCGACTGTTTATAAGCAGCAGTAAAAGCACTCAAAGGTTTTGGGGTAACATTGGTAAACGCAACTGATAATGTTTGGGTAAGCACAATACCTTTGGATACCTTAAATTCATTATTCGTTCTTATCGTACTTCTGTTATAATCAGTTCCCTGTAAAATTGCTTTTTCGTCATAATTTCCTAAACTCAAGAAATATTTCGCATTTTCCGAAGCTCCTGATAAAGATAAGTTATGTTGATTGAAGGTTCCAGTTCGGGTTATTTCTTTAAACCAATCTGTATTAACCGGTTGATCTTGGGAGAATTTGGTCATCTGCAAAGCGGTATTCGTATAAAAAGAGAACAGGTTACTACCTGCCATTTTCACTTTTTTCAACGGCATTCTTACTCCTGCCAAACCATCATATTCTACAGAAATCTTTTTACCTTTTCCGGATTTTGTCGTGATGATAATCACACCATTTGCGGCTCTATTTCCATAGATTGCAAGTGCAGAAGCATCTTTCAGGACGTCGTACGTTAAGATATCATTGGAATTGATATTATTGATATTATCAGCAAAAAGGCCATCAACTACATACAGCGGATTTCTACCACTCAGTGCCGTACCCAAACCACGAATAATAACTGATGGTGTCGAGCCTGGCAAATCAGAAGCAATTACAGTAACTCCTGCCGCTTTTCCCTGGATTGCCTGCGTCGCATTTAAAACCTTTGTTTTACTGAGTTCCTCTGCATTGATTGAGCTTATTGAAGTAGTATTATCCACTTTTTTTCTCGTTCCATAACCAATCATCACCACTTCCTCAATGAGTTGTTCTTTGATTGCGGTGTCCTTGCGAGTTTCCTGCGCGCCAACATTAACACCGAAGTATAGCGCCGCTATTAAACAAGGAAATTTTAGATTACTGTTTTTCATATTTAAAGTTTTATCTATATTTAATAAAGCCATTATCTGTTTATAACCCTATTAGTTCTAACTCTTTCAAAGTTATATAAAATTTATGCAATGTTAACGAGAATATAATTTTATTATAATTTTTGTTAATGACATTAATCATTACCCGTAATTTTTTTGGCGTATTATTTGACTACAATAAAAATACTTACTTAAGAAAATCATTATGAGAAGAAATACAATATTAGTGGCCACAATGGCCATCGCAACAATCGGAACTACGACACAGTCATGTATGGCTATAGCAACCTCAAGTGTTGGCTTAGCTGTATTAAAACAAATTTTATTAGGCGGTATTACCAAAGGTTTAAATATCTTCAGCAGTAAAGACAGTTTTTTGGGAAATCAACTCATCGAAGCCGCATTGCCACAACAGTTAAGAGATATTAATAATACTTTGCAAAAAGTAGGGTTAAATAATCTGGTTCAAAAAGAAAAAGAATATATCGCGAGCGCAGCAGCATTCACCGTTGATATTTCGCGGCCAATTTTGATAAATGCCGTCAATTCTTTAACAGCAGAAGATGCCGCAAGAATCGTACAGGGAGGAAGTGGCGCCGCAACACAACTGTTACGGGAAAGAACTTCGGCACAATTGATGGCCGCGATCGCACCAAAGGTTGATGCAAAACTGAACGAGTTCGGATTAGTGCAGTCTTTGAATTCTGCATTGTCAGGAACCAATATTTTAGGAAGTATTTTCGGTGGTCAGAACAGCAATAATTTAGCGACGGGGTCAATAAGCAAATTCGCCGCTCAGCAAATGGTCAACGGGCTTTTTAATATTATTGAAAATCATGAGCAGCAAAATTCAAATACGATTCTTAATTCACTTAACGGATCGCGATAAAAAATATATTTAACTATCTTTGAAGTCCGGTTCAGTCCGGATTTTTTTTAACTAAAATAAATATAAAATGGCTAATATTATTGAAAACGAAGATCATAAAAGCCCAGAAGATTTCTACATTTCTTTAAAAGAAAAACTGGAAGCCACTCACAATTTCCCCGAAGATTATCAGTTCAAATTCATTGTTTTAAATGAAGAAAAAAAAATCACAGAAATTTACCGTGTTTTTGATGATATGAAATTTACCCTGACAACACGGGACAGCAAAAACGCAAAATATACCTCGCTCAGTATTATGGCTTTTGTCCTGGATGCTGAACATGTAATTTCCGTTTATAAAAAAGTGGGCGAAATCGAAGGAGTGATGTCCCTTTAATTAACGGTATGAACATATTAATCACAGGCGGAACAGGACTGGTCGGAAAAGCACTAGTCAAAAAACTGGAAGCGCATCAACATTCTGTAAGAATTCTAAGCCGCTCAAAAAGTAATGAGAAAAATGAATTCTACTGGAATGTTGCTAAAAAAGAAATCGACGAAAAAGCTTTTGAAAATCTCGACTGCATTATTCATCTGGCGGGCGCAAACATCAGCGAAAGATGGACTGCCGATTATAAAAAAGAAATGCATTCCAGCAGAATTGATTCTGCCAACCTGCTTTTTGATTATTGCCGGAAAAAGAAAATCCATTTAAAATCATTCATTTCTGCTTCGGGAATTAACTATTACGGAACGTTTACTTCTGACCAGATTTTAACTGAAAATTCCGGAATTGTAAAAACTGATTTTCTTACAAAACTTTGTGAAGACTGGGAAAAAGCTGCGGACCAATTCTCTGAAATTTCTGACAGAGTGGTTTGTTTGCGGACAGCCATGGTTTTATCAAAAGAAGGAGGAGCATTTCCGATGCTGAAAAAAACCGTCGATTTGAATGTGGGTTCTGCCGTGGGATCCGGTAAACAATGGATGAACTGGATTCATATCGATGATCTGGTCAATATGTATGTAACCGCTGTTGAAAATTCTGCAATCAATGGAAAATACAATGCGGTCGCTGATGAAACCATAACGAATATAGACTTCATGAAAAAACTGGCAAAAGCTTCGGACAAGTTTTTTCTTCCTTTGAACGTTCCGTCTTTTGTACTGAAAACAGTTTTCGGAGAAATGAGTTCGATTATTTTAGAAGGCAGCCGGGCAGACAACAAAAAAATCAAAT
Organism: Chryseobacterium salivictor; assembly: GCF_004359195.1. NCBI lineage: Bacteria > Pseudomonadati > Bacteroidota > Flavobacteriia > Flavobacteriales > Weeksellaceae > Chryseobacterium > Chryseobacterium salivictor. The sequence goes on along the minus strand of NZ_CP037954.1, from coordinate 2,214,509 downwards.
CGCATGGATTTGATTTTAAATATTCACATCTCGACGATGCTTTCAAAACGTTAATTTAATTAATTCTCGATAAAGAGTTTTACATTTTCGATAGGACGGCCGATCATTGCCACCGAACCTTTAATGATTACCGGTCTTTGAATCAACTCCGGATTTTGAATCAACATCTGGATCAAATCCTCATCCGATAAATTCTGATCTTTAAACTGATCTTTATATAACTTCTCATTTGTTCTCACCAAATCCTTTACCGGACAGTGAAGTTTCTTCAAAACAGTCCGAAGCTCCATTTCGGTCAGCGGCTGACTGATGATATCAATAATTTCAAAAGGAATCCCGTTTTCATCCAGATATTCTAAGATACCGCGACTTTTCGAACAGGAATTATTATGAAGAATTTTAATCATTTTTATTTAAATTAAAAAGTTAGCGCAAAGATTTTGAAACTATTTATAACACCTCAAATGATGGTACTTCGTTTTCCCATATTAAAGAAAAATTTAAAACAATCCGTGCAACTCAGTTTCTATTCTTTGCAGAATTAAACCAAAATCTTCAGGTCTCTCCACAAAATCCAAATCATCTACTTCGATGACCAATAGTTTTCCTTCGCTATATTCCGCAATCCAACTTTCATATTTCTGATTCAGTTTTGAAAGATATTCAATCGAAATTGACGCTTCATAATCACGCCCTCTTTTGTAGATTTTCTTCACCAGATTGGGAACATCAGACTTTAAATAAATCAATAAATCAGGTGCCGAAACAAAACTTTTCATCAGATGAAAGACGGAGGAATAATTGGCGAAATCACGGTCAGTCAACAATTCCATGTCATTTAGATTTTCAGCAAAAATGTGTGCATCTTCATAAATCGTACGGTCCTGAATGACGCTTTTTCCGCTGTCCCGAATTTCTTTTACCTGGCGGAATCTACTTCCCAAAAAATAAATTTGTAAGGCAAAACTCCATTTGCTCATATCGGCATAAAAATCCTCCAAATAAGGATTATGATCTACATCTTCAAATTGCGCTTCCCAACCGTAATGTTTTGATAACATAGTGGTTAAAGTCGTTTTTCCCGCGCCGATATTTCCTGTAACAGCAATGTGCATTTCTAAATTTTATTTAATGAATCAGTAATTTATATTCGAAAAAAAGTCGTTGAATTAAACACTTAATAAATTTCTGTTATTCAACTGAAAGAAAACTGCTATTTAATTCCGACCTCTTTTTCGAGGGGGTAAAGATAAAGTTTGTTCCCTTTGATAACAAAATAAGAAGCAGAGTTTTTATCCACAATTTGTGAATTGTCAGCCTTAAAAACCGTTTTCAAAGCGTGCTCTTCTATTTTATAGATGGCGGTTTTGGAAACAACAAAGATCCGGTCATTTTCGCGTCGAAGTTTCCGGCCATTTTCCAGCTCAAAATCAGCTGTTTTCTCTGATTTGAAATTATAAACCGACAGATGATCACCAAATAAGAAATAAACCTTTTTTTCGAAAATTAAAAGATCGGCGACATTTTCAAAATTAAAATCAAATGAAAAGGTATTGATGATACGGTCGTCCCGGAAATTGTACTGGATCAGCCGTTTCGTACTTTCATCTAACAGCCACACCTGCTGCAGATCTTCGACATAAGCGGTTTTTATAAAACCAAATTTCTGCCGCAAATTAATGGTTTGAATCTGATTTAAATTTTGGTCGAAAAACTTTAATTCCTGTGCATTTTCAGAAAACGAGGGAATATTTAAAGGATTCTGCACCGACTGAATCCGAAACGGCAAAGTCAACATCAGTTTCGCTTTTTGGTTTCCCAGTGAATCGTATTTGGTAAAACTGAAATCTTTGTTTTGGTACAGATAAATATTTCCGTAATTATCTGCAAAAAGATCCTTGGCGGTGCTTACTCTTAAAGTATCAAACGGCAGCGTTTTCTGCGCAGTGAGTGAACAAAATAACAACAGGCATACAATTTCACCAATCTTCAGCATCCATTTATTTTATCGAAACCTCATAAATCTTAGACCATAATTTTCCGGTAACCAACATATGATCACCTTTGAACGCGATACCGTTTAATACATCGTTGGTTGCATCTTTGGTATTCAGTTTTGCGATTTCGGTAAAATCGAATTTGCCAACCACTTCCCCGTTTGCGGGATTTATTTTAAGGATAATGGGTTTCTGCCAAACATTGGCGTAAATGAATCCTTTGTGATATTCCAATTCATTGATCTGATCATAGGCTTCTGTATTTCCTGCGACAGAAATATACCGCACCATTTTTGATGGATCAGAAACACTCAGAAAATAAATATTTTTTGTTCCGTCGGAAGCGATCAGATTTTTGCCGTCGTAAGTCAAGCCCCAACCCTCTCCCATCACGTTGGGATAAAGAAATTCACTTATTAATTTCAGGGAATTTTTATCGTACACAAATCCTTTCTTATTTCTCCAGGTCAACTGGTAAATTTTATCGCCAACAATCGCACAACCTTCCGAGAAAACGTCATCCGCCTGCGCAGTCTGTACAATTGGAGTGGTTGTTCCCAAAGTATATTTCCAGATTCTGGATTCGCCCATTTGCCCGTCCGATTCATAGATCGTACTGCCCTCGATTTGGAAACCCTGCGTAAAACTTTTGGGATCGTGTGGGTATTCTTTTATAATTTCGTAAGATAATTTTGTTTCCGGGTTTTTAGCAAAAACATTAATGGTTGCATCCTGATTTAAAATCTCACCGCCTTTTTTCTTTATATTAAAAGTAACCTGATTATCTCCTAAAGTAAAATATGCGGGATCAACTACCAGCTTTGAGGTTTCTTTGTCACCAAAACTAATCGAGATACTTTCAGCATTATCGGTAACCTCTTTCGGAAGCTCTAAATGATCACCAAAATGATATCCTTTGCTTTCCATCGAAAGATTATAGTCATTTAAAGTATTGAGGATTTCCTTGTCTTTATTACAGGAAACAAGAAAAACCAAAGCAAAAACGGTGGAAATAATTCTAATCTTCATTCAAAAATTTTTTCAAAAATACTGAATTTTACTTACACATAACGTTCCAAAGATTCCCCAAACAAAATAATAATTATATTTGCTCCACTTATTTCTTTAAAAATGAAAAAAACTCTTGCCCTTCTTATTTTTACCTCTGCGGTTTTTTCTGCACAGCAATTCACAAAACAAGATTCGTTAAAAGGCTCTAATACCGAATTCAGGAATTTCTGGGATGTCAAAAAGTATGAAATTTCTGTGGAACCCAAGTTCGCAGATCAGTCGGTTTCCGGTACCAACAAAATTACTTTTGAAATTTTAAAAGACATTAAAAATCCTGTATTTCAAATTGATCTGCAGCAGCCGATGAATTATAAAATCATCGGTTCTGACGCCAAATCATATTCTTCAAAAAGAGAAGGTGATTTTGTTTTCATTACGGCGAAGAAAAATTATAAAAAAGGTGAAACGCATTCTTTCACCATACAGTTTTCCGGAAATCCTGTTATTGCCAAAAATGCGCCTTGGGACGGTGGCTGGGTTTTCAGGAAAGATGCCCACGGAAATCCGTGGATGTCGGTGGCGCAGGAAGGAATCGGCGCTTCGGTATGGCTGCCCTCAAAAGACCTCTGGAGTGACGAACCCGACAATGGAATGATTATGAAAATCATTACCCCAAAAGATTTGGTTGGTGTAGGGAATGGAAGATTGATTGCCCAAAAATCTAAAAAAGACAAAAAGGTTTATACGTGGGAAGTTAAGAATCCAATCAATCTTTATTCTATCGTTCCTAATGTTGGGAAATACGTCAATTTTAAAGAAACGTATGCGGGCGAAAAAGGTGCGCTTGATTTGGATTACTGGGTTTTGGACTATAATCTGGAGAAAGCCGAAAAGCAGTTCCAACAGGTTAAGCCGATGATGAAAGCCTTTGAACACTGGTTCGGACCTTATCCTTTCTACGAAGATTCTTATAAACTGATAGAAACGCCGTATCTTGGGATGGAACATCAAAGCGGAGTCGGATATGGAAATAATTACGAAAACGGTTATTTAGGCCGTGACTTATCAGGAACCGGAGTTGGGTTAAACTGGGATTTCATCATCATTCATGAAAGCGGTCACGAATGGTTTGCCAATAATATCACCGCAAAAGACAAGGCAGACATGTGGGTTCATGAAGGTTTCACCAACTATTCGGAAACCTTGTTTGTAGAGGATTTTATGGGCAAAGCAGCAGCTGAAAAATACGTGGTCGGAATCCGTAAAAACATTAGAAATGACGAACCGATTATTGGTCCTTACGGAGTTGCAAAATCAGGAAGCGGTGATATGTATTACAAAGGATCCAATATGATTCATACGATTCGCCAAGTCATTAATAATGATGAAAAATTCAGAGAAATACTGCGTGGTTTGAATACAGATTTCTATCATCAAACCGTTACTTCGAAACAGGTTGAAGATTATATTTCTACAAAATCAGGGATTGATTTCTCTACTGTATTTGACCAATATTTAAGAACGACCAAAATTCCGACTTTAGAATATTCACAAACCGGAAATACTTTAAAATACCGCTATACGCAGATTGTAAAGGATTTAAAATTGCCGCTCAGAATTAACGGTAACCAGGAAATCAATCCGACTGAAAATTGGCAAACGGTGGCATTATCGTCCGCAGATCCTGTAAAATTTGATGAGAATTATTACATTTATTATTCTCAGCAAAAATAAACGGTATAAAAAATACACCTCGTTTTATAAAATAAAAAATGCCGCTTCTTCTGGAAACGGCATTTTTTTCTTTTGGTAAAACAAACAAAAACTAAGAATTTCTCATGGTAATTCTGAACGTTGTTCCCACGCCAATTTCGGTTTGTGCAATTTTGATATCGCCACGGTGGTATTCTTTAATGACTCTTTTTGCTAAAGACAAACCAAGTCCCCATCCTCTTTTTTTAGTGGAATAACCTGCTTTGAAAGCATTTCTTGCTTGGGCTCTTGTCATTCCTGAGCCAGAATCTTTAATATCGATCACAATGTTTTTGCTTTTTTCGTAGAGTTCGATTTCAAGGCGGCCTTCTCCTCTCATCGCATCGACGGCGTTTTTAACAATATTTTCAATCACCCAGCTCAGCAGAATTCTGCTGTGTGGAATCAGGATCTGTTCTTTTGGCAAGATCAGCATAAAACTTACTTTCCGCGAAATTCTCGATTTCAGATAATCGTAATTCTGTTGAATTGTTTCATTGATATTCAAATCATTAAGCTCGGGAACGGAACCGATTTTCGAAAACCTTTCCGAAATTGTTTTGAGCCGGTTGATGTCATTTTCGATTTCTTTTACGCCTTCACTGTTTTCATTTTCCATGCGCAGGATTTCGATCCAACCGATCATTGATGAAAGCGGCGTTCCGATCTGATGCGCAGTTTCCTTTGCCAAACCAGCCCACACGTAACCTTCATCGGTTTTCTTGATCGTCCGCAGAAACCAGAAAGAAAAGAAAATATAAGCCAAAATAAGCAGTCCTAAAATATAGGGAGAATACCGTAAATTATTTAACAAATTGGAATTGGTGTAATAAACATACTGATTATTCCCATCCGGCATCTGCAGTTCAATAGGACTGTATGAACCCGCCATTTTATTGATCAAAGCCTGCATTTTCTGAGGATCATTCTGAATCTCTTCCGGGATATTTCTTTGAAAATCAATACCCAGTGGCTTTTTATTTTTATCGGTAACAATTACAGGAATTGTATTATTGGTTTTATTAATCTGCAGAATCAAATCCAAAGTCATGGGATCTTCGATGATTTCATTCTGCTGATATTTGATCGTGGTCGCAAAAAGTTCAATCCTTTTGATTTCCTCTTTCCGCAAATAATTAATCAGAACAACAGAAGCCACAACCACGCCGGCAACGGCCGATGTAAGCAAAATATAAATAATCCAGTTATTGAGTTTCGAAAAAATTCCGCGTCTCTTCATTGCACGAAAATACAACTATTTTAAAACGTTCAGCACCTGCAATAATGCGTCGCTGACATTGCCGCCCTGATAATTATTAATAATGACTGCGAAAACATATTTTTTTCCGTTTTTCGAAGTATGGTAGCCGGCAAATGATTTGGTGTCTTTCATGGTTCCACTTTTCAATTTCATGCCATTTCCCTGAGTCGGAAATCCTTCATAAAATTCATTAAACCAAGGTTGTTTTTTACTGTAAATCAACGACTGCACTTCTGCTTTTGCCGAAACGTAGTTTTGCGGAGAAAGTCCACTGCCGTCTGCAAAATTGATCATGGCCGGATTAATTCCTTTCGATTTCCAGAAATCTTTCAGGTAGGAAATTCCAGCATCAAAACTTCCTTCATTTTTCTTTTCTTTTCCTAACGTTTTAATTAAAGTTTCCCCATAAAAATTGATGCTTTTCCGCATAAACCAAAAGATAATTTTATCTAAAGTCGGCGACTTATATTCAAGCAAAAGATTATTCTTGGGAACGGCAGTTATTTTCTCCCCATCAATTCTCTGTTGAGAGGCAGAAGTCACTTTTCCGTTAAATTCAATTCCGGATTCTTTCAGCCAACTTTTTATTTCCTGTCCTAAAGTTAAAGGAGGATTTGGAGTTGCTCCGGAAACCGTAATCCCTTTAGAAGGCAAAATTCCGTTAATATAAGCTACGTTCGAATGAGGCGCAGTATAAATTAAACTTTGGTCAGAAGTTCCGCCTGTTTCAATATCATTCACCCATTTCACATTGGTTAAATCGACATTTAATTTTTTGATTTCGCCGCCGAGTATCTGCATATCGAACTGATTTTCGCGCCAATTGATTCCCCAAACTCCGGCTCCGTAATAATTCCCAAGGTCATTCCAGGGCCAACCGCCGGGAGTCGCGAGAAAATCGAAATAGGAATCGTCAATAATCAAATCACCGGAAATTTCGGAAATCCCTTTTTCCCTTAAAGACTGAATTAATTTTTGTTTAAAATTTTCTGGTTTATATCCATCATATCGCCAACTTCCCAAAGTGGGATCACCGGTTGAAGTAATGAAAAGATCGCCCGCTAAAAAGCCTGAAGAAATCGTCCCGGAATAATAGGCTCTGGTGACATATTGAAAATCTTTGCCTAAAGTTTCTAAAGCTGCAGCGGCCGTAAATATCTTTTGCGTAGAAGCGCTGGAAAGTCCCGTATTACCGTTGTTTTCATACACCAAATTGCCGCCATCGTCCGCCACATATATTGAAACAATTGAGGAATATGCAGAGGCAGAAGCTAATAATTTCTTGGTTGCAGCATCTAAATTATGTGAAATATTCTGTGTAAAACAAAACTGAGAAATCAATAGAACAAAAGGGATCAGCTTCTTCATTTTTACTTTTTTTGTGCTCAAATATAAAGAATTATATTTTTTAATAGTTAAATATATTAACAATATATCCTTTCGTTTTCAATTAATACATAATAACTATCGTTTTTACTTGTATTTTTCGCATTAAATATGTAAACTTTGTATTGTAAATTTAAAATTTAGAATAATGGCATCAATCATCACAGGCTTATTTGAAAGCCAAAGTCAGTCTCACCAAATTGGTCAGGACTTGGAAAATGCAGGTATTCAGAATCAGGATTACATTCTATATTTGCATGAAGAGAAAATTCATAAAAAAGTAAAAACCTCTATCTGGCAATATTTTTTTAAAGACAAAACCGAACTTGAAGACGACAGTTTGGTGGTCAGTGTAAAAGTAAAAGATCCGGAACAAATCGAAAAGGTAAATGAAGTCTTTTCAAAAAACAACTGCATTCATCAAAACTATTTTGAACATATAAAATTTCGCGATGCAAAATCTTTAGATATTCTAAAAAAAATAGTGGCGTTACGTGCAAAAGCAGAGATCTTCAATGCACCGAGCCTTAATTACCGCGGTCAATCTGAAGGAATCAATACTGAAGTCAATTTTGGAAATTCCACAGAATCATAATTTTGTTCATGTATTTTAGCATTTTTTTCTGCGGATCTATTGTAAATTAAAAAACCAGCGAATTTTTCGCGAACCATATTTAAACCTCATATTACAACTATTTAACAGATTTAACCGGGAGCCTTTCAAAATTTGAAAGGTTCTTTATTGTTTAAAGATCAGTGGACTACCTCATTTTAAACCTTCCCTTTCCGTAAAATCACTTTTCTCTCAAGAAAAATCTCTGCACTTTTTGAGACTTGCATTCTCAGACACCCGTTGTTTATAATCACCCCGGATATGATTTCCGGATGTCCAGGCTTCATTCTAAACCCAGTTCCTTTCTATACATTTTTTGGGTTTTATCCACCATTTTGGACTTTTTTTTCTTATTTTCGTGTCCTAATTGGCTTACATACATGGTTTACGATTTAGAACAGGAAAATAAAGAAATTCTCGCAAGGTATAAAGATTTAATCACCAATACGTATCGCAACCTGGATGAGGAACAGAATAAACTCATCCGGAAAGCCTTCGATATTGCTCTAGATGCCCATAAAGACCAGCGCAGAAAAACAGGCGAACCTTACATCTATCATCCGATTGAGGTAGCAAAAATTGTGGCCAACGAAATTGGGTTGGGTGCTACATCGATTGCGTGTGCACTTCTTCACGATGTAATCGAAGATTCTGATTATACTTACGATGATCTCAAAAAAATATTCGGAAAAAAAATTGCAGATATTGTCAACGGACTGACCAAAATTGCGGTGATGAATCACCAGAATATTTCGATACAGTCAGAGAATTACCGCAAGCTTTTGCTCACTCTTTCCGAAGACTTCCGGGTGATTTTAATTAAAATTGCAGACCGGCTGCACAATATGCGGACCCTGGAAAGTATGACGCCGGAGAAGCAGAAAAAAATCGCCTCGGAAACGGTTTATATTTATGCACCGCTTGCCCACCGCCTCGGTTTGTACAACATCAAATCAGAATTAGAAGATCTTTCTTTAAAATTTAATAATCCGGAAGTCTATTTCGACATTTCCTCGAAATTAGAACTGGCGAAAGAAAGCCGCGAAAAATACATCGAAGAATTTAAAAAAGAGGTATCGGAACAGTTAGAAGATGAAAATCTAAATGTTTCCATCAAAGGAAGAGCAAAAGCAATTTCTTCCATTTACCGTAAAATGCTCAAACAGGGAGTAACTTTCGATGAGGTTTTTGATAATTACGCCATCAGAATTATTTATAAATCGGATGCCAAAAACGAAAAATTTCTCGCCTGGAAAATCTATTCCATCGTTACAGACCTTTATCACAGTAATCCTCAGCGTATGCGGGATTGGATTTCTCAGCCGCGTTCTACGGGTTATGAAAGTCTGCATCTCACCATTTTAGGTCCCGATAAAAAATGGATTGAAGTTCAAATCCGGTCCGAACGGATGGATGATATCGCCGAAAAAGGTGTCGCAGCTCACTACAAATACAAGGAAGGTTACCAACAGAGTTCTGATGAAAAAAACTTTGAACGTTGGGTAAGAGAAATCCGTGAAGTGCTGGAAAATCAGCAGTCGATGACCACGACAGAACTTTTAGATGATATTAAACTTAATTTGTATTCAAAAGAAGTTTTTGTCTTTACGCCAAAAGGGGAAATAAAAACGCTGCCGATTGGCTCTACTGCTTTGGATTTTGCATTTTCGGTGCATTCGGATTTAGGAACAAAATGTCTTGGCGCGAAGGTAAACGGTAAATTAGTCCCTATTTCTTATGTTTTATTAAATGGCGACCAGGTTGATATTCTGTCCTCACAAAACCAAAAACCAAAAGTTGACTGGCTGGATTTTGTAGTCACTTCGAAAGCCAAATCAAAGATAAAAGCCATTCTGAATTCTGAGAATAACGGTTTGGTGGAAGAAGGAAAAGAAATCCTGCAAAGGAAAATGCGCCACGCCAAACTTAATTTCAACGATGAGGAAATTAATAAAATGCAGAAATTCTTTGAGTTAAAAAGTTCTCAGGAATTATTTCTCAAATTTCAAAATGGTGATTTAGACATCGGTGACATTAAAAAATATACCGAAGGAAAAGGAATTTTCAGTAATATCCTACAGCGTTTCCGCAAATCGCCCGTGAAAAACGAGCTCTTCACCGAAACCCCGGAAACCAATCTCGACATGATTGTTTTCGGAAAAGATGAGCAGAAAATGAATTATTCGTATGCGAAATGCTGTACCGTAATTCCGGGCGACAGAATTTTTGGATTCATCACTATTTCTGAAGGAATTAAAGTGCATAATGACAACTGTCCCAACGCGATAAACCTCCGTGCCCAATATGACTATCGGGTTTTACCGGCAAAATGGGTCAATGAGGAAAGTTTCAAAAACAGAATAAAAATTGAAATTGAAGGCCTCGACCGAATGGGAATGATCAACGACATTACGGCAGTCATAAGCAACAACATGAATATGGACATGAAAAGCATGTCGATTGAATCTAATAACGGCGTCTTTTTAGGCAGCATTAATCTGGAAGTGAGAAACCGAAGCCAATTGGACGAGACTTTCAAACAACTCAAAAATATCAACGGTGTTTCCCGTGTAAAACGGATGTAAAAACACCACTAAATAAAACCTATGCTCATCACCGAATATTTTAAAAAATTTCTTCACAGTTCACAATCTTCTGGAATACTGTTAATTCTTTGTGTTTTACTATCACTCTTTATTGCGAATTCTTCGCTCGGAGTTTCATTTCAAAATGTCCTGGATACTCATATCGGAACTGAAATTTTTCATCTTAATTATCCGCTGAGCATTTGGATTAATGACGGTTTGATGGCTATTTTCTTTTTGCTCGTTGGTTTAGAAATCAAACGGGAAATCGTAGAAGGTGAACTTTCATCCTTTAAATCTGCATCATTACCCATTATCGCGGCAATCGGCGGAATGGTGGTTCCCGCTTTAATTTATTATTTTTTCAATCACGGAACCGAATATGCAAATGGCTGGGCAATCCCGATGGCGACAGACATTGCGTTTTCTCTCGCCATTATTTCGATGCTTGGGAAACGGGCACCACTTTCTTTAAAAATATTTTTGGCTGCTCTGGCAATTGTGGATGATTTAGGTGCAATTATGGTGATCGCCATCTTCTATACCGACCAGCTTCACTGGGAATATCTGGGATTAAGCGCTGCAGTGGTTGTGCTGTTAATCCTGCTGAATTTCTTTAAATTCAAAAAACATATTTACTATATAATTCCCGGTTTATTTCTTTGGTATTTCATGCACCATTCGGGGATTCATGCGACGATTGCAGGCGTGCTTTTAGCCTTTACGATTCCAACCAATACTTCTACCACTGAAATTTCACCTTTAGAAAAATTAGAGCAGAAATTACATTTACCCGTCAACTTTCTGATCATGCCGATTTTTGCGTTGGCCAATACGAATATCACTTTTAAAGATGGGATGGTGGACGGACTTTTCAGCAACTTTGGGTACGGAATTATCTTTGGATTAATCTTCGGTAAAATCATTGGAATCAACTTGTTTTCCTGGATTTTCATTAAATTAAAAATCAGCAGTTTACCCGATAAAAGTTCCTGGTCTCAAATGTTGGGCGCGGGACTTCTGGCAGGTATTGGTTTTACCATGTCTATTTTTATTGGTTTACTTTCCTTCAAAGGACATCCTGAAATTCAGGATGAAGCCAAATTTGCCATTTTGGTCGCTTCTGCAATTTCAGGATTCGCGGGTTTTTCTTTGTTAAAGTATATTGGAAAAAAGAAGGAAATTCTGCAATAGAGCGTAGGATGACAGGCGGTTTTTATCTTTGAACAAAGATTTTTTCTTTATTTAACCCTAGGAAATTTTGATGTAATACTTGTCAATCATTGATCCATGGTAATATGATTGCGGTCTTCAATATCCTCGGTTTCTGAAACCAAATCTTTATCGAATTGCAAATCATTTGAGGTCATTTCTTCGGCAATCATTTTTTCGACACGAACTCTTTTAATGGCAATATTCAATTCATTTCCTAATAAAATTAAAATAATATTGATATTCACCCAAACCATTACCAAAATAATCGTTCCGATGGAGCCATAAAGAACATTGTATCTCGCAAAATTTCTCACGTAAATGGCAAAGAAATAAGTAACCAGCACAAATAAAACTGTAGTTAAAATAGCACCGGGAACAGCTTGCTTAAAGGTAGTAATCTTCAAACAACCTACCCAATAAAAAAGCGCCAACAAAATAAAGTAAAAGATCGGGAACGAAATAAATCCAATAATCTTCGACATATTATCGACCAACCAGGAAATATTAATTTGGGGTGTAAATAGTTTCAGAACCACTTCACTGTAATAGATTCCCAACAGGGAAGCAATAATCAGCAGAATAAATGCGATGGTGATCACGAAAGCCACCAGATATTCTTTAACAAGACCCCGTTGTAAATTGGTATTGAAATTAAAACCGTTAATCAAAGAATGTGTTCCATTTACCGCAAAAACCATTGCAAACACAATCGTCATATTGCTGATATTTTTGATATTCGGAATAATAAAATTTTGAATATATCCCGTAACATCGCTTTGCATACGGGCCGGCAAGATATTCTGCATCAATACTTCAAAAATATAAAACTGCAGTTTATCGTAATGCGGAAGATAGGGCAGCAGCGAAAGTAAAAACAGTATAAAAGGAAACAGGCTCAGGAAGAAACTCCACGAAATACTCGCTGCGCTTCTGCCAATCTGCATTTTAAAAACACCTTGTCCATAAATTTCAAACATTTTCCAAAGAGAAATTCCTAAAAAGGGAATATGAATCTTATCCAGAAAATTTTTTATTTTGATGATGAATTGCGGAGTTTTAATGCCCATTAATTTATATTTGCAAAACAAAGATATGAAATGCGAATTAATTTAGTCTGCATGGGCAAGACCGATGATAAAGAAATTACCAATCTGGTCCAATATTACCAAAACCGACTGCCAAAATACTGGAATTTTGAGCTCATCGAAATTCCCGATGTAAAAAACGCCAAAAACCTCAGTCCTGATTTACTCAAAAAGGAAGAAGGAAAATTGTTTTTAAATTTAATTGAAAACTCCGACACCATTGTCCTTCTCGACGAAAAAGGAAAACAGTTTACCAGCCGCGAATTCGCTGCCAAAATCGATAACTGGATGAGTTCCTCTGTGAAAAAAGTTTCCATTATTATCGGAGGTGCATACGGTTTTTCAGATGAAATGTATGCACGGGCTAATGAGAAAATGTCGCTTTCTAAAATGACGTTCACCCATCAGATGATCCGCCTGTTTTTTGTAGAACAAATTTACCGCGCCGATCAGATTCTCCAGGGAAAACCTTATCATAACGACTGATCTGAATTAAGTTTAATGGTAAATCGCAGCAACACTTTTATCAATTTGATAAACATTTGCTCATTTCACTATAAAATTGCTCTAATGGTACATTTTTTTCTTTGTACAAGAAAAAAATGTTATGGCATTAGAACAACTCGATAAATACACCAAGTTTTTTGGTTTCATTCTCAAATACTACAACAGTGATATTGTGAAATCTACAACGAATTCTGCAATGAATGAGATGACCTTGGAAGAAATTCCCAAAGATGATTTCAATGACCAACCGGAAGAACTTGTGGAAGATTTAAAAAGAATGGGTCCAACCTATGTTAAATTAGGACAACTTCTTTCAACAAGACCCGATTTATTGCCTGACAATTACTTGGTTGCACTTGCTGGATTACAGGATAATGTAGAAACCATTTCTTATCAAGAAGTAGAAAAGATTTTTGAAGAAGAAATCGGCGTTAAAATCAGCAAAGCATTTGTTGATTTTAATCCCGTTCCGTTGGCAAGTGCGTCTATTGGCCAAGTTCACAAAGCTGTTCTACATTCAGGCCGTGAGGTTGCAGTAAAGATTCAAAGGCCTGGGGTCCGCAAGAATTTTTTCGATGATCTGGATGCTTTGAAACAGATGGCGGCAATAGCGGTCTCACATTCCAAAGAGGCAAAAAAGTATGCAATTGACGATGTTGTGGAAGAGTTGCGCTACATTCTTCTCAACGAACTTGATTACCATAAAGAGGCACAGAATTTAATTGTCCTTAAAGAAAATTTAAAAGAATACAGCAACCTCGTCATTCCCCGACCTGTTGTCGGATATTCATCTTCTAAAGTATTGACGATGGATTTTATAGATGGTAAAAAAATCACGTCACTCGGTCATTTAAAAAAGTTAGAAACTGATTTTAATCCATTAATTGATGATCTTGTTGAAGCTTATTTAAAACAGATTATTGTAGATGGTTTTGCGCACGCCGATCCACATCCCGGAAACATTCATTTAACTTCCGATGACCAAATCGCTTTGATGGATTTGGGAATGGTGGCAAAATTCAGCCCTAAAATGATGGAAAAAATAATGATGTTACTGGTCGGAATGAGCAAAAAAGACGGCGACGCCATTACAGAAGCATTGTTAGAAATGAGCGACTATAATTCTGCGACGGCAAATATTGAAAACTTCAGAAAAAACATCAATAGACTTGTCTTAGAAAGCACAAGCACGAAAGCTGAAGATATGGAAACCGGTAGAATTGTGCTGCAGATGAATAGAATTGCCGCAGACGATGGAATAAAACTGCCGGTGGAACTGAATATTTTAGGGAAAATCTTATTAAACCTAGACCAGATCATTGCGGTATTAACTCCCAAGTATAATTTACAGCAAGCCATTCAAAAATTTATTCAAAGAATGGTCAATAAAAAAATAAAACAGGAATTAAAACCTGAAAATGTGTACGGGTTATTATTAGACAATAAAAAACTCGCTGAAAATTTACCGGGCCGCCTCAATAAAATCACAGAAAAATTAGCCAATAACGAATTTGAAATTAAGATTAATGCCATCGATGAAACACGCTTAACCGATGGTTTTCAAAAAGTTGCTAACCGCATTACCTCGGGGTTAATTATTGCCGCGATGATTATTGGAGCTGCATTACTTATGAGGATCCCGTCCTCCTACTCTGTTTTAGGATACGGAATTCTGCCTTTCATTTTTTTCCTGATTGCAATCGGACTGGGCCTTTTTCTTGTTTACAACATTATGTTTAAGGACCAAAGTTTCAGAAACGACAAAAACTCATGAACAAAAGATTGAAATTTTCAACCAGGCCTACTGCTGGCGGCAACTTTTTTTATTTCTAAAGTTTTTTATGTTTATTTTTGTCCTCTATGAAAGATTTGTCTTTAAGAACAGTCACCGTCATGCGGTATATTCTACCTCTGAGAGAAGGCGGCTCTTTGCCCGCACTTGCTGAAGCCGATGATGATTTTAAATATGTCTTAAAATTTCGTGGTGCGGGTCACGGCGTTAAGATGTTGATTTCGGAATTATTGGGTGGAAAAATTTCACAGGTTTTAGGATTGCCAATTCCCGAACTGGTTTTCGCCAACCTCGATGTCGATTTCGGAAGAACAGAAGCCGATGAAGAAATTCAGGATTTGCTGAAGTTTTCCGAAGGGTTAAATCTGGGACTGCATTTTCTTTCCGGAGCAATTGCTTATGATCCATCTGTAAAAGTTGATCCCTTTTTAGCATCGAAAATTGTTTGGTTAGATGGTTACATTACCAATATCGACCGTACTTTCAAGAATACTAATCTTTTGATGTGGCACAAAGAACTTTGGCTTATTGATAATGGAGCTTCCCTGTATTTCCATCATTCGTGGATGAATTTCGAAAAACATGCTTTAAGTCCATTTGCTTATATTAAAGACCACGTTCTTCTTTCTCAGGCAACCATGCTCGATGAAGCAGATCAGTTTGCAAAATCCGTTTTGACTGATGAAATTCTGCACGATATTGTAGCATTAATTCCATTGGATTGGCTGGACTGGAACGATACCGACGATTCGCCGGAACAGATTAAAGAAGTCTATTTCAATTTCCTGAAAACACGCCGCGATCATTCTGTAAACTTTATAAACGAAGCTCAACATGCAAGAGGTTAAAATTTACGAATACGCGGTCATTCGGCTCGTACCGAAAGTTGAAAGAGAAGAATTTTTCAACATCGGCCTGATTATGTTTTCGAAAAAAGAAAAATACATCCGTTTTGAATTTCACCTTTGTACAGAAAAGTTTCGGTCTATGAAAAGCAAAATCGATTTTGAAGATATTTTTAAAAATTTAGAAAATTTCAAACACGTTGCAGGCGGAGAAAAAGAAGGCGGCCCGATCGCTTTACTCGACATTCCTGAAAGATTCCGGTGGTTAACGGCAGTTAGAAGCTCTGTGATCCAAACCTCGCGACCGCATCCCGGGAAAACTGAGGATTTAGATGGAACTTTTGAGCGACTGTTTGAAGAATTGGTGAAATAAATAGAAACTTTGCTATATCAACAGATTCAGGTTGTCTTTAAAACTTCTTCCAACGGGAATAACAGCTTCATTGTTCAAAATAATTTCGTGCATATTGATCTTCTGAACAAATTGTCTCTGCACTGCAAAACTACGGTGAATCCTAACAAATGACTGAAAATCAACCTCTTTTAAAAGATTGCCGATACTTGATAAAACACAGTGTCTTTTCTGTGAAGTAATAATCAGAGAGTAATCTCCGAGGGCTTCGATGTAGAAAATGTCGTGAAGTTTCACTTTCGTTTGTTCATGACCTTCTTTAATATAAATCACATCGCTGCCTAAACTTGATTCAAACAAATTGGCTTTTAGTTTAATCTCCATAAATTCTTCAACCCGTTTGACGGCATTCTCGAAACGGTCAAATTTAATGGGTTTTACAATGAAGTCTAAAGTATCCAGCTCGAAACTTTCTACAGCAAATTCTGAATGGGAAGTAATGAAAATACATACCGGAACTTCCTGAGCACTTTTCCGAAGTTCGACACCTGATAAATCCGGAAGATCGATATCTAAAAACAATACATCAATTACATTTTCCCTGATTGCTTTTAATGCATGTTCAGCACAAGAATAAACTCCGATTACATTAAGAATAGGGAATTTTTTGGCGTAAGATAATACCGTCAACCGGTCAATCTCGCAATCATCGACAATGATGGAGTTGAGTTTCAAGATGATAGGTTTTAGTTTTGCTCAAAATTAGTAAAAAAGAATCAGAAAACCATCGACATCGATTTAAAATAATATTCCTCGATTTCCTGTTTTCAACTTTCCATTAAAAACTGAAAAATGATCGAATTAATAAAAAAAGAATCTTAGGACAAAGAACAATTACAAATTTTGGCTCTGCGTTACTCTCTTGGATTACTTCTTCCATATTCTCACAATCATCTGATCGCTTTTCGCAGTCTTTTAATTCTGAAACCGCACCGTTAAAGTGTTTTTACTGCACCTTAAATTTTCGTCAGCTTCGCGAATTTCAAAATGAGATTTTTTTCGCCTTCATGCTGGAATTTCACTTTTGCTTTGATATTTTGAGCATCAGTTCCATCCAGGAAAATCACTTCTCCTACACCAAAACGGTCGTGACGAACCCTGTCGCCCACTTCGATATCCTGGGAAGAATTCCCACTTGGGTTGATGATTCTTGCCGTCGCAACAGGTTTTAAATTTTGCGGCACCGGCAGCGGCTCATTTCTTTCAATTGTTTTCTTCGGTTCTTTCTTTTTAAAGAATCTCGGCTCTGCAGGTTCATCATCAAAAATATTCGATTTTAAACCGGAATTATTCATGAAACGGCTTTCGGTCGCAGGATTAACGAATTCCAGATACTGCTCATCAACTTCACTTAAAAATCTAGAAGGTTCTGCACTCGTAATTTTCCCCCATTGAAAACGGGAAACCGCGTAGGTAAAAAACACTTCCTTTTCAGCTCTGGTTAATGCGACATAAAATAACCGTCTTTCTTCCTCCAACTCCTCTCTGGTGGATGAACTCATAAAACTCGGGAAGAGATTTTCTTCTAATCCAACCACGTGAACCACCGGAAACTCCAAACCTTTTGAAAGGTGAATCGTCATTAGTGAAACCTGGTCGCCCTCTTCATTTTTGTCGGTTTGCGTATCTGCTGAAAGAGCGATATTTTCGAGGAAACTGGAAAGCGACGGATCACCATCTTCTATCTGTTGCTGCTCTTCGATAAAACCCTGCATCGAGTTCATCAGTTCCTGAATATTTTCTACCCGGGAAATTCCCTCGGGAGTTTGATCGTCTTTTAAAAACTTGATAAGGCCCGTTCTTTTCGCAACTTCCATAGCGACGTTGTATGCGTTTTCGGTTTTCAACATGACCTGAAATGCTTTAATCATCGACCAAAAATCAGAAAGCTTTGTTAAAATTCCATTATTTAATTTCAAGTTAGGCGCATAAAACCCCAGATTATCCAAAACCTGCGAGACCGAAATATTTTGAGAATCAGCAAAGACGATTAATTTGTTTTGCGTAGTTTCTCCAATTCCACGGACCGGATAATTGATAATTCTGGAAAGCGCTTCGGAATCATTTTCATTAATTAAAATCCGTAGATACGCTACTAAATCTTTCACTTCTTTTCTCTGGTAAAAGGACAATCCGCCGAAAACCTTATACGGAATATTCTTTCTTCTCAACGCATCTTCGAAGGCCCGCGTCTGAGAATTGGTGCGGTATAAAATCGCAAAATCAGTAAATTTTTTCTGTTCAGAATTATGCTGTTGCCAAATATTAGAAGCAACAAAATTGGCTTCATCCGCATCTGAAAGTGAACGGTACACTTTAATTTTTTCACCCTCTTCATTATCACTAAATACGTTTTTCTTAAACTGCTGCAGGTTTTTAGAAATCACCACATTTGCGGCATTGACGATATTTTGGGTGGAGCGGTAATTCTGTTCCAGCGAAACGGTCACCGCATCCGGATAATCTTTTTTAAAGTTTAAGATGTTGTAAATATTCGCCCCACGGAAAGAATAAATGGACTGTGCATCGTCTCCTACGACGCAAATATTTTCAAATTTAGAAGCTAAAGCTTTCACAATTAAATACTGTGAATGGTTGGTATCCTGGTACTCATCAACCAAAATGTAACGGAACCGGTCCTGATATTTCGCTAAAACTTCTGGAAATCTCGTTAACAATTCATTGGTTCTTAAGAGTAAATCATCGAAATCCATCGCCCCGTTTTTGAAACAAGCCTCGACATATTTCTGATAAATCACGCCGATACTTTTCATATTGGCTTTTTCGTCGGCTTCAATAAGCTCCGGGTTATTGAGATAGGCTTTTACGGTGATCAGATTATTTTTATAAGAAGAAATTCTCGCCTGAACTTTTTTAGGTTTGTATAAATCGGAATCGATTTTAAGGTCTTTCAACACTTTTCGAATGACATTCAAAGAATCCTGAGAATCATAGATGGTAAAGTTTGATGGATAACCAATATAATGGGCTTCTGACCTCAAAATCCGCGCAAAGACGGAGTGAAAAGTCCCCATCCAAAGGGATTTCGCTTCACTTTGACCGACTACTTTTGCGATCCTTTCCTTCATTTCTTTTGCCGCTTTATTGGTAAAAGTTAAGGACAAAATATTAAAAGGATCCACCAGATTGGTAATCAAATGAGCGATACGCATCGTAAGCACGCGCGTTTTACCGGATCCGGCTCCGGCGAGAACCATCAACGGTCCTTCCAGGGTAGTTACGGCTTCATATTGCGCTTCATTCAGTCCTTTTAAATACTCCATTTTCATAAAAAATTTGACAGACAAAGGTACGTATTTTATAGCCTTTTTAAAAGTCTGAAACCGAAATTTGAAATTGAGAAAAATAAAATTAAATTAAAAGCTGGTTTAAAAATGATTAAAATATTTAAAAACCATGGTGCCACAAAAGAATATAAAAGTAGAAACTCCAAAAGAACAAAAAAAGTAACTTTTTAGGCCATTTTTCTTTTTGATCTTTTCAAAAACTTAAAAAAGGATTTAGCTTTTGTGACTGTTGTGGTTTTAAAATAAATTTAAACTGGATCTAAGTAAGCGATCTTTTTACACAGCATACTGTTTCGCCTTGCTGTATTTGCGTCGGTAATTTCTTGAACAACAAAGTCATAAAAATCTTACCTTTAAATGTGTGAACCACAAAAATTTCATTGATCCCAATTGCTATGCAATTTCCAGACTTTTGAGTTTTCGAAAAAATCTACAACTATTCTTTATTAATGTTAAATAATTACAAAAAAAGCTTTATATTTGCACACTAAAATTCAGAATAAAAAATGAGCACTATATTTACATTATTCATGGTTCTTATCATGATTGCGAGTATCTTACTAATCATTATGGTTATGGCACAAAACCCTAAAGGTGGCGGTCTTTCGGGAACTTTCGGAGGAACATCTTCTGCCCAGTTTGGCGTTCAGCGAACCAATGACTTTATGGAAAAAGCAACCTGGACTTTAGGAGCAATTATTGTAGTCTTGATTTTGTTAAGTGTTATTTTAACTGCAAAACCAACTACCAGTTTCCAGCAGACCCCAGCGAAGAGAGAAGCTCCTGCGCCACAAACTGCTCCCGGAACAAACAGTTCTGCTACAATGCCAGTCCCGGCTCCTGCAGGAAAATAGAAAAGTAAAGTAATTTAAATACAACCAAGAGATTCATTAATTTGAATCTCTTTTTCTTTTATTTTTCTCTAAGGTATGTCTTAGTTTTAATCCCGCGTACAGAAAACCATATTGTATTGGTTTTTGTTTTTTATAATATTTATCAACAAAAATCTGCATCGCACCATAAAACCGCTCTAGATATTTCAGATCTTTTACCGTACTCTCACCTTTGTGATGCAGTATTGAAGATTTCCCGTAATACCAGTTTTTATAATTTTTCCGAAGTAAGGTAAAACACAGATCAATATCTTCGCCATACATGAAGTACTTTTCATCTAAGCCACCGATTTCTTCATAGGTCGATTTTTTTATCAAAAGGAACGCACCAGTTACCACATCCACTTCTGCAACTTCATATTCGCCAATATCATTTCTATAATAGGATTTTGACGTGTTTTTCTTAAAACTGGTGAACAGTTTCTCAAAAGAATTAAACATATCCGGAACTGACCGTTTGCTTTCCGGAAGAAAATTCCCTTCCGCATCATGCAAATGAACACCCAAACAACCAAAATTTTCTCTGGAATTCGCAAAGTCAATAATTTCTGTCATATCGTAATCTTCGAATTCGGTGTCGGGGTTGAGTAAGAGAATATAATTTCCAACTGCTTCTTTGACCGCTTTATTATTAGCAATTGCAAAACCTTCATTTGTTTCTGAAGCAATAAACTTGAACTTTGGAAATTCAGTTATTAAGTCTTGCCAAGAGGCATCAGAAGAATTATTATCGATGATAATAACTTCATAATTAACATTCTGAACAAAACAATCTATTGAGGAAAGGCATTTCCTTAATAATTCTGTAACATTATAATTAACGATAATAATAGATAAATTCATCTTCCCTTTAGCTTTAAATAAGCATTACGATTTATTCTAATCACGTATTTTAATTTATAAAACACAACATATAAAGCATATTCGGTACATCTTATCCGATTCTGCAACAACATTTCCTTCAAATTTTTTTGGAAACCCTTTTCCATTGCTTCGAGATTTGCGGATAAACCCGAGATGCCGAAAGATCTTTTTCCAGAACCAGCGAAAAGAAGTTCTTCATTTAAAATATACATTTTATTATTTTCGGAAATCCTTAACCAATAATTCAAATCCTCGGCGTATCGCTGATCAGCATCAAACAAACCGCTGTTCTGCAAAACCTTACGTTTAAAAATAACGGTAGAAGGCTGTGTTTCATTTCGCAACATTAATCTTCGAAAAGTAATTTCTGACAGATTATTTTCATCTACCTTATATGGATAAAGCAATTGATGGTTTATTCTTCTTGTTCCTAGAAAGTCGATATTAAAATCTTTATTTTCCAGAAATTCCATCTGCCTCTCTATCTTTTCCGGCAACCACTCATCATCGGAATCTAACAAAGCGATGTAATCACCTTTTGCGATTTTCATGGCTGTATTTCTGGCCTTAGACACACCGCCGTTTTCCTGGTTTATTAAAATAATATCCTGATCAGGATTTTTTCTCCGATAACTTTCAATGACATTTTTGCTGCCATCTGTAGCGCCGTCATTCACAACAATAATTTCAAAATCGCCTTTCCAAGTCTGATTTTTTATCGAAATAAAAGTTTTTTCAATGCTTTTTTCGCAATTATAAACAGGAATTATTACAGAAATCATGCGCTTTAAATTATTAAATTAAAAACATCAATGGCCAATATTAATCTTTTTCATTATAAGGCAATCTATTCTGAATCGATCTTCCCAAAGAAATTTCGTCGGCATATTCCAGTTCGTCACCTACCGAAATTCCCCGTGCAATGGTCGAAAAACGAACAGGTGAACTTTTGAATTTTTTATAAATATAATACGCGGTGGTATCGCCTTCCATGGTGGCACTTAAGGCGAAAATGAGTTCTTTAACGATTCCGTTTTCCAATTTTTTTTCGATAGACGAAATATTCAGCTTATTGGGACCGATTCCTTCCATCGGAGAAATTTTACCGCCAAGCACCAGATATTTCCCCCGGAATTTGCCGGTATTCTCAATCGCCATCACATCGCGGACATCTTCTACGACACACAATAATTCTTCTGTTCTTTTGGGATTATCACAAATCTCACAGATTTCCGCATCCGAAAAATTATGACAGTTTTTGCAGTATTTAATATCGGTGACTAATTTTTTCAAGGAATCCCCCAAAGCAATTGCCTGACTTTCGGGCTGTTTTAAAAGATGCAAGGCTAACCGTAAGGCTGACTTTTTGCCAATTCCCGGCAACCCGGAAATTTCATCCACGGCTTTTGCTAAAACTTTGCTCGGATAATCCATTTCACAAAAATAAAGTTTAATAAGAGAAGTTCCAAGTTTCGGAGATTTTATTATCTTTAAAAAAAATAATAAATGGTCCTTAAAAATCTGAATTATCCTCTTGATTTTAAATTTAAAATTACCACTTTGTCCAGTGATTTTAACATTACCGATAAAAATGGAAATTATGTAGCTTACGTTCGCCAGAAAATGTTCAAACTCAAAGAAGATATTCTTGTTTTCAATGACGAATCAAAATCTCAGGAACTGTTTAGAATTAAAGCCGACCGCTGGTTAGATTTTAATGCGAGTTATTCCATCAGCGATCTTTTGAATAATAAAAATTACGGCCGGCTCGCCAGAAAAGGAATGCGCTCTTTCTGGAAATCGCATTATGAACTTTTTGATGAAAATGACCAACTTAAATTCAGCGTTAGCGAAGACAATGCCTGGGTGAAAATTATGGACGGACTGGTAAGCGAAATCCCCATTATCGGCATGTTTACCGGATATTTCCTCAATCCATCCTACACGGTAAAAGATGCCGGCGGAACAGCATATTTCCGATTACAAAAAATGCCTTCTTTCATTGGAAGAAGGTTTCAGCTTGACCGTTTAAAAGACATCGATGACCAGGACGAATCGTTGGTCGTTTTGTCTTTTTTAATGATGGTTTTGCTGGAAAGATCCCGCGGATAAAATAAATAACTTTAATAAAAAAATAGACCGAATGAAAAAACTGATGATTATCGCTTCTTTAATAATGTTGTTTTCCTGCAAGAAAGAAGAAAAAATTTCAGAAAACAAAGTAACCACCGACTCTTTACAAATTGTAAATGATTCTGTAAACGTACCGGAAACTTTAAACCAGATCAACCTCGAAACATTTGATTTTCCCGCCGAAGTCAATGGTTGTTCCTGCTATTTTTCTAAAACAAAAGAAGACTTTCACGATCAAAAATACGTTTATATTGACGATTACGGCAACAGTGCGTTTTTGAAAATTGATGGAAAAAATGTAAAAATTAAAATGGAAGAAGGTGATTTTGATCCTGAAAACTTTAGCAAAACCATTAAGAATGATGAATTTTCGGTAACCATCAAAGGAAAAAAAATAAAAGGCCTGCAAGAAGTGATGATGTTCGAAGGAACAATGACCGTAGAAAATAAAAAAGGTGAGAAAACAGTCACGCCGATTTACGGAGAATGCGGCTGTTAAATAGTCTTAAAATTAAACTAATGCGCTTTTGAAAATTTCAGGAGCGTTTTTTTATTTGTAATTTTGAGCTAAATAAATTATAAAATGGAATTATCACAACTCGAACCGCAGATCATCTGGAAGAATTTTTCAGCATTGAATTCGGTTCCCCGTCCCTCGAAAAAAGAAGAAAAAGTAATCGCATTTATTAAAAACTTTGGTGAGCAGCTGAATTTAGAAACTACGGTTGATGAAGTTGGCAATGTGATCATTAAAAAACCTGCAACGGCGGGCATGGAAAACAGAAAATCAATTGTTTTGCAGTCTCACCTTGATATGGTTTGCCAGAAAAACAATGATATCGATTTTGATTTCGAAACAGAAGGAATCAAAATGGAAGTTGATGGTGATTGGGTAAAAGCAAAAGGAACAACCTTGGGAGCTGATAACGGATTGGGTGTTGCCTCCATCATGAGTATTTTAGAAAGCAACGACATTGCTCATCCTGCTTTGGAAGCGCTTTTCACCATTGATGAGGAAACGGGAATGACTGGCGCAATCGGATTAAAACCGGGACAGTTGGAAGGCCAGATTTTATTGAACCTGGATACCGAAGAAGATGACGAAATCGATATTGGCTGCGCTGGTGGCGTAGATGTCACCGCTTCGCAAACTTACGGTGTGGAAGATCCTAAAGGACAGATTGTAAAAATAGAAGTAAAAGGGCTACAGGGCGGCCATTCCGGGATGGATATCCACAAAGGTTTCGGCAATGCGAATGTCCTTTTGGGCAGGCTTTTATATACCGGACTTTACAACCAGAATATCCAGTTAATTTCTATCGACAGTGGTGGTTTGCGCAATGCAATCCCGAGAGAAGGAAACGTGGTTTTATCAGTGCGGAATTCCGTCGAATTTATGGAAGGTGCTGAAATTTTGAAAACTTCGATTCTGGAGGAATTCGCTTCTGTAGAAAAAGATCTGCACATCAATATCGAAAATTTCTCAACACCGGAAAAAGCAATTTCTGAAGAAGATTCGAAAAAAGTAATTCTGGCTTTAAAATCAGCTCACAACGGCGTTTACAGAATGTCACCCGATGTGAAAGATTTGGTAGAAACATCAAACAATATCGCCAGAGTACAACTGGAAAACGGAGCATTACAAATTTTAAATCTTTCCCGTTCTTCCGTTGAATCTGGAAAATTTGCCGTGGCTGAACAATTGAAATCTGTTTATGAATTAGCAGGAATGGACGTAGAATTCAGCGGTTCTTATCCTGGCTGGAAGCCAAAACCCGGTTCTGAAATCGTACAGATTATGGAGAAAATCTACGAAAAAGATTTCGGTGAAAAACCTCAGGTGGTGGCTTGCCACGCCGGTTTGGAATGCGGAATTATCGGTGCCAATTATCCCGATATGGAAATGGTAAGTTTCGGGCCGACAATCCGTGGCGCACACTCGCCGGATGAAAGAGCGAATATTCCTTCCGTTCAGAAATTCTGGGGATTCTTACAGGAAATTTTAGCGAATATTCCGGTGAAATAAAATTAAGATCATCAATAACTATAAAAACAAAATACGCCGCCGTGTTTTGTTTTTTTTTATCCTGTACCTCATAAAAGCGAAACCCAATATTACTTTCACACTGTGCCAAAAGTTCTTTTTATGGATGGAGAACTTTTAAATCAAACCTCAATGCTGAACGGAGATTAGAGAAATTAAAAAAAACCGCATCATGATTTTGATGCGGTCTTTCTGGGAACTTATTTTGCATTAGGGCAAATCACTTTCATCTGTGTACGTCTGTTGACTTGGTGCTCTGCTTCTGTACAAAGAACGCCCTTTGCACATTTATTGAGCAGTTGGGTGTCGCCATATCCTTTCGCAACCAATCTGGATCTGCTGATATCCCGTGAAATAATATATTCTACAGCGCTTTCAGCTCTTCGTTGAGAAAGTTTCAGATTATAAGCATCTGATCCCCTCGAATCGGTATATGCAGACAGTTCAACCTTCGCTTCGCTATTATCTTTCATAAACTGCACGAGTCTGTTGAGTTCGGGTTTGGCATCTTCCCGAATGAAGGATTTATCGAAATCGTAAAGAATATTTTTAAGAATAATAGAATCGTTACAGCCCGCTTTATCCATACAAACCTCCATCGGAATCGTCTGCGAATCGCTCAAGCTATAATCATTCGTATTTAATGTTACCGTTTGCGACATAAAGTTTGATTTTTTACCATAGACTGTGTAAGAAGTTTGCGGCATTGCAGTGAAACTAAATCCACCATTATGGTCGGTATTTACCGTTTCCACATATCCGGAACTGTTATTTTTCACCATTATTATTGCGTTAGCGATGGGCTCAGCTGTTTTACAGTCGGTCGCGTTACCGATTACCGCAAAACGATCATTGACCATCAAGATCTCTTTTGTAATACCACCAATGGTACAATTACCAAACTCAGAAACATCAATCATATTCCCGTTCAGATCTCTTCCCTGATAATTTCCGGTAATCATGTAATTTCCTTTTACAACCGAAGTAAAAGTGATTGAACCCAATTGATCAGTGACACCACTTTGTATGGTGTTTCCATGTTCATCCAGCAAAATGATGTCGGTTTTCGGAATTGCTTTCCGGGAATATTTATCTTTGGCCATTACCGTAACGACACATTCCAAGGATGCAGGTTCGGGCATAACCTGTTCTGTTTTTTTATTAAATTTGAATACCAGACCTGCGAAAATGCCAAACGACTGCAAAGATTCTTTCGTAGGTTGAACCCTTTGTACAAAGTTAGCAGGACTGATTGTAACAGGAGCTCCATCTGATGGGTTAATACCGTAGTAGGCATCAGTAACATTTAATGCTGTGTTTCTCAAATCAAATGTTTTAAAATGGTTCATATAATAACCACCGACGGTAAAACCTATATTATTGCTAAAGAATATATTAAACTGCAAAGAAGCTTTCCCCGCAAAAACATTTTTCTCATCGAATCCACCATGGTAATTAAGCAGGATCCCATCAGGATTTGCAGGCGAGTTGTCAAATCCTCTTAATCTCGTTTCCCCGCCTTTTATAGAAGACAATCCCGCTCTTACCTTGAGTTCGAAATCAGACCCTGGACTGATCAGAAATCGAAAATCGGGACCTATCCCGTAAAACAAACGGGTAATTCTATGTTCATCCAGAATTACCGAACTGATCGGTTGTTGGGAAGCGGTAATTAAATTTACTGTTGGAAATGTATTTTTCGGTTTGTTTTGAATATAATCAAAATCTCCACCGATACCGAACCAGTTCCAGTAATAATCTAAAGAAGCACCTGCTTCAAATCCGCCTTTATGATCTATAAACGGAGTATCATGTTTAAAAGTAGGGAAATCGTAACCCCCTCTCACCGAAATCCTTACCCCAGAATTATCTGCGGGGGAAGAATTAGGTATTGGACTTCCTGTTTGAGCTGATATTTGTCTACAAATTCCGATTAAAAATAAGAGACTGGCTAATTTTAAATGTTTCATTTTGTACTAATTAACGGTTATTTATTAATTGAAGACAAAGTAGAAATGCATCTTGATTGAAAATTGTATCATCAAATTCAGCAGATGCTTTGCTACTTTATTTTACAGAAAGTAGAGATCGGCTTATTTCAAAGTTGCCTATTTGATAAGGTAAATTTTCAAATAATTTTTCAAACCTGAAACAGCAAATAGATGAACGACTTTTTAAATCGACCAACAGCAACATTATCAAAAAACACCAAAAAAGTTTAAGAAAAATTTAGAGATATTAACGAAAAAACCTTATCAATGATTCCAGGATTTGCCAATAAACTTCTTCCAGCTGCGAAAAGGAATTCATTGAACGGAATCAAAAAACTCAGTGCTTAATTCAATTAACAACAAAGTAAAAGTGAATAGAAAGTGACCGGATACTTGTAATTAAAGTAAAAAAAACATCGTAATTTTAAGGATTAAAATAATGTGCACAGAATGAAAGAACCGATACTCAACTGAGTAAAATTTAATTCATCAAAAATTAAATAGTAAAAAAACATGGCTGCAATAAACAATTATGATGAACTTTTCCAGATTTTAAAAGAACGTTTTGGGTCAAATCTGAACCGGCATCAGGATTTGAAATGGGAAGATATCCAGGATAAACTTTCCAAAAACCCAAAGAAATGCGAATCTTTACTCCAGATGGAAAACAGCGGTGGCGAGCCGGACGCAGTGGGCGTTGACCCGAAATCCGGAGAATATCTTTTTTATGACTGTGCCGCCGAAAGTCCGAAAGGCCGCAGAAGCTTCTGTTACGACAAAGCAGCACTCGATAAAAGGAAGGAAAACAAACCAAAAAACAATGCGGTTGATGGCGCAGAATCGATGGGCATTGAAATCCTGAATGAAGAAGAATACCGGGAATTACAAAAACTCGGAACGTTTGATACCAAAACTTCGAGTTGGCTGAAAACCCCGGAAAAAATCAGGAAGTTGGGCGGTGCTCTGTTTGGGGATTTTCGGTATGACACCATTTTTATTTATCATAACGGCGCTGAATCTTATTATGCTGCCAGAGGATTTCGCGGAGTTTTAAGGGTTTAAGTATCTCTTTCATTTAAAATACAAAAAGGCTGGAAGAAAATTCTCCCGGCCTTGCTGTTTGCTATTTGCCAATCAGGAAATCCCTGAATTAATCGACGATAATTTTAGCAGACTGTGTTTTTGTAGTCACAAAATAGACTCCTTTTGGAAGTTTTTTAAGATTCACTTTTTCTTTGTCATTAACATTATTGATGGTTTGTAACAACTGTCCATTCAAACTATAAACCTTTACGGTTTCATTTTTATCGATTCCGCTGATGAAAAACTCATTGTTTTTTACAGGGTTTGGATAAATGGTAATCTTTTGGTTTTTGGCCGAAACATCATCAGTCGCCATCGAAGAATAACAAGTCCAGGAAAGATTATCAAACGAAACTCTGTTACTTGTCGCTTCGTCAATCAATTCAATAACAACATTTCCTTCAACATTGATATTCTCAATTGTTTGGGTCTTTGCTGTTTTAGAATAAGGAATCTGACCTTTTACCACGCCATTAATTTTAAGAATATAATTTCCTGCCGAATCAGCAAACGGCAGATAGGTTTTCACTTTCAGTGTTCCGATACCGCCTGAGATCACAGAAGATTTCAAAACTCCTTTTTTAACACAAATTGCTTTGTTACCCGCCCCGTCGATATAGATCTGGGTGTCGGTTCTTGCGTTGGTGGCTGTCCAGACGATACCGTTTCCAGACCACGTTCTGTCGCCGTATGAAGAAGCCGGAGGAGTACCTCCTGTAGACGGAATATTTTCAAAATCTTCAGTACCACAAGATGTACCGGTTCCCGGGCTGGTACCTGCCTCGGTAGTTCCCTGAACAGTGTCACTATTTGCAGATTTGTTACCGGAAGTATCTTTTGCAACAACATAGAAAGAATAAGTGGTTGCAGAGTTTAATCCTGTAACTGTCGCATTATTAGAAGATACGCTTGTTTTGTAAATATTATCCACAAACAGATCATATCCTGCTACCGCAATATTGTCGGTAGAAGCCGTCCAGGTTAAAGCAACACTTGAAGAAGTTACTCCTGAAACCGAAAGATTCACTGGAGTTGACGGTGCTTCGGTATCTCCTGAAGTCCCGCCACCATTGAAAGTATCCGGCCAGGTATTCTTTGCAGCGGGACCACCCCAGATTACCGTTGCCAAATAAGGATTATCGATAAATGGATTTCTGTTTTTCTGCGTGTTTGCCACCACATTCTGTCTTTGCATTTCAAAAGCTGAAACCGGATCTTCGACATTCCATTTCAATAAAATATCCGGGAAGTCTGCCGAGTATGTACTTGGATTCATGGTAATTCCCAAAGGCAGACATCTTGTATTGTATCTTACATACATATACATCAGGATTCTTGCGACATCCCCTTTCCATTCGTCCCCGGGATACCAGCCACCACGTGATGTGGTTCCGGCCAACGGACCTACTCCATCATCAAAGGATAAATGTCCTCTGCTGCTGTTCAAAGAAATATCGGCAGGGCGAAGGTGGTGACCATCCGCTCCCGGACCGGAAGTTCCCAGATTTGGTGTTCCCTGTGATTTTGCATAAACGTGTTCCCGGTTCCATGACCCACCAATAGGGCGGCTTCTCTGATGGGTTCCTGAGCTCTGAGAACCATAAATCAAAAGCAAATTAGCCGGATTTTCAGGATCCACATCACTGGTTTTCATCAGGGTTTGCAACTCACTGTAAGAAATGGTTTTGGTGTGAGTAGCTGTAATTAATGTGGCAAGTTCTGCCTTCAGTTCATTTTTGGTTTTATTGAAGTTAACGCCGGAATAATACGCAGGTGCGGATTGGGCGTACACGAAAAACGAAATGATACTTGCTAAAAAAGATAGTTTTAGTTTCATGTTATAATTAATTAATTGTATTTGCTATGATTGTATTCCGGTAAAAAACAGAGACCGGATTTTCTCTAATAGTGATTAAAGCTGGCTTGTCAAATTCTAAAAAAACGGTATCATCAAAAATATACAGTTTCGCCGGTATTTTCTCTTCAACAGCTGAAGCCAGTACTTCTACTGCAATTCCGTTCTCCCGTTCTTTCGGAGTAAATGATATTTGCCGGTTCCAGTGAAAAAAGGTTTCCGGGAACGACAGGACATTTGCCCAAAGTCCGGGATGGTTTTCGCCAGCGCCTACAAAAAGACGGTTCTCATCTTTATCGATGGCAATCACATAAAGCGGCTTTTTTTTTCCACCTACGTTGATTCCTTTTCGCTGACCTGTTTTAAAATGATCAACTCCAGCATGTTCTCCCACCAGAAACCCATCAAATAAAGAATACCTGTTCTTCTGAGATTCCCAGAGAAGCGATTCTTTTTTCGACAAAAACGCAGGAATCTCTCTTTTGTAAAGAGGAGAATTCTCCGGGATTTCAACAATTTGTCCTTTGATGGTCATTATAAAAATATTTAATATCCCTTATCAAAAAAAAGCACTAGTTACTTTCTATTAGGGCGGGCTAAATTATATATTATATTTTAAATTTGAGGTAATAAATATCATTTTTTTAACAATACCATAACAATGCAGCATCGCAGGGAAATTATCAGCAATATTTGGTGAAAGAAATCATCTTTAACTTAAATTCATTTAATTATTTCGTACCTTGATTGGCTCTTTGACTTTTTTATGGAAATAAAAAACTACTTTAAAATCTTCAATCCGCTGTTTATTTTGTTGTGAACCGGCAATTTTTTCTGCCGGAAAAAATCCTTTTTATCTCAAACAACCACCGATCCATTTTTTTTAACTTGTTAGATTTAAATAAACATATTGTTAGGTTAATCTAATTTTGTATTTTAGCCTTTCTAATCAGAAGTAGAAGTTTTAAAAAAACAGGATGGAACCAGGTAAAAATTTAGGTATATTACAAAAAGATCAAATCGCCGAAATCATCGGTCTCTCAACGAACTGCAGCCGTGAAGTCAGACAGCGGCTGCAAGATCTGGGCTTCGTTCGTGGTTCAGAAATTACCGTTCAGAATATCAGTCCGCTCGGAAACCCTATTGCCTACAGCATTCACGACACCTTAATTTCCCTGCGAAATGAAGATGCACAAAACGTTTTAATCGAAGTAAAAGAGACCATATGAAAACAGCATGTGATACCTGCGAATTAAATCCATCTGCAGAACTCAGGAAAATGGGTATTTCCGCGGGAAATTCAGATTATACGGTTGCACTGGCTGGCAACCCCAATACAGGAAAAAGCACTGTTTTTAATGCATTAACCGGTCTAAAACAACATACTGGAAACTGGCCCGGCAAAACGGTAGTGCGCGCTGAAGGGAGTTTTTCTTATCAGGACCGTCACTATAAAATCGTCGATTTACCAGGGACCTATTCCCTTTTATCGACTTCAGAAGATGAAGAGGTTGCCAGAGATTTTGTTTTATTCGGGCAGCCCGATGTTACCGTTGTGGTCGTCGATGCAAGCCGTTTGCGAAGAAATCTAAGTCTGGTTTTGCAGATTTTACAGATTACCGATAAAGTGGTGCTTTGTCTCAATTTAATGGACGAAGCGCGCCGCCACCAAATTTCAATTGATGTAAGAACATTATCTAAAGATTTAGGAATTCCCGTGGTGGCAACCAGTGCGCGTTCCAAGGAAGGAATTCCTGAACTTTTAGCAGCGATTAAACAGGTTGCCAACGGAACTTTTATAACGGCCAAACACCATTCATTTCAATTATCTGCTCAAAGTGGAAAAGCCGTTTCTGAAATCGAAAGTCTGTTAGCTCAGTTAGATTCTAATTTACCAAATGCCCACTGGCTCGCCATCCGATTACTGGAAGATGATGAAAGTATTATTACCGGATTAAAAGAAGGACGGCTTTCTGCTGAAATATCCGGGCAGAATTTGAATCCTGTTTTAGAAACCGCTGAAAATTTACGGACTGAACTGGGCGATGAGTATCGAAATGACCTGGTAGAAAGTATTTATGCACAATCAGCGCAGTTGGTTAAGGATTCTGTTTCCTCCGATCAGTCCAGAAGTTCATTTCGGGTTGACAGAGCCATTGATCATATTGTGACGCATCGGATCTGGGGCTTTCCTATTATGTTTTTGCTGTTAGGCGTTATCCTCTGGATTACCATTGTGGGTTCCAATTATCCTTCCCAAATGTTGGCGTCTTTATTATTAGATACCATTCATCCGTTTTTGAAAAACGGTGCGACCAACCTGAACTTTCCGTGGTGGCTCAATGGTTTTCTGGTGGATGGCGTTTATCTCGGTACGGCTTGGGTCGTGGCCGTCATGTTGCCGCCAATGGCTATTTTCTTTCCTTTATTCACTTTGCTGGAAGACTTTGGTTATTTACCGAGGGTCGCCTTTAATCTGGATCGTATTTTTAAAAAATCCGGAGCTCATGGCAAACAGGCTTTAACGATGAGTATGGGTTTTGGCTGTAATGCTGCCGGCGTTGTCGCAACCAGAATCATCAACAGTCCGAGAGAAAAGCTGATTGCAATTATTACCAATAATTTTTCACTTTGTAACGGAAGATGGCCTACTCAGATTATTATTGCAACCCTATTTTTAGGCGTTTTGGTTCCCAGTCAATGGGCAGGCACCGTTTCGATGTTGGCGGTTATAGGAATTGCAGTTTTGGGAATTGCCTTTACCTTTTTTACGTCCTGGCTTTTATCAAAAACATTATTAAAAGGAGAATCGTCATTCTTTACTTTAGAACTTCCACCTTACCGACCTCCGAATGTTTTACAAACCGTTTACACTTCTTTAATTGACAGAACCTTAATTGTATTATGGAGAGCCGTTGTATTTGCGGCCCCGGCCGGAGCGGCAATTTGGCTCATCTCCAATATAACGGTCGGCGATCAAAGTATTGCACTGTGGATGATTACCGGATTAGACCCTTTCGGAATGTTTCTCGGTTTAAACGGCGTGATCCTGCTGGCTTATATCGTAGCGATCCCTGCCAACGAAATTGTAATTCCAACAATATTAATGCTTACTACTTTAACTATTGGAAACACTGCTCTGGGCGCCGGAGCAGGCGTGATGTTTGAAGGAAGTGATTCAGAAATCGCCCATTTATTGCACGCCGGAGGATGGACGACGCTTACGGCAGTAAACCTGATGCTTTTCAGTTTGCTTCACAATCCGTGCAGCACGACTATTTATACGATTTACAAAGAAACCAGCAGCCGAAAATGGACTTTCGTCGCCACCATTCTGCCCGTTATTTATGGATTAACTGTTTGTTTTGTGGTCACGAGAATCTGGCATTTTTTAGCGTAGAATCATTCCAACTGCTTCATTCCGAAGGTCTTCAATTTTCCTGTTCGTTTTCTACCATTTAAGGTCTGATAATGAAAAGATGAACTCATTCCGTTTTTCCTCACTAAAATTTACTGTAAATTGCAGTGAAATAAAGACCTCTATTATGAAAACAAATAAAATCGGACTTCTACTTTTACTGAGTTTCGTGCTCACTTCCTGCGTGGTTTCTACTGCTGCAAAGATTGTTACTACGACTGCTAAAATCGGGTATTCCGCTGTGAAAGGAACTGTAAAAGGCATAAGCTGGGCCGTTCAAAAAGCAGAGGGAAAAATAGATGAAGACCGTTTAAACGGAACCTGGAAAGTGGTAGGTGTTTACAACGGAACCTACGAGCAGTTTGCGCAGGACAGTGATCCGACAAATAATTTTAAAAGCGAATGTACAGAAGGTTTTGAGGTCATCGAATTCAAGTCTAATAAAGAGAAATTTCAACCGGTCCATTGCCAGACCGAAAAAGAAGACTGGGTGAAATACAAATTTAAGTTTGGCAAAAATCCTCAGACGAAAAACAAAGAAAATTATTTAAAATACAATTCGGGCAATTATATTTCTATCATTAATGTTACCAGTAAAACGATGGTTTTAGAAGGGAATCTAATGCAGCGTTATGCATTTACCGGCGGCAAACTTTTTCTGTTCGAAAAGGTGAGATAGTGTTAGAGTCTTTCAATTTTTTATTTTAAACCACATTAGTCGCATCAGTTTTTTTCTTCTTTAAGTAAAAATTATGTTGCCGAAAAGACCACCTTAGATTGAATATAAAGATTTTTTAAGTACTTTTAAGTATTAAAAATTGTATTTTTTGATATGGCTATATAGCTTTAATAATAGTTTCCGCTGATTTGGCAGCTTAAAACAAAATAAAGTAAACACATTTTAAATCTGTGAGAGATATTTTTTTTCAGTTCAAAAAGACACGGGTTATCATATTGTCTCTTATTATGTTTAAAATAATTTTAAGCCGGTGATTATTACTTTCGGCTGTACAGTACGTTATTTATTTTACCGTCAGGTGATATCAGGTTTTATGCTTATCCATGGTAGTTTAAGGCATTAAAAGAGCAGACTTGTCTTACTCTGCGAAATGCAATATTTATCATTTATGTTGCATTGTGTTAATTTATTTTGTACCTTATCCGATAATCTAAAAATTAAAAAAATATATGGCGGATTCTTTCTCCAAAAAAGAAAACTTTAAGAAAAAACTTCAGAAGCAAAAAGAAAAAGCAATGCGCCGTGAGGAGCGCAAAGAAAGCAATGACAAAGGAAAAGGCTTAGACGACATGATTATGTACGTTGATGTCAACGGGCAATTTACAACCACCCCTCCTGACAGAAGTAACGATAACAAAATTGATGTAAGCAACATTCAGTTGGGTGCAGCGCCCATTGAAGCTGAAAACCCAATTAAATCAGGGATCGTTACCTTTCTAAGTGAAAAAGGGTACGGTTTTATTACCGAAGACAAAAACAAAGAAAACATTTTCTTCCACAGCAACAATTGCGAAGAAATGGTAAAGAAAGGCAACAAGGTCTCCTTTGAAATAGAAAGATCTCCGAAAGGACTTTCTGCGATAGATATCAAAGTAATCAAGTAAATCTATAAAAAAAGCTTCTTTCGAAGCTTTTTTTTGTTCTGCTTTTTAACTTCTTCCCAATTTTCCGCCGGATAAAACGGAACTTTAGTTTTTAGCTGTAATGAGATTATTGCAGTTTAATCATTTGTTCCAAAAGAGGTGGAAGCCCGGTTTCAGGATTTATCTGATCGTTGTTCCAAAAACTCATCACAGCACTCACATTTTTATTTCTTGCCGTTTTCAGCAACATAATAAACCGTCAGAGATTTCCCGCCCGACATTCCGGCCAAAACAGAAGTGACTCCTGTAAAATCATAAATCACTTTTTTTACTTTTGTTGAGACTCAGAATTATTACCCTTTTGGAAATCAATGAAGACCGTCATAACAATGCTTCTTTATGGTAACTTAACAGATCCCGGTTCAGGGTTAGTATGATATTATTGGTGAAAAAAACATTGCTGATGCTATTTGAGACCGGCTGCTTCACCAATCTCACCGCCTCGAACTGAAGGGAGAATCGATGCGCAAAAAAGAGGAATAAACAGAGCCGAAAATTAATTATATATGAATACAAATTAGCACATGAAAAACAGTCGTTTTTACCCAAAAAAAGAGGTGGACAATTTAAACCGAATTTACATGGCCACTTTAAACCGAATCTAGGTAGTCAATTACCACCGAACTTTCCACTAGCTTTACTAAAACATAGCTATTAAATCTTAATCTTGTTTTGAAAGCTTTTGACCAATCTTCTTAATTTCTTGTTTTAATTCTAAAAACAAACCACGAACATTTTGCCCTGAAAACTCTTCAGCATCAAACTCTTCAGTATTGATACTACATGCAAATTCCCAAATTTCTTTAATTTCAATGAGGGGTATTTTTAGAGGTTCATAAAAGCTATTATCCGACTTTACACAGATGAAATTGCCTTCATGAAATTGAAATCTTTTATAAATAATTCCATCATTTATCGTGATAAAAACATAGGTTTTATCGGTTTTTAGGTCAGTTAAATTTTCAACGTATTTTCCGACAATATAAGTTCCGTCTTTATAGGGCGGCATTGAATCGCCACTTGCCGGGAAGGCACGGTATTTTCCGTTTCTAAGAAATGGTAAAGAAATGGTTTGCAAACTTTCGATATAATCAGGATCGCTGTAACCATTCAGGTAACCCATCGAAGCTTTTTGCGGAATAATTTCAATTTGATTATTCCCTGAAGTATCCACCGTTATCGGAACTAAAATACGATTATCAGGAAGATTGAGCATTTCTTCTAAAAGATATTTTCTAAGATCTACGCCAACTAAAAGATCAATACTAATACTGAAATACTTTGAAATTCTCATTAAAATTTCTATCGGTGGTTCCGAGCTTCCATCCTCGTATTTTGCATAACGACCTCGTGTAATAAAAAGTATGTCTGCAATTTTTTGTTGGGAGAATTTTTGCTTCGTTCTCAAAAAGCGCATGTTATCTGATAAAATTGACATTGGTATAATTTATAGCAACAAATATAATTAAATTTGATACAAATAGTGATAGTTTTGTAAAATGAATCGTGCAATTGTACACATGGATTTGGATACCTTTTTTGTTTCCTGTGAAAGACTTAAAAATACTGAATTGGAGAAACTACCTGTGATTATCGGAGGTGGAGACCGTGGTTTGGTAGCATCCTGCTCTTATGAAGCGAGATATTTTGGCGTTCGAAGTGCGATGTCCATTAAAATGGCATTAAGGTTATGTCCCGAAGCAAAAGTCATCAAAGGTGATATGGAATATTATTCCAATATATCTCATTTGGTCACTGAGGTTATTCGAGACCAAGCAGTGCCGAATTGCCCATACCTCAGCGGATCACACATTGCTCAGGTATGTTTTAGAACTCTTCAAAAAAGTATATCCCAGACGTATGAGAATTCGATTGATTGGGGTAAAGTTCACCGGTTTGGTAGAAGGCTGTCATCAGATGAATCTTTTTGAAGACACAGAAGAATTGATCTCCTGTATCAAACGATGGATAAAATTAAAAATAGATTTGGTACCGCCAGTGTAGGAAGAGCATCAGGTTTAATAAAATAGTTAATTATGTTTTTGAATTGTCATTCCTATCACAGTCTTCGGTACGGAACTATTTCTGTTGAGGATTTGGTTCAGCAGGCTCTTGATTATCGTATCAAAACCCTGGCCTTGACGGATATTAATGCGGTTACGGGGATCTATGATTTTTATAAATTATGTACTGTCAACAACATTAAGCCCATCGTAGGTGCTGAAATACGGGTTGAAAATGAATTGTATTATCTCTGTTTGGCAAAGAATCAACAAGGGATTGGGGAAATCAACCGACTTTTAACTGCATACAATTGTGATGGAGTTTTAATTCCTAAAGCGAATCCCGAGTTTGAAAACACTTTTGTTATTTATCCTTTACAGAATATTCCCGAAAGATTATTGGATCATGAATTTATAGGAATCAGACAGGATGAACTAAACCTTTTGATGCAATCTGAACTGAAAAACTTGGTTCACAAGATGGTTATTCTGCATCCAGTTACCTTCAAAACTGATGAAGAATATGAATTGCATAAAATATTGAGAGCGATCGATCATAATACGCTAATCACGAAACTTTCAGAGGGTGATTATTGTAAAGACACCGAAACATTTGTGAACAAGAAACAGCTTTTAGAAAAATATAAATATTATCCGCAAATCATTGAGAATACCAAATTCGTGGTCAATGAATGCTGCTTTGATTTTGATTTTTCAATTCCTAAAAACAAGAAGCATTTCACAGGAAGCAAGGAAAATGATTCTAAACTTTTGCGGCAGCTAGCTTATGAAGGTCTGAGCAAAAGATATTCAGCAGATCATTCTCAAGCGCAAGCAAGAGTAGAAAAAGAATTGGCGGTGATTGAGCAGCTTAACTTCTGTGCCTATTTTCTGATTACTTGGGATATTATCCAGTACAGCAACAGCATGGGATTTATGCACGTGGGAAGAGGAAGCGGTGCAAACTCCATTGTAAGTTACTGCATCGGAATTACAGATATCTGTCCCTTGGAATTGGATTTATATTTTGAAAGGTTCTTAAATCTTAACCGAAAAACGCCGCCTGATTTTGACGTCGATTGGAGTTGGCAAAACAGAGATACTATTTTGGAATATATCTTCCATAAATATGGGAAGGATCATGTAGCATTCTGCGGAACGAATGTGGAGTTTAAATACAAATCTATTTTCAGAGAGGTAGGTAAAGCTTTTGGACTACCAAAAGAAGAATTGGATATACTGACCCGAAAACCTATGGATCAACATGATGATAATTCGGTATTCAGATTAGTTCACCAATATGGGAAACTGTTAGAAAAATATCCGAACCAAAGAAGCATGCATTCTTGTGGAATCTTAATCTCCGAAGAACCAATCACCAATTATTCAGCCTTGGAAATGCCACCTAAAGGTTTTCCGATTGTACAGTTCGACATGCACACGGCTGAGAAAATCGGTTTGGAAAAATTCGATATTCTATCCCAAAGAGGATTGGGAACCATCAAAGACACCGTAGAATTGATCAAAGAAAAGAGAGGAATTATCATTGATATTAAAGACACCACCATTTCAAAAGATGAAACAAAATGCAATGAATTTTTGAGCATCGGAAAAACCATTGGCTGCTTTTATATTGAAAGTCCTGCGATGCGTGGATTATTAAGAAGATTAAAATGCGATAATTATAAAGTTTTAGTAGCTGCATCTTCTATTATACGACCTGGTGTTGCACAGAGCGGAATGATGAAGGAATATATTTTCCGGCATAATAATCCCAGAAAGTTCGAATACATTCATGATATATTTAAAAAGGAACTCGGGGAAACCTATGGAATTATGGTCTATCAGGAAGATGTGATTAAAATAGCTCTGCATTTTGGCGGTCTATCTGCTCCCGATGGTGATGTTTTGAGAAGAGCGATGAGCGGTAAAGGCAGGTCTTTATCGGCATTACAAAAAGTGAAAGATCATTTTTTTGAATCCTGTAAAGAACTCGGACATCCCGAACAATTATCAAAAGAGGTTTACAGACAGATTGAATCTTTTGCCGGATACTCATTTTGTAAAGCCCA
This sequence comes from Chryseobacterium salivictor, assembly GCF_004359195.1. Taxonomy (NCBI): domain Bacteria; kingdom Pseudomonadati; phylum Bacteroidota; class Flavobacteriia; order Flavobacteriales; family Weeksellaceae; genus Chryseobacterium; species Chryseobacterium salivictor. The sequence goes on along the minus strand of NZ_CP037954.1, from coordinate 2,174,722 downwards.
CTCTGCTTCTTATGCCGTGGAAAGTTATCAGAGTTTGTATTTGAAGGTGTACTACCCTATTGAATTTATGGTGTGTGCCATTAATAATGGTGGCGGATTTTACCGAACCGAAGTGTATGTTCACGAAGCGAAAATGTCCGGTGCAACCATTCATAATCCGTGTGTGAACTTCAGTGAATTCAGGACCACTGTCTATGGAACTGATGTTTATTTAGGATTAATGCACATAGAAAAATTAGAAAAAAAGTTAGCGGAATTGATTCCTGAAGAAAGAAAGGAAAATGGCCATTATACTTCTTTAGAGAATTTTACAAAAAGGATTCCAATGGGTATCGAAACCTTACAGGTTCTGATTTTCGTCGGCGCATTCAGATTCACAGGAAAACAAAAATACGAATTATTGATCGAAGCCAGATTTATTTTAGGAAAGCATAAAGTGGTTTTCAAACATCCAACATTACTGGACGAACCTCAGAAAAACTATCAACTTCCGAAAATAAAAAGAAACCCATTTGAAGATGCATTTGATGAAATTGAGACCTTAGGATTTCCCGTTTCATTCAATCCTTTTGACCTCTTACAAACCCGATACAGAGGAAGAGTCATGGCTAAAGATTTAATTACATATCATAAGCGACAAGTGAAAATGCTGGCTTATCTGATTTCAAGAAAACATGTTCCCACCAAACGAGGAACCATGTTTTTCGGAACCTGGATCGATGCCGAGGGTGAATATTTTGACACGGCTCATTTTCCCAATGTTCTGGAACAATATCCTTTTCAAGGTGGCGGCTGTTATTTATTGTTGGGTACGGTAGAAGTAGATTTTCATTTTCCGACAATAACGATTCATAAGATGGCAAAAATGCCTTTTATACCTGACCCACGATATTCGATGGACCAAGAAAAATCTTTAGAAACCGCAAGAAACCTACATGAAGACGTGAGTATGACGCATAGAAAACCTTATCCCCAAGAGCATGAAATTGGATTGCCAAGAAATAAGTTTTCTTCATAAAATTAATGAAAATGTGGCTCCGTGGGTTAAATTTTATTTTTCAGAGAAAACTCTATGGCTTCTCTGTTTATTTCTTCTTTCGATTTATTTGCATTCTGACGCAGAAACTCATCTATTTTCTTCCTATCAAAAAAAGAATTTTCTATTAGGTTTTGAAAAGGGAATTAAATTCTCATGTATGAGTTTATAGATATAGGATTTTAAAAATCCTAACATTAAGAATAGCTTTGAGAGCGAAAATATGCTTTTCACTTCGGTTAAGTTTGTGCAGAATAACCTCATTCTTTTCCATTTGTTTCGTTTAATTAATTTAAACAAAAGTCAACATCAAAAACCATATACGCAATGCAATCAATCATTTACAATATAAACACTATCAAATAAGATTAAAAACTATTACTCTGAATTTAAATTCGCTTTAATGAAAAGTTTAAGAGTCAAAAATTAGGATTTGAATTGCAACACAAAAAAAATTATCATCTACATTTCAATATATAATTCTGAAATAACCTCAGCCGCCTCTTTCATTTTTGAATCCACGATCTTTGCATAAATTTGAGTTGTTCTCAATTCTCGATGATCAAGCCTCTTAGAAACAGTGTAAATATCTGCTCCGTTTTCTAATAACAAAACTGCATTGGTATACCGTGCGGAGTGAAAAGTAATATGTTTAGGAACTGCCGCGCGATTACACCAACGAATAATTTCAGTGTTGTAAGTCATCCCATATTTCAACCCTCTGAAAACTAGATCCTGAGGATCCTGCCGTTCTCCAAGAAGTTCTATGGCTTGTGCAGAGATATACAAATACTCAACTCCACCTGTTTTCTCTTGCCTAAAATTGACTTTAGAAAACTCACCTTCATCAGGAACTTCTGACCAAGTCAAAGTATTAATATCTGACCTGCGTAATCCCGATAAGCAAGAAAATAAAAATGCTTTTTTTAGCACTGGATATTACATTCTGCTTTTGCTAGAGATTGTAATTCCTCAAATATCAAGTATTCCCTCTGGATTTCAACTTGCTCAAATGATTTTATTTTTGCAGCATAATTGACTGTAAGATAACCTTCATCAAAAGCATTTCCTAAAGCTGCTTTAAATTTATTGAAATAAGGAATTTTGAGAGAGTGGTAAATAACTTCTAGTGAGGGATGTACAAATATATAAAATAAACGCTAACAAGAGAAAATAAAATTCACATAAACTACTGTAAATCAAACAAAAAAACACAAAAGAAACCAAAAGAAAAGCAATTTACTTTCCGATACAGAATTTTGAAAAAATATTCCCCAATACTTCGTCATTTGTGAACTCACCGGAGATCTCGCCCAACTGCTCCAAAGCGTTTCTCAGTTCATACGCCAAGAGTTCGGTGTGAATTCCGGAACTTACTGCATCCTCTACCTGAAGGACAGACTGCAGAGATTTCCGCAACGCGTCGTAATGTCTTTGATTGGTGATGATCACATTGCTTTCCTGGTCTTTTAAATTTTCTACATAATCGATCAGGACTGTTTTTACGGCTTCAATTCCGGTTTGATCCCGTGCGGAAATCCTTAATAACTCATCACAATAGTCCGGAAACAATTCCAGATTTAAGGTCGAGTCAAATTCGTTTGGAATTTCGTCGTTCGTCAAATCCACTTTATTATGCACCAATACAATTTTTAAATCCTCGCGGTGAAATTCCTTTACAAACGCAATCACTTCTTCAGGCGTAGAATCCTGCTCATCGTAGAGATACAAAAGCACTTTCGCGGAGGCAATTTTCTCCTTCGCTTTCGTCACCCCAATTTTCTCAATAACATCCGTCGTTTCCCGAAGTCCGGCGGTATCCACAAAACGGAAAGCCGTTCCTTTCAGATGAATCACTTCTTCGATGGTATCGCGGGTCGTTCCTGCAATTTCCGACACAATGGCTCTTTCCTCTTTCAGCAAAGCATTCAAAAGTGTGGATTTTCCCGCATTCGGTTTCCCGATGATGGCCACTTCTACTCCATTTTTCAGCGCATTTCCGTACTGGAAACTTTCAATTAAAGCGCCCAGTTTATGCCGAAGATTCTGCAGCAGTTTATTCATGGCGGTACGGTCTGCAAATTCTACATCTTCTTCCCCGAAATCCAGTTCCAGTTCGATGAGCGAAGTAAAATTCAGCAAGTCATTTCTCAAGATGGAGATCTCACTTGTAATTCCTCCTTTAAGCTGATTCAAAGCCACTTTCCGCGAGGCTTCATTTTCCGACGCGATCAGATCAGCGATGGATTCAGCCTGTGCCAAATCGATTCTGCCGTTCATAAAAGCCCGCATGGTAAACTCACCTGCTTTCGCCAACCTGGCGCCGTGTTTTACCAAAACTTCCAGAATTTTCTTTGCAATATGCGGCGAGCCGTGAAAAGATATTTCCACCACATCTTCCATCGTAAAGGTTTTGGGTGCGCGGAAAACAGAAACCATCACTTCATCGATAATTTCTTCGGTATCGCTGGATGTCGGGTATTGGGTGACGGACGATTCATTCTGAATGGTGAATTGCTCAACATCTTCCGTCTCCGGTCTGTCCTCTATTATCTTTGTTCTTTCATCTTTGTTCTTTCCTTTTGCCTCCTGGCTATTTCCATCCACTATATAGCCGTAATGCACCGTATGCGACGGTACTTCTTCCAGATTTTTTCCTTTAAAAGTTTTTTGCGCAATTTTCACGGCTTCCCCTCCGGAAAGGCGGATAATTCCCAAAGCGCCTACTCCATTTGCGGTCGCAATCGCACAGATCGTATCTTGATTCATACGGCAAAATTACGGAATTATTCCTATTTTTCAGGACATGGTGTCAATTGTCCAGGTCACCCTATTAAAAAGTTACATGCGGTACAAAAAGATAAACACAATAAAACATTTTAAACTTTGTCTTGCATCGCAAGATTAAATTAAATGAACTAAAAACTACATTCAACTAAAGAGAGACAAAGACTCTTCGTTTGTTAAAGAAATACAATTGGCTGATTTTCAATTATTCGAAATCATCTGCAAACTTTAATATTTATCACTCACTCAAAAAACCAATCACCCAATCACTCCATCACTGCGTTGTTATCGACTTGTTCCACAAAAAAAGCCATCTCTTTCGAAATGGCTCTAATTTTATAAAAAGTCCTGATTATTTTAAAAAGACCACGATCAGGTACGTAAGTCCTGCCACGAAGGCTGAAATTGGAATGGTTAAAATCCAGGCCCAAAGCAAACTTACCGTGATTCCCCAGCGAACTGCAGAAACCCTTTTGGTAACGCCTACCCCGATAATCGCACCGGTAATGGTGTGCGTGGTAGAAACCGGAATCCCGAAATGTTCTGAAATGAAAAGCGTTATTGCTCCGGCCGTTTCAGCGGCAACTCCTTCCAGGGGCGTTACTTTCGTAATTCGGGTACCCATGGTTTTTACAATCTTCCAACCCCCACTCATTGTTCCTAAAGCAATCATTAAAAATGAAGTAAAAGGAACCCAGAAATAATGTTCTACAAAATAGTTGAACTGGTGGGTACTGTCTAAAGCCAGGTAAACAGGATCCTGTAAGGTATGCGTGTGATGAAAAATAACGGCTGCTCCGATAATTCCCATTACTTTCTGTGCATCGTTCGTACCATGTCCTAAACTGAATAAGGCGGAAGAAACCAACTGTAGTTTCTTGAAGACATTATCCGCTTTACGGGGACTGGATCTTTTGGAGACATTGACGATAAACAGGGTGATCAAAATGGATATCGCAGAACCTATCAATGGCGCCAAGAAAATGAATAAAAAGATCGGAATCACTTTATCATACCTGACAATGTCTTGTGTAAAGAGTTGCTTAAAGGATAGAATCAGCTTATCAAAGACATCCAGGTTGGGCTGTGCCAACGCGATAAGATGATAGTCAGTCACCAAAGCATGCATTAAAGCTGCTCCTAAAAATCCACCGATCAGGGTATGCGATGATGAAGAAGGAATCCCAAACCACCAGGTCAATAAATTCCAGGCGATCGCTGCAACCAAACCGGCAAAGATGACTTCCAGATTAATGAAATCGGTATTCACTGATTTGGCGATGGTATTCCCGATCTTAAATTCGCCGATTACATAGGCAGCAAGGAAAAAGGCTGCAAAATTCCAGACGGCAGCCCAAAGAACTGCCTGGAAAGGAGTTAAAACTTTTGTTGAAACGATGGTCGCGATAGAGTTCGCGGCATCATGAAATCCGTTGATATAGTCAAAAATCAGTGCTAATGCAATGATGATGATGAGTAGAATCGGTAAATCCATTCTTTTGTTTATAGTAAATTAGGGAATAGATTAGGCGTATTTAATCAAAATACTGTCAATCGTGTTGGCTACATCTTCTGCTTTGTCAGTCACTGTTTCCAGATATTCCAAAACTGATTTTACTTTAATAATCAATAATGCATCGTTGGTCTCAAACAATTTTACGATCGCCTGGCTTAAAACGTCATCGGCAATATTCTCGAAAGAGTTAATTTTAATACAGGATTCTTTAACGGCTTTCGGATCTTTGAAATCGTTCAGGTTTTTAAGGGCAAGCTGAACTTCGAGACATGATTTGTAAATCAACAGTGTAAACTCGGTGTAAGCAGGATCCAGTGGTGCTTTGTATAAATAAATATATTTAGCAGAAGCATACATAAAGTCAGCAATATCATCTAAACCACTGGCCAAATGACTGATGTCTTCTCTGTCAAAGGGAGTGATAAAATTTTCTCCCAGCTGCACGAAAATCTCATGAGTGAGATCATCCATCCGGTGTTCGTAATCACTCATGTGCTGCAACATGGTATCATCATTGATATCAAAATCGAGTAAACTTTCGTGAAATTCTTTTGACATCGCTACCAGTTCTTCAGCAACTTTTTCAAACAGTACAAAAAACACTTTGTCTTTCGGCTGGAACATTTTAAAAATATTTCCGATTCCCATTATAATTCATTTAATAATTAGTGCTGCAAATTTCCGAAAAAGACTGATAAGTTTTTCATTTTAATATTAATCTTTATTAACATTGTGAAATAGTTCCTAACAAAAGAAAGCAACTCCATCAATCAACAGGCCACAAACGTTAATCAAAAAAAAAACAGTCCCATTAATGATAATGAAACTGTTTTGTATTGAATAAGAAAGAAAAATTAGTTAGATTCTTCTGCTCTCATATCTTTTCCTTTAAACTTCTGAGTTTCTAATCCTTTAAGAACTTCGTCTTTAAATGATTTTTCTACTTCAAAGAAAGAGAATTTTTCCAAGATTTCGATATTACCAATATCTGGTCTTTTTCTTGATTTTTCAGTTGACTTGTTGATGATTTCAAGCATGTCAATTTTTTTCAGGTTGTCCCGTTTTCCTAAGTTAAAGAAAAACCTTACCATATCTCCATCGTTTCTTCTCGGTTTTCTGTCTCGGGACTCGCCTCTGTTTCCTCCGTCTCTATCTCTGGAATCGCGGTTTCCACCATCTCTGCTTCCTCCATCACGGTTATTGCTGAAACGGTTTCCGCTATCTCTTCTGTCTCCTCTGTCACGGTCTCGGCCTCTTCCGTCACGGTCTCTGCCGCGATCTCTACCACGGTCACCGCCACGGTCATCGCTGTTGAATTTCTGATCCACCAAATCGTCTTTATCTTTATAATAAAGCGCCATGTCTCTCAACTGCAACTGCAATAACTGGTGTACCAGTTCTTCTTTGGTAAAGGCTGATAAATCCGGAATCAATTCATTGTCGAATTCAACTAGATTTTCGTGTTCTGTAAATAATTTTTCAAATACGCCGGCAACCTGTGCTTCGATAATTTTTTTACCGGTCGGAATTTTCTTCTCAATAATTTCAATCTTGGTAGATTGTTTGATCTGCTTTAACTTTCTGGATTCCTCCGGTTTAATCAATGCAATTGAAATACCGTCTTTTCCGGCACGACCTGTTCTACCGCTACGGTGAACAAATACTTCAGGATCATCAGGTAAAGAGAAGTGAATCACGTGGGTCAGTGAGTCTACATCTAATCCTCTCGCGGCTACATCGGTTGCAACCAGGATATCGATGTTTTTCAAACGGAATTTTTTCATCACCGTATCCCGTTGCGCCTGAGATAAATCACCGTGAAGTGCATCTGCCGCGTAACCGTTCTGCATCAAGAAGTCAGCGACTTCCTGAGTTTCCATACGGGTTCTGCAGAAAAGAATCGAATACTGATTTGGATTTGCATCGATCAGTCTTTTCAAAGCTTCTTTTTTATTTCTGTACCCTACCACGTAATATTCGTGTTTGATATTTTTCTTAACCTCATTTAAAGAGCCCACCACAATTCGGTGAGGATTCGTTAAATAGTTTTTAGAAATTCTTTCCACCTCTCTATTCATCGTTGCCGAGAATAAGAAAGTCTGTTTGGTTTCCGGTGTTTCGTTCAAAATAGTTGCCAAGTCATCTTTGAAACCCATTGATAACATTTCATCAGCTTCATCAAGCACCAACCACTGGATTTCAGAGAAATCAAGGGCTTTTCTGTTGATCAGGTCAATCACCCTACCTGGCGTCCCCACAATAATCTGTGGTTTGTCCCGTAGCGATCTGATTTGATCACTGATACTGCTTCCACCATAAACTGCTGTAGTTTTGATGTTCCGCATGTATTTCGAATAATTAATAATGTCTTTGGTAATCTGCAAACAAAGTTCTCTGGTTGGACAAAGCACCAATAATTGGATTTTGCGACTCCCGTCGTCAATCATATCCAAAATCGGAAGCGTAAACGCTGCTGTTTTGCCTGTTCCCGTCTGCGCAAGTGCGATTAGATCGCGTGTATCTGTAGAGATAAAAGGAATAGTCTGTTTTTGGATTTCTGTTGGGCTAATAAAGCCCATTTCGCCAATTGCCTTCAAGATTTCAGGGCTTAAATTGGTCTCCGTAAATAAATTCATGTAAAAGATCGTCTATAAATTGGCTGCAAAGATACGTTTTTTATTTATCATAATTATATCGATGGTTTATTAAATTATTGTTAATAATTACTTTGTCCAATTTTGATCCACTAAACTCCTTATAATAAAGTCTTTCCGCTCAACAAAAATCTGAATTCAATTGCTCAATCCCTCAATCCGTTTTAAAAAATATTGGATTCTTTTCTAATTTAAACCAAAAACCCCCTCACAAATTACACAAGACTGCCCAGCTTTGAAAACATACCGTCTTATTTTTACATCCGCCTGATCACAACATCAAATCACCATTCACCACATCACCACTCAAAAACTCAAAAAACTCAAAACCCAATCACTCAAAAACCAAGTTCTCACCAATTACCTTCCTGCAAAAAAAATAATCTTTAAATTTGCACCATTCAATTATGGAACACTTACACTTAAAAACCGCCGCTTTTCATACTTTAGGTTGCAAACTCAATTTTGCAGAAACCTCAACCATTGCCCGTCAGCTTACTGGTGCCGGTTACCAGAAAGTCAATTTCGATGAGCCCGCCAACGTCTACATCATCAATACCTGTTCGGTGACCGAAAATGCAGACCGCGAATGCAAGTTTCATGTAAAGCGTGCTATGAAAGCCAATCCCGATGGTTTGGTCGTTATTTTAGGATGTTATGCTCAATTGAAACCGGAAGAAATTTCTGCAATTGAAGGCGTTGATTTGGTCTTAGGAGCCAGGGAAAAATTCAATATTTTGAGTTACCTGGATGATTTGCAGAAATCAGAAAACCACGGAATCATTCATTCCTGCGAAATTGATGAAGCTGATTTCTTCATCGGAAGTTATTCGATTGGCGACCGAACCCGCGCTTTTTTGAAAGTACAGGATGGCTGCGATTACAAATGTACCTATTGCACGATTCCTTTGGCCAGAGGAATTTCCCGCTCCGATACCATAGAAAATGTCGTAAAAAATGCCACTGAAATCGCCCAAAAAGGAATTCGCGAAATCGTTTTAACTGGTGTGAATATTGGCGATTATGGAAAAGGTGAATTTGGAAACAAAAAACATGAACATACTTTTCTGGATTTAATTTCAGAATTAGATCAGGTGGAAGGCATTGAAAGAATCCGTATTTCATCCATTGAACCGAATTTATTGAAAGACGAAAGCATAGAACTGGTGGCGAAAAGCAAGCGTTTTGTGCCTCATTTCCATATTCCTTTACAGAGTGGAAGCGATGATTTATTAAAGAAAATGAAACGCCGGTACCTGACGGGGATCTACACTAACCGGGTGGCTAAAATCCGCCAGGTGATGCCCGATTCCTGTATTGGAGTTGATGTCATCGTAGGATTCCCCGGAGAAACAGAGGAAAAATTCCTGGAAACTTATAATTTCCTGAATGAATTACCTATTTCTTATCTCCACGTCTTTACCTATTCAGAAAGAGAAAATACAGAAGCTGCAGAAATGGAAGGTGTTATTCCAATTCCTGAAAGAAAGCGAAGAAATAAAATGCTGAGAATTCTTTCAGAGAAAAAGAAAATGGCTTTCTACGAAACCCAGCTTGGAAAAACACTTCCTGTCCTTTGGGAGCATGAAAATAAAAACGGAATCATGTTCGGTTTCACCGAAAATTATGTCCGCGTGCAAAAGCCGTTCGATGAAAATTCCATCAATCAAATAGAAATTTTAAAGCTCAAAACAATATTGGCTGATGGAACTGTTTCTGTATTTCCGGCTTTTGAGGAATTTCTGGCAAAAATATAAATGTAGCTTAACTAAATTTAAACAGACTCTAAAACTTAGAGTCTGTTTAAGTTTTAATGCTATCATTCATTTCCAATCTCTGAATAAAATCTTAATTTCTCTTCATTTCTTAATTTAAAATAAACAGGCATATTAGTTTTTTTTTAAAACCGCAAAAGAGCCAAAAGCTTTATCTTAATTTATTTTTCAAAAGGTGGCAAAAGGTGGTGTGAATTATTTTTCCAACCACATAGTCACAAAGTCAACAGTTGTTCTTAAGTTTTTATGCTGCAAAAAAGTTCAGGAAGATCTGCGCAGTAATCCCGGACAAAATCTTAATTTCTCTTCATGTCTTAATGTTTAAAAATAAACGGGCATACTAGTTTTTTTAAAACCGCAAAAGAGGCAAAGCTTTATCTTAATTCGTTATTCAAAAGGTGGCAAAAGATGGTGTGAATTATTTTTTAAACCGCATAGTCATAAAGTCAACAGTTGTCCTGAAGTTTTTACGCTGCAAAAAAGTTCAGGAAGATCTGCGCAGTAATCCCTAAGAAAATCTTAATTTCTCTTCATTTCTTTTCTATCCTTTACGGTTGGGGAAAAAGAAAATTTCTTTTTTTAAGCAAATTGAGACAGGCTCTGAAACATCCATCATTTATTTCTTCAGGTTTATTTTTTTCCCATATCTAAACTTTCGAACATATTCGGGAAATACATGAGGAGAATAAAATAGAAAATAATCATCAGGACAATCACAGCGATTGCAATGATTACGATGGGTGCGGGTTTATTTTTATCAGTTGGTTCCATGATTTTTAAGTTAAAGATTCCCTTATGGAGCATCAATTTTTACACCAGATTGATCAGGCATTTCCGTCTGCACTTTTTCCATCGGAATTTTAGAAAACCGTGGCTGCAGAATTTTTGCGATTAAGCCCGTCCAGCCGGTTTGGTGCGATGCTCCTACTCCACGGCCGTTATCACCATGAAAATATTCATAAAACAAAATGTAATCCTTGAAGTCTGGATCTTCCTGAAATCTCGGATATTGTCTGTTAAAAGGACGTTTCCCGTTTTCATCCATTAAAAAAATCGCAGCCAACCGTTTTCCCAGAAAATCTGCAATCTCATCTAAATTCAGGTAATTTCCGCTGCCGGTCGGGCATTCTACTTTAAAATCGGGACTGTAATAAAAGAAGAAGCGCTGCAGGCTTTCAATAATTAAAAAATTAATGGGAAACCAAATGGGTCCCCGCCAATTGCTGTTGCCGCCAAACATATCGCTGTCACTTTCTGCCGGGAGATATTTCACGGTATAATCGGTTCCGTCTAAATTAATATGAAACGGATGTTCTTTATATTCCTTTGATAAAGCCCGCACGCCATAATCGCTCAGAAATTCTTTTTCATTCAGCATTCTTTCGAGCAGTTTTTTCAGCCGGTGGCCTCTCAGTAAAGAAAGTAAATGTTTGGAATCGTCGCCTTTCACCTGCCAGTGGGAAACGAGGGCAGCCAACTTCGGTTTGTTTTTCAAGACCCAGTCCATTCTTTCTTTGAAAGCGGGTAATCTATCGAGCATTTCTTCATCGATGACCTCTACGGCAAACATGGGAATCAAACCTACGATGGTACGGATCCGCATAAACATATTGGTACAGTCTTTCAACTGCAGCGCGTCATAAAAAAACTCGTCCTGATCATCCCACAGCGAAAAATCATTTTCTCCCATATTGTCGAGTGCATTGGCAATACTTAAAAAATGTTCAAAGAATTTGGTGGCCATATCTTCATATACTTTATTATACAAAGCCAGTTCCATGGCGATTCTCATCATATTCAGTGAGAACATCGCCATCCAGCTGGTACCGTCGGCCTGTTCTAAATTCTCCCCATACGGCAGGGTTTCATTTCGGTCGAAAATTCCGATATTGTCTAAACCCAGGAAGCCGCCTTCGAAAATATTATTTCCATTATTGTCTTTTTTGTTGACCCACCAAGTGAAGGTCATTAACAGTTTCTGAAAAACCCCTTCCAGAAATTCCAGGTCAGGTTTTCCTTTGAGGACTTCATCAATTTTAAAAACCCTGAAAGCTGCCCAGGCATGAACCGGCGGATTGACATCGCTGAAATCCCATTCATATGCCGGCAACTGACCGTTCGGATGCATAAACCATTCGAGGGTCAACAGTTTCAACTGCTGTTTGGCAAAATCAGCATCGATAATAGAAAAACTCAAAGTATGAAAGGCCAGATCCCAGGTCGCAAACCACGGATATTCCCATTTGTCGGGCATCGAAATGATATTCAGAGAATTAAAATTCTCCCAGTTTTCATTGCGGATATGTCTTCGGGATTTCGGGGGCGGGATTTCAGCAGGATCACCTTCTAACCATTTTTCAATATTGTAATGGTAAAACTGTTTGCTCCACAACATTCCCGCGAACGCCTGCCGCTGTACCAATTTTTCATCATCGGTTTTTACGCCCTTCTGTACCTCTTTATAAAAATCATCGGCTTCTGTTTTCCGCTGTGAAAAAATTACATCAAAATCTGCAAACGGCTGGTCAAGATCCCGGTCGCATAACCGGAATTCAAAAACCTGTGTCGAATTTGCCGGGATTGTTTCATCGATAAAGAAAGAGGCCTTGGTGCCATTTTTTTCATTATTAATGGCGTTTTCATTTCCATTAATAATGAAATCATTGATGCCGTCTTTGCAATATTTTCCGGCATTTATAGACTGAAATAACCGCTTATAATTGGTTTCATTATTGCAGAAAAGAACGTCAGAAGTTTGTTTAGCGTAGATGTTTTTTATGGTTAATTCTTTATGATTAACTGCAATCTGATCCGAATTTACCGCGTTTAAATGAGGCCGGTAATCATCGTAACCCCAACTCCAGGTATTCCTGAACCAGATGGTGGGCAGAAGAATCAAAGGAGCGTCTTTCGACGATTTATTGGTCACCGTAATTTTGATAAGCATATCTTCGGGAGAAGATTTGGCGTATTCAATAAAAATATCAAAATATTCATTCCGGTCAAAAATCCCGGTATCGATGAGTTCATATTCCGGATTTTCTTTTCCGGCCTGTTCATTTTTAAGGATTAAATCTTCATAAGGAAAAGCGTTTTGAGGATATTTATACAACATCTTCATGTAAGAATGCGTGGGCGTATTGTCCAGATAATAGTAATATTCCTTCACATCTTCCCCATGATTTCCCTGGCTGTTGGATAAGCCGAACAGCCGCTCTTTGATCCTGCTGTCTTTTTTGTTCCAGAGACCTAAGGAGAAAACGAGCAGCTGTTTATCATCAGAAATTCCGCAAATTCCCTCTTCGCCCCAGCGGTAAGTTTTTGCTTCGGCAGTATCGTGGCTGGTGTAATTCCAGGCATCACCATCGGCACTGTAATCCTCGCGAACCACTCCCCATTCGCGATTGCTGACGTACGGACCCCATTTTTTCCAGGCAATATCGGGGAGTCTTTTATTTTCTTCAGTCATCCTGTTTTAAGTTTTAAAGCCAATGGTTATGTAGAAATTCTTCCATCGGAAACAATGATTATGCAGTGAGAAAGGCAGTTTTACTGATGATCAAAACCACCTTATAAAAAATTTGAAAATTTTTTACAATCCTTAAAAAAAGGAAAATTTATCCGCCCGTTGAGAAAGATTCGAACGTGGTCATTCCTCCATCGATAAAGATACTGGTTCCTGTAATATAATCTGCCAGATCGCTCGCCAGAAATACCGCCAGATTCCCAATATCCTGAGGCTGACCAATTCTGTTATAGGGAACCAGTTTGAGCAAAGAATTCAATTCCTCCGGCGTTTGCCAGGCATCTTTATTAATGGAAGTCTGAATTGCGCCCGGACAAATGGAGTTCACGCGGATTTTATCTGCGCCATACTCCTGCGCCAAAGTCTGCATCAACATCCTGATCGCCCCTTTACTCGACGCGTAATTGGCATGGCCAGCCCAGGGAATAATTTCGTGTACGGATGAAATATGAATGATTTTTCCGCAGGCGACCGAACGGGAGGGATCAATTCCTCTTCTGAGAAATTCTTTCACGGCTTCCCGGGCGCATAAAAACTGACCGGTTAAATTAACCCCAATCACGGCATTCCATTGATCCAAATTCATTTCGGTAAACTTCGCATCTTTTTGAATTCCGGCATTGTTAACTAAAATATCAACGGTACCTAATTGTTCTACAACCTCCTGAAACATTTTTACAACCTCGTCTTCTTTGGAAACATCGCATTGATAAACGATTCCATTTCCCCCATTATTGGTGATTTTTTTCAGAATGGCACTGGCTTTTTCCAGAGAACCTTCTGAGGGATAATTAATGACAACCGTAGCGCCTGATGCTGCCATCGACTGGGCAATCCCGGCTCCGATTCCGCTGGAAGAACCGGTGATTATGGCGACTTGATTTTTAAGAGAAACTTCCATAGCATAAGTTTAATATTAAAAAATAAAGAATAGAAACTATCGAGCCAAATTACGCCGCGCCGCCAGACTTGCCCGATATTTTAATGGTGATAAACATCTTCATACCTAACGCCTGCTTCAATTCTGACCGGTAAAAAATTCTCCGCCGGAACAATCGGGCAGTTGTAATCGAAAGCGTTATACGCACAATAGGGTTGGTAGGATTTGTTGAAATCTAAAATAATGACATCGTTTTTCGGGATTTTCAAATCCATGTATTTCCCGCCACCATAGGTTTCTTTGCTGTTAGTCAAATCCCGGAAGGGAAGAAAAAGATAGTCTTTGTATTTTTTCGTCTTTATTAATGCTAAGTTTTGATAAAGCGTTAAAGTTAATTCCTGACCATCTAAAACAAATGTCGCTTTGCCGAATTCCCGATAGGTTCTGGTTTTTCCTGAAGACGTGGGAAGTTCAAAAGCTACTGGATTTTCAGTTTTGATGAATTTTGCAGAAACGCGGTACTTTAAATCAACAGGAAAGAAAGGATGCTTTTTGAAATTGGTAAAATTACTTCCCCTCAAGGGAGTTTCCTTTGGGTTTAAATATTCTGCGTTCAACTCTGTCTGAAACTTTTCAACATCAGAAAACTCCTTTTCCTGAATGTTTGAAACGCAGGAGGTCAGCAGAAAACCCATCATTAGAATGAAGAAATTTTTCATTTCTTGTAGTATTTTTTTCTGATGGTTTCGTAGTAACTTTCGTCTGCAGAAACGTAAAAAGGCATTTCGATATAATTCTGATCCCGGTACATTCCGAGGTGCAGATAAACCGGTTCTGTAGATTTTTCCGTCTTTAATTTAAAATTTAAAACATCCATGAAATCTTTGGGCGACTTTGTAGTATGGGCAGAAACCAACTTTTCTACCGTTACTTTTCCATTTTTATAATAAAGGTAATTGCAGGATCTTTTTAGGGAATCCGGGGACAACTTTGCCTGGAACTTTTTCGAAATGTTAAATCCTTCAAATGCAGAATAGTCTTTATTTTCACATTTTTTAAAATAGGTTTCAACAAAATCCTGGGCAATCTGTTTTCTTTCTTTGTTCATTTTATTTACTGAAACTACGTCATATCGCGAGTTGCAACTTCCCAGCAAAAAGGGAATCATCCACAGGAAATAGATTTTCTTCATTCTAATTAATTTTTACTTTATAAATATCGGTTTTATTTCTTTTAATATTTTTGATCCAGAATCCACCTTCTTCCGGAATTTCTTCTTTTAAATCAAAATTAGTACACGCTTTTGGCAATCCGGAAAAAACCAGGGTAAACCAATAATCTTTCATGGGTGGGACTTCTGTCCAGTAAGGAAAAAGAGAAATATTCTCGTGGTGAATCAAAGTGCTTTTATGTCCCAAGCTCTCATCAATCAGAAAGGTAGATGGCCAGATACGGATCAGCATATCCAAAAAAGGAGTCGCCGGAAAACAGCAGTGTACGATGACCTGCTTTTCCAGTTCTACTTTGGGCTGAAGTGCTGCCAGCAGTTCCGGTGAAATTTTGGGTTTGGTAATGGTTGTCATTTTTAAATAAGCAATGGGTAATGGAAAATGAGTAATTGCTAATTATCGAGTTCGAGTATTTCTTTGCTATACTTTCTTATATTTTTGATAAGTTCGGGATTATCTGCCAATTTCTGTCCATAGGTCGGAATCATTTCTGTTAATTTTTCTTTCCATTCATTTTGCACTTTTTCAGGAAAACATTTCTCTAAGACCTGAAGCATTGCAAATGCTGCCGTAGAAGCCCCGGGAGAAGCACCAAGCAGGGAGGCGATCGTTCCGCTTTTATTCACAACGACTTCTGTCCCGAATTCTAATTTACCGCCTTCTTCTTCACTTTTTTTAATGATCTGAACTCTTTGTCCCGCAATTTTCAATTCCCAGTCTTCTGCTTTCGCATCTTTTACAAACTCTCTTAAATGCTGCATGCGCTGTACTTTGGTCATCGCGACCTGCTGTACGAGATATTTCGTCAACGGCAGATTATGCCACCATGCGCCAAACAGGGATTTGATATTTTTTTGATTGACACTTTCCGGTAAATCCAGGTAGCTTCCTTCCTTCAAAAACTTGGTAGAGAATCCGGCAAACGGTCCAAAGAGCAGCGCTTTTTCTCCGTCAATAATTCGCAGATCCAAATGGGGAACACTCATTGGCGGAGCATCCACACCGGCCTTGGTGTAGACTTTTGCCTGGTGCTTTGCGATTAATTCCGGGTTATGGGTAACCAGCCACTGGCCGGAAACCGGGAATCCGCCATAGCCTTCACTTTCGGGAATATCGGAACTTTCGAGCAGCGGAAGGGCGTAACCTCCGGCACCGATAAATACAAAATCGGCGGTGACATCGCTCAATTTATAATGCATCCGGTCTTTGACTTTCACCGACCATTTTCCGTCAGACAAAGGATCAATATCTTTCACATCATGGTATAAATAAACATCGGTCTGGGAATCTTCTGCTAAAAACCGTCCCATTTTCCGGGTTAATGTTCCGAAATTGACATCGGTTCCCAAATCCATTTTCGTGGCTGCAAGAACTTCGTTATCTTTTCTTTTGGCCATAATTAAAGGAATCCATTGGCGCAGTTTGTCGTGGTTTGTGGTAAATTCCATTCCTTTAAATAATTCAGACTGAATCATTTTTTCATGACGCTTTCTTAAAAACTCGACATCTTCCTTGCCGAAAACCAAACTCATGTGCGGACAGGAATTAATAAAGTCTTTTGGCCGGTCAATATATTTTTTAGAAAGTAAATATGACCAGAACTGTTTCGAAATTTCGAACTGTTCGGCAATACTTTCAGCTTTGGAAATATCGATGGAACCCTCTTCGTTCTCCGGCGTATAATTGAGTTCACAGAAAGCAGAATGTCCTGTTCCTGCATTATTCCACGCAGCTGAACTTTCCCGGGCAAAGCGGCCGAGTCTTTCAAAAATCACAATTTTCAGGTTGGGATCAAGTTCATGAAGCATGGTTCCGAGTGTGGCACTCATAATTCCTCCGCCGATTAAAACAACGTCGTAATGGGATTGAAGGGCTTTATAATTGGCTGATGTAGGCATATCATTCTATTTTAAGATAACGAATTTCGGTAAAAGTTTTGTTTTAGCTCAAACAAAAGCTGTTAAAAATTCCTTAAACCGATATTTATAAAAAAGTAGGATAACCGCCCGCCTGAATTTGATCAGTTAAAATTCAGAATAATCTGCTGAATCCGCACTGAAATGCTACTGTCTTGTTTTAAGAGTCCGATTAAAATTCATCAAAATTAATTGCCCAGGTCGGGGAAAAATAAAATTTCTGTTTTTAAACAAATTTAAAAAGGATCTTAGATGAAAACAAACAACATCTTACTTCCCGGACACAGGAATTACATAAAAATACACCGACATAAAATGACAGAACGTTCCTAATAAAACGAACAGGTGAAAAATGGCGTGATTGAATTTTATCCGGTGAATGCTGTACAAAGCCGCGCCAATGGTATAGGAAATGCCGCCAGAGAGCAACCAAACCAATCCCCGGAAATCCAGATGATACAGCAGACTGTCAAAACTGAAAATAATCAACCAGCCCATTCCGACGTAAAGAGCAGTGGATAAAACGGTAAATCTTCCTGTAAAGAAAATTTTAAAAATGACGCCAAATAGAGCAATTCCCCAAACGACCGCAAAAAGCGTATACCCCTCGTGGCCATTCAGCGAGACCAAAGCGAACGGCGAATAAGTTCCTGCAATTAAAACATAAATCGCGGCGTGATCGAAGATATTAAGCAGGAATCTTCTTTTAGGATTTTTGGAGGAGTGATATAATGTAGAAGCCAGATAAAGAATAATCATGCTCAGACCAAAGATCGAAAAACTGATGAGCGCCCTTTTACTTCCTAAATCCATTGCGCGAAACAGCAATAAAATGAAAGCCACGACACTCAGGAGCAAACCGATAAAATGAGACCAAATATTAAACCGCTCTTCTAAAACTGAATAGGTATGAACGGCATATTTAGTCTTGGTTTTCACTAATTTAAGAGTAAGGTTAATTTTTTAAATTCAGTTTCGGCGTTTTTCTCTTTGTATAAAATACCGTAAATGGTATCGACAATCGGTGTTTTCAGTTGTTTGCTTTTTGCCGTATGATACACTGAATCAGCTGCGTAATATCCTTCGGCAATCATGTTCATCGACTGAATGGCCGATTTTACCGTGTACCCTTTTCCGATGAGATTTCCTAAATTCCGGTTACGGGAAAACAGCGAGTATGCCGTTACCAGTAAATCACCGAGATAAGCGCTCTCATTCACATCCCGTGGAACTTCATACACCGCTTCAAGGAAAATCTCCATTTCCCTTACCGCATTAGAAACAAAAACAGCCGTAAAGTTATCGCCGTATCCCAAACCACTTGAAATGCCGGCTCCCACTGCATAAATATTTTTCAGAATCGCACTGTATTCATTCCCTAAAATATCTCTGCTGCAATGAACATTGATAAAGTCAGAAGAAAACAGAGAAAATAATTTATCGGCAACCTCCTCTTCCGCAACTGCAATGGTAAGGTATGAAAGCCTTTCCATAGCTACTTCCTCCGCGTGACAGGGACCGGCAATTACCGCCTGATTGCGGAAGCCTATTTTAAATTCATCACGAAGGTAATGCGCCACAACATCATTTACCTTGGGAACAATTCCTTTAATCGCAGAAACAAAAATTTTATCCCCGTAATCGCAGGTCATTTTATCCATTGCATCTGAAAGATAAATGGACGGCGTTGCCAGAACCACTACTTCACACGCTGAAACCAATTCATTGATATCGGTAGTGACCTTCAGATTTTTTTGATCAAAAGAAACCGAGGTTAAGTAATTGGGATTATGACCGCGTTGCTCAATAGCCCCTTTTACATATTCATTCCGCACACACCAGTGAACCAGTTTGCTGTTTTCGACCAACATTTTCACGATTGCGGTTGCAAAACTACCACTTCCTACTACTCCAACGGGAATGTTCTGAGTCTGCGATTTTGGGGCTTTCTTTTTTGTCATAATTAAAAAAACTTTGGTGCTGTTCAGAAGTTCTGAACAAACGGGAATCTTCCGCACAAAGATATTAAAGGTTTCTGAAATAGGACAAACAATTGTTTTGTAATAAACTGAACAAAATCATCCGGCACAGTGCCCGCAAGAAAAACAGCTTTTAAAAATATTTTATAAATTTGCAGTCTCAATTTTTTGACAACTAAGTGTTTAATAATGAAGAATTTTATAAGCAGTAAAAAAAACATCAGTTTAATCCTCGGAGTCCTGGTATTGGTCATTTTCGGACAGGCTCTCTTTATCGGAAAGCTCTATTCGGAAAAAGACGATAAATCGTACCAGGTCAATTTAGTACCGGTTAAAACTGAAAAAGACAGCATCGATTACCTGGAGTTAAAGAACAACCTGACTTTAGTTGACCACACCATCCGGGAACTGAATTCCTTTTTGGCCGCAAAGAATTTATCTGACGGTAAAATAGAGATGCTCGCAAAAGACAGTATTTCCAATACGGTTTATCTGGCAAAACAAACCAACCGGTACAGCCAGTATCTGGTGGATTTGCAGAAGAAATTACAACAGGTTCCTTTGGGAATCCCTACCGACGGCTACATTTCCTCACAATTTGGAAAAAGAAAAAATCCGTTCCCGGAAAAAACGGTGATGTTGGCGTCCGTGCATTCCGTAAAAGCTGAACCACAGTACATCGAAGTAAAAGACAGCGTAGGAAATGTGACTAAAAAAATGATCGTTCCCAATCCAAACCAACCATTAGCCGAGAAAAATAACGCCCCCTCCGAAAAAGACCAGATGAAATTCCATAAAGGGCTTGACATTGCGGTGGCTCACGGTTCCGACGTGCGGAGCGCGGCCTCAGGAAAAGTAATTTTTGCCGGCGAAAAAAGCGGCTACGGAAACTGTGTCATTATCTCGCACGGAAATGGTCTGGATACCCTCTACGGCCATCTTTCTAAAATACTGGTCAAAGCAAATGATGTGGTAACGGTAAATGATGTAATCGCAAAATCCGGCAATACAGGCCGTTCCACCGGACCTCATCTTCATTACGAAGTTCACAAAAACAACACGCCGGTCAATCCGAAATTTTTTATGAATCTGTAATCCACTCATTTAAAAATACTGACGCTCCTGAATTTTTCGGGAGCGTTTTTTTGGTGGGAATACTTAAAGATTACCTGCTTTTACAGACAACTATTATTGTTCGTGTTATTGGTGTTAAAAAATTAAAATTATTAAGATTTTCTCTGGAAATGTAAATACAATTGTTAGTTCATTTGAAAAACTTAAAAAAAGATTATCGCTTTTTTGATTCTTGCAGTTTTTAAAACAAATTTAAACAGACGCGCTTTTGTAAAAACATTCCTGGCGTTGGTGTTAAAATTACAGTTTAAAGGCCACCATTAAGCTTTCGGTTTTCTAAACCCTTTTTTGAAATCAGAAAGAATTTCTTTTCCCAGGTTTGAACCCATAGTTTAGAAAAAATTACTGAAATTTGCAGTCGCCCAAAAAATGAAGCTGAACTATGAAATTATGTATTGCTGAAAAGCCAAGTGTTGCCCGGGATATTGCCAAAGTTTTGGGAGCCGACCAACCCAAACAGGGATACTTCGAAGGCAACGGTTATTGGGTAACCTGGACGTTTGGTCATCTTTGTACCCTCAAAGAACCGCATGATTACAGTCCGCATCTTAAATCGTGGAACCTTATTTTCCTTCCCATCATTCCGGAGCCTTTCGGGATAAAATTAATAGAAAACCCGGGGGTTGAAAAACAGTTTAAAATCATTGAAAAACTAGTTGCTGATTGCGAAGAAGTCATCAATTGCGGGGATGCCGGGCAGGAAGGTGAGGTGATACAGCGCTGGGTTCTGCACAAAGCGAAATGCAAAAAGCCCATCAAAAGACTTTGGATTTCTTCACTGACCGAAGTGGCCATTAAAGAAGGATTTGCCAACCTGAAACCTTCGGAAGACTATCATAACCTCTATCAGGCCGGGAATGCACGCGCTATTGGTGACTGGCTTTTGGGAATCAACGCCACCCGTTTGTTCACCCGAAAATTTGGCGGCAACAAAAGTGTTCTTTCCATTGGACGGGTTCAAACCCCTACTCTCGCCATGATCGTTCAGCGACAAAAAGAAATTGACGCCTTCAATACCGAAGAATACTGGGAACTGAAAACCAAATACCGCGACGTCATTTTCAATGCGGCCATCGACCGTTTAAAAACGAAAGAAAAAGCCGAAAAAGGGCTGGAATACCTGAAACAGAATCTTTTCGAAATCATCTCTTTTGAAATTAAAGAAGGTAAAGAGAAAAATCCAAGACTCTTTGATTTGACGGCTTTACAGGTGGAAGCCAACCGTAAATTTGGTTTTTCTGCGGAGAATACGTTGAAATATATTCAGAGTTTATACGAAAAGAAACATACGACCTATCCGCGTGTGGATACCACTTACCTTTCCGAAAGTCTGCATCCGCAGATACCGGCTATTCTTCAGAGCATGAATTTTTACCGGGAATTAACCGCTCCGCTTTTAGCCCAGCCGATTCCCAAATCTAAAACTGTTTTTGATGATACCAAAGTGACTGATCACCACGCGATTATTCCGACCGAAATCCCGCCTTCTTCCAGTTTAAGCAGAGAAGAAAAGTTGATTTATGATTTGGTCGCGAAACGGTTTATCGCCGTTTTTTACCCCGAATGTAAAATCTCAAATACTTTGGTGGAAGGCCAGGTTGGCACCATTCCCTTTAAAACAACCGGCAGACAAATTCTGGAACTGGGCTGGCGCGAAGTTTACAGTAAAGAAAAAGACGATACCGAGAAAAAAGAAAAAGAGGAAGAACAATTGATTCCCGAATTTAAAGCCGGGGAAAAAGGACCGCACAAACCATTCATCCATCAGGGAAAAACAAGTCCGCCAAAAGCGTATACAGAAGCAACCTTACTCCGCGCCATGGAAACCGCCGGAAAACAGGTGGATGATGAAGAACTGCGCGAAATGATGAAAAACAACGGAATCGGAAGACCTTCTACCCGGGCGAATATTATCGAAACACTTTTCCGAAGAAAATACATCGAGCGGAAAAAGAAAAACATCTTCGCCACTTCCACCGGCGTCGAACTGATCGATACGATCCAGGATGAACTGTTAAAAAGCCCTGAATTAACGGGAGAATGGGAATTTAAACTCCGTAAAATAGAGCGCGGCGAATATGAAGCCAGTCAGTTTAAAGAGGAACTGATTGCAATGGTGACCGATCTCACCCGAAAAGTCATCAATGAAAAGGCAAAAGTAATTTCCTTTCAACAGGAAGTGCAGCCCAAAGAAAAGAAAGACCCCACGCCGCGAAAAACGGTTGCCATTATCTGGGAAGAAACCGATTGTCCGAAATGCGGGGAAAACAAACTGATGAAAGGTAAAACCGCCATCGGCTGTTCCAGTTATAAAAGCTGTGGTTTCAAACTTCCATTTATCGTGTTCGGAAAGAAACTCACCGAAAAACAGATTCAGGATATTATCATTAAAGGGAAATCGAGTAAACTTAAAGGATTTACAGAACATCCCGAAAGGTTAACGGAAGGCATTCTGCGCCTCACAGAATCGGGGACCGTCGGGTTGCAGACCGAATAGCATTCCATTCTTTCCCGCCGAAGCATCTTCCTAATTGCTCCTGCTAAAATATTGGCACGGTGCAGTTATTCACCTGCTTATGATTCCATTCCAGGATCACCATTGCCGGACAGGTGTATTTCCGCTGTTCTCTGAAATTCTGACTGTCATCAATCATTGTTAAAGTGACCAATTTCAGTAATTCCAAGTCTTTAAATCCGTAAATTTGAGTAAAATAAAAACCAAAAATATGGGACAGTTACAAGACAAAGTCGCCGTTATTACCGGCGCGGGTTCAGGGATTGGTAAAGCAACCGCATTGCTGTTTGCAAAAGAAGGTGCAAAAGTGGCGGTAAGTGACCTCAATGAAACTCACGGAAATGAAGTGGCAGCACTGATCAGAAACAATGGCGGCGAAGCCCTGTTCGTGAAGGCCAATTCAGCAAGTCCGGAAGACCATGAAAGACTGGTAAAAGAAACCGTTGAAAAATTCGGTGCTCTGCACCTTTCAGTAAACAATGCCGGAATTGGAGGCGAGATCAACAAAGTAGAGGAAATGTCTGTGGAAGGTTGGGAAAAGGTAATTGCAGTCAATCTTTCCGGCGTCTTCTTCGGGATGAAATACCAAATCCCCGCCATGCTGAAAGCCGGTGGTGGAAGCATTATCAATATTGCTTCTATTTTAGGACAGGCGGGTTTTGCAAATTCTGCGGGATATGTGGCAGCCAAACACGGCGTAGTGGGTTTAACGAAAACCGCAGCCTGGGAACACGGTCCTGAAAACATCCGCGTCAACGCAATAGGCCCCGGTTTCATTTATACCGGTATGGTCAATGAAGAAAGCATGGGGAAAGAAGCCATTAACCATCTGGAATCCAAGCACGCATTCGGCAGGCTCGGAACAGCAGAGGAAGTTGCGGCGATGTGTCTGTTTTTGGCCTCGGATGCAGCCTCATTCGTTACGGGAAGCTATTATGCGGTAGATGGCGGCTATCTGGCAGTTTAGTACTGATGTTTGAAATAATAAAGCAGGCCTGGAAATATTCGGACCTGCTTTGTTATATAATGCTATATGCTCAATTTAAATTGCTGAAACCGGATAATCAGTATATCCTTTTTCTCCCGGGGTATAAAAAGTATCGGGGTCCGGAGCAGCCAGAGCGGCTCCTGCAGCAAACTTCTTCACCAAATCGGGATTGGCAATAAAAGGTCTTGCAAATGCGACCAAATCCCCTTTTCCGGCTTTAAGATCCGCTTCAGCACGGTCCGCATCGTATCCTCCGGAAAGAATAATGGTACCTCCAAATTCTTTTCTTATCGCATCTTTTACAGATTGCGGAACAGTTGGCGTCCCCATGGATGAATGATCGACCACATGGATATATAAAATACCGATAGCTTTCAATCCTGCAGCCAATTGGGCGTACTGTTCCCCGGTAGTTTCATCGGGTAACATTTCACCAAAAGCTCCAAAAGGAGAAAGTCTGATCCCTGTTTTGTCTTTACCGATGGCAGCTGCTACGGCCTCAGCTGCTTCGAGCACCAGACGGTTGCGGTTTTCTATGGAACCGCCGTACGCATCAGTCCGCTGATTGGAAGCCGTATTTAAAAACTGCTCCAGCAGATAGCCGTTCGCCGCGTGCAGTTCCACCCCATCAAATCCGGCAGCAACCGCTGATTTTGCAGCGTGTACAAATTCAGCAATAATCGTGGGGATTTCGGCTGTTGCCACTTCTCTTGGGACAGGAAGAGATTGCATAGCTTCCTGATCGGTGTACATCTGGGTGTTTACTGCTGCTATGGGAGAAGCTCCAATGACTTCCGCTCCTTCGGGCATGTTCAATGGATGGCTTATCCGGCCGGTATGCATCAGCTGTACAAAAATTTTACCGCCAGCCTGATGGACGGCATCGGTGACTTTCTTCCAGCCTGCAATTTGTCCGTCGCTGTAGATACCCGGTATTCTGGCATAACCCAAACCGTTTGGGGAAGGAGCGGTTCCTTCGGTAATAATCAATCCTGCGCTGGCGCGGCTGCCATAATACTGGGCCATCAGATCATTCGGAATATTTCCGGTTGCCCTGCTTCGCGTCATGGGTGCCATAACAATGCGGTTCTTTAAGGTAATACTGCCCAGTTGATAAGGGCTGAAAAGGGTTTCTAATGAATTCATAATCTGTATTTTAATTAATGGGTTCTGCCATCGCGTGTCATAAAAAAGAGGATCTATAAAACGTGTTCTCTTCTATTTTTCGGATTTCCGGTTCAATATTCTTTGAATAACCTCTATGCAATTTACAATTATATTCTGAAAGAATTAAAGAACTTCATTTCTCTGTCCACTGGTATTTTATTTGAAATCAGTACCTTTGCATCCAATAGGATAAACCTAAAAGTTACCCGTTAAAACATACAATTTTAATAAAAAGGAGGTAGAACTCCTTGATAACATTACCTTATGACAATAGACAAAAACCACGTAGTAGCGCTTCATTACACGCTGAACGCCATTGAAGAGAACGGTGAAAAAACTTTCATTGAAAAAACTGATGCCGAAAACCCTTTCACTTTCCTGTATGGCGTAGGAATGATGTTGCCGAAGTTTGAAGAACACCTTCAGGGAATGGTTGCAGGAGATCAGAAATCTTTCACCATCACGCCGGAAGAAGGCTATGGCGATATCATCGAAAACGCAATTGCGCAGCTGCCAGCAGAAATGTTTGCGCAGTCGGGAATGCCGCCAATCGGCGCGATGCTGCCTTTACAGGACGCTCAGGGAAACCATGTAAGCGGCGTTGTTTTAGAAGTTACTCCGGAAGGGGTAACGGTTGACCTTAACCATCCGATGGCGGGGAAAACCTTACACTTTGATATCGAAGTAGCTTCCACGAGACCGGCAACAGAGGAAGAGCTGGCGCACGGTCACGCTCACGGCGCTGACGGAAACGAAGAACACTAAACGACCTTTTTATTCAAAGAAGCTGCGGTTATTCCGCAGCTTTTTTTGTACCTACCAATACGATATGAGCTTTTGGAGGCAGACCAAACGCATTGCAACTGCCCTGTTTTCTTCAATAAATCTTAGATCCACTTCATCAGTATAAAAGTTCAGAAATAATTTTGAATAAACTGAAATTCAATGAACTGTATTTCAATGAACGAAGGGTTATCATTCGGACGAGGCTTTCACCTTGAATTTTATCTGGGACAACCTAAGCGCCAGTTTAAAATTTAACAAAATTAATTTTCCCCATTCCTAAAGGCTTTAATTTTGATGAATTTTTCCGCCTTTTAGAGTCGGGGTAAAAGAAATTTTTTTTTTATAAGCAAATTTAAAGAGGTTTTAAACCAGATTTATCTTAATCCTGTACTTGCAGAAATTGTAAAAAAAGCCCACCACCAACCTCTATTCTCCAGCAACTGATGATTCATTGAGCAAAGTTTATTGATATTGAAATTGCAGAAAATCCCGTCATTGATGTATCAGCAAGAATGAATTTTGAAAATACAGTAATTATGAAGAGCAGGTATTTCAATTGCTCAAAGAGTCAGGATATTTTGTGCAGGGAACGGATGGATCAGAACAGTTTGCTTTTTGCGGCAAAGACCGCATTGTGAGGAAGACGCGGCGCTGACTGCTGCTTCCTTAGAAAGAAAAGTATGATGCAGGAGCAGCGGATGTTCTTTGTCAGTTGCCGGACTTGCCGTGTTACTCCTCCGTCAGACCCGCCCATAGATAAGTTGCCGAAAACTGTTGCTGCACTGTTGTGGCATGGTGGGTCGTATTAAACTTCACGCAGCCTACGATGAGCAGCCATCCTGCGGGCGGTTCTACCGGGATCCTCCATTCCCGGGCGGAAACCGCGGCGGTTGCGCTGATTTCCATTTCTATTTTCGAAAGTACTTTTAGGGGAACCGACGGGCTATTGAGGTCGGAGGTCATTGCAAAGAGCGTGAGTACTGCTGCACGGCAATTTTTGGGAGGGATGATCTGGGTTTTCCATTTCAGTTCGGGCAGGTGCACCTTCATTTCACCGTTCGAAACCCTTTCTACTTCCGGAAAAAAGTTGGTGCAGCTTTGCCATTCTGCTTTCGGATTAAACGAGAACCCTGTCAAACCTTGGGGATCACCAAATCTTGGGCTGATTGCAGGATTTCCGATGATGGTTTTCCAGATTCTTGCGCGGTGGCGGGCCGCAAAATACTGCAGCGCAGGAATGCCCAACTCCTTCAATAATTTCAGCCGGAACGTCTTTTCCCTGGCGCTTACCAGTCCGAAAACTCCTGCTGCCGCTTTGGTTTGGGGCGACTGCTTCACGCTGTCGGGTTTCAAGCGCACGAATATGCGGTCGCCATCATTTACAAAAACAATATTGCCGATGGCACCGCTCAGGTTGCCGTTTTTCTTTAAATTTGCCATAACGATTTCCTTGTGAGTTGGATTAACATCAAGCGCCCGTCAGAAAAACTCTATTTCTACTAACGATCAGCGGATTAAGTCCGATAAAGATACAATTAAAAACCATTATAAAAGCATTGCTCCTCCAATATTCTATTGGAGTTTTATTGGACTTATATTGGAGGAATATTGCAGATAGGTGGAAGCACAGTACAAGCATTGATACAGAAACCCAGAAGGAAAAACGAGGCTGTCCCCGTCCTGAACTCACAATACAGATCAATCAATAAATCCGGATACTGTAAAGAAGAACAATTGCAAATCAGTGTGCGTTAGGGATTGTTTTCAACAATAATCACCCTGGGTAAAAGATAACCTGCGAAAGCTGGCCATGGCGGTTCAAAGTCTTCGCAGCCGGGCACTGCATTATTTAAAAGATCCTGTTTTTATCCTCCGCTCCGTTTGAAACTGCAAAACACAAAGTTCTGCTCCGTTCCAAACGGAGTTTCATGATTTTCCGTTCTGCAGCTTAGTTTTTCGAAACCTTCTGCGAAAACAGAGACAAGTGTTTCTGTGGTATATTGTCTGACCGGAAGACCGCTGCATTTTTCCGGACCATTTTCTGAGAATGTCCCGATCACCAGATAACCGCTTACCGCCTGTTCAGCAATATCCACATATTTCTTCACCTGCGTTTCTTCGGTCAGGAAATGGAAAGTCGCGCGGTCGTGCCAAACATCGTAGGTCGTTTCCGGTTTAAATTCGGTAATGTCGCTCACGATCCATGTCACCTTTCCGGCTTTTTCGCCCAACCTTTTCTTTGCTTTTTCAAGCGCTTTAGCGGAAATATCCAGAACGGTGAGGTTTTCAAATCCCTCATCGAGCAGAAAATCCACCAGTTTGCTGTCGCCACCGCCGATATCGATCATCTTTGCGGAACGGTCTAATCCAAACGAGTGGATCAGCGCCAGTGAAGTTTCCGGAACTTCCTGGGTCCAGCTTACTTCGTGTGGGTTTTTCGTCTCATATACCTTTTCCCAGTGCTCTTTTCTTTCTGTATTCATTTTGCAGGGTTTTTCCGGAAGATTACAATTTAATGCGGCAATTTCTCTCTGATATAGCCATACACCCAGGTTCCGGCAATCGCGCTGAGCAGTGTTACCACGACCACGGTAGCGCCGGTACCGATTTGCGCAAACAGCGGTCCCGGACATGCACCGGTAAGCGCCCAGCCGAAACCGAAAATCAATCCTCCATAGATATGGCCTTTATTGAAGGTCTTTTTATGGAAGATGATTTCTTCCCCGTAAATCGTTCTGATATTGAATTTCTTGATCAGCCAGATGGAAATCATCGCCACCAGAATTGCACTGCCAATGATGCCGTACATGTGAAAAGACTGCATGCGGAACATTTCCTGGATGCGGAACCAGCTGATCACCTCCGCTTTTATAAATAGAATTCCGAACAGGATGCCCAGCACAAGATATTTAATGTTATGATACCCGCGGTGCTGTAACCGGCTTTCGTTCACACACATGGTATCCAGTGATCTCAGTTCCAGATCGTCTTTGGTTTCTATATTTTTCTGCATTTTTTTAATTTTAAAGGGAAAGAATAATGGGTAGTAACACATTGGCCATCAGAAATCCGCCTATCATAAAGCAGACTGTAGCAATTAAACTCGGAAGCTGCAGATTGGCAATTCCCATGATCGAATGTCCGCTGGTACATCCTCCGGCATAACGGGTACCGAATCCTACCATAAAGCCGCCGCCTACCATCATCACAAAACCTCTCAGTGTAAATAAAGACTCCCAGTTCATGAGATCCACGGGAACCAGGTTGCTGTAATTGGTGATGCCATATCCTGCAAGTTCCTTAGCCAAATCCGGATGAACCTCTATGGGATGGGGATCTGAAAAGAAAAGCATGGTGATCACGCCGCCCAGGAAGATCCCAAAGACGAAAAAGAGATTCCATACTTCTTTTTTCCAATTGTATTTAAAGAAGGGAATATTAGCCGGCAGACATGATGCACAGATATGCCGCAGCGAAGAAGAGATTCCAAATGATTTGTTACCGAGGATTAAAAGCGCCGGAACGGTAAGTCCGATCAGTGGTCCCGCGACATACCACGGCCACGGCTGCTGAATAAATTCTGTCATATTTTGTTAAGGGATATGCTGCAAATTTACAGATTATATCTTCTTAATGAAAGCAGACCTCACTGCCATTCGTACGCTGACTAAAGCTGAAATCACCAAGCCGGTCACTTTGCACTGGCTGCGCCATATTTACGCCAGCATTAATTGGTACGTGGGACGGATTTCCGGTATATTCAGGAACTAAGTGGACACAGCAAGACCACGGAGATTTACACGCATGTGAGCACCAAGAGTCTGCAGCAGATAAAAAGTCCGTTTGATGATTTGTAAAATATTTTCGCTATTTTAGCGAGGCAATAATGTATGACGATAATCATACATATACACCCAAATCGGGGTGGCTTTGTATGATTGTGTCATACATATAAACGAGTTGTACGCCATTTTAATAAAACTCGTCATGAAAACAAGAGAGAAGATGAATTTAATGAAATTGAAAATAAAAAATTATGTGATAGTAATTTTCAGACTTATACTAATGTTCACTTCTTTTTCTCTACCACTCATTTTTACCGAAGGTGCTTATGAAAATATGATTTCTAAGGGTCATTATTTTTGGTTTGCTTATTTCATTTTACTTTTTTTATCAATGATTTATGTTTTAATCAAAAAAAACTATTTCGAATTAATAAATGCAAAAATTCAAAATGAAAAATTGACATATAACAATTTATTGATTTTTAAGAAGGAAATAAAATTAAACGAAATTCGAGGATTCAAAAATGGAATAGATGATGATTCTCATGAATATATAAGTTTGTACAATTACAAAAACAAAAAAATTGCAACTTTAAAAACTAACATTTATTTAAATCTGCCAGAATTTCTGAATGCTTTAAAATGTGAAAATATTGGAATTGAATTGACTGTTTTCCAGAAAATAATTCAGAAGTTTAAAAATCTAATTACAAGTAAATAAGAATAAAAAAACGTCGTACAATAACTAAGCTTTCATTTTGTCTGCAAGACAAGAAATGAAAGCCTGTTGAACCCTTCGAGAGCCTCAGGGTAAATTCCAACTCTGGTAGCTTTTTGCCAGCAGTTGGTAACCTTATGGAGTTATCGATTTCAGAATTTAGGAGATTAAAGCAGTTTTTCAGAAGGACTGCTTTTTTTTGTGGCGTTTGGTAGCCTTTGGAAGTGGTTTTCTGCGGTTTTTCTTCGCTACAGAATATAATTTCCCTTACCCGCAGAGATTATTTCGCAGACAAAGGTTGGGTGACGAAAAGAAAGTCTTGCGGTGGTCCCCGCTGCCCGAAAATGGTGATGGTGACCAGGTTTCCTTCCTTGCAACAGCGGCATTTTCTGAGCAATGTTTCGGGTGCAAAAACAGTTCTTTTCACTTTTAAACTTTTTTGTAAATCTTGGAGTTTCCCACGTTTCCAGGAACTGCTCAGGATTCCGTAATGCCTGATCCGCACAAACCTTTTCGGCAGGATATGCAGACTGAAGCGTCTGATAAACTCCACATTCGATAAAGTCATTTCTTTTTTCTCGCCACCTTTCCGGTAATCCTTGTAGCCAAAACGGACTTCTTTTTCAGTAACTTCTTTGATGCGGTGATTACTGATCGCAACTTTGTGGGTGTATCTTCCTAAATATTCGATCACCTGTTTTGGTCCGCCAAAAGGTCTTTTCGCATAAACCACCCAGTTTTTGGAGAATAAGGTATTCATCAACGCTCCATCACCGTTTCCTGAATCCCGAAGCAGCGCCACAAACTTGGCTCTGAACACTTTGCTCATCGCTTTTACGGAAAAGAGATATTTATCGGTTCTTACTTTCTTTTTCCATTTCCCCTGTTTATTGATTCCACCGCCTGGAACAATGCAGTGCAGATGGGGATGCAGGCTCAGGTTCTGTCCCCACGTGTGAAGAACGGCAATCATTCCGAGTTGCATCTGTTCTGTTTTGCCGAACTGATTTAATGTTGCCCAAGCCACGTCAAACAAGGTTTTGTACAATAATACCGGTTGAGAGATCGCCAAACCATTGAGTTCTTCGGGCAAAGTAAAAACCAGATGATAATAACTACACGGCAATAAATCCTGCTCCCGTTTTTAAATCCACTCTTCCTTTTTATGACCTTGACATTGCGGACAATGCCTATTACGACAGGAGTTATAACTGATGGAAAGATTTCCGCAGCCATCGCATGCATCGCTATGACCGCCCAGAGCGGAAGTCCGGCAATAGGACAAAGCCCGAAGTGTTTTTTCCTGATGAACTGTAAAATTTTGGGCCGATAAATTGATTTTGCGAAGAACATCCGCAACACTTCCACCTTTACTTCGGGTTTCCATTTTTGCGGCATAAAGCGAAAACGGTATCCAAAGGACTGTGAGGCTTCTGATCCGAAAGCTGGCAGACATGAAGATATTCCATCGTGGATTCGATTCTTTCATGACCCAGAAGTTTCTGCACCATGATAATGGGAACGCCGTCTTCCAATAAATGCGTGGCATAAGAGTGCCGCAACGTGTGGGTATGAACTTCTTTGGTGATGCCTGCTTTTTTGCTCACCGTTTTGATTACCCATTGAACGCCTCTTTGACTGTATCTGGAATCAAAACCTTTATTGTTCGAAGCTCTTGTGCTGAGCGAAGCCGAAGCATCAATTTCTTCAATATTTCTATTTTGATTTCCATTAAATAAATATTGAGTCGGATTTTCCACTGAAATAAAGGTTTTCAGTCCCCGGATTAAATGCCCGGATAAAGGAACATAACGGTCTTTTTGACCTTTTCCCTGAACAACATGTAACATTTGTCGGTCAAAATCAAGATGCTGAAGTTCGATATTTCGGACTTCCATGCAGCGCAGTCCGCAACCGTAAATCAGCCCGATGAGCAGTTTGTGTTTCAGGAGTTCGGCCGTTTGAAGCATGCGCCAGATCTCTTCCCGACTCAGGATCACCGGAAGTTTATTCACTTTTGGAATAGCAGGAAGGTGCAGGAAATTATAAGGCAAACCTTCGGTCTTCAGCAGGAACCGCAGTCCGTAAACGGTATGTTTGAAGTACGACTGGGATGGGGTTTGGCTTCGCTGCTGGAGTTGGTAAAGATAATCTTTGACCTGTTCGGGATCGAGTTCAGTGGGCAAAGTTTTGAAATGGAGCGCCATGGCGGCGACATGACGCGAATAATTATCGAAGGTTCTCTTGCTTCTGCCCAGGATGGAAATATTTCTTTCAAAGCGTTGCAGGAGTTCAGCAAAACCGTTAACTTCGCTTGAAGCGCGATTCAAAATTTTGTTCGTCCTTAAATCCTCCGGAGATTTTTTTTTGTAGCCATTTTATGGGTTTTTAAAAGGTTAATAAAAACAAAGTTAATGAAACGGCGAATCGGAAAAGCTACCGGAGGTTTAGTTCAACAGTGTATTTCTATTAGCGGGGTTGAAGTTTACATCACGAAGATTTTCGCTAATTGTTCTTTTTGTTATATTTACAAAGACTTGTTATAAAAAGCCCCGCCAACAGAAATACCTGACCGTTACCTGCTATTTTAAATAAAGATTCCACCTCAAATGAAAAAATTAAAATCTATATATTATATTTTACTTGTAATTTGTTTTTTAATAGTCTTAAGTTTATTTTCTATTGAATCTTTAAAATATTCAGGATTATTAACAATTCCAATTTTAGTTTACGCAATTGTTCCTCTAATTCTTATTTTATTACTCATCATTTTAATATTAAATTTTAAAGATAAAGGATTTTTACATGGAGTTAATGAAACCAGCCCTCAAATATTTTTGCTTTTAATAATAATTTTAGGATGTTTTGGACTTTACAAATTTGATAATTATAGAAATAATAAAATAAAAGTTGAGTTTACAAATAAAACTGCCGGTATTATTACGGATATCAGGCTTGTCGGAAGAAGTGCACAAACTACAATTGAAAAACTAAACCCGAAACAAACTAAAATTGAACTTTTTAGAGGCAAAGAAATTAACTATAACACTGAAAACGATTACGATAATGAAGTGAAATTATTTTTTTTCTACAAAAATAAATTAAGCGAAGTACAAATCTTAAAAGGTTTTAATCGTTGGATGGTAATAGATGATAATTGGAAAATTGATATTATTGATAGTGATTCAATTAATGTAGATATTCATAATAAAAACATCAGGTAATAACTAAGCTTTCGTTTTGTCTGCAAGACAAGAAATGAAAGCCTGTTGAACGGAACCTCCGGTAGCTTTTTGCCAGCAGTTGGTAACCTTATGGAGTTATCGATTTCAGAATTTAGGAGATTAAAGCAGTTTTTCAGAAGGACTGCTTTTTTTGTGGCGTTTTGTAGCCGTTAGGAGTGGTTTTCTGCGGTTTTACTTCGCTGCAGAATATAATTTCCCTTACCCGCAGAGATTATTTCGCAGACAAAGGTTGGGTGACGAAAAGAAAGTCTTGCGGTGGTCCCCGCTGCCCGAAAATGGTGATGGTCACCAGGTTTCCTTCCTTGCAACAGCGGCATTTTCTGAGCAATGTTTCGGGTGCAAAAACAGTTCTTTTCACTTTTAAACTTTTTTGTAAATCTTGGAGTTTCCCACGTTTCCAGGAACTGCTCAGGATTCCGTAATGCCTGATCCGCACAAACCTTTTCGGCAGGATATGCAGACTGAAGCGCCTGATAAACTCCACATTCGATAAAGTCATTTCTTTTTTCTCACCGCCTTTCCGGTAATCTTTGTAGCCAAAACGAACTTCCTGATCTGTCACTTCTTTGATGCGGTGATTGCTGATGGCAACTTTGTGGGTATATCTTCCTAAATATTCAATCACCTGTTTCGGACCGCCAAAAGGTCTTTTCGCATAAACCACCCAGTTTTTGGTGAAGAGTTGATCCATTAAATCCTGGTCTTTAATTCCGGAAGCTCTTAAGGAAGCCACAAACTTTGCCCGAAAAACTTTGCTCATCGCTTTTACACAGAAGAGATATTTATCGGTTCTTACTTTCTTTTTCCATTTTCCATTGTGGTCAATTCCGCCACCCGGAACAATGCAGTGCAAATGCGGATGAAGACTTAAATTCTGTCCCCACGTGTGCAAAATTGCAATCATTCCCAACTGCATCTGTTCTGTTTTGCCGAACTGATTTAAAGTTGCCCACGCTGCTTCAAATAAGGTTTTATACAACAATACCGGTTGAGAGATCGCCAAACCATTGAGTTCTTCAGGCAAAGTAAAAACCAGATGATAATAACTGCACGGCAATAATTCCTGCTCGTGTTTTTGGATCCATTCTTCTTTTTTATGACCTTGACATTGCGGACAATGCCGATTACGACACGAGTTGTAACTGATGGAAATGTTTCCACAACCATCGCACGCATCGATATGACCACCCAATGCAGAAGTTCTACAATACGATAAAGCGCGAAGAGTTTTTTCCTGATGAACCGTAAAATTCTGAGCCGATAAATTGATTTTACGAATGACTTCTGCTACACTTCCGCCTTTACTTCGGGTTTCCATTTTTGCTGTACAAAGTAAAAATGGTATCCAAAGGGCTGTGGGGTTTTTGGTCAGACAATTGGCAAACATGAAGATATTCCATCGTGGATTCTATTCTTTCATGTCCCAAAAGTTTCTGAACCATAATGATGGAAACACCATCTTCCAATAAATGCGTCGCAAAGCTGTGTCGCAAAGTGTGGGTATGAACCACCTTGGTGATGCCTGCTTTTTTAGAAATGGTTTTAATCACCCACTGCACGCCGCGCTGGCTGTAGCGGGAATCGAAATCCGGTCTATCAGAACCCGGCTGGTCAATTTCTTCAATATTCCTGTTCTGATTTCCATTAAATAAATATTGAACCGGATTTTCAACTTTAATAAAGGTTTTCAAGCCTCTGATTAAATGCTCGGACAAGGGCACATAGCGGTCTTTCTGGCCTTTTCCCTGCACGATATGCAGCATCTTCCGGTCGAAATCCAGATGCTGAAGTTCAATATTTCTTACTTCCATACACCGAAGTCCGCACCCGTAAATCAGCCCGATGAGCAGTTTGTGTTTCAGGAGTTCGGCCGTTTGAAGCATGCGCCAGATCTCTTCCCGACTCAGGATCACCGGAAGTTTATTCACTTTTGGAATGGCAGGAAGGTGCAGGAAATTATAAGGCAAACCTTCGGTCTTCAGCAGGAACCGCAGTCCGTAAACGGTATGTTTGAAGTACGACTGGGATGGGGTTTGGCTTCGCTGCTGGAGTTCGTAAAGGTAATCTTTGACCTGTTCGGGATCGAGTTCAGTGGGCAAAGTTTTGAAATGGAGCGCCATGGCGGCGACATGACGCGAATAATTATCGAAGGTTCTCTTGCTCCTGCCCAGGATGGAAATATTTCTTTCAAAGCGTTGCAGGAGTTCAGCAAAACCGTTAACTTCGCTCGAAGCACGATTCAGAAATTTGTTCGTCCTTAAATCCTCCGGAGATTTTTTTTTGTAGCCATTTTATGGGTTTTTAAAAGGTTAATAAAAACAAAGTTAATGAAACGGCGAATCGGAAAAGCTACCGGAGGTTTAGTTCAACAAGGTATTGCCAAAAGCGGGGCTGAACGGCTTCGATTGGACATTTGTGCAAGGTTCAACTTTCATTTTTAGATTGAACTTTAGTGCTAAAAATCCCCGCCTTCGGCAATACCCGAAACGTTGGCAGAAAGTGCCACAAGATTTGTGAATAAAAATAAATTTTAACCTAAAACCTAAAAGAAATGATTAAAAATTTACAATTAAAAACATTCTGTGTTATCTTATTAGCAATATGCTTATAAACTAATTTCAATTCTTGTAGAAGTGAATCTACAAATTCTGAAGACCTCAATTTATCTTTATACAAAAATAGTATTCAAAAGAAGTCACTAAGCGAATTACCAGATGTCTTACCCATTCTTAGCGAAATAAAAGCGAAAACAAAAAACAACACTGTACTGAACAAGGGGGTTGAAGATTTTGAGATTGATGAAGAAAATATTCTTGTACTTGATTTACCAGAGCAAGGACAACTTATAAGTATGGTTGTTAATGAGCCCGTATTAGATGCAAGCTATACTGTTACTAATCTAAATATTGTAAGAAATAATGGTGTTGAAAGTTATTTTTTAACTAAGTATATTCCAACTGACGGAAAACCTTTTTATAACTATGCAGATTTTGTCGGAACAATTCAATATCTGGATTTAGATGGAAATATTCTTACCAGCTCCTTTTCCAACAAGAATGAAACTATAATGGTTTATGTAGGGTGCACAATGATTGAAATTAATGGATGTACATGTGATGGACAATGGACAGTAGTAGGCTCATATAATATTTGTAGCGGAAGTTCTGGTGGCGGTGGAACAACAACTGGCGGAACCAATGGTGGATACACTCCGGGAACTGGCGGCGGTGGAGGTGGCGGAACAGGTGGAAGTCCAACACAACCAAACATTCCCAACATTCCTTCAGAAGATGTAGTTGAACAAAAAAGATTTAAAAGTTTTTTGTTAACACAGCTTACACAGGAAGAAGTTGATATCCTTATTACAAACCAGAATCTCAGTGATCATATATTCAACTATCAAAAAAATAAGAATTTTTCTCCAGCAAGCTGGAACAATTCTAAATGGTTCATGAATTTCTTCGCCCAAACCCCTGATGCAGAACCGTTTTCTATTTTTGATTTCGGGACAAAATTCATTGATGAAAATACAGGAATTGTAAACCCAAACAATGTCTTTTTAAGAGCCTATGCTCTGGACAAATTTTTAGTTCAGAATCCTGATGGGTTGATAAATGTTTCATGCTATGAATTGGAAAAATGGAAAGAAGTAGCAAATCATCCGATACCTGTAAGTGTAAAAAACAAATTGTATCAGCTCAACACTCAAGGATTATTTACATCTGCACAAATACAAAATATTGAACTCGCAAATGCCCCAAGAGTGAACATGGATTTATTTCCTGTTAAAATTACCAATATGCCCTATAAATCTCCGGGGGTAAAATACACACCGGCACAATTTTTTGATTACTTTAGAAAAAACATAAATACATTAATACAAAAACCAGATTTAAGCCAATTTTATCCCGCTGTTTATCCAAATTATGGAATTAACGATACGGCTTTATGGAATTCAGATAATCCAATTAAGGCAATATTGACTATTGACATCCCATTTGATCCTGGCTCTGTAATTTGTACAGGATTTGGTCCAAAAGCATGGGTTTTCAGCACCATTATCAGCCCATGGGACGGTTTACATCCTGTAAACGGAAACCGATTATTTGGCTATTTTGAAGATGCAAATGGAGGCATGACAATTTATACACGTGGCGTAGATAGATTTACGAGTTTATCGGGAACAGGAAATAATCTATTGAGTATTTTAACACTTGCACAAGAATCTTATGCTTTTAGTCAAGCAGATGAATTATGGGAAAGTTTACAAGGCGGAATTAAGAAATTTGTAAAAGACAATGGTGGCGGTGAAAATGGAGCTGAGATTATTCAGCCAACAATCTATCGTCCCAGTTGGACAAAAATATCAGGGTTTTTAAAAGGAAATACTGATATAAGCTCTTTAGGGTGTTATTAATACAAAAAGATTTTATGAGAGATATTCTAAAAATAATTTTTATTGCTTACATTCATATATTTATGAAAATACTTTTGCAGGGATTAATAGGAACATTATTAACTATCCCTATTTTACCGTATAACACCACAGAAATTTTTAATTTAAAACAAGTAGATTCTTTGTTGATTATGGGTTGGATTTTATATGAATTTATTCTTATTTTTATTTCTGTATATATATGGATTGTTTTCGTAATATTCATATTGCTTAAAAAAGTAATTAAAAAAAATAGCATCTTGATAAATATAGCATATTTTGGTATAATTTATTACTTGTATAGTCAAACTACATATAATGGTTTTAATTTTTACAGTTTGGGTATAATGTGTATGTTAGGTATTATTAATTTTTTCTGTATCAGATATTTTTTCAAAGAAATAAAAACGAGCTTATAAAACACCTTCTGCCAACACGCAGTTTGGCAAAATGGCGGGTTTTGTGCTAAATTCAACAGTTGTTCTTCGGTTCAACTTTAGTGCAAAATTGAAGATTTGTGCTTCGATTTCCGCCACTTCGCCAAGCTGCAAACCGTTAGCCGCAATTCCCCTACTCGAAAACGAAGTTGTTTTTAGCCGCTAACGAGGAAGAGACGGTGTAAAAAATCAATATTCTAAATCCATTTTTCTTATCTTAGTAATTACTCCTTGAAAAGACCGGTTTAAGCAATGGTGTTTAAAAAAACCGTCTGCAATTCAGGTAAGATTGCACAATAGTCTTTGGTAGTAATACTTTAGACAGTGTTAGTTTTTAATGGTGAGTCCGCCAAAGCAGATATCCCGATCAGAATAATTTCAAATTAGCAAAGTGCAATCCTTGGAGTTTTATTGGTTTAATTTAAATAATTAAGACATGGAAACTAAAAAGCAGATTTCACTCGAAGTGGTACATGCCAATGCCTGTGGAATAGACATTGGAAGCCGCAGCCACTGGGTAGCTGTAGGGCAAAATGCCGAAGATGTAAAAGAATTCGGGGTGTACAGTCAGGATCAATTGGAAATGTGTGATTGGCTGCACTCGAAAGGAGTTAGCTCCATCGCAATGGAATCCACCGGAACTTACTGGCAAAACCTGTTTTCCACTTTGGTGGGTCAGGGTTTCGAGGTAATCTTGGTGAATGGCAGACAAACTAAAAACATCAAAGGGAAAAAGACAGACATTAAAGATTGTCAGTGGATCCAAAAACTTCATTCTCTCGGGCTTTTGAGCGCCAGCTTTCTGCCAGATTCAGACACTGACACTGTGCGCACCTATTCCAGACACCGGCAGAACCTGCTGAAGCAATCCGCATCATGCATCAGGAGAATTCAAAAATACCTTCGGCTGATGAATATGCGGCTGGAAGTCGTGGTAAGGGATGTAGTTGGCCTTACGGGCTCTTCCATTATTGAGGCTTTTTTAAATGGCGAGCATCAAGGTGAGGAATTAGCAAAACTCCGTCACTATAATTGCCGAAAATCAGAGGAAGAAATTGCAAAAGCCCTGCAGTTCAACGGTCGTAAAGATTATCTTTTTGCTTTGCAACAGGAGTGGAACTCCTATAACACCTTCAGCAGCAAATCACTGATACAGATTTGCAAATTGATCACCTGCTGAAAGAGTTAATCGACAAAGACGACCATAAGAAACAACATACCATTGAAAAAAAAAGCACAAGCGAAAAAACAAAAATGCGGTGAGCCAAACCGATATGAATTTCATAGCTTATCAATATTTTGAAGGTGTAGATTTGATGGCTATTGAAGGCGTAAGCGAGGGATTGATTATGACCCTTATTGCTGAAATAGGATTAGAAGGCATTAGAAAATTTCCCACTGCGAAACAGTTCACAGCTTGGCTCCGGCTTGCTCCAAACAACAAGATAAGCGGTGGCAAAGTGCTGTCCCACCACTTACCAAAAGGAAGTTCAAGGCTCAAAATTGCTTTTCGAAATACAGCCAATGCCATCGGCAATCTCAAAGAAGGCTGGCTGGCAGAATTTTTTAAAAGACTGAACTACAAGAAAGGAAGAGCGACCGCTGTCTCTGCGCTTGCCCGAAAACTGGCTGTCATCATCTGGAACATGCTTGTAAAGGGACAAAGCTATCAACCACCTTCAACCTACCTTTTCCTTGACGAGAAAAGAAAAATTGCTGCAGCCAAAAGAATTCAAAAACAAATCACTAAATTTGGTCTGACTGACAAAGACATTAAAATCATAACCGGATGATTATCAATAGAATAATTTAACGTTAGTCAGGATTTTATG
This sequence comes from Chryseobacterium salivictor, assembly GCF_004359195.1. Taxonomy (NCBI): domain Bacteria; kingdom Pseudomonadati; phylum Bacteroidota; class Flavobacteriia; order Flavobacteriales; family Weeksellaceae; genus Chryseobacterium; species Chryseobacterium salivictor. The sequence continues at coordinate 2,134,382 of NZ_CP037954.1, read as the reverse complement.
AAGCGCATTCTAATCATAACTTTATTATTTATTTCAACGATTATTTTTGGTCAAAATAATACGTGGGTAACAGTTGCGGATGAAATAAAAATTCAAAAGATTGATGAGGACCAAAATTCAGATAATTTAAAAACTGGAGATAGTATTATAATTATTGATTATTCAACTCTAAATTTCAAAAATAAGGAAATTCAAAATTCAAAATTAATTGGTGAAACAACAGCTTATGGAAATGGAATTGTTAATTCTGGTGCATCACTAATCAAACCTGAAGAAATTTATAAATTTAAAAGAAACAGTAAATATAAAATATATCAGCCAAATTTTTTACACGATGAAATAGCATTAGAAGTTTTATTAAGTGAAAATACAAGCGAAGAAGAATTAACTTTATTGACCAAAAAATTAAATTCTCTACATTTTATATGTTCAACAAGATATCTTAGTCCTAGGGAATCTATTACACAAAAATATGATTCTATTTTTGGCAAAGGTAAATATTCTTATTCTATGGTAAGTTATTCCGTTCAGCGAGGAACACTTTTAGTTTATTTTGATTTAAGTGAAATCACAAAAAGAAATATTAGTATTTTAAAAAGATCTTTATCAACATTTAGTTTTATTAATGAAATTTTAGGAATTGAATTACTACTAAAAGGAGTAAAAGGCAATTTTATAATGATGGAAACTTAAAAAAACTTCTGCTAATAACTAAGCTTTCGTTTTGTCTGCAAGACAAGAAATGAAAGCCTGTTGAACCCTTCGAGAGCCTCAGGGTAAACTCCAACTCTGGTAGCTTTTCAGCAGCATAATGGTCCTCTTATGGGGATTTCGTTTTTAGAATTTAGATACACAAAGCAGTTTTTCAGAAGGACTGCTTTTTTTGTGGCGTTTGGTAGCCTTTGGAAGTAGTTTTCTGCGGTTTTACTTTGCTGCAGAACACAAGTTCCCTTTCCCGCAAAGATTATTTCGCAGACAAAGGTTGGGTGACGAAAAGAAAGTCCTGCGGCGGTCCCCGCTGCCCGAAAATGGTGATGGTGACCAAGTTTCCTTCCTTGCAACAGCGGCATTTATTGAGCAAAGTTTTGGGTTTTGCTTCCGGAATCCGGATGTTTAAATCTGACTGTAAATTCTGCAGTTTTCCCCTTTTCCAGCTGCTGCTTAAAATTCCGTAATGGCGGATCCGCACAAATCTTTTCGGCAGGATATGCAGACTGAAACGCCTGATAAACTCCACATTCGATAAAGTCATTTCTTTTTTCTCGCCACCTTTCCGGTAATCCTTGTAGCCAAAACGGACTTCTCTTTCAGTAACTTCTTTAATCCGATGGTTACTGATCGCGACTTTATGGGTGTATCTTCCTAAATATTCAATCACTTGTTTCGGACCACCAAAAGGTCTTTTGGCATAAACGACCCAGTTTTTGGAGAACAGTTTGTCCATTAAATTGGAATCTTTTACTCCTTCGATATTTCTTACTATTGCAGCAACATGGCGGGAATAATTATCAAAAGTTCTGGGACTTTTTCCCTGTATTGAAATATTTCTTTCGAAACGTTGTATCAGTTCTGAAAAACCATTAACTTCGCTTGAAGCGCGATTCAAAATTTTGTTCGTCCTTAAATCCTCCGGAGATTTTTTTGTTGAATAAAAACAAAGTTAATAAAACGGCGAATCGGAAAAGCTACCGTAGGTTTAGTTCAACAGAGTATTTCTACAAGCGGGTATGAAGTTTTCATCGAAGATTTTAGCGATTAATTAAGTTTTTAGCAAGTAGAAAGATTTGGTATTTATAGCCCGCCTGCAGAAATATCCAACCGTTATGCGTCATTTTAAAAAAGCCGTTTTGAAAATAAAAGTATTTTTCTTGATTTTGATTTTATTTAGTTCTTGCTCAAAAGACAAAAGTTTTGTATTAGCCGAAAATTCTGGAGAAATTAATGATATAATTAGAGTTGTTATTATTGATGATAAAATTGAGGCAACAAAAATTAATAATACTGTTATCATTGAAGATATTTATAAAAAAGAAATTATAGATTCACGAAAATACATTAAAAAAGATTCGCTATATATTGTTCCACCATATAATATGGATATATTAAGTTTATTTCATTTATGGGGACCTCAATCTAAACCCCTTGGATTTGACAAAAAAGATTTACAATATCTTTTGTCGCAAAATTCAAATCCTGATTCTTTAAAATTACCTCAAACAATTTTGAAAGGGTTTCATCACTCCACAAAAAAAGAATATGAGCAGGAAAATGCAAATGGAAATTATCAGAGTTATTATACTTTTACAATTCCTTATCTTTCACAAGATAAAAAAACTGCATATGTTGAGTCAAATTATTCCTGCGGTAACACGTGCGGAAACGGAATGGCATTTTTTTTACAAAAGATTAATGGAAAATGGACAGTGATTGAGAAATGGAAAACTTGGATGGGATAAGAAACGCCGCATAACATCGTATTGGCAATAGTGCGGAGGAATCGCAAGTTTAACCATTTTAGATATTCCGAAGTTTAATTTATAACAAGAAAGTTTCCGCGTTAAAGCCGCACCATCGCCAATACGCAAAACGTTACCAGCAATTTAAAAAATACGCCGTTGAAAATAAAATTTCCAATTCAATTGACAATATTCGCCAGTCTGAATTTATTTTCGCAAACTTTTCATGTTTTCGAAAATGAAAATGTTAAAATAGAACTTTTGAAGCCTGCGATTTCTTTACACGATGTAAAAAACTTCATTCCAATTATTTATTGTGTCACAAATAAAAGTAACGAAACGCTTTTAATTGGAAAAAATGGATTTAATGCGAATACTTCAATAATATATGAGGAGGACAAAACAATGGTGGAATATAAAGGCAGAACAGGATTTGATGGTTATCCAGTGCAAGTTGAGGATAATGAGTGCGAGGAGTATTTTGTAAAATTGGGTAAGCATCAATCAATTGAAATGCAATTAGGACTTCATAAATTCGCAACTTTTAATTTCGATTTTAACGAAGAGAAAAAATATTGGTTAGAAGTTCGTTCTCTTCATAATGAATGGACTTCAACTTTCGATGGATGCGCAAAATTTATTGAAAACGAAAAAAATAATGGGCAAGAGTTTTAGAAATATTTGTTTATAAACAAATTCCCTTTGTAAAATAAAAAAAAACTGCTGGTAATAACTAAGCTTTCGTTTTGTCTGCAAGACAAGAAATGAAAGCCTGTTGAACCCTTCGAGAGCCTCAGGGTAAACTCCAACTCTAGTAGCTTTTCAGCAGCATAATGGTCCTCTTATGGGGATTTCGTTTTTAGAATTTAGATACACAAAGCAGTTTTTTAGAAGGACTGCTTTTTTTGTGGCGTTTTGTAGCCGTTAGGAGTGGTTTTCTGCGGTTTTTCTTCGCTGCAGAACACAATTTCCCTTACCCGCAGAGATTATTTCGCAGACAAAGGTTGGGTGACGAAAAGAAAGTCCTGCGGCGGTCCCCGCTGCCCGAAAAGTGCGATCGTAACTAAGTTTCCTTCCTTGAAACAGCGACATTTATTGAGCAAAGTTTTGGGTTTTGCTTCCGGAATCCGGATGTTTAAATCTGATTGTAAATTCTGCAGTTTCCCCCGTTTCCAGCTGCTGCTTAAAATTCCGTAATGGCGGATCCTCACAAATCTTCGAGGCAAAATATGAAGACTGAATCTGCGCACAAATTCAGTATTCGATAAAGGAACATAACGGTCTTTTTGACCTTTACCCTGAACAATATGCAGCATCTTCCGGTCGAAATCCAGATGCTGAAGTTCAATATTTCTTACTTCCATACACCGGAGTCCGCACCCGTAAATCAGCCCGATGAGCAGTTTGTGTTTCAGGAGTTCGGCCGTTTGAAGCATGCGCCAGATCTCTTCCCGACTCAGGATCACCGGAAGTTTATTCACTTTTGGAATGGCAGGAAGGTGCAGGAAATTATAAGGCAAACCTTCGGTCTTCAGCAGGAACCGCAGTCCGTAAACGGTATGTTTGAAGTACGACTGGGATGGGGTTTGGCTTCGCTGCTGGAGTTCGTAAAGGTAATCTTTGACCTGTTCGGGATCGAGTTCAGTGGGCAAAGTTTTGAAATGGAGCGCCATGGCGGCGACATGACGCGAATAATTATCGAAGGTTCTCTTGCTTCTGCCCAGGATGGAAATATTTCTTTCAAAGCGTTGCAGGAGTTCAGCAAAACCGTTAACTTCGCTTGAAGCGCGATTCAAAATTTTGTTCGTCCTTAAATCCTCAATAGATTTTTTTTTGTAGCCATTTTATGGGTTTTTAAAAGGTTAATAAAAACAAAGTTAATGAAACGGCGAATCGGAAAAGCTACCGGAGGTTTAGTTCAACAGCAGTTTGGCAAAATGGCGGAATTAGTGCTAAATTAAACATTCAGTTTTCAAATGAACATTAGTGCTAAATTGAAAGTAAGTACTTCAAAATCCGCCACTTCGCCAAGCTGCAAGACGTTAGCGGTCATTGTAAAGCGACACCAAAACAAGAACGAACAGGCAAATATCGAAAGTAAAATATGACAGTTAAAAACACTTTGACAACACTAAACTCTATTCATAGCGACCTAAAAGTTGTTAAAAAATTAGTTTATGACAAATGTTGTTTTGACTTAACAAACTTGAAACAGAATTTGGAAAGTGCGGAATATGGAGCTTGTTCTTTTGAACTTAACGGAAAGACAATTCAATATCGTGTTTCTAAAATTACACCGACAAAAACTGGACAGTTTGTTACAATTTGGAAAAGAAACAAAAACGGAATAACTGAACCATTTGACATTTTAGACGATTTAGATTTTATAATTATCACGTCAAAAAGTGGCAACAACTTTGGACAATTTATTTTTCCAAAATCTGTTTTAGCGGACAATGGAATAATAACAAGAAACGGAAAAGAAGGAAAACGTGGGATTAGAGTTTATCCACCTTGGGACATTACGACAAATAAACAAGCAATAAAAACTCAAAGTTGGCAGACAAAATATTTTTTGACAATTAAAAATGACAACACGATTGACCTTGATTTGACAAAGAATTTATTCACAAAAACAAACGAAATTGACTAACGAAGAAAAACAGCGAACCGCTAACAGGCGTTTGGCAAAAAAGCGGGTTCAGTGCTTAAAGGAAGCTTTGTGCTTCGTATCAAGTTCAGTGCTGGCAGACAGTTTAGTGCTTCGAAATCCGCTTCTTCGCCAAGCGCCCGACCGTTACAGGCAATGCTATAACGAAAGGAAGCCTAAAAACCAAATCAATGAATGTAACATCGTGGGAAATATTACTGGGAATTCCAGCCATAATAATTTTTCTTCTAATTATCTTGAGCCCCATTTTTGTTTATCAAATACTTACGTTCTCAATCCGTAACAAATCCTTGAATATATTAACCACATTCATTATAAGTTTAGTTGTGTCCATCATTTTTACAATTGCTGTAACCTATTATTCTACTGAATTTTCTAACAATTTCCTTTTGCAAAAGTTTGGCTTTAATGAAAACGGAATGAATGAATATGAATACTACAGAAATGTTAGTTCGGAGAATCTTGCGAAAATAAAAGAAATAAGAAATTCGCAAATGGGAATCGGATGGCCGTTAAAAGCAATGTTTGCTTGCGTTTTTTTTACTTTACCGATGAATGCAATAATGAGCATAATTTTAGCGCTGAAAAATCGAAGAAAAAAGCACTGCCTGTAATAACTAAGCTTTCGTTTTGTCTGCAAGACAAGAAATGAAAGCCTGTTGAACCCTTCGAGAGCCTCAGGGTAAACTCCAACTCTGGTAGCTTTTTGCCAGCGGTTGGTAACCTTATGGAGTTATCGATTTCAGAATTTAGGAGATTAAAGCAGTTTTTCAGAAGGACTGCTTTTTTTTGTGGCGTTTGGTAGCCTTTGGAAGTGGTTTTCTGCGGTTTTTCTTCGCTGCAGAATATAATTTCCCTTACCCGCAGAGATTATTTCGCAGACAAAGGTTGGGTGACGAAAAGAAAGTCCTGCGGTGGTCCCCGCTGCCCGAAAATGGTGATGGTGACCAGGTTTCCTTCCTTGAAACAGCGACATTTATTGAGCAAAGTTTTGGGTTTTGCTTCCGGAATCCGGATGTTTAAATCTGATTGTAAATTCTGCAGTTTCCCCCGTTTCCAGCTGCTGCTTAAAATTCCGTAATGGCGGATCCTCACAAATCTTCGAGGCAAAATATAAAGACTGAATCGTCTGATAAACTCCTTTGCCACAAGAATCCTTTCTTGTGGCCGTTTTATAAATTATTTCTATCTTAGATCAATAGTTTTTTTATGAGCGATATCTATAAATTTCATAATCCAGAGGGTTTATATTTTTTTTAGCATGCTGTGGTGCACTCGGTGAATGTTTTTTACAAGAAATGAATATAAAGATTTATTTGTGGAAAGTGTGAGATTTTGCTAAAAAGAGAAAGGATTGGAAATTAATGCTTTGGTGCATTATAAGCGGTCATATTCATTTGGTTTTTAGAGTATAAAAAAAACAGAAACCAGAATTACTGATTACTGATGAATAAGGACTTTTGACCGATATTGAAGTACTTAGAATGTTTGATTTTTAAGCTGACCACACGAAAGGGTTCGTGCGGCAGCGGTGGCTGGTGGACTGGGTAAAACGACACTTCCAACATTTAAACTAAGGAACAAAGATTAACTTTAACGAACAATAAATAATACAGTTATGAGTAAAATTATCTTTGACAGTGGAATATCTCTTGACGGTTTTTTCGCTGGTGACAACAGAAGTCCAAAAAATCCCATGGGCGGTGTTTCAGGACAAATACATCAGTGGATGTTTAAACAAAAAGCATTTTGGGAATACTTAGGAATGGATGGCGGAAAAGAAGACGGACCTGATGGTAAATTTATTAGGGAAACCATTGCAAGAACAGGTTCGTTTATTATGGGAAAACGAATGTTTGAAGAAGGCGAAGTCAGTTGGCCAGAAGACTTATATAAAGCAGATGTTTATGTGTTGACACACGAAAAACGGGAACCCTGGATCCAAAAAGGGACGACAACTTTCTATTTTATCAATGACGGAATACAAAGTGCATTAGAAAAAGCAAAACAATCAGCCAATGGAAAGGACATAAGAATACAAGGTGGTGCGAATACTATTCAACAATTTCTCAATGCAGGGCTTGTGGACGAATTTTTCATTCACATTGCTCCCGTTTTTTTAAGCAGTGGAATCCGACTGTTTGATGGGATTGACAAAAACAAGTACGATATTCAGATTGTAGAAGTAATACCCTCGGACTTGACCACACATTTAAGATACAGACTGACGAAAAAATGAAAACAACTACTGCTAATAAAAAAGCTTTAGATTCACTCAGTTCGGCTCCGCCTCGGGTCGTTTTGTCTGAAAGACAGGAAACCGAAGATTCGCCGAAGGCAAATGAATTAAATAATCACCGATTCCTTAGAAAAAATAATAAAGAAGAGGTAAAGCCCGTTGAATCCTTCCGCTACGCTCCCGGCATTGCAAGAAAGCCAACGAGGTGGATCTGCTCAGCAGCGGAGGGAAGGGCGGCCGGTGAATAGGGATAAACGACAAAATGCCCCGCTTGGTGTGAAGCATTTTATGATACCAAAATATCCTGAATGAGTTAAAATATTTTCATGAAATGATCAGGATTACTCTCTTGATTCGTAATATTCAACAGTAGGTTTGCTGATAACGCCGGCTTCTTTCATTCTTTCCTTTAGTACCGGAGAATTCATAAAAGCTTTTGCTTTCGCCATATCCGTTATATCACAAACGACCTGCACGATCATGGGATCATCAATATTGCGTGCGACCAAAGCATCAATTAATCCGGCATTCTCGCGCATCGGCTTCCCTTGGTCGAAGCCTATCAACCAGGCATCAAAATCTTTAACCTTATGCGTCATAATCGCCCATTTGGATTCCTTTGCATCGGGATTATGCCGGATGACCTGATAAAATTCTGCTTTGGGATTAGAGACGCCTCTCATTTTTATTCTTTCCAGATAAGCAGGGTCTTTCATAGCAGCTTTGGCTTTTTCCACATCCATTACGGTCGCCACATTCATCATCTTATTGGGCTCCCCCACCCTGGAGCTGATGATAATGGTGTTCATTCCATTCTGTTTGCGCTGCAAAGAATCTTTCAGGAACAGGGGCTTCCAGACGTTGAAATCCTTTACATCAAAGCTTGTTTCTACGATTTTATCCAACTTCATTTTCTGATCTGTATTCTGTGCAAAAACAGTACTGAAAGGAATCAGCAGCAATAACATTAAAGCCGGTCTCAACGGATTGAGCATTGTTTTTAAAATTTTCATGGTTGTTGTTTTTAGTTTAATAAAATGTATTTAAAAAGTAAAGTTACAACGTACGCTACCATTAATTACAAATTAAACAATGCATTTAACTAAACATTAACTGCAATCCAAATATTTTCTTAAAAATCAACAAATTCAATAAAGGCTACGCAAACGCTTTGCAAAAATAAACAGGGTTCGAAAGGCTTTACCGGATGCTTTTTTTCTTCAGGTAGGCGAACAGGGCATTGAACTGTTTTTTTTCCTTTTCTTTTATGTTTGAAAAACCAGGTGATTCCTCCATGAGCAGATATCCGGGCGAAAGAAACTTCATGGCAGAATAGGTATCATGCCATTTGCCCAGCTTTTTTTCCTGCTTCTTAATTTCGGCCTCATTCAGGTGAATTTTTTTTTGAATTTCAGGAGGCAAAGCGTTATATAAATACATGATTTTCTTTATTTTCATTCTGTAGCGGTGCATCTTTTCCCGGTCTTTCAACTTGAGAAGCTGAGTGGCTTTCTTTATTTCATTTTTAAAGTATTTCTTAATGATGTTGTTGCCGGGTAATTTTTCAGGCAGGGAAATTTCTTTGCGGAAATCCCGGATAAGAAAGGTGTATTTTGAACAATTGCTGATGAAACTGCGAACCAGAAGATCTTCTTTCTTTTGCAGCCTTGAAATGAGCTTTTTAGGAATACCTGAATCACTGGCCAACATAGGGATACTTATTCCGCTCACCCGTATTTTTCCTGCTTCCCGAAATAATGGTCTTAGCCTGGTGGCGTCATATTTTTGCTGATAAACCTTTCCGGCAAAAGAAAACACCGCCTTTATCATCTTTATATCAAGGCGTAACCCATGAATATGTTTGGGCTTTCTGTCGTTTGGATATGCTGAAAGATGCTTTCCGACCGACTCAAGGCGTTTAAAAATATAATATTTTAATAAATTCTTTTCCATTATATTTTATATTTAAATTATTGGACAACCGAATCTTAACCACCTTGTTCATAACATCGGCCTGTGAAAAAACCTCCGTTTATGATGATCAAAATTAACCAAATTATCTCAATAAAACGGGTAAAATCTGTATATTCAGTACGGCAGAATTTCATGGAAACAACAGTCAATTCCCCGCGATGGTACCGTGTGGCTTTATAAAACTTTACCATAAGCATGAGTTTTTTGGCTTAAAAAACGCTTGCATTTCATAAATGAAAATTATTTTTTCAATGAAGAATCCTGCGCTGCTGCCCGAAATCGCAGATTCTTTTGCATGGTCACCATAATACCGTCATAATTTTCTACTTTTACGCGGATGTTCAGTACGTTAAAAGAAAACATAAAAAAATTAAAGCAGGAAACCGTTCCGATTTACTATGCGCTGTTTGACAGGCGGACGCCACTGGCAGCCAAATTACTGGCAACACTTACGGTGGGATACCTGCTGAGTCCAATTGACCTGATTCCTGATTTCATACCGGTATTAGGCTTGCTGGACGATCTGATTATTGTTCCGCTGCTCATCAGAGCAACTTTACGGCTGATCCCCCAATATGTGCTGGACGACATTAAAAGTAAAATCGACAGTAAAGAAAAACTGCCTACGAAATGGTATTCTGCATTGCCAGTCATATTGTTGTATGGTTATCTCCTATTTGTCCTTTTCAGGTACGCCCGGCAATGGTTTGATTTCTAAATAACACCTGTAATAAAAGAGAATCCGTCCATCGAAACCGGCGGAAAAACCTCCATTTCTTTTAAGGAAACCTTTCCCAATCGTCCGGTTCAAGGCTCCGTTCAATGAGACTTATTTTTCAGAATTAATCTGTAACAAAAAATCTACTGATACTACAAATCAGCAGTTATTGAAAATCTGCCTCTTAAAATTAAACGAACCCCATTAAATGATTCATAAATTTTTTATTTTCTTTGGTGCATGTACCGTTTTATACAGCTGCAAAACGAATAACCCTACAGTGTATCTGCTCCCTACCCTTCACACGCTTCATCAGATTAACGGCCAGTACAGTTACCGCCACCTGAGAGAAAAAGCAGCTGAACTGAAGCCTGACCTCATTGCGGTAGAAATACGGCCCGAAGACATGATGCAGGATTCCCTTTATCTGAAAAAGAATTATCCGTACGAAATGTGGATGATGAAGCAGTGGTTTCCCCAAATAAAAACAGAAGGATTTGACTGGCTGGGAAGCGATATCGAAGGAAAACCCATTCCAGAAAATTACTGGAAGGAAACCGCCCCCATTAAAATATATGAAAAAGCACTTGCAGAAGATACGGTCTATTTCAATAAAAAGTCAAAATGCAGCCATTTCAACACGGAGCGGCTCCCCATTCTGAAAACGAAAAGCCTGCCAGAGATTCTGAATAGTAACGACGGCGAACTTACCGGAAAGTTTTATAACTGCCTCGCAGAAAGCCTCCGCGGAAGCGTTCATCAAAGGGTAACCGATTTTTATGACCAGCGTAATGATGAACTGCTGAAAAACATAAAAAAGATCATCGCAAAAAACAGAAACAAGAAAATTCTTTTTCTGACGGGGGATGATCATTATATTTTCCTCAAAGACAAGATACCGCACCGGACCCTTCAATAAAGGAAATGAAGCGAAACCATCTATGGGATCTGCTTCGCGCCATCACCTGCGCAGTACGCGTCCCATTATTGATCTTTACCATCCTAAAAAACAATAACAGTAACAGCGGGTTCCTGCCCGCCTCAAAATTCAATTCATATGAAAAAAACTCATCTTTCCGCAGTATTTATTCTGTTGGCGCATTTACTTTTCGCCCAGACCCTTTCTCAAAAGCCAGATTCTGCAGCTCCGTATTATACTGAAACTTCAGACGGTACCAAACTTTTCACCAAGGTTTCGGGCAGTGGCGATCTGTGCATTTATGTTCATGGCGGTCCCGGGATGTGGAGCGATTCTTTTGAAAACCTGAAAGGTAAAAATTTAGAAAGCCGCCTGAAAATGGTGTATTACGACCAGCGTGGAAGCGGCCGCTCCCTGGCGTCGGTAACCAATGATTATTCCGTGAACAGAATGGTGGAAGATATTGAAGATATCCGGAAACAGCTGGGTTCGAAAAAAGTGTATCTGATGGCGCATTCTTTTGGCGGTATTATCGCTGCCAGTTACGCGGCAAAATACGGCAGTCATCTAAAAGGGCTGATTCTGGTCAACAGTACGCTTTACCTCAACGATTCGGTGATCGGCCAGGTGGCTTACGCCAACCAGCTTACAGGAAGTCATATTGAAATAAAAGACGGACAGTTCATGGCCGCCCTTTCGGAAGCGATGGGGCTTCTGAATGAGAAAGGACTGATGTATAAACTGCTGACGGACAGTCCGCAAAACATGGACATCCTGAATAAAATCGACGAAAAGAGACCCGACGAGAATGGATTCCGAGACACCGTATGGTCTATGGACGAATATTATGGAGATTTTACAAAGCTGACTCCGGGAATAAAAGTTCCCGTTCTGGTCATCACCGGAACACAGGATCATGCCGTAGGTCCCGACCATTATAAACTGTTCAGATTCCCTAATCAGCGCGTAGCAAAAATCAATGGCGGTCATCTGCTGTATTACGAAAACAATGACGAGTTCCTGAAGACCGTATTTTCATTTACCCGCAAAAAAGGCTGATCATCCTGCTGCGGCCACGAACGCTGATATTGAATTGTCCAGGACCACCAATCAATGTCCTCGGAAACCTACCGCAGATAAAAAAGACCGTTTGATGGTTTGTAAAAGATTTTTCCTAATTTTAGCAGAGCAATAAGGTATTGCGATTATCATACTTATACAACCGGGTTGGGATGGCTTTGTGTGATTTTATTTTACCTGTAAACGAGTTATCTGTTATGTTAAACAAGATTACATTTTAAAAATAAAATTTAATGAATAAAACTTTTTTTCTATTTATTGTGATTGCAAGTATTTTTTGCAAATCTCAAACTAACAGATTTATTTACGAATTAAACTACAGAAATAATTCAAGTGAAGATTATCGAAAAAATTTAATGGCATTGGACATAAATCCTACTTCTACAAAATTTTATGACTACGATTTTATTGACTATGATTCAATAAATAAAAATGCAGGCGAATCAGTTTCTCGTTACAGTACAAAAACTGATCAAATAGTTGTTCGCCAACCCAATTCTTTTAGAAATAATAGATATCGTGATTTCTTCGATTATTTTATTGAGAAAACAGATGACGAAATGAAATGGATATTATTTTCTGAAACTCAAATGTACAATGATTATAAGCTTCAAAAAGCCACGACAGAATTTGGAGGAAGAAAGTGGACAGCTTGGTTTTCGAATGATGTAAATATTTCTGAAGGACCTTACAAATTTCGCGGTTTACCTGGAATGATTTTTTTACTAGAAGATTCCGAAAAGAATTTTGTCTACAAACTCGTAAAAAACAAAAAATCACATCAAACCTATGATACAAATGAATTTTTAGAAACTCATTATGGTCAACTAGCACTTCCAATAACTGATAAAAAGTTTAATAAATATATTGAGGAAATTTTTCAAAATCCACAACGGATGTTTTCTGACAAAATAAAAAGTGGTGAAAAAACATCTTTTAAAAATGAAACTGTCGAATCTATTGACGAACTAAATCGAAAAAAAACGATGTTACAAAATGGAATAAAAGGTCGCTACATTTATATAGAAAAAGATTCAAAGCCGAATTTTGAAAACAAATAAATATAAGAAACACAGCAGATAATAACCAAGCTTTAGCTTCGCTCAGTTCGGCTCGGCCTAAGGTCGTTTTTATCTGCAAAACAAGAAATTGAAGATTCACCGAACGCAAATGAATTAAATAATCACCGATTCCTTAGAAAAAATAAAAAAGAAGAGGTAAAGCCCGTCGAATCCTTCAACTTCACTTGGGACAGCCTACACTTTTTTGACCGTCTATGAAGTTATCATTTTTAAAATAGAGATCATTATAGCAGTTTTCCAAAAGGACTGCTTTTACTTTGCTAAAACACGATCCAGGAAGCAGGCTGCAGAATCAGCAATAAAGAAAAACCACATTTTCTAACAACTGCTGCTGTGGACTGAATGACTGGATCTTTTCGTGAAAAACCTCTGTTTTCACATCATCACCTTCCCCATCGGTTACTTGATCTGTTATATAAAACATTCACAAAATCCAACCTTATGCCTCCTACCCCATTAACACCTGTGTTTTTTTTCTGCGGATAATGCACGCTAAGTGGTAAATATTTATTAATTTGCCCGTTTAACCAACTTCTGAAAACTAAACTTCATGATCAGGAAATTACTCTCTGTTGTGGCAGCCGGCATCTTTGTGGCCGGGTCTGCCCAGGTCGGCTACTGGCCCAATGATACCAAAGGAAAAGACCGCAGCGTGTATGCGGTAAAAAACATCACCCTCTATCAGGATTACAAAACGAAAGTCGAAAATGCGGTTCTGGTCTTTCAGGAAGGCAAAATCCTGGCTTCCGGCAAGGTCAGCATTCCAAAAAATGCAGTGGTGATCGATGGCCACGGCGCTTTCGTCTATCCTTCGTTTATCGATCCGTATGCCAGTGTGGGCGTCGAAAAAGCCAAACGCAACGAGTACAATCCCGGCAGTTCTTACCTGCCCACAGACGCCACTTCATCTGCGTACAATGACGCGGTGAAAGCCGATGCACGCGCCGTAAGCACCTTTACCAATCAGGGCAAAGACTTTCAGGAGTATCTGAATCAGGGATTCGGTTCGGTGTTGAGCTTCAACGAGGACGGCATTGTCCGGGGCTCCGCCGTACTTATCGCTCTGGGCGAAGGTATTTCTTCGGAAAAGGTCATTAAAGAAGATGCAGGACTCATGCTGTCCCTGGACAAAGGAAGTTCACGGCAGGCCTACCCTTCCTCACTCGTGGGTGCTGTGGCGCTGCTGCGTCAGCTGTATCTGGATGCTGACTGGTATGGGAAAGCTGGCAATGCTGAAAATAAAAATACCAACCTCGAAGCGTTCAACCGCTTTAAGAAACTGCCCACCATCATTGAAACTTCTGAAAAGTGGGACGTACTGCGCGCCGATAATATCGGGGACGAAGCCGCAACACAGTTTGTCTTTGTGGGCTCCGGAACCGAATACCAGAGGGTGAAAGAAATGAAGGCGACCAACGGCACCTTCATCCTTCCGCTGGAATACCCCAAACCTTACCAGGTACAGGACATGATGAACCCCGAAGACCTGGATGTCGCAGACCTGAAACACTGGGAACTGGCACCTTACAATGCGGTATATCTGGCCAGAGAAAAAGTTCCTTTCGCGCTGACGATGTTTAAACTGAAAGATAAGGCATCCTTTCTCGACAAACTCCGGGACCTGAACAAAAAAGGGCTTTCCAAAGAAGAAATCCTGCAGTCGCTGACCCAAAAGCCGGCGCAAATCCTTCAGGTCACGTCACTCGGAAACCTCAACCAAGGTTCACTGGCCAATTTCATTATGGTTTCAGATGACCTTTTCGCGAAGGAAGCCGTGATCTATGAAAACTGGGTTTCCGGAAAACAGAACATCATCAACAGAAGTCCAGACACCGATGTGCGCGGCGATTACAGGGTACAGCTCAACAGCCAGACCTACGACCTTAAGATCAAAGGAAAGATTACCAAGCCGGAAGCCGAAATTATCCAAAGCGATAAAAAAGGAAAAGTAAAAATCGCTGTGGCCGATTATAAAATGGCCATGGAACTGAAACTTCCGAATGATTCGCTGCAGAATTACCGCATCATGCTGCCACTGACGGATTTCAAAAACCGAACCGGTACTGCTATGGATAAAGACGGACACAGTGTGCCGTTCACCATCAGTTTTGTCAAAGCTTTCGAACCTGAAGCAAAGAAAGAAGACATCGCCAAAGCTGACGAACCAGGAAAAATATGGTATCCGTTCTCTGCTTTTGGCGCAGAAACGCTGCCCGCTCAGAAAGACTATCTGATCAGAAATGCCACGGTATGGACCAACAGCAGTAAAGGCATTGCAAAGAATACCGATGTAAAAGTTTCCAAAGGGAAAATCGTGCAGGTCGGACAGGGGCTTTCTCCAGGAAACGCTGCCGTAATCGACGGAACCAATTTCCACCTTACCAGCGGAATCATCGACGAACATACCCACATCGGACTTTCCCGGGGCGTGAATGAATCGGGAACCAACAATTCCGGCGAAGTCCGCATGAGCGATGCCATCGATCCCGATGATGTTAATTTTTACAGACAGCTTGCCGGAGGGGTAACCTCGGCGCAGCAGCTTCATGGCTCTGCCAATCCAGTGGGCGGACAGGCCTCTATGGTGAAATTCCGGTGGGGTGAAGATGCTGAAAACATGCGGTTTCCACAGGCAAAACCTTATATTAAATTTGCCCTGGGCGAAAATGTAAAACAGAGCAACTGGGGCAATAGCCCAAACCGCTTCCCGCAGTCCAGAGGTGGTGTCGAGCAGGCATTCGACTTTTGGTTCACCCGGGCACTGGAATACGAAAAAGAGAAAGCCGTCAACAAAAACTACCGAAAAGACCTCAGGCTGGAAACGATGCTGGAAATCCTGAAGGATAAAAGGTTTATCACCTGCCATTCCTATGTGCAGAGTGAAATCAATATGTTGATGGATGTGGCAGACCGGTTTGATTTCAGGGTGCAGACCTTTACTCATATTCTTGAAGGTTATAAAGTCGCCGACAAGATGAAGAAACACGGCGCCAATGCCTCCACCTTCTCCGACTGGTGGGCATATAAAGAAGAGGTGCGGGAAGCCATTCCCTACAATGCCGCACTGATGATGCAGGCAGGCGTGAACGTGGCCATCAATTCCGATGACGCGGAAATGGCGAGAAGACTCAATCAGGAAGCTGGAAAAACCGTAAAATATGGAAATGTACCTCAGGAAGAAGCCTGGAAAATGGTTACGCTGAATCCGGCAAAGATGCTGCAGATCGACCATAAAGTCGGAAGCATCGAAGCAGGTAAAGATGCCGATTTGGTGCTATGGACCAATAATCCGCTCAGTATTTACGCCACCGTGGATAAAACCTTTGTAGACGGAATCCTCTATTTCGACGCTGCACAGCAGCCCTTGAAGGACAAAATGGTGAAAGACGAAAAGAACAGAATCATTCAGAAAATGCTCTTCTCCGACGACGCCAAAAAAGGAAATACGCAGAGTACAGAGAAAAAGCAACGCACCCTTTATCACTGCGACACTTTAGAAGGCGAAGAACACGAATCCCATTCCCATTAATTAGAAATTACAATCAGAACATGAAAAAATCAGTCTTCAAAATACTTTCATTCACCCTGTTCATTTCCGGAGCGGTTTCGGCCCAGCGGCCTGCCCCCGCTCCGAAGCAGACTGTTCCTGTAGCGATTACAGGAGCCACCCTGCACACCGGGACAGGCACGGTACTTCAGAATGCTTCCCTTGTTTTCGACAACGGAAAAATCACCGGCATCAATTCGCCCATCCCTGCGAACGCCAAAGTGATCAACGCTTCCGGAAAACAGGTCTATCCGGGCTTTATCCTGGTCAATAATTCCCTTGGACTGGTCGAAGTATCCGCGACCAAAGCCACGGTGGATTTCGTAGAATCCAACGGCTTCATGCCGGAAGTACGGACTTTAATCGCCTTCAACACCGACAGTCACGTTATCCCGACCGTCCGTACCAATGGCGTGCTTCTGGCTCAGCCCGTGTTGGGAAGCGGAATCCTGAAAGGAACTTCTTCTGTGATGAATCTCGACGGCTGGAACTGGCAGGACGCCGTGGTGGCCACCGATAATGTGCTCCATCTTTCCTGGCCGGCGAACCGCAAGTTCACCGATGAAAAAAGGAATAAGGAAATGAAAGAACGGCGCGATGCTTCCATCCGGGAACTGAAAACCCTGTTTGCCAGAGCCAAAGCGTACCAACCCAAAAACGGCGTTAAAGATTATAAACTGGAAGCCATTGCTCCCGTGCTGAACGGTGATAAAATTTTGTTTGCCGATGTTTCAGGTGCCAATGAAGCACTGGAAGTCATTAAGTTCGCTCAGGATTATGGCGTGAAAAAGACGGTACTTCTGGGCGATTCAAGTCTTGAAAGTGTTCTGGATGACATTAAAAAAAGCGGTTTCCCGCTCATCATCAGCAATCCGCATTCACTGCCGCCCAACGAATCCACTTCGCCAAGACTTCCTTACGAATTTGCCAAACTGGTTTCCGACAAAGGAATCCTGCACGGACTGGATTACAGCGCCAGAAAGGATTTCTCCGACTCCCGAAACCTGCCTTTTCTTGCCGGAACCACCGCGGCGTATGGCCTCGATAAAGAGAAAGCCCTGCAGAGCATCACACTGAACCTGGCGAAAATATTAGCCATCGACAAAGATTACGGCAGTCTGGAAGTGGGCAAAAGCGCCACCCTTTTCATCTCCGACGGTGATGCGCTGGACCAGCTCACCAACAATGTCACCGAAGCCTTTATCGACGGCCGCCAGATCGACCTCAACAACCAGCAGAAAGAGCTTTACAAAAGATATAAGGAGAAATATTCAGCTGCGGAGTGATGTTTAAAAATTTCAGCTTTGTCAAAGTCAGGAACTTTGACAAAGCTTTTTACACGCAAGTCCGCAGTATACTGAAGCTGATTTGATGATAGCTCTGGATTTCTTTCAAAATAATTTATGTAGATCAGTTTTTATTATAATGTAATTTTTTAACGCAAAGGTTCGCAAAGATTTTATTTACAAACACCAAGTTTACACTCTTTTTTTTAAGTTCGCAAATCGAAGATTCACCAATTCCTTTTAAAAATATAAAGAAACCATTGGTAAAGGCGTTTCACTTAGCAAAGTTCACAAAGGCTTTACAATTATTACTAATTACGGACATCCATAAAATAATTAAAATCTTTAATACATATTTAAAAACTTTTCCATTAATATTAGTGTCATTTATGAAAACAATTAGTGTCATTTGTGTTTCAATTCCTTCTTTAATCATCATGTAATTTTTCACCCCAAGACGCAAATATTTTATTTATAAACGTCCTTTTTTTTCTCTTTTTTCCGGTTCACAAAGATTTCAGATAGATGAAAGTCAAAGGAATGTCAAAGCAATGTCAACCCTTATCTTTTCCTTTTCCCTGTTCCCTCTTGATTCGTTCCCATAATTCTCCCTATTTTAGCGGTCTTAAAACTCTATTATGACGGCGACCGGTTTTATCCAAAAATCCCTCAATCTCTCTGAGAAAAACATCAGTGCTACTTTGAAACTGCTGGCAGAAGACTGCACCATTCCCTTCATTTCGCGCTACCGGAAAGATGCCACCGGAAATCTGGATGAAGTTCAAATCGAAGGAATTTCAAAACTGAATAAACAGTTTGATGAAATCATCAAACGGAAAGAAAGTATTCTGAAATCAATTGAAGAACAGAACGCTTTAACCCCCAATTTAAAGCAAAGAATTGAGGAAAGTTTCGATCTTCAGGAACTGGAAGACCTGTATTTGCCTTTCAAAAAAAAGCGCAAAACAAAAGCCGATGCTGCGAAAGAAAAAGGCCTGGAACCTTTGGCAAAAATAATCATGAGCCAGAATGCCAATGATTTACCGTTTTTAGCCTCAAAATATTTGAATGAAAAGGTGAGTTCGGAAGAAGAAGCTTTGCAGGGCGCAAGAGATATTATGGCAGAATGGATCAATGAAAATATGTACGTGCGGAAAAACCTGCGCCGGCTTTTTCAGCGAAAGGCGCTCATTTCTTCAAAAGTGGTGAAAAGCAAATTGGAAGAGGAAACTGCGCAGAAATTCAAACAGTATTTCGACTGGCAAGAAAGCCTGAACAGAATCCCGTCTCACCGGCTGTTGGCGATGCTGCGTGCAGAAACGGAAGGTTTTGTGAAAACCAAAATAGAAATCGATAAAGAAGAAGCGATTGATTTTATAGAACAGTCCCTCATTAAATCAAATAATGAATCTGCAGATCAGATTTCTTTAGCCATCAAAGACAGTTACAAAAGATTGCTGGAGCCCGCTATTTCCAACGAAACGTTGCAGGAAGCGAAAGAAAAAGCCGATCAGAAAGCCATCGAAATATTTGCAGAAAATCTGAGGCAATTGCTGCTCGCTCCCCCATTGGGCGAAAAGCGGATTTTAGCGGTCGATCCCGGTTTCAAAAGCGGATGCAAAATCGTTTGCCTCGATGAAAAAGGAGATCTGCTGCACAATGAAACCATTTATCCCCATGCGCCGCAAAACGAAGCGGGAATGGCGATGAAGAAAATCCGGTCCCTTGTGAATTCCTTTAATATTGAAGCGATTTCGATCGGAAACGGAACGGCCAGTCGCGAAACTGAATTTTTTATTAAGAAGATCGCTTTCGATAAACCGCCTCAAGTTTTCATCGTTTCCGAAGCCGGCGCATCGGTATATTCAGCAAGTAAAATTGCGAGAGATGAATTCCCCAGTTTTGATGTAACCGTTCGAGGCGCGATTTCGATCGGAAGAAGGCTGTCTGATCCTTTGGCTGAACTCGTAAAAATTGATGCAAAATCGATTGGTGTCGGACAATATCAGCACGATGTCGATCAAACACAATTGAAAAACGAACTGGATTCTACGGTAATGAAATGCGTGAATTCTGTTGGCATTAATTTAAATACCGCAAGCAAATCTCTATTGAGTTACGTTTCGGGAATCGGCGAAAAAATGGCAGAAAACATCGTGAATTACCGCACAGAAAACGGGGCTTTTGAAGACCGGAAGCAATTGAAAAAAGTACCGCGTTTGGGCGAAAAAGCTTACCAGCAGGCCGCAGCTTTTATCAGAATTACGAATGCAAAAAATCCTTTGGATAATTCAGCGGTTCATCCGGAAGCTTATGCAATCGTGGAAAAAATGGCGAAAGATTTGGGTTTAAAAACCATCGACCTGATCGCGAATAAAGGAAAAATTCAAACCATTGCTCCTGAAAAATACGTGACCGAAACCATAGGGATTTTAGGAATTAAAGACATTTTAAAAGAACTGGAAAAACCCGGACTGGATCCCCGAAAAGCGGCTAAAGTGTTTGAATTTGATCCAACGGTGAAAAGCATTAAAAACTTAAAACCCGGCATGATTCTCCCCGGAATTGTGAATAATATTACCGCTTTCGGTTGTTTCGTAGATTTGGGAATTAAAGAAAGCGGCTTGGTTCATATTTCCCAGCTTAAAGAAGGTTTCGTTTCGGATGTGAATGAAGTGGTAAAACTGCATCAGCATGTTCAGGTGAAAGTGGTGGAAGTTGATGAGGACAGGAAAAGAGTTCAGTTGACGATGATTTTGTGATTCTTTTTTTAAAGAAAAGATGCAAGACAGGTGCAACATAATTCTGAAAAAGGATTTTGTAATTCTTTTTTTAACGCAAAGGCGCAAGACAGCTACAGCATGCTTCTGAAAAAGGCGCAAAGGCGCTTCGCTTGGCAAAGGGACTGTTTAAAATCTGACAGGAAAGTGGAAGATATTTAGTGTGATTTTGTGATTCTTTTTTTAACGCAAAGAGGCAAGACAGCTCCAACACGCTTCTGAAAAAGGCGCAAGGGCGCTTCGCTTGGCAAAGGATTGCTTTCTGTTTTAAAATGCCGGGGATTTTTTTAACTTAATTCAGATTTTATTCAGATTTAAAACTTAATTTTCTAAAAAATTGCTATGAAAATTTTATTGATCGAAGATGAAAGGCAGTTGAGCAAAAGTATTTTAACGTATCTGAAGAACGAAAAATACAGCTGCGATCTGGCGGAAAATTTTGAAACTGCACAGGAAAAATTAGAATTATACGAATACGACTGTATTTTGCTGGATCTCACTTTGCCCGATGGCAGCGGTCTTCAACTTTTAAAACAACTGAAAGAGAATAAAAAATCGGATGGCGTCATCATTATTTCGGCTAAAAACTCTTTAGATGATAAAATCAGCGGTTTACAGTTGGGAGCGGACGATTATCTGGCGAAACCTTTTCACCTTTCCGAATTGGGCGCTAGGATTTCTGCCGTGATCAGAAGAAAACATTTCAAAGGAAACTCCTCCATTACCGTCAATGATTTAGAGATTCATTCGGAAGCAAAACTGATCTCTTTTCAGGGAAAACCCATCGATTTCACGCGGAAGGAATTTGATATCCTCCTCTACCTTGCCGTCAATAAAAACAGAATCATTTCTAAAAATGCCATTGCAGAACATATTGCAGAAGACAATATTCAGTTCTTCGACAATTTTGATTTTCTGTATGCCCACATCAAAAACATTAAGAAAAAATTAGCGGCTATTGGTGCACAAGACTGCATCAAATCGGTGTACGGAATGGGATACAAATTAGAAGCATTATGAAACTGACGCACTATATTTCTCTGCGCTACATCGGCGTTACGATTTTGGTCATGCTGATTTCCATACCGCTTTTTTACGTCGCCATTCAAAATGTTTTAATCAATAATATCGATGAAAGTTTAGCAGCTCAAAAAACAGGTATAAGCAAAAAACTTCAACTGTTGCCCTCAGAAAATTTCGTGAATTTTGACGACAGAATCAGTATTGAAAAAAATCCCCGACAACTTCTGCCGGAAAAAATCTTCACCAGCGATCCCTATCATAAAGAAGATGACGAGATCGAGAGCTACCGCATTATTGAATTTCCTGTAAAAACAACCGACGGCACTTTTAATGTCAGGATCCGCCAGTCTTTGGTTGAAAGTGAAGATTTGATGAAAAGCATTCTTTATCTCCTCATTTCGGTTTTTGTGGCACTTACCGCGACTTTACTGCTGATCAACATCCAGGTAAAAAAAAGAGTCTGGAAACCTTTTTACCATACTTTGGACCAGTTAAAGAAATTCCGCGTAGATCATGCGGAAGGTTTGCATCTGGCTCGGGGCAAAATTAATGAACTCAATGATCTGAATGATTCACTGAACGAGTTAGCCGCGACCAACAAAAAAGTATTTCAGTCGCAAAAAGAATTTACCGAAAACGCGTCCCACGAACTGCAAACGCCGCTGGCCATCATTCAGAATAATATTGAACTCTTCTGGCAAACCGATTTTATTACGGAGCAGCAGGCAGAAATCCTGAACGATATTTCGACTGCCACCACCAGAATGCGCAAACTGAATCAGGCACTTTTGCTTCTTTCTAAAATTGAAAATAAACAGTTCACCAATATTCAACCCGTTAATTTTAATCTTATTGTCGATACTTATATTAAAAATTATCAGGAACAGATCAAATTTAAAAACCTTAGCCTTAAAAAAGATTTTTCCGAAGTTTTTATCGTGGAAATTGATTTCGGTCTGGCTGAAATTTTAGTGGGGAATTTATTTTTTAACGCCTTAAAGTACGCGCCTCAGGAAAGTGAAGTGGAAGTCATCATTCATAAAAACGAACTGAAAATTGCTAACCATGCAGAAGGATCTGCTCTGGATCAACACCAATTATTTAAACGGTTTCAGCGCCAAAACACGCACGAAAAAGGGAACGGTTTAGGCCTGGAAATCGCGAAAGAAATCGCGGCTGCATTTCATTTAGATTTAAAATATCAGTTTGAAAACCATCAACATCAGTTTATTTTAAATCGGCAATAATTGCCCGGCGTTTTCTTAGTTTTTTTTTAGAAATTCAGATTATGTACAGAATTAAACAGTAATTTTGATAGATAATTTCTAGATTCTGTTAACCATGGCTTTCCAAAAAAAACTGAAAATAGCAGTGCTCCTGCTTTTGTTTCTGGTACATTCAGGATACCGGGCACAAAGCAAAAATACGCTTGATTACTATCTAGAAACCGCGCAGCAGACTAATCCGAATTTACAGGATTTAAAAAATCAGATCAGCATTACGGCGATAGACAGCATCAAAATGCAGCGCGAATACGGTTTCAAAGTTATCGGAATTGCTGACGCTTCCTATTCGCCACAAATCAATAACTGGGGCTACGATGGGAATTCCACCATCAACGGAAAGAATCTCGCTCTTTTAGGTAGAGTTTCACGCGATTTCGTCAGCAAAAAAAACTTTCAGGCAAAACTCAATTCCTTTTCACTGACGGTTCAGCAATTATTAAATCAAAAAAATCTTTCCGCGCTCACGCTGAAAAAAGCGGTTACAGAACAATACCTTTTGGCGTATGAAAGCCAGGAGCAAACGAAAATCGATCAGGAGATCATTCATATTTTTCAACAGGAAGATGTAATTTTAAAGAAACTGACCCAGCAATCCGTCTTCCGACAAACGGATTACCTGACTTTTAAAGTAACGCAACAGCAAAATGAACTGCTCCAAAAGCAACATTTCGCAGATTTTCAAAATAATTTTGGACTCCTGCAATACCTTTCCGGAAATAATGAAAAGCAGTTGCCGGATTTAGAGCCGCCGACTTTTAATAAGAAAATGGAACCCGATTTTGAAGAAAGTATTTATGCCCAAACTTTTCGTACAGACAGTCTGAAACTGGCCAATGACCTGCAATTGATCAATTATAATTACCAGCCGAAAATCTCAGTTTTTGCCGATGGTGGTTACTCTTCAGCTTTAATTCAAACGCCGTACAAAAACTTCGGAGTCAGCGCCGGAATTTCTTTAACGGTTCCAATCTATGATGGTCATCAAAGACAGCTTTCCCTGGAACAGAAAAAAATAGAACTCAACACGCGGAAAAACTACACCCAATTTGAGCAGAAACAGTTTGAGCAGCAAAAAGCGCAGCTTACAGCCCAAATCCGGCAATACCGGGATATGATCAGTCTTGCGAATACACAGATGAAATACGCCCAAACTTTGATTGAAGCCAACCTGAAACAGCTGCCGACCGGCGACGTGAAAATGGTCGATTTTATTTTGGCAATCACCAACTATACAACTTTGAAAATTGGACTTTTGCAATACAGAATGCAGGTTTTAAGACTTGAAAATCACTATGAAAATATAATTCTACAATAATGAAATCCCTTCAAATATTTACCATTTTTCTGATTTCGATTTTAATGATTTCTTGCAAGAAAAAGTCGGAAACGGTTGCGCAGGAACCTGTAGTAAACGCTGCAACACCAGTTTCAGTAGCTTTTCCGACAGATACACTTTCCATTAATAATGACATTTCCATTAATGCAACTGCGACTTATTTATTAAAATCGGATGTAAAAGCGAACGCGACAGGATACATTACCAACGTGAGAATTAATCTGGGCGATGCGGTAAAAAAAGGGCAGTTTTTATTTTCTGTGCAGACCAAAGAATCGCGCGCTTTAGGAAATACCATTAATAAACTGGATCCTTCTTTTCGCTTTTCGGGCGTTACAACGGTGACTTGTCCGGCAACGGGATTCGTCAATGCTCTAAATCACCAGATTGGAGATTATGTGCAGGAAGGTGAAATTTTAGCGGGAATTACCGATTCATCAAGTTTCGGATTGGTGATGAATGTGCCTTATGAATACCATGAAATGCTCATCAATAATAAAAATCTGGAAATTAATTTACCGGACGGAAAAACGATTTACGGTCATATTGCAAAATTGTTACCAGGTGTTGATCCCATTTCACAAACCGAAAAGGTTTTGGTAAAACCCAACGACAATATTGCTATTCCTGAAAGTTTAATTGTGACCATCCGTCTGAAACGGCAAAACAGCCAAACCGGATTGTACGTTCCGAAAAGTGCTGTATTAACCGATGAAACGCAGACCCAATTTTGGATCATGAAATTAAAAGATAAAAATACCGCCGTAAAAGTGAACATTGTAAAAGGCACTGAAAATAACAGTTACGTACAAATTATTTCAGGGAATATCAGTTTAAAAGACCAGATTATCACCTCCGGAAATTACGGTTTAGAAAATAATGCAAAAGTGAAAATTGAGCCGTAAAACCCTGTATAACCACAAAAGTCACAAAAGGTAAAGTTAAAAGCATGATGTTTTAAAGTTCACAAAATTAACGATGAAGTGGTCTTTAAAAAGCAATAAAACAGTACTTCAAGAATGTATCTTTTGTGGTTGATATCTTCGGAATGAAAAAACTAAGTAGAAGTTTTTTGGTCTTTAAAAAGTAAAAAATTTAATCTTTAAAAAATGAAGCTTATGTGACTTTTGTGGTTTATATTTCTCCGGAATGAAAAAACTAAGCACAAGTTTTTTGGTCTTTAAAAAGTGAAAATTTAATCTTTAATAAATGAAGCTTTTGTGACTTTTGTGGTTGATATCTTCGGAATGAAAAAACTAAGCAGAAGTTTTTCGTCTTTAAAAAGTAAAAATTTAGTCTTTAAAAAATGAAGCTTTGGTGACTTTTGTGGTTTATATTCCTCCGGAATGAAAAAACTAAGCACAAGTTTTTTGGTCTTTAAAAAGTGAAAATTTAATCTTTAATAAATGAAGCTTATGTGACTTTTGTGGTTTATATTTCTCCGGAATGAAAAAACTAAGCACAAGTTTTTTGGTCTTTAAAAAGTAAAAATTTAATCTTTAAAAAATGAAGCTTTTGTGATTTTTGTAGTGAAAGAATTTGTAAAACTAATCAGTTTAAAATGAAAAACTCTTTTTTTGTAAGATATAAAAATCCGCTTTTGGTGATGATTCTGCTTTTTATTTTAGGCGGCGTTTTTTCCTATACTAAAATAAAATCCTCCCTGTTTCCGCAGATTACTTTTCCGAAAATAAAAATCATCGCAGAAGCCGGAGAACAGCCGGTCGACCAAATGACCGTTGCGGTGACGCGACCGCTGGAAAATGCCGTGAAACAAATTCCCGATCTGCACCTGCTGAAAAGTACCACAAGTAGAGGAAGCTGTGAAATTTCCGCCTTTATGGACTGGAATGCTAATATCGACCTTAGCCAACAGCAAATTGAGGCAAAAATTAATGAGATTAAAAATCAACTGCCGCCAAACATCAATATCACCGTAGAAAAAATGAATCCGGCCATTTTACCGGTGATGGGCTATTCTTTGAATGCTTCTTCGATTTCGCCCATTGCGCTGAAACAATTGGCACTTTATACCATAAAACCCTTTCTGTCGCAGGTTGACGGCGTGAGCGACATTAGAATTATCGGCGGACAGGACAAAGAATTCTGGGCCATTCTCGACCAGGGAAAAATGACGAGATTGGGTTTGAATCCAAAAGACATTGAAACTGCACTGAATGAAACCAACTTCATCAAGTCCAACGGCTTTTCTTCCGATTATAATTTTCTGTATTTAACGCTGACCAATTCCCAAATCCGAAGTCTTGAAGATCTGCAGAATGTGGTCTTAAAAAATGATGGAAACAGAGCGATCTATTTTAAAGATATTGCTAAAATTGAAGTTCACACCGCCAAGCAATTTATCAAAGTCAACGCCAACGGAACTGAAAGTATTTTAATTGCGGTTATACAACAACCCAATGCCAATGTGGTAGATGTTTCTGCAGCGATGGAAACCAAAATTGCCGAATTGCAGAAAACTTTGCCCAAAGAGGTGGTGATAAAACCTTATTACGTGCAGGCCGATTTTGTAAACAGTTCCATCAAAAGTGTCACAGATGCGCTTTGGATCGGACTTTTGCTCGCTATTATCGTCGCCATTTTATTTTTAAAATCCTGGAAAGCAAGTGCCACCATTTTGATCACCATTCCAGTGACGATTTGTTTAACGCTGGTTATTTTATATGCGACCGGTGCGACTTTTAATATTATGACTTTAGGCGCAATTGCGGCGGCAATTGGTCTAATCATCGATGATGCGATTGTCATTGTAGAACAAATTCACCGTACACACGAAGAATTTCCGGAGGAAAACAGTACCACTTTAGTCCAAAAAGCCGTCAATTATTTATTGAAAGCCATGGTGGGTTCTTCATTGAGTACGATTGTTATTTTTCTGCCTTTTATGCTGATGAGTGGCGTTGCCGGTGCTTATTTCAAAGTCATGACGAATACCATGATCATTACCTTGGTGAGTTCATTTTTCGTCACCTGGCTTTTATTGCCCGTGATTTATTTGTTTTTATCTAAAAAAGGAAAACCCAAAAAAAAAGAAGTTCATCACGAAGTAAAAGAAAGAAAATGGGTAGGCTTTTTCATCCGGAAACCAGTTTTTTCATACGTGTTTATGGCGGTTTTGGTTGTAATTACGGCCTTCATTATTCCGAATATTTCCACCGGATTTTTACCCGATATGGACGAAGGAAGTATTATACTGGACTACAATTCGCCACCCGGAACTTCTTTGGAGGAAACCGACCGCGAGCTTCGGGAAGTGGAAAAAATAATTAAGGCCAATCCACAGGTGGAAGCCTACAGCCGAAGAACCGGAACGCAAATGGGATTTTTCATTACCGAACCCAACCGCGGCGATTATTTAATTAATCTAAAAAAAGACAGAACCCAAACGACAGCAGAAGTTACAGACGATCTCCGACGTAAAATTGAAGCCACGGGTTTACCATTGACCGTTGATTTCGGCCAGGTTATTACCGATATGCTCGGCGATTTAATGAGCAGCGCGCAACCGATTGAGATCAAAATTTTCGGGAATGATGTTCCTACCCTTCAGAAATATTCGCAGCAAATTTCGAAAATTGTGGGAAAAATCCCAGGAACAGCCGATGTTTTTGACGGAATTATCATTGCAGGACCTTCGATTCAGATTACCCCGAATTTTCCTGTTTTAGCGCAATATCAGATTTCGCCTCAGAATTTTCAATACCAGACACAGACGATTTTAAGCGGAAATACGGTCGGCGATTTATTTGATAAAAATCAGTTCACGCCGATCCGGACTCTGTATAATACTCAATCAAACGCGTCACTTCAGGAAATCCAAAACAGCATGATTTCATTACCCAACGGACAACTGAAACCGCTGAAAGAATTTGCAGAAGTCTCTATTTTGGAAGGCACGGCGGAAGTAGAACGCGAAGATTTGCAGAATATGGGCGTGGTAACAGCACGTTTGGATAATGGTGATTTGGGCGGAACGATTAAAAAAATTCAAACAGAAATCAACAAAAACATCAAACTGCCGACGGGTTACAGTATTTCTTACGGCGGCGCTTACGCAGAACAGCAAAAATCTTTCAGTGAATTGCTTTTGATTTTATTCGTTTCCTGCTTGCTCGTTTTTACGACCATTTTGTTTCTTTTCAGAAATTTAAAAGTTGCTTTCTTAATATTGTTGGTTTCAGTTTTAGGAATTTCGGGGAGTTTTATTTTATTATTTATAACCGGAACACCGCTGAATGTCGGCAGTTATACCGGATTGATCATGATGGTCGGAATTATCGGAGAAAATGCCATTTTCACTTATCTGCAGTTTGAAGAAACTTTAGAGAAAAAATCCAAAGAAGATGCTCTGATTTACGCGATCAGTACGAGATTACGTCCAAAATTAATGACGGCTTTAGGGGCCATTATTGCCTTAATGCCTTTGGCTTTGGGAATTGGAACCGGAGCACAAATGCACCAACCGTTGGCGATTGCGGTTATTGGTGGCTTTTCAATTGCGTTGCCTTTGCTGTTAATCGTTTTTCCGACGCTTTTAAATCAATTAAATTTTAAAGAAAAATCTTCAGCTAAAAACGCAGAAACAGAGAGCAATTGAACCGTCAAAAATCAATTAAGAAGTGAAGAAAATTAAAAATAAATACTAAGTAGATAAACTTCCTAAAATAGCTGCTTTCCTTACTTTCTTTCCTCACTGAGGTTCAACACAGGTACAAGAAATCAAAAAACGCTGTAAATACATAGATACCTCTCTTTTGCATTTTAATTGCTGTCGCCGAGCGGTGATTTTATTCCTTCGTATTCAACTGGTAATGGGTGCTCCGTCCGCCGGAACCGGATTTGAGGAGGATGCCTTTTTCAATTAAGTCCGTGATGTCGCGGAGGGCGGTATCGGATGAGCTTTTTGTCAGTTTGGCATATTTGGAGGTGGTGAGATTTCCTTCAAAACCATCCAACAGTTTGGTGATGACCAAATGCTGACGGTCATTGGTGATGGCGGGACTGTTTTTCACCATAAAATCATGCTTTGTGATGACTTTGCTGATGATTCCGTCTGAATTTATAATGGCCTCTTTGAGGCAGTTCAGAAACCAAACCAGCCACTGCGTAATATCCAGACTGCTCTTCTGGGATTTCTCCAGGATTTGATAATATGATTTTTTATCAGCATTGATCTGGGTTGACATGCTGTAAAAGCGCTGGTTTACCCGATCTGCTCTGGAAAGCTGCATATCTGCAATTGCGCGTGCTATTCTACCATTTCCGTCATCGAAAGGGTGTATCGTGACGAACCAGAAATGGGCTACGCCCGCTTTTAACAGGTCATCCATCTTCTGCTCCTCATTGAACCACGTGAGGAAATTCAGCATTTCACTTTCCAGCAGATTAGCTCTCGGAGCTTCAAAGTGTATTTTTTCTTTGCCCATCACTCCGGAAACTACCTGCATCTCCCCTGTCCTCCATTTCGCTACTTCAATTTTATACATGCCGCTTCTTCCGGCGGGAAATAATGCGGAATGCCAGCCAAACAAACGCTCGTCAGTTAGTGATTTATCGTTATTCTGTGTTGCATCCAACATCATTTCAACGATTCCATCAATATGCCGGTCTTTGTTTTCTTTTCCTTTGTAATCCAAACCCAGATGAACTGCAATGGAGGAACGCACGAGTTCAGGATTAAGGAGTTCCCCTTCAATTTCTGATGATTTTACTACATCCTGGATCAGGGTTTCCAGGTTCGCTTCGTTTCTGAGTTCGAAGCCCAAGAGTTCTACTTTCCCCAGGAGTTTACCCTGCAGGTAACGGACTTCTGCCAGCAGGTTGATCAGCTCATCAGGCTGCCAAGAAAAGTGGGGCCATTGCTTCAATTGGTGGATATATACTGCCATCGTTAAGGATTATGCTGTAAATATAGTGATTAATCTCCGTATATTTTGCGGTGATTATGGAGTTTAATCACCGCACCGTGGATGGAGCTGTAAGGAAAGGCGATAAGGATATTCTGTAACCACGCGATAGAATCGCGCGGCAGCAGAAATTGAACCATTAAGAATCAATTAAGGAGCTAAGAAAATTAAGTTTTCCACCGGAAATTATAAATGCGCAAATCTTCATTGACTTTTCAACAGAAATTTTAAAAAACTAAAAAAAAGGAAGAATAACTTTGTGACTTGTGTGGTTGAAAATCTAAAACTATCATTGGAAATTAAACCGTTAAGAATCAATTAAGGAGTTAAGAAAATTAAGTTTTCCACCGGAAATTATAAATGCGCAAATCTTCATTGACTTTTCAGCAGAAATTTTAAAAAACTAAAAAACAGGAAGCACAATGGTTAAAAATCTAAAACTATCATTGGAAATTGAACCATTAAGAATCAATTAAGAAGTTAAGAAAATTAAGTTTTCCACCGGAAATTATAATGCGCAAACTTCATTGACTTTTCAACAGAAATTTTAAAAAACTAAAAAGAAGGAAGAATAACTTTGTGACTTCGTAGTTAAACAATTCTTAGTATAAGAAAAAAAATGTCGGATATTAATTAAATGTTAAACTTTTTATAAGGAGATAAAAAATCAGATTCTCTACAGATTGGCGGGGCACTTTTGTAGGAGAGATTGAAATACATTCAGTCCGAAAAATAAAAATATTTCAAAATGAAAAAGCCAATCGTAATAATGTCATTTGTTTTAGCACTTGGCGCAGGAACCATCACTGCACAACAAATGAATAAAGGCGGTGAAGTACCGGTAGCGGTGAAGAACGCCTTTAAAAAAGATTTCCCGCAGGTGAAAAAAGTAAAATGGGATGATGAGCACGGAACGTATGAAGCAGAATTTAAACTGAACGGTAAGGAAACTTCTGCCACTTACAATCCAAAAGGCATGAAAGAAGAAACTGAAACTTCTTTGAAAATCAGCGAATTACCGAAAAACATCATCTCTTATGTTGCGGCAAAAAAATATGGTAAAATAAAAGAAGCGGCAAAAATTGTAAAAACTGACGGTTCTGTAATTTATGAAGCCGAGGTGAAAAGCGGCGACCTATTGTTTGACCACAATGGAAATTTTCAGAAATTAGTGGTTGAAAAAGACTAAAATTATTCTTAGAGGCAATTCTATTCCAGGATTGCCTTTTATTTTTTTCATTCGCTAAAGGGAGATTCAAAATTATTTCACACTTGATATTGATGAATTGGATTTGAGATGCCTCTAAAAAAGACTGCAATTTTAATCCGTTTGCCTTGCGGTGAAAAACCATTATCTGTGCAAAAATCCTATTTCACTTTGAACCGTGTCATAAAATTAAGACCCAGCCAGGTCCAGCTTTGCATTGATGCGGGATTTGCAACGTTTTTAAGATATTTCATCCCGTCGGTCGCAAACATTTGAGAGTGCCCCAGTTGCATGGTGAAAATACTGGCGACTTTGTACGTAAAGACCACATCACCTTCTGTTCCTAAATACCGGGAGTATTCTTTATTATTCGCCACATCATATCCCAATTCCGCATTGCCGGTAAACGCATGAAGATCGAAAGCCAGAGAAGCTTTTGGATTCAACTTGAAATGAGATTTTAGATAAAAATCCTTCAAGCCTACGCTGTTGAAATGATTGCCGACGAAAAAATAATCCATGAAGCCATTAAACTTATGATTTGTTCCGTAGAGCGGGCTGAACGAATTATTTTTGGAAACATCTCCATTATAATCCGATCCTGAAAGCCATTCGGTACCCAAAATAATATTGGCATTTTGAGTCAGAATAAAATCGACGTTTGCTGAAAACTGATAAGCATTTTTGCTTTGTGCCAAACTATTTTTACCGGTCTGCCAATAAGCAGAACCAAAGAAACCAACGTTTCCGAAGTATTTTTTAGCATTCATTCCGACGGTCAACATATCGTAATGCGTACCGTTCAGATGCTGAACGACATTATTGAGACCGATAAAGGAAAGACTGGCTTTTGGCCACAGATACTGATAATGAAGAATCTGCATCGATTTCGTTCTTTCACCGGAATCCAATATGCTGTACAATTCTCTGTCCGGCAGATCGTTCGCATCGTTATCGTCATTGTTATAGGTCACCACCGCTTCCAGTTTCGATTGCGGACTGAGGCGGAAAATTCCTTTCGCCGCGTCAAAACTCCGGCCCTGCATCTGCCAGTCCAAAGCGCCGAGCAGTCTTTCGTCATCGTAAGAAAGAATTTGACGGCCAATCTTTAATGCTGCATTTTTATTAAAATTATATTTTGCCCAGGCCTCATTCACATTCAGGGTTCCGCTGCGCTGATTGGTCGAGGAAACTTCGCCCCAAACCCTGGCATCCTGCAGGGAAATAAAGAGTTCCAGATCCTTCCAGTAATAATCCACGCCCAGTCGTGCTCTTGAAAAAACATTGGTTTCGGGTTTTTTATTTTCCGGGATTAAAGTTTTATAGCCATTATCGAGTTCAGCGCGGGTTCGGAAATCCAGATTAATTTTCAGACTGTCGGTCTGAGCTTTTGCTGAAAACGTAAAAAAGGACAAGGCACAAAATGTAAAAATCTGTTTCTTCATGATGATGATTTTCAAGGTTGGATTTCTATTAAGACAAAAAAGTCTTATTTAAACTGATGCGAAATTAATTATAAAGCGGGAAACTGTTTCGTGAATACCATCAGAAAAACTGAAATCCTGCGAAAAGTCATTTTTTCAGCATAAAACAGAGAACATTAGCCGAAAACAAATTCTAAACCGGCGCTAACCCTTTCGGTTTTACTTATGGAGCAACTGATCGGGAATGTCAGTCGTAACAAAATCAATTCCCTGCGTTTTTAGTTTTTCGAATACTGCAATATCATTGACCGTCCATGAATTCGTTATTAATCCCAACATTTTAGCCTGCGAAATCCAGCCTGGATTTGTAATAAAAACTGAATAATGATAACTGAAACCGTCAAAACCTCTTTGTTTAATTTCTAAAGGCGAAAGGTCTCCGTTCAGGTATTTTACTTTAAAAGTTGGTTCCTCTTTTTTTAGCTGTTCACAAATATTCAGACTGAATGAAATAAATTCACACTGCGATTCCATTTGAAAAGTTTTAACCATTTGAACGACTTTCTGTACCAGCTCATTTTCCCGAAGTTTGGAATTCATCGGTTTCAGTTCGATGACGAGTTTTAGGGATGGATTTTTTTTCCCTTTCTCTAAAAAATCCTTTAATGTTGGAATGTTCTCACCGTTTTTTAATTTCAGTTTCGCCAAATCTGCAAAGCGGGTTTCTGAAATTTCCAGCGAGTCGTAATGTTCGTCATGGTAGATAATCAGCACCCCGTCTTTTGACATCCTAACGTCGAACTCTGTCCCATAAATATTTAATCCTTAGCATTTTCTAAGGATTGAAGGGAATTTTCTGAAGTTGGAGGTTCTGTCTGCCAATATCCCCGGTGTGCGATGATCTGAGTTGGTGTCTGCATGCGCAACAAATTTAATACTAAAAAACAAAAGCGGGCAAAACCCACTTTTGTTGTATAATAAGAGGTATCCCTCTTTAATCATCATGAAAATTTTTAATCCCGTTGTGAAGGGACAAAGATTTCATTTAAAAGAATCATGAATTACAGCACTGTTTTCTGCATTTCAAAAAAGGCAGCAAAAACAAATAAACGTCCGGCAATTATGCGAGGTTTGTTTGAAATATAAAACAAAGTCATTTGTTTTAAGAATGATCAGAAAGCCATCGAAACAACCTGATCATCCAGTCATTATTCCAAAGTCTGTTCGCCACCACCATTCACGAAAATAGTCTGGCCACTCACCCATTCTGAAATTGGAGAGGCAAAATAAAGCATCGCTCCGGCGATATCATCAGCTGTTCCCAACCGTTTGACCGGCGTGTGGGCCAACATTACTTTTTCTATTTCCGGGGTCAGCACACTTTCCAGAGCAGCGGTTCTCGTCGCTCCCGGACCAACCGCATTGATGCGGACTTCCGGACCGAAATCGTGTGCTAAATTCGCAACCGTATGATTGACGGCAGCTTTAGATCCGCCGTAACCGCTCATATTAGGGCTTTTATTGACGCTGGACATTGAGGTGGTGAATACGATGGATCCGTAACCGTCTTTCTTCATGTGCGGAACAACCAACTGGCACAGTCTCCAGCCACTGAAAACGTTGAGCTCATAGTCTCTTTTGATATCTTCCACCGATATTTTAAATGGATTTTCACGTCCGCCACCGCCGCCACCTGCGTTGTTGATCAGGATGTGTACGCCGCCTAATTCTTTCACCGTCGTTTCCACCAGATGCACCAAATCTTCATCTTTGAGAACATTACAGGAAACCGCAATAGCCTTGACGCCCAAAGCTTCTATTTCTTTAGCCGTCTTTTGGGCATCTTCAAGATTAAAATCGCCAATCGAAATATTGGCGCCGTGTTGGGCCAAAATCATGGCCGTTGCTTTTCCGATGCCGTTTGCGCCACCGGTAACGATTGCGGTTTTTCCTTTTAAATTAAATAATTCAGAGGGATTCATAATTTCTTTTTTTAGGATGATTTCTTAGGAATTTCTTCAAAAAATTTCAGTTAAATTCTTGCGGTGAACCGAGTTTTCAATCTTAAGGATTCGTAGAGAAAATAGAACCGTTGGCAATGAGTGCTCTTCTGTTCATTTTTAAAATATCACGAACCCATTCTGCAAAATCTTCCGGCTGCAAAACCGTTTCTGGATTTCCGTCGGTCAGCCCACCCTGAATCGACATATCGGAGGCGATGGTGCTTGGCGTCAATGTAATCACGCGGATATTCTGTTTTCTCCATTCTGCCATCATCGATTGTGATAAAGATACGACTGCTGCTTTTGAAGCGGCATATGCTGACATGTTCGGTCCGCCTTTCAAACCGGCAGTTGACGCTACATTCACAATATCGCCCGCTCCTTTTTCTTTCAGGAATGGGTACACCGCTTTTGCTGCATAATACACGCCGAAAAGGTTGGTTTTAATGACCTGTTCCCACGTTTCAGAAGACATTTCTTCGATGCTTCCGAAGTCACCGATTCCTGCGTTGTTGATCAGAATATCAACACCACCCAGATCTTTTGCCAAGGCCGCAATACCTGCCTGTACGGCAGCTTCTTTATCCATGCTGAATATTGCATAAGCAGCCTGAACGCCTAAGCCCTTCAATTCTTCAACTGTTGCTTTAAGATTTTCTTCATTTCTACCGGTAATACCGATATTCACTCCTTCTTTCGCCAATATCAAAGCCACGGCTTTTCCTAGACCTCTTCCACCACCGGTAACGATGGCGCTTTTTCCTTTTAGATTCATTTCAATTATTTTTTGATGCTACAAATTTAAGGAATACGACTTTATTTAAGCAGTGATCACTTCCACTTAACTTTTATTAACACGTTCGTTAGTCGTAGTAGACTGTTATTTTTTAGTCCAGAACAACATTAAAAATCACTGAAGAGAATCACTGTAAAAAGTTAAAAAGTCATTCTCTGAATACGCACGGCATTTAAAATCGCCAGCAAAGCAACGCCGACATCAGCAAAAACAGCTTCCCACATCGTCGCTAAACCACCTGCACCGAGAACCAAAACCACGGCTTTTACCGCAAAGGCTAAACCGATATTCTGCCACACAATTTTTTTCGTTTGTTTTCCAATATTGATCGCCATGGGAATTTTGCTGGGTTGATCGTCCTGAATCACGATATCTGCAGTTTCAATCGTGGCATCACTTCCAAGTCCACCCATGGCAATTCCGACATCGCTCAGCGCGACAACCGGCGCATCATTGACGCCATCGCCGACGAAAGCGACACTTTGTTTCAGCGCTTTAATTTCTTTGAGTTTATTCACTTTATCCTCCGGAAGCAAATCTCCGAAAGCATCTGCGATTCCTAATTGTGCTGCGACCTCTTTTACCACAGCGGTTTTGTCGCCACTCAGCATGGTCGTTTTCACGCCTAAAGCTTTTAACTTTTGAATGGTTAACAGTGCATCTTCTTTGATGACATCGGCAATGGTAAGATAACCCACGAATTTTTGATCATAGGCAATCGCAACAAGGGTATAAACAATATTGGCGTGATTGAAGTCGTACGGAATACTGAACTGATCCAACAGTTTGAAATTCCCCACCAACAGTTCTTTTCCTTTGATGGTGGCTTTTAAACCCTGACCTGCAATTTCTTCTACATTTTCCAAAAGGATCGAATGATCGGATTCGCCCACAAAATCATGAATCGCAGTGGCGATCGGATGTGTACTTTGACTTTCCAAAGCATTGACCATACTTAAAATTTCTTCCTGATTAAATTCCGGTTGAAAATGAACTTCCTGCACTTTGAAAACCCCTTCTGTCATGGTACCGGTTTTATCCATCACCACGTTTTGAATATTGGCAAGGAGATCTAAAAAATTACTGCCTTTAATTAAAATTCCGTTTCTGCTTCCAGCCCCGATTCCTCCGAAATAACCAAGTGGAATGGAGATCACCAAAGCACACGGACAGGAAATCACCAAGAAAACAAGCGCTCTGTAAAGCCAGTCCCGAAATAAATAATCAGCGACGAAAAAGTAAGGTAAAAGCGTAATTCCAAGCGCGAGAAAAACAACGATCGGCGTATAAACTTTCGCAAATTTGCGAATGAATAATTCGGTAGGAGCTTTCTGCGCGGTGGCATTCTGCACCATTTTCAGGATCTTACTCAACTTGCTGTCTTCGTAAGCCGCAGTTACTTTGATCTGACTTACCGTGTTGAGGTTGATCATTCCGGCCAGGACTTTTTCCCCTTTTATTTTGGTAGCAGGTTTACTTTCACCTGTCAAAGCTGCGGTGTTAAAGGAGGCTTTTTCGGAAAGTAATTCGCCATCCAGACCTAATTTTTCCCCGGATTTCAATTGAATAATTTCACCGATATTGACTTTTCCAGCTTTAACGGTTTGAGGTTTACCCGACGTGATTACCGTCACCTCATCGGGTCTTTGATCGAGTAAGGCTTTAATATTGGATTTCGCCTTGGTTACTGCCATAGCCTGAAAAATTTCGCCCACGGAATAAAAAAGCATTACGGCAACACCTTCCGGATATTCACCGATCGAAAAAGCACCCACCGTTGCGATTCCCATTAAGAAAAATTCCGAAAAAACAACGCCATGAATGATGCTTTGAAAAGCTTCTTTTAAGACCGGAAATCCGACAGGAATATAGGCGATAAGATACCAAACCAGGCGAATCCAGCCGGAAAACCAATCCAGTTTCAGCCAGTAATCGAACGTAATTCCGAGAAGCAAAAAGACGAAAGAAAGGATCGCTGGAAGAAAAAGCTGAAAGACCGTTTTATCGCCCGTATCATGCGAGTGATCGTGATCGTGGCCTTCGTGTTCCGGGTGAGTCGGTTGTTTTTTCGGTTGTTTTTTCGGTTGTGTACTGCAGCATTCCTCCATATCTAATTATTTTATTGCAAAAGTAGCAGTATAGCAAATGCAATGCTATTGCAAACTTTCGAGGCAATTTTCGCAGATTCTTTCAGCAAAATGCCGAACCTCCGCAATTCTGAACATTGCGGGAAACGTTTGCATAAAAGAGATTTCTGCGCTGCACATCGGCTGTTCGCAGATTTTTCAGTAGATATATGGATTATTAAAAAAAAGGAGCGAAAACCATGGTTTCCGCTCCTTTTCATCATTTGTGTTGCTTCTTGTGAAAAGCATATTCCACTCCTCTTCATCATTGGTGTTATACGGTAAAAAGAAATCGGTCGCCTGAAAAAGCGGTTTCGCGATACACCGTTCAGCTCCTGATATTGATGCTCCGGAAAAGCGGTTTCTTTTTGTATGTTCAGTTTCAGAAAATGAATTCCTCCAAACATTAACTCGGTGAACACAGGAATTTTTTCTTTTCCATCCTTGTTCTTTTGTTTGGTGGTGCAAAAGTAAAAATTACCGCTTAACGGACACAATTACTGGGACGAAATGCAGAACTTTATAGGCCGAACAGCAGAATCCCCCGTTAAACACTTACGGGATGACGAAATTCTTTCTAAAATTGCGCGACAGAGGCAGAACGGTCTCCTGAACAGCCACCTCATCCGACGAAATCCGGTTGACATATTGGCTGTTGACGACAACGGAACGGTGAATCTGCTTAAAGAAAACGGGCAGTTCTTTACAGAATTCAGACAGCGTATTTCTGATCGTGATCTTGCGGTCGCCGACCATCATGATATCGAGATAGTTCCGGTCCGCTTTCACGTACAGCATATCTTCGAAAACCAGCTTCACATCGTGGTAACCGTCTTTCACAAAGATATAGTGCTTCTTCTTTTTGTTGGTGGCAATTTTCAGCGCCGTCAAGAGTTCGATCTTACGGATCGGCTTCGTAAGATACGACTCGGGTGATGTCGCCAGTGCTTTTTCGATCGTCGCACCGTCGCTTTGCCCCGTAATGAAAATGACTGCCGCGTCTTCATTTTTTTGCTGACTCAGCGTGATTCCTTCAAACCCGCCTTCAAGATTAAGGTCCATTAAAATGAGGTCTGGTTGTACCTGCTGCATTTTGTCGCGGGCCTCTGCTGCAGTATGCGCCATAAACACCGACCGATACCCCGATTCTTCGAGGAGGTCTCTGATGAAATCTGCGATGAGAATTTCGTCTTCTACGATAAGGATGTTGAGATGCTGCATTTAAATGTTCATGTCAAAATTAATTTGGAACCCATTGGTGGTGTCAAGTTGGTACTGCACGCGGAGTTGGCGGCAGAGTTTATCCACCAGCTGAAGTTTCGGGATTTCCGCGGTTCCTTTTCCGTTGTCCGTGTAACAGAAAGAGAGCCCATTGTCGGTGGACGTGATGAGCAGTGCAATATTTTTATGGTTCTCCTGCGTGAAAGCGTGTTTCAGCGAATTCATGCACAGTTCGGTGACGAGCAACCCGAAATACATCGCCTGCATTTCGGGGAGCACGGTATGCGCCACCTCGAAGCGGTTCGTGATGCCGTTCGCTTCAAAAAGCACCTCCGCATTCTCCCAGATGTCCTTTAGATACGCATGGAGGTCGAGGCTTTTGCCAGTGGCGTTTTGATACAGATGCCGGTGCAGAACACCCAGAGAATCGATATTTGCCGTAATCCTGCGGCGGCTGAACGCATCAAGAGCCGGATTTTTCTTAAGCTCATTCTGAATAAGGATGCTGATGAGTTGCAGGTTGTTATTGATGCGGTGATGGGTTTCCGACACGAGCAGTTCATTTTCCTCAGAGGCCAGCCGCAGTGCGGTATTTTTCTTGCGGATGAGGCGCGTGTTGTACAGCAGAACGCCTGTAAGTAACACCGCCGCAAGCATCATGAGCAGAATAAAATACCGGATGAGCTCCTGCCTTTTCAGTTCTTCTTCTTTCAGCAGCAGCAGTTTGTGGTTATCGTCTATCTGATTCTGTTTCTCAGCGAGCCGGAACTTTTTTTCGTACTCCAGTACTTTTTGGTCGTGCAGTTTGTTGTAGAAATCTTCCGTAAGGTCGAGCCGAATTCTAAGGTATTTATGGGCGTTGCGGTAGTCGTTTATTTTAGAATAGGCCACCTGCAGGTTGTCAGCGAACAGCAGCTGGTTAAAGGTTTTTTTATTTTTTTTCGCAAACTCAAACGCCTCCAGGGAAGTTCTGATAGATTTGCTGTACTCCTCATTCAGATTAAGGTTCCGGCACAGATTGACGAGTGCATCGCACTGCAGCTGCACATTGCCGTCCTTTTGAGCAAGCGCCACCACTTCGGCCGACAGTTTTATCGCCTGTGCATAGTCGTGCTTGCGTACATAAATACCTGAAATCTCCATCAGCGACTGCATCAATACGTCGCGGTCTTCCGTTTTATGCGCAAGGATCATTGCCTTTTCGGAATAGATGAGGGCACTGTCGGGCTTTTGGTGGTATTCAGAAAAAAGCGCGGCTTTGCGGCTGTAGAATTTCATCAGGTACGCATCGGGGATTTTTTCCCTTTTCAGCAGGTCTTCGCACAGTTTCAGGTACTCTTCGGCATCGCGGTACAGCCGTTGATACCGGTACAGTTCGGCAATCCCTGTGTAGGTAAGAAAGATTCCGGGGGTTGCCTTTTGCGTTTTAAACAGCTGCAGGGCGCTACGGTACGCCGCGAGCGCTCGGGCATATTGCTGTTCCTGTTTGTACGTACTTCCGAGCTGTAGATAGGCCAAGCCTTTTTCTGTAGCATTTGCTGATTTTTTAATCCCGGCATTCAGTATCAGAATGGCGGAATCGATTTTATTTTTCTTGATAAGATCGCGTGAATAATTCAGATCCATGCTGTATTGCGCACTCAACTGCGGCGCCGCACATACACAAAGGAACACCGCACCTAAGACAGAAAAAAGAAAATAAGGTTTTGTCATTGTAATTACTGGTCTGCAACGGCCACATCTGCGGCGGTCACTGAGAAAATGGCTGTTGATAATACGCTCAAATATAAGGGAATTTTATTTTATCTCATAAAAACCTCGTGTGGAGGAAGTGACGAGGAATTCATCTTCACTTATATCGAAAACAAAAAGGCAACAAAGCATAAACCTTCTTTTGGAGTGGAATAAATGACCCAGGAGATTTTGGGGTACCGGTTTGTGAGTAGAATCTGTAAAAAGGACTTACCGAAGCAAAAGGCGAAATTTTCACCGGGGTTTCGATACTCACCGTGTTCGATTTTAATCCCCAGTCATCGGTATAATACCGGTAAGAGGTTCTTAAAATAATTTGATCTCCCAGGAAACAATTGGCTCTCATGCCCAACGGAATCTTAAACCGCTTATCAGGTAAATTTTCCTGATGAACAGAGCCGTCTGTAAAATAAACACGGTGAAAAGGCAAGCTTAAAAATCCTGTTTGCTGCACTTTGTCTGCTGCACTTTGTCTGCTAACAATTCAACCTGAAAATTCTTATTGATGATTTGCGAATAAGACAGCAAAAGCACAAAGGTATTTCTACCGCTATTTCCATAATGCTCATGGTCTCTACCTCCTGTATTTCCGGAGCGCAACTCAATTGGGGTTATTAATATCACCTGATCCAGACATGCCAGAAACCTGGCGAAGAACTCTCCCATCCTATTGGGTGTTTTTTGTGCAATACCAATATTAGCACCGATCGATTGGTAATCAAATTCTGCAGAAAAAGAAACGCCCCCATTATTGTACTTCCTTTGGCTTCATTCTCGCGGCTCCATCCCAGTGAAGGATAAATTCTGGTATCTGCATGAGAAGCGGATGAATTGGCTTTCAGATCAATCATATCCAAAATGCAGAAGTATAATGATCAATTACGGACGCAAGGGCGTCTGACTTGGTCGAATCTTCGATTTCATTGAGCAAAGGCAAGCAGAATAAAAGCTTTGTGCCTTTGTGGTTTAAAAAAACTTAAAGATGCAGTGCTTACTTTAATATATTTTAACCCATCAGTCCTATTAGTTTTAAATGCTTTCATTAAAAAAAGAGCACATGAGCTGGAAAATTTTTGATTTTCCAGCTCATGTGCTCTACTGCTTTCTGATGATCATCAACTTATTTGTTAAAAATAGAAATACTTATCAATTTAACAGGCATTAACGGGCAGCTAACATCGTTTAACTCTTACATGCATTTACTTTTAATGAACTGATATAACAATCTTACAGCAACGCCCGTACCACCACTTTGTCGGTAGCCTTTTGCGTCATTGACGAACGATGCTCCGGCGATATCCAAATGGATCCACGGGTAATCGGTAAAATGTTCCAGGAATTTTCCGGCGGTTGTCGCGCCACCGATGGGCCCTCCAATATTTTTCAAATCGGCAATATCCGATTTCAGCAGCTCTTCGAATTCTGTCCAGAACGGCAGCTGGATCAGTCTTTCGTAAGTCTCTTCCCCGGACACTTTCAATTGTTCCATGAAATCCTGGTTATT
Organism: Chryseobacterium salivictor; assembly: GCF_004359195.1. Classification (NCBI taxonomy): domain Bacteria; kingdom Pseudomonadati; phylum Bacteroidota; class Flavobacteriia; order Flavobacteriales; family Weeksellaceae; genus Chryseobacterium; species Chryseobacterium salivictor. The sequence continues at coordinate 2,092,025 of NZ_CP037954.1, read as the reverse complement.
TCCTGCCATTGCAATTCCGAATGACCCTGTGATCGCAACCGAAGCGCCGGTCAAGGTCGCCATATCAACCACCAATTCAGGATCAAAACGTTTTGCATAGGTTAGCGCATCGGCCAAAACCAAACGTCCTTCGGCATCGGTATTCTGTACTTCTACGGTGGTGCCGTCCATCATGGTGATGATATCATCGACCACCAAAGCGTCAGAAGAGATTTTATTGTCGGTTGCCGGAACCAAACCGATGATCCGGTACGGTAATTTATTCGCTGCGGCGGCAGAAATAATTCCCAAAACTGCGGCACCACCAGCCATATCCGATTTCATGGAGGTCATATTGCCGCCCACTTTGATGGAATATCCACCGGTATCAAAAGTGACTCCTTTTCCTACTAAAACCAAAGGTTTTTCATTCACCGCATTTTCCGGCTTGTAATGAAAAACAGTGAAGGTAGGAGGTACAGAAGATCCTCTGTTGACGGCCAGAATTCCGCCCATGCCCAATTTTGCGATTTCTTCTTTCCCCAGTATTTCGGTTTGAAAACCAAATTTCTTGCCCGCTTCTGTGGCGTATTCGGAGAATCTCAGCGCATCCATAAACTGAGGCGGTTCATTCACCATGGTTTTGGTTAATGATACGGCTTCTGCAATTTTCTGTAATTCGGTCAGCGACTTTTTATCGATAAAGTGCGAAGAACATAAAATTTTAATCTCAAAAGCTGTTTTTTCTTTTTTATATTTAGAAAAACGGTAACTGCTCAAAAGCAATCCTTCTAAAAAAGCAAACCGTTGAAGTTCAGTCAAACCACTAACCTCATCAATATTCACGTCTTTGCTGTTCACCTCTTTCAAGGCCTGAAAAACGGAAGCGCCTGCAAGTCTTAGACTTTCCAGGTCAGTCTTTGGAAGCGTAATCAGGAATTGCTGTACCTCGCCGTTAGTGATGATTACTTTGTTCTTTTTTTTTTCAAAGGCGTCTTTAACCGATTCAGCAACTGATTTTGGATATTGATTTGACACCTCATCAGTTTGACTGACAATAAGGTGTACCGGACTGCTACCCGCAGCAAGATGATCTTTTTTAGCGTACGATACTAACGTTGCATTTAAATAATGTTCTGTCATTTTTTATTTTATTTTTTATTTTTTAAAGGTGGTGAAGTGATTGGTCACCATTTTCGTGATTCCAGTTCATGAACTGCCGCTGGAGAATCTACAGCGCACGTTCCGGGCATGTCCCGGCCGGAAATTACTTTACCGACTGAGAAGCTCTTCCCTGCAACCACTACTATCTGCCTGATAACTGCTCGAGCTGCCGAACGATATCTCTCGGATGTGCGCCCTGCTGCAGGGAATCGGCTGCAATTTTAAAGGCCAAAATCTCCGCTCCCAGTTCTTTTCCTTTGTCCTGAATCATTTGGAGGAGTTCATTCATTTCTATCTGATAACCCAGCATCATGAAAGACGAAAGCATTTTTCCGGCAATTTCGGTATCGGTTTCACCGAAGGCTTTTCCGGCGATGAGGGGTAAAAGAAATTCCCCTTCGACAAAAATTGCATCTCCCTCCGGGAAATCCTGGACAAACTGCGGAAAATTGAATCTTGTTTTTGCACTTGCAAGAATAAAATCTTCTATCAGATCCAGTTCTTCATCCGAAAGATGACTGAATTCATCCTGATCATCTTCATCGTCATCGTCATCGTCATCTTCGTCTTTATCTTCTTCGTAAAGATCATCATCATCAAAACCGTCATCTTCTTCGGAAAAGAGATCATCGTCCTCATCCTCATATTCGTCTTGGTCTGAGTGATCCTCCTCTTTAGGATCTGCGTTTGACTTTGACTGGATTTTTTTCATCTCCTGCTGAACCAATCTGTAAAACTCATCGAAACGGAATTCATATTTTTCATCGAGTTCCCTGAGTTCTTCTTCCACCTCTTCCAAAAACTCAGCGTCTTCTTCAAAGATCTCCTCTTCCGTGGCGACGTCGCGGAGCCAGATTTTATCCCGTTGCAGCATGCTGAAAACACGAAAAATAACTGCTTCTGCCTGTTTGCGGTCCTCATCTTCGATGAGAATATCAAAAGCAGAAAGGTTTTCGAGGTAAAAGTTTTTATCGATCATTATAGCAGAATTTGTTGGTTAAAATTGAAGTGCAGTTAAACTGGAATTAATAAAAGACCCTTGAAAGCGATTTTTTAAAACCTCCATTTAATGCAGCGAAATTTACGAAAACTTTCGCAGGTGATTGGAATGATCAGGTGATTTTGCTACTTAACATGAGCTAAACGCACCCTCAATAAATACATAAGAGGTTGTTATTAAAGCACTTCTTACCCATAGAAAAAGAGGTAACGAACCGCTGTCATTTTAAATACAGTTGCAAACCCCTTGAAGGAATGCCAGCGGGTTTCAGGAAGTACCCTCATTCCCGCCCATTTCTCCGGCAAACTTCTCTCGGCACTGCTTCTGGTACTGCGACAGCGGCATGCCATAAATGATGTAAAAAAGATGCCGCATGTTCGAAGGCGAGGCAATTCCACATAAAGCACACAACTGTTCAGCCGACCGATTCGCTACTGCAGGATCTTCAGCCATCATCCCGGCAATATAGGCAATGCGCAACTCTGCGAGATAGCGGCTGATACTCATTCCTTTTTCGCTGTTAAGATACCGCGACAGATAATTGGCATTGACGCCTGCCCCCTGTGCCACCTTTTTAAGGCTAAGGTTCGGTGCTAAAAACGCTTTGTCTTCTTCAAATTTCCGGAGGTTATTCCGGATGGTTTGGCGGATTTCTGGGGTGAGGGCAGGTGTTCTCTTTGGTGCTTTAGGTTCCGTTTCCAAATCTTCCGTGCTGAGGCTGCCACCTGCCAAGAGTACGACCGGCGGTTTTTCCAGATAATCATCAAGAAGGTAGCCTGCCAAAATAAGTGAAATAAATATAACACCAAAAAGGACTGTCCGATACCGGTCAGCAGTATTTTGATGATCATCCGTGATGCTGGCCAATCGGAACCGTGCGTACAGGTGATGCCAGTCTTCGTGGTTCACCGTTTCAGCCGCTCTTAATGCATCCATATAAGAAGTAAGATCGCGGAAGTTTAACCTTTGACCGGCTTCACGGATAAGGTAATGGTAGCCGTGCTGCAGTTCAGGAAATATAAAATGGTGGCGCTGAAAAACCGAATCCATCTTTTTAAAATAACTCACCCCTTCATCTTTGCGGTTTTGCATCACAGCGTTATTGCCTTTGTAATAATAAATTACGGACACCCATTTGCATTTAAAAGAGAAATTTTGCCTACTCCACACTGATGTTAATCATTGTCTGAAATTTTTACAAATCCTACAAACCCTTTAAAATCGGATTGATTAGACGGATACAGTAATAAAGTATAGTTCTTTTCAATTCCATCCATTTTCTATAAATGTGGGGAGGAGGTGGGGAAGCAATTTTAATTTAATACCGAACAGTTGAAATGTAATATACCACAGAATAATTACCAGACAAAGCTTCAGAACCTGCATAGTTGTAGCCACAAGCAGAAGCTGCAACGGTGTAGTTACCACTTCCTAAATCAACTGTTCCTTTTGAATTGGGAGCTATCGTTATTCGTTTAGCATCAGGACCACTATATCGAATAGTCAAGTCACAAGATGTATCGTTTTCAATTATCATTTTTGATTTTGAAGTTTTTGTATTTCCTATTTTTTCAGCTGATGGCATTTCACCAGTATTTTTATCATTAGTAATTTCATTTACTTCAGCTCGAATTATTTTTTCATTAATTTCCTCTTTGTTCTTATATCCAGGATTATCTTTTAGAAATTTTCGCCATCCTTCAGACGTATTTACTGCTAATGCATCATCGTAAGTGATTAGACTAATTTTAATGGAATCCGCTGGATTATTATTAATATCTCCATTAACAGTTTCAGAATCAAGAAGACTTGAGTCAACATCATAAACTACAGTAGCAGAATCCAAACTAGACATAAGAGAATCTGATGAATCTACTGTTGATACATTGCTCTCGATTTTATAGCATCCTGTAAGAAAAATTAAAACTACAGCAAATATTAAAGTTTTTTTCATATTAATTTATTGTAGGCATTTCTAAAACGATATAAAAATTGTCAAGAATAAAACTTAAAACAGAATAAAATGCCACAGCAAAGCAGATAAGAATAATACCTTCAAAAATTTTATAATTAAGTGTATTCTTCTCTAGAAACTTCTGAGCAATGAGACTTGAAAAAAGACTTATGATAAATATCCATACAAATCCCAACGCCATGTAGGTTGAAGATACCTTTAGCAATTCTTTACTAAAACCATAATTAAATTTTCCAATACTTATAATTTTGATAAGGTCATCATCGCTTAAATATTTCCCAATCAAATCGTATAGATAAATAACTTTTTGAAAAAGTAGATTAAGAATTATGCTAACCGCAATAAATATAGCAGATGTTTTTATAAACTCATTATTTAACATCACCTCCCCACCCTTTTTTCCTTTGAGGACCTTACGTGCAATAATTATACATCCCGCAAAAGAAATAAAGGAGAATAGTAAAATTGAAAAAATTTTTAAAGTATTCATAAGTAAATTTTATTTTATTGAAATTTTCCAGTAATTAAGATTCCTTACTTCTGAAGGAATTATACCTGGTTTGAAATTTTTATCTGTTGTTTCCCAAAGGGTATATCGACTGGAACCATCTTCAAACACCTGCCCATTATAAGGTAAATTTATACCTAGAATAGAATGCGAATAAACAGCACTGCTTAATATAGCAGCGTTAAAACCGAAATGTTTTAAAATAGTATGTGCTAATAATGTTCTGGAGTCACAATCACCTTGACCAGTCACTAAAAACTCTAGAGGTGTTGTTATACCGAATGCTTGGTTCGGAGCACATCTTCCTGGGTTTTCTTTAATTAAATCCTTCACCATTTGTTCCTGATAATCGTCTGGATTACAACTCCGCTCTAAAACAACGTAATAAGGCATATATTGAATAAAACTCACAATCATTTCTGCAAATTTTTTATCATTTAAATTTCTATCTTTCTTAATCTTACTAAACATTTCGTACACATCATTAATCTTATTTGAGTCATGACTTTCAATGTTGTAAAGAATACTTTCATAAGAAACTGGCGTCAAAGAATTTTTGAAGTTTCGAGATGCATCCAAATCCGATTTTTTAATACTGAAATTCCCCTTGTATTCTTCTCCATTATATCCATACCAAGTCATCTCCCGATTAATAATTGCAGTACTTGTATTGTCTTTATCAGTTATCAGATTGATAACTTTGATAAGCTGTGGTCTTAATCTTTGTTTGTTTTGTTCCTTTTTTGGATGCGGAATGTAGGTGCGAGGTTTCTGTGACCAATCAGTATTAATTATTGAATAAGCTAAACCAAGTAAAAAAAGAAGTCCAAAGAAATAGGCAAAATATTTTAACCAATGAAAATAGCATTTATAAATAATGTATAACAACCAAATAAGACCAATAGTAAATGGTAGACCGAAGCCAAATATTAATGAAAGTAAAACTATTCCAACTGCAAGTAACAAGTTTCTAAGACAAGGAGAAAAATTATGCACAGGCGTTGGCGTAGGTTGTGGTGGTGGAGGCGGAGATACAGGTGGCTCACCAGTATCCTTCCATTCGCCCCAATAAGTTTCCTTTTTCCCTTTACAAAAAAATTCTTCCCTAAAACTATTATCCTTCCTTTCTACATTTCCTGTTTTCTCCTTTGTTTGAATGCATTTTTCACATTTGATTAGTTTGATTTTCTTATAAATCTTTCGATATCGTTCTTCCTCTAAAAAATCTACTAAATAACCATAAAAATCAGCTTCAATTGTTCCAAAAGCTTCATCGCCTTCATTTTGTTGAAGTTTTGAAACAAATTGGAAATTATGGAAAATTGGATTTTCAAATTTGATGTCATAATAAATCTTTTCGTCCCCTTGCTTCTCATAAAAAAAGACCTCATCAGGCATTTTGTCAGCTTCAACTTTTATTGCGTTTTCGGCATCTATTCTTCTTTCTTCTTTTTTGCTTTTTTTTATAATCTCAACCTCAGCGGTATAAATTTTAAAATGAAAAAAGTCGCCACTATCTTTTAAGTTTTTGACAATATCAGCGTGAAATTTTCCTCTAAATTTACCTTTAATATAGGTGTTTCGAGGAGCCCTTTTTGTAAAAGGTTCCTTCTTAAAAATCCTGCCATCGGATTCGTAAAAAACTTTATCATCAAAAGTATCACTCATCGCTCCAAACTTCATCAATTAATTGTTGACCAGAAATCTTGATTTTGAAATCTTCTCTCTTTTTCAGATTAAAAGGGGGGTCTAGATATTTTTCATAAAAAACTATTTTGTTCCTTTCCTGTAAAGTAAGCAGGTCCTCATTTGAAAAATTAAATTCTTCTTTTATAATCGCATCCTTATCATCTACGTATGGATAATATCTCGCTAACAAATCAGCTTTTATTTCCTTCGCAACTAAAGGTTTGTACATTTCTAAAACTGCAAGATGTGGTTGAAGTCTCTCTTTTGTTTTGATATAAGACAGATGTAGCCTTTCTCCAAGATTTTTCTCGAACTTTGCTTTAAAACTGCTGTAATTGCTTTGAACTATTTCTTCTTCATACTTCTTTTTGAAGGGATAGAAACCTCCTTTGTCTTTTATTCGTATTTTTCTGATATTAAATTTTAGAGAGATTGGAATAATAAACAGTGACATGAAAAATAAATTTACAATCCATGCTCCCAAAACATGAGTGTTAATGATAACAATTCTCCTCATGTAAAAGTTATTATTATCAACAAGGGCAATAGTGTAAGAATTATTAAACTCTTTCTTATTAATCAACTCTTTAAAATCCACATCGAATTTCTTTAGAACTATGTTTTCACTTTTGAGTGAGTCTAAATTTTGGTTCAGATAATCATTGTCACTTTGTACTTCTTCGTCAATTTTATTATTTAGATTAACAATTTTTTCGTCAATTTTTTGCTGGGGAATTTTATTTTTTGAAGCCAATGAAATTTCAGCTTGAATTTTTTGGGATTGAGAAAGGAAATTTGAATCAAAGCTAATTTTATCGCCAATTGTACTTAGTTTATCAGATACAATTATACTATCCGCTTTAGACAAAGAATTGAAATGTATATCTTTTAAAAATTCTTCATATAACACAACTTCCTGTTCAATTCTATGGACGTCAGCATTTAAAATAATTTCAGATTTGTAATAGGATTTATATAGTTCCAGTTTATCATTTATCGGCTTGGTAAAAAGAATAACGTTGATGGGTTGTGCAACGATAACTGCAAAAACGATAATAAATATTAGCCTAGTAAGCATCGATACAGTAAGCCAATTATTGAAATTTTGTAAATTCTTGCTATTTATTGCCTTTTCTATATGGGGCTTCCTGGTTTTTTTTGCTTTTTTTATTAACATGTTTTTGTCAATTAATAAAGGTGGAGTTATCGTGTACAACAATAAAACATAGATTGTTGTAACCGTAAATCCCCAGAAAATACCAATCGGAAGACTTGCTATTTTTCCCACTCCCTGAAAAACATTGAGCATAAAAAGTACAGCACTAACAAAACAGATTATACAGATTACAATAACAAATAAACCAATAAAATTGAAGTTTCTATTAATTTTTCTGTTGTCTAATTCATTGATAATCCCACGGTCTTCACCTGAGAAAAGATGAAGCAGTCTGTTTTGTTTGAATATACTTCTGCCCATCAACTATGCATTTTTCTGAATGTATAAATCAAGATTTGCATCAATATTTTCCTGCTCTCTTTCTTTATATTTTTGCAATGCATAATCCGTCAGCTCTTTTTGTATTTGAGAAAGTTTGGATTTCTCATACATTAAATTTTCAGCATCATGATTAACAACTAAATGTCTTTCTAAGCCATTTTTATCTTTATAGTAGTCGTATTGAACCTCAATACCATTTTCAGCTCTTAATTCGTCCTCTAAATTATCTTTAATGTAATCGTAAGGTGATTTCGTTAACATCATCTTGAAAAATACTGGAGTCAATTCGATAGCCATAAAAAGGAGGGTTATAAAAATGCTAATCCAAGGAAAACCCTTCGTGCCGTCTTCTCTTGTTGCAGCAATTTCATCAGCTAGTTGAATACGTCTCAATAATCCGTCTTCTGCTCCTGCTTTCTTTTCTGCATCAAGTCTCTCGTTATCTCTTTTTACAACTGCTGATTTTAATTCCGATTGCAAATCTTTGTAATCCTGGGTTGCTTTTAAATCGTTAATCTTCTTTTCTATCCCAAAACGTTGCTTATCAAGGGCTATTGCTCTCGGACCGTAAGCGGCACCGTTTCCATTTTGTCCTGTTGTTTCTTTCATTATTTGAGTGTTAAGCTCTTTAACCTGACCTTCTAAATCAGTAATCTGCACATCTAAATCTTTCATTTTAAGTTTTGCCTGGGCTACTTGGGTTGCATAGCTAGCATCAGCTCGTTTGATAGCTTCATTTTTCTGTACTTCCTGATATTTGGCAAGGGCAGCATCAATTTCAGATTTAAACATCCTAATTTCAACTGGTTTAGAAATCGTTATTGCGATAATTGCACCCATTAAAATTCTGGGAATAGCACCCACGAATTCCTGGCGTGTAATTTTTTCTGTACCATCGCCTTTGCCTGTTGCAGCCACAATGAATCGGTCTATATTAAATATGACTAGCCCCCAAATTATTCCAAATATAATCGACAAAACAACAGTAGGTATATCTATAGGTACCTCTAATGGCATATTTGCCATCTTTTGTTTATCAAGTACATTGGCCACTTTCGGAGAAAAAATAGTATAAAAAGCATAACCTCCCGCCATTGAAGCCATTAATCCCGTGGATAAGACAATCCCTCCGAGACACAGATATTTTATTTGGTCCGAATAAGTTGCTCGCTCCAGCAAAAAGCGGTCACCACCAGCGCAGTCCCATAAAAAGTGCATGACTCTGCCTGCACGTGGCATTTTGTACGACTCGTTATTTTTCATAAGAAATCAGTTCTATTAAAGTTACTATGGTTAATTTTATTTATTTTAAGATTCTTTCCAATTTCAGTTCTATTTTTCTGAAAATAAAATTTAGGACTTTGGTAAAAAATTATGTTTTTCAATGTTAGTTTTGGGAAATTGAAGAGGTTTGGATTCCTGTAAACTCTTTTAAAACTTAAAAATTCTTTTACACGGTAGTGTTCTGACTGAAGAGAATTTCGAACTTCCTCCTGCTGAACCATATATTTTTTGATTCCATGCTTCGTTTTTACCTTAATCTCATAAGGAAAAGTCATTCTATCTGCATTAAGCATAATACTTCCATTAGATAGTTTTTTTCCTATTTGAGGAAACTTAATCCAGATAAGGCTATCAAAAAAATATTCCACCCTAATGAGTGAATTCGAAAAAGTACTATCTCTGAAAATTTTGAAAACCTCTATTTCATTCGGTCTCTTTTTATAGAGTATTATTCTATAAATAGAGATATATTTTATTGAGATATATTTAAGTAATGAAGAGATAAAGCTATATTTCAATATGTTTTAGTTTTAAAAAATAAATATATAATAATTTTTAACATTTTTTTAACATAGCAGTATTCTTTGTTATATTTGTAAAAAATTGTAATTATGAAATACTTAAAGTACATACTAGCATTAATGTTACTACTTTGCCTTTTTAAAATGCCTTACGGCTATTATCAATTGGTGAGGCATGTATCATTTACTGTATTTGTGTACCTCGCCTACTCAGCTTATAAAGAAAATAATGATTTTACAGCCGTATTTTGGATATATCTTTTCCTTGCAATTCTTTTTCAACCATTTATGAAGATTGCTCTGGGAAGAACGATTTGGAATATTGTTGATGTTGCAGTAGCGATATGGCTTATCGTTAATGCCACGAAAAAAAGAACTGAAAGTTAACGTCTTCTCGTTTCAATCCAGAATGTCCATTCGTAACCATTATTAGGAGAAAAGGTTTTATACCCTGAGTTGGGAATAACTCCTGGAGCACTGGCTGTGAAATTTTTATTTCCTGGCTCAATAAATTTGGTAATGGTAGATTGCGGAGATATATAAAAAGTCTTATCAGAAATAACAAGTGTTATTGTTTTAGTTGATTTATTTGTGACTTTCAACTCTGAGTTATATTCTGATGTCTCTCCCAAACTCGAAAAACCTCCAGCAGAACTGGTATCGACATCTTTACTCCATTTGACTAAATTTTTTGCCAGCCATCCTACTTTTCCAGATTCTACATCTATGGATTTATAAAACCCGCTATAATCAGTTTTTGAAAAAATATAAACCGTTGAATTTGCGGGAATTTTTTTTATAATATCATCGGAAGTACTTGGTCCATTTCTGAAGTTGACATTAGAAATTGTAACACCCAGAAAAGGCGAAAATCCGACCTCTTGTGCACTTATCTTTACTCCGAGAAAAATAGAGAAAATAAGAATAAAAGAAAATAAATAATTTTTCATTGTGTTTTGATTTTGATAAAGATCCTTTCTTCCAGTGTACACTATTTCTTTATATTACTAATTGTCTTACTTCGTAAGTGTTATTGACATAAGCACTTTTTCATTCAATCGCCTCCAATTTTCACTTTCCTGTATTTCAATTTCTGCTTATTCCTGAAAGTATTCCCATTTCCGCTCCAGATTTTTATTGTTCTTCATTGCTTCTATGATAGCAATAATTTCACATTCCGATCTACTACCGTTTCATCTAAATATTGATTAGCCGCATTTAAATTGACATTAATTGTGACTGCTGCGATTTCCTTCTTCTTCGCATTGATTTGGCTTATAAAAATGAGGAGGAGTAAGAAAATAAAAAGTAATAGAAATAGGGTCATACGCTTGTTGCCTTAAGGATAATTAAACTGATTTTAAATTTTTATAAAAATATAACAATTTAATTAAACATAATTACGGTTTTCCATAATGCCGTAAAATATTTATAAAATAACTTGGTCTCCATTTCAAAAAAATAAATAAAATGCTAAAAAGATTATTCTCCGTTTCCGCAATTATTTTGATCACCACCCTTTCCTATGGACAGGAGATAAAAAAAGAATCAGAAACCGTAAAGACCAAAATGGAGGTCTTAGCATCAAAAACGGGAAGTATTACCAAGTTTGTGGATAATAAACTGACCAACTTATCCGCCTCCGATGGCGCTGCGGAAACAAGAGTCAGAAAAATAACAAATGGAGCAGCTACGGCATCCATTTATCAAATAACCAAAGAGGGCAAATAAAGCAATAGTGTTGCGTCTATCGAATACTCCGATCTGATTGAATTATTAAAAGCGGTAAAAGTTCTGAAGGGAGAAGTAGCGAGCGATATTGCCGCCAACTCAGATTATAGGGAAAACAAATTCGTGACTGTTGATGGTTTTCAGGTGGGCTATTACGTAAGTAAAGGAAAGGCCAATTGACATATCAAACTTGAAAAACAGGGCTCCGACAATACTTTGTTTATCGACAATGGCGATACCATTGAAACAGCATTGACCGATGCAAAAAGGAAAATTGATGAATTGAAGAAGTAAAATTTTGGTAAAGGCCACGCATCGTCTTGTTTTGCTCCTGTCATGACTGTTTTAATTTTTCTTCGTTTAACTTTTTTGCATTTGTTGTTGGAATGTGATCTCAATGAATTCGGCAGGTCTGACAATAGCTACCAGCACTGTAATTCTCATGATGCCTTCCAGAATATCTTCCGGTGTCATGGTTTCCCCTAATCCTATAGAAACAATGAAGGCATCTTCGGGGACGGCTCCTGCAAGACCTCCCCGTTTCCATATCCCGGTAAGGAAATTTCTTACCATGCTGCGGACAATTACCCATGTATTTGCGGTGTTGGGTTCGAACACAAAAGCTCTGGCTGCGCATTTTATAGATTCTTCCAGCATGATCATCGTTCTGCGGACATTAATATACCTCCAGTCTAAGGAATTGCCATCCAGTGTGCGGGCACCCCATACTATTATTCCTTCTCCTGTAAAGTAGCGGATCGCATTAATTGCTTTTCCATCCGGCGGCAGGTTTAAGTCTTCCTGATCGGCGTGCGAAATAGTAACTGACGGGCTTATAACACTCGATAGCCCAATATTTGCAGGTGCTTTCCACACTTCCTTCGTACTGTCAACCAAGGTGTAAATCCCAGCCATTGCAGAAGAAGGAGGTAACAGATTGATATCATGGGCTATTTTCTTCATAATTGTTGCATACGCAACGCTCTGTTGTAATAGAATTCTGTGGATCTCTTCCTTTTCAGATGGACTTTCAGGTCCTTCTTTTGTGATCCTTCCCGCTAAGTTTAATAATTGTTGTGTTCTTTTTTCATCTTTTTGAAAAACGGCTTCGGATTTCAGAATATTTTGTAAGTCTTCTATGTTTGAAACAGAATGAATTCCTAAATTCTTCTCTGATATAATAGCAGTATTCAGCCAGGGATAATAAGCCGCTGCATAATTTAGAAATTCAGTTCCTATCTTTTCGCGGAAAGTGGTGATCACGTCGCCTGCTTCCGAATCTGTTCTTGATTGATCACCATTATAGATATCCAGAATTGCAATTCTGTTCCCCATAGTTGCGCAGTGACGCAGCATCGCCGTCTGCAGGTCATAGCATTCCTGTTCTTCAAGGTAAACTGCTTCGGGGATGACAACCATTGTGGGTTCCTGTTCCTTCAGAAGAGGTTCAATACCTCCAACCAAAGCATCGTAAGAAAACGAATCCTGCTTATAGCCTTCATTAACTGAAACAATGTAACACGGGCCGCCACCGTTTGCAAAGAAAAAGTGCAACTGATAGTAAAGATTGAATTGGTAGTTTCTGGTCAGACCATAGTATTGTATATCGTCCGGCTCACTTGGTTTAAAGATCGCCTCAGTCCAATTTTTTACGGCGTCAAATTTACCGGGATCTTTAAGGGCAGATAGGCCTAAACTGTTAACATCAGTTTTTACCAGCCTAAAATCTTTGCGGGGAGCTTTCCCAAAATACTGTTCGTATTCGGCTAAGGAACTGATTCTGAAGGGTAGGTTAATTAAAGACTTAGACCCATTTTTCGCCTTTTCCGTATAGCCTATAAAAGCGGGTACTGCGGTTGCCACTTCTACAACGGAGTTTGGGAATGCATTTTTTTCAATGATATAGACGCCCGGAGTTTTAAGTGTATTCATTTAATTGATGTTTTGGTTTTAGATTTTTGTAAATGCTACATTTTCGTATGATTCTTCATCGCTGTTTATAATTGTTTACCTACTAAAGTACAATCAAATATAATATTTCTACCAGCAGTATGAAGTTTTCATCGAATAATTTTTCGATGAATTAAGTTTCATAACAGTGGGTATTTCTGCAGGCTTGATAAAAACACGAAGACTTTCCCAGCTCTCAAAGGAGTGAATTTAATTCCTCATCAAAAACTTCTGTTCCAAAACGGAATTATACCGACTTAGGAGATTTTTGCGTTAAGAAAAATTGAAATTTCTTCACAACCAAATCTTCTAAATGATTACCGCATAAAAATCCCCACTGTTTGAGTGGCGGCAAAAAATTAGGTACACAAAAACCCATTATCTTTCCGCCCGAGTTTGGGGATTTTCTTGAAGAAATTTCAATTTTTTAGCAAAAAGATCCAGTCTTGACTTTTTTGTTACTTTTTGTGTTAAGACAAAAAGTAAAAGAATAAAGAAAACCAAATTTATTTTCCCCAACCCTTACTTCGATAAGCTCAGCATAAAAAAAAGGAGTGAATTTAATTGCTCACCAAAACTTCGATCTAAAAATAACCTAACAACTGACTTAGGAGATTTTTGCGTTAAGAAAAATTGAAATTTCTTCACAACCAAATCTTCTAAATGATTACCGCATAAAAATCCCCACTGTTTGAGTGGCGGCAAAAAATTAAATACAAAAGAACCCATTATCTTTCCGCCCGAGTTTGGGGATTTTCTTGAAGAAATTTCAATTTTTTAGCAAAAAGATCCAGTCTTGAACTTTTGGTTCTTTTGTTTCAAGACAAAAGAACAAGAAACATTTTAGCAAACTAACAAAAGAGGTTCGTCGATTCCATTAAAAAATATAAATAAGGATGAAGCAAAAAATTCAAGAATTAAAAAAAATCAAATGCATTTGACCCAGCCCTCAAAGGAGTGAATTTGATTCCCGCTCTCCGAAGTCTCCAGACTCATATCTTTGTATAAATATTAAATAAACAGGCAAGGATGAAACTTGTTCTCCTGACAGATACGTTTTACGATATCGCTCCGAAGGAAAAACATCCTTGCTTTAACCACTAGAGCTTCAATTAGTACTTAAACACTTTCTATATTTAAGATTGATGTTGTATAAAATATGAGTAAAGGCAAAAACTGGTTATCGTTTATTTACAAAACAAATTATTATGCTAAAATATTCCGTCGGGCTTGATATTTCAAGCAAAAAAATCGACTGCTGTTTCAGCAGTATCGACATGGGTCAAAAAGTGAAAGTTCAATCTACTGTTACAGTTTCCAACAATCCCACAGGGTTTAATTTATTGGCAGACTGGATTGACAAAAACCATAGGCAGAAAGATATTGCCTTAGTGATTTGCATGGAAGCGACAGGGGTCTATTATGAGTCATGCGCACTTTTCCTTTTTGAAAAAGCCTGCAAAGTCTCGGTAATTCTTCCAAATAAGGCGAAGAAGTATCTGCAGGCACTTGGGCTTAAGTCGAAAAATGATTCCATTGATGCAAAAGGTTTGGCACAAATGGGAGCAGAGCAAAACCTTAAGCTGTGGGAACCAATGGGCAAATATTTTTATGAACTGAGACAGTTTACCCGTCAATATCAGAATATCCAGGAGCAGATCACGGTTTATAGGAACCAACTTCATTCATTAAAAAATTCCATGTATATCAACAAAGCTATTGTGAAACAGCTTGAGCAGGTCATCAAACTTTTCACAAAGCAGCTGAAAGAACTGGAAGAACAAATCAAAAATCATTTGGAATCCAATCCTGAAGTAATGCAGAAAACAGAGAATATATGTAAGATAAAAGGAGTGGGAATTCTTTCCCTGGCTACCGTGTTGGCGGAAACCAACGGATTTTCTTTATTTGAAAGTTCCAGGCAGCTTGTATCTTTTGCAGGTTATGATGTGGTAGAAAACCAGTCAGGAAAAAGGGTTGGAAAAACCAAAATATCCAAAAAAGGAAATTCTCGTATCAGGCGAATTTTGTTTATGCCTGCATTTACGGTTGTAAGGTGCAAGGAAGCTCCCTTTCTAAATTTATATACCCGTACATTTTCAAATCACGGAATAAAGATGAAAAGTTATGTCGCAGTGCAGAAAAAATTACTTGTGATCATTTATTCGCTATACAAAAACAATCAGCCTTATGATCCCAAAAGACAAAATATCCAAGAAAAGGAGCAGGTGCTTCCCTCTCTGCTTGCCTCGTAGAGGCAAAAAAATAGCCTCATTAACCTGAGGCTATACAAGGTAAACATCCAGTGAAATATCACAGTTTGCTTCCTCTCTGCATTTGCAAAATTATATAAAAAAACTTAAAGAAATATTTGTATTTTCAGATAGTACCTTTGGAGTTTTTTTATTCATAGCATGAAAACATGACGAGAATTGTCATAAAATGCGCAGCGGGAGCGAGATTACAGAGGCTTTAATTGTTTTTTACTTTGAACAGATGGCCTCCATTGAAAACAAGTACCGCAATAAAAATAAGGACATAAGCACAGATTTGCAGCGTTCCTAAGGGTTCGAGATACACCACTCCTGCCAATATAAAGGCAATAATAGGATTTATATTCAGCATCATGCCGACCTTTGATGAAGAGATGCCTGATAAGGCATACAAATTGAGAAATAAAGGGATGATGGTGTAAAACAGAGCGATGATTTCAATATAGAAGTAAAATTTAAAGTCTGTAGGGATGCTCCCGGAAAACGTAGGAAAAAAGGGTAACAAAATCACAGCGGATAAAAGAATATGAAAATTGAGGATCAGGAATTTATCTAAGTTTTTATTAATATGCTGGCTGATCAGATAGCAAGCATAAGTTAAACCAATCAGACTGCTGTAAAACATATCAATCATACTGGTGTAAGAAAGCAATAAACAGCCAGCCAAACTCAAAAATACAGACAGCCACTGAAATTTGTTCAGTCGGTCTTTAAGAATAAAATAAGCGAGCACCGTAGTGATAATGGGGCAAACCAAATAAGCCACCGAAGTTGCCCGTACGCTCACATGATTCATCACATAAATAAAAGAAAACCAATTCGCCGTCAGCAGGACGCTACTCCCTATATTTAAACCTGCAATGTGCCATTGGTCCTTTCTTTTTAAAGACTTGAAATAACTGATCATACTCCTCAGTTTTGCCCGTTTAAATAGGATCGATATGAGGGTCATGATCAATGCACAACTGAAGACTCTGTAAAAAAGAATATCTAGCGATGGATAGGCATGTAAAGGTTTTAAGACCAGACTGAAAGTTCCCCAAAGGGTGAATGCGAAGAGGGCCGCGAGATAATATTTGAGTTTATTCAAGTTGTTTTTGGAGGTATTAAATTTTCGCTAAATAGGATGCAAAAATAGGAATTGATTGCTTAATATCCATCATCCATGAGCAATGAAAATCTCTTCCGTTACCTCAATTAACAGCCTTGTTGAAGACTCTCATGCAAGTTGTGAATCTGTTTCGTTATTTTATGACGAGTCAATTTGAATTGCTTTTAAATTTTTGCTGAATAATCTGCATTTTTTCAATAAGTTCATTAAAAGGTAAACTATCACCTACAATCATATTTTCCTGCATTTGTCTATAATCTGCTTCCCAAAGATCAATCACTTCCACAGGAGGAATGATGTTGAGTCGATCCCTTTTATGATGTTCAAAAGAAATCCCTCTCCCATTATTCATCAGTTCTCTAAATTCGGCAATTTTCTTGAAAAAATCTTTGTCGGCAATTGCTTTTTCACCGTATTCAGAATTCATGAGCCGATCTAAATCATACAAATGACGGCTCAATTTATGGTGTCGAATTTTTTCGATCGGTTTTGAAAATTCTTCATGCAGAAGAAAAACTTTTTCCAGAAATGTTTTGGTTGGAATGGTAACTTCAACATCAAATTCAGGAAAAACAAAATCATCGTCTTTAAAACACTGATCGATGTACGAACTTATTTTTCTTTTCTCAGAGGGCTCTGATAAAGCTCTTGCACCCATCTCAATAATCACTTTCTTTCGAATGTGGGTTTCACTTGGAACAACTGATTGATATGATAATTCCAAAGTATTTGGGTCGCTGGTATCATCAATTCTGGAGTCGAATTCTATGCTGAACATTTCTTCCGGAATCCCTAATCTTTTAAGTTGATCAATTAATTCCACTCGGAAGTCGCCAATAACAAAATGCCCGGAAGCTTTGCGAAGTTTTTTGATCTGCGATTTCGATTTAAAATCATCAAAACCGAGAAAATGATAATCAACAATTAAATCAACATCTTCGGAAAACCTTTCAATAACAGCATACGCCTTGCTTAATGAGGTCCCTCCCTTAAAAACGATGTGTTTTTCATATTTCGATTGAAATACGGCTCGTAAAACCATACAAACCCACCAATCTTTTTCGATAACCACTTCGGAAAAGCCAAGTTGAGCAGAAGTCTCATTGATTATTTCGAATTGTTCCTCTCCTGTTAATGTAAACCAATTATTCATTATGGAGTGATTTTAAAAGGATTTCTCTGATCCACGCTGGAGCAAGTTTAGCATCATGAAGAATATTATTTTGGTCTTCATTTTTCAATTGTTCAGAAATTTTATTCAAAATAATCTCATCTACATGGTCTTTTTTTATTTGTTTCAAAGCTTGAATAACCAAAGTAGAAATTTTCCCTTTTGTAGCTAGGTTTTTAGGAACGGTAGATTTGAAATTGATCGTTCGGTTGCCAACTTTAATCATTCTGGCAGCTCCGTCCGTAAGAAATGTAAACTTCATAGGAACTTGGGTAGTTAATCCCAATATGTTTTCTGCAAAAGCACCAGTAGGGATAATTCTGGCGTGATCTCTTCTTGCAATAGCGTTTGCAATATCTTCTATCGAAGGAATGAGTTCTCCAATAATTTTACTGACTTTTGGCTTATAATAAATACCGTGAGATAGTCTTTTAATTTTTTGTTTTTCTTCAAGCCTGAGCAATGCTTTTTTCACACTTTCTGAATTTCCAAAATCTAAAAAATCATCCACAAAAAAAATCGCCCCATTTTCTAGGGTATCTATTTGATCTGAAATATATTGTTCCACTTTTGGCCTCATAATAGTCCCAAATATAATGAAAATTTGGGACGAAATAAGAAAACCCGTAGATTTAAAGTGCTGAATTGTTTTATTTAAAAAAATAGAGCATATTGTTATATTCCAGCACTCCGAAGGTACTATCTGAAAATACAAATATTTCTTTAAGTTTTTTTATATAATTTTGCAAATGCAGAGAGGAAGCAAACTGTGATATTTCCCTGGATGTTTACCTTGTATAGCCTCAGGTTAATGAGGCTATTTTTTTGCCTCTACGAGGCAAGCAGAGAGGCAAGCACCTGCTCCTTTTCTTGGATATTTTGTCTTTTGGGATCATAAGGCTGATTGTTTTTGTATAGCGAATAAATGATCACAAGTAATTTTTTCTGCACTGCGACATAACTTTTCATCTTTATTCCGTGATTTGAAAATGTACGGGTATATAAATTTAGAAAGGGAGCTTCCTTGCACCTTACAACCGTAAATGCAGGCATAAACAAAATTCGCCTGATACGAGAATTTCCTTTTTTGGATATTTTGGTTTTTCCAACCCTTTTTCCTGACTGGTTTTCTACCACATCATAACCTGCAAAAGATACAAGCTGCCGGGAACTTTCAAATAAAGAAAATCCGTTGGTTTCCGCCAACACGGTAGCCAGGGAAAGAATTCCCACTCCTTTTATCTTACAGATATTCTCTGTTTTCTGCATTACTTCAGGATTGGATTCCAAATGATTTTTGATTTGTTCTTCCAGTTCTTTCAGCTGCTTTGTGAAAAGTTTGATGACCTGCTCAAGCTGTTTCACAATAGCTTTGTTGATATACATGGAATTTTTTAATGAATGAAGTTGGTTCCTATAAACCGTGATCTGCTTCTGGATATTCTGATATTGACGGGTAAACTGTCTAAGTTCATAAAAATATTTGCCCATTGGTTCCCATAGCTTAAGGTTTTGCTCTGCTCCCATTTGTGCCAAACCTTTTGCATCAATGGAATCATTTTTCGACTTAAGCCCAAGTGCCTGCAGATACTTCTTCGCCTTATTTGGAAGAATAACCGAGACTTTGCAGCCTTTTTCAAAAAGGAAAAGTGCGCATGACTCATAATAAACCCCTGTCGCTTCCATGCAAATCACCAAGGCAATATCTTTCTGCCTATGGTTTTTGGCAATCCAGTCTGCCAATAAATTAAACCCTGTGGGATTGTTGCAAACTGTAACAGTAGATTGAACTGTCACTTTTTGACCCATGTCGATACTGCTGAAACAGCAGTCGATTTTTTTGCTTGAAATATCAAGCCCGACGGAATATTTTAGCATAATAATTTGTTTTGTAAATAAACGATAACCAGTTTTTGCCTTCACTCATATTTTATACAACATCAATCTTAAATATAGAAAGTGTTTAAGTACTAATTGAAGCTCTAGTGGTTAAAGCAAGGATGTTTTTCCTTCGGAGCGATATCGTAAAACGTATCTGTCAGGAGAACAAGTTTCATCCTTGCCTGTTTATTTAATATTTATACAAAGATATGAGTGAGGACATCCCTGCTCTCCGAAGTGTCCTCTCCTTTCGAAGTTTTTATATCAGCAATATGGATGGGAATTGGGGTTTAATTAACCCTATCTCTTCTCTATTAACATTTCAATAACCAGTCGTTTCACCTTCTCTTTCAATTACTTTCTTCTTTTTTCAAAATGACCCTGCATTAGTGAATCCCTGATTCGTTATGATTAAAGTAGCCTTCCAGTAAACATGAAGAAGCATACGACGCTGAATACTTCATCGATATCGATAGGATTTAAAAATCGTGTGGTACAAAATAACTGCAAAATTCGAACGATGACTTCTTATCATTTCCGCTGACAACAATCAATACCGTGGAAACCTCAATCAAAAAAAATAAAAAATTCGGGTATCGTAATATTTGTAAATTTGTAACTTCAACTCACTGATTAACAGCTATAAAAGATTTTCTGATGAAACCTTTTAAAAACAAGGTGTTTTGTTATGACTGCGGACGGCAAAAAATGCTCTTCGAAACAGAAGTAAAAGCACAGACATTTATGAGATTCAATAATGAAGAAATTGAATCTGTAAACGGCTATGCTCCTATAAGAAGTTATTTCTGTAACGTATGTTGCGGCTGGCATCTGACTTCAAAAATGGGAGAAGCATATATCAGCCCGAAAACAGAGAAAATACTGGAGGAATATGAGACTGCAAAGAGATTGAAAGCAGAAAGAAAGGCACTAAAACTGGTACAGGAAAAAGAAAAAAAAGAAATCCTGCTAAAGATCATTTGCATCGCAGA
Organism: Chryseobacterium salivictor; assembly: GCF_004359195.1. Lineage (NCBI taxonomy): Bacteria > Pseudomonadati > Bacteroidota > Flavobacteriia > Flavobacteriales > Weeksellaceae > Chryseobacterium > Chryseobacterium salivictor. The sequence continues at coordinate 2,071,298 of NZ_CP037954.1, read as the reverse complement.
AAATAACATCAAAATTATGGAATTTTCATCAGGCAGTAAATATGCAGCGTTATTTGACGAAACAGTAACGCTGCTTGAGAAAATAAAAAGCATTAAAGCTAATTTTAAAGGCAGCAACCAAAGAAAAAGGCAGATCGAGATTAAACTTTCCCTTTTAGCTGAAAAATTCAGAAATTCCAGAGAATCATTAATGTAATCAGCAAGCAAAGAGTCTTGATGTGGTAACTATTGAATGAAATAACAACTGATCATCATAAGGCACCATTATCAAATCTTCCTTCTTTTATAAAGTCTGAAAGCCAGTCAGCAAAATCCAAAAGCTCCGGATCATTTTTCGAATAAACCAAATTCTCAGCAATAATAGGAGTTTCCCAGTTAGAAATTTCAGAAATAGAAAGGTCATTATTCTCAATCTCTAAAAAAGCAGAATGATATAGGCATTTGAAGAATACGTTTTCAAAATTTGATCTTCAGCATTTTTAATATTTCCCATTTTAAAAAGAGTGATTGCGCACTCCAACAGAAAAACAGGATAACCCGACTCCTCCGGAAAATTTTTATGAAATCAATTGAAATACCTTGATGCTCCCTGATAATCCTGAATTTTCAAGTAGAGTTCAGGAGGCAGATACCGCAGTCCCCGATTCTAAGGGGTGCAAACCTGTTTTTTACCGGTCTCCTGAGTTTCAAATTCCCAGACAAAAGAAAACGGGTGCTCAGCAGAATTTTTAAGCTGATAATAAAAACCTGTATCAAACTTCATCGCTCATGCTCAATCTTTGTTTGGTTTTTATTTTTAATCTCCATGCCTGTCGTTTTAGAATATGTTCCGGAGGAAACAATTAAAAACAAATGTATATATTTGAATGGTCTACGGACCATTTGGAAACAATTACGAATGGATAAAACCCGTATTTTTTACGTTAGCCAAAAAGTGATCAGAAAATGATCTAAATTGCAGAAAACTAATCAATTATGCTATGAGAACAATATTATCCTTATTGATGCTGACTTTTATACTAATCGGCTGTAACAATCAAACAAAAGAAAAAACGATGGAGACCTCAACAAATGAAAAATTGGTTCAGCAATATTTTGAACATTTCAACAATCACGAATGGATAAAAATGGCTGATATGTATGCTGAAACTGCCGATTTTAAAGATCCGTCACTGGGACAGGGAATTGTAAAACAAACAAGACAACAAATTGCAGACAAATATGCAGAGCTCCATAAAGTTTTCCCAGACCTTCATGATGAGGTTATTCAAACTTATCCTTCGGGGGACCAACATATCATTGTAGAATTCGTATCCACTGGAACGGGAACGGACAATGTGAAATTTGAATTACCTATTTGCGTTATTTTCACCATTGAAAACGGACTGATAACAAAAGATTTTTCCTATTTTGATAATTTTGACGAAGAAGAACAATAGATACATCATACCAAGCCCGAACCGCTAATGACTGAACATGAGCTGTACCTCATTCTTTTACGTGTTGGGACGTTTGGGCCGGAAAGGCAAAGAATGAAAGCCTGTTGAACGGAACCTTCGGCGGCCTTTCAACAGCATTTTGGCAGTCTATCGAGTTGTCATTTTTAAAATAGAGATCATCAAAGCTGTTTTTTTAGAAAGACTGCTTTTTTTGTGATTAAAGCCTTTTACAGAAAACTAAAAAAACATTTAACTTTTCATGCTTCCATCCCTATTTTACATCATTAAATATAATGTTTTCGCTTCTTTTATTAAAATATATAGCTATTTTTGAAAATAATAAACGGAATTTTTTTTCACAGACTGCCACTCGCTGAAATGTTATTAATAAAAACCAACCAATGAAATCTTTTTTTCCTATTCTTTTTATATTTTGTTCTTGTTTCATTTTTTCACAAAAATTTGGGGAATATTATGTAACAAATAATAACGATACAATAAAGTGTGACATTCTAAAACATTCGTATGAAAGACTAATCGTTTTAGAAAATGGGCAAAAGAAGAAATATAAGCCACACGAAATTAAATTATTTTCAGTTTTTGTTGGTGCACCAGTCAAATATGTTTCTCTTTTGAATAATAAAAATCAATTCTATGTGGAAAGAATTAAAGGAAAATTGAGCTTGTATCATATTGATGACTGGGATTTTTATACAAAATCAATAGTACTGGCAAACGTACTGGTAAAAGATAATAAAATTATAAAATTACGCAGTAATACCTCCAATAGAAATACCATTTCAAAACTAATTTCAGATTGTCCGACGGTACTGGAAGATTGGAATAATAAAGAAAAATATCCAACTGAAAATATAGAAAGAGTTATTGAATCTTATAACAATTGTTCAAAGAATTAATGTATCACTTGGCGCTCTGTTCGGCTGGGCCTCAGGTCGTTTTGTCTGCAAGACAGGAAACCGAACAGTTCCTGATTTCCATTATGAATAAAGGAAAGGCGGTTATTTATAGGTAACAAAATCCTGACGGGAGTTGGGATTTTTTTTGTGGAACACTGATAAAGTTTTATTTAAGTGATTATGCATAGCGGTGAAAACAACATGCTTTCTTTTCCTAATTTGATTCATGAAATGATCTTCCTAGAAGATGGAGCAACACCTTTTTACATAAGAATAGTAACTGGATTCTTTTTGGGGATTTTGTAGCGGATCAACTAGAGCGTATCTACCCTATAAAAAAATAGAACCTGACAGCTTGAAATTAATTTCTTAATTCGGTATCTTTTTTTATTTAATTCACTTTTCAGTGGTTTTTTTTCCTGCATATTTCTCCAAAATCCCTTCAGATACGGGTTTGAGTTCCTTATGATTATCCGGATTCGTCCCATCCATCGTAAAGAATTCGACCTTATTCCGATATTTAGAGTACCAAACCTTATTCAATCCATTGTCGAGATCTAAGGTGTCCGGACGGGTAATCTTCTTAAAATATTTAAACTGTACCGTATCCAGCGGAATAACTGCATGCTTCGGATTACGGTCTTGCGCCGCAGTCAACCTGTACTCCACTCCATTCCAGTACATATGATCCTTCTTCTGAAAAGAGCCGTTAAAATGAGCAAAAGAACCACTTGCGATGAGTACACCCATCATCCCTAAACTCATTCCTTTATTATTTTTGATAAAATCGGGGAGTCTTATCATATTATGGATGTTGATGTGCAACCCTCCTTCTACCACTTTTGTCAAGTCCTGGTAAACCCCGATCGGACGATGGACATTCGCGGCTTCTACCCCATCAAGAACAAACTCATTTGGATTAACAAAGTGCTCAAAACAGCGGTAGCTTAAATACTGACTAAGCTTATCCAAAGTATTGGAGTCAATTTCTATTTCATTTTTTTTTGTACTGTTGATGACATAGGTATCATAATAACGAATAAGCGTTCGCTCCGAGATGCTGAGACTCACTTTTTCTTCCAACGTTATCACAAGATATTCAGATAAACCGTTTTTCGTACTCTTTCCTGATTCCCTTTTAGCCTTATCAAAAACCTCTTCCACCAATTGTTTTTTCGTAAACATGACTGATTATTAAATTATTACAAAAAAAGCGATTTTTTTTAACATAACGCTACGGGATCCCGTTAAAACGCCTGATAATATACTGGAGGTTCTTATCGCAGGCCATTGATCTTTTTTTAATAACCAAAAAAACCAAATCACCATCAATGTCAGAATGATGTCAGCCGCTGTCAGAAATCTGTCAGTGTTTTTGGCCCTTGCCCGACGTTACTTTGCCATAGAAATCAGTGAGAAACTAAACAACAAACCAACTGATTTCTGAATACCTGAGAAAACGGAGGATAAATCTCTGGGTTGGGAAGCGGTGCTTTCTCTTCTGTTTTCAAAGGGTTCACTTCCCAAAATTTAAGAAGCGCTTCTTTTTTAAAAACATGTAACACCGCCTGCAATCAGTTTTGCGGGGAAGAACATCAATGTCAATTTTTAAATTTTAAAACGATGATACAATTCTTATTAATGCTATTGGGATTAGCATGGGGAAACCATAATGGAAACACTACTTATTACAAAAATTCAAACAATGTAGGAATCCAAACCAGCACTCATACAGAAGGCCTTGACCCGGGAACAGAAACCGACGGTGGCGATGGTACTGGTGGGCCTCATGGACCAATTGGCGGGAATACAGGACAGACTCCACCTACTCCATAACCATAATAACACATTTATGAAGAGGCAGATACCGGATATCTGCCTTTTTTCATTATTTTGCATGAAAAATTGAATATGTTCAGAATGATATTAATTCTAATCTTTTTTACTTTCTATTCCTGTAAAAAACAGGATCCTGTAAATAAAAATCCTGCAGTCAACAGTAAGAATCACGACAAAGCTAATTTATTTAGAGGGGAGAAGCTTTCCGATTCTGCATTTTATTATTACAGCATAGCAAAAGATGAATATTTACTGAATAACGATTCTGTAAAAGCCGCACAGGCTTCTATCAATATGGCAATAATACAGTGTGACAACGGAGATTATTTTGGAAGTATTGAAACCTCACTGGAAGCCGACACGCTGTTGGTTGATAAAAATGACAGTATTTCTAAAAGCTTTTTAGCGGCAAATTATAATAATCTTGCCATTGCATCAACTAAACTTAAAAACTTTGATCATGCTGAGAATTTTTATAAACTGGCTTTAAAATTTGTCACCCATCCCGAAAATAAATATGTGTATTATAATAATATTGGGGATGTATTAATAATGAGAGGGGACTTTAAAAATGCCCTTCGGAATTTGGAAGTTGCACTTCAGGTTAAAGACAGCATCAATTATGCAAGAGCTTTAAACAATTGGGCTTATGCAAAACATTTTAGTGACAACACTTTTAATCCTGTACCCTATTACCATAAGGCCTTAAAAATCAGACTGAAAGACGGTAACAGACATGGTTTAAATTCAAGCTATATCAATCTGTGTGATTACTATGCCGATAAAGATCCTGCAGTCTCCTTACAGTTTGCAAAACAAATGAAACAGGCGGCGGTAGAAGCCAATAGTACTCCGGATGTTCTGGAGGCCATTAAGAGAATCATTATTTTGGATAAAAATAATTACCTTGACAATTTTCAGACGTACAATACCCTTAGTGCCGAAATTCAATTAAAAAGCAGCAAAGCCAAAAATCAATTTGCTCTGATCCGGTATGGGGTAGAAAAAAGCAAAGCCGAAAACAGTATTCTGAAAGTTGAAAAACTGGAATCTCAAAAGAAACTGATGTATCTGGCGATGATCGCGGCAGTACTGATAATTACAATGATAAGTGTGATAATGTCTTCTAAGAAAAGAAGGAAAAGACTGCAGCAGGAAAAAGACCTGGAAGTAAAAAAAACGGAGTTAAAATACTCGAAAAAAGTGCATGACGTGGTGGCCAACGGGATTTATCAGCTGATGACCAAATTAGAAAACAATCTGGAGATCAGCAGAGATGAAACCCTTGATGATTTGGAATACGTCTACGATAGATCCCGGAATATATCGTATGAAGGTATTGAGGTACACGACAGCCCGGAAATTTTCAGTGAAAAAATCAGAAAATTAATAGGGTATTTTAATACCCACAACGTACAGACAGTTATTGCAGGAAATGACCCATCGATTTGGGAAGGGGTCAGTCACATCAAAAAAGGGGAAGTCTATCAAATATTGAGAGAACTGCTCGTTAACATGAAAAAACACAGTCATGCAGATCGGGTAACGTTACGATTTGAAAGAATGGAAGACAGGATTACGGTAGCCTACAGAGATACAGGAATAGGAATAAAAAAAGAAACTATTTTTAAAAATGGAATGCGGAATGTGGAATCCCGTATTGTAAATCTGCAGGGAGTGATTATTTTTGACACTGAAACAGAAAAAGGATTAAAAATAGATTTCTCCTTTTCTGGCTTATAAATAAAAATGCTATGTTTAAAAAAGTTTTAATCGCCGAAGATCACGAAATCCAAAACCTTTCCTTACAGAGAACACTTCATGATCTGAATATCCCTACAGTAGACTACGTACACTATTGTGATGATGCCATGGCCAAGGTCGGGAAAAGCATCAGGGACCATTCACCCTACGATCTTGTGATTACAGATCTCCATTTTGACACCGATCATAGGGAACAGAAATTAAAAGACGGTAAAGAAATGGTCAGCGCAATTCGTGCGGTTCTTCCCTCCATTAAAATAATTGTCTTTTCTGCAGAACAGAAATCAGGGATTATTGATGGTTTATTCAAAGAGAATGGCATTAACGGTTATGTGCGAAAAGCCAGAAACGATGCTAAAGAACTTAAAAAGGCAATCGATGCAGTATTTGCCGGTAAAAATTATCTTGCCCTGGACATAAAACATGAAGTAAAAAAACTAAACAGCTATGAATTTACTTCCTATGACATTACTTTGGTCTCACTTCTTTCCAAAGGGGTTATACAGAAGAACATCCCTACCTATCTCGTGACTAATGATATCAAACCTAACAGTCTTAGCAGTGTTGAAAAAAGACTGAGTATTCTAAAAGAGGAATTGAAAATTAATAATAATGAACAGCTGATTGCATTCTGTAAAGATTTAGGGGTAATTTAAAACAGAATGGGTACATCAAATCACAGCCACTTTCAATTTTTCATAGAAAGTGGCTTTTTTACGGATATTTTCAATATTCTTTATCGAAAATCTCTTAAAATAATTTTGATGAAAAAGATGGGCTAAAATAATTGTAGCAATAAGACACTATCTGAATTGATATTCCGTTAATCTCCCATCTTTTCTGAAATAGAGGCAATTAACGCTAAAATATTTTCAGTGATGGTATAAGGTGGTTTCATCCGTTATTTACTATTTTTATAATACGGTCGGGTGCAATCTCGTAAACTCGAATTCATTCGTAATATTATCATTTGATAGTATCAAAGATAGTAATTGATGGTATTAAATCAATACAGTTTTCAAACACCCCTGTGATAAATAGTATCATTTAAAACTACTTGAAGCAGTCGATCAGTTTTATTTTTGCATCAAATAGAGGCAAATAGCTCAACGATAAATATCCCGGTTTTGAAGATTTGTAATCTGTGACTTTAACTCAGCAACCAAATTGATCCACCGTGATTCCAACTGTTAAAACCTTTATTGTGTTGACCGGTTTCTCTGTATTTTACAATTTTATTGAATTTAGAACGGTCTAATCTTTCAATGATTTGCGAAAACAAGGTTATTTGCCATGAGAGGGAGAGGTTCTGTTGGGCAAACTCAAAGATCCCTCGAGATACTAAACCTGACCCTCTTTTTTCACCTTTATTCACAACGTTGTGGACGCTGTTGATTTTAAACAAAGTATATATACACAACACCCAGAATTTGTAATTGAAAAAACGGCGGGGATTCCATGATGACGATCCATGGATTTTTGGGAATTTTTAAAAAGAATTCCGGAACAAAGGAGAAATCGTTGCGATGACAGGAGACGGAGTAAACGATGCACAGGATTTAGCGCAGACTGAGGTGGGTATTGCGGTAGGTTTCGGAACAGATGTTGCCGCTGAAACTACAGACATTATTCCGGTGAACAGTGACCCGGGTGCCGTTGCAAAAATGATTGACTTGGAAAAGAAAAACTACCGCAAAAATTACCCAAAACCTCGCATGGGCAGTGGGTTACAGCGTCCTGACAATTCGGTTAGCGGCCGGTATTCTATATCCCTCATTTTTGCTGAGTCCAGCGATGGGCGCCGTGCTGATGAGTGCCGGTACCATCGTAGCACCACTGAACACAAGTTTATTAAAAATTAAATAACTACAAAATGAAATCCCTACTGTCGCTCTTTCTGTTGATGACACTGTCCATAACCACGTATTCCCAGAGTACCAAAACTGTTTACACTTGCCCGATGCACCCGCAGGTCGTGAAATCAGCACCCGGTAACTGCCCCATTTGCGGCATGACGCTGGTAAAAAAAACCATTACTGAGAAAAAAACGGCAGCAAAACCGGTATCGGTGGTGAAGAAGCCACAAGTGGCACCTGCTCCAAAAAAAGATGCAGCGGTGAAAAAAACTTCTGTTCAAAACCAGACGCCTACCCCTGCAAAAGCAAAGGCTAAAACGGAATTTAAAAAAAAAGTTCTCCCAAAGGTTAAAACGGTACCAAAAGAATCGGCTCCGGTCACCGTAAAAACACAGGACCATCCCACTTCAAATCCACAGCAGCATGAAGCTGTGCAAAAAAGATACATCTGCCCGATGCACCCCGAAGTGGTTTCTGACAAACCCGGCAAGTGTCCAAAATGCGGTATGAATCTGGTTCTCCAAAAAGGAAATAAAGAAGATCATTCTGCGCATGAAAACACCCAGATAAATGGTGAGCACAAAATAGTGATGCCAATGCCTGAAAAACAGCTGAAAGGCGGCCGCAAAGTAACCTACCACCTTTATGTAAAAGATACGCTGGTGAATTTTGCGGGCAGACAGAAACGCGCCATTGCCGTAAACGGGCAGATTCCCATGCCAAAACTGGTGTTTTACGAAGGCGACACCGCAGAAGTGATCGTTCATAATTTAATGGATGAAGAAACTTCTCTGCACTGGCACGGTCTGCATCTTCCCAACCGCGAAGATGGTGTGCCGTGGCTTACCCAAAAACCCATTCCACCCCATTCCGCTTATACGTATTCGTTTCCCATCATCCAAAACGGCACCCACTGGTATCACTCCCACACGGGCCTGCAGGAGCAGATTGGAATGTATGGCATGATCATTCTGAAGAAACGTCCGGAAGACCCTACTTTCCGCACCGGAATAGATGATTTGCCCACTGAACACCTTATACTGAGCGAGTGGACAAACCTGAATCCCAACAATGTTCAGCGGATGCTCCACCACGCCAACGACTGGTTTGCCCTCAGGAAAGGCAGCACTCAGAGTTATGCAGAAGCCCTTAAAGAAGGCCAATTTAAAACAAAGCTTACCAATGAATGGAAGCGGATGATGGCGATGGACGTGAGCGATGTGTACTATGATGCATTCCTGATTAACGGTAAAATAGAAAGCCAGCTGGCCGCATATAAAGCCGGTGACAAAGTGCGGCTTCAAATTGCTAATGGTGGTGCTTCCTCCTACTTTTGGCTCAACTATGCAGGAGGAAAATTTAAAGTGGTAGCAAGTGATGGACTGGATATTGAGCCGGTCGAAGTTGACCGCCTTATCCTCGCGGTTTCCGAAACGGTGGATGTCGTAGTGGAAATTCCTGAAAAAAACACCTCCTATGAATTCCTCGTTACGCCCGAAGACCGCACAAAATCGGCTTCGGTCTACATTGGCGGAGGAATTAAAAAAGCGCACGCACCATTACCCAAACTTAAATATTTTGAAGGGATGAAAATGATGAATGACATGATGAAGATGAACGGTGACATGAAGGATATGGGTATGGAGATGAGTTACCAGACCATGGATATGAATCAGGTGATGTATCCAGAAATTACCGCAGAAAACAATGACGCAATAAAAATGGATAACATGAACACCAGTGAGGCGGAAATGGATCACTCAAAGCACCAGATGCCAACTTCTGGAATTACCACTTTGAATTACGGCATGATGAAATCCCCCTATGACACCTCGCTCCCAAAAGACAGGCCCGTGCGCGATCTCAAGTTCACCCTCACCGGAAATATGAACCGCTACGTTTGGAGCATGGACAATAAAGTCCTGGCAGAATCCGACAAAATAGTGGTCAAAAAAGGCGAGATCCTCCGCATTACCCTTTTTAATAATTCTATGATGCGTCACCCCATGCACCTGCACGGATTTGATTTTCGGGTACTCAACAAAAATGGCGCGCAGGCACCTCTCAAAAATGTGCTGGATATGATGCCCATGGAAACCGATGTTATAGAATTTACAGCAAAAACCGATGGTGACTGGTTCTTCCACTGTCACATCCTCTATCACATGATGGCAGGGATGAACCGTGTTTTCGCTGTGGGTGATGATCAGAATCCTTTGCTGCCCGATAAAGCTTCGGCCTATAAAAAGCTTCAGCGCGAAAGTAACATGTGGCACCTGATGGCTGAAAACGATTTTGCTACTAATGGTAATGATGGTAGGGCCAGAATCTCAAATACCCGCTGGGAATTGGGAACAGAATGGCGCTTAGGTTACAGTCCCCGGCACGGCTACGAAGTGGAAACCCAGCTCGGAAGATATGTGGACCGGATGCAGTGGCTGAAACCATTTATCGGATTCAATTACCATTACAGAAAGATTGACAGGAACAATATTGAAAAAAACCTTTTTGGACAAGCCAACACAAAAGACGAACGAAAAACTTTCAGCGCCGGTATCACGTACAGACTTCCGATGCTGGTAGATCTGCAGGCAGAAATATTTACAGACGGTATTGTAAGATTTCAGCTGAAACGTGAAGACATTCCGCTTTCACCACGTTTGCGCGGGGCATTCATGATCAATACTGACAAAGAATATAGCGCAGGTCTTAAATATATCGTTACAAAGAATTTTGGGATCTCCCACACACTATGACAGCGACATGAGCTGGGGTGCAGGACTCACTTTGAATTACTAGGATATCTTCTTTACAAAAAACAATAAAAGAGTGCAGCCTGTCATTGGGGCTGCACTCTTTTTTTATGTTTAAAGGAGAGCGAAAAACAGGTGACCATCTATTTTTAACTGAAGCCGTTCGCCTTCTCCTTTGGTAATAATGAAATGTACCCCATAGAGCAGCTGGAACACATCATAGAATTCCAGACTTCACCGGGACTCAGTTCAAAACCTAATCATTACAGTACCGCAAAAGAGCATGAGGCAGAAGATTTAATTCTGGACGAAGCCTCACCGATCCGTGACTCATCCTCTGTGACCAAAGGAACCCTGAAAGTGATCCGTACCAAGAAGACGGCCGCAATGACGCAGCTTTCTATTGAAAAACTGTTTACTTGGAGGGTCGACTTAAGAGTCCACGCGATCATCTTTCCCATCACTTTATATCACAAAGCCCGCGCGGCCTTCCGGTAATTTTAAGAACCCCTTTGAGTTACGCCATCTTATTAGCAGTTATCAATACTACCCCAAGATACCGAATCCAATAGATATGGAATGAATACAGTATGGATATAGTATGGTTATAGTATGCCCCACTGCCTAAAGACCGCAGGTTCGCTCACCGCATATTAATGGGTAAAGCCTTCATTTTCCAATATCGTGGATATTAACCGTGACCAACAGTACAAAGCCAACTTCTAGATTGTACAAAACCCTGTTGTCCTGCTTTACCACCATTGAACCTCAACCCATTGCGTTAAAAAAAGGAGCACCCCGATGCCATGTACTCAATCGCGCAAGAACCCATTCAACATTCATCATTCACCAATCTCCATTCTTCCAATTTACCATTCACCTCAATTCACCATTCACCTCAATTCACCTCAATTGACCCATGACCCCCTGCGTTCCTGCAAATCAATCCTAAAAAAGCCTTTATCTTACATAATCATTAAATAAATATTCTTCTTTTTACATATACATTAACATAAATGGAATTTTATTTGCATACAGGAAATGGTAACAACTCTAAATTTTAAACCTATGGCAAAAAAGAAAAGTGCGAACGAAGCACAAAACGCAAGTAAACCCATCACCAATCTTAAAGATTTTTTTATTGATGGTTTGAAAGACATTTACTGGGCCGAAAATACACTGGTAAAAACAATACCTAAAATGTTGGAGCAGGCCACAGATCAGAAATTAAAGACAGCGTTTAAAGACCATCTGGCCCAAACCAAAATGCAGGTGGAAAGACTGGAAAAAGTTTTTGAGTCCATGGGAGTGAAACCGGAAGGTAAAAAATGTTTAGCCATGGAGGGAATTATTAAAGAAGGGGAAGAAATTATGGAAGAGACCGCGCCTGGTCCTGTCCGGGATGCCGGAATTATTGCAAGTGCGCAAAAAGTAGAGCATTATGAGATCGCCACATACGGAACCCTTGCCGCATTTGCTAAAACGCTGAATGAAAGAGCCGCACTTGATCTCTTGCTTAAGACTTTAGGCGAAGAAAAAAAATCTGATTCCTTATTGAGTTCCATTGCAGACACCAACTTAAATTCACAGGCTGTGGACGGAAAGCTTCAGTCCAAAGATTTAAATGCCGTTTAATTAACCCTTCAACATTATAACTACATTATGAAAATAAATGAAAGTGAACCATTTGAAAATGGGGCAAATCCTAAACAGGAACAGCTTGGTAAATTCACCACCGATAACCAGGGTGAATTCCTGACCACTGATCAGGGACTGAAAATTAATGATGATCAAAACTCCCTGAAAACAGGCGAAAGAGGCGCAACGCTTCTGGAGGATTTTATCCTCCGCGAAAAAATAACCCACTTCGATCATGAGCGTATTCCGGAAAGGATTGTTCATGCAAGAGGTTCTGGAGCACACGGCGTGTTCGAACTGTATCAACCGATGGGAAAATATACGAAAGCAAAATTCTTAAATGACACTTCAATAAAAACACCCGTTTTTGTAAGGTTTTCTACAGTGGCAGGATTCAGAGGATCTACTGATGTACCAAGAGACGTCCGCGGATTTGCCGTAAAATTCTATACCCAGGAGGGAAACTATGATCTGGTAGGAAATAATATGCCTGTATTTTTTATTCAGGATGCCACTAAATTTCCGGACCTCGTGCATGCGGTAAAACCAGAACCGCATAACGAAATTCCGCAGGCAGCTTCCGCCCATGATACCTTCTGGGACTTTATATCGCTGATGCCGGAAGCAATGCACAATGTGATGTGGCTGATGAGCGACCGTGCGATTCCGAGAAGTTTACGCACGATGGAAGGGTTTGGAATCCATACCTTCCGTTTTATCAACGCGGAAGGGAAATCTCATTTCGTAAAATTCCACTGGAAACCGAAACAGGGCGTTCTGGGATTAGCCTGGGACGAGGCGCAAAGAATTGCCGGGAAAGACACCGACTTTCACCGGAGAGATTTGTGGGAGGCGATTGATGAAGGCCATTACCCGGAGTGGGAACTGGGCGTGCAGATTGTAGCGCAGGAAGACGAGCATCGGTATCCGTTCGATCTTCTGGACCCCACCAAATTAATTCCCGAAGAAATGGTGCCGGTGGAGATTATCGGAAAAATGACCTTAAACAGGAATCCGGATAATTTCTTTGCAGAGACCGAACAGGTCGCTTTTCATCCCGGTCACCTGGTTCCGGGAATTGATTTTACCAATGATCCGTTGCTGCAGGGGCGATTATTCTCTTACACCGATACGCAGATTTCAAGATTGGGAGGACCGAATTTTCATGAAATTCCCATTAACAAATCCATTCCGGAGGTGACCAATAATCAGCGGGATGGAATGCACAGAATGCAGATTAATAAAGGGAAAGTAGCGTACAATCCTAATTCCCTCGGAGGAGGCTGCCCTTTTCAGGCCATGATTGCCGAAGGAGGATTTTCCTCTTTTGAAGAACGCATAGATTCCAATAAAATAAGACGGAGAAGTAAAAGTTTTTTTGATCATTTCAGTCAGCCTGCGCTTTTTTACAACAGCATGTCGGCCGATGAAAAACGCCACATTCAAAACGCCTTTGCCTTCGAACTGGGAAAGGTAAAAACAGTTCCGATCCGCCAGAGAATGGTGAATATGCTCTTAGAAATTGATGGGGAACTTTCAAAAACGGTTGGAGACCATCTAGGTTTGATTCCCCAGAAACTGCCGCAGCCGATCACCGGCAGCATACCGGCAGACGGAGATCCTGAGCATTACCACTCTTTCAAAGAAAAATTACCGATTGACAAGGCCCCATCGCTCAGCATGGCGAAAAAGCTCCCGACAGATATTCGGGCCAGAAGAATCGCCATTTTAACTGCAGATGGCGTTAATGATAAAGCCTTTACCGAGGTAAAAAAAGAACTGGGCGACCGGGGAGCCATGGTTGCCGTGATTGCACCGGGACATGGATTCGTAACTACGCAGTCGGGCGAAAAGTATCCAATTGATGACAGTCTGTTAACCGCCGCATCTGTGGTGTTTGATGCAGTATATGTGCCGGGAGGCGACAGTGTGGAAATCCTTTCCGCAAATGCAGATGCTGTTCATTTTATTGCGGAAGCCTTTAAACACTGCAAACCCATTTCAACGGACGGAAATGGCCGGTTATTGCTGGAAAAAGCATTGCCAAAATCAGCGTTGAAAAATAAAGGGGTCACTACTTCCGGCGTTTTAAATGATTTCGTAGAAAACATCAGACTGCACCGTTTTTGGGACAGGGAAAAAGACAACGGAGTTCCTGCATAATAACGCGCAGCGCGTTTATTTTTTCATTTTTAAAATTTAAAGCAGGAAGCTCTCAAACTTTTAAAGGTTCTGTCCGAGAGGTTTGCCTAAAAATCTGTGGGTACGCAGCGCACTGATATATTTCATTACCATTCTATGAAGCGGCTCCTGAGCCGCTTTTTTAATACGGGGTAATAAAGGGCAGGAAAAAATCTAGAACCTCATCACAAGGACTATTGATATTTTTACATTATTATAAACGGATATCCATAATTAATAAAACAAATTCCAGAGCCTGTTTACCATTCATCAAAATTAATTTCCTCCATCCCTAAAGCGTGTAATTTTCATCGCTCTTATGCCTTTTATAATTGTTAAAACTTATTCAAACAGCCTCCTAAAGGTATCATCAAATTTTTTGGTAGTGAGCATTTGATCTGGCATTTTAAAAATTTTATCATCTTCATCTGGGTTAATGCGGTGACGCAGTCGTGTTCCCGCGAGGCATCTGGGAATAATGGCAAGAATTTTGTCTATTGATTCTCAAATAATAAAAATATGAAGACCCCTGTAAAAATCGCCATAGGACTGGCAGCTACAGCAATAGGAACACTTGCAATGGCTTTTTTAAGAAAAAGAAAAGCAACCGTACAACGGCAATATACTGCTCCCGATGGAACGCTTTATGACGAGGGACAAATCTACCGCAGTGCTGATCATAAGACCTATCAGAACGGCAGAGAAATCAGAAATGCAAAACCGGAGGATCATTTTGTAACAGATGCTTCTCATTCATCCCATCCTAATGCTTCAACCCCCAATCATTATAAAGAGACGGTAAAAAATGTACAGTACCATCAGAAAGGGGTAAGACACCGCTAATTTAAATGAAGTATTTTCACATCAACTGCGGGTTTCGGATTCTATGAATCGGGAAGGTACACTGATTTAGCTTGTGGTTTTTTAAAAGCCCAATCCCTTCCGACAGCGGTTGGAAAGCAAAAAAGCGGTCTCCTGAACTGGACAAAGAAAAATAGAAATCATCAGATTGATATTGAAAATAATAAGTGATACATCTTCAAATTTCTGACAAAAGAAACGAGTTTATAACAGAGACGATGAAATTGTGTTTCAACTAAAACACCTGCATAGAATTGACAAAATCCGGCGTTGAGTGCAACGTTGAATGATGCTATTCCTTTGCCTCCAATATTTGAAGTCTGCTTAAAATTCATCAAAATTAATTTTCCCCAATCCTTAAGGGTGTAATTTTGATGAATTTTTAAGAAATCCTCCACCCTTTAGCGTCGCGAAAAAGAAAATTTCTTTTTAAGCAAATGCAGCACTCATTTATATTTTCTTTAAAGAAGTCGCAGAATTTCCGATATTCCATTTCCACATTTTTAATTATCTTAGCTCCATTGAAAAAACATGGGGCTCTGTTTGGTCTGAACTGAATTTTTTTTCCATAGGCCGCTTCGGTAGGTTTCAGTTAAATTTTACCGGACTTACATTCGCTGAATCTTTGACTGGGGAGCGGCGGCTCGTGAATTTGCTGGTACTTTTCCGTACTACCAAGGCCACTTGAAAAGAAGAAATAGCTACAACGATCCATTGCAATACATCAATGAAAAATTTAATTGAAGAGGTAAAAAATATCAACTTTAGTGAAGAAATTAACAAATCAGACAAACAGGATAAAAAACGGTATGTCGTACTTACAGTATGGGAATTAATTCTTATCTCATGGGTAGTTTATATTCAGTACTTCCTGCGTCCCAAAAATATTGAATTATCATCTGCCAATGAATTTCTCTTAGGTACATTACCCAGTTTATTTGGGGCTGCCGCATTTGTTGCAATACTATTTGCTTTTCATAGAATTCTAAAGATGTACTATGGAAAATACAGTCTTTACAACAGTATTATTTTTTCGGTTCTGTTCACTTTTATTGGTTTCACTGTTTGGGAAACGGTACGGACAATTTTATATCCTTTCGATATTCATGATGTCATTATGACGTTGATAGGCTGCATGATGTCAGGAGTTTTAATTATAATTCTGTTCCTGGATGACCTTAAAACTAAAAAAGACAGGCCTTTTTAACTCCATCTTCAATAAACCGCCAGGCTCCGCGGTTAAACCGTTGCACAAAGTAGTCTGCGACATTAGTTCTCAAAATCCTAAAAAATAATCTTTTTTAAAGTTGTGTAGGAGCAGTTTTACTTTTTCCAAAACGGTAATATTTCTGTAGATTTAACTGAATCCCCTTTCTCCCGAACGAATCTTTTCGTGCGGCCATCTGCCCACCCATAGCCATAGTGCAGAAGGTGACCGGTCGGCTGATGATGACGGTATTTTACGAAAACCACCAATCAGTGGAAGAATGGAAAAGAACGTCCTAAGGCTTATTATCCGGAAGGTGGGGCAGGTAGTTTTTGTTTTTACATCCTCACTTCTGCCCTACCTTGGATTAATGAAAATTGAACTTTGTTTTATCATTTATCGGTGAGGATTGATAAAAATAAAGACTTATTTCACTTTCTGCAGATCAAGATCTTCAAAATCGAAACTGAAATCGGTCACATCTGAAATCGGCTTTAGCTTCATACCCTGCGCTTTTCCATTTTCATTTAAATTAAAATTAACGAAAGCATCGGCATCGTAACTTCTGTCATCCCATTTTGCAATCATTACATTGGAAGAATAAGGCAACAGTTCCCCTTTCAGTCTCGGAGAATTCTTACAGTAAATACGGAAAGTCTTGCCTTCATTAGCTATTGTCACCTCACCAAACCATGGATCAATGTAGGTTCCAACGATTTGATCCGCTTTAATCTGTGCGTTTTTATCTTTTCTAAACGCCTCAGATTTCGCGAATATTTCTTTCTTTCCTTTATCGTAATCTGCATTTACTTTGGCCATTCTGTCGCCATAAGTTTTGAGCCAGTCTTTTTCAGGCATTCCCAAATAAGAATCTTTTATGGTGTTGGTAATCGTGCTGAAAGCTGCGCCACTTTGCTGGTTGGTCAATACGATAATTCCGAGTTTCATATCCGGAATTAAGGTAAACTGAGTTACCGTTCCAATTAATCCGCCGGTGTGGTAAACCTGCTTATGGCCCTTCACATCGGTGATAAACCATCCTAATCCGTACCCCGCGAAATTAGAATCGTAAGGATTTTTCAAAGCAACCGGCGTAGAAATCTGTAAATTCCAAAGCTGCTGAATCTGTTTATCAGAGACCAATTTTTTCCCTTCTTTGGTCGTAAAACCATTCATCAGGAATTCTGCCCAGACAGACATATCTTTAATATTGCTGATAATTCCGCCGGCAGCATTTCCGGTTTCATTCCAGTCGTGAGGGACGGCAACAACTTTGCCATCTACCGGTGCGTGGGCATCGATAATATTCGGAACACGGGCTGCCTTTGCGCGGTTGTAACTTCCGTAGCTGGAAGACATGCCGACAGGTTTTAAAATTCTCTGTTCAATAAATTCCGCCCAGGAAAGTCCGGAAACTCTGTGAATAACCTCTCCTGCCACGATGAACATTACATTATTATACTCCAAAGTGGTACGGAATGAATGATCCGGTTTGAGATATCTTACATTGTGGATGATATCATTTACAGTCAAACTGCCGCCTTCCGGGAAAAACATCAGATCCCCCTGTCCCAGACCAAGACCGGCCCGGTGGGTAATCAAATCTTTGATGGTAACTTCCTGTGAAACATACGCATCATTCATTTGAAATTCGGGAATATATTTAGAAACTTTATCGTCAAAGTTTAATTTACCTTCATCTGCCAACATTGCCAGAGCGGTTGCGGTAAAACCTTTGGAGTTGGAAGCGATTCCGACCAGAGTTTCATCGGTCATTCGTTGATTCGTTGTTAAAGATCTTACACCAAAACCTTTTGAATAAATCACTTTCCCATCTTTAATAATCCCTACGGAAATTCCAGGAACATCGAAAGTTTTTAACGTATTCTGAATGAGTTCATCGAGTTTTTTTTCTTCGGTTTGAGCAAATGCAAAAAAGGAAATAAGAATGAGGAGAAATGATAATCTGGTCTTCATTAGTAATGGTTTTGGGATTAAATATTAAATGCTTTTACTTGATGTTCAGCAGGGTTGGTTACAAGCCATTTTTAATCTTAAATGGCACCCTATCTACTGTTGGTTCAAAGATAGAATTTTTTTCAGCAATATTTTATGGATTGTCCTTTTCTCTACTGAAGTTGGCGGATAATGACCGGACCCAACTTCGGAGGCAGTTCCGGGGCGGGAAAAATAACCCTCCTATTTTTTCACCACGGCCTTCATTAATCCACCGGCTACTTTATAATCACTGCTGCCATTGATTTTCACATTTTCAAACACCAAATTGGACGCGTTTTTTCTTATCACTCCGTATTTACTGTTAACAGTGATGTTTTTGAAATAAAGATCTTCAATGAATTTTTGATTAACCGTCTTTTTTATTGAAATCCTTTTTTTATTTATAGGCACATCAGACAACTTTTAATCCCTCATATTTGTTTTTTAGAAGGTCGGTTTCCGATGAAGTGAGGGTTTTGCCCTATTTTAAATTAAAAAAAGATTCAGCAGCATAAAATTATTGTTTTTTTTGATAGACGGGCTCAAAATATCATCGTTAATAAATGCAGTACCTGATAAATTCACCATAAAAGCAAAACCGCTTTCAGCGAAATTATTATCTTTGAACTCATGAATTTCCACGATCTCTTCCTGCAGCCTTATGAATCATACGACACCTTTCAAATTGTGCTCGAAGCGATCGCCACCATTTTCGGGGTTTTGAGTGTGTATTTTTCCATTAAAAAAAACATTTGGGTGTATCCTACGGGGATAATTTCTACCGCACTTTACGTTTACATTCTTTTCAATTTCGGACTGCTCGGCGATACGATGATTAATTTCTACTATACCGTAATGAGCGTTTACGGCTGGATTTTATGGGCAAAAAGTTCCGAAGACCACGTGCACGTTGCCGTTTCATGGGCGCATAAAAAAGAATGGATTTTTTCCGGAATTTTATTTTTCGTCAGTTTGATTTTGGTCACCACCGTATATTATTACAAACCGTACATTGACAATCATTTTTCAATGGAAAATGTACAGTTGGGATTATATCATCTGGACTGGGCAAACTGGCTGGACATTTTCACAACCGCGATTTTCCTGGTCGGAATGTGGTTAATGGCAAAACGCAAAATTGAAAACTGGATCTTCTGGATTGTCGGTGATCTTATTTGCATTCCGATGATGATTTACAAAGGTTTGGGAATCACTTCCATTCAATATTTGGTATTTACTGCCATGGCCGTTATCGGATACACCGAATGGAAAAAGCACCACCAGTCCAATCACAGCAACTGATTTTAACGATGACGTTCCCGGTTCAATGATAAAGTTTTGAGTATCTTTGATGTCCCAAAAACAGGAGGCTAAAAAAACTTTTAATTTTATGCAAAATACCATTGAATTTTATAAATATCAGGGAACAGGCAACGATTTCGTAATGATCGACAATCGCGATTTACAGTTTCCTAAAGAGAAAGAAATCATCGAAAAGCTCTGCGACCGCCGATTTGGCATCGGTGGCGACGGACTGATTTTGTTGGAAAATGATGAAAAAGCCGATTTCAAAATGGTCTATTATAATTCCGACGGAAACGAAAGCACGATGTGCGGAAATGGCGGAAGATGTCTTGTTGCTTTTGCTCATTTTCTGGATGTTTTTGAGGATTTCACCACCTTCAGCGCCATTGACGGTTTACATGAAGCCGAAATCAACAGCGGCATCATTAAACTTAAAATGATCGACGTGGATGCCATAAAAAATATCGACGGAAATTTCGAGTTGAATACGGGTTCTCCGCATTTTGTAACGTTTGTTGAAAAGTTAAAGAATTATAAAGTTTTCGAAAATGGTAACAAAATCAGAAATTCTGCGTCTTATTGTCAGGAAGGAATCAATGTGAACTTCGTGGAAGAAATTTCTGAGGACGAAATTTTCATAAGAACCTATGAAAGAGGTGTCGAAGACGAGACCTTCAGCTGCGGAACAGGAGCAACAGCGGCGGCACTTGTTTTTCTGCAGGGTAAAAACAAACCTTCCGTAAAAGTGAAAGTATTGGGTGGAAACCTGAAAGTTTATGCAGAGCAGGCTGGATCATCTTTCAAAAACATTTGGTTAGAAGGACCCGCAAAACAGGTTTTCAAAGGAAAAATAAATTTATAAAATAGATCATTTCAGATTTATGAAAAAAAGCAAGGGAATAATTTCCGTCATCATATTCATCATTTTCTTAATTGCTGGCTATTTCGGTATTCAGTATTATAAGAAATTTTACGGAAATAATGTAAGCAAAGAAGGCTATGTTTTGATTCCTCATTCGGCCAATTTCAACTCTATTTTAGATTCCATTGCCCCTTATTTGAAAAACAAAGAACAGTTTGAAGAAGTTGCCAAAACCAAAGGCATGAACCGTTTTTTCCAGGCCGGGCGGTACCGGATAAAATCCGGCGCCAATAACACTGATTTGGTCAATATGATTAAAGCCGGCAACCAAACCGAAAATACCTTCCGGATCGGAGATTTTTATACGGTCTATCAAATGATCGGAAAAGTCGCAAAAAAGACAGAACTCGATTCTTTACGGTTTGCAGATGATTTAAATAAAATTGCGGTCCAAAAAGGATTTAATAATGCCGAAGATTTAAAAAAATATTTCTTCATCGACTCCTATAACTTTTTCTGGACGGTAACACCCGAAGAATTCTTTAAAAAATTCGAAAAAGATTACAACCGTTTTTGGACTGCCGAAAGAAAAGCGAAAGAACAGAAATCAGGATTAAGCCGTAATCAAATTTACGCATTGGCTTCTTTAGTGTATAAAGAAACCGGCGGCAAACCGGACGAAATGAAAACCGTGGCCGGTTTGTACCTGAACAGATACCACAAAGGCATGAAATTACAGAGCGATCCTACCGTAATTTACGCCGTAAGTAAAGCCAATAATTTTCAGGGCGAAACACTAAAAAGAGTTTTCTACAAACATTTGCGGGAACCCTCTCCTTATAACACTTATTTCTCGGCAGGAATCCCTCCTGGACCGATTTGTATGGTCGATAAAAATTCCGTGGATGCGGTTTTAAATGCCGGGCACAATGATTTTATTTATATGTGTGCAGATCCAGACCGGTTCGGCTTTCATAAATTTACAGCAAGCGCAGCCGAGCACGCCGTGAATGCGAAAAAATACCAAGACTGGCTGAATGCTAAAAACATTCAATAAAGTAAGGCTTTACCAAAATCCCAAATGAAAAGTCTGGGATTTCTTAAAATTAAAAAATAAAACAAACATTTAATTTAACTTTAGTTAAAAAAAGTAATCAGTATAGTTTAAACTAAAAATATGACGAACAAAATTGAGATTTCATCAATTATCAAAAAACGAACATTAGGACTGTCGTTCGTTTTGGGTGCAGCGAGTTTGGCGTTTGCACAGCAGAAAGTAAATGTAAGCGGAAAAATTGTTGACCAACAAAACAACGCCGTTCCTTACGCTTCGGTAACCTTCAGCAACAAAGCCAACAAACTTTTCAGTGACGCAGCGTTAACCGATGAAAAAGGAGCTTATCAACTTCAGTTGTCTCCCGGAAACTACGACATCAGCATAGAAGCAATTGACTTTAAAAAAAGCATGTTGAATAAGCAAATTTCTGCTGCCGGTAATCTTGGAAATTTCACCGTTATATCTGAAAGCTCTTCAACCAATGGGAAAACCCAGGATATTGAAGGAGTAACTATTACCGCAGCTTCTACGAAAGCTTACCGGGTAGAACTCGACAAAAAAGTATATGACCCGTCTACAGACATCATCAGTAAAGGAGGAAATTTACAGGATGTTTTAACCAACGTTCCTTCCGTAAGCGTAGATACCGACGGTACCGTTTCTATGCGCGGAAACTCTAACGTAAAATTCCTTATCAACGGAAAACCATCTGCTTTACTTGGAATCGACAGCGGCGCGAATGCACTGCAATCTATTCCGGCAGATCAAATCGAAAGAATTGAAGTCATTACCAACCCTTCTTCAAAATTTGAAGCGAGCGGAACTGCAGGTATTTTAAATATCATTTTAAAGAAATCCAAAGGGATGGGCTTCAACGGAAGTGTGGTCGGAAGTTTAGGTTATTTACCAACGACCAGTTTAAATACCAACCTCAGCTGGAAAAAAGGCGACTGGACCTGGTTCCTTAATGGTGGCGGCGGTTACCGGAAAGGAGAAGGTAAAAGCGATAGCGACACCCGGTTCTTTGACCCTCTTACCCTGGCAACGACAAGATATTTTGAACAGAATTCCCGTAACAAAAGCGAAAGCAATAATTACAATGCGACTGCAGGTTTTAATGTTGATTTAACAGAAAAAACGTCATTCAATCTGTCGGGAATGATTCGTAATTTCTCCAGCGACAGCGATAATAAAGTTGATAACATCAATTATGATGCGGCAAGAGTTTTAAACAGCTATTCGCAAACCAAGGCTCTGGGAAACAGTTCGAACCTTTCTTTGCAGGGAGATGTTGGCTTGGATCATAAATTTAATGGCAACGGACATAATATTGCTCTTTCCTTAAGTTTACAAAGAAGCAATAATAAATCCACCGAAGATTCCAAAGAATATAATCAGTCGGTTTTTGGATACGGAACTTTAGGAAATAACAATACGGTTAATAAATCAGTAATCGGTAAAGTGGATTACGAATTGCCACTTGGTGAAAAATCAAAATTAGAGGCAGGTTATAGAATTGACCGGAATACGAATGATTATGATTTCCTTAATAGCGAAACCGATCTCAATTTAAAATTCGGAATTGTAGATGCATATAGTGGCAACACGGTTTATGATGAAACAATCAATGCTGGTTATGCTCAGTTCAAAAGTAAATTTGATAAGTTAGGTTACCAGTTAGGTTTAAGAGCGGAAAATTCAAACATCAATATTGAATATCAAAGTTTAAGCGGAAATACGTCTAACAAAAAGAAAGATTATACCGGCTTTTTCCCGAGCGTATTTTTGAGTTACGATTTAGGAGGAGACCGCAATGATCAGTTGCTTTTAAATTACTCCAGAAGAATCAACAGACCGCGTTCCTGGTTTTTGATTCCTTACCCAACATCTTTGGCAAACCGCCAGAATTTATTCCGTGGTAATGAAGACTTAAATCCGTCATACGTAGACTCTTTTGAATTGGGTTATGCGGTTCAGAAGAAAAAATTCACCATCAATCCAACTTTGTATTACAGAAAAACAACGGATGATGTGAAATTTGTTTTGCTAAGTCAATCTATTGGTTCTGATGTTTTGGTGACAAGCCCTTACAATGTAGGCAATCAGGCGAACTATGGTTTAGATTTAAATTTAACTGCCGATCTTTTCCCTTGGTATAAAATTATGGCAAGTGCTGATCTTTACGGATACAAATCAGAAGGTTCCTATTTCGACCCATCGAGAATGCAGACTCCTCTTTCTTTTGAGGGCTCAGGTTTCTCTACAAGACTCAGATTAACCAACAGTTTCAAAATCGATAAAACACTGAATATGCAGCTGCAAGGTTTCTACCGGGGTGGAGAAAAAACCGCTTCCAGCACAAGTAAAGACATGTATGTTTTAAACTTCGGTGCCAACAAAACCATCTGGAAAAACAATGGAACAATCGCGTTTAACATTCAGGATATCTTAGGAACCCGAGGTAGAAACACCACCAGTTTGGGTCCTGGATACGAACGAGATTCTTATATGCGCTGGAGTCCGAGAACGTTCAATATCTCTTTGACTTACCGATTCAAACAAGGTGAAAAAATTGACGCTCCTAAAAAGAAAAAAGACATCAATGCCAACAGTCAAGGTGCTGATGACCAAGGTCCACCAATGTAAATTTTAACGGTACAACATAAAAATTTAGGTTGTAAAAAGCACCAAAAAGAAAATCCTGAAATTAATTTTTCAGGATTTTTTTGATCTAAACTTTTCTGATGGACGGAATTTTTTCAACAGGAAAATCCGGTAAATCAGTGAGCTTTTTATAATTCTCTGGTCACAAGATAATTCTGCCATTGCCAGGTCGTGCGCAATGCTTCTTCTAAAGAAGTATCAGCCTTCCAGCCGAGTTCTCTTTCAGCTTTATCAGCGTTGGCATAAGCAATCGTAATATCACCCGCTCTTCTTTCACAAATCTGATAAGGAACTTTCACATCGTTCGCTGTTTCAAAAGCTTCCACGACTTCTAAAACTGAAGATCCTTTTCCTGTACCTAAATTGTAAATATCGATTACGGTTTCTTCAGTTTCTGCCATTAATTTCTGCAAAGCTTTCACGTGCGCCTTTGCGAGATCGACCACATAAATATAATCCCGAACCGCCGTTCCGTCTTCTGTATCATAATCATTTCCCCAGATTGATAATTTCTCACGAATTCCCGACGCAGTTTGTGTGACATAAGGAACTAAATTATTGGGAATACCAATCGGCAATTCTCCTAACATTGCAGAGGGATGAGAACCGATCGGATTAAAATACCGAAGCAGAGAAACCTTTTTTTGGTAAGCCGTTGCGAAATCTTTCAGAATTTCCTCGCCCATTTGTTTGGTCTTTCCATAAGATGATTCCGGCATTTTGAGCGGCGTATTCTCGTCAATCGGCTGTTCGTCGGCCTGTCCGTAAACTGTACAGGAAGAACTGAAAATAAAGTTGGAAATATTTCTTTTTTTAAATTCCTGAAGGATATTTATTAAAGAAAACAGATTGTTTTCATAATAATCCAGCGGTTTTTCCTGGCTCTCTCCTACTGCTTTAAACGCAGCAAAATTAATACAGCCATCAATTTCGTAAGCATCGAAAACCTGAGAAAGCAATTCTTTTCTTTTAAGGTCGAACGGAAAGAAAACGGGTCTTTTTCCGGCAACCTTCTCAATATTATCGAGAATGAACTTTTCTGAATTCGACAAATCATCGACAATAATGACTTGAAAATTATTTTGTAAAAGTTCTACAACGGTGTGTGAGCCGATGTAGCCTAGTCCGCCTGTTACGAGTATGGTCATGCTGGATGATGGATGTTTGATGATGGGTGTAAGATTATCGATGAATATTTGAGCCGGATTTATTTCATAAATTCCAGCACCGCATCTGTAATATATTTCAACTGCTCTTCTTCCAGTTCGGTATGCATTGGCAAAGAAATCACTTGCTCGAGCAGTTGATCGGTATTCACAAAATCCGCATCATTACTTTCCTGAAAATAGGCTTTTTGTTTTCTTAAAGCTACCGGATAGTAAATCATTGCCGGAACTTCTCTTTCTGCTAAAAATTGCTGCAGTTCATTTCTTTTTCCGTTCAGAATTCTTAACGTATACTGGTGAAAAACGTGGGTAGAATTTTCTGCTCTTTTCGGTGTTAAAATATTTTCGTTTCCGGCAAAAGCTTCGTCATAATAATCAGCAGCCTTTTTGCGGGCCTCGTTATAATTATCCAGTAAAGTGAGTTTTTTTCTTAAAACCGTCGCCTGAATACTGTCCAAACGGGAATTCACACCCACTTCATCATGGTAATATCTTTCGTACATTCCATGATTCACGATTCCTCGGAGTTTGTGTGCGAGTTCATCATCATTGGTGAAAATCGCGCCGCCGTCGCCATAACAACCTAAGTTTTTGGAAGGAAAGAAAGAAGTTGTCCCCATAATTCCCATGGTTCCTGATTTCTTCACCGTTCCATCTGAAAAGGTAAACTCAGAACCGATGGCCTGTGCGTTATCCTCAATTACAGCAAGATGGTGTTCTTTGGCAATCTTTAAAATCTCTTCCATATTGGAACACTGTCCAAACAAATGAACCGGAATAACCGCTTTCGTTTTGGATGTAATTGCTGCTTTCAATTTTTCAGAATCCATGGTGAAAGTATCGTAATCTACATCGACTAAAACCGCTTTTAACTTCAGCAGATGAATTACTTCCACGGTCGCCGCAAAAGTGAAATCCGCAGTAATCACCTCATCGCCTTCCTGTAAATTAAGCGCCATCAAAGCGATCTGCAAAGCATCAGTTCCGTTCGCACACGGAATCACGTGTTTTACATCAAGATAAGTTTCTAATTCGGACTGGAAAGATTTCACTTCAGGTCCATTAATAAATGCTGCGGTATTTAAAACATTGAGAATTGCATTATCTACATCTGATTTTATCTTATAATATTGACTTTGCAGGTCAACCATCTGAATCTTTTTCATAAAAAATATTTGCTCAAATTTACTAAAATTAAGTTTTTTAAAAAACTAAATCTCTTTAATGTTTTTTAATTTACTACAAAAACGGTTAATGTTCTGATTAATAAATACTTATTCAATAATTTGAGATAAATTTTTAATCTTTAACGTAAATAAAATGATCTTGAAAACAACAAAATTGTTCCTTATATTGCTTTAATAAATGCATTCGGAACTGCCGATTTTTTGTACAAACTCTGGACACAACTACGCCAACAACCAAAACAAAAAGAAAATACACCAAAAAAAGATGCACCTTCTGCTCCGTATAACCCTGGAAATGAAAGGAACTTATAACGGACATCAGGTTCTCACAGGATCAAGAGGCGGAAAATGCAACATTAATAAAAACGGAAACAAAACCGATATTAAATAAGACTATTAAAATATATTCAAAGAAAACGCTGAAAATATTCAGCATTTTTCTATTTTTGTTTCAATTTAACAATGAAACAAAATGAGAAAACTGATATCCTTTTTTATTCTTTTATTCTTTGTTTTGACGCACGCGCAGACGCAGCTTGTTTTTGTAATCTTTAAAGACAAACCGAATAAAGCGGCCTTTTATGCAAATCCGCTTACCGAATTAACTCAGAAATCGCTCGACAGAAGAACGAAATACGGAATCGCGCTGAATGACCAGGATGCTCCGATTGAGCCCACCTATATTCAGAATATTACAAATCTGGGGTTTACGGTAAAAGACTATTCCAAATGGATGAACGGTGTGGCCGTGAATGCAACCGCCGCGCAGATTGCGGACCTGCAAACCGAACCGTATGTGCTTTCGGTAGAGCAATTTATCAAACATCCGAACGGCGGAAAAGCACAAACAAAAAAAGTTAATAAATTCGATGAGTTTAATAATTCTTTAGGAAAAACCACTTTTAACTATGGATTAGGCTTATCACAGATCAATCAGGTGAATCTCCGTCCGCTGCATATCGCAGGTTTTACGGGAACTGGAGTTACGATTGCAGTGATTGACACCGGATTCCCGACCGTAAATACGGGTTCCGTTTATGCCAGAATGAGAGATAACGGCCAGATTAAAGGTGGCTACAACTTCGTCAATAAAAGCAGTGACATTTATAATGCTTCACTCAATAATCACGGTTCCTACTGTCTGGGAGTGATTGCGGGCTACGTTGAAAACAGTTTTGTAGGCACTGCACCGGATGCCGATTTCTATTTATATGCAACTGAAGATGCTAACAATGAAATTCCCGAAGAACAGCTTTACTGGACTGAAGCAGCAGAAGAAGCGGACCGGAAAGGAGTGGATTTAATTACCACATCACTGGGCTACTACGATTTCGATGATCCCCGTTATAATTTATTGTATTCGGATATGAACGGAACCACTTCATTCATCGCAAGAACAGCACAAATCGCCACCGAGAAAGGAATTTTTGTTCTGGCCGCTGCCGGAAACGAAGCCCAGAAACCTTGGAAATACATCATCACTCCAGCAGATAATGAAAAAGTATTTACGATTGGAGCCGTGACTTCTACGGGAGGAAGTTCTTCTTTTTCTTCTTTTGGCCCGAATGCTTTAGGACAAATAAAACCGGACGCCAGCGCAAGGGGAACTTCCACCTACATGGGTTATAATAATTCTGTCACCACAAGCAACGGAACTTCATTTGCCACCCCATTAGCTGCGGGCGGCGTTGCCTGCCTGATAGAAGCGTTGCCAAATAAAAAGGTCGATGAAATAAGCAATCTTCTCCGTCAAAATTCATCTCTTTATCCGGGCAGCGATGCTCAGAAAGGATATGGAATTTTGGACTTTGGAAAAACATGGAATAATGCAGCTTTAGCAGTGGTAGAAAACGGAAGAAAATCAAACCTGGAAATTTATCCAAATCCAGTTGCTAAATCTTTTACCATTAAAACTGAGGAAAAAATTATTTCAGTAGAGCTTTATGATACTTTAGGCAGAAAAATTCAGACATTGAAAAATGAGAAAACGAATACTGTCGAGCATTTAGCCAGCGGAGTGTACTTCCTGAAAGTACAGACAGAAACAAACGAATATATCAAGAAAATTATTAAGAAATAATACATAAAAAGACCTTCTGTTAAAAGGTTTTTTTATGTACAAGGATTCATTTCAATAAAAAATAATAAATAGCAGCCCAAATAACAATAAACAGTACACCCGGAAAATATACGGACTTCAATTGTTCTTTATCTTTTTTAATAAAAATGAGATAAAGCACATATACGATAAATACTACGGTCAGCAGGACTGGAAGAATCAGATAAGCCATCGTTTTTTTGTTTATGTTTTTGTACTTATATTTTTTTGTAATAAAAGGTTACAATAATATAAAGATAATAAAAATCTCTGTTACGAAAAAAATTTAAATATTTCCCAGATCTTGAATTTGAATATCGATCCGCTGCTGGAATATTTTATTTTCTGTACCTGTTCTCACTTCTTTTAAATTAATTTTACACGTTCTTAATAAAGCATTAAAATTTAATGAATTTATTTTTTTGAGATTTAACAATACATTACTTCTTATCATTTGGCTGCTAACCGACCGTCTTTTCCTTACGCCGAATTCCTGCTGGCATTGATATTCCCAAAAAGCGACCGCATCACGAGTTTTTCATAAGCATCTCGGTTGCCTTCTTCTTTCTGAATTTTAATTAAAGCATATTGCTGAATGCTCAAAAGCGGAAGTACAATTTTTTCCCGGATTTTTACCGACATTTGAGAAAGCGGCTCTTCTTCCATTAATTCCTGAAAACCGGTCAGTTCGAGCATCAAAGATTTTGACAGGTTATATTCATCAAAAAGAATGGTCCAGAATTCCCCGAACTTTTCGTTTTTCCTCATGTAAGAGGTTAAGGGGAAATAAGATTTATTCATGCTCATCATCGAATTCAAAACCAATGTTTTAAAGAAATCAGAACCTTTATACAAACTCTTGACTTCATCAAACCGGCCTTGATTTTTTAATTCCTGCATTGCAAATCCAAACCCGAAAAATCCGGGAACATTTTGTTTCAGCTGACTCCAGGAACCCACAAAAGGAATCGCCCGAAGATCTTCAAATTTCAGTTCACCACCCGCTCCTCTTTTCGTAGGGCGGCTTCCAATATTCGTTCTGCCATAATATTCCAGCGTACTCATTTCCTGCAGATAAGAAACAAACCGCGGATGCGCTTTTAAATCCGAATATTTTTTATAACTGATTTCTGCCAGTTCTTCGAGAAGCGTTCTCTCTTTTTCCGATAAATCTTTTTTGGCATTTTTAAAGACATCGTTTTCTATACCGGCGGTTAACAACTGTTCAAAATTATATTTCGCCTGATCTTTATTTCCGAAAACACTGGTGATTGTCTGTCCCTGAACGGTTAACTCAATCTGATGATTGGCAATTGTTTTCCCCTGAGAGGCGTAAAAGTCGTGGGTTTTTCCACCACCTCTCGCGGGCGGGCCGCCTCTGCCGTCGAAGAAAATTACTTTAATCCCGTACCGGTCAGAAATTTTGGTGAGCTGTTCTTTGGTTTCATAAATCTCCCAGTTGGCTTTCAGATAACCGCCGTCTTTGGTCCCATCAGAAAAACCAAGCATGATGGTTTGTGCATTTCCACGTCTTTCCAGATGTTTTTTATACACCGGAAGTTCATATAACTGTTTCATCACCTGTTCACCGGCATCCAAACCTTCCATGGTCTCAAAAAGCGGCACTATATCCATATTGATTTCCTCTTCCCGGTAACCGCAAAACCGGAATAAGGCAAAAACATTCAGCACATCCTTGATA
Source organism: Chryseobacterium salivictor (assembly GCF_004359195.1). NCBI lineage: Bacteria > Pseudomonadati > Bacteroidota > Flavobacteriia > Flavobacteriales > Weeksellaceae > Chryseobacterium > Chryseobacterium salivictor. Next base: position 2,040,804 of record NZ_CP037954.1, on the reverse strand, counting down.
TGATCAGAATTAGAAATGATGTACCGATTCATTCCTCTCTGTCCGTTTTTTTTCTGAATGTCTTTAATGTGATACACATTTTGCAAAGTGTCTTTGGTGATACCTTCGAAATCATTGGGATCCAAACTAACGTTTGTATTCAAAATCCAGTCGAGTTTTTCTTCAACAGAAATTTCGTCAAGATTTAATCCGGATTTTTTTTCAATAATTTCGTCGATTACCTGTTGATGAACGCGGCTGTCCTGCCGGATATCCAGTGTTGCAAAATGCGTCCCGAAAATATTCACGCGGTCTTTGAAATCTTCCAACAGATTATAGAAAAGTCCGTTATGCTGTTCGATCAGAATTTTTTCAGCTTCTTCAATTTTCGATAAAATATCTCCAGCAGAAATCGCTGCTTCTTCTTTAAAAATAGCATCATACAAATCATCACTTAATCCATCTAAAACTTCGGAAACTCCTCGGAAACTCAATCTCCTTCTCACTTTTTTCAGATGCGCGTAATAGGATTTCAAAATAGAAAGCCGAAGTTCCCGGGCAACCTGTTTCGTGATTTCTGCGGTAACGAAAGGATTTCCATCGCGATCGCCGCCGGGCCAGAATCCCATCTGAATCACATCCTGATCAGGTGTAAAATTACTGGTGCTGAAGGTGTTTTTTAATTTTTTATACAATTCGCCGATCGTGTCATAATACACATAACGCAGATAAAAAATAATACTCAAAGCTTCATCTAAAGGACTTGGTTTTTGTTGATTAAGAAAAGGTGTTTTCCCTAATTGCTGCAGAAGCATATCAATAGCAGTCACCGAATCATTCGTAATTGCAGTCCGCAAATCATGTAAAATCCGCTGAACAGCATTGGGATAAAACTGGGTCGGATGTGCTGTGAATACTACTTTTATCGCAAAATCTTTGAGCTTTTTCCGCGTCGCTTCCAACTGATGCTCCTGCAACGCCCGCTCATGAAGCTGAAGAACCGTTCCTGCATCCCGGTCAGAGTGAAGTTCCGGAAATGCTGCATCCTCAATACTGTCGTACAGGACGACCTGTCTTTCAATATATTGAATGATTTTAAAAAGCAGTTCGGTTTTCTGTTCTTCAGTTTTCAGTTCGGTGTGTTTGCTGAAAAACTCTTCCACTATTTCTTCCGGACTTTTTCCGGCTTCATATCCCGCTTTACTTTCCTCATAAAGAAAAGGCAGCAGCATACCGATATTAGACATTTTATCGTACGGCAAACTCATAAAGAGGGAGTTATAAATTTGGAATTTATTCTCGACCAACTGATGGAATTTCTCCTTTTTTTCTTCGTGTAGCATCGAACAAATTTAGTGCATTATAATTTCTTAGTAAAAACTTTTACCCTCAAAATAATTATCATTTTCACAATAAATTTGTATCTTCATTAGATGAAACTTCTACAAATAATCCTAATTTTCATTTTTACATTTTCTTTTGCACAAAAGGGATTCAAAATTCTTCACCAAAAAAAAACGGTGATCCCTTTTAAACTGATTAATAATTTAATTTTCATTCCAATCAATATTAATGGGGTAGATTTAACCTTTCTGCTGGATTCCGGAGTAAATGAAACGATCCTCTTTAGTTTAGATAAAAAAGAAGTCAACTTTAAGGATGTTGAAAAAATAAAATTTTCCGGTTTAGGGGAAAGTATGGATATTGAAGGTTTGAAATCGGAAAACAACACAGTCAGTATCGGGAAAGATTACAAAGATGCTAAACATACCGTTTTTATTATTTTAGATGAAGGCATTAATTTCTCATCGCATGTAGGCATCCCGGTCAATGGAATCATCGGTTATCAGTTTTTTAAAGACCATCCGGTTGAAATTAATTTTACTTCAAAAAAAATTACCGTTTTCAACGATGAAAACAGCTTGATTAAACGCCAGAAAAGATTTACCGAATTCCCGATCACCATCGAAAATAATAAACCATATATTATGGCCGATGTTGAAATGACCGACAAGAAAGTCCAGTCAAAAATGCTGATCGATTTAGGAAACAGCGATGCAATCTGGCTTTTCCCCAAACTCATCGAAAACTTCGAATACAACCGTCCCAACATTGATGATTATCTGGGGCGTGGTTTCAATGGTGATATTTTCGGGAAAAGAAGCCGTATCCACAATTTATATTTGGGGAAATTCAATTTTGCAGAACCGCTTACCGCGATGCCTGATGAATATTCGATTCAAAATTTAAAATTAGTTCCCGGTCGGAAAGGCTCGGTTGGCAATGATATCTTAAGACGTTTTACGGTGATTTTCGATTATCCGGGTCAAAGGATTTTGCTTAAAAGAAATAAAAATTACAATGATCCTTTTTTATTCAACAGCAGTGGTCTGGATATTCAGCAGGACGGTATGACCTGGGAAAAAGATCTTGTAGAAGTTGAAACAAAAAAAAATATAAAAGCTGCCGACGGCATAGAAGTTATAGATCAAACACAGAAATTTCAGTATAATTTTGTTCTGAAACCAAAATTTTCTGTAGCCGGATGCCGTAAAGATTCACCCTGTTTCGTGGCAGGAATCCGTAAAAATGATCAACTCATCAGCATCGACAAAAAGCCCGTGAACAATATGACTATGGAGAAAATTAATAATTATTTTAAAGAAGGAAACGGTAAAAAAATCGATCTGAAAATAGAAAGAGGCAATCAGGTTCTCAACTTTACCATTACTTTAGAAGACCCAATCCCTTATCAAAAATGAAAATTGAAGAAACTGTCCTCGACCAAATCCGCTCCAGACCGAGATTTAAAATAATCACCGAAATCTCCAGGGAAGAATACACGGCTTATTTGAAACGCTTTCTGCAGGAACATGCTGACGAATTTGAAGGAAACGTAAATAAAGAAATTTCTATAATCACCGTTCGAACTGAACAAAATAACTACTGGAATCCTTGTCTGTCCCTTCGCACAGAAACCGATCCTGATGAAAACAAAACGGTGATCCGCGGTGTTTTCGGGCCGACTTCTGCCGTGTGGACTTTTTTTATGTTTCTCAACTTTATTTTCGGAATCATGTGGCTGGTTTCCATCACCATCTGGCTGGTAGAAAAACAGATTAAAAGTCATGATTTCCCGTGGGCCTTCAGTTTTTCAATAGCGATGGTGGTTTGCCTGGGTTTAACTTTTGCGGCAGCGCGAATCGGAAAATGGCAGGGTAAAAAGCAAATGCAAAAACTTCGGGAATTCGCAGAAGAATCGATCCGAAGTTTTGAAAAAAATTAAGCAGCGACTTTTTCTCCGGCTTTTGCAGCGGTTATTCCGCCACGAACCTCATCGGTTCTCTTTTGCTCCTCCAAAATTTTCGAGAGATTGGGTTTTATAATTTCAGTCAAATCTTCTACCGAAATATCATCAGCTTTGGGATCCTGAATTAAATTTTTCCATGGTTTTTTCTTGCCCCATTTGTAATCCCCAAAAACAATGACGGGAGTTCCGTTTGCTCTTACCGTTGCTCCGCCTTTGTTCAAAATCCACTGATCTGCCCAATTGTACAAAAACTTCGCATCGTTCCTCAACAATCTCAAACAGGAATGCGAGGCCGGATAGCCGGGCAGATCGTATTGATGCCAGCCAATTCCTAAAGTATTGTGAATATTAAAGTTATACGGTAATTTCCATTCGCTGGAAACAGTAGAAATTGACAGTTCTTTTTTCCAGTTCGCAAATGTTAATCCCCGTTTGGTCTGGGCGGCTTTTGAACCCATACTTGTAGGTCCCCATTTTAGAAGATTTCCGTTTTCATAAACGGCAAAAGCCTGAATCGGGTAAGAAAAGAAAACTATTTTATGAACGTCTTTCAGAATTTCCAATTGATGCGGAAATGGCGAATAAGCCATCAAAGTAGAATCTATTTTATCGGGAACAGCAAGCGTATCAGCACGCCATTTATTTTTTAAATCAAGACGGTTTAAAGCTAAAATCACATATTGATCTTCTTTTGAAAACTCTTTATTAAAAGCCGCCATCGCTGAATCTTTTTTCTTTGCAGGAAAAATAAAGGCACGATAAGCAACGGTATTCTTCTGAATAGAATCCTGAATTAAAGAATCCTTTTTTGCTTTTGCAGCGGAATCCAGTTTTTTCAGTTCGATTTCCCGGGAAGCAGTTTCCTGTCCCTTTTCACATTGTAAAGCAAATGAAATAACCGAGGTCAAAAGAATCAGATTGAAAAGTTTTTTTTGAGAAAGTCTAAGCATAGTTTATTTTAAATAAACATTTACTTTGCAATAACAGTACCACTAACAAAGGAAATGAGACTCTTTTTCAAAAAAAATATAATTTACAGTTGAAATCATTTTTCAGTTTTTAATTGAAATCATTAATCAATTAAAATGCATATCCTTTTTTAATCAGCATGCAAAATCCTAAAGGAAAGTCCCCAGATTTTAAAGTTCTTCCGGATTTCGGATATTCCTTACATTAATGATCTACTTTCAGATAATTGGGCTGTAATTCCTTTTTTTTGGAAGGCAAATTCATCAACACGATCGCAAAAAGTATTAAAAGAATCCCCATCCATTGGATTAAAATAACTTTTTCACCCAATAATACAAATGCCATCGTAACGGAAACCGGCAGCTCCAGAGACGAAACAATACTTCCCAATCCTAAACCTGTTTTTGGAAACCCGAGATTAAACAAAGTCGGCGGAATAATCGTTCCGAACAAAGCCAGAATGAAACCGTAAGTATAGAATATCGAAAAATCAAAAGCCCTGATATGGTCTGTATTATCTGTAAAATTCAAATAAAATGTTTTCAACACCTCAAAATGCAGAGGACCGATCTGTGCAAAAAAGAGAAACAGAAATACAATGACAGCGCCTCCGGAAAGCATAATCATACTTTTCCTCAACACCGGAATATGGGTTGCTATTTTATTGGAAGTGAACATCGTCATGCTGAATGACGCTGCCGCCATCAGTCCCCAAAAAACACCGTGCAAATCCAATTTAACGTCCAGATTAATCATATTGGTTGCGAAGAATGTTCCGATCAGAACGATTACAGTTGCGACCACCTTTTTGGCATTAGGAAATTTTTTCGATATTACACTTTCTATAACAACGCTGAACCAGACCGACTGCATCAACAATACGATTGCGATAGATACATTGATATACTGAACGCAGATATAGTAAAATAGACTGGTACAGCCTAAAGATGTTCCTGCCAGCATCAACATTTTAATCTCTTTGGGCGTTGGCTGGGCAAGTGGTTTTTTTGAAGTTTTTTTCTGTATCAGATTTAAAATAAATAAACCTGTCAATCCCAGAACGAATTGTGCCGTGGTAACTTCGGAGGTCGTATATCCGTCTTGATAAGACAATTTAACAAACGTGGCCAACATGCCGAAAATACTTGCTCCCAGCGCAACATACAAAACCCCTTTTAACATATTTTTCTTTTCCATAATTTTTTTCAGCCTGCAAACTTACGGTTTTATAAATTTGTGAGCCAATTATGTCGAAAATTAAAAAGTCATCAGTGGAAAAAACTCCTTGATTTTTGAAAAAAGCACATTGATTTTCGGAATAAATTTAAGAATATCAGCTTTAGTTGATGATTAATGGCGAACTATGATCGAAGCTGAAAAATTCAGTTACTTTTCATAAAGCTCCAGGTATTTCTCGGCAGATTTTTCCCAGGAGAAATCAAAATTCATATTCGATTGCACCAACTGTTTCATCAAACCCTCTTTATGAAAAATATGCAAAGCGCGATGGATTGCATGAACAGCGGCATTTGCACTTGCTTCACCGAAATTGAGTCCGCTTCCGCCTGTTGAGATATCTTCTACTGTATCCCGTAAACCACCGGTATATCTGACGATCGGAACGGTTCCGTACCGCATGGCGTACATTTGGTTGAGTCCGCAGGGTTCCACTCTGGAAGGCATTAATAAAAAATCGGAAGAAGCATAAATTTTATGGGATAAATATTCTTTGTACCCCAGATCCAGAGCGAAATTTGAAAAAGAATGAGACAATTCCGACAATTGATTTTCGATATTTTTATCACCTGAACCTAAAATAATGATATTCAAAGCGCCGTAGGTTTCCCGGATACTTTTCCAGACGATTTCCGGTAAAAAATCGGCTCCTTTTTCGCCCGCAAATCTACCGATGAAACTGAACAGCGGCAAATTGGGATTCAGACCATATTCTTCGCAAATCTCTTTTTTATTTTTCCACTTACCGGAGTCAGCATCTTTTTTTCCATAATTAAAAGCGAGGAACGGATCGACTTCAGGATCCCATATTTCGGTATCTATGCCGTTGATAATACCGTTTGCTTTTGCATATTCCTGTCTGACTAAAGTTTCCAGACCGCGGAAATTTTCAAACAGTTCATCCATATAACCGCCAGAAACAGCATTGAAAGAATGGCAACATTTTATCATCGCAGCCAATGGATTGATGTAGCCGTCCCAATCCAGCAAACCCCATTTCGCGCCATCAAACCAGGGAAAATAATTAATCATTTCCCAACTCATCTGCCCTTGATATTCGCCGTTATGAATGGTACCGATTGTTTTTACGCCCTTTAGAAAACTAAACTCAGGACAATTTTCTACCATAAAAGGAACCAGACCGGTATGATAATCATGGCAGTGCAAAACGTCGGGGCGAATCTCCATGGCGGTCAGCCAATGCAGTACTCCATGTTGAAAAGCCAGAAACTGCTGACTTTCATCCCAGTATCCGTAAGGATTATCCCGGTCCAAAAGTCCCGGAATTTTCACCAAATACAAATCAAAACCTAAAACTTTGGAACGTTCTTTCATGACCTGAACTTGAAAACTTTGCCGGTGCTGATGAATCCAACCGTCAAAAACCAGCTCGAAACTGTGGTCGTGAACGAACGGTTTATTGTACCAGGGCATAATTACGCTGGCTTCCACCCCATCGATTTTATTGAGATATTTAGGCAATGCTCCTACCACATCGGCAAGTCCGCCAACTTTGGCGACAGGATAACATTCGATAGAAAGGTTAAATATTCTCATTTTACGTTCATGTATTCTATTTGGCATCTACTATTTCTCAGTTTTTTACACTCTTCTCCTTTTCAACCACAGCTGTCTGTAATTTTTTCTGTTTTAAAATAACGCCGGCAAGCGGTGGTAATTTTAAGACAATTGCATTGGGCCTGTACATCCATTCATCGTCTTCTTCATCCTCCACTTCTGCCTTCACACCACTTCCCGCAAATTGCGTGTCATCCGAATTCAGAATCACTTCCCAACTCGTCCCCTCATCAATACCGATTTTATAATCAAGAACTCTTGGTGTTAAATTTAAAACCACCATTAAAACATCGTCCTCTTTTTTTCCTTTCCTTAAATAAATGTAAATGGAATTATCGGCATCATTCGCGTCCACCCACTCCATTCCCTGGGGTGAAAAATTATTTTCGTACAGGGCGGTTTCATTTCTGTATAAATGATTCAATCTTTTTACAAATTCCTGCATTCCTTTGTGAAAAGGAAATTGGAGCAAATGCCAATCGAGACTTTGGGTAAAATTCCACTCGCGGGTTTGCGCGAATTCATTACCCATAAACAGCAGTTTTGCGCCGGGATGGGTAAACATATAAAGATATAAAGCACGAAGATTGGCGAATTTCTGCCATTCATCGCCCGGCATCTTATAAATTAAACTGGCTTTCCCGTGGACGACTTCGTCATGAGAAAGCGGCATCATATAATTTTCATTATAAACGTAAACAGAGCCAAACGTCAATTTATTATGGTGGTATTTTCTATCAATTGGATCTACTTTAAAATATTTCAAAGTATCGTGCATCCAGCCCATCATCCACTTCATACCAAAACCGATACCGCCGTCGTGTACTGGTTTTGTGAGCATGGGAAAGTCTGAACTTTCTTCGGCTATCGTTATCACATCCGGAAATTCTTTATAGACTGCTTTATTGAAATCCTGTAAGAATTTCCTGGCTTCCAGATTCACATTTCCACCATCACTATTCGGTTCCCATTCGCCTTCATTTCTGGAATAATCCAGGTGCAGCATTGAGGTTACGGCATCTACCCGAAGTCCGTCGGCATGATAACGGTCGAGCCAAAATATAGCATTACTGATTAAAAACGATTTCACTTCCGGTCTTCCGTAATTGAAAATATAGGATTTCCAGTCAGGATGAAAACCTTTTCGGGGATCTTCATGTTCATATAAAAAAGTACCGTCGAAGAAATGCAGTCCATTGGCGTCACCCGGAAAATGAGAAGGAACCCAGTCTAAAATAACGCCGATTTCGTTCCGGTGCAATTCATTAATTAGAAACATTAAATCCTGCGGCGAACCAAAACGGGAGGTGGCAGCAAAAAATCCTGTCACCTGATAGCCCCAGCTTGGATCATACGGATATTCCATAATGGGCATGAATTCTACGTGCGTAAACTCCATTTCCTTCATATAAGGAACAAGCCGTTCTGCAATTTCTCTATAACTGAAGAAACGGTGTGGATCATCTGTGCCGCGCATCCAGGATCCCAGATGCATTTCGTAAACCGACATTGGCGCATTGATGGAATTCTTGTTTGAACGGTCCTTCATCCAATTTTTATCCGTCCATTCAAACCAGGTGGTTGAAACGAGTGAACCAGCCTGTAGGTTCTGTTCCCAACTTAAAGCAAAAGGATCTCCTTTTTCGAGTAAAACTCCTTTATTGGTTCGGATTCCGTATTTGTAAACATCTCCCCATTTTAAGCCTGCGATAAATCCTTCCCAAATTCCGGATTCGTCCCATCTTGGCAGTAATTTGTGGGCTTCAGAATGCCATCCGTTAAAATCACCAATAACAGAAACCTCTTTAGCAAATGGTGCCCAAACGGCGAAATAAACGCCTTCGACCCCATCAATTTCAATAGAGTGAGCGCCAAATTTTTCATACAACTTATAATGATTTCCTTCTTTAAAAAGATAAATATCATGGTCGCTAAACAAAGAATGAGGAATTATATTTCGCATGATTTCGGGGTTTTCAGGTTTGTTTTTTCAGAATAAAATACGGAATCGCATTTGTCCATCAAATATATTTAAAATAAAGATAAAATACCGAACATCTCCTTTAAAAAAAAGAATATTTGATGAATGCTTAACACTTATAATCATTAAGTTAAGAATAAAACCGAACAAAGATCATTTCTGCAAAATCGGCTTTTGAATAAATGTCGCCCTTTAACATTTGAAAATACCGTGAAACATCATTCTGTTTATTTGAAAAACGATCAATAATCACGACGGAAAACATCATTAACTTTTTATTCTCGGGTATTTCAGTCTGTGATTGATCGGTTATTTCAACACCCCAAATAATGGAAAAAAGATTGGTCAACTCATTTTAAGCCCCATAATACTGCTTCATCAATAAAAATTTTCTTATTTTTAGGCCAAATTTTAAAAATGAATAGAAAGAATATATTGCTGGCAGCAATACTTTTGCCGGCAGTGATGGCATTTGCCCAGCAGTACGGCGGAATGTGGATTCCTACAGAACTCAACGAAAAGGAAATGAAAGATTTGGGAATGAAAATTTCTGCGAAACAGATTTTCGATCCTTCAAAACCGAGTATTAAAGATGCGGTCGTACAATTTAACGGAGGTTGTACCGCAGAAATAATTTCACCACAAGGTTTACTGCTGACCAATCACCACTGTGGTTACGGTCAAATTCAGAAACACTCATCAGTGGAACATGATTATTTGAGTGATGGCTTCTGGGCAAAAGACATGAATGGAGAATTACCAAATCCGGGCGTGACCGTAGATTTTATCGCAGATATTAAAGAAGTGACGGGGTCTGTTTTGGCGGGAACACAAAATTTAGATTCTAAAGCGGCGGAAGCGCTGATTGCCAAAAATCTTGAAACGGTTAAAGCCGGTTTTAAATTAGAACCTTGGCAGAAAGTAATCATTAAACCCGTTTATTACGGTAATAAATATTACGCCTACATTATTGAAACTTACAAAGATATCCGTTTGGTTGGTGCACCGCCAAGTTCAATCGGTAAATTCGGATCTGATACCGACAACTGGGTTTGGCCAAGACATACCGGCGATTTTTCGATGTTCCGGATTTATGCTGACAAAAACAATAAACCAGCGGATTATTCAAAAGACAATATCCCTTACAAACCGAAATATTTCTTACCGGTTTCCATTAAAGACAAACAGGAAAATGATTTCACATTTGTTTTTGGATTCCCCGGCAGAACAACCGAGTATTTACCTGCCATCGCTGTAGAAAAGGTAATGACAGAAACCGATCCTGCCATGATCGCCGTAAGAGAAGTCGCGTTGAAAACCTTAAACGAAAAAATGCGTACCGATGCGGAAACAAGAATTAAATATGCGTCAAAATACGCTGGTGTAGCCAATTACTGGAAAAAATGGATCGGCGAAGTTGAAGGTTTGAAAAAATCTGACGCCGTTGGAAAAAAGAAAAAATACGAGCAGACTTTAATTGCAAAAAATCCGCAAATTAAACCGACGATTGATCAGCTGAACAATTTGTACAACGAGCAGTCTCCTTACTCGCTAAACCGTTCTTATTATTCGGAAGTGACCAGAAATGCCGAAACTTTGTCACTGGCCAATCAGTACATCAATTTTATGCAAAGTTATGAAGCTGGAAAAATGACCGACCAGACACTGACAGGTTTCAAAAACAGACTTGCTTCATTTTACAAAGATTATGATGCTGAACTGGATGCTAAAGTAACAGCACAGCTGCTCGCTTTGTATGCAGAAAAAACACCTGCCAAATTTTTGCCTGCAAATTTCGCTCAGTTTAAAGAGGTTAATAAAAATTCAGCAACCATTGAAAACTGGTCTAAAAATTCAGTGATTACCGGACGCGGAACTTTCAACAGCGCAACGGCGTCAGCGAATATCGACAAGGTATTTGCCAATCCGGCGGAGTTGATTAAAAACCTTAAAAACGACCCCATTATTCAGCTGGCTTCTTCAATGAAAGATAGCTACATGAAAACTACTGAAGGGAAATATGCAGAACTTCAGGATCAGATCGATGTGCTTCAAAAGAAATTCATGGCGCAGCAAATGGAAACCGATAAAGACCGTAAATTCTTCCCGGATGCAAACTCTACGCTTCGTGTCGCTTATGGCCAGGTGAAAGGTTCTAACCCCAGAGACGCGGTTTACTACGGTTACCAAACGCATCTGGAAGGGGTGATGGAAAAATATGTTCCCGGTGATTATGAATTCGATGTTCCTAAAAAACTGGTCAACATTTACAATACGAAAGATTACGGAATGTACAAAGACAAAACCGGCGATGTTCCCGTAAACTTTACAGCAACCAATCACACAACCGGCGGTAACTCCGGAAGTCCTGCTTTGGATGCACACGGAAATTTAATCGGACTGAATTTCGACAGACAGTGGGAAGGAACGATGAGTGACATCAATTTCGATCCCCGTTTCAGTAGAAATATCATGGTGGACACCAAATATATTCTTTTCATTGTTGATAAATATGCCGATGCAAAATGGCTGTTGAATGAAATGAAAATTGTGAAATAAATATTTTTTAAATATTACATTTGTAAGAACGTGCCTTTTTGGTGCGTTCTTTCGTTTAAATATACCCGGTAACTGTTTTAGATATTGCAAAGCCTAGGTATATATTTCATGCAACCATTGTCACCAACTTTAAAATAATCCAAAAAAAAATTCCGGAAATTCCGGAATCTTTGCTTTCACAGCTATTAGTTTAGTTTTATAATTTGTAAGGTTTTTAAAGATAATTAATAGGATTCTCTTCGACTGCTTGCTGTGCAACTTCCGTAACCGATAAAACCTATTTACCCGAACTGCCGCGGATCTTCTTACCCGATAATGGACCGCCCAATGCGGCGCTGATATAGCAGATATCAAATGCTCCGGCACTTAAGGGGAAAATACTCCAAACCATTGAAAGTATACCAAGTGGGCGATCGCGAAACTGGTATCCTACCAGCAGAAATGCGGTGCCTGCTGCCAAACGGAATATGCGACCTGCCGGACTGTTGACGGATTTTGAGAAACCCGATCTGTTGAAAGATTCATGCAAACTCATAAAATTTTTTTTTTAAAATTTTCATCATTGTACTGACTTTTTCTGTTGAACAACGGACAATGAAATGTTGCGCTGTAATTTCTACATTGTTACGTCGAATTTTATCGTTCTGTGGATCACGAAAAAATTCGTTTATAGGTATTGCATTGCAAATGTGAACCTATTTATTTTACTATAAAAGAGTCAAATCACCCTATTTAATTGATCTCAATTTCATTTGTAAATATTTTTTTGATTTTATTATTAAACATAAAAAAAAGTGAAACCGAAATTTCACTTTTTTTTAACCATATCTTCAAAAATTAATATCCAAATATTTCTTCTAAAGAAACTTCCTGGAATGTGCCCATTTTATTTATGGCAACCATATCAAGATTTTCTTTTTTACCGATAATCGCGGTATTGTATTTCATTGGTTTCATCTGCGAATCATAGAAACCCGTAAGATCTGCCAAAGACAATTTTTCGATTTCTTTGTAAATATCCTTTCTTAAATCGTAGTCAACTCCTAATTTTTTAAGACTTAACTGATTGAAATAAATATTGGTTCTGTTGATTCTACCCGAAGCAATTTGTTTCAACGCTGCATTTTTAGCATTTTCAAACTGTGCCGGGATTTGCGGAAGATTTTCCATCAATTCATCCATCGCAGTAACTGCCTGCGGAAGTTTATTCGCCTGAGTTCCGATATAAGTCGTCACGTAATCAGGACGGTTGAGCTCGCCGCTTGACGCATAAGAAACATAAGCAGAATACGCTAAACTCTTGCTCTCACGGATTTCCTGGAAAACGATTGAAGATAATCCCCGTCCAAAATACTCATTGAAAACACTGATTTTCCCAAGGTTCGCTAAATTAACATTTGGTCCTTTTGCCACTTTACTCATTTCAGTTTGTACCATATCGTAATTGGTAAAATATACATTGCCGTTGGTTGCAGGTTCAGGATAGTCGTTTTTTGCAGGAACTTTCAAGGTTTCCTTTTCTACGAAAGGTTTTGCATATTTTTTGAAAGCATTGAAATTCTGTCCGTAAAAGAAAATCTCGTAAGGCATTTTCAGCAAATTCTGAATTTTATTCGTCATATCAACCGAATTGATCGCCTCTAACTGTGATTTGGAAAGCACATCTGAAAAGCGCGAAACCTTGCCATACTTAGCGTAATTAGACAGAGCGGCCATAATTCTTGCTTTGTCTTTTTTGGCAACTTCCCGGCCTTCCAAAATGGTTTTCACATTTTCTTCGTATACCTTCTGATCGGGTTTTGCATTCTGCATCCAGTTTTTCAACAGCTCGATTGCTTTTGGCATATTTTCTTCTAAACCGCTTAACGAGATTCTCAACTGGTCCTGTGAAGTTCTGAAATCATTAGAAATACCCAACTTAAAGAATTCCTTTTTAAGGTCTTCCGCAGATAATTTATTGGTTCCTAAATATTGCAATACCTGAGTTGCCAGACCTAATTCTTTGTCATAGTCGCTTCCGAAAGGGAAAACAAAATGAGCCTGGGCAATATCATTGTATTTATTATGTACGAAACTCACTTTTTTATCACCGATTTTATCCGTTTTGATCACTTTTGCGTAATCGATAAATTCAGGTTTAATTTCAGAAGATTTTTCTGCTAAAATTCCCTTTAAAAACGGAGACTGCGCATCCCTGTTTAGTTTAATCGGAGTAATTCCCGGATTTTCTACGCGGACTAATTTATCATTGACGCCTTTTTCTTTTTTAATGATGACATAATTATCTTTAAAGAAATAGTTGGCAAATTTCACCACGTCGGCTTTCGTAATCTTTTCGTATTCATTGATCTCATTCAGTTCCTGCTCCCAGGTTCTGTCGTTGATGTAACTTCCGTACAATGAAGTAGCCAATCCGTCAGCGGTTTCATACGTTTTCATGCGCTGGATTTTCATATCATTAATGATGGCCGGAATCAACCAGTCCTGGAATTCTCCTTTTTTCACCAGTTCAATTTGATCCAACATTAATTTTTTCGCTTCATCAAAAGTCTGGTCATTTTTCGGAACGATAATTAATGAAAAACTTCCGTAATTTTTAAACGCAGACTCGTAAGCCATTGCTCTCAGCGCTTTCTGTTTTTGATTAATGTTTAAATCAATCAAACCGGAATCTCCCGAGTTCGTCAGAATATTTCCGACGATGTCTGCAAGTCTCGCATTTTGAGTTCCATAAGAATCAGATCTCCAGGAGAGTTGTAACCTCGGTGTAGAAGGACTTTTTACCGTTCTTTCTACAATTTTGGTCATTGGCTCTTCGGTGATCGTTTGTTTTTTCGGTAATTCTTTGTATTCAAAACTTCCGAAATACTGATCTACCAGTTTAATGGTTTTGTCGTAATCTAAATCTCCCACCAAAACCATGGCGTAATTATTCGGCACATAATATTCATCAAAATATTTGTGAATCGCCAGCATGGATGGATTTTTCAAATGCTCTGATTTTCCGATCGTCGTTTGCTGACCATTTGGATGAGTTGGGAAAAGGGCATCCATTAATTCATAATTCACCAAACGTCCGTCGTTATCCTGAGCACGGTTGTATTCTTCATAAACCGCTTCCAGCTCAGTATGGAATAATCTCAAAGTTAATTCAGAGAATCTTTCCTTCTCCACTTTCAACCATTTTTCGAGTTCGTTGTTTGGAATATTATTTTTATAAACGGTTTCATCCAACCACGTATGAGCATTGGTTCCCGACGCTCCCAGTGAAGAAATCGCTTTGTCATATTCGTTGGCGATTGCAAATTTACTTGCCTCCTGTGAAACTTCATCTATTTTTTTATAGAGTGCTTTCTTTTTTTCCGGATCCTGTTCTGCTTTATGCTGTTCATACAGTTTAGAAATTTCCTCTAAAAGCGGTTTTTCTTTTGCCCAGTCTGCACTTGCAAGATTAGAGGTTCCTTTGAACATCATGTGTTCCAGATAATGCGCTAATCCCGTATTATCAGCCGGATCATTATTACTTCCTGTTCTTACGGGAATATAGGTTTGGATTTTCGGTGCGTCATCGTTTTTCGCAAGGAATACTTTTAATCCATTTTTTAAAGTATAAACTCTTACCCCTGTTTTATCATTAATAACGGTTTCATATTGGTAACCGCTTTTGTCTGTTGTTTTCTTAGTTTCAAATTTCTGTGCGTTGCTCATCGTGAGTGCTCCAATAACGGTTATTGTTGTTAATATTTTCTTCATAGTTTAATTATCCGATGGTTTTAATCTGTAGTTTTATTTAAAAAATTACATTGGTTGATGAGGCTTCAGCATATTTGCAGGATCCAGAATTTCATTTAATCTTTCTTCAGATAAAATCCGGCGCTCCAATACCAAATCATAAACGCTTCTGCCTGTTTCCAACGCTTCTTTGGCAATTTCTGTAGAATTTTTATAACCGATATAAGGATTTAAAGCGGTTACAATACCGATACTGTTTCTCACCATATTCAAACAGGCCTCTTTGTTGGCCGTAATGCCTACGATACATTTTTCTCTTAAAGTATCCATTGCATTTCCTAAGAAAATCATGCTTTCCATAATTGAATGTGAAAGAACGGGTTCCATTACATTTAATTGCAATTGTCCTGCTTCTGCCGCAAAAGTTACCGTTAAATCATTTCCGATGACTTTAAAACAAACCTGATTGACCACTTCCGGAATTACAGGATTTACTTTTCCCGGCATGATTGAAGATCCAGGCTGCATTGGCGGAAGATTGATTTCAAAAAAGCCCGCTCTTGGACCTGAAGAAAGCAAACGCAAATCATTACAGATTTTAGACAGCTTCACCGCTAATCTTTTTAAGGCCGAAGAATAAATGACATAAGCACCCGTGTCTGGAGTTGCTTCTACCAAATTGGGTGCAGAAATAACAGAAAACCCAGTCAATTGAGCGAGGTTTTTAGCACATAAATTCGCATAACCAACGGGAGCATTTAATCCAGTTCCGATGGCGGTTGCCCCCATATTCACCTCCACAAAAAGGTTGGCATTCGCGTTTAATTTAGAAATATCTTCTTCCAGAGTTGCCGCATAAGCTTCGAACTCCTGACCCATACTCATAGGAACGGCATCCTGCAGCTGTGTTCTTCCCATTTTGATAACGGGTGCGAACTCTTTTCCCTTCTCACGAAATGCTTCAACTATTTTCCTGAGTTTTTCTACCAACTCCAAATTCATCGACAGCAAAGCCATTTTTAATGAAGTTGGATAAGCATCATTCGTCGATTGCGAAAGGTTGATATGATCGTTGGGCGAACAATACTGATAATCTCCTTTTTCTTTTCCTAATTTCTCTAAAACCCTGTTTGCAATAACTTCATTAGCGTTCATATTCACAGAAGTTCCTGCTCCACCCTGAATCATATCGATCGGGAATTGCTCATGCAGATTTCCGTCGATAAGCTCCTCACAGGTTTCGGCAATCATTTTATAAAGATTCTCATCAAGCAATCCCAATTCATAATTGGTTTTTGCAGCTGCTTTTTTCACTACAGCCAACGCTTTTATAAATTGCGGATAAGAAGAAAGAGTTTGTCCTGAAATTTTAAAATTATCAATAGCACGTTGGGTTTGAACTCCATAATATGCATTTTGGGGCACTTGTAAAGTCCCTAATAAATCGCTTTCATTTCTGAAATGTTCCATAAAATAATTTGTTGAAGAGTTAAGATTATTTACTGTATTTATTAAATTGATTTAAAGTTAAGTCTAAAAAAAGAGGCGATAATGTATCGCCCGGTTTGAGAATTGTAAAGATATTTATTTATTTGGATACTTCAAGTTTAATGCCTGCAAAATTGCCCAAGTTTCCGCATCCATCATCCCCGAGTAATTTTCCGGCCGGAAATGATACTGAAAAGTTTCGATCGTTTTCTTCGTCGCATCATCATATAATCCATTCGGATTAATATCATAGCCAAAATCACGCAAGGCAGTTTGAATTTTAAACAGAAATGATGGAACGGTCATCTGCAAGGTATAATCTTCCAAAACAGCGGTCATATAGAAATTGTCTTTCACACTTTCGTCATACCACATCCCAACCTGGTAGTCAGTGTATAACTTCTTCCACGGAAATTTTGGCCCTGGATCTTGCTTTCTGGTTGGTGCAATATCAGAATGTCCTAAAACATTGGTCGGCGGAATCATATACCGGTTCGCAAGGTCTTTTACCAATGCAGCCACTTTCTTGACCTGTGCTTCAGAATATTCAGGGAAAACTTTCATTCCACCGGCATCGGTTTTATAACCTGCATTTACGATCTCAATCCCAATAGAAGTATCATTGAGCATTTTGTCTTTTCGCCAGGCACTGATTCCGGCGTGATAAGCCCTTTTATTTTCATCAACCAACTGATAAATTTCATTATCTCCTAAATCATTGACCAAATAATGGGAGCTCACCGATTGCTGAGTCAGCACATTTACCGATTTATCATCATCCAAAGCCGTATAATGTAAAATAATATACCGCTGTCGGAAATTTTGCCCTACTGCCGGAAAGAAAGTTTTCACTACTTTATATCCAGCAGGATTCGCAGAAACAATCGATCCATAACTGGCCGTATTGTCATTTTTAGTAATATCACCGATGTTTTCTTTAAAAAACTCGACTCCACCTTCATGTCGAATTCTCGGTTTATGAAGGGGAACTTCAGGTTTCACAAGTGAAACTTGGGGCAATGTAGGTTTTACAACTGCAGTGTGTGATTTTTTTTGCGTTCCGCAAGAAATAATCAGAAGACCTAAGGATATGACAGATAATGAATTACGCATTCGTTTTTTAATATTTTAAATTTAGAGTCAAAAATACGAATATTTTTTAGGAATTTCTTTTGGTTTATAACGAAAACTCTTTTATATTTGCACTCGCAATTACAGAACAGAAGCTCTTACAAATATTGCAATGGAGAGTTGCCTGAGTGGCCGAAAGGACTTGTTTGCTAAACAAGCGTATGGGAAACTGTACCAAGGGTTCGAATCCCTTACTCTCCGCAACTTCCACAAAAAATTATTCGGGGCGTAGCGTAGTCCGGTCATCGCGCCTGGTTTGGGACCAGGAGGTCGCAGGTTCGAATCCTGCCGCCCCGACTTTATAAAAAAATTCTCTTTACCAATGAGATTTTTTTTTAAAATGATAATGTTTTAATAATTTTCTCAAAATTATAAAAGGGTGCGTAGCTCAGCTGGATAGAGCATCTGCCTTCTAAGCAGACGGTCACAGGTTCGAATCCTGTCGCGCTCACTGAAAAAGATCGAGAACTTCTCTATCTTTTTTTTGTTTAATTGGAGAGGAGAGTTGCCTGAGTGGCCGAAAGGACTTGTTTGCTAAACAAGCGTATGGGAAACTGTACCAAGGGTTCGAATCCCTTACTCTCCGCAGCAATCGCAAAAATCACTCGGGGCGTAGCGTAGTCCGGTCATCGCGCCTGGTTTGGGACCAGGAGGTCGCAGGTTCGAATCCTGCCGCCCCGACTTTATAAGGAAGCTCTTTCGAGAGTTTTCTTTTTTTTAAAAAAAACTTTATCTTCTCAACGATGAGTTTGAAAAATTCTAATATTTGGGTGCGTAGCTCAGCTGGATAGAGCATCTGCCTTCTAAGCAGACGGTCACAGGTTCGAATCCTGTCGCGCTCACTAAAAAGACTGAGAATATTTCTCGGTCTTTTTTTGTTTAAATGATTCTTCCTAATTAGATTACACTCCTATTCAATTTCCTAAATTTGCACTTCATTAAATAAAATTTATGTCTTTACAAATCATCAACCTGACCAAAAAATTTGGCGATCAAACCGCTTTAAATAATATCAATATTGAAATCGACAGTAATGAGATTATTGGTCTTCTCGGGCCGAATGGTGCGGGAAAATCTACGTTGATGAAATCGATTGTCGGGGCGCTGAAAATTGATGAAGGACAAATGATCTTTAAAGGAAAAGATATTCGTGAAAATGAGATTGAAGCAAAGAAAAATATGGGATTTCTACCGGAAAACAATCCTCTTTACAGCGAAATGTATGTGAAAGAATATTTAAATTTCGTAGCTAATCTTCATCAAATCCCAAAAGAAAGAATTGACGAAGTGATCGAATTGGTGGGCATCACCCCTGAAAAATCGAAAAAAATTTCGCAGCTTTCAAAAGGATATCAACAAAGAGTTGGTCTTGCCCAAGCTATATTGCATTCGCCTGATTTGCTGATTTTAGATGAACCGACAAACGGTCTGGATCCGAACCAGATCATCGAAATTAGAAATGTGATTAAAGAAATTGGGAAAGAAAAAACAGTAATTCTGTCCACTCACATTATGCAGGAAGTAGAAGCACTGTGTTCCCGGGTAATTTTGATTCATCAGGGAAATATTATCCAGGATTGCAACATCGAAGAATTTAAAGGCAAATACGGCAGTTTGGAAGAAGCTTTTGCAAGCTACACTCATTAAATAAAAAAGCCCTGAATTCAACATTCAGGGCTTTTCAATAGATTTGATTTCTTAAATTTTTTCGATATTATCGGTCAAAGCGTCGATAAAGTTTTTCAAAGGTTTCTCGACCATCATTTTGATAAACGGATTAAATTTACCTTCAAAAAGCAACTGGACTTCAGTTTGATTTTCATTAACCGGATTCATCACCCCTTTTAATGAAAAATCCAGACTCGAGCTTGCCGATTTCAAAACCACTTGATTTTCTGTCACTTCATCAATTACCAAAGCAATTTCAGGCATTCCTTTTAAACTGAATTTAAAACCTTGGTCACGAACTTCAAAACTCTGTAAAGAATCCGGCATCAGATCTCTGTACCCTTCTGGAGTGTTTAACATAGAAACCAACTCAGCTCCCGATTTATTTACGATAATTTTGCGTCCTTCTAAATTCATTTTTATATTTTTGTATTAAATAAAGCGTTGCAAATGTATAAAGTTTTTGTGAATGAAAAAAAATTATCTATTAGTAAATATCCGCAAGATGTAGAAAAGAAGCTTCGGTATGAAGGATTTTCGACTTTAGAAATTGCAATCGATCTTTTGGAAAACACTTCCTGTCCGGAACTTAACATTTACGGTGATGATCTTGAAGATATTTGGGAAGATTTCACCAAGATGTTTAAAGTAATTGAGGCCGCAGGCGGGGTTGTAAGCAATCAAAAAGAAGAAATTCTGTTTATCCGCCGTTTAGGGAAATGGGATTTAGCAAAAGGGAAAATAGAAAAAGGAGAATCTCTGGAACAGGCAGCATTGCGGGAAATAGAGGAAGAAACCGGACTTAAGGAGCTTATTTTAGAAGATTATTTAAACACGACTTTTCACATTTACACTGAAAGAAATGGCAAGAAAATACTGAAAACAACTTACTGGTTCAGTGTCAGTTATATCGGAACTTCGGATCCTGTACCACAAACAGAGGAAGGAATTTCTGAAGTTTCCTGGAAAAACGAAAAACAAATTATTGCAGAAGTTTTTCCAATGACCTTTGAAAATATCAAATTAATCCTCAATGATTTTTGGCGCAAAGACTAACCGATGAATTCTAAAATTTGTTCTAACGCAACACCACGTGAAGCTTTTAACAAAATATTTTTGGATTCAATGGTATTAATTTTTAAATATTCTGAAAGTTCTTTTGCATCCTGATAGGATTTTGAAAGCTGATTCACATTCTTAAATTCATTTCCTACCGTAATAATTTCATCAAAATTAAGAGATCTCGCAAGGTCCAGAATCGCCTGATGTTCTGTCTCTGATTCTTCGCCCAACTCTAACATATCACCGATGATAATGGTTTTGCTGCCATTAAAATTATTAAAGTTTTTTAAAGACTCGCTCATCGAGCTGGGATTGGCATTGTATGTATCGAGTACAAAAATTTTCCCGTTCTTTTCTACAACCTGCGACCGCATATTGGTGGGCAAATAGTTTTCAATGGCATTTTTAATCTGATCAAAATGTAAATCAAAATGTAAACCCAAACTTGCCGCTGCACAAAGATTGGTAAAATTATAATTTCCTGTAAGCTTCGATATCGCCTGATTTCCCCCATAAATCAATCCTACTGAATTGTCTTTTGAAACCTGTTGAAATTGATAATCAGAAGTTTCTGCACCAAAAGTAATTTTTGGCTGGTACCCTTCTGTTTTTTCAAGTTGAATAGGATCATTTTCATTAACCAGAATAGTTTGCGACTGATTTTCCAAATAATCATATAATTCAGATTTGCCTTTAATAACTCCTTCGAAACCACCGAAACCCTCAAGATGTGCTTTGCCGAAATTGGTAATATAGCCATAATTAGGTTGCGCAAGGTCACAAAGCAGTTCGATTTCTTTTTGGTGGTTCGCACCCATTTCAATCACCGCGATCTCATGTTCTGGTTTTATCGAAAGTAAGGTCAGCGGAACACCGATATGATTATTAAGGTTTCCAAAAGTATACTGCACGTTATATTTCTGCGAAAGAACCGCATGAATAATTTCTTTGGTCGTCGTTTTACCATTACTCCCGGTGAGGCCGATAACGGGAATTTCGAGTTGGTTTCTATGATGTTTTGCAAGATCCTGCAGAAATTTGAGAGTTGACGGAACATAGAAAATATTTCTCTTTTCATTTTCAAATTCCTTCTGTTCCACAATAACCGCCAGCGCTCCTTTGTCAATGGCGTTTTCAGCTAATTTTGCGGCATTAAATGTGGAGCCCGAAAAGGCAAAGAAAACATCGTTTTGTTCAATATTTCTGGTATCGATTGTTACTTTCGCGCATTTTAAAAAAACAGGATAAAAGGAAATTGCATTCATAGATCAAAAATAAAAAATCCTTCTGCATAAACAGAAGGATTTTTAAATATTTATTAAATTTTATCTTTTGGTTCTTCCTTTTCCGTTTGACTTCGCATCCTGTGCAACACGGAATCCGACCCAACCGTAAGCTTTTCCTTCATCACGGAATCTTCTTTGTCCCGGATCAAGCCAGTAAGCTCCATCTAACCACGAACCTCCTTTAATTACTCTAACTTCATTAGATAATGCGGTTGTTCTGGAAGTTTTGTCTTTTTGAAGAACTATTCTACCTCTGCCGTCTACAATAAATCTTTTTTGCTTAGAATTGTACATGTTATAGCCCAGAGTCGAACTGTCTTCTGCTTTCCCATAACCTGCATCCAGAGACGACTGAAAATCACCGTCACGGAAGTTTCTGTTATCTGCAACAACCTCTCGTTCATACTGACCTGGCAATCCTCTATAAACCAATCGGCCATCAGCTAACGTATCATATTTCACTGCGTCAACTTTTTTGAAAGTCCCATCTGCATTTTTTACGATTTCTTTTGCTATGTTTCCTCTGTAATAATTAAAGTCGCTTGCTTCTTCATCAATGATTGGCCTGTAAACATCAGCAGTCCATTCAGACACGTTACCATACATTCCAAAGATTCCCAAATTATTTGAAGGATATCTTTTTACGTCTGCAGTAGTCGGTGAACCGTCATTTTTCCAACCTGCAACTCCGGAATAATCACCTCTTCCCTGTTTAAAGTTTTCAAGATACATTCCCCGGTTTTTACCTTTTTTACCTTTCAGTTGTTCGATTTCCGGTTTTTTACTGGTGTAGAGATTATATTCTCTTTCTTTTTGCATTCCAAGGGCCGCAAATTCCCATTCTACCTCAGTTGGCAAGCGGAACTTTTCTACAACACCGGAAGTTGCATTACGGTTTGCTGCAATGATTCTTGCATTTTGGGTCTTAATCCCACTTTTTTGCTGCAAACGCTGCTTGTTGATATATGCATCCATTTCTGGATCATTCCCTTTGAATTTATCTAAATTAAAGGCACTTGCTCCTTGATTGTTTGAATCGTTGGTATATAAATCTTTAGAAATTACACCCTGTTCCATCAAAGCTTTTTCATTTGCACGATCGGTTAACCAATCACAGTATCTGGAAGCCTGCAGCCAGGAAACACCTACTACAGGATAGTAATCATATTCTGGCGAACGGAAATAGGTTTCTGCAAAATCGTTTCGGGACAGCTTGTTGTTCCAAACCAAAGTATCTGGAAGTGCTCCTGTATAAATCTCTTTAAAACTAGTGTCAGAAGGAGGGAAAACATATTTCAGCCACGTTACATATTCTCTGTATTCGTAATTCGTAATCTCTGTTTCGCCGACAAAGAAAGAACTCACCTGCATTCTTTTTGGGGTATTATTCCAATCATGCATCACGTCATCTTTCACCAATCCCATGGTAAATGTTCCGCCTTCCACGTACACCATTCCTGGCCAGCCTTTCTGTTTCTGTTGTTTTCCGGTAAAGAACCAACCTTTTTGGTCGTTGGGTTTCCAACCAGTTTTACTTGTAAAACGTTTTGTACCACCACCTTTCTTGCTGTTGCCACCACTGCCGCAACTCATCAGGATAAGTGTTGCACTTAACGCCATTATTGTAAACAACTTTAGTCTATTCATAGTAAATTTAGAATTTATCAAGGTACAAAGAAAAAATAAATTATTTAATAAATCAAATTAAAGATTGATTTTTTGCAGAACGTTAACAATTTAATTTTATTGTATCATATTATTATTTAATAATTTTCGTTTAATTTGTAAATGGCAAATTAACCAGCAGATGAAGCGCAATTTAACACTCTTTTTAGTATTTTTATTCAGTTCTTTTTCTTTTTCGCAAACCACTAAAATAAATTGGGAAGGAAGCACCGTGATTGATTACGGAAGCAGCAAAGTTACTGTTCCTTTCTTTAAGAACGAAAGTTTTGTATATGAAGATGGCGGGGTTTATATCAGGATAGTAGAAAAATACGGTGGTACCGGCAGAAAAGTCACCAATTTGGTTTGGGAAAAAATATCAGCAAAGGATCTTTTCGACATCAATGATTATAATCTTCCAGCCGAAGATCAATATGAAGTGAGTGATTATACGAATCCTTACACACAGGAAAAAAGCAATAATATTCGGGTTGCCGCCTTAAAATTTGAAAAAGGAACCATTTACCGGCTCAGTTCTTTTACGGTAATCAATGATGAAAGGAAAATGCTGGGTAAAAATCTGGCAAGTAAAATCGGAACTGCTGAAAATCCATTGAGACAGGGAAACTTTTATAAAATTAAAGTTGACAAATCAGGCGTTTTTAAAATTACTGCAAAATTCCTGCGGGACAACGGAATAAATCCCGCCAACATCAATCCTAAAAATTTTAGAATTTATGGAAATGGTGGCTTGATGTTGCCTGAACATAATCAGGATTACCGTTTCGATGCTCTGCAGGAAAATGCAATACAGGTTTTCGGTGAAGATGACGGGGTTTGGAATGAAGATGATTATGCTCTTTTCTACGCTCAAGGTCCTAATGGTTATAATCTGCACAAAAGCGGGAATGGCAACGGCAACAGAAGAATAGAAACGCGGACGGATAAATCCAGTAACTTTATCAACATCTACGAAGACTTCGCTTACTATTTCATCAATTTCGATAACGGACCCGGCAAAAGAATTCAAGCAAGTGATGTCCCGACTAATTCAAATATCATTTCCCGCTATGATGAATACCAATACATCAATGAAGAGAAATTCAATTTAATGAAAATTGGCAGAATCTGGACCGGCGATGCTTTTAATACTAATAAGACTGTCACTTTTACAACAAAATCGCCGATTCAGCCGGCTGATGTTATTGCATACCGTTCAAGATATATTGCTTACCTATCGCAAGGCAATACAATCACGGTAAACATTAACAATGCAAATCCGGCCAGTACTTCGGTTTCGCCAGATGATAAAAGAGAATATCTACCGATAGTTTATAACGGGACGGTTACTAATTTACAGGGCAATCAACTTTCCTTCAATTATGCACCGAACTCTGCCAGTAATCCTAATGGTAAATTTTATTTTGATTATGCTGAAGTTCAGTATAAAGAAGATTTAAAGTTCAATAATGACCAGATGAATTTTAGAAGTTATGGCATTGTGGAGCAAAGCGGTAATACGTACACTTTTAATATGTCCGATGCCTCTGCGGCGGATCAGGTTTGGCAAGTTTCTGACATCACCAATGTGACCAGAAAAGTGAATAAATCAGGCGACTCCTCTAATTTCAGTTTTGGTTATATCGCAAATAGCAACACCTTCGTGAATGAGTTTGTCGCTTTTAAAAACAATGCAGCATTTTCTCCTGCGTTTGTCGGAAAAATCGATAATCAGGATTTAGCTGGTTTACAAAACATCGATTATTTGATGATTACGGTTCCCGAGATGATGGGACAGGCACAGCGTCTCGCCAATTTTTACCAGGGAAAATATAATGTCGCGGTCGTCGACGTTAATAAAATCTATAATGAATTCAGCAGTGGGAGCAGAGACATCACCGCAATCAGAGACTTTACAACCCGACTGAATACGCCGTCCGGAAAATTGAAATATCTTTTCATTTTAGGAGACACTTCATATGATTTCAAAGGAAAAGCGCATCCCGGTTCTTCAGTGGTCCCAAGCTATCAAAGTGAAGAAAGTGGCAATTACTCTGATTCATTTGTAACCGACGATTATTTTGTAATGACCAGTCCACAAAGCATTGGAGCAGTAAGTGTTTCTGCAACATTACCGAACTTGCCGGTGGGCAGATTGCCGGCTGCCAATATTTCTGAAGCCAAACTTTTAATCGACAAAGCTTTAGCTTATAACAATGCAAATCCCGGTCAGTCGACTCCGTTTGGCGAATGGCGCATGAAACTGGATTTCGTAGTAGATGAT
Organism: Chryseobacterium salivictor; assembly: GCF_004359195.1. Lineage (NCBI taxonomy): Bacteria > Pseudomonadati > Bacteroidota > Flavobacteriia > Flavobacteriales > Weeksellaceae > Chryseobacterium > Chryseobacterium salivictor. The sequence goes on along the minus strand of NZ_CP037954.1, from coordinate 2,014,876 downwards.
GATGCTGATAACCAATTCCCTTTCCACAATACCATGAACGCCTCTCTGGCCAATGTATTCGAAACAGGAACATTGAGAAAAGAATACAATATCCGAAAACTTTATTTAGATGCCTTCCCTGCACAGACATCGGCTGGCGGCCAAAGATACCCGCAGGTCAACCAGGCGATCTCCAATGATGTCGGTAACAGTCTTTACCTGTTCTATTTCGGTCATGGTGGGATTAATGGTTGGGCGCAGGAAAGAGTTTTAACAATCGATCAGATTCAGAATTTTAATAATTTCAATAATGTTTATTCGCGTTTCCCTTTGGTTTCTACGATTACGTGTGAATTTACCCTTTGGGATGATCCGGGAACTTTTTCTGCCGGCGAGCAGGTCATCAAATCAAAAACCGGAGGAGCATCAACCATGGTTACTTCCAGCCGTGCGATTGGAGTTGGTTATGGCGAAGATTTCACGACTATTTTCACCAAACATATTTTTGATTTGGAAAATGACGATTTTTTAAATCTAGGTGATGCCCTATTAAAAGCAAAAATTCAAAAAGGTCCATCGAATGACCATTTGAAAGTCAACTTTCTGGGAGATCCGGCGACTAAATTAAGCCGCCCAAAACGATTAATAACCATCGATGAAATCGACTCTCCGGTTCCGGGGCAGTTTCGCGCATTGGATTTTGTGAAAATAAAAGGCCATATTACAAAAGCTGACGGAAGCATAGATGAAAGCTTTAATGGAAGAGTGGCGGTAAATATTTTTGATAAACGGCTGACCAAAAAAACACTCAATAATGATGGAATGCCGAAAATGAATCCGGTATTAACGTACACTGAAGAAGGCAGCCCAATTGTGAAATCCTCGGGAGTGGCAACCAGTGGTGTTTTCTCTGTTGAATTCTATGTTCCAAAAGATATTAATTATGAATCCGGCCAAGGAAGAATTTTAGTTTACGCTGACAACAAAGTGTTCGATGTTTTTAATAATCAAACACACACCATTGGAGGAATTAATCCAGAAGGAATCAATGATACAGAAGCTCCAAAAGTAAAATTATACATGAACAACACCAATTTTGCAGATGGGGGCATCACTGATCAGAATCCCCTACTCCTTGCCTGTGTAACCGATGATAAAGGAATCAACTCCACCGGTTCCGGTATTGGGCACGATGTCACCGTAGTTCTCGACGGTAAAATTATCGACACCGTAGTTCTGAATGATTTCTATTTTTCAGGAGATGGAAATGGATGTACCAATCCTTCCCTATTAGATTATCAGAAAGGAAACGTAACTTACCCCTTCAGAAATTTAACACCTGGCGAGCATCAGTTAACATTTAAAGTTTGGGACATTAACAATAATTCAACGACTGCTACGTTAAACTTTATAGTTAAGGACGAAAGCAATCAAAATTTAATCGTTAAAAAATTGTTAAATTGGCCAAATCCTTTTACCAACAAAACCTACGTTCAGTTTGAACACAATTGCGATGATGTGTTAGACGTAAATGTTCAGATTTACACCATTACCGGTAAATTGGTAAGAACCCTCAGCACCACGGTGACGGCAGAACCTTTCCTGCAGGGATTCAGAACACCGAGAACAGCGATCGAATGGGACGGAAATGATGATTTCGGAGATGCAGTTGGTAAAGGAACTTATATATTTAAAATTTTCGCACGCAGCCAAAATCAGGACAAATGCAAAGGAAGTGCAACTGCGGTCGAAAAAATGGTTTTATTAAAATAATTAAAAAAAATTTATAACGACAAAAATTGACTTTATGACATTGACTAAAAAACTATTTTTAGGATTAGGACTTGGGATGAGTATTGCGGCCTATTCGCAGACTCAAACTGTCTTAACCGGTGCACCGTTCCTAAGAATATCGCCCGATGCAAGAGCAGGAGGAATGGGTGATCAGGGGGTTGCAACAACTACCGACGCTTTTTCCCAATTCTGGAATGCAGCGAAATATCCGTTCAGCAAAACAACTTCTGCTGTTGGGATCAACTATACGCCCTACATGAGCAAATTAACCAATGATGTTTTCTTGCTTTATGGCGCTTATCATCAGTTTTTGGGAGATGAAGAACGAGCTACCCTTTCCGCAAGTATTTACTATTTTAATATGGGTGAGGTAGAGCTCACCAAATTGGCGGTAGGCGGACAAGGTTTTGAGAAAGGAGGATTTGCAAAACCCAACGAATTTTCAATTGATGTTGCTTACGCTCTAAAACTTTCAGATTACTATTCAATGGCGGTTACGGGTCGATTTATCCGTTCTGATTTATCGGGAGGATTCAACTCTGACAACACTTTAAAACCAGCAAACTCTTTTGCAGTTGATGTTTCAGGATATTTTCAATCGGAAAAACACAGCAGCATCAACGATTTTGAAGGTCGCGTAAAAGGAGGTTTTGCCGTTCAAAATTTAGGTCCGAGATTAGACTATACCGGTGATGAAGAATCCAGATCTTATCTTCCGACCATGGCGAGAGTAGGTGCAGGTTATGATTTATTTCTGGATGATTTAAACAGAGTTGGACTTAATTTCGAAGCATCAAAACTTTTGGTGCCGGGTCCTGATCAAACCGGTAATGTTCCGAATGTTGGGGTAATCGATGGAATCGGAAAATCTTTCAGCAATCCAAAAAGCATGATGTTCAGCGGCGCGGTTGAATATGAATATGACAATGCATTTGCCGTGCGGGGTGGTTATTTCCATGAAAGCGTAGAACAGGGTGGCAGACAATATGCAACAGTAGGCGTTGGTTTGAAATACCAGTCTTTCGGATTAGATATGTCTTATTTAATCAATACCTCAAAAACAAATTCAGCTTTAGATAATACGCTTCGGTTCGGATTAACCTGGAATATCGGTGAAGAATCTTCGAATGCTCAGGATTATTAATAAAACTTAATTCACAAATAAAAAGTCTCAAAGTATTTTGAGGCTTTTTTTTGACCTTAAAAGTTTAAATTTGTAAAATGAACTATGCAACCGAATTAAAAAAATTTGCAACCAGCCAGGCGATTTCCTCAGCGGTTCGTATTTCGTTGGCCATTGTTTTGCCCAGTGTAATTCTGGCTCATTTTGGTTTGCTCAAGGAATTTTTCCTCTTTCCTCTTGCCACCAGTTTTGTAGGACTTACAGATCAGCCCGGACCTTTTATCCGGAGAAGAAATGCTTTAATTCTGGCGATTGCTTCTTTTTTCCTGGTGTCCATCGTGGCCAGTGTTATCAAAAATTTCCCGATTCTAATTTATCCGGAAATTATTATTTTCAGCATTTTCTTTACCATGATCGGCGTTTTTGGCCAGCGACTGGCTGCGGTGGGTTCTTTGTCTTTAGTGGTTTTGGCCATTTTTATAGACGGCCATTTAACCGGAGGTCATATTATTAAAAGTTCCCTGATTTTTCTCGCCGGTTCTATCTGCTACTTTATTATTTTTCTGATTGTTTCCAAAATGCAGCCTTACAAGCTGGCAGGACAGATGATTGGTGAAAATTATCTGGAACTTGCAAAATACCTTTCCCTGAAATCAAAATTTTATTTAAAGGATCCTAATTTTGACAGTCTCTATTCTCAGATTATTACCAAGCAGATTTCAATCAAAAATCTTCAGGAAGAAACCCGGGAAACCGTTTTTAAAACCCGGAAAATCGTCAACGAATCCACAACTACCAGCCGGTTGTTGATGCTGATGTTCCTTAATTCCATTGATCTGCACGAAAAACTGATGACTTCTGAAAGTGATTACCGCAAGGTTCAGGAAAACTTCGGTGCAACAGAATTTTTAAACGCTCTGGGAAATTATCTGCAGATGCTTTCAGAAGAAATGAGCAATATCGGGATTGCACTGCAAAGCGGCTCCAAAGCAAAACCTATCCGCAATATCGACGAATCACTGGAAAACATATATAACGATTATTTTGATTTACGAAACAGCAAATTAACGCCCGAAACGCTGGAAGATTTTATGACGCTTCGTTTAATCCTGAATAGAATCACAGTGATCTCAGATGAAATAAAAACGATTTACAAAGTTTTCAGCCAAAATCTAAAAATGGCAAAAAGTCTTTCTACAGGTCTTGATGTAGAAAAATTTGTGACCGCAGAGGAGAAACTTAATAGCAAAATATTTCTTGCCAATTTTTCTTTGCAGTCAACGCACTTCCGCCATGCCATTCGGATTACAGTTGCTTTAGTGGTAGGTTACTTTATTTCTCAGCTGAAGTTTTTAGGAATCGGTCATTCTTACTGGATCTTTATCACCATTGTAGCGATTTTGAAACCCGCTTATGCCACGACCAAACACCGGAATCTTTTACGGTTATACGGAACGGTGGCCGGGGCTTTGGTGGCTTACGCAATTCTGTATTTCATTCCTTTTCAGAATGTGCTCTTTGTCCTTTTCATATCTGCTATGGTGCTGTGTTTTGCTTTTCTGAAAACCAATTATTCAGTGGCCGTCTTTTTCATGACCATCTATATTTTTCTTGCCTTTAATATTTTAAATCCGGGAAACTTAAACACGATTTTTAAAGACCGGATTCTGGATACCGTCATTGCGGGCGCCGTGGCTTTTGTGGTGTCCTATTTTGTTTTACCGGTTTGGGAACATACCCAAAATCTGGATCTCATGAAGAAATCTGCCGAGAGCAATTTCAAATATTTCTCTGCCGCAATGGCTTTTTTTAAAGATGAAAATATTGGAATTGAAGATTACAAACTCAAAAGAAAAGCCGCCATCATCGACCTTGCCAATCTTTCTGATAATTTTCAAAGAATGATTTCTGATCCGAAAAACCAACAGAAAAAATTAGAACATCTGCATCAGTTTGTCATTACTTCCCATTTAATTACGGCGTATATCGCTTCCTTTTCTCAATATTCAGAAACCAACAAACATTATCCGGAAATCGATTTTAACGGTTGGGATCTAAAGATTTCAGCAGAATTAGTGAGAACGAAATTAATTTTATATCAAAAAAACCTTCATCAAAATATTTTGCAGGAAAGCAAACTCGAGCCGGAAGATTCTGTAGAAACGCTGCTCGAAAAGCGGAAAAAAGAGCTGCAGGAAAACGAATTCTTTGACCGCCGCGATCCGGGCAGAATCACCCATTTAACGGAACTGAAAAATTTAAAGGAAATTCTGGAATTGATTTATGATGTAGCAAGAGAGCAACGAAAAGTCGTCGAAAATTTAGAACCGGAGCTTCAGTCCACGATCGTGAAACAGTAATTTTCGAAAAACTCGACGCGCGCTCTGTACAGATCCGAAACGTGCTCATCGTGCACCCGGCACCTGATATTAAAAGGGAAATCCAAGCTGAAAGGTTTTACTTCATAATGTTTTTTCAACGACCAATAGTTCGAATGATGAATTTTGTACAGACTTTCCTTCAGCGACCAAATAACGGTGAGATAGGCAACTTCTTTATCTTTTTCGATAAAACCGCTTTCCTCATCCTGCAAAAATTTGTGCTGAATCCTGGTAATTTTCTGATTAAAAGGTTCTAGATCAATTCCAACTTTATTTTTCGAAATCGCCAGAGCGGCAAAGGGAAAAGAATGCGTTACCGAGATTTCATAATCATTCGGCGACAAATATGGTTGTCTGCCTTCGTAAAGAATTTTATGATTAGGCAAAACTGATTTTAAGATTTTCCTCACCAAAAGGGTTTCCTTCAATTTAGTAGGATGATAGTCTTTTATTTTATCAAAATTCTCTTCTTCTAAAAGAAACTCTACATCCAAATCCTCTTCTTCACCATACTTCCAAAGAAGAATGGTGGCCTGATCATCTGAAAAATCCCGGTAAAGTGGCATTGAAAATTTATTAGACGGTAAAATTACACAATTCTTTAAATACGTACTTGCAAAATTTTGCATCTGCCAGCACATTTTGTTATCCATATTTCGTTTGAGCAATAGATTAAAAGCATAACCGGTATTTTGTAATTGAACTAAATTTAAAGAAAGACATTTCGTATCTTTGCATCAAATTTATTTTATCAGATGGATACTACAACCCAATACATTCCTTATAAAGTTAAGGATATCTCACTAGCCGATTACGGGAGAAAAGAAATTAAATTAGCCGAAGCAGAAATGCCGGGATTAATGGCGATTCGTGAAGAATACGGCCCGTCTCAACCATTGAAAGGGGCAAGAATCGCAGGTTGTCTTCACATGACGATTCAAACTGCTGTTTTAATTGAAACTTTGGTGGCTTTGGGCGCAGATGTTACCTGGTCGTCCTGTAATATTTTCTCTACCCAAGACCATGCTGCTGCTGCAATTGCCGCTGCCGGAATCCCGGTTTACGCCTGGAAAGGAATGACTGAGGAAGAATTCGAATGGTGTATCGAGCAGACTGTATTTTTCGGTGAAGACAGAAAACCATTAAACCTTATTTTAGATGACGGTGGCGATTTAACCAACCTGGTTTTCGATAAATATCCTGAATTAACAGCGGAAATCAAAGGACTTTCTGAAGAAACGACTACAGGAGTTCACAGATTATACGAAAGAATGCAGAACGGAACTTTGGTAATGCCTGCAATCAACGTGAATGATTCGGTAACAAAATCAAAATTCGACAATAAATACGGTTGTAGAGAATCTGCGGTTGATGCCGTAAGAAGAGCAACTGATGTAATGTTGGCGGGTAAAAGAGTTGTAGTTTGTGGCTACGGTGATGTTGGTAAAGGAACTGCAGCTTCTTTCAAAGGTGCCGGCTCTATCGTTACGGTAACCGAAGTTGATCCAATCTGTGCTTTACAGGCGGCAATGGAAGGTTTCGAAGTTAAAAAACTGAGTTCTGTCGTTGAAAATGCAGATATCATTATTACCACTACCGGTAACTTTAACATTGTTAAAGGAGAGGATTTCAAAAGAATGAAAGACAAAACCATCGTTTGTAATATCGGTCACTTCGATAATGAAATCGATATGGCTTGGCTGAACAAAAACTACGGCGACACCAAATATGAAGTTAAACCGCAGGTTGATGTGTACAATATCGACGGAAAAGAAATCATCATTTTGGCAGAAGGCCGTTTGGTAAATCTTGGCTGTGCAACAGGACACCCAAGCTTTGTAATGAGCAACTCATTTACAAACCAGACTTTGGCTCAAATTGAATTGTGGACCAACTCTTCCGCTTATGGAAATGAAGTTTATACTTTGCCAAAACATCTGGATGAAAAAGTAGCAGCTTTGCACCTTGCAAAATTAGGCGTAGAACTGGAAACTTTAACCGAAGCTCAGGCAAAATATATCGGTGTTGATGTAAAAGGTCCATTCAAACCGGAATATTACAGATACTAAGATTACGAATATTTAAAATATTTTATATTAAAAGGAACTCTCTGAAAATTTCAGAGAGTTCCTTTATTTTTCGCAGACTCTGCAACCTGTCGGCAAATGATTGACGAAAGCATTTAATTAAAAAAATAATCTTTATTCGTAATTAAGATATTTTTATTCTGGACCTTTGATAAGCACCTTAAAAAAGTGAGAAAAAAATAGCATATTTGCAAATGAAATCTTTGTCTCGTTCACGGCGAGATTAAAAATCTTTACTATAATTAAAGCAGGATATTCATATTTAAAATAAAAAGCTATGAAAAGACATGAAGCCTTAGTACAACTCAGTCGTGACCATCATTTCGGACTTTTGCTCTGCTGGAAATTAAAGGAGGGTTTAAAGAAAGAGGTCGCCGTTGACCGAATGTCAAAATATATCGATTTATTTTATCTTCAAAATCTTAAACCTCATTTTGCGGAAGAAGAGGAAACGATATTTAAAGTTTTAGGCGAGGAGCATCCTTTAATTAAAGAAGCGATTTCTCAGCACAGAATCATGCGCAAGATGATTGAAGATGGTTTAAAAAACCCAGAACAAATCGAAAATTTTCGGGCTTTACTTGAACTTCACATCCGAACAGAGGAACGGCAGATTTTCCCGGAAATAGAAAAACAGGCAACCGAAGAACAATTGCAGGCCATCTTAAAACTGGATCATCCTGAATTAAAAGAGCCGGAATATGATGACATCTTTTGGAAGTAAAAGTTTCCTAAACCAATAACTTTCAGTTACTATGTATTACTAAAAACAAAGACAACCAGTTCTGTTGAACTGGTTGTCTTTATTTTAAACTTATATTTTGATGATTGATTATCTATCATCAACATTCGTGAATTCGTGGCTGTATAAAAGTTAAATCCGTTCGATATCAGCACCAATCGCTTTCAATCTTCCGTCGATATTTTCGTAACCACGGTCGATCTGTTCAATATTATGAATAACCGAAGTGCCTTCAGCCGAAAGCGCCGCAATTAACAGGGCATTCCCTGCTCTGATATCAGGTGAAACCATGGTAGTACCTCTTAACGGATATTCGTGATTTAAACCGACAACTGTTGCTCTGTGCGGATCACACAGAATAATCTGCGCTCCCATATCTATTAATTTATCCACGAAGAACAAACGGGATTCAAACATTTTCTGGTGAACGAGCACTGTACCTTTTGCCTGGGTAGCCACCACCAAAATGATAGAAAGTAAATCCGGCGTAAATCCAGGCCACGGCGCATCTGAAACCGTCAGAATAGAGCCGTCAATGAATTTCTGAATTTTGTAATTTTCCTGAGCCGGAATGAAAATATCATCGCCTCTCTTTTCTAAATCAATTCCTAATTTCTTGAACGTATTTGGAATCACTCCAAGCTCTTTCCAGTTTACATTTTTAATGGTAATTTCAGATTTCGTCATTGCAGCCAGACCGATCCACGAACCGATTTCCACCATATCGGGCAACATCGTATGTTCTGTTCCGTGCAGATGAGCCACGCCTTCGATGGTCAATAAATTGGAACCGATACCCGAAATATCAGCGCCCATTCTGTTCAGCATTTTACACAATTGCTGCAGGTAAGGTTCGCAAGCCGCATTATAAACTCTGGTTTTACCTTTCGCCAGAACAGCTGCCATAACGATATTGGCAGTTCCGGTAACCGAGGCTTCTTCCAGCAAAATAAATTTGCCGTGAAGTTCTTTCGCCTTTAACGTATAAAAAGATTCTTTTTCGTCATAATGAAAATCCGCGCCTAATTCTACCAATCCCTGGAAATGCGTATCCAATCGTCGTCTGCCGATTTTATCACCACCCGGAGTCGGCATATAAGCTTCGCCATATCTTGCCAGCATCGGACCGAGCAGCATTACCGATCCACGAAGTTTTGCACCGTCTTGCTTGAAATCCTGCGATTTCACATAATCAAAATTGACCGCATCTGCCTGAAATGTATAATCGCCGTGTCCGTTTTTAGTTATTTTCACGCCAAAATCCTGCAAAATCTCAATCAACCGGTTCACATCATGGATGTCGGGGATATTTTTTACGCGCACTTCTTCATCCGTCAGCAATACTGCACACAAAATTTGAAGCGCCTCATTTTTAGCACCTTGCGGCGTAATTTCGCCATGCAGTTTTTTTCCTCCTCTAATTTGAAAACTTCCGCTCATTCTTATTTCCGGTTTTTATTGTTTTGAATATTTTTTCTGTTATTTTGGTTCTTTGGATTATTTCGCGGATACGATTTATTGGTTCGGTTCGTTGCGTAATAAATTTTACTTTTTTCTAGTGAATCCAAAACGGTTAAATCCAAACGGTTTTTCGAAAGGTCTTTTAAATGACGGAAAATTACCTCATCCTGTACGTGTTCTTTGTTATAAACATTATACGATTTTTTCATATTGTTGGCAATCACCTGAATCAAAGCGTCTTTTTCGTCGCCTGCTTCCAACTCAATTGCTTTATCGATCAACTGCAAAATACTTTTCCCGTAAAATTTAAAATCACCCTGAAGTTTCGGGTATTCCATTCTTTTAGGTTTCACCTTCATTTCTTCCTGGGTTAGGATATGATAAGGTGAATCTACGTCTAAATCATATTTTGCTAAAATGAAAAGATGATCCCACAATTTATGTTTATAATTTTCTTCATCACGGAGCTGAGGATTTCTCTGACCCATAAAATCTACAATCGCCACCGCCATTTCATTACGTTCGTCTCTGTTTTCAATCTCCTTGCAACGTTCTACCAGTTGCTGTATAATTCGGCCGTATTCCGGCATTTGGAGATGCGTTTTGCTTGTATTGTATTCCATAGGTGCAAATATAAGAATTTGTTGAGGTTAATGGTTTTAGTTTGCTGTAATTTTTTGGGCGTGCCCCTTCATTGCCGTTGCTGAGCGCTGTTAGGGCTTGTAGCCCTAACAACGCTTTCCCCTCCATTTGGGTCGGTCTTCGGCTCCAATCTTTTTTTTAGAAAGAATTTGTTCAAAAAGAAGACTTAGAAAAAAAAGGATTTCCACCTGCGTCCTCACGCAGACCCGTTCATGACTTCAATTCCCGAATTAAAATCGGGATTTAGAATTTTTTTTTTAAAAGATTAAAGCAATTTTATAATTATCAAAATAAGTTTCGGTTATAACCTTTGGGAAATATTAATGGATAAACGGGCTAAAGCGCGTTCCTGTTGATACCGAAACTGATATTTCAAAAAAGTATCACCCTTTCTTTTTTTAACTTTCAGAGAAAGGATATAATGTGCAAAAAGGAATCTCCCGTCTGTCATCTCTGATCTTCTGCGAAGCACTATATCATCTACTCCACAAACTTTTTCCGCTCTTCTGCAGTAGGAATTTCGCAGGCTCCAGAATTGAGTTTTTTCCTGTTTGCCGCTACGCTGTTGTAAAAGAAATCAGTCAGCGAAGTTGGCAAAAACCGCAAATAAGATAATAGTTGATACGATCCTCCGATGAGTTCACAAACCTTGAAAACAGCCTGTGATTTCTGTAAATAATATTTTTCAGGTTTCCAAAGGTAAAGAGTGCTGAGGTTTTTTACTTCCAAATTCCTTTCGCTTAAAAACTGCTGACCAAAATTCGATTGCAAAGCAGCAAACAGAAAATTATTCTTCGAATCTTTTTTTAAGATCCAGTGCACCCAGAAATTACAGAAGCCGCATTCCCCATCATAGAGAACGTAATATTTGGAAGGATCAATTTTTGTCATTATTTAACTTTAAAATCAGATTTTTCAACCGAAGTCGGTAAATCATTTAAAATACGCGTGTCGTTCTCCATAAATTTGAAATAATCGATCACTTGCTTTTTATCCGCCGCATTTAATTTAGCTTCGGGATGAAGGATTACATAAGAATCCAGCGGCATTTCATTTTTCTCCATCATTTCAACAGCTTCTTTCAATTTCTTGATCTGCCGTTTCGTCTCGTAAGTTGCAAAAGTCGAGAAGTTCAGCTCTTTTCTGCCTTCTTTAATATGGCTTTCCAGAAACCAACCAAATGGCTGCGTATTCGCATACCACGGATATTTTGTTTCATTGCTGTGACAGTCGTAACAGGCATTTCGAATTAAATTAGCCGTTTTCTCGGGGGTGTTTTTAATTTTTAAGAAATCCATTTGCGGTGTGGCAACGGGATTATTCTTATCAATCGGAAAAAACTGTATCAGTATAAAAGCCACGATGATAATTATCAGTACTTTTTTCATTTTAAAAATTTTGTTGTGTGAATTTATAACTTTAATTTTAAATGAGAAAAAACTTTCAACGTTATAGATTTTATAAATCGAAAATCATTTTTTGATTGATGAGAAATTTGTACTTTTGCATCAGAAATTTTAAAACAACAATATTATGTCATTAGTAGGAAAAAAATTCCCAAACATCTCCATCGATGCAATGTCTGAAATGGGTGATGATTTAAAAATCAACATTTTTGAAGAAGCAACCAAGAACGAACAAAAGGTTCTTTTATTCTGGTACCCAAAAGATTTCACTTTTGTTTGCCCGACAGAACTTCACGCTTTTCAGGAGGCTTTAGGTGAATTTGAAAAAAGAAATACCAAAGTAATCGGTGCTTCCTGTGACACCAATGAAGTACACTTTGCCTGGTTAAACACCCCAAAAGACAACGGTGGAATCGAAGGAGTTACTTACCCGATCCTGGCAGATACGCACAGACAGTTAGCAAACCTTTTAGGAATTGTAGATCAGGATTTTGATTATGATGAAGAAGGAAACGAATCTTTCACAGGATCAAATGTAACGTATAGAGCTACTTATTTGGTAGACGAAACTGGAAAAATCTTCCATGAAGCGGTGAACGATATGCCGTTAGGAAGAAACGTGAAAGAATTTTTAAGATTAATCGACGCTTACACTCACGTACAAAAACACGGTGAAGTTTGTCCTGCAAACTGGGAAGAAGGAAAAGATGCAATGAAAGCAAACAGAACTTCTACCGCAGAATATTTAGCGTCTCACAAAAACTAAAAAAAAAAGAATTATGTATACAGAATTAGCAGATGACACTTTGCAGCAGATCGTAGCAGACAACGATAAAGTTGTGGTGCAATACGGCGCGACATGGTGTGGAAACTGCCGGATTATGAAACCTAAATTCAAAAAATTGGCGGCAGAAAATGAAGACATTCCTTTTTTATACGTTGATGCAGAAAAATTACCTGAAAGCAGAAAATTAGCAAAAGTAGATAATTTACCCACGTTCGCTATTTTCAGCAAAGGAGAACTGGTGAATCAGGTTCAATCGAATCAGGCAGAAAGTCTTATTAATCTTTTTAAAGAACTTAATTAATGAAATTACCTGTAATCAGACAGTTTTACCAAACGCAGTCTGTAGAAAATCTAGAGAAAACTTTAGAAGTCATCGAAGCATTTACGGAATTCAGAGGAACAACTGAAGAAGATCTTAACGTTGCCGGAGAATTGATTACCAATATCTGCGGCGCACTCGAAGTTCATGCAAATGTTGCGACCGGAATGGCGGAAAGAGACGCGCTGAACTCTTTTGCTCAAAAGGTTTTAGGATCGATCGACAAGTAGTTTTCAAGTAAAAATGAAAGAAAAAAGGTGGGAAAATTATTTTCCCACCTTTTTATTTTAATCGTCTTTACGGTCTTTACGGTCTTTGCGATTTTTGTTGTATTTCTTATTGTGGTCTTTGCCCTTTTTGTAATCCTTATAATTCCGATCTCTGTAGTCGTCATCACGAGATTTTTCCCACTGATTATTTCTTTTTTTCTGTTGCCCTTTCGCGTAATCAGTTGCTTTACCACCGTAGATTTTTTTCGCCTGTCCTGGTGGAAGGTTTTTTCGGTTTTGATTAGGATAATACACGGTTTGGTTTCCGTTTCTTCCTAAAACACCGGGTTGTCCGTACACGTCTCCTGTTCGAATTACCGTTCCGTTTTGATACACATTTCCGTTTCGGTCGCGATAGACTTCACCGCGGCGGTAAACCTGTCCGTCTCCGGCTCTGTAAACCGTACCATTATTTACTCCATCATTGGGGTAACTGTTTCCGTACGGATTCTGGGTCGCACCGCAAGAAGTAAGCGTAACCGCCAAACCTGCTCCTAATAGTATTTTGAATAGATTTTTCATTATTGAAATTTTAAAGATTTAACTTTAGACCTTTCAATGATGATGCCAACTCATAAATAAGTTCGGTTTTTTACTTTATTAAAATGGAAACTTCTATAACCTACTGATTATCTCTATGAAAACGACATCAAATTTGTCCTGTTAATTCGTTTTTATGACTTCAAATTTTCACTAAAAAAACTTTCGAAATTTTAATCAATATCTATTTTAAATTTAAACTTTCCGCCACTTTCAAAGCACATTTTTCCCCATCAATTGCAGCAGAAATAATTCCACCCGCATAACCTGCTCCTTCGCCACACGGATACAAACCTTTGATCTGAAGATGTTCCAAAGAAAAGGAATCTCTCGGAATCCGAACCGGAGACGAAGTTCTGCTTTCCGGTGCGTGCAAAATCGCTTCATTCGTCATGTATCCTTTCATGGATTTTCCAAATTCTACAAATCCCTGCCGCATAATCTGACTTAAAAATCCCGGGAAAACTTCTCCCATTTCAATCGATGTCGTTCCGGGAACATAAGAGGTTTTGGGAATATTTTGCGAAATTTTATTTTGGGTAAAATCGACCATTCTCTGCGCAGGAACTTTTTGAGTTTCGCCGGCCAAATGCCAGGCTTTCTGCTCGATTGCTTTCTGAAACTCCATCCCTGCTAAAGGTCCGAATTTTTGATAAGGTTTGAAATCCTCTAATTTCAACTCGACCACAATTCCTGAATTTGCGGTGGGCTGATCTCTTTTGGAAGGCGACCAACCATTCGTAACCACTTCGCCAGGACTCGTCGCACACGGCGCAATGACACCGCCCGGACACATACAAAATGAGTACATTCCGCGGCCGTTGACCTGTTTTACCACAGAATACGGTGCAGGTGGCAAAAACTCACCACGATAATCGCAGGAATACTGAATCCGGTCAATTAATTCTTGGGGATGTTCTGCTCGTACGCCCAAAGCAAAAGGTTTGGCTTCAATATAAATATTTTTCTTATGCAGCAATTCGAAAATATCCCGTGCGGAATGTCCCGTTGCTAAAATAACTTTATTGGCTGAAATGATGTTTCCATTCTGCAGAACAACACCCTGCATTTCGCTGTTTTTCACCACAAAATCGGTGACGCGGGTTTCAAATAAAACTTCTCCGCCACAAGCGATAATTTGTTCACGGATATCCTGAATAATTTTGGGCAGTTTATTGGTTCCGATATGGGGATGGGCATCGACCATGATATCTGGAGTAGCTCCAAAACCAACAAAAAGTTCTAAAATGCGATCGATATCGCCGCGCTTTTTTGAACGGGTATATAATTTTCCGTCAGAGTAAGTTCCTGCTCCACCTTCGCCAAAGCAATAATTAGAATCTTCATTTACAATTCCGTCAACATTAATGGCTTTCAAATCACGGCGACGGCCCCGCACCTCTTTTCCGCGCTCTAAAACAATCGGTTTCAGTCCCAGTTCTATCAATTGTAAAGCAGCAAACAATCCGGCAGGACCAGCGCCCACCACAATTACTTCCTGCCTGTTCGCGACATTTGGATAGTCCGGTAATTCAATTTTAGCGGGAATATAATCTTCACCAATTAAATAAACAATTCCTTTAACATTTACTTTCACCGCCTTTTGCCGGGCATCGAAAGAGCGTTTCAAAACCACTACTTTAAGAATTTCTTCCGGAGTTATTTTACAGAATTTTGCGACCTGTTGTGCTAATAAATCTTCGCTGGCAGCAACTTGGGGCGATACTTGAAATTGAAATTCTTTTGGCATTGAATAGAGTTAAGAGTAAAGTTTTTAAAAGGTTTTCATCGGATCAATCATTCCTGCTGCAAATTTCTGCTTTTTATTCAATACAAATAATATAAAATAAAAATTTATCATCTAAATTCCCACTACCCTGCTTCTTCTTTCGAGTAACACAACATTTCGCCACTTTCCGTTCATTTCGCCAATTCTTTCTCTTGTGCCGATCATCGTAAAACCATGCTTTTCATGAATTTTCACGCTTACTGTATTCTCGGGGAATATTGCGGCCTGTAAAGTCCAGAAGCCGTTTTCTTCACTATCGAGAATCAGTTTTTTCATCATCACGGTTCCCAGTCCTTTTCCCTGAACTGAAGTGTCTAAATAAATGCTGACTTCGGCAACACCTTTAAAACAATCGCGATTGCTGACAGGTTGCAGGGCGCACCAACCCACCACTTCATCCGTTTCATTTTCTAAGACGAAACGGCACACATTAAAATGTTTGGTATCCCAGGCTTCCCAGGCAGGTGCAACTTTATCGAATGTCGCATTTCCACCGTTAATTCCCTGTTGAAAAATTTCTAAAACTTTATCGCCATCTTCGGGACGCATTGGTCGTATTTCGTAATTCATTGTTTTCTAAATTATAATTTCTGATAAGAGCCTATTTATTTTTTTTGCCGCCAAAGAATCAAAAGAGCAATTCGGAAAATCAGTCATACAAAAGTTGAATTGATTCCTGCATTCCCATTTTGCATTTTTATGGAAATCCTGTTCTCCACTTTTATTCTTTGTCACTTTATGGTTTAAAGATTTATATTTTCAAACAGTTCCTTAAAACTTATGGCTTTTTCTGGGGAATTTTCGACGGCGGCGTGAAAATTTGGTAGAGCCGGTTTCCTTATCGATAGAAATAACACTGATGTTACCGTCAACTTCCAAAACTGCCAGTTTCACATCGATGATTTTTTCGATCCCGTGTTCCCGGACAGCTTCTTCCAACTCATCAAAACTGACTTCCTGTTCCTTCATTTTTAAATTATCCACGACGCCGTCTTTGATTAAAATGATCGGATCAGATTCTACCAGACTTTTAATTTTTGGATTTTTGAAAATTATTTTTTTAACGATAAAATTGGCTACAAATAAAACCAGTGCCGCGACCAAACCGCCTTCTAAACTTACATTAGAACCCACCATCGCATTTTGCACCGCATTGGAAATCAATAAAAGCAAAACAATATCACCAGCGTTTAACTGCGAAAGTTGATTCTTCCCAAAAACCCGGATTGCGGCAAACATAAAAAGATAGACTGCGAGACTCCGTAAAGCGACATCAAGAAATGCATCCATTATTTACTTTTTTATAATACAAAGTAAAAGAAAATAAAAAAACCGAACATCACATTCGGTTTTTGATTTTTCAAATAATTACTTTAACTGTTTAATTCTCTTTTCAAGAATTTTGCAGTTAAAGATTTTTTTGATTTGGCGACTTCTTCGGGCGTTCCTTTGGCAATGATTTCTCCACCGCGGTAACCACCTTCCGGACCGATGTCGATGATATGATCTGCCAATTTAATTACATCTAAATTATGTTCAATAATAATAAACGAATTCCCTAATTCAACCAATTTATTGATGGCGTCCATCAACACTTTTACATCTTCAAAATGCAATCCGGTCGTTGGTTCATCCAAAATATACAAAGTATTTCCGGTTTGTCTTTTCGATAATTCTGTGGCGAGTTTAATCCGTTGCGCTTCACCACCACTCAAAGTTGTGGATTGCTGGCCCAGTGTAATATATCCCAAACCGACATCCTGCATGGTTTTCACTTTGGAAAAAATCTTAGGAATCGGCTGGAAAAATTCTGTGGCTTCATCGATCGTCATTTCCAAAACATCAGAAATGGATTTTCCTTTATAACGGACTTCTAAAGTTTCGCGGTTAAAACGTTTGCCATTACACGTTTCACAATGAACATACACATCAGGCAGAAAGTTCATTTCAATCACTTTCAAACCTCCGCCCTGACAGGTTTCGCAACGTCCGCCTTTTACATTAAAGGAGAAGCGTCCTGCTTTGTAACCCCGGATTTTAGACTCGGGAAGCTCAGCAAAAAGATTCCTGATATCGGTAAACATTCCGGTATAAGTTGCGGGATTCGAACGCGGTGTTCTGCCAATCGGCGTTTGGTCAACATCAACTATTTTGTCGATGTTATCAATTCCTTCAAATTTTTTGTAGGGTAAAGGTTCTTTTACGGCTCTATAAAAATGCTGATTTAGAATTGGATACAAAGTCCCATTAATTAAAGAAGATTTTCCACTTCCTGAAATTCCTGTCACTACAACGAGTTTTCCAAGCGGAATTTCTAAATTGACATTCTTCAGATTATTGCCGGTCGCACCTTTTAGAATTAATGATTTCCCGTTTCCTTCTCTGCGAACTTCGGGAACTTCTATTTTGCGTTTTCCGGTCAGATAATCTGCGGTGATGGTATCTGCATTTAATAAATCTTTCGGTTTTCCCTGCCAAAGAACTTCACCACCGAATTTCCCTGCTCGCGGACCGATATCCAAGACCTCATCGGCTTCCATAATCATATCTTTGTCATGTTCTACAACGATTACAGAATTTCCGATGTCGCGTAAATTTTTCAACGATGCGATCAGTCTTTCATTATCTCTTTGGTGCAAACCAATCGACGGTTCATCTAAAATATAAAGCACATTCACCAGTTGTGAACCGATTTGTGTTGCCAAACGAATCCTTTGAGATTCCCCTCCGGAAAGCGTTCGTGAACTTCTGCTCAAACTCAGATAATCCAAACCGACATCGAGCAGAAACTGCAGTCTGGTTTTGATCTCTTTTAGAATTTCGTGAGCGATAATTTTATTGTTTTTGCTGAATTTATCTTCAACCTGAATCAGCCATTCCTTTAAATCAAGAAGCGATAAAGCATTAATTTCTGCAATATTTTTCCCATCGATTTTAAAACTTAAACTCGACGCCTGCAAACGCGCTCCATTACAGTCCGGGCAAACCTCTTCTGTGGTGAAATGGCGTTCTAACAAAGTAGCATCGTAACTTTCTTTGTCATCAATCATTTCATTAATCAAGGAAACTAAACCATCGAAATTGACTTTGATTTTCTTATTAATTCCTGCCAGTTTTAAATCTTTATTGATTTCTTTGTGGCAACCGTGGTAGATGTAATCCAGGGCTTCTTTCGGAATATCCTTAATCGGCGTTGCCATAGAAAGACCAAAAATCTCCAAGATATTTTTAATCTGACCCAGAATCCATTTGTTAGATTTAATGTCTTCTAACGGCAGCAAACCACCCTGATTGATAGAAAGTTTCGGGTTTTCTACAAAATAGTCGGTATTCACTTTCTTCACCATGCCCAAACCTTTGCAATACGGGCAACTTCCTTTCGGAGAGTTAAACGAAAAAGTATTCGGTTCCGGCAAAGACAATGAATGTCCGGTGTCGGCATCCATTAAATTTTTAGAGAAATACTCTATGCTTTCACTTGCTAATTTTTGAATTCCAATCACTCCTTCGCCCATGTGCAACGCAGTTTTTAAGGATTGTTCCATTCTGGCTTCAGATGCGTTTTCGCCGATAATCCATCGGTCGATCACGATATCGATATCATGGGTTTTGTAGCGGTCGAGTTTTAGATCATATTCAATATCCAGAATCTCGCCATCAATTCTTGCCTGGCCATATCCTTTCTTAGCCATCTGCACAAAAAGCTCGTGGTAATGTCCTTTCCGCGACCGTACTGCCGGCGCAAGCAACATTACCTTCTCTCCTTTGTAATTATTTTTAATGGCGTCTAAAATCTGTTCTTCGGTGTAACTTACCAGTCTTTGCCCGGTCGTCAAAGAATACGCATCGGAAACTCTGGCAAAAAGCAGACGCAAAAAGTCATATAATTCTGTAACTGTTCCAACTGTCGAACGTGGATTTTTATTCGTCGTTTTCTGTTCAATCGCAATCACGGGAGAAAGTCCGTCGATTTTATCAACATCCGGTCTTTCCAGTCCACCGAGGAATTGTCTGGCATACGCCGAAAAAGTTTCGATATATCTTCGCTGACCTTCCGCAAAAATCGTATCAAAAGCCAACGATGATTTCCCACTTCCTGAAAGCCCGGTGATTACGACCAGTTCATTGCGCGGAATTTTAACATCGATATTTTTTAAATTGTGTTCACGGGCTCCGTAAACTTCTATATATTCTTTAGGATCTTTCATTTTTAAACCTCGAAATTTGAATTTTCGGGATTGGCAAAAATACGGAATTTTTATAGGATAATAAGTTAGGAATTCTAGATTGAATTTTAATTTAGAATTAAAAATAATGAATTAAAGCAGCCTCAAAAAATTAATTTAAGAATTGATTTCCACTCCATTTAACCGAATTAAAAAAACATGATCGAGTTTCCCGGGCGATTTAGAAATTGCAGAATCCGCAGACCTGCATCATATCTAAAATATTACCGAAAAAAAACCTGAACGCACCGCGATGGTTTGCAATACTATGGAAAATTTTAAGCTAAAATCCCTGTAAAATATATTGATGGAGAAAAAAAATCAAAACTAATGTTAGTGACTGTTATGATCATTTACCTAGTATTTCTTCAGCAAAAAGGAATGCATATCGAAAACAGTGAAAATTTACGGGCTTGAGTTCATCACATTATTAAAACAAAAAGAAAGTGTCTCAATACTCCAACTAACCCTCAGAGATTCTAATATTTGAACCCTATGCTCGAACAGGAGTCCGTGAGAAAACCATAAAAAAAGCCGTTTCATATAGTTATGAGACGGCTTCTTTTTTGTGGAGGATATCGGGATCGAACCGACCACCTCTTGACTGCCAGTCAAACGCTCTAGCCAGATGAGCTAATCCCCCATTTTAAAATCCAAATTTTACAAAGTAAATTTCGGATTTGCAATGATACAAATTTTTGTGATTTAAAAGCAACATTTCTGTATTTATTTTTTTTCTGCAACCAGGGAATATACGAGAGGAACTCTATTTCCAAATTGTGGGATTTGATATTTTCCTTTTTCGACTTCCTCAATATGCCGGAAACACGGATATGGAGACCAATTGTATTCCTGAAAGTTTTGCAAAAGGAGATCCTCACCTGATAAATTGGTAAAAACTTCTGAAAGCGAATGATTCCAACTCACTTCTTCATTCATCAAATCGGCACGTGGATCGGCGTATGTTCCCTGATTGGTTTCAATAATCTGTTCATTATTAAAATAACTGTGTTTGACAAAAGTGAAGTCGTCATCATACATCCAAACCACGGGATGAAATTCTACAAAGATCAATTGACCCCCAGGTTTTAGAAAATGAGCAATCACTTCGGCCCACTTCTGCAAATCGGGAAGCCAGCCTATTGTGCCATAAGTCGCATAAAGAATATCGAATTTTTGATGTAAAACATTTGGCAAATCATATACATCTGAAACTAAAAACTGCGTATCTGTTTCACACTGTTGCGCTAATTTCTTTGCTGCTTCAATCGATTTATCCGACAGATCGATTCCTGTAACTTTTGCTCCTAAACGGGAAAGTGAAATAGAATCCTGTCCGAAATGACATTGCAGATGAAGAATGTTTTTGTCTTTAACATCTCCTAAAAGATCCAATTCAATGGAATTCAAAGAAGTTCTGCCTTTTAAAAATTCATCAACAAAATAGAAATCAGATTTTAAATGCGTTTCTACTTTTGCATTCCATAATTTACGATTGATGTCGAGATAATTTTCCATTATTTCCAGATTAAAAATAAAGTTCCGGCAATAATTAAACTTGCGCCAACTGCTGTTTTCCAAGTTAATGTTTCTCCTAAAAATATAACGGCAAAAATGATGGTTAAAGCCAAACTGAGTTTATCAATTCCTGCCACTTTCGAGACTTGTCCTATTTGTAATGCTTTAAAATAAAAGATCCAAGAAAGACCGGTTGCTAATCCTGAAATCGTGAGGAAAATCCAGTTTCGAGATGATAATTCTCCGATTGCTCGATATTCATTTCGGAAGAAAACGATTATCCAAATCATGACCAAAACCACAACTGTCCGAATAGCAGTTGCCAGATTAGAGTTTACATTTTCTACACCGACTTTAGCAAAAATCGCTGTCGCTGCTGCAAATAAGGCAGAAAGTAAAGCGTAGATCCACCACATTTTTTGAGTTTATTAATTCTGTAACCGTGACAAGATTCATAATCTTGTCACGGTTACCTTTGTTTAATCTAAAAATTCTTCTACGGTCTGAATAATCTGTTCACCCGCTTTCAAATTCTTAACGGTTATTTTGCCGTCTGCAATTTCCTGTTCTCCGTAGAAAACCAGGTTGGGAATTCCCTTTTTCTCAGCGTAAGTAAACTGTTTTTTCAGTTTTGCAGATTCCGGATATAATTCTGCAGAAATCCCTTTTGTCCGAAGCTGACCAATGACTTTCATCGCCGCTAAAGATTCGGTTTCGCCGTAATTGGCAAAAAGATATTGTACCACGTTTATAGAATCCTCAGGAAATAAACCAAGTTCTTCCATGACCAGATAAATTCGGTCGAGACCAAAAGAAATCCCGATTCCCGGAATGTTTTTCACACCGAAAACTTCGGTTAAATTATCGTATCTGCCGCCGCCGCCGATGGATCCCATCGCAACACCGGTCGCTTTTACTTCGAAAATTGCACCGGTATAATAATCAAGGCCACGTGCTAAAGTAATATCGAATTTTAAACTTTCATCAGAAATTCCCAATTCAAAAGATTTCGTCAATACAAATTCTAACTCTTCTACGCCAGCCGTTCCGATTTCATTTCCCTGAAATTTCTCTTTTAACTGTGCTAAATTATCCAGTGCTTTTTCACTTTGATTAAAAAGAAAATCCAGTTTATCGATAGAGTCCTGACTGATTTTTTTTTCTAAAAGTTCTTTGACAACTCCTTCTTTTCCAATTTTATCGAGTTTGTCGAGTGCCACCGTAAAGTCGATCAGCTGATCTGAAATCCCGGCAAATTCTGCCAGGCCGGAAAGAATTTTTCGGTTGTTCAAATGAAGAACAACATTCACTTTAAGTTCAGCAAATGACTTTAAATACAGTTGAACCAACTCTATTTCCTGCCATAAACTCACGCTTCCCACCACATCAGCATCGCATTGGTAGAATTCGCGGAAACGTCCTTTCTGAGGACGGTCTGCGCGCCACACCGGTTGAATCTGATACCGCTTAAAAGGAAAAGTCATTTGGCCGTGATTCATGGCAACATATCTGGCGAAGGGCACCGTTAAATCATAACGCAATGCTTTTTCGGAAATTTGCGAAATTAACTTTTGCGAGTTTTTGGCCAACCAGTCTTCGTCTTTTGTTTTCGACGCAAAGTCACCGGAATTCAGAATTTTGAAAATCAAACGGTCGCCTTCTTCGCCGTATTTTCCGGTTAAAGTGGAAAGGTTTTCGAAACTCGGTGTTTCTAAAGGCTGAAAACCAAACAGTTCAAAATTCTTTTGTAAAATATTGATAATAAACTTTCTCCGGTAAACTTCTTCGGCGGAAAAATCTCTGGTTCCTTTGGCTAAACTGGGTTTCATAGGTATCGTAATGAATAATAGGTGGTGATTAATTATGCTGGCAATATACTTGCATCAGTCTGCAAAAATACGGAAATATTAATCTAAATCCCTAAAAATGCTTGATCATCCAAAGGTTGCAGCCGCTATGTCCCGAATTGCCCAATGGTTTTTCTAAGTAAGTGAAACCCTGCTTTTCGTAGATGGAAACTGCGGTAGAAAATTCGGGTAAACTTTCAATATAAATGGATTGATAACCCGATTTTTTTGCAAACTCAATACTTTTTTCCATTAATTTTTTGCCCAATCCTTTTCCACGACAATCTTGATGGATATAAAACTTAACGAGTTCACCACATTTTTCCGATAAACCTTCGGTAGGGAAAATCCCGCAACAACCGCATAATTTGCCGTCTAATTCTGCGACAAACAATGCTGAGTTTTCTTTGCTGAACAACTCGTATAAATGATCTGTCGCTGCATCTTCATAAACAGTTCCCGGTGTAGGAACTTCAAAATCATGAAAGCAACTTCGTATTATTATTGCCAAAGCGCCATTATCTGATTTCTGAATTTTTCTAATAATTGTTTCCATTTTATAAATTTAATAAAACTTGCTGATTTAGTACCCTAAAAAAGAGTCTCGATCTGAGGAATTTACAAATCAAAAAAACCGAAGAAAATTTCTCCGGTTTTTGAAAATATATAGTTTTTGTGTTTTTAAACGGTTTCTAAAATCTCAATAATTTCCTGGCCGTAGTTTTCGATTTTATGTTTACCGAAACCTTTGATTTCGAGCAACTCTTCTTTTTTGGCAGGCTTGTATTTCGCAATTGAGAAGAGTTCTTTATTGGTTGCGATAAAATAAACCGGCAGTTTTTGATCTTTTGCTTTTTCCGACCGCCATAATTTGAGCGAGTCGAGAATTTTTATTTCATATATGGAGAGCTCTACTTCCTTTTCTACACTGTATTTTTCAGATTTCGGTTCATTGATCTGCAATTCCAATTCTTCGAAATAAAGAACAACAGACCAATAACTTTCTTCGTCTTTTACAAAAGCGGTTTCGTACTTCAGAATGGTGTTTTGCTGGAGAAAACGGTCGAGCCTTTTTTGATCATTGTAAATGAATTCATCTGATAATCTGATTTTAAATATTTGAATTTTCATGGTATTGTGTTTTTAATATTAATTTTCAAAAGGGAAAGCAAGCCGGATTTCCAGATTTCATGGGGGAAATCCGGTTTTGCTTATCCCTTCTATCTACTGCTCAAAAGCAAAAGTTCTAAAACCCGAACTTCCGTAATGTAGCGTTTCTGACCATCTTTATCATCATAGTTTCGGTATACGATTTTTCCTTCCACGGCGATTTCCTTTCCTTTTTCGACGTATTTTTCCATAATATCTGCTGTTTTTCCGCTGCAGACCAAGTTGTGCCATTGTGTTTCTTCTACTTTTTCACCCATGGCATTGGTGTAATGATCGGTAGTTGCCAAACTTACTCTGGCCAACTTTCCGTTTTCAAATTGTACAATTTCTACGTCTTTTCCTGTTCTACCCACTAGGGTAATTTTGTTTCTTAGTGACATGGCATTAGATTTATATAATTAAACATTAGAAACGAGTCTCACTGTCTTTCCCGAATCTCTACTGCAAAGGTTCACAAGCTTTCAAAAATTAGTCGGTACGGAACCGCTTACTATCGTTTGTATCCATTTGCATCGGATAAAACACTATTTACCAATATTATACAGAAAGTATTTTTTGAGGAAAAAGCTCAAATGTTTTTTAAGAATTTCAAAAGACCAAAAAAATTGGCTCACCAATTCCAAATGGGGATTTTAATATTCTAAATGCGTTAAATGTTTAAAAAAGGAGAAGGATTTAAAGTTTTAAACCACAAAATTTCCGATCAGCGAAACCGAATTTGCGTTTTAAGTAGAATTTTACAGGAAATTTTATGTCCTGCGTTTGTCTGTAATTTTAAATTTAAAAAAAATATTTAGCTCAAAATTTAATTTTCCGTACAAAATCAAGAGCCCAATTTTTAATTATAAGAAAACTGATTCTCCGGGAAAATGTCGAATTCGGTTGAAGCGTTTGCTGTCGAACGGTACTTTTTACGAAGAATTTTATTGATATTTTTTAGGGCACCGGTGGTTCCTATTTTGATGGAATTTTCTGCAGAACCCAGAAGTCGACCGTTCTTTCTGTAGGTATCATAAGAAGTCTCTGCGAGTAATTCACCAGTCGAACTGTAAATTTTCATGCTTACAATCACCTGATTAGAAAAAACATACTTCCCAAATCCTACTTTAAAATATTTTACTTTCGGAACTACCGCATATTGGGCATTATTATTTTCACAAAATTCACTAATGAGCTTTGTTTCTGCATCGTCATAAGGAATATTATAATCTACCCGAAGCAATTTGTTGTTTTTAGAAGAACTTAACTGATCAGACAGTGCTGAGAAAAAAGCGGAATAAGTAGGTTCTTTTATTTCTTCAATATCAGGGAAAACTTCAGGATTGAAATAAAGTATCTGATGAATTTTGGTATCTCTACTCAACAAACCAATCTGGGCAGAAACTACACAGCAAGAAGTTAACAGTAAGAAGACTGTAAAATGTGTTTTAATTAAGTAAAGATTTTTCATGTGTTTTGTACTGCAAAGATACTGCCATCCAATCATATAGACAATAGAATTTTAAGATTTATTTAACATTTGTTATTAAATTTCTGATTTACAAAAGCGATAATGCTTTCAAGATTAAATAATTAGTTGTACTTTTGCACCCGTTACATAATAATCATTAAAACAATATTGGAATGTACTTAACAACTGACAAGAAGAAAGAAATCTTCGGAAAACATGGAAAGTCTGACACAGACACTGGAAGCGCAGAGGGACAGGTTGCCCTTTTTACTTACAGAATTAACCACCTTTCAGGTCACCTGAAAAGAAACCACAAAGACTACGCAACAGAGCGTTCTTTAGTACTTTTAGTAGGAAAAAGAAAAGCACTTTTAGATTATCTTAAGAAAAAAGATATTAATCGTTACAGAGCTATTATTGCAGAACTTGGTTTAAGAAAATAATCATTTTCCAGACAAAATTAAAGCAACTCGAATTCGGGTTGCTTTTTTTATGCTTAAGAGCCAGTAGATTTGCTTTAAAAACCACAAAAGGCACAAAAGTGATATTTTTTTAAATCTTTCAAAAGATCAAAAAAGGAAACTATCCTAAGAAGTTTCCTTTTTTGCTCTTTTGGAGACTGTCCTTTTTGGGATTTTCTTTTATGACATCCGGTTTAAAGATTTATCATTTTTAAACCGGTGCTAAGTTTTTAAAAATAAATTTTTAAAGGATTATTTCTTTTTTTTCGCTTTTGATTTTGCTTTTTCCTGTGCTCGGTTGGCTCCAATTTTTTTCGGAATCTTTCTGGCATGAGGACCACCCCAGTTTTCTTTTTTGTTTTTGTCTTTCTTCTCGTGAAATGCGCCACCACCATCTTCCAGCTTTACCGTATGGGCATTTTTCATCACCACTTCATCTTTTTCAGAAGCGATTTTCACCGGATTGATTTTAACTTCAGCCGGAAAATCTTTGATGATTACCGCTTTATCCATTAAAATTTCTATATCTAATAAGTGGCTGTCTTCATTTTTAGTCACAAAAGAAACAGCAATACCATTTTTATCTGCACGACCGGTTCTACCAATTCTGTGGATATACTGCTCTGGAACTTCTGGAATTTCAAAATTAATAACGTGGGTAATATCTGAAATATCTAAACCACGCGCCATAATATCGGTAGTAATCAATCCGCGGACTTCCTGGGATTCGAAACTTTTCATCGCATTCAAACGGTAATTCTGTGATTTATTAGAGTGAATTACATCGAACTGATCCGGGAAAAGTTCTTCGATTTTGGTATAAAGTAAATCGGCATGCTTCTTATTATTACAGAAAATAAGAACTTTCGAAAAGTCTTTATCTGTTTGTAAAAGATGTTGCAGCAAATTGATTTTGGTATTAAAGTTTTCCACTTTATAACCAATCTGTTCAATTTTCTCCAGCGGCGTTCCTGATTTCGCCAATGAAATTTCCATCGGACCGGAAAAATATTCGTAGAGCAAAGCATCTACTGCTTCGGTCATGGTCGCAGAAAAAAGAATATTCTGTCTTTTATCTTTCATCATCTGGAAAATGTGTGTCAACTGCGCTTTGAAACCAAGATTCAGCATTTCATCAAATTCATCGATGATCAATTTCTGAACTTCTTTCAAAGAAATAGCATTATCAATCGCCAAATCCATTACTCTTCCGGGCGTTCCTACGAGGATATCGCAACCGTCTGCAAAAAGTAATTTTTGAGTTTTAATATTTTTTCCACCATAAATCCCGATGACCCTGGCGGTAATATTTTGGGTTAAATGTTCGACAATTCCTGCAACCTGAACGACCAGTTCACGGGTTGGAACAAGAATAAGCACTGTTGGGTTGCCTGTTTTATTATATTTCCAGGTTTTAAGAACCGGAAGGAGATATGCCAAAGTTTTTCCGGTCCCGGTTTGCGCAATTCCCATCACGTCCCGTCCTGAAAGAATCGGGCTCAGGGTTTTCTGTTGAATCGGTGTCGGTTCAAATAAATTAGAATCCGCTAAAACATCAAGAATTTTTTCGGGAAGATCGAAATCGGCAAAGGTCATTTTTTCCATTTTGCAAAGATAGTTTTTTTGAGAGGATTAGAATATATCTAATTTTTTTTATAAAGCATTAAAAATTTTTATATATGTCTGCTCTCAATCATAATGCAAAGTTTTAACACAAAGTCCGCAAAGATTTTATTTACATACCTTCTGTTTTACTTGTGTTTTTAAGATTCACAAAGGCGTTTCATTTAGCAAGGGAGAAGAAGTTTTAACAATATTACTAATTACGGATATGCATAAAAGTTTTAAAATAAAAAATTGGGTGTTCTTATGTTTTCTTTGTGTTTTTTTATCTGACTTAAGTCTTTTTTATTTTAATATTTAGTAGAATAAAACAGATTAAAAAGTTTTTTTCACTCTAAAAACTATCTTTTTAGTAATCTTAAAAAAATGACAATCATTAGAACAACTGAAAGTACAGAGTTCAAGATAATCAAAAGCGGGATATCTCCAATATTATAAGCACTTTCTGAATTCCAGAGAATCGCCGCAGCAATTATATTGGCACACAATATCATGGCTAAAATAAGATTGACAATACTGGATTTTATGAGTTGATGCGTTTTGTCAATATTTTTAATTTCGCTGGTAATGGTAAATTTATTTTCATCTAACTTTTGGAGAAGTGAGCGCAATTCTTTTGGGATTTCTTCTAAATTTTCACTGAGCTCCAAGAGTTTCTCAGAGCCGGATTTCACGAGTTTTTTCGGTGAGATTTTATTAAAAATTATTTTTTTAGTAAAAGGTTTCAGGCTCTTTACAATATCTAAATCCGGATTAATGCTTCTGCCAACTCCTTCTATTAAACTAATCCCTTTCAAAAGCAGGTATAAATAATCCGGCATATTGATTCGGTTATTCTTTAACGTATGGATCATTCTACCGACCAGTTTCGGAACATCAATGTTTTTCAGAGAACCGCTGTGTACAAAATTGAGAACCTCTTCCACATCGTTTTGAAAAGCTTTGTCATCCGGAATCTCATAACTCACCGCCATTTTTTTCAAATATTTAACAATCTTCGCGGCATTCTTCGACACAAAAGCCACAATTAATTGTTCCAGAATTTCTTTATCATTGGGCTGGATTTTTCCGACGGCACCGAAATCAATGAAAACTATTTTACCGTCTTTCTTCACCAAAACATTGCCCGCATGAGCATCGGCGTGAAAAAATCCGTAATCTAAAATCTGGGAAACAAAGACGCGCAAACCAACTTCCGAAATTTTCACCGGATCAATTCCATTCTCTAAAAGCTCTTGTTTATTGGTGATCTTTATTCCATCAATAAATTCCATGCAGAGGATATTGTTACTGCAAAACTCCTCATAAATTTTCGGGACATACGTTTCTTTATTATTTTTAAAATTGAGCGCAAACTGTTGGATATTATTCTTTTCATTGGTTAAAGAAATTTCTTCCAACAAAGATTTTTCGAAGGTAGAAATGGCGCTCTTTAAATTGAGTCTCGCTCCAATGTCGGAATAGGTTGTAATTACTTTTATCAAATCGTGAATCAGCAATAGATCATCCTGAATATTTTCCTGAACATTTGGCTTTTTAACTTTTAAAATTACTTCTGAACCGTCATTTAAAACCGCTTTATAGACTTGCGCAATCGAGGCCGTGGCCATAGGTTTTTTCTGAATTTCCCGAAAATATTCGTCCGGTGAAATATTGAATTCAAGTTCTAAAATCTCTTCCAGATTCAGATCGACTTCTTCGACTTTGTCCTGAAGTTTCTGCAATTCTACAATTAGTTCGGGAGGCAACAAATCTTCGCGGCTAGAAAACGTTTGACCCAATTTCACAAAAGTAGGTCCCAATTCCTCCAAAGCCATTCTTATTCTTTCATAAACGGAATTGGTCAGCACGATTTCATTTTCATCGACAGAAGGTTCATTGTTTTTCGCAAGATTCATTCTGGCTAAAATATCTTTGAACCCATATTTGCTAAAAATAGAAATTAATTTTGCGGATCGCCTCAATTTTCTTTGCTGTTTATCGAACATAAAAATGTTTTACAATTACTTTCAAAAAGTATTCCCCAATTATTAAAAAAAGGGGAATAGTTATACGATATTATTTCAGTAAAATTGTCAAATTACTCCCACTCGATCGTCGCTGGTGGTTTGCTTGAAATATCGTAAGCAACGCGGTTTATCCCACGAACTTCATTGATAATTCTATTGGAAATGGTATCCAAAAATTCGTACGGAAGTCTGCTCCAGGTTGCGGTCATAAAATCGGTGGTATTGGCAGAACGAACAACCGCGGTATATTCGTAAGTTCTTTCGTCGCCCATTACTCCGACAGATTTTACAGGAAGTAAAACTACAAATGCCTGGGAAACTTTATCGTATAAATCATCCTTGTATAATTCCCCGATAAAAATATCATCAGCTTCCTGAAGAATTCTTACTTTATCTTCATCCACTTCGCCTAAAATTCTGATTCCCAATCCGGGGCCTGGAAAAGGATGACGGTGAACCAAATGATGAGGGATACCGAGCTCCTCGCCTACTTTACGAACCTCATCTTTGAAGAGTTCGCGCAAAGGTTCAAGCAATTCAAAATCCATTTCTTCGGGAAGCCCGCCGACATTATGGTGAGATTTAATTACAGAAGACGGTCCTTTTACACTCTGGCTTTCGATGACATCCGGATAAATCGTTCCCTGGGCCAGAAACTTCGCTCCTTCAATTTTATGTGATTCTTCATCAAAAACCGCGACAAATTCGTTACCGATTACTTTTCGTTTTTGTTCGGGATCTGAAACGCCTTTCAATTTAGACAGGAATCTTTCTGAAGCATCAATCATTTTAATCTTTAAATTGAAATGCTCGCCGTAATTTTCCATTACTTTTTTGCCTTCATCTTTTCTTAAAAGTCCCGTATCAACGAAGATACATTGCAACTGATCGCCAATCGCTTTATGGATTAAAACGGCTGCCACAGAAGAATCTACCCCACCGGAAAGTCCGAGAATTACTTTTTGATCACCGACTTTTTCTTTAATTTCCGCAATAGTTGTGTCGATATAATTGGTCAGCTTCCAGTTTTTTGGTGATTTACAAATATTGAAAACAAAGTTCTCCATCATTCTGGTACCTTCTTCGGTATGAGAAACTTCGGGGTGAAATTGCACACAATAGATTTTCTTCGCTTCGTTTGAAATTGCAGAAATCACATCGGTCATTCCGTTGATTACAAAACCTTCCGGAAGTGTTTCCACTTCGTCGAAATGACTCATCCAAACGGTAGAGAACCGACTTACGCCAGAGAGTAAAGCGTTTGATTTTTGAATTTGAAGTTTGGCTTTTCCATATTCTCCCTTCTCTCCTTTTTTCACTTTGCCACCCAATAAATGAGTCGTCAGCTGCATTCCATAGCAAATTCCAAGAACAGGGATATTTTGTTCGAAGAGTGCTTTATCTACTAGACTGGCATTTTCAGCGTTTACTGAACTTGGTCCGCCGGAAAGAATTATTCCTGAAGGCTTCCGCTCTAAGATTTCTGCTAAAGGCGTATTAAAAGGAAGGACTTCTGAATAAACGCCCATTTCGCGAATTCTCCTTCCGATGAGTTGATTGTATTGTGATCCAAAATCGAGGATGATGATTCCGTTTTGCATATATGAATTTTTTGATGATAGATGATAGATAATAGACAGATAGATTATAGATAATAGACTTTGATGTCGTTATAAAATGATTATCTGTTATAATTTCTAAACTGCTTTAAATTAGTTTTTTTACTTGGCTCTTTTTACTTTTTACTTGGCTCTTTTTACCTGGTGCCGAAATGAGGAATTATAATGAAGAGCAGGAAACAGCTTTAAAAAATAGAAAAAAAGACGTGGAAAAACCACGCCTTATGAGTTAAAACTTACCGATGTCGTCTCTGTAATATTCGTAATCGTAGTGAATGATGTCTGCATCTTTGTACACTTTTTTACGGGCCTCTTCGAAAGTATCACCTGTTGCAACCAGACTTAGAACGCGTCCGCCAGTCGTCAGAATTTGACTGCCTTTCACCCTGGCTCCGGCAAAAAGAAGTTGACTCGTCACTTTCTCGGTATTCCGAATTTCAAAACCTGTTTCAATTTGTCTTGGATAGCCGCCGGAACACATTACCAAACACACTGCTTTTTTGTCGCTGAATTTCAGTTCGATATCATTTCCTTCCAGGCAATCCATGATTACGTCGTAGAGATTGTTTTCCATCAGCGCCATAATTACCTGCGTTTCCGGATCACCCAATCTCATATTATATTCCAGCAAATAAGTTCCGTTTTCTGTAACCATTAAACCGAAAAAGATGAAACCTTTGAAACGGATATTTGAAGCATGAAGTCCTGCTAGTGTCGGTTTCAGGATATTTTCGTTAAAATCTTTCTGATGAGCTTCTGTAAATTCCGGACTTGGGGCAACGCTTCCCATACCACCGGTGTTGGGTCCTGTATCACCCGATCCGGCTTTTTTATAATCCTTTACCGGAATACATGGGAACAATTTATCCCCGTTTGAAAAGGCGATAATCGAAGCTTCAAAACCTCTCAAATATTCTTCGATCACCAACTGAATACCGGCATCACCAAAAATTCTTTCGATCATAAACTGGTGAATGGTCGTTTCGGCTTCAGCCAGGTCGTCAGCAATGACCACTCCTTTTCCTCCGGCAAGACCACTGGCTTTAATGACCAAAGGAAACTTTTGTGTTCTTACGTAATCAATGGCATCCTGATACGCTTCAAACACCTTCGCTTTTGCTGTTTTGATGTTGTGAGTCTGCATGAATTTTTTCGAAAAGGCTTTGCTTCCTTCCAATTCTGCAGTTCTTTTTCTGGGACCGAAAATCTTAAGATTATGTTTTTTAAATTCGTCTACAATGCCTGCAACTAAAGGAGCTTCCGGACCTACGACCGTTAAATCTATTCTTTCTTTAATCACAAAATCCCGCAACCCTTCGATGCTGTCTTCATATACATTTTGCCCCAGCGATTCTGTCGTTGCATTTCCTTTGGCGAAATACATTTTCGTAATCCTTTTATCGCTGCTAAGCTTTAAAGCTACCGCAGATTCTCTGGCGCCATTTCCTACTATTAAAATTTTCATTTGAAGTTTATTTATTAATGTTTAACGGTCAAATGGAATCGCTAACTTGATCCCTCATTGAATCAAATTATATTTAAAGCGATTTCACAGTTTATTATTTGTTTGCTTTTTACAAAATTACTCAATTGAAAGTGGATTTCAAATCGAGATGGAAAAAATTTCCATTCTAAATATAGAATAGCAAAATTAATGCAAAAAGTGTCTCATTCCGGAAAACATCATTGGAATACCGTGTTCGTTTGCTGCTTCGATGCTATCTTCATCGCGCATACTCCCCCCGGGTTGAATGATTGCTTTGATGCCTTCTTTCGCACAAAAGTCAACAACATCTCTGAATGGGAAAAATGCATCTGAAGCCAAAACCAAATCTCCTTCAAATTTTAGTTTTGCTCTTTCTACAGCATGTTCGGTTGCCCAAATTCTGTTCACCTGCCCACCGCCGATTCCCAATGCCTGCACGCCGTTGGACACAACAATCGCATTTGATTTTACATATTTCACAACCCTTTGTGCGAATAATAACGCTTTTTCCTGCTCGGCTGTGGGTTTAAAAACAGTAACGGTTTTAATGTCTTCAGAAAATTGATTGTCATTATCCTGAACCAACATTCCACCATCAATTTTCACCCAGGTTTGCTGGTCGGAAACCGGATTTTTAATTTTAATGATACGCAGATTTTTTTTCTTTTTCAAAAGCTCAACCGCATCTTCATCAAAATCCGAAGCCATCACAATCTCTAAAAATGTTTTACTGAGTTCTTCAGCCGTAGCGAAATCAACTTTAAAATTCATTCCGATAATTCCGCCGAAAATTGAAACAGGATCGCATTCAAATGTTTTCTTATAGGTTTCTGCCGCCGTTGTTCCGATGGCAACTCCGCATGGCGTGGAATGTTTCACCGCACAACAGGCCATTTCATCTTTAAATTCATTGACGACTTTCCAGCACAAATCCATATCGCGAAGATTATTGAAAGACAGTTCTTTGCCGCCTAAAATTTCAAAATCCTTCATCGCCCCGTTTTCCGTTGTTGAAACATAATATGCAGCCGTCTGATGGGGATTTTCGCCATATCTTAAATCGGAAACTTTCTGATAAGAAGCATTTAAGTACTGCGGATAGTCTTCTTCTAAAAGCATTTGCGCAATTGCAGCATCATAAGCGGAAGTCAGATTAAATACTTTACCGGCTAATTTTTTTCTTGTTTCTAAAGTGGTATTGCCGTTTTCTTCGATTTGTTTTTGAATAACAGCATAATCTTCAACATTAGTAATTACGGTAACAGACTGAAAATTCTTGGCGCCGGACCGCAACATTGACGGCCCGCCAATATCAATGAATTCAACTTTTTCTTCTAAAGAAATATCGGTATTCGCATGGGCAAAAAACGGATAAAGGTTAACCACAACCATATCGATCAGGATAATTTCATGCTCGGTCACCGTGTTCATATGGTCCTCATTTGATCGGATGGCAAGCAATCCGCCATGAACTTTTGGGTGTAAAGTTTTTACCCTGCCATCTAACATTTCGGGAAAACTGGTGACTTCATCAATTTGAATCGGATTTAAACCTGCTTCTTTTAAATGTTTAAAAGTTCCGCCCGTAGAAATCAATTCGTAATTGTTTGCTTCTAAAAACTTTGCAAAATCTACGAGTCCGGATTTATCGGAAACGGAGATAAGCGCTCTTTTTTTTGACATTTTTCTTTTTTTACTTTTTATTAGATTATTTTCTTTTTCAATTCTCCTTTTTCTAGCTGGGAATTCTGAGTATTTTATTGATCGCTTTTGGAAAAATCTCATATTCTATCTTATGAATTTTTTCCGACAGACTTTCTAAGGTTTCGTTATCTGAAATTTCAAATGATTTTTGAAGGATGATTTCACCTTCATCAATTCCAGAAGTTACATAATGAACCGTTGCTCCACTTTCTTTTTCCTCAGCGGCTAAAACCGCTTTATGAACGTGATGTCCCCACATTCCTTTGCCGCCAAATTTCGGCAGTAAAGCAGGATGAATGTTGATGATTTTTCCCGGAAATGATTCGCAGAATTCTTTATTTAAAATGGATAAAAATCCAGCGAGCACAATTAAATCTGTGTTTTCCGGAAGAATCTTTTTTAATTCCGCAGAGAACGTTTTGCCTCTCTGAATCAACTGCGTTGGAATACCCTGATTTTGAGCCCGGTCCAAACCGAAACATTCCCGGTCTGCAACGACCATCGCAATCTTTGCATTCGGAATTTCTCCGCTTTTAATGCAGTCTATAATTCTTTGCAAATTGGTTCCTCCGCCGGAGACCAAAACAACGATATTCTTCATTTACATTAATAATAAGTAATGGATAATGAGTAATTCATTTCAACCTTCTATTTATCGATTCTTTAAAATATTAAATTAACTGTATTTTCTCCAAACCTTCCGTGATTTCACCGATTTCGTAAGCATCATCAATAAGATTCAAAACTTTATCTGCATGCTTTTCATCAACAACCACAACCATGCCGACTCCCATATTGAAGGTTCCGTACATTTCCAGACGGTCGATGTTTCCGCGTTTTTCCAGTTCTAGCATCACGGACGGGATTTTAATCTTTGAAGTATCAATTGTAGCACACAAATTTTCCGGAATTATTCTCGGAATATTTTCGATAATTCCGCCGCCGGTAATATGGGCAATTCCGCACAGCGCAATTTCTTCTAAAATCTGATGAATCGGTTGGTAATATAATCTTGTCGGGACAAGAAGTGTTTCATACAAAGGTTTTCCTTCAAACTCTTCGTTAAAATCCGTAAATACTTTTCTTACCAGTGAAAAACCATTCGAGTGAAATCCCGAACTTGGTAAAGCGATAATTTTGCAGCCCGCTTTAATTTTCGAACCATCGATGATCTGATCTTTTTCTACGATCCCAACGCAGAATCCAGCGACATCATAATCGCCCGGTTTATACATTCCCGGCATTTCGGCAGTTTCTCCACCGATCAGTGCGCAGTTATTGTCTTTACAAGCTTTCACCATTCCCATTACAATTTCGGCAGCAATATCTGCATCCAGTTTTCCGCAGGCTAAATAATCGAGGAAAAATAATGGTTTGGCACCGTGACAAATAATATCATTCGCACACATTGCAAAGCAATCGAC
This sequence comes from Chryseobacterium salivictor, assembly GCF_004359195.1. NCBI lineage: Bacteria > Pseudomonadati > Bacteroidota > Flavobacteriia > Flavobacteriales > Weeksellaceae > Chryseobacterium > Chryseobacterium salivictor. The sequence continues at coordinate 1,979,020 of NZ_CP037954.1, read as the reverse complement.
GCCGATAGAATCGTATTTTTTAGAATCTAACGCCACTTTCAGTTTGGTTCCTACTCCATCGGTTCCGCTTACGAGAACAGGGTTTTTATAGCCTGCGATTTCATAAAAAGCACCGAAACTTCCGAGATTATTCAAAACATTTTTGTTGTGCGTTTCTGCAACGGCCGTTTTGATTTTATCAACGGTTTTGTAACCTTCTTCTTTATCCACGCCAGCGGATTTATAGGTATTGCTCATTTTTATTTCTTTAATATATGATGATTCTAAAAATATCTGTAATTAATCAAAATAAAAAAGCCGACAGTCTGTCTGACCATCGGCTTTTAATTATTTTTCAGCGTCGATTGCATTTCCCAATTCTTGGAATCTTTCATTTGGTGAATGTAATAGATGCAGTTTCACTTTCTAAAAATTTAGTTCTGCGAAAATAACAATTTTTAAGCTGACTTTAAAATTATAAATGCTAATTTTTCCATAATTTTAACTCCATAAAATGTCGCATTGTAAAATTATTAATGAAAACATCTTCCAGAATTCTCTATTTTTGTCACAAAACAAAAAAGAAATGGCTTCAGGATTTTTCGCAGTATTGGATGATATTGCTGCCTTAATGGATGATGTTGCAGCAGCTTCGAAAGTTGCGACCAAACAAACCGCCGGTATCCTTGGTGATGATCTGGCCGTGAATGCGGAAAAAGCCACCGGGTTTTTATCCTCCCGCGAAATCCCTGTTCTTTGGGCGATTACGAAAGGTTCATTTATTAATAAATTAATCATTATCCCGATTGCCTTTTTACTACAGGTTATTTTTCCGCCGGCGATTAAGATTATTTTGATATTGGGTGGACTTTATCTGGCCTACGAAGGGGTGGAGAAAATCATCGAATATTTCTTTCATAAAAAAGATAAACACGAAGAACTTGCCGCAGAAACTGAAAATGGTGAAAATGCAGAAAAAATAAAAGTTAAATCAGCCATCACCACCGATTTTATTCTGTCTTTGGAAATCGTGATTATCGCTTTAGGATCGGTACTTGAAAAGAGTTTACCGATACAGATTCTCACCGTTTCTGTGGTCGCATTTTTAGCAACGGTTGGGGTTTACGGAATTGTCGCCTTAATTGTGAGGATGGATGATGCGGGCTATAAACTCATCCGCAAATCAAACAACAAAGGCTTTCTTACTTTCTTTGGAAACCTTTTGGTAAAAGCACTTCCCCTTATTATCAAAGCATTATCAATTATCGGCACCATCGCTTTATTATTGGTTTCAGGCGGAATTTTTGATCATAACATTGAGTGGGTTCATCAGTTTTTGCCTCACTTTACAGAGATGGTGAAACATTTACTTTATGGAATTATTGCAGGTTTATTAGTATTTTTCATCATTTCCGGAATTAAGAAAGGAATTTCCCTGATCCAAAAACAATAGAAATCCAGCATTGAGAATCAATAGAAAGCGGGCATTTTTTTGTTCGCTTTTTTTATTTAATCGTTTTGTGGAATTAAATGTTGAAAATTTCAAAGAGTTAAATTCGATGATTTAAAGTTCAATAAATAAACAATAAATCATTTTCATTAACTTTAATAAAATTTAAAAAGATGAAAATTTTAGAAAAAAGAATCTACGACAAGCCTGAAAAGGAAGATGGTTTTAGGATTCTTGCCGACCGTCTCTGGCCAAGAGGAATGAAAAAAGAAAATGCCCATATCGATTTATGGGCAAAGGAAATTGCACCTTCCACAGAATTACGGAAATCCTATCACGGAAAAGAAATTGATTTCAAGGAATTCAGCAAAAAATATTTAAAGGAACTGGATGAGAATCCCAAAACGGAATCCTTTCTAAATCAAATAAAAAAACAGGAAACAATCACTTTGATGACTTCTGTAAAGGAAATTGAAACGAGTGAAACTCCGGTTCTAAAAGCTTTTATCGAGCAAAGAATAAAGCGACATTCTTAATCGTAAAAAACTTTCCACTTAAGTTTTGGCTAAAGCCCATTAAACGTAAATAAAAAAGAAGCCGTCTCATAACTCAATGAAACGGCTTTTTTTGTAGTTTTCTCACGGACTCCTGTCCGAGCTTGGGTTGCGAATATCAAAATCTCAGAGCGCTATTTGAGGTATTGAGACACTTTCTCCAATTGATATTTTCTGATTGAAAAAATTTTAAAAATGAACCTGCTGAATTTCTTCTTCAATTTCTTCCGCAGTTTCTTTTCCTTCTCCTTTAATTAAAAACATTGTTACCGCAGCTGCGATCAGCATACAAACTCCACCGACCACCACATAATCCATCGCCATATTTCCGAACAAACTTTTTACAATCGGACCACCAAAAATTCCATTGATAATTTGTGGCATTACGATAAAGAAATTGAAAATCCCCATGTAAACACCCATTTTTCTTTGTGGAATCGCATCGATCAACATTGCATAAGGCATTGCTAAAATACTCGCCCAGGCAAAACCTAGTCCAACCATCGACATCCAAAGCATATTAACATCTTTAATAAAGAACATCGAAATTAATCCCAAACCTCCACAAAATAAGGCTAAAGCGTGGGTTTGTTTTTTTCCGATTGCTTTAGCAATTGGCGTTAAAAGAAAAGCAAACGGAATGGCAAATAAATTATACAGTCCGAATAAATGACCTGTTAAATCCCCCGCCTGATTATATTCTAAAGATTTCGTATCCTGCGGAGAGAGTCCGAAATGATGCGTTGCTAAAGCGCTGGTGGTAAAAACCCACATCGTAAATAGTGCAAACCAGGAAAAGAACTGAACAGCACCCAATTTTTTCATCAATGGGGGAATCTTCGCAAAATCTTTAAAAATATCTGAAAACTTAGACTTCCCGGTACTTGGTTCTTCATCTGAAAAATCGGCAAATTCCTGAGGAGAATATTCTTTGGTCATTACAATGGTATAAACAATCGATAAAATGAGTACAGCGGCCCCCACATAGAAAGCGTAAATCACATTATCTGCGACAAAACCATCTGGTGCGACATTAGAAACGCCCATTTTGGTCAGCCAGTTCGGCATTTCGGAACCGATTACCGCACCGATTCCAATTAAAATAGTCTGAACACCAAATCCCAAAGTCCCCTGATGCTTCGGCAACATATCGCCCACCAAAGCACGGAAAGGTTCCATAGCAACATTAATGGAAGCATCCATCATCGCAAGGAAAATCACAGCCAAGAGCAAAACACTTGCACCCATCATCATCGTAACCGAAGCAGCATTGGGCAGGAAAACCAATCCAACGGCGCACAAAACCGCACCAATTAAAAAATACGGTTTTCTGCGGCCGAGCGGACTCCACGTATTGTCACCCATGTGTCCGATAATCGGCTGTACAAGTAATCCCGTGATAGGCGCGACGAGCCAGAACCAGGAAAGTTCATGAACATCAGCGCCGAAATTGGCAAGAATTCTACTGGCGTTTCCGTTCTGTAATCCAAAGGCCATTTGAATTCCGAGAAATCCCATACTCATGTTGATAATCTGAGCGATGGAGAGATTTGGTTTTATTTTTTTAGGCATGTATTTTTAAGTGTTTGAGTGTTTGAGTGTTTGAGTTTATAAAAATAACTTATTTATTTTTTAAATCCGAAATTACCTGATTTTCAAGAGGTGATTTTATTTTGACAACCTCGTTGGTTACCTCATTGGGAATTGTTATTGACAGCACATACTGTTTTATTTTCCATTGTGATCCTATTTTTTCAAGAACACCACTTCCGCGACAAAATTTCATTTGGGTATCGAGTAATTCATCGAACCATGCGTATTTTCCGTCGGTGCTGAAAGAGATGTTCCTTTTTAAAGAAGTGAAATTCCATGCTTTTCCTTTGTCGAAATGGGGTTTGGCATAATCCATAAATTCTTTTTTATTCCAGACTTCGTTGGCATCGGTTCCAATGAAAGTAGATGCTTCAGCGTAGAGATTAAAGTAATTTTTAAAGTCTGCTTTTGTTGCATATAAATTCAGATCGTCTAAAACTTTACTCACATTTTTTTTCTGAACATTTTCATAAAAGCTTTTTTTCTGAGAGAAAAGTGAGTTGGAGCAAATCAATAGAAAGGTGATCACCGTAAAAACAATACTCTTTTTCATTACTAAATTATTTAAAATTAAAGATGCTTCGACAAGCTCAGCATGACAACTGTAATCTTAACCGAATTATTTTTTATTGAAGTTCTAAAATTAGTGAAGATTTTCCTGAAACCGTGATTTTATTTTGTGGGGAAACAGAAAATTCTTTTCCGGAAATTACGTCTTTTCCTTTTGAAATTCCGTCCAAAGATTCTGCGAAACGGCTTAAATTTAAATTCTGTTCTTTTTCATTGTTATTAATAATGACCATTACTTTTTCATGATCATTGTATCTGAAATAAACATAAACCTTATCAACCGGCATATAATGCGTGGTTTTCCCGCTGTGAATGACGTCTTTTCCTTTTCTCCAGTTCAGCAGTTTCTGGGTAAAACCGTGAAATTCCTTCTGTTCCGGAGTTTGGGTTTTTGCATTGAACGCATTTTGAGCATCCTCTTTCCAGCCGCCTGGAAAATTTTTCCGGATTTCTGCGTCACCACCGTTGTTTTTATCACCGCGCATTCCGATTTCAGAACCATAATAGATCTGTGGAATTCCGCGAACGGTTGACATTAAAGTCAATGCCATTTTATAATAACGGATATCGCCTTTGAAAATCTCATTAAACCTTTCTGTATCATGGTTTTCGAAAAAGACCAAAATATTATTAATGTCCGGATACAGGAAATCGTTGCCAAAGGAATTATAGATTTTAATCATTCCTTTGTCCCAGCCGTCCTCTTCTTTCAAAGCAGATGGCAAATCTGAAAACAGGGTAAAATCCATCACAGAAGGGAGATTGGAGTTGTAATTTTCAATCTCTGCAATCTTCGAGTTTTTTTGCCAGAAAGAAACATGAGCCGGATTGTACATCCACGCTTCTCCTACAATATTGAATTTCGGATATTCATCGGTAATCGCTTTTGCCCATTTTGCCATCGCAGTTTTATCGTTGTAAGGATAAGTGTCAACGCGCAAACCGCCCAATTCCGCATACTCGATCCACCAGATTGCATTTTGGGTTAAATATTTCAATACGAGCGGATTTTTCTGATTCAAATCCGGCATCGTCGTATCAAACCAACCATTCAGCGCAATATCTTTGTCAATTTGCGCCACATTGGTATCAAACTGAGAAGTTGTTCTGTAATTGGATCTTTTGAAACCGTATTTCCCTTCACCATCTTTAAACTGGTGAATCCAGTCTTTGGTCGGTAAATCCTGAATCAGCCAGTGTGAAATCCCCCAGTGATTGGTCACATAGTCCTGAATGAGCATCATGCCGCGCTTTTGCAGTTCACGGGAAAGTTCCAGATACTCTTCGTTGGTTCCATACCGGCCATCGATTTTGTAAAGATCAGTTTGGGCGTAGCCGTGATAAGAAGTCTGTTTTTCATTGTCTTCATTTGCCGGAGTAAGCCACAATGCGGTGACTCCCAAATTTTGTAAATAATCTAAATTATTGATGATGCCACGTAAATCTCCGCCGTGTCTTCCACTTGGTAAATTGCGGTTTACTTTTTCAATTAAACTGGGTTGCGAATCGTTGGATGGATCGCCGTTGGCAAATCGGTCCGGCATAATGAGATACATCACATCTTTTGAAGAAAAAGAGTTTCTTTCGGCAGAACCCGGTTTCCTGTTTTTGAGTTCGTAGGTGTAAGAATCAACTGTTTTCTTTCCTTTTTTAAAATTAATTTTAAAGGAAGAATTTTTAATCTCATCAGTATTTACAGTGACGAAAACATAGTTTGGATTTTCTGTTTTCGTCACTTCTTTTATTTTGATATGATCCGAAAGTTCGATTTGATAACCTGAAATATTTTTTCCATACACTAAGATTTGAAGTTCTGGATTTTTCATGCCGTGCCACCAGAATGCGGGTTCTACTTTTTGAATCTGGGCAAAAGAGAAAACGGAAAAGAGTAAAAATAACAGTATTTTTTTCATTTTTATTTAATATTATTTTAAAGGATATTTAAGGGCGATATCTAATTCTATCGGATTGTTATTTCTGCGAAGTTCTTCCTGCGTTCTCCTGGTGAGATAAGGTATATCTTCTTTTTTATTATAAATTTTTCCGTCACCGAAATTTACACTCCATGTTCCAGTCGATGTCATTGCCCATGAATAAGGATTATTGTAATAATTAAGTTTTACTTCATTGAGCTTCTGGTTGGTGATTTTTATGGGTTTATTCCCGTAATGCGTTTCCAGAAACTCCGTGGTGTCGAGTTCTTTTTCTAATTTCTTGCTATTGATTAATTTATAGGAATAATTATTTCCTGTATCCTCAATTTCAAAAATTAAACCCGGCAATCCCTGAAATTTATAAGGTCCTTCATTAATTGGAATTTCATTGCAAAACCACGCAACCCAATGTCTTCCTCCGAAATCTACTTCTGCTTTCTGCAATTGATAATCAGCGCTTTTTTTAGTTTCAGTAAAAATTTCCCATTTCATTTCATCTTTGGATTCAATGAGCTAATAATCAAAGAGATTGTCTCTGTAATTCTGATGGGTATTGCTTCCTTTTTTTCTCTTCATTAATTGTTGAGACGTACTATTGGTCGTCCAGTTTTCATTTTTGTTTTTTCGGATGGAATCAATTCTTAAAAATTCCATATCGTAAAACTTGACTTCCTCTTTGCCTACCTCTAAAATAACTTTTATGGAATCCATTTTATTTTTTGTAGAATCGCCTTTGAAATGCAATTCATAAATAAAACGATGGGTTTGCGCCTCATGAAGGGAAAACATGAATAAAATAAAAAATAAAATTGTTCTTTTCATCATCTTTTATTTTAGGAAACCTTATAGGTTTGCAAACCTATAAGGTTTTGATTTAATTTACTTTATGAAACTTTATCAGGTCTTGCGTATTTTCAAAAAATTCCATCATGAAATTTATGCTGACTTTAGTAGGTTTATTTTGAACTAAATAGGCATTAAATGAGGAATATTTCCATTCCTCAGAACTTTTCGCTAACCGGTGCTGTAAAGGAATCTGATGAATTCCTTTGAAAATATCTTTAAGTTGCTCCTCTTCATCTACTTTTTCTCTTTTAATATAGTCAATAAATAATGCACCTTTTCTTTGAAACATTTTGTTGTATGCTTTTGAATAAGAATTGAGCAAATTACTTACCGGCTGCATTAAAAATTTATGCTCTTCTTCCGCTGAAAGTTCTCTTTCAGGTAAGTCGAGATTATTAAAAATCTCATTTTGCGGCCGAAAACGAACCAATAAACTAAGACGCTGTGAAACCAAACAATAGGCATAAATCTCTAAGTAGGGAAGCAAATATTTTGAAATTTGCTTCAGAAAATAAACATAATTATCCTCTTTACGAAAAATAAGCTCATTTCCATTCACTCTTGTAAACAGATGATAAATCTGTCCAAATTTAAAATTTTCGTAAAAAGGAGCTTTTATTTCCATTACTGAAATTGTATTGAAACCTTTAAGGTTTAAAAAACCTCAAAGGTTTGTGGAGTTTCCTATTTCAAAATTTTCACCGAAATCGCATAACCGCCACTTCTCGCCAATTTCATCGGAAGCTTTGATTTGTTGGTTACGGTTTTCCTGTAGATTTTATAAGACTGTGGATTTTTGATGTAATCAGCGTCGTCTCCGTCAGCATAAACAGTAGCTTCGTATTTTTTGCCTTTTGGCAGGAAAGAGAAATCTACGGTGAAATTTCTGGCATTTTCATCGGTGATTCCGCCAACAAACCATTCATCTTTTCCTTTGGTTTTACGGGCAGTGTGAATATAATCACCAGGTTCTGCAGATAAAATTTTGGTATCATCCCAGTCGAGGGCAACGTCTTTGATGAACTGAAAAGCGTCCATGTGTTTGGCATAATTTTCAGGTAAATCTGCGGCCATCTGAAGCGGGGAATACATCACGACATAAAGGGCCAACTGTTTCGCCAAAGTGGTTTTCACAAATCGGGTATCGCCAGGGAAATAATAATCGAGTTTGGTTTGGAAAATTCCCGGTGTGTAGTCCATCGGTCCGCCCATAAATCTGGTAAATGGCAAGATGGTTTGGTGATCGGGATTATTTCCGCCGAACGCTTCGAATTCTGTTCCACGGGCAGCTTCTGCGGCAATCCAGTTTGGATATGTACGGTTTAAACCTGTCGGCCGAACGGATTCATGGGAATTGACCATGATTTTGTAATCGTTGGCTTTTTCGGCAATTCTTAAATAATGGTTGATCGTCCATTGCGAATAGTGATGCTCACCGCGTGGAATAATATTTCCAACGTAACCTGTTTTTACGGCTTCGTAACCATATTTATTCATTAATTTAAATGCATCGTCTGCCCATCTTTCATAGTTCGTCGCAGAACCTGAAGTTTCGTGGTGCATCATCAGTTTTAAATTTTTAGAATGAGCATAATCGTTCAGCATTTTGATATCAAAATCCGGATATGGCGTGATGAAATCAAAAACAAATTCTTTGCTGTGACCGAACCAGTCTTCCCAACCGGTATTCCAACCTTCGATGAGCAAAGCGTCGAAACCGTTTGCAGAAGCGAAGTCGATATATTCTTTTACTTTGGTATTGTTGGCCGCATGTTTCCCGTTGGGTGTTAATTTAGAAAAATCGGTTTTGCCAATATGAACATTGTTGGCGGTGGAGTACGCCCACTGCGATTTGCCGATAATCATTTCCCACCAAACGCCCATGTATTTTGTAGGCTTGATGTAAGAAGTGTCTTTATATTGCGTAGGCTCATTAAGATTAAAAATCATTTTTGAAGCGAGAACTTCTTCGGCTTTTGGTGACACGATAATCGTTCTCCAGGGAGAAACGGCCGGCGTCTGGATATAGCCTTTTGCACCTTGACCGTCTGGCGTTAAATGCATTTTAAATTTAAAATTCGTAGCATCGAGTTCGAGATTTGATGCCGGATAATTGATGACCGCTGCCTCTGAAATATTAACATACAATTGATCTTTTCCTTCTTTTTTTAGCATTAAAGGAGTTTGGACTGCATTTTTAATTAAAGTTTGGGAGGCATTTCCGTCATAAGAAGTGGGCCATTTTGCCGGAATTTCTGAAAGGTTGGTGGTCTGGGTTTGATATTCCTGAGAGTCGTAATCACCGGCAAGCCACCAGGCTTTCATATCGGTTGGCAAATCGATTTCTGAATCTTCTTCTTTAATAATGAAATAATTCAGGTTTTTCTGCTCCGGAAACTCATATCTGAAACCCAGACCATCATTAAACAAACGGAATTTCACAATAATGTGTCGATCATTTGCGTCTTGATTTAAAGTAACCACTAATTCATTATAATGATTGATATAGGATTTCTTCTCGCCCATGATCGGATCCCAAGTTTCGTTCTTGGAATCGCGTTTTTCTGCAGTTTTGGTAAAACCGTTATCGAGATCTTTTCCTTTCTGATCTTTATTTTCAATTTCTGAAGCGAACTGAATATTACCGTCCCGCAAAAGTCTTAATCCTAATTTCGAATCTTCAACGACTGTTTTGCCCTGATACTTAAGGTCATAATAGGGAACTCCGGCTTTTAACTGAAAATTCATTTCAAACTTTCCATCGGGAGATTTTAAGGATTGTGCGTTGAGGGAAAAACTTCCTAACAGAAGGAAAAGGACGGATATTTTTATATTTTTCATAGATAGATATTTAATTTTTCAAGATCATATGGAATAGTCTGCGTTCATTTCAGCGGGTTTAAAACAGTTTATTACTGGCGATTTCATCATGATCTTTTCGAATCAATAAATTTAGAGAAAATGCCATTAATAAACAATTATTTACGGCTTCTTTATCCTAAAAAACAAAAAAAACTGCTGCTAAAAAGCAACAGTTTCAATTTTTAAAACAGGTTTTTTTTAAAGTGGAGTCACTTTATAAGTTCCCATTTTGATGTTGGCTGTAATTTTGTACAAACCGCCAGTTCCTGCATACTTGATATTGTTGTTATCACCATTTGGACCGAGGTAACCAGAATTTCCACCAGCGTGAATATTCCCCCATTCCAAACCGGACCAATCCTGCTGACCAAGAAATTTAAATTCGCCATCGGCGGGAATTGCGATGGTGTATTCAAACTCACCGTCACCAACCTGATCCATTGCTATCGCTGCACCAGCGTTCCAACCTTGAATTGATCCTACCAAGTAAACGTTTGTTGGTAAGGCAGGATTTGCAGAAGGAGTCACCGTGATAGATTTCGTGTTCTGATCGATAGTGATTTTATACATTCCGGAGTTTCCAAGGAATTTAATATTCTCGTCACCCGATTTTTCTAAATTACTTGACCATGTGGCAAAATATTTATAGCCATCCTTGATTCCATCAGCATTTAAACTGTAGTTGATTGGATTCCAATCCTGTTGTCCCAGGAATCTAAACTCGCCGTTGTTTTCTAAGTAAGTATAGATTTCGGAGATGTTTTGATTTTGATATAAAAGTTGTGCTTTAGAAGCATCCCAGCGCACAGCAGTACCACCACCAACAAGGTATAATGCTTTAAAGTCTGGCTTGTAAGGAGTCAGCTTAAAGGTAACCACATCTGAAGTCTTGGTAATTACACCGCCTAAAGATTCTGAGGTTGCACTTACCCGGACATCAACATTGGAAGCTACATTCACCGGCAAAGAAAGTTTTGAGGCCAACTCATTCAAATCAAAGTTAGACACAGCCAATTCCTTAGAGTTCTGTACATTTCCTACCAGTAAAAAAGCGGTTGATCCCGATGCTGCAATTTCCACATTATAGCTGACATTAACTCCATAGGTATAATCACTCCACTTGAAAGTGGTTGCCGTAACAGTGGGTTTGGTTGCATCTAAAACAAGAGCAGAACCCGCAGTTGGATTAGTAATCACCGGTTTGCCTGTCGGATAAGCAGTTACCGAGAATGAAACAGCATTTGAAACCTGGGTTCCTCTTTCAATTCTTATATACGCGTTCTGCGCTAAATAAGGACTAAGTCCTGCCTGAAGCATTGCTGTATTCAAAGCACCAATCGTTGTTTTCAACGTGTTGGTTTCTGATTTTGCAAGTTCTACTTTATTTTTAAAGTCTGACGTTGCAGAGATCACCACCGAATAACTTCCGGATCCTGTAGTAGCATTATCCCAGGTTAAAATAAACGGATTATTTTCCATCGACGGATAAAGCGTGTTGGCACCCAACGTAGTGTCGTAGAGTTTGAAAGACGGTTCCGGAGAAGTCCAGTCCCGATCTGCCTCGTCTCTACAGGCGTTGATTAAAAGCAATGGCAACAAAAACACCATTAATAATTTTAAAATATTTTTCATTTTGTTTTAATTAATAATTAAAAAAAGTTTTGGATTATAAAATTATATTTTGATAATTTTATAAGTTCCAGCTTTAAGGTTCACTGTGATTTTGTATGAACTGCCATCACCTGCAAATTTGATGTTTCCGTTATCTCCTTTCGGACCAACGAATCCAGTGTTTCCATCTCCGGAGATATTCCCCCAATCCAGGTTACCCCAGGATTTTTGTCCTAAGATTTTGAATTCCGTATCACCTGCAAGTGTTGATGTGAATTCATAAACGCCGTCCCCAATGGTAGTCATTGGTATTGCATTAGTTTCATTCCAACCGTTACCTGCGATATTTCCAACCAAATAAATTTCCGGGAAATCATAAGTTGCAATTGGTGATTGTTTTAATTCAATAGTTTGAACACCCAGTGTTGCATTGATTGTAATTTTGTAAACTCCAGTGGCTCCGGTGAATTTAATATTTTCTTCATCACCATCTGGTTTTGTTAAAACATCACTCCATTGCTTGAAATATTGGTTACCCGCTTTTGTACCTGGTGTATTCAAAGCATAGTTTTTTCCATCCCAAGCCAACTGCCCTAAGAATCTGAAATTTTCACCACTCTGTAAATTGGTATAGATGTAAGAAAGATTCTCTTTTTTGTATAAAATCTGAGCTTTTTCCGGAGTCCATCCAACATATGTAGCTCCTCCTACCAGATAAAAATCAGGATAAGTTAAAACATAAGGAGTAACCATCAACGAGGTAACATTAGAGGTTGCTGCTAAAGAGTGTCCTGATCCTAAGAAAGAAATTACTCTCATAAACATTTTCGCCGATACATTAGGTACCAAACCGATTGCCGCAGCTGCATCATTCATCTGCAACATGGTAAAAGCAGCTGCTCTCTGTGACCCGGCAACGGTCGCTAAAGTATAAGGTTTTGCGAAATCTTTATCTACGGCTATTTCAATTCTATATGAAATTTCTGTGGGCACAGAGTATGCCGCAGATTGCCATGTTACGGTAAGCGCAGGATTTCCGGGAAAGTTTTTGTCTAAAACCAAACTGTTCGCAGAGAGATCCATCACGATTGGCGACGATACATTATCTATGGTAATAATTTCACGATTGTCACATGATATCAAACCTAAGATGAGGGTAACCGCCAAAAAAATATGTTTAAATATATTATTTTTCATTGTTTCTTTTATTAATAATTAATAACCAGGATTTTGTACAAGATTCTTGTTTACAACCAAATCATTGTTCGGGATTGGGAACAAATTACGGTACTCGCCAACAGCAATACCATCTTTTGCATTTCCTTTCCAAGGCCATAAATAAGTTGCCGAGGTGAATTTACCGAAACGGATTAAATCGGTTCTTCTGGTATTTTCCCAAGACAGTTCTCTTGATCTTTCGTCTAAAATAAAGTTAAGATCGATAAATGTAACCGTAGATGCATTTGCTCTTTTTCTTAAGTCGTTTATATATCCCACCGCTGTGCTCATGCTGCCACCGCCTCCTCTAAGGACTGCTTCGGCATACATTAGATAAACATCGGCCAACCGGTAAACAGGCATATCTGCTTCTACCCAGTTGTCGTGGGCTCCGACAGCTCCGTTGCTTTTTACGTTTTTATATTTGATAAAAGCGTATCCATCATTGAAGTTACCAAGATTATTAATTTCTAAAGACTGGCCGCTTGTATAAAAACGTCCTCTTAGATCGGTAGGCTCAAATTTCTGCACGAAAGCTTTAGTAGTTCTGATACCACCCCAACCTCCATTGATACCAAAAGCCGCAGGATCCATAGTTCCACCAACTGCAGCGTGAACCATAAATGTTGTTCCACCATTGGTTTGGGTCTTTAATCCATCATACACAATCGAAAAGATGTTTTCAGGATTATTAAGGTTGTTGTCTGCCAGAAATAAATTTTCATACTTTGGGTGCAAAGTATACCCTGCACTGATTACTTTTTCAGTATTGGCGATCACATCTGCATTTCTTTCAGCTCCCGTATATACTTTCGCATTCAAATACAATCTGGAAAGAAGAGTCCACGCAGCTGCTTTGTCTACCCTGCCATATTCGTTGGCTTTCGGTGCTTTCAAATCGTTTGCGGCAGAAATTAATTCTGATTCAACATATTTGAAAAGTTCAGCTCTGGAAATTTGTTTTGGCAAAGTACCAAAAGTAGTTTCATCTACGAAAGGAACATTCCCGTATAGATCCAGCAAATGATAGTAAGCCTGCGCTCTAATGAATTTCGCTTCAGCCCTCATTACTTTTGCTTCATCAGCACTGGCTCCTGAAATACCATTCTGACTCAACATTTCATCAGTGGTGTTTTTAATAAATTCATTACAGAAAGCAACTTCTGTATACAGTCTGTAGTACATTGCATTGTTGAATTCATTGGCTGGAGTCCAGGTCATTTTATGAAATTCAGGCAGCGTACCGTCATTCCATCCAATCACGGCTTCATCAGTTGTAATTTCCTGCATGATGTACAATAGTCTCATATAGTTGGAGAATCCACCATCGATATCAGCGATATCTCCGTTGCCGTCTCCAGCAGTTTGTCCACCTACTGCTAAACCTCCGTATAATTTAGCCAACAGGTTTTTGTAATTTCCAAAATCTTTATAAAGACTTGCAGCGGTAACTTCGGTGATGGGTTCCTGTCTTAAATCATTAATACAAGAGGTCATCGTGAGCGAAGCGCCAAAAATGGCTACTGCGATAGAAATATTTTTTATTCTGAAATTTTTCATTGTTCTTAATTATTAAAATTGAAAGTTTAATCCTAATGAATACACTTTTGGTCTTTGATAAAATCCATTATCAATATTTCCAAAAATCTCTGGATCTACGCCGGAATAATCAGTGACTACAAATACATTCTGCGCCATTCCGTAAACTCTAAGATTGCTTCCTTTATTGAAAACATCTCCGAAGTTATAGCCTAACGTTAAATTATCCATTCTTAAGAAGGAAGCGTTTTCTACGAAAGCATCGCTCCAGTACTGTGGCGTTCCAAATCCGTAGTTTGCAGTTGTGCTGGAGATATTCTGTAAGTATTCGTTGGTTGCAATACTTTGAACATTCGATTGGGAATCGAAATTATTATAAACATAATTTCCTACCACCGCTCTCAAAGAAGTAGACATATCCCAGTTTTTATATTTGAATTTCGTCGAGAAACCAAAAGTTGCATCTGGTGTAGTTGATTTATAGAAATATTTATCACCATCTGCACTGATTTTACCATCTCCGTTTCTGTCAACATACACCCCTTCCAATGGTTTTCCATTAGAATCATAGGCTTGCTGATACACATAGAAACTAAATGGCGTATATCCTACACTGTGAGCTTGTACCGTATTCCCGACTCCACCGGAAATCCCTCCCTGTTGAATAACGTAACCATCAGCTACATCATCAAAATGGGTAACTTCAGGCTTGTAATGAGCAACATTGAAGCTGAAGTCCCAGGTAAAGTCTTCTGTTTTTACAGGATTCACATTAATCAGGAACTCAATACCATCAGTTTTCATCGTGCCGATATTTTTGATATTGGTATTGCTGAATTCTCCTGCCGGAACCTGAACTCTGGCCTGTAAGTTTCTGGTGTCTTTCTTAAACCAATCGATTGAACCGGTAATTCTGTTTCTCCAGAATCCAAAATCCAATCCTGCATTAACCGTTTCTGTCGTTTCCCAGGTTAAATTAGGATTATACTGAGTCGGACGGTACATTAAATAAAACTGATCTCCGAAACCATACTGTGCAGTTGGATCGGACACATTGTACGAAGCAAAGGAATTATAGTAACCTCCTACTTCCTGTTGTCCCGTTTCTCCCCAACCGGCACGCAGTTTCAAATCTGAAAATACGTTAGAGCTTTTCAGGAAGTTTTCATTTTTGATTTTCCAGGCCCCTGAAGCGGCATAGAATGTTCCCCAGTTATTTTTCAAATCAGTTCCGTTGTAGAATCGGGATGTAGCATCTCTTCTTACAGATCCGGTTAAGATATATTTATTGGCAATGGAAAAAATACCACGGCCATAGAATCCTAATAAAGTTAATTTTCCTTCGTAAGCATTGCTTGGAGTCGCAACCCTTGTTGGATTTCCGTAATAAGTTGTTGCAGATGGTACTTTATCATGAAACTGCTGATAAGAATAACCCGCCATTAAATCTACCTTCGTATCAATTGCAGTAATTGTCTTTACGTAGTTTAAATAAGTTTCTAATAATTTATTGGTTTTCTCCTGCGTGTAATCTCTTCTTGTACTCACGTCACCAGAAGCAAGCATTCCTGCAAATCCAGGATATTGAGTAATTGCACCATTCCCTTTCTGATAATCATATCCACCCACTACATTAAAATGCAGGTCCGGAAGAAAATGAAGTTTATAATCCAACTGCAGATTTCCGATTCCGCGGAATACGGTCGATACATCTCTTCTTCCATATAAAGAAGCAAGTGGATTTCTCGTTGCATTCACATTAATATTGCCAGGATTCAAAAACCACTCCCAATAGTTATTTACTTTATCACCTTGCGCTGAATAATCATAGACTTCCTGCGTAGGATCAAAAAACTGTGCGGCACCAATCACTCCGGCCGGGAAACGGTTCTCTGTCATCGATCCTTTTACATTAGCGGTAACGCTCAGATGGTTATCAAAGAATTTCGGGGTTAAATTTAAACCCACTGATGTTCTTTTAAACTCATTCGTTCTAACAATACCATTTTGCTCATTATAACCCAAAGACAAACGGTAAGGTAAATCCTTAATCCCACCGGTAATCGCAACGTTATTATCGGTTCCCCAAGCGGTTTGATAAATTAAATCCTGCCAATTAGTATTTGCGTTTCCGAGTTTGTCTATATAATGCTGCGAAGCATTTGCTCTTACAAAATCCCTGAATTCGTCTGCAGTTAATACACTCTGATTTCCCATTTTGGTAGATACCGATCCTGAAGTAGAGAAATTCACTCTCACTCTTCCGGAAGAACCTTTTTTGGTGGTAATCAAAATCACCCCATTCGAAGCTCTGTTACCATAAATGGCGGCTGCAGAAGCATCTTTTAAAACGTCGAAAGATTCGATGTCATTTGGATTAATCAATGCTAACGCATTTGAAGCCCCACTGATACCACCAAAATCCATTGGGATTCCGTCAATCACTATTAATGGATCATTACTTGCTGTCAAAGATGCCCCACCTCGAATACGAATGGTAGCTCCTGAACCTGGATTACCACCGTTTCCGGTAACCGTAACACCTGGCGCCTTGCCAATAATCAATTGATCTGCAGATGTAGATCCGGGATTAAAGTCTTTCGACGAAATCGAAGCAATCGATCCCGTAAGATCTTCCTTCTTCTGCTTTCCATAACCTATCAAAACCACCTGCTCGATCTCGGCAGTTTTTATGGAATCTTTGGTTTGCGCATGTAACATTGTTCCGGCCAATAAAAAAGCTGGAGCAATTTTTAATACTTTAGTATAGTTTCTCACAAAAATAAAATTTAAGGATTAATATTCTTAACATCTCTGCCCCGTAAAAGAAGCAATGCAATTTAACCAATTTTTTAGTTATCATAATTTTTTTAATCCTAATGTTAATTATTTGTGACAAGTATCAGTATTTTGAATCATAAAAATAATACAAACAACTATTTATCAAAACTTTACAGAAAATACATTTTTTTGGAACCTTCTTAAAAATTAACAAAAAATTAAACAAATGTTTCGCAAATTTTAACACTTAAAATCACTAAATTAAACTACAGCACAAACCCCCACCGTAAATTTTCAGGATTCTACATTTTAAATTCCATCGCAGAACCCTTATCTTTGCAAAAAATTAATCTCAAAATATGTCAGATAGAAAGATGATTACGGCTGCCTTGCCGTACGCAAACGGACCGGTGCACATCGGTCATTTAGCTGGAGTTTATATTCCCGCAGACGTTTATGCGAGATTTCAGAGAAGACTGGGAAAAGACGTCGCTTTTATCTGTGGCTCCGATGAACACGGTATTCCCATTACAATCCGTGCAAAAAAAGAAGGGGTTACGCCACAGGATATTGTCGATAAATACCACGGAATTATCAAAAAATCTTTCGAGGATTTGGGGATTTCTTTTGATGAATATTCCCGAACCACTTCTGAAAGACACCGTGATGTGAGTCAGGATTTCTTCAAAACCCTATATAATAAAGGAAAGTTTATCGAAGAAGTTTCCGAACAATACTTTGATGAACAGGCCAATGAGTTTCTTGCCGACCGCTATATCGTAGGAACCTGCCCGAATTGCGGCAACGAAAACGCGTATGGTGACCAGTGTGAAAAATGTGGCTCTACCCTTTCTCCGTCTGAACTGATCAATCCAAAATCAATGCTGAGCGGAAATATTCCCATTTTAAAGGAAACCAAAAACTGGTATCTTCCTTTAAACGAATACGAAGATTTTCTTAATGAATGGATTATCGAAGGCCATAAAGACGACTGGAAACCTAACGTTTACGGTCAGGTAAAATCATGGTTAACCGATGGTTTGAAACCGAGAGCCATGACCAGAGATCTGAACTGGGGCGTTCCTGTTCCTCTTCCAAATGCAGAAGGGAAAGTGCTTTACGTTTGGTTTGATGCACCAATTGGTTATATTTCCTTCACCCAGGAATGGGCAGAAAAAAACGGAAAAGACTGGAAAGATTACTGGCAAAATGAAAATACAGATTTGGTTCATTTTATCGGAAAAGACAATATCGTTTTCCACTGTATTATTTTCCCGGCGATGATGAAAGCCCATGGCGATTACATAATGCCGGCCAATGTACCTGCTTTTGAATTTTTAAATTTAGAAAACGACAAAATCTCAACTTCCCGAAACTGGGCGGTTTGGGCACATGAATATGTTCAGGAATTCCCGGGGCAGCAGGATGTTTTGCGTTATTCGCTTCTTTCTTCAGCACCGGAAACCAAGGACAATAATTTCACCTGGAAAGATTTCCAAACCAAAAACAATTCAGAGTTGGTGGGAATTTTCGGAAATTTCATTAACAGAGTTGCCGTTCTTATTCATAAATATTACGACGGAATTGTTCCCGCAGGAAACGAAAACGCGGAAGAGCTCAATGAAATTACCAAAGCCGCAACCGAAGTTGAAAATTTCCTGGAACATTACGAATTCAGAAATGCTTTGACAGCCATGATGAATCTCGCCCGTTTCGGAAATCAATACCTTCAGATTGAAGAACCCTGGAAAACCATTAAAGACCATCCTGAAAAAGCAGCAGCTTCTTTATTTGTGGCCGCACAAATTGCAGTTGGTTTAGCACAGATTTGTGAACCATTCCTTCCTTTCAGCGCAGAGAAATTGCAGAAAATGTTCAATGTTTCTCAATTAAACTGGAGCGAAATTAAAAACGAAAAAGTACTCATCAAAACCGGTCATCAAATAAATCCGGCAGAATTATTATTCTCGAAAATTGAAGACGAAACGATTGAATTCCAGATTCAGAAATTAGAAAACACAAAACAATCCAACAAAAAAACCAACCCTAAAGCTAATCCTATGAAAGAAGAAATTCAATTCGATGATTTCACGAAAATAGATTTAAGAACCGCTACCATTTTGACCGCTGAAAAAGTGGAAAAAGCAGATAAACTATTGAAATTCTCTGTAGATACAGGAGTTGATGTAAGAACGGTAGTTTCCGGTGTTGCCGAAAGTTTTACTCCGGAAGAATGTGTGGGAAAACAGGTAATGATTTTATTGAATCTCGCACCCCGTAAAATCCGCGGAATCGAATCTCAGGGAATGTTGCTTTTAACGAATAATGCTGAAGGGAAATTGGTATTTGTAACTCCAACTGAAACGGTTGAAAACGGTGTAGAAATCGGATAAATAATGTACTGATTCCATTTTTAAATATTGAAGACCTGAAATTAATTCAGGTCTTTTTTTGTTAATCTCGCTAAAAAGGAATCTTCTTCCTGAAGTATTTTTTCAATCTTAAATCCGTTATTTTCGACGGCTCTTTTCAAAGTTTCAAAATCCAGATAAAGCCATTTAATCGGTTTTTCAGTATCGAGTTTATAATGGACAAAATAATCGACTTCGCCGTAATAATGTTCGGTCGGCACCAGAACTCCGCCATCATCGGCGCGGTCGTACATGTAGAGAATATCGGTGCTGTCAATTAGAATCTGTCCGTTTTCATTTAATAATGAATGCAATTTCTCTAAATAAATATCGATTTTATCAAGTGACTGAAAAATTCCCGTGCCGTTCATTAACAATAATACCGTATCGAATGTTTCACCGGAAAACTGAAGCATATCTGAACATACCGTTTTTTTAACGCCGCGCAGTTGACAAACTTCAATTGATTTGGGAGAAAAATCCAACGCCAAAACATCCAGACCCTTTTCATTCTGGAGGTATAAACTGTGAGAACCTGCGCCTGCTCCGATATCGAGAACTTTACCTTTCGATAATTCCAGGGCTTTTTGTTCCACCAAATTCATTTCATCAAAATCCCGGAATAGATAATCAACCGGCAAATCGTCCATTTCCGAAATGGAAGTTTCCGTTAATAAATTCTCAGGACTGTTATCATGATAAAAATCCCAAATCGCCTGCCCCATTAAATCTTTCATTGAAATAAATTTTTGTCAAAAATAAGAAAATATTGAGCAGCAGTCAATTGTAAAATGTTTTATTAAAAATAAAATCCTTTATTAAAAGAATCATTAATTTAGTACAATAAAAATTCTAAAACCTATGAGAAAAATTGATCAACTCTTTGCCGAATATGGTGAAAGTCATAAGAATCAAACCAACAAATTAATCCACTGGATTTGCGTTCCTTTAATTTTCTGGTCGATTCTTGGGCTTATCTCACTGATTCCGGCGCCGCATTTTTGTTTTATTTATTTCGGATGTATCAGTATTGTGAGCTGTATCGCATTGCTCTTAGTGACCCTTTTTTATGTCAGATTATCGTGGCGGATTGCTTTACTGATGATTCTCATCATGGCATTACTGGAGCATCCCGTTTACTTTATCAATGTGAAATTTGAACATCAATCATGGATGGTCTTCGTTTCAATATTCGTTCTTTCCTGGATCGGGCAGTTTTACGGGCATAAAATCGAAGGCAAAAAACCCAGTTTCTTAAAAGATTTACAGTTTCTTTTAATTGGACCTATTTGGTTACTTCATTTTATTTTACAAAAACTAAAAATCAAATATTAAAATGACTTGTCTCATATTTCGAATCTCAATCGACTGAAAATCATTTAAACATAGGTAAAAACCTTAAATTTGAGGAATATTAATTTCTAAAAAAAGACATAATGATCAAAAGAATCATACTTCTTACTGCGTTTTTATTCCTTCTTTTTTCCTGTGGAACAAGAGAAGACGAAACGGATAACGAACAATATGTAGGCGTCTGGAACTGGGTTTCAACCGATGGCGGATTGGCAAACGTTCACCAAACACCTTCAAACACAGGAGTTACAAGAACCTTAACCTTAACTGCAGAATCAATTTATACCATAAAAGAAAATACAGAAGTGGTGAGCGAAGGAACTTATTATTTGGCCAGAGAAGTCACAAACACTGATCATTTGGAAAAACTTTTCTTGCACTTCAGTAATCAGCCGAACTTAATTATTGAAAGCATAAACGCCAATGATTTGTATTTAGCCCAGGATGCAAATGATGGTTTCAAGTACCATTATTCCAAATAAAAAAAGGTCAGAAATTTCTGACCTTTTTGCTTGGGAAAATTTAATTATTCACCAAAGTGCTTTTTGACTTTTTCTAAAAACTGCTGGTCACTCATTTTCTGATCTGTATCAAGAGTCACTTTCAAATTCTTAAATTGCGCTGTTTCCGCCAAATGATTTTTGAACTGTTCCTGAACCGTTCCGGTTCCGGTTAAATAAAGTTCTTCTGTATTGGTGATGAGATGCTCTAGATCCTTAAAAAACTTCGCCATATTGGTTTGCTCTACATTATTTGCATTTTTCTCGCTTGAATTACCGTGTTGAACATCTTTTTTCACCGGATTACAAACAAAAAATTTATAAGCACTTTCGATATCGTGATTTTTAACTACCGTTGCACTTTCGGAATCCATCCAAATTCCCGCTAACTTTCTTTCTGACATAATAATTTATTTGTGTCGATAAGATCAAAAATGATGCAAGTATCCTGTTAATGGTTGTTAAAGTTTATTTCCCCAACACAAAAACCGCAGGGATTTTATGAAGTTCCGGCTTGTTTTTCTGCCATTCTTTAATGGTTAAGGTCTTAATAAACTCCTCTTTTGGATCGTTGATATTGGCAGCGATACACAGCTTTGAACTTGGCGCCAACACTTTGCACAAATCATCAAAAAGCGGATTATTACGGTAAGGCGTTTCCATGAAAATCTGAGAATAGCCCGTGGTCAACACCTGATTCTCAAGCCATTTGATCTTCGCTTTTTTCTCTGATTTCTCGATCGGCAAATAACCGTGAAAAGTAAATTCCTGACCATTAAACCCACTGGAAATCAAAGCCATAATAATGGAAGACGGTCCATTGACCGGAACTACTTTTACGCCATTTTCATGACACCACATCACCATTACATTTCCGGGATCGGCAATACAGGGCAACCCCGCTTCTGAAAGCAAACCGAAATCCTGACCTTTTTTCATCAGCATTTGGGCTTCCTGTAAATCTTTTCTTTCGGTATTTTTATCCAGCAGAAACAACTTTAAATCGGCCTGCTTTTTTTCGGGCGCGAAAAACTTAATGACTTTTCTGGCGGTTTTTTCATTTTCCACAAAGAAATAATCGGTCTTTAAAATATATTCTTTTACGGCCGGCGCAAAATAATCGATGGGTGAGTTTTCTGATAAATAAGCAGGTATGAGAAATAGCATAAAAATAAAATTTTGTTGGATCGTTTTTTTTCGACTGACATAATGAATCCGGCAGCGATAAGCTGATTATTTCAGGACTTTACCAGTCGCGTCAAATATATTGATTTGTTTTCGATTCTCTTTCCATTGCCTGCATTATTTTACCAAAAATGAGCGATAATATCTCAACAGACAATTCAATAGCTTACCGAAAAGTCACCGAAGGCGTAGCCAGTCCGAGAGAGAAGTTGTAGGATTCACCGAGCTTTCATTTCTTATCTTGCAGACAAAACGACCCGAGGCGGAGCCTAACTGAGCGAAGCTAAAGCTTAGTTATTGTACGTTATTTCTGCTTTTTCGACAAGATTTCCAACAGCTTATATGTTACAGGGCTTGGTGAGTCTAAAGGCGGATCTGCTGAGTACTTCTTTTCAAGTTTAAGTTCATACACAAAATTTTCTTCGAAAGTAAATCCATCAATTCCGGTTATTGTAACCCATTCAGTAGAAGTGGATTCTTTAATTTTTATACCCTTTATTACATCAAAGTCCGGCGGAACAGATAAATCAACATATTGATGATGTACAGTTGCTACAACGGTTGTTATTCTATCCCTATCTTCTCTCTCACAACTTATTGCCAATATTGCAATCATCAAGAATAAATAAAATACTATTACTTTTTTCATTAGATATATTTTATAATTTTAATTTTAGGTTAATGTCGTACAACGTTTAGTATTTCTGCAGGCGGGCTAAAAATACGAAAACTTTCTACTTGCTGAAAATTGAATTAATTGCTAAAATCCTCGATAAAAACTTCATACCCTCTTGTAGAAATACCGTATTAACAGAAGTGTTATTAATAATCTAATTTTTGGTCCAATTCAATTGGATTATTGTTATTGCGGATTCTTTCTTGTATAGATTCAGTCATTCTTTTTAAGTCAGTTTCAACGATATTTCCTGCTTCATCATAATTTGTTACATCAGATTTATTAAGTACTGCAAACGGATTATTATAAAAATTCATTTGCAATTTTTTGAAATCTTCCCAAGAAATTTCGTTCTGTGAAGTTTCAAGATAGAATTCTTTCCATAAAAAATGACGTACTTCTCCAAGCTTAAAATAATAATCTGAATTTTCATCAGAAATATCAACAATTAAACCTGGCAATCCACGAAAAACATAAGGTCCATCTTGTATAGGAATTTCATTTGTAAACCAAGCAAACCATTTTCTTCCACCATAATTTGTTTCTGCTTTTTGACAGTCATATTGTCCAATTTTCCTTTTTTCATTAGTAATTTTCCAAATTAAATTCTTTTTTACTTTTATTGTATATTTTGGCTCAATAAAGGGAATAAAAACATATTTATTAACTACATTTTTATCGTATTTTTTGTAAACATACAATTGCTTATTATTGAACTGCATATCTGCGCTATTTCCATATCCGCGTTTGATTCTCAAAGAGTCGGAAGTTCGAAACTTTTCGGAACGAAAAATTGACTCTTGATTTTTTACGTCCAAAAAATAGATTATTTTTTCAGTTTTTGTGCTGTCAGAATTTGGTTTAAACTTCATCTCATAAATAAAACTCGAATTCTGCGAAAAAATTAGAGTTGGAAATAAAGTTAAAATGAAGAATTTCAGTTTCACGACATATTTTTATAAATATTCTGACTAAGGTTAAATTTAAACATTGATAATCAAAATTTTGTGATTTCAATATCCTTGTCAGTCAACCCAAATTTAGTGATTTGTTTTTGAATTCTTTTGGCTGCAGCAATTTTTCTTTTCTCATCCAAAAAATAGATATTGTGAAGGTGGTTCAACACAAAAACAAAAATATCATTTGGATCAGGTTTCCAAATGATTCTTTGCTTATTGCAATGCTCAAATCTCCAACAAAACCCCGATGGCAGCAAACCCAAAAACCATGGTACGTCACCGATCATTCTTTTAACTAAGCGCGAACTTTTCGCCCTTGACCAAATAATAGTCCGCAAGAAGTTTTGCTCAGATTACCGAGAATCCGAAACGCAAACTCATCCTCAAGTGTTACGGAATGGGACTCCGCGTAAGTGATATGGCAACGTCGTAGTGCGCAGTCAGTTTCACGGGGTCAGTTGGGGTCTTCCTCCCACAATGCTCGCTCATTGCTTCCAATCTCCTGCCAGTGTCCTTCTTTATAACTGCAATATCACTCCAATATAAGTCCAATAAAACTCCAATAAACTATTGGAGAAACAATGCTTTTATAATGGTTTTTAATTGTATCTTCATCAAAATTAATGCGTTGAGGATCAGTAGAAATAAGATCTTCTGCTGACGGGCGGTTGATGACAACCTAATCCCCACGGAAATCGTTATGGCAAATTTAAAGAAAAATGGCAACCTGAGCGGTGCAACCGGCAATATTGTTTTTGTAAATGATGGCGAACGCATATTCGTACGGGTAGGACCCGACCGCGTGAAAAAATGGCCCCCAAACCAAAGCGGCTGCAGGAATTTTCGGACTGGTAAGCGCCAGGAAAAAGACCTTCCGCCGGAAACTGTTGAGGGAGTTGGGCACTCTCGCGGAAACATCAAAATTGGGGAGACGAGCATTCGTATTCGCAAACCATTTAATGATAAAAAGCGATTCAAAAGTCTTTGGCGTTGCCTTTCATCCAGCTTTCCTTCAAATTGAAGTTTCCTTTTAAAAATGGTTTTTCCATCGTCTTCAATGAGTTCAGTTTCAATATGTACGTTGCTTTACGGTCGGAATACATCCCTACTGTGGCACTGGTACAGGCTGCCAAAGCAGAAACCAGCAATTCTTTTGGCGAGAATCCTTTGTCCTGGCCACCTTTTTCTTTTGGTTCACCCGCCAATACCCTATTTCCTGTAGGCGACTGTATTTCTATTAATTCTCTTTAGCTGAATTGGGCAATGAAAGCGCCGTTGCCACAGATATCCCCTCTCTTAATCCCGCCCAGATAAGGATGGTAAGATTGTTGAAATTCAATTTATGCAGCACAAAAACAGCGGGAAGCATTTAGACGTTTAAAAATATTTTATTTACATGTAAACTCAATTATTGCGCATTAATGCAAACCTCAACACCTTCCAACCAAAAGCTTGTCAGCACCTATTCCAATTGTAACGTAAGTCGCTTTGCACTGTCCGCTGCACAAATCAGTCCGGCTGCTAACATGATTATGTCTTTCAGTACCAAACGCCCTGCACCCGACAAATAAGGAAATCCGTACTCCGGGGTCGGAAAATCGCCGCCCAGATTTGGAACATATACTTCAGGCGTCGTGATTAAAAACGTCAACGTAACGATCGACATACCAAATGTTAACAGTCCGCCGATTAATCCAATTTTATCATACCAGATTCCCAGTAAAGTAAAAATTCCAATAATGATGATCAAGGTTCCTAATCCGTAGGCGAAAATATAAGTACCATTGACCTCATGCCAGTCAACATTTTTCTGAACGGTTTTCCCTTCCGGATTTTTATATTCAATATATTCAGGTGCTTCTTTGGTATAAAAAAATGACATCACAGGACTGTTCGCCACAAACGGAACAATGCCATCCGCTTCATACTGAAAGGCTTTTAAACCGCCAATCCAGGCCATGACCACAAATATAGAAATTCGGCTTACGTTTATAAATTGAGATTGACTACCCGCCAATAATTCGATTAGTTTTTTCATATTGAATAATAATTAATGATTTTTTATTTTAGGTCAGATGCAATTTAGCATTAACTGACCGTTAATCTGCCCTAAAACACCTATAACCTTTATGAATCAATACTACGAATGTATGCTGTATTTCTTTTTGGCAAGGCGGATGATGGCATCGATATGGTCGGAATTAAACTCATTGGCCGCAATATATTTCCACAAGCCATCAATAATAAACAGCAGTATTTCTGCTTCTAAATCTGGTTCTTCATAGCCTAATAACGCAAAAGCCTTCACCAGCAATTCGTGACTCGATTTCATAAACAGCTGATGATGCGTCATTGCCATCACATTCAGCGGCGTGATTTTATATTGCATCTGCCAGAAGTTTTTGTTTGACAAGACGAGTATTTTTGGTAAATCGAGTAAGTTTGAAATGTAATTTTCGGGGGTTTTGTATTCCAAATGTTCCGCAACCAACTTGGTGGCTTCCCGGTATCCCGATTTTACAATTTCTTCAATAAGGTTGTCTTTATTTTTAAAGTGTTTAAAAATAAGCGCTTCAGACACATTTGCCTCAACGGCAATAGATTTCGTTGACGCAGCTGATGTCCCTACCTCTGTAAAAATATTTAATGCGGCATCCAAGATGTCCTGTTTCTTACTCATTTTCTAATTCTATCGTATTAAGAAATAAATTACTTAGTCCACTTTTTCCAAAATAACAGCATATCCTTGACCTACCCCTACACACATCGTGGCTAATGCATACCTTACATTTTTCTTGTGAAGCTCCAGCGCAGCAGAATACGTTATCCGTGTACCGGACATGCCTAATGGATGTCCTAAAGCAATAGCGCCACCATTGGGATTTATTCTTGGGTCATCATCTTTTAGTCCTAATGCTCTCGTACAAGCCAATGCTTGTGCTGCAAAGGCTTCGTTAAATTCCATAACTCCAATATCATCTAAAGTAAGTTCCGCTTTTTTCAATGCTTTTTGAACAGCAGTCACAGGTCCGATTCCCATAATTCGCGGTTCAACACCTGTAACTGCGGAGGAAACAATTCTGGCCAAAGGTTTTAAGCCATACTTTTCGACAGCTTCTCCTGATGCCACATACACTGCCGCGGCACCGTCATTTAAACCCGAAGCATTGCCGGCCGTTACTGTACCGTCTTTTTTAAAGGCTGGTTTCAGTTTCGAAAGCGATTCTAACGTAGAATTTTCTCTAACAAATTCATCTTTATCAAAAACTATTGGCTGTCCTTTGCGCTGAGGTATAGTTATGGGAAATATTTCTTCTGCCAATCGTCCATTTTTAGTGGCAGCAGAAGCTTTTAATTGAGAGGCTAAAGAAAATTTGTCCTGATCTTCTCTTGAAATGCCATACAAATCTACCAGATTCTCAGCGGTAATTCCCATAGGATCTACGCCGTACATTTCTTTCATTTTCGGATTTACAAAACGCCATCCAAAAGAAGAATCTTCCATTTTAGAATCGGTTCCAAAGGCTTTTGATGGTTTTGAAATTACTAATGGTCCACGGGTCATGTTTTCCACACCGCCAGCAATAAAAATGTCACCGTCGCCTGCTTTGATTGCTCTGTTAGCATGGATAATGGCCGACATTCCGGACGCGCAAAGCCTATTTACCGTTTCGCCAGGAACAGTTACCGGTAGTCCGGCTAGTAATGCAGCCATTCTTGCCACATTTCTGTTGTCTTCACCTGCCTGATTATGACATCCTAAAACAACTTCATCAATGGCGTCTTTCGGAATAGCCGGATTTCTTTTTACCAATTCCTCAATGACCATTGCGGCAAGATCATCGGTACGTACTGCGCCTAAAGTACCGCCAAAATTTCCAATTGGGGTACGGATTCCATCTATAATATAGGCTTCTGTTTTCATAATTTTTCTTTTTATAATTTGATGCAAAACTATTAGGACGCCTTAAAGTACCGTCAGCATGTTACGATAATCGTTCTATAAATTTTGCAGTAGTATTTTCTCGCACTTCTTCTAAAGTTGCGCCTGGCATAACTTCGGTTAATATAAGTTTGCCGTCTATAAATTCAAATACTGCTTTATCGGTAATCACCATATCAACAGCTTTTAGTGCCGTTAGCGGAAGATCGCATATCGAAACTACTTTTGCATCGCCGTTTTTCTCATTATGCATCATGGTAATGATAAGCTTTTTCGCTCCAGAAGCTAGATCCATAGCGCCGCCAACTCCCAATAATGGTTGTCCAGGAACTGCCCAATTTGCTAAATTTGCGGCTTCATCTACTTGCAATCCTCCCATTATGGCCACATCTACATGTTTTCCACGGATCATGGCAAACGAATCTGCAGAATCAAAATAAGAAGAACCATTCAGCGCTGTCACTGGAACTTTCCCTGCATTTACCGGATAATCCATAGCACCGCCACCATCTACTGGAGCTGGACCAACGCCAAGCATTCCGTTTTCTGTATGAAGAATAATTCCTTCATCTCCTGAAATTAAATCGGCAACGAGTGTCGGAATTCCAATTCCTAAATTCACGACATCTCCTTTTTTAAGTTCTTTTAAAGCTCTTTTCGCCATATTTAAACGGGTTTCAGAAACTTTTTT
The DNA here is from genome assembly GCF_004359195.1 of Chryseobacterium salivictor. Taxonomy (NCBI): domain Bacteria; kingdom Pseudomonadati; phylum Bacteroidota; class Flavobacteriia; order Flavobacteriales; family Weeksellaceae; genus Chryseobacterium; species Chryseobacterium salivictor. Next base: position 1,950,365 of record NZ_CP037954.1, on the reverse strand, counting down.
GCTTGATGAAACCGTTGCCGAACTTCCAAGATCGTCTAAAGTTAAAGTCGCCTTTACCAGAAAATCTACATAAGAACCTGGAGTATGAATGCTTTCTGGGGAAATTTCTCCAACAGGAACAATTTCTTCGACTTCTGCAATGACTAAATCTGCAGCAGTAGCCATGGCTCTGTTGAAATTTTGTTCGGTCATTCTATACTGAAGATTTCCGGCGGTATCAGCTTTCCAAGCACGGATAAAGGCTACGTTTCCTCTAATTCCCGGAATAAAAACCTGTTCGACCTCATTCAATATTTTTGTTTCTCTTCCTTTTGCTAACTCAGTTCCAGCCGAAGTTGGGGTGAAAAAACCGCCAATACCTGCGCCACCCGCTCTGATTGCTTCGGCTAAAGTTCCTTGCGGTAATAATTCATATTCCACAACGCCATCCTGTGCTGCTTTTACTGCTTCAGGATTAGAAGTAAAGAAAGAACCTATCATTTTTTTGAGTTGACCGTTTCTAAGAAGTCTTCCGCCACCAATTCCTGCTTCACCTACATTATTTCCAATAAAAGTTAAGTTTTTGGTTTTTGTTTCAGCTAAAGCATGCATCAAATGAACTGGGTTTCCCGTCATTCCAAATCCGCCCTGCAATAAAGTATCTCCGTCCTTTACCATTGCAACTGCTTCCTGTAAAGATATTTGTGGTATCGTTTTCATTAGAATTTTTTTTAATGTTGTGTGAAATGAATAATGTGTTTTGCAAACTCTTCCGGATGTTCCATATTCGATAAATGAGCTGCATCAAGTGTAACTAAACTTTCAATTGGTGTACGTTTTTGAATGAATTTTCCGTCCTCAACCGTGGTCACCTCATCTTTTGTACCTGCGATGATTAAAGTAGGAACTTCTAAATGATGAAGCTGTTCCCTAAAATCTGCACCAGCAACGGCATAGCAACAAGCAGTATATCCTTGTAAAGAAGTCGCTTTAAAACTATTTAAAATTTCCTGAACTTTATCAGGATTTTTAGCTCTATAATCGGGAGTAAACCAACGTTCTGCCGTTCCGGTTAATATACTTTCCAGTCCATTTTCTGTAACTTGTTTTATGCGAGTTTGCCATCCTTCTTCTGTTCCAATCTTTGCGGCAGTATTACTGATAACTATTTTTTCGAAACGAGTGGGATGATTAATTCCTAACCATTGACCAATTGAACCTCCAATAGAAAGTCCACAGAAATAAACTTGATCTAATTTTAAATAGTTCAATAATTCAATAACATCGTTTCCTAAGTCTGCAATTGAAACTTGATCTTGGCTAATTGTACTATCGCCATGACCCCGTTTATCGTATCTTAAAATATTAAAGTGATGACTTAAAACAGTGATATTATCTTCCCACATGGATAAATTGGTTCCCAATGAATTGGAAAAAACCAATGTTTTTTCATGTCCGAAATTTTCATATTTATAATGACAAATGAAATTTGTTAATTGAATTTTTGGCATTTTTTTTCTTTTAATAAAATTATCCTAAATCGCCACCAGCAACAGGAATGGTTACGCCTGTAATATATTGGGCTTCATCAGATGCAGCAAATAATATGGTGCTCACCTGATCTTCAATAGTTCCGTACCTTTTCTGCAAGGACGATTCTCTTGTTTGGTCTATAATTTCCTGGTACCACAAAATTTCTTTTTCCGTTTGTGGATTTTCATTTCTCGGTATAATACGTTGAGGAGCTTCCGTTCCGCCAGGTGCAATCCCAATAATTCGTATATTATTTGTGGCTTGTTCAAACGCTAAAGATGCCGTAATCGCATTCACGCCACCTTTTGCAGCCGCATAGGGAACCCGATTTACAGAACGTGTTGCCACCGATGAAACATTAATAATTACGCCACCACCATTGGCAATCATACTGGGTAAAACGCTTCTGCATCCCCATAAAGTAGGAAATAATGATCGGTTTACTTCCTTTAAAATTTCTTCTTCTGTGTAATGTTGAAAAGGTTTTGCCCAAATGGTTCCGCCCACATTATTGATTAAAATATCAATCTTACCAAAGGTTTCTATCGTGCTATTTACTACTTTTTCAAAACCTTCAAAAGTTTCTAAATCGGCTTGTACTGCAATAACATCGTATCCTTCTTTTTTTAAATTTTCTGTTACTTCTAAAACTACATCAGAACGATCAACTAAAACTGTTTTAGCTCCTTCTTTAGCAATACGTTTGGCAACACCTTTGCCGATACCTTGTGCAGCACCGGTAACGATGGCAATTTTATTTTTAAATCTATCTTGAAATATCATAAGTTTAGATTAAATGGTTGCCATTCCTGTTGGAATAAATTTTTCAGTATAGAAATTTTCGTAATGTATTTGATTGTCTTCTAAAGAAGATTTAACCGCATCAACCATTGTATTGGGACCACAGATATAAATATCGTAAACAGCTGCAGATAATTCCTCTTTATTAATCCATTGCGTCACATATCCTGATGGATAAGCATCGCAGTTTTCATTGGAGACACAAGGATATTTTTCTATAGTAAGATTTGTATAGGTTTTGAGACGATCTAATTCAACAATATTTTCTGCCGTTGTAGCGCCGTAAAACAATTTAATCGTTTGGCTATTTTCTTCTTTATTTAGTTTTTCTAACATGGCAATAAAAGGAGCAATTCCGGTTCCTCCGGCAAAAAACAACGTTTCACGGTTTATTTCACGACTGTAAAAACTACCAACTGGTCCCGTTATACTTAAAGTTTCGCCCACTTTTGCCTGTCTTAAATAATCACTCATCAAACCTGTATTTGGAATGAGTCGAATGATAAATTCCATTTCATCGCTATCTGATAAACAGGAGAATGAATAAGAGCGTGTTTCTGTTGAGCCAGGAACTAATATATTGGCATATTGACCTGGCAAAAACGTGATAGTAGAGCCGTCTTTTATTTTAGTTTTTAGTTTTACAATTTCAGAGGATAGAAAAGTCAGTTCGGTAATTTCCGTTTCATAAGTGGTTACTTCTACTTTACAGGCAACCGAACTCGCTAAAATATCTACGATCATATCCGATTCTGGACGCATTTGACAAGCCAGACCGTAACCGTTTTCTGCTTCTTCATCAGATAAAGCCTCTTCAATATAATCTCCAGAATCAAATGAACCCGATTTTGATAAGCATTTACACGTTCCGCAAGCACCATCGGCACAATCTAAAGGAATATTTACACCTACTCGATAGGCTGCTTCTGCAATGGTTTCATTACCTGCAGTCTCAATAAAATGGGTTACGCCGTCTTCAAAATTTAATGCAACTTTTGCCATAACTATTATTTTAAATATGATATACGTCTAAAACCTGACGGATGTAGTCGTTTTTAATGATTACTTTTTTATTTGAAATCAAGAATGAATCTTGATTTTTTTTCAGGGTGTAAAAACTAAGGCCGAAATACGTATCGGTTGTTTTGTATCGGAAGGATAAAGTATTCCAATTAAAACGAATTTTTACTTCGTGTTCATTTTCTTCCAGAATTTCCACATTATTGATGTAATGACAAGTTCTTGGTTCGGGCATCGAAGCTGATGAACGTTCGGTTTTTATACGGAACACCCGATCTTCTAATCCGCCTTTATTTGGATAATAAATTAATGAAATTTCAGTTTGCGGATCTTTGGTTAATTCATCTTCGTCATCCCATCCTGGCATCCAAAAAACACAATCGTCATCATAAAATTTCAACCATTCATCCCATTGTTTATCGTCTAATTGGCGAACTTCTTTGTATAAGAATTGTAGTATATCTTGATAATTTGTCATGATCTATAGTTTTAAACGGCTAAATTTTCTTTAGAAAGACCATCTTTTAAAGAGTTTTTCCAAAATTCGTGTTGGGTGATAAATAAACCTTCATCTTCCGATTTAATTCCAGAAATGAGTGGCTGAATGCCCATCTTTTCTGCCTGTTCGTCTTGTCCGTAAATCCAATGGGTAGCACCACGACTCATATCATTGTATTTTATAGCAGAAGATTGGTAGGCAATTTGGCAAGATCTAAATTCTTCTAAATCATCTGGAGTTCCCATACCTGTTACGTTGAAGAAATCTTCATATTGACGGATTCTTGTGGCACGCTCTTCTGCACTTTCACCTTTTGGTGCAAAACAGTAAATGGTAATCTCTGATTCATTGACAGAAATAGGTTTTATTACTCTAATTTGTGTAGAGAATTGATCCATTAAAAATACGTTTGGATACAAACCTAAATTACGCGTCATATTCACCATAAAATCTGCTTTTTCTTCTCCAAATTCAGAAATAAGACGTTCTTTTTGTTGATAAATTGGACTTACTTCAGGGTTTAGTTTATTCGTCCATAGCAAAATATGTCCGTTTTCAAAACCATACACTCCAGCTACCGATTTCGACCAATTATTGGCATCTACCGCTTTAGTTCCTTCCTTTTCGTAGTCACGACTTCCCATTGTTGCAACATAATTCCAGTGTACCGATGAAACGTGATAACCATCGGCTCCATTTTCCATTTGTAATTTCCAATTTCCGTTGTAAACATAAGAAGACGAACCATTTAACACTTCTAAACCTTCTGGCGCCTGATCTACAATATGATCGATAATAATTTTTGAATCTCCTAAATAGTCTTCCAAAGAAAGTACATCGGGCTTAAGCGATCCGAATAAGAAACCTTTGTACGACTCAAATTTTGCAACCTTCACTAAATCATGAGAACCTTCGCAATTGAACTGTTCTGGATAGCCACCCGTTTTCCCATCTTTTACTTTTAATAATTTTCCTGCATTGCTAAAAGTCCATCCGTGAAACGGACATGTAAAAGTAGATTTGTTTCCTTTTTTATAGCGGCACAATTGTGCGCCTTTATGGGTACAAGAGTTAATTAAAGCATTTAATTTTCCCTGCTTGTCTTTTGTAATGACTACCGATTGTCTTCCTATCGAAGTAGTATAATAATCATTTACATTTGGGATTTGAGACTCGTGAGCAAGGTAAACCCAATTGCCTTCGAAAATGTGTTTCATTTCCAATTCAAATAATTCTTCGTTGGTAAAAGATTCACGGTTATGACGGTAGAGACCTTGTTCTTTATCGTGAACAATAAGGCTATCCAGATATTCGGAAGTAACTTTTTTCATAATTTAAAATTTTAAGGCAATAAAATTCCTGTTCGAATTATAAAATTCAAATTTTCAGTATCGTATTATAAATTTTTTGAAAATATGGAATTGCAGTTTTTCTTCCTACAGATCCATTGGGTTGTACAAGTGAATTATATACTACAATTCTGCAGCAGCACGCAATCTATGGTTTTCACCAGGAGCGGCATTTGTTATTTCATGAACCATATTGAAGTCGAAATTAATTTTAGCGAAAGCTTCATTTTTTCCGTATTTGGCAGCATCTTCAGCTGAAACTCTTTCGATATGAGGAACCAATTCAGGACGGGTTGCAAAAGCAAAATCATCATAAGTTAAAGGATCTCCTTCGATATTGATCTGAGTGGTTAATTTTCTAAAACCTGGTGCTGTCACAAAAAAGTGAATGTGTGCCGGACGCGCTCCGTGACGGCCTAACAACTGCATCAACGTATCTGTAGAACCGTTTGGAGGACAAGCATAACCTACAGGAACGAAAGATTTGAATTCGTATTTTCCATCTTCAACCACATTGATTGCACGTCGTAAATTGAATGCTGGTTGCGAAGAATCAAAGTGAGAATACAATCCTTTTAAATTGCAATGCCATATTTCCACTTTTGCATTAGGTATAGGATTTCCGTTTTCATCACGAACCACTCCGCTCATGAATAAACGCTCTGCATCGGGTTCAATTTCTGTTTCTAATTCTGCATATGAAGTAGATTCTGGTGAACCTGCAACATATAAAGGACCTTCAATGGTGCGAGGCGTTTTGTTTTCGATTCCTGCCTGTTCGTCTTCCCAATCCATTTGAACGTCCATGAATTTTTCAATTCCCAATCCAGCAAATACCAACCCATATTCGTTGTTTTTTCCTGTTTGCGTGAGCCAATCACAAGCTTTCCACATTTCTTCGGAGGTAATGTCTAAATCGGCCATTGCGTTAAACAAATCTTTAAGAAGACGGTTAACAATGGTTTTGATTCTTTCATTTCCAGCGCCATCTTTTTCTGAAGATTTTATTAACTCTAATGTTTCGTCAATTAGTTTTTGATCTATTCTTTTCATAATATCAGTTGTTTGTTGTTACTATTTAAAATTACAAGATTGTTTCTCTTAAAGCATTTGGATGTTTGCAAATACTCGTTACGTTTATTGTCATGTACGGAAATAAAGGCAAAGAGCTGATTATTTGATGTAGTTCATCCGGGCTTTCTACTTCCAAAACAGAAATATTAGAAAACTTGCCGGCAACACGCCATAAATATTTCCATTTTCCGGAAGACTGCCATTTTTGAGAGCATTCTTTTTCTCTTGCGATGATATCGGCTATTTTTTTTTCGCTCCAGGTTTCTGGGAGGTGAACCTCCATTTCTACTACGTAAACCATATTATTTTCTTTTATATTTTTCTACTTGATTCATATCCAGTTCAACTCCGAGTCCTATTCCTTTAGGAATTTCAAGACTGAAATTTTGATAGGTAATTGGTTTTTTAACAATATCATCCGTAAGTAAAAGAGGACCGAAAAGTTCTGTTCCCCAATCCAAATTAGTCAGTGTGGAAAAAATATGCGCCGACGCAACTGTTCCGATTGTTCCTTCAAGCATTGTACCTCCGTAAAGCGAAATGCCAGCTCCTTGTGCGATCGCTGCTTGTCTTGCAATATTTGTGAGTCCGCCTGATTTTGAGATTTTGAGTGCAAAAACACTGGCTGCATTCAGTTTAGCCAATTTAAAAGCATCCTGAACGGTAGCTACGGCTTCGTCTGCCATAATAGGAACTTCAAAATAAGAAGTTAGTCTTGCCAATCCTTCAAAATTATGCTTTGCAAGAGGTTGTTCTATAAGATCAACACCGGCATCCTGAAGTTTTTGTATCGCTCTTTTAGCGACCTGTTCACTCCACGCCTGATTGACATCTACGGTTATTTTTATATCCGCACCCAAAGCATTTTTTATGGCGGCAACGTGTTTGATGTCTTCTTCAGGTTTTTTACTTCCTATTTTTAGTTTGAAAACTTGGTGTTTTTTATCGCTAATTGATTTTTTAGCCTCTTCAATGTCTTTATCGGTGTCGCCACTCGCAAGTGTCCATAAAACGGGAAGATTTTCTGAAATTGCTCCTCCAAACAGATTGTGCAAAGGAACACCAAGTCTTTTGGAATGAGCATCTAGCAAAGCGGTTTCAATTCCTGATTTGGCAAAATTATTTCCAGAAATGTTTTTATCAAGAAGTTTCATCAGAAAATTGATGTTTGTAGAATCCTGATTTAAAAGTAATGGGGTAAAATAAGTATCGACTGCGAGTTTTATTCCTTCAGGAAATTCATCCGCATACGAAATCCCACCGATGGTTGTCGCTTCTCCTATCCCTTCAATTCCATCTGAAGAAAAAAGGCGGATTATTACCATAGACTGATTTCTCATGACCGCCATGGAAAGATGATGTGGTCTAATCGTTGGTAAATCTACAATAAAAGTCTCTATTCTCGTAATTTTTATCTTTGACATCATTTCTTATAATAGTAAGCGTTTCATCACGTTAGTAAGCACTTGCTTACCTGAAAAACAAAATTACCTTGAAATCAAGTTTCGGGAATAGGACTTTTAATTTATTACTATCACAAATGATGCAAGAGTGTTATTTAATTTTTAACACCTATGTTTTTTCGGAATTCATTGGGTGTATACCCAGTCTTCTTTTTAAACAGTCTGGAAAAATAACTTGGGTCGTCAAAACCGAGACTGTATCCAACCTCATTAATGCTTTTTTCTATGTCTGAAAGCAGCGTTTTTGATTCGTTAATAAAGTAATCTATGATTACTTCCTTGGAATTTTGCTGGGCTATAATACTGCAAATTCTGTTTAAATGACCAGGAGTAATATTAAGCTCGGCGGCATACTGTTCAATTGTTTTTTTATAGGTACGGCTTTCACGAATAAGTTGAGAAAATCTTCTGAAATAAATAATGGATGAATTGTCTTTGTTGAAAATTCGCAGTGGGGTGCTTTTCGGGATTCGGCTCAGCTGTACGATCATTTTTCCAATCATACTTTCAAGCATCAGCAATTTGCCGAAGTTTTCCTGATGGTATTCTTCTACACACTCCAGCATGTTTTTAAAAACCGTTTCTGAAAAGCTATCCGCTGTTACTGCGGTCAGCTGGAAAGTTTCAATCGCAATCACGGCTTCGGTTTCTCTCTTAATCATGTGCTCCAATACAGCATCTGAAAGGCTGATAATCCAACCTTTCATTTCCGTTTGATGTTCAAAACCGTGTTCAGTATTTTTCGGAATGGTTATAAATGAAGGAGCCGATATCGGAATTTTTTCGTCATTATGAAGCAATACCGTGCTGCCTTGAATCACTAAAAAAATCTGAAACTGATTGTTGTGAATATGTGGTTTTACGTTGTTGTTATTTTCTTTTCCGATCACTCCAAACGGATAGATATACACCAAACCTTTTACAAATTCGATAGAACTTTTCCCATATAATCCTTCAAAAAAAGTGCGGTCGGTATTTTTCATAATCAATGATTTTTATTCTTAGTACATGACAAAAAAGTTAACCACACAAGGCACAAAAGTTTTTACTACTTTGAAGATTAAAAAATTTCGTGTAAAAGTTTAAAAAAGGTTGATGCAAAAGCGCTCTACTTATTTGAACTTTAAAAGGAGTGTTTTTATACTTTTCCCTTTTGTTACTTTTGTGGTTGGAAAATTCAATAATAATTTTTTATCATGTAGTAAAATTTTTAATAATAAAATAAAGATACGCCTTTCTTAATATCAGTAAACGATCAGTTTACTTTAAAACACTACGGATCCATCCTCAAGATTTGAGACGGATTCAAAAAAAAATAGGCGTAGACGGCTCAAAAAGCTGCCCAAATAAAAAAACAAACCCAATTTTCCCACAAAAAAAATGTCCCTCTTTCGAAGGACATTTGTTATCTGAACAGAAAATTTATTTCTTAGTTCTCTTGTCGATTACTTCAACATCTACAGAAGTTTTTCCGTGTGGAGTTTCTTCTTTCCCTTTTCCTTTCAGGAAATCATAGGCGATTGCTGAAGAGATAAAGATCGACGAATAGGTACCGAATCCAATACCGAGTAATAAGGCAAACATGAATCCTCTTAGGTTTTCTCCACCGAATATGAAGATGGCCAAGATGACCAGGATCGTAGTAAATGAGGTGTTGAAGGTTCTACCCAAAGTACTGGAAATAGAATCATCAAACAACCCTGCCAAAGTAGTGGATTTTTTCTCTCTTAAATATTCCCGGATTCTGTCAAATACAATTACGGTATCATTGATGGAATATCCAAGAACAGTAAGAATTGCCGCAATGAAATCCTGATTAATCTCCATGTTAAACGGCATGTATTTGTGCAGTAATGAATATACTCCGAGAATAACAATGGCGTCATGCGCAAGACCTGCGACGGCTCCCAAAGAGAACTGCCATTTGGTAAACCGCACCAAAATATAAAGGAAGATTCCCGCTAAGGCAGCAATTACGGCGAACATTCCACCGGTTTTGATGTCGTCTGCAACCGTTGGACCTACTTTGGTTGAAGAAACAATTCCTGCATGATCTTTATCTGCCGCTTTGAAATCCTGTAAAGTCATGTTAGCAGGAAGATTCGGTTTTAAACCTTCATATAATTTCTGCTCGATGGTTTGATCGGCTTTCAAAGATTCATCATCAATTAAATAATCCGTAGATATTTTTAACTGGTTACCGCTTCCGAAAGTTTTCGCTTCTACAGCAGATAGTTTTCCGTCTTGGGTAGCAAATATTTTAATTAAAGCTTCTTCTGTTTTTGTTGCATCAACAGGTTTATCGAATTTCACTACGTAGTTTCTACCTCCCGTAAAGTCGATTCCATATTTAAATCCGTTGACTGCGATTGAAAGTAAACTTCCAACGGTAAGGAACGCAGAAATGATGTAAGCATATTTTCTTTTTCCGATAAAGTCAATCCAGACATTTCTGAATAAATTCTTCGTTAGAGGAGTCCATACAGAAAGTCCTTTACCTTTGTTCAGTCTCGCAAAAATCATCACTCTTGATAACAGTACCGAAGTAAAGAAGGTCATCAGAATACCGATGATCAATGTTACCGCAAATCCTTTAATTGGACCTGTTCCGAAAATATACAGAACAACTGCCGTTAAAATCGTAGTCGAGTGACCGTCGATAATCGCTGATAAAGCGTGTTTGAAACCGTCTTTATAAGCTTCCAGAATATTTTTACCGGCGAAGAGTTCTTCTTTGGTTCTTTCATAAATAATTACGTTGGTGTCCACCGCCATCGCCATGGAGAGCACGATACCTGCGATACCAGGCAAAGTTAAGGTCGCATCTACAGAATCCATGATTCCGAAGATGTAGAATAAGTTAATCACCATTGCGATTACTGCGTAAACTCCTGCTCCACCGTAGTAGAAAATAATATAGGCAACAATTACCAAAAAGGCAATCAGGAATGAAAGCATCCCTGCATCGATTGACTGCTGGCCTAATGATGGTCCAACCACATCTGCCTGTACTATTTTTGCACTTGCAGGCAATTTACCAGCTCCCAGAACATTTACCAAATCCTGCGCTTCTTCCTGGGAGAAGTTTCCGGAAATCTGGGTTCTGCCGTTCGGGATTTCATTAACAACATTTGGCGCTGTATAAACAACATTATCCAAAGTAACCGCTACCGATTTGTTTACGTTTTTGGCCGTCATGGCTTTCCATTCTTTAGAACCTTTAGAGTCCATCTGCATGTCGACAACTACTCTACCCATTTCGTCATAGTTTACTCTCGCAGATTCCACCGCACCGTCAACCGGCGCTTTCTGGTTGATATTACCACGGATTGCATAAAGCACTAAATTATTTGCGTCGGTAGATTCCGGCTTATAGCCCCACATGAATTGGGTATATTTAATATTCGCAGGACGAAGGTCTTTTGCAATTTTTGAGTTTAATATTTTATTAACTGCAGCAGTATCTGATAATTTAATGTTACCAACTCCACTTGATCTTAAAGAGTTCAACTGAAGCATATTCATTAAATTGGTATTTTTTGCAACACCGATAGAATCTGCTTTCAAAGGAACAATCGTTGATAACTGTTCTAAATAAGGGATAACTTCCTGTACAGTCTGTACTTCCCAAAACTGTAACTTAGCAGAAGTCGCCAACATTTTCTTTACACGGTCGATATCTTTGCTCCCCGGCATTTCCACGGAGATTCTACCTGTTCCGGGAACACGCTGAACGTTTGGCTGGGTGACTCCCATTTTATCGATACGCGTTCTGATTACTTCATAAGCAGCTCCTTCAGAAGCACTAATTTTTCTTCTGACGATATTTTTAACTTCCTCATCAGATGAGTTGTATTTAATTTCTGTAAGATTGGTATTCCCGAAGATTTCCGGATCAGCCAGTTTCAGATTGGTTCCTTTTTCTTTATTCACCAGTTCAAACTCGGTAAAGAAATTCTCGATATAGTTTTTCGTAGAATTTTTCTGGTCTTTTTCGGTTCTGTCCAGCGCTTCCAAAAGAATCGGATTCGTAGAATATTGGGTTAAATCGTTCACCAAATCTCTTTGGTTGATTTCCAAAAGAACGTTGATCCCTCCTTTCAAATCCAGACCCAACTTCATTTCTCTTTCTTTTGCTCTGGAATAATACAGTTTTGTAAATCCGAGATTCAGAGTGTCTTTAGACAGACGGGCGATCTCCCTGTTATATTTTTCGGGGTTGTTTCCCGCAACAGCAGTGGCCTGTCTTTCAACTTTACCAGCATACCATGTTGGTAACAATTCGTTAAGACAAATAAGTCCCAGAATAATCGCAACCAGCTTAATAAGTCCTTTTCCTTGCATCGTTAATAGTTTACAACATTAAAATTATAGTCGGCAAATATAATGATTTTCAATATAATTTAGGATTATTTAACAATTGATTTTCGAAATTTCACAAACCAAGGGGCAGAAAGCTTTAACTCAGCGATGAAAATTCAAACCTGTCGATGCATAATCCTTACTGTTTTTCGGGAAACAATACTATTTATGTAATCATCCATTTTAAAATCCCGGACGGCTGAAGCGAATTTTGGTTATATTTTTTGAATGCTTTTCGTAAAAAATCCGGTTTTTTTCAGTTAGAACTCAGCGCGCGAAGTAAGCTGTTGCGCTTTTTACCCTTGCTTCAAATCCTTTGTAATTGAGTGTTTTTCGGGCATAAAAATTTCGCGAATGTTGGCCAATTACGGTAATCTTCTATTGCAAAAAGGGTCATGAAACGATTATAATAAAGAGCATTCGGGCTCACAGTCAGGGAGTGACTTTCGTTAAAATGACAGATTTCAAAATATGATTTGTGGCCTAAAGAAGTGATAATCTGAAAAAAAGATTTCAAGAGCAAGCATTCTCTTTCCGTTCAAAAAAAGTTATTAATTTAATTTTATAATCAATTGCATAATAATTGATAGTATCTGTGCATCAATCTAACATTACAATTTATCATTATGGAAAATAAAGAAATAAACCACGGGGAATTACGTGGAAAAACAGTCGTCATCACCGGAGGAACAAGTGGCGTTGGAAGAGCCGCCGCAGAAGCATTCGCGCTGGAAGGCTGCAATGTGGTAGTTGCCGCCAGAGGCCGCGAAGGACTGGATGAGACTGTCGCATTGTGTCACGATTTAGAAGTAGTGGCCCTGGGCGTTCAGACTGATGTTTCCGATGCGCAGCAAGTTCAGCATCTGGCAGAACAGGCACTGCAGTTTAATGGCCGGATTGATATCTGGATCAATAACGCCGGTGTTATGGCAAGTGGTAAATTTGAAGAAATCCCGGTCGAAACGATGGATCAACTGGTAAGAACCAATTTATTAGGATTTTTACACGGTGCCCATACCGTTCTTCCTATTTTCAAAAAGCAGAAAGAAGGGATTTTAATTAATAATATTTCAATCGGCGGATGGATGCCGGCTCCTTATTCAACCGCCTATTCGAGTACCAAATTTGGAATCCGCGGAATGGTAGAAGGGTTACAGGGCGAAGTTTCAGATGAACCGAACATTCATATTGTCGGAATGTATCCCGGAATTCAAAGATCAACAGGAAATATGCACTCTGCCAAATATTCGGGTCTGGATTTTAAAATTCCACCTTTTTCCAGCGATCCGCGCGAACTGGCTGCGCAAATGGTAGAAGCGGCAAAAAATCCGAAGAAAAGCATTATCACAGATGGTTATGCCCACGTGATGAAAGTTCTTTACGGTTTATTTCCCAAAGCGATTATCAACACTGCATCGGCAGCTTTAAGACTGGCGATGAAACCGGATGCAGAAACCAATACGGACGGAAACGTCAATTATCAATCAAAAGATCCGATGAGGATTTACGGTGAACTCGCGATTCCTGTTCCTTCACGAAAAACAAAAACCGTCATGATGATGGTTACCGGTATTGCATTAGGATTTTTCTATATTAAATCAAAGAAAAGATAAGCTACAATCTTTACGACTCCTACTAATTAAGGATTTACAGTACACCCCAAAAGCAAGAAACTCTTCTTGCTTTTGGGCTTTAAAAACGATAAAAAGGCATTAAAGTATTCATTGGCGGAAATCGAAACTTATTCACTCCTAAAAAAAATAACGCGGTGAAATCACTCCCTGTTTCAATTTCAAAAGCTTTACATTTACTGCAAAGAAAAAATTAAATGATCACGAAAATTGATTTAAGGGAAACTTTAGAAATTCCTGTTTTAGAAACGAGTTCCGCAATTGAGCAATTTCAGAATCAATCCTTGCGACCGGTTTTAAAATTACAAAATGAACTCTATCTGAAATTATTTTCAACGTACTGTGCGCGCCAAAATCCAGATTTCAATTCTTTATCCGCAGCAAAAAAGAGAACTTTCATCGAACAGAGTTTACTGAAAGACAGCGTTCTGAAAAACACCTTCATCGGAATAACGATTGGCATGCTGACCCTTTCCGAATTGGATCTGTATATTTTGGAAAGCAAAGAGTATAACAGAAGAATGATCACCATGCTGACCGAAAGAATAAAGGACCAGACAAAGTAATCCTCATTACTTCATTCCAGATTAAAAAAAACAGCATTGTAAAAAATGCTGTTTTTATATTTTAAAAGAAAAAATCTTTATTTAGAAATATCCGCGTCCTGTTTTACTTCTTCTTTCTTTTTTCCGAAGAAAAATTTTGCGATGATCGGAACAGTTGTAATCAATACAATAATAATGATGATCATTTCTAAATGCGATTTCAAATCAATATCAAACTGAGTTTTGAATAAGGCATCTAAATAATGTCCCGCGAAAATTAACGAAAATGACCACAAAAAAGCACCGATAATATTATCGATTAAAAACCGGGTTTTATCCATTTTTACGATGCCGGCTACAATCGGCGTAAATGTTCTGACGATGGGTAAGAATCTCGCCATAATTACTGCCAAAGCGCCATGTTGTTCGAAAAAATCGTGTGCCTGAAAAAGGTATTTCTTTTTGAAAAGGAATGAATCTTCTTTTTTGTAAAGAGCTGGTCCGGCTTTAAGCCCAAACCAATAACCAATTTCATTACCAATTACAGCAGCAACTGCCACTGCGGTAGCTAAAATGGTAGTATCTAATAAATTACTTCCTGTACCACCGAAAGTTTCTTTAACAATTTCTACCGCATATATACCTGATACAAAAAGCAAACTGTCACCAGGGAGGAAAAACCCTACAAACAAACCCGTCTCTGCGAAGATAATAAATAAAATGAGCCAAAAACCACCCATCTTTATATAAAATTCAGGATTTAAAAGATCCTTCCAACTTTCGAAATGCTCCATGGTGGCAAAGATAATAAAAGACAGCGTCTATCGATATTAAGTATTTGTTAAAGTTTCTTAAAGTTTAGATTAAAAAATCATCCTCTTGGGCAGCCGTTCCATCAGCCATCAGGAATGCTTTCAGAAAAGGCGTTAAACCACCGTTCATCACGCCATCCACATCTGAGGTTTCGTAACCGGAACGCACATCTTTCACCAGTTTGTAAGGATGCATCACATAATTCCTGATCTGGCTTCCCCACTCGATTTTCATCTTTCCTGCCTCAATTTCATTTCTTGCTTTCATGCGCTCTTCGAGTTCCATTTCATATAAACGGGAACGCAACAGCTGCATTGCTTTTTCTTTATTTTGAAGCTGGGAACGGGATTCGGAATTCTCAATAATAATTCCGGTCGGCGCATGACGCAGCCGGACTGCGGTTTCCACTTTATTTACATTTTGCCCACCTGCGCCGCTGGAACGCATGGTTTCAAAGGAAATATCAGCCGGATTAATATTAATTTCAATGGTATCATCAACCAAAGGATACACGTATACCGACACAAAACTGGTATGCCGTTTCGCATTCGAATCGAACGGTGAAATCCTCACTAGACGGTGAACACCATTTTCTCCTCTTAAATATCCAAAAGCAAATTCACCGTCGATTTCTAAAGTTACCGTTTTCACACCGGCAACCTCGCCTTCCTGATAATTCAGTTCTCGGATTTTATATCCCTGATTTTCTGCCCACATGGTGTACATCCTCATCAGCATCGAAGCCCAGTCGCAGCTTTCTGTGCCTCCTGCTCCTGCCGTGATCTGCAGAACGGCAGAAAGTTCATCGCCTTCGTTGGAAAGCATGTTTTTAAATTCTAAATCTTCAATCTTCTTTATAAGTACCGGGAAAGATTCGTTCAGTTCTTTTTCGGAATCCGGATCTTCTTTGGCAAATTCCATCAATACCTGAATATCTTCAAAACGCGCGAAAATTTCTTCGTAATCGTTGACCCATTTTTTCTTGGACCGAAGTTGCTTCATAAAAACTTCTGCTTCTTTCGGATGATTCCAAAATTCTGGTGACACCGTTTTTTCTTCGTCGTTTGCAATTTCAATTTTTTTTCGGTCGATTTGTAAATATTTATACAATTCGCCGATTCTGGATTGAACGTCTTTTATTTGGTCGCTGTTAATCATAAGTCATGCAAAAATACTTAAAAATGTTTTAAATAATAATGAATTACTTATGATTAAAGTGAAAGATGATTCTACTGTTAAGGTTACTCAACTAATTAAGAATTAAAATAAAGCCCAAAAAAAATGCCCTAAAATTTAACTTTTTAGGACATTATAATCTAAGTATTTTTAACAATATTACTTAACTTGATAAGGGAAATTTCTTGAAACCTTTCTCATCATACGTTCAATAACATCATCTGTAGAAGTTGCAATACTATCATCCAAAGTTTTAAAAAATCTCCAAAGTAAATCACCATCAACTCCATCATTTATCGTCATCGTCAATGTTCCTGTTCCTGTTTTGCCACCGAAACCACCAAGTAATACAGCCGTTGCAATTGCACCAGCTTCTGATTTAGTTTGTTCAATTTCATATTTTCCGCCAATAATTGCATCAACACCCAAAATTTCAGCAATTTCATCTTTTGTAAACTCGTCTAGCTTATCTAGCATTCCTGATTTTTTAAGCAAAATATTAGTTTTGTCAACATCTTGAAATGAAACTAAATAATTGTCTCGTTTTCTCAAAAGAAAAGTATACATACTTGTCTGAACACTTGTTGACATTTTTTTTTCTTGCTCCTTATTAGCTTCTGCACTAAAATTTTTGGGTTGTTTCTTGTAGTTAATGCTTACATCGAAAGGAATAATTGCAACCGTTTTCTGAGCAGCAATTTTTTCTTTTAGGTTGGGTGCTTCAAAGATTTGTTTTTGGGAGTAAATTTTAGTAAAAAATACTAAAACCAACAATAAAGAAATTTTTTTCATAAAATATTTTTTTTTAAATTTATCCAAAAGTAAGATAATTTAACAGTTATAATAGTAAAATTAATAAAAAAGCTAAAAATATCTTATTGTTCAGCTTTTTTATTGTTAAATTTTTTACTTAAATTATCAATATGAACTTATTAAGAAGGTTTTCAAAATTTCCGCCAAAAAAAACCAACTCCGAAAAGTTGGTTTAATTTTATAAATACAGAAAATAACTTATTCTTTAATATGTTCCATTTGCTGGGTGGCAGCCATAGAAACCATTAAATCATTTAATAAAGTACTTGCGGAATTTGGCGAATTCGGCAACAATACCAAGCTGCTTTTGTTCGTGGAACCAATTGCCTGAAGCGTATCATAATGCTGTGTTACCACAATTAAAGCAGAAGCTTCCTGTGCATTGATATTCGCTTCGTTCAGCATTTTCACGGATTCTACCAAACCGGCGGCGATTTCTCTCCGCTGATCGGCAATACCTTGACCCTGTAATTTTTTAGATTCCGCTTCAGCTTTCGCTACGGCAACAATTCTGATTTTCTGTGCTTCAGATTCGTATTCTGCAGCCGTTTTTTCACGTTCCGCAGCATTAATTCTGTTCATCGCATGTTTCACCTGTTCATCGGGATCGATATCGGTTACCAACGCTTTGATAATGTCATAACCATAACTTTGCATCGCTTCCTGAAGTTCTCCTTTGACTGCAATTGCAACGTCGTCTTTTCTTACGAAAACATCATCCAGTTTCAACTTTGGGACTTCCGCTCTTACTACGTCAAAAACGTAAGAGGTGATTTGGTTTTCCGGATTTTCTAACCGGTAAAAAGAGTCGGCAACCTGCGAGGCGATAACTTGATACTGAACGGAAACTTTCATTCTGATGAAAACGTTGTCCAAAGTTTTGGTATCAATAATCACATCTAACTGCTGAATTCTCAGGTTCATTCTTTTGGCAACCTGATCGATGAACGGAATTTTTAAATGTAAACCCGATTGGCGTACGGTATGAAATTTCCCTAAGCGCTCTACAATTGCAGCGGTTGCCTGCTTCACCGTAAAAAAGGAGGCAAATAAAACAACAAGGGCGAAAAAGATAATAAATCCTAAATAAGTCATTGGAATTTTTTTAATGGTTTTTATTAAATCGTTTTGATTTTGGATAAAGATAATTAAAATTTTGCGAATTTACATCGTCATTCCGATATCAATTCCTTTAATTTTTCTATATAAATCAGTCGCGAAATTGTCGGTCATCCCGGAAACGAAATCAATTACACCGAGAACTTTTTGGTAATCAGATGCATCTTCATACAGAAACTGTTTGGGCAAAAGCTTCAAAGCCATTTTATCGTAAGATTTCCGCTGGGATTTCTCTGTCAAAATCGGCGGAATAAAATGATTCAGCAATTCGTACATTACGTTATAACCGGCATTTTCTATTTCGATGACGTTTTTATGATTGTAAATTTTATCAATTGAAAAGTTTTCGATTTCCTGCAAAGACGGATTGTCAATTTTATAAATATCGAGCAAAGCTTTATCTAAAGTCCCGTGTAAAATATCCAGAAAACGTTCCTGATAAATCTGAATGGATTTATTAATCAATGCATTGATTACTTTTGCTCTTAAGTAAGAAATTCTCTCATTAGCATTGGTCAAAATCGCTAATTTATCTTCTACTCTTTTGGTATTTCCATTTTCGGATTTTATCAGTTCGAGGAACAGATTTTCGCAGTCAGAAGTAGAAACAATTCCCAACCGGTGCGCATCTTCCATATCGATGATGTTGTAGCAAATATCATCAGCAGCTTCTACCAGCCACACAAAAGGATGTCTTTTAAAAATCGTTGGCTCCTCACTTTCCTGATGAAGATGAACTGATTTTGCAATGTTCAGAAAGGTCTCTTTTTCATTTTGAAAAAAACCGAATTTCTTGCGGTGAATGATCCCTTTTTTCTTGGCAATTGCTTCACACGGATATTTTGCAATACTTGCCAGCGTGGTATAGGTTAGCTGTGTTCCGCCTTCATCTTTGCCGGTTTGCTGGTGTGTTAAAACTCTGATGGCATTTGCATTTCCTTCAAAATTCACCAGATCTGCCCATTCTTTTTCGTTGAATTTTCCTTTTAAATCTTTTTCATTTTTCTCAAAATAACTGGCAATAGCATCCTCGCCGGAATGTCCGAAGGCTGGGTTTCCGACATCATGACACAGACAAGCTGCGGCGATGACATTGTGTAAATTATGCTGATAAAAATTCTGTGCATTTTCGTCGAGATCATTTTTATAATTGTTAAAAATAAAATCTCCAACGGCACTTCCCAAACTTCGGCCAACAGAAGAAACTTCCAGAGAATGCGTCAGTCGGTTGTGTACAAAAACACTTCCGGGAAGCGGAAAAACCTGGGTTTTATTCTGTAATCTTCGGAATGCCGCTGAAAAAATAATACGGTCAAAATCTCTCTGGAAATCGGTTCGCGAAGCTGAAGTTGCGGGATGGTTTCCGGTCCGCTGATGGGTAAATAGGCTGTTTAAAATCATAATATTCACCCAAAAATAATGCTTAATTTTAATTAATAAAAGTTTTTAAGATGAAAGTTTATTTTTCACCGCTGCCACTGATAATTTTCTTTTGGAAGGCAAATACTTCAAACAGTTAAGAATCTTCTTAAAACACAGCATAATAATATTTTACCGCAGGAAACCAGAATTATTGCTTTCAATTTGGATGCGAAATAATTAAGGTTGTAGGAACATCTAAAATTGACCGCACAACACCAAGTGAATTCTTTGAGGTGACGGTTAGATTTTGCAACTGCGCAAAACTGTCTTCTCCCGGATTATGAGCCTTTATTTCTTCAATAAAGGTCTTTATCTGTTTTCTTCTCTTTTTTTACATCCACCAACCAAAACCGGAAAACAGGTTTGGAACTTTGCAAAAGTATATTCCGGATAAATTCTGTGCCGAGATCAAAATCATCGGTAGGGTTAACCATCTCAAATGGAAATAAAGTCGCCTATTGGGCAAAATTGCAGTTTGAGTTTTGTTGCAAAATGTTGTCACAAACGACTGCTCATCTGCTATATGTATAATTTATTTTTATATATATATAACTGTACAGACTTAATAAATCCGAAATTTAATATAATAATAAATGTACACTCCATACATCTGCCTGTGGATATGGAGTACAAAAAAAAGTGAAAATTTTAAAATGATGATCCGTGATCCATAAACACGGCCTAAACAGCCAACATCAGGATTCACCTGCATTGATGGATTCCATAGAAACATTTACCTGCCAACAGTTCAATAAGGATTGCATTATGATAAAACCAACAAATTCGCTAAGGAGGAAATTTACAATGGCAACCATTACCGCTATTTTAATGCTTTTTGGCAGACATCATATCCATGCACAGGAGCCTGCAAAAGTTGACATCGCATCAGCCTACCAACTGGCCTACAAAAATTATCCGCTCATCCAGCAGGCGCACCTGATTGCAAAAACAGCTGAATATTCTGTTGCCAATGCAGCCAAAGGATATCTGCCTACTTTATCCATTAACGGGCAAGCTACTTACCAGTCTACGGTGACTGATTTTCCGCTGAACAACCCTCTTTTTACATTACCCAATTACAGCAAGGATCAATATAAAATCTACGGTGAAATAAACCAGGTGATCTATGATGGCGGGCGCATATCCAATCAAAAAAAAGCTGCAAAAGCCAACGAAACCGTTCAGCAGCAAAATCTAAAAATTGAATTATATACTTTATACGACCGTATTAACCAATTGTTTTTTGGCGCTGTAATCATTGATGAACAGTTAAAAATCAACGGTTTATTGAAATCTGATATTCAGAATGGAATCGACAAGACCAAAGCTTTGGTTGCAAACGGTCTCGCATACAGAAGCAATGTGGATGAACTTACCGCCCAACTTTTGCAGGCAGAACAGTCTCAGACAGAATTAAATGCCACAAAAAAAGCATACCTGGGTATGCTGAGTTTGCTAATCAATGTTCCTCTTGATGAAAACTCTGTTCTTGAAAAACCGGCCGCTCCCATCATTTCAGAAGAAATCAACCGGCCGGAAATTTTATTTTATGAGGCGCAGAAAAAAATAGATGATTTGCAGGAACAACTTTTAAAAATACAGCTTCGGCCGAGACTTGGCTTTTTTGTTCAGGGCGGATATGCGCGCCCGGGTCTCAACCCACTGAGCAACGATTTTTCCTGGTATTATATTGGCGGACTCAGATTAAATTGGGACCTGGGAGGTTTATATACCTTACAAAATCAAAAGAAAATACTGGCTCTAAACAAAGAAACACTTGACATACAAAAGGAAACTTTTCTGTTCAACACCAAAATTTCCCAAAAACAACAACGCGCCAGCATCGAAAAATATGCAGAACTTTTTAAAAAAGACGACGCTATCATTGCTTTACTCGAATCTGTAAAAAAGGCAGCGGCCGCACAGTTGGAAAACGGAGTTTTAAGCGCTCACGATTACATCAATGAAGTCAATGCAGAGAACAAAGCCCGCCAGACCCGTATCCTTCATGAAATAAAGCTTTTACAGGAGCAGTACAATTACCAAAGCACCACAGGAAACATTCAAACGCTAAACAATCAATAATGAAAATCAGGAGCTTTTTATACACCGTTCTACTGGGTCTGACTGTCACGGGATGCAATTCAAACAATGCATTGTATGATGCCGAAGGTACCTTTGAGGTAGATGAAGTCATCGTTTCATCGGAAGTACCGGGTAAGATAATATCCCTAAATGTGGAGGAAGGCTCAATACTTAAAAAAGGGAGCGTTGTAGGTGTGATCGACTCTATCCCTCTTAATTTACAAAAAGCGCAGGTGGAGGCCACTATGGCTGCATTGCATCAAAAAACAATGGACGTAAGACCTCAGGTTAAAATGCTCAAAGATCAAATTGCGGTACAGAAAGTTCAGCTCGCTAATGCAATCCATGAAAAAAAACGTACCGAAAGATTATTAAAAGCAGACGCGGCTACCGGCAAACAACTGGATGACTGGAATAATGCAATCGAGGTACTGCAAAAACAAATAAAAGTGCAGGAACAACAGATAAAAGTGCAGGAAACCACAACAGCTGTCCAAAACAGTTCGGTACTGAGCGAATTTAAGCCCTTAAAAAAATCGGTAGCACAAATTAATGATCAGCTGAAAAGAACAAACATCATCAATCCAATAAACGGAACCGTACTCACAAAATATGCAATGGCTGGCGAAATGACCGCCATAGGAAAACCCGT
The DNA here is from genome assembly GCF_004359195.1 of Chryseobacterium salivictor. Taxonomy (NCBI): domain Bacteria; kingdom Pseudomonadati; phylum Bacteroidota; class Flavobacteriia; order Flavobacteriales; family Weeksellaceae; genus Chryseobacterium; species Chryseobacterium salivictor. Next base: position 1,928,029 of record NZ_CP037954.1, on the reverse strand, counting down.
GTATAAAATCGGTGATTTATCTGTAATTACCTTAAGGGCTTATATTACAGAAACACAACTGGCACAAATCAAACTAAACCAACAGGTAAAAGTACTGGTAGACAGCAGTCCGAATTCTTACAGAACATACACCGGTACCATTATCTGGATCTCTGATAAAGCAGAATTTACCCCCAAAACCATTCAGACCAAAGAAGAACGGGCTAATCTTGTTTATGCGGTTAAGATTCACGTAAAGAACGATGGTTATTTGAAAATCGGAATGTATGGTAATGTAAAATTTTAATGAAATGCGCCCCACCATAATCATTGAAAATATCACAAAAACCTATCGGGTGAAAAAGGAAGTCATTGAGGCCGTAACAGGCATCAACTTCAGCGTGGAAAAAGGAGAAATATTCGGTCTTATCGGTCCCGATGGTGCAGGAAAAACGTCTCTTTTCCATATTCTGACAACCCTGGCGTTGGCTGACAGCGGAAGTGCTTCAATAGATGGTTTTGATGTGATCAAAGATTACAAACAGATACGCAGCAGCATCGGTTATATGCCCGGAAAATTTTCCTTGTACCAAGATTTGTCGGTTCAGGAAAATCTCGAGTTTTTTGCCACAATTTTTAATACCACTATTGAACAGAATTATGAAATGATCAAGGAGATTTACCGGCAGATCGAACCTTTTAAAACACGGAAAGCAGGCCAGCTGTCCGGAGGGATGAAGCAAAAGCTGGCACTTTGCTGCGCGCTCATTCACAAACCATCCGTGTTGTTTCTCGATGAACCTACAACGGGGGTCGATGCGGTATCCCGCAAAGAGTTCTGGGAAATGCTTTACAGGCTCAAAAATCAGGGCATCGCAATACTGGTTTCTACCCCTTATATGGACGAGGCCAGCCTTTGCGACAGAGTGGCGCTGATCCAGAAAGGAAAGCTTTTGTCAGTGAATACCCCAAAAGGTATTGTCAGTGAATTTAAAAAACAGTTATGGTCTGTAAAAGCCGACGATATGTTCCAGCTGATGAATGACATTAAAAAAAATGCATCAATAGCAAGTTGCTATCCTTTTGGGCAGGTGCATCACGTTGTTTTTAAAACTGAGGGAAACAGTAAAGCCCAATTGGAACAGATTATTGCACAGGGAAAATACAGCCAGAGCGAAGTTAAATTAATTGAACCCAGTGTCGAAGATTGTTTTATGGCATTAATGCAGGAGTAACCATGGAAACAGAAAAAGTAATAACAGCCAAAGAGCTCACCAAACAGTTTGGTGATTTTACCGCAGTCGATAAAATTTCTTTTGACGTGAGAAAAGGGGAAATTTTTGGCTTTATAGGAGCCAATGGCGCCGGTAAAACTACTGCGATGCGCATGCTGTGCGGCTTGTCTCTGCCTACTTCGGGATTGGCCACCGTCGCCGGCTTTGATGTTTACAAACAGAACGAACAGATCAAAAAACACATCGGTTACATGAGTCAGAAGTTCTCTCTTTATGAAGACCTGACCATTAGAGAAAATATCCGGTTTTATGCCGGCATCTACGGTTTAACTGATAAACTGATTAAGGAAAAAACAGCCTTCCTGCTGGAGCAGCTGCACATCGTGGGTCAGGAAAAAACACTGGTGAAGGCTTTGCCTCTCGGGTGGCGGCAAAAACTGGCTTTATCGATTGCCATCATTCATGATCCCGCCATCGTTTTTTTGGATGAACCCACAGGCGGTGTCGATCCCATTACAAGACGGGAATTCTGGAATCTGATTTATGAAGCGTCTGCAAAAGGCATCACCATTTTTGTTACAACCCATTATATGGATGAAGCAGAATACTGCAACCGGATTTCTATTATGGTGGATGGAAGGATTGATGCGCTCGACACCCCCGAAAATCTTATGAAACAGTATTCGGCATCATCGATGGACAGTGTTTTTTTACAGCTGGCAAGAAAAGCGGTACGGACAGAAAATTAATCTTCAAAAAATGAAACAGTTTTTAATTTTTGTGAAAAAAGAATGGCTTCACATTTGGAGAGACCGCAGAACGCTGTTCATTCTTCTTTTTATGCCCATTATCCAGATTGTTCTGTATGGCTTTGCCCTTACTACTGAAGTGAAAAACTCTAAAATCGCAATTTTCGATCAGTCCAAAGACGAAGCCACCATGGTGATCTCCAATGAAATAGCCGCCAGCAGATATTTCGATCTGGCCAGGAACCTTTATTCCTATAAAGATATCGAAGCTGCTTTCCGCAAGGATGAGATGAGGGTCGCCATTGTATTTCCTGCAAAATTCAGGTATGATCTCCTGCACAGCAATCAGGCTCAGATACAGCTCATAGCCGACGCTTCTGATCCCAATACCGCAAACACCCTCACCAATTATGCCACTTCAATAATTAAGGATTATCAGCAGACGATCAATCCTGCTCAGGAAATGCCATACACCATCCATACCCAGCTGAGAATGCTTTACAACCCTGAACTGAAAGGAGCTTACAATTTTGTCCCCGGCGTCATGGCACTCGTATTGATGCTGGTATGCGCCATGATGACCTCCATCTCGATTGTCAGGGAGAAGGAAATGGGCACGATGGAAGTCATTTTGGTGTCTCCTTTAAAACCCTTTCGGATCATCATTGCCAAAACGATTCCTTATCTTTTGGTTTCGATGGTCAATATCGCCAGCATACTTTTGCTCAGCGTTTACGCACTGGAGGTGCCCATCACCGGAAACCTGGGTTTATTGATTGCCGAGAGCATTTTATTTACCGTTACCTCTCTTTCGGTGGGAATATTAATTTCCAATACCGCCAAAACCCAGCAAACGGCGATGTTTACTTCAATGATGAGCTTATTCCTGCCTACCCTGCTGTTCAGCGGTTTTATGTTTCCTATTGAAAATATGCCTGTTCCTTTGCAGGTCATATCCAATTTGGTGCCGGCAAAATGGTATTTCATCATCGTAAAAGATGTCATGATTAAAGGACTTGGTTTTGCATCAGTCTGGAAGGAAACTCTGGTTTTAATTGCCATGACGTCAATATTACTTGTCGCAAGTATTTATAAATTTAAAATCAGACTGACATGAGAATGATGAAGTTTTTGTTGTGGAAAGAACTGTTACAGATCTTCCGGGACCCGGCCATTATAAGAATACTGTTTGTCATGCCTATGGTACAGTTGCTTATTTTACCCCTCGCCGCTGACTATGAAATCAAAAACATAAACCTGGGCGTAGTCGATCGTGACCATTCTGAATACTCGCGTAAGCTTGTCAATAAGGTAATATCTTCCGGATATTTCCGTCTGAAAGATTACAGCCCCAGTTTTCAGCAGGGAATGAAAGCCATTGAATCAGACAAAACCGATCTTATTCTGGAAATTCCGGCCCATTTTGAAAGAAACCTCATCAAAGAAGATCAGGGTACCCTTTTCGTTGCGGTAGATGCTGTAAATGGTGTTAAAGCCGGATTGGGAGGCGCTTATATACAACAGATCATACAGGATTACAATCAGGACATCCGCACACAATGGTTACAGGATGAGCGGTTTAACCGACAGCCAACTATCAAAATCGTTTCAGCCAACTGGTACAATCCTAATATGAATTACCGTGTTTTTATGGTTCCCGGAATACTGGTCATGCTCATAACGATGATCGGTTCGTCCTTCGCTTCAAACAATATCGTCAGGGAAAAAGAAATGGGTACTCTCGAACAGATCAATGTAAGCCCCATCAGGAAAATACAGTTCATTTTGGGTAAACTCATTCCGTTTTGGATGCTAGCAATCATCGTTTTGACCATGGGACTCCTCATCGCCAGATTCGTGTACGGAATAGTGCCGCTGGGTCATTACAGTACCATTTATATGTTTGCAACCATTTACCTCCTGGCGATACTCGGACTGGGTTTATTGCTTTCTACCTATGCCCAAACTCAGCAGCAATCGATGCTGGTGTCTTTTTTCGTGACAATGGTTTTTAATCTGTTGAGCGGATTGTACACTCCCATTGAAAGTATGCCGCACTGGGCACAGATTATCACGAAATTTAATCCGGTTTCTTATTTTATCGAGGTAATGCGGATGGTGATGTTGAAAGGCAGCGGACTGGCAGATATCAAATACCAGATATTGGCCTTGATCGGCTTTGCTATTTTTTTTAATGGATGGGCAATATTAAATTATAACAAACGATCCGGGTAAAAAACACTTAGCATAAAATTTTCAACTGTTTTATGAGTGATAAGGTCAAATTAAGCACTGTTCTCAGTAAATTTTATCTTGATTTCAGCAGGTTACAACTGTACTCAACCGTTCTTTAAAATGATAAAATGGCTCTATTAATCTTCGTACGACACGGGCAATCGCTATACAATTTTGAGAACCGTTTCACCGGAACCCTCGATATTGGATTGACCCCTCTTGGCCGCCAGGAAGCAAAGAATGCAGGCGCGAAACTCAAGGGTTATGTTTTTGATATCGCATACACTTCCATGCTGGTCAGAGCTTGGGAGAGTCTGGAGATTATCCTCCATGAAATTCATTTAAAAATCCCCATCGTAAAAAACAGTGCCCTGAACGAAAGGATGTACGGCAGTTTGCAGGGACTCAATAAAGCAGAAACGGCGCAGAAACACGGGGTGGAACAGGTCCAAGTCTGGAGAAGAAGTTATGATATCCGCCCACCTGGCGGCGAAAGTCTCGCAGATACCGCTAAACGTGTTATTCCATATTATGAAAATATAATCGTTGCGCAGTTAAAAATGGGTAAAAATGTTTTGATTGTGGCTCATGGTAACAGCTTGCGGGCTTTAATGATGCATCTGGAAAATATCAGTCCGCAGGATATTTGCGCAGTAAATATTCCCACAGGTGTCCCCAGAATGTACCATTTTGATGCAGACATGCGTCTTTTGAGTGTGAAATACCTTTAAAGTTTGCATTTTTAATTGTTTTTAAAATATATTCTTGTGAATTATCAGAGCCTGTTTTATTTGTTTTAAAAACCATAACAGTCACAAAAGCTGCAACCTGTTTTATCATGATGATTAAAGACAGATATCCATTAATTATCTTTAAGATGATCGGTCTTGGTTATTATAGAAGCGCGAGTTAAGATTCATGTATTTTTTGAGATTTTACTTCTTTATTTTACATCAACTTCTTTTGATGTTAAAAGGCAGCGAACATGGCAATAGATGCTGCTGCCATGACGATAAAGGTCGCCCATAACAATCCTTTGGACAGCCATCCGCTTTTGAAATCACCCATAATCTGTTCACTTGTGGATATCCGTACGATAAGAAACAGCAGCGGTACTGCGGCTACTCCATTGAGTACAGCGGTATAAACTAGAGCTTTTACCGGATCAATGCCAATAAAATTCATTGCCAGGCCGATGAGGGTTGATAGGATAATGACCATATAAAAGCCTTTTGCTTTTTTGAATTTGAGTCCTAAACTCGCATCCCAATTAAAGACCTCGGACACGGCATAGGAAGCCGACCCCGATAGTACCGGTACTGCAAGCATACCGAGACCGATAATCCCTATAGCAAATATCATCTTGGACAGAAGTCCCGAATTCGGGAAAGAGTTCACCAGAGGCTCCAAAGCCCTGGCTGCATCGGCGGCAGTTCCGATGTCGGTAACGCCACTCTTATGAAGTACAGTTCCGCCGACCAGTATGATACACCAGGTAGTGAATTCCGAGATGATCATCCCAATGTTATTGTCTTTCCTCATAGCGTGGATATGGGCCCATCTGATTCTGGGCTTCCCATCCCGTATGAGCCCTTTTTCCTTTTCCTCCTCTACTTCTTGAGATGCCTGCCAGAAAAACATATATGGGGTAATGGTAGTACCAAACACCCCGGTGATGATGAACAGAAAACTAAAAGAAAACTCAAAATGAGGAACAACAGATGCTTTTAACACTTCTGCCCAGGGCTGATCGATAATAAATGCGGTGAGAGGATAGGCAAGCAGTGATAAAGCCAGCCATTTAAGTACTTTTGAATACACCCTATAACTCATAAAGATCTCTAACAAAAGGATAAGAATGGTAAAGCTTACCGTAAGTACGACAAAGTGAACAGGAATAAGAAGCTGCGCAGCGGCGGCCATCGCACCGATATCTGCACCTATATTAATGGTGTTGGCGATAACAACCAGCCCCACGGAAGCATACAGTACCTTTTTATTATAATGATCTTTGATAACAGCAGTAAGTCCTTTGCCGGTAACCATCCCTATCCTCGCACAGGCTTCCTGCACAGCCGTCATAAAGGGCAGCATATATAGCGCTGTCCACAATTGCCCATAGCCAAATTGTGCACCGGTTTGCGAATAGGTGGCGATACCGGAAGGGTCATCATCAGCTGCACCGGTAGTAATCCCAGGACCAAAAAGCCCAAAGAATTCTTTTATTTTTCTGGTTGCGGATCGAATATTATGTTTGACCGACATATTACTGATGCATTTTGTTGGTACAATATACCGTTAAACTTATCATTATTTTTAATTTCTCTATTTTTTATCATCACCTTCCTTCTGATTGTTCCTTAATGATGCCCTGTTCCTACGGTATTTGGCATTTGACAATAAAGGATTCCAGTCAACTGTTTTTTCCTTTCCTGATACTCTTCTGTGCTGATTTCTTCTTAAGCAAAGCGCTTTTTCAGCAAATCAAGCGGCGTGTCTTTTGAGCCTCTTTGTCCGGGAATATTATAAGGAACCGCAAAAATCCAAATAATAAGAATCAGCCTTTCAAAAATGGATGTTTTCCTAAAAAGCAGACCTCTCAATATTCCAAAGGTCATTTTTGGCTAAGCAAATTTTCATCAGCTAAAATTACAGTCACCTTATCGGAAGAGGTTTAAGTTTAAGTTACAATACTTCCGGTTTTGTTTTAACCTGCAGAAAACTGATCATAAAAGGTCTGTAATCTGTATTACTGTGCACACATGCCGCCGTCAATAACTTGGGTTGTACCCGTGATAAACTGGCTGTCACCGCTGGCAAGAAATAAAACTAATTGTGCAATTTCTATAGGTTCAGCATACCGTCCCAGCGGTATAGCAGCTTCAAACTGTTTTTTAACTTCTTCTCCATGGCCTGGAGATGAAGTTTCTTCTATAGAACGCATCATCCGGTTATTTACCGGTGACGGATGTACAGAATTGACTCTTATTTTTCTCGGAGCAGCTTCAATTGCTGTACATCTCATAATACCCACCACAGCGTGTTTACTGGCGGTGTAAGCACTTAAGCCCGCAAAACCCCGTATTCCTGCAACCGAGGAAGTCATAATGATACTGCCGCCATCATTCATTTGGGGCAAAACATATTTATTGCCCAACCACACTCCTTTAATATTAACGGAAATGACTTTATCAAAAACCTCTTCAGGATAATCGGTGATGGGTTTTACGGTCCCTTCAATACCGGCATTGTTGAAAAAAACATCAATTTTCCCGAATAACTGTGCCGCTTCATTAACATATTTTTTGACCTCATCTGCTTTTGACACATCTGCTGCACAATATTTTACCTGCTCACTATTTAATTCCTTCACCGTATTTTTCAGTGCATCTTCAGAAAGATCTACCAAAAGTACCTTAGCGCCATTTTCTAAAAATAATCTCGCGGTCGTTTTACCAATGCTGCCTGAACCACCAGTGATAACGGCAACTTTATTTTCCAGTTTTTTCATTACGTTCATCTTAAATTAATTTCACGACTCATTATTGTTTCGGTTCCAAATGTGTTTATGTCTTATTGTACACTGTGAAAACAAATTTAAAAGCACCTTTTCATTCAGTGCTTTAAATAATGAACAGTATTTTAAATTTTGGCACTGAAGTGATTCCCAACTTCGCGATGTTTTTACGGCATCCCAATGACTTTTAACCGCTGCTTGCAAATTATACGGTTTCAACACTTTTGAGCTTTTTCAGATTCAGTCAGATCAATACTGATCATTTGATTTAATACCTGTGATTGCGGCTGTATCATTAAAAAAATGTTATCAGTGGTTAATAAGCATATTCGTAATCAACTGCAAGTTCATTTTTCACATGCCAAATCCCAGGTGTTTTCCAGGCAATACGGCTTGCCTCCTCTTTGGCATACCAGGAATTAACGACTCCTGTTAAAGTAGCAGTTGTACCTGAAACTGAAACCTCGATTTCACTATCGTCAATTGCACTTCTTCTAAGGGCATTTTTAATGGTTTTCTGTTCAATTTTATCGTGTACCTCGGATTTAATTTTTATATTATTGATGACTCCTTTTACTCCCGTAAGATATTTCACTGCGTTGCTGGCGGCTTCTTTCTCGAAATTCCAGGGCAACTCACCCTCTAAAGTCACCCAACCGTCCTCTACTTTTACGGATACTTTATCATTTGGAACTGACCAATCGGCTTTCAAAGCTTCTAAAACCTCATTAGCGACTTGCGCATCGGTTTTTGACCAGGCACTGGGAATTTTCACCTCAATATTTTCAACCAAAGCTCTTACGCCACTCACTCTTTTAGCAGCATCTTCTGCTTCTTTCTTTTTTGCATAGCTGTCAACCACGCCCGTCAAAGAAACTACACCGTCTTTCGCGGTTACTCCTATTTCCGCAGCGTGTAATAATGGCTCCCATTGGATTGCTTCCTGCACGTCCCGTTGTAATTCTACATTTGTTTTCATTTTAATTTGAAATTTTAATTTTGGAATTTTTAAAATTGCCTATAGAATGCCGGTCTTTGATAAAAATAGATGCCACATATCTGCAATCCTCCACTTTCCTGTTAAACACTTATTTGATTTTTATAAAATTTGATGATGATCCTTTCATTATTAAAGGAACTCAAAGTTCCATAAACCTCCTCAGAAGCAAAATGATCTTCATCATTATGAAATCTGATACTGGTCAATTTTAAAATTTTTAAAGAAAGAATTATTTTTATAAATTGATCATTAAAAATGTTTTAACTATTCCAGAGGACTACCAACATGCGATCTCATTTTTTTTCGTGACCAAATTCATTATTTGGTAAGCCTGTAATTTGCAAATTTGACCTATGAATTTAATGATGGTAATGAATTTACCAATGCTTTCTTTTTTTTAAAAAAAATTTGGTGAATCTTCGATTTGTGCTCTTAAATCATCATACGGGCATTTTTATTACTATTCGCCATTTCCAAAAATTCAGAAAATCTAACTGTATCTGAAATTATATTTTGATAAAGTTCCTTACGATTCTCATCATTTTGCAGGGTTTTAGAAGCACTAAAAGCAGATTTGCAACTTGATGTCAATAACAGTATTGGGAGGGCCAAAAAAATTAAAAAGTTTTTCATTACATAATTATTTAAGTTAATATTCATTTGTTTTTTTTAAAAAATCTGATTAAAATTTTCTCTGGTTCCAAATGATGTGAAATGGCTTTTTATTAAAGAAAATATTTTCGCCATATTAAGGCCCGATACTATAAAGCTTTAATTACTTTTTGTAGCTTGGCACTTATCTCATTGGAAATAGATTGCAAATCTTTGTTTTCTACCGCTTGCATAGATGCATTAGGATTAACTGCAGAAACCTCTATGTGTCCGGTTTCTCTTTCCTGCACAATTACATTGCAAGGCAACATTGCACCTATTTTATCTTCTTCCAATAAAGCTTTGTAGGCATAAGGCGGATTGCATGCCCCGAGGATTTTGTAATTATAAAAATCTACATCCAGTTTATTCTTTAGGGTAGCTTTAATGTCTATTTCTGTCAATATGCCAAAGCCTTCCTCCTTTAATGATTCTGTTACTTTTTGAATAGCTTCATCAAAGGTTATATTGACGAGTGATTTTGAGAAATAGTAATTCATGTTTTTAATTTTTAGTTTTGCTTTTTTTAATATTTGACGTAAAACACTTCTTTTTAGAATCTTGAAACCGACAGTTTCCCATCTTATAAAGTGATGAATTCCTCCACCGGTGGATAAAACTTTGCCGACTGGATATTCGGCTTCGATAATGTTTTATTGATGTATAAAGTTACATTTTTAATTCGGAAAGTGGCGCAAAATTTTACACAAATCCACTTATAACCACCCTCTATTCAAACACATAAGGAGAATTCAATAAAGTGAAGGGTAACAAAAAAGACAGTTGGCCATATCTCATTAATTTCAGTAATACATCACCTTTTGGTCATCAACCGGTTTGCTCAGACCTTATACCGACTCTACCTTTAGGCAGGTGGCATAATATTTAATGCTGCGTGCTACTGGTGAAAAATATCATTTTTTATACTAATGCAACCGAAAGTGTAGTTATTTTAAAATACCAATCAAAAAGCATTCATAACTAATCAATAAGGAGCCTGTATTTGGTACGTGAGACTTTCTGTGAAAGTTTTTCATTGAGTGCAAAGTCTGGAACCGGAAGCATTACGAAAAATTTAAATATTTACAGTTCGAAAAAGTTCTGTTTTATTCTACACCAATAGATCCAAAGTTTATAAACGCATTTCTAAAATAAAGCAGTGCCTTAAAAAGACTGCTTTTTTATTTGGACTCATTCGAGCTGCAAATAAAATAATGATTTAATACCACGACCCCACTTTTAATACTTTTTAACCTTTGAATACTCCCCGAAAATTCATTGAAAAACTTAACTTTGTAATAAAGTAAAAAGTATATGGAAACTAAGAAAGATTTTTTTCTCGAGTGTTATCAGCTCGGCATCATCAAGTTTGGAAGATTTACACTGAAATCAGGCATTGAAAGTCCGTTTTATGTGGATTTGCGTCCGTTGGCATCGGATCCAAAAATCCTGAAAAAGCTTGCTAACTATATGTTGGACATGCTTCCTCTGGATAATTTCGACTTGATCTGCGGGGTTCCGTACGCGGCACTTCCGATGGCGACGGCAATGTCTCTGGAAAGCTATCTGCCTTTAATTATCAAACGCAAAGAAGCCAAACAGTACGGCACCAAAAAAATACTGGAGGGCATTTACACGCAGGGTCAAAACTGCCTCCTGGTGGAAGATGTGATTACTTCTGGCGCTTCTTTATTAGAAACTATTCCGGAAATTGAAAATGAAGGAATTACCGTTTCAGATATCGTGGTGGTTTTGGACCGGCAACAGGGTGGAAAGGAAATTCTGGAAAGCAGAGGATTCCGTGTTCATACGCTTTTTACGATTTCAGAAGTGTGTACTATCCTGAAAGAAGAAGGCCATCTATCCGATGATGAAGTTGAAAGAATCAACGATTTTCTTGCCGGAAACGTTGTAAAATTCAAAGAGGAAAAAAGAATTTCTTACGAACAGAAACTGGATCTTTGTGACCACTCTGTCGCCCAGAAACTGCTGGAAATTGCGATTGAAAAGAAATCAAACCTTATTGTTTCCGCGGATGTTACTACTACACAGGAACTCCTGGCACTGGCTGAAAAAGTGGGACCACACATTGTTGCTTTGAAAACGCATATCGATATCTTAATCGATTTCAATTCAGACCAAACCATTTTACCATTAAAAGATTTAGCGGCCAAATACAACTTCCTTTTGATGGAAGACCGCAAATTTGCGGACATTGGAAACACCCAGGAACTACAGTTTGCGTACGGAATGTATAAAATATCGAACTGGGCAGACTTGGTAACGGCGCAGGTCATTGCAGGCTACGATTCCCTCGACTGTTTCAGAAATGTAGGAGTGGTTGCAATTTTGGGAATGTCCTCCAAAGGGACTTTAACAGATTCCAGTTACCGGGAAGAAGCAACAAAAATTGCATTATCTCATCCCAATGTTTTTGGAGGCGTGGCTCAAAATAAAATTCCAAACGAATTGCTTTTGTTTACGCCAGGAATTAATATGGCGGACTCCGGCGATGGAAAAGGTCAGCAGTACAATACTCCTGAACATGCCTTTACCCAACTGGAAACCGATTTCATTATTGTAGGAAGAGGCGTTTACAAATCTGATGACCCTGAAAAATCAGCCTTGACTTATAAAATCGCGGGCTGGAATGCGTATGAGCAAAGTCTTTAGCTAGTCCCAAATTATAAAGCAACTCATTCCCGCTGATAAAGCCGGTTTTACAGATCAACATTTTGAAAATCTGTGGTAAAGGTTTTCTCTGCGGGGTTTATGAAATTCCGTCCCCTGATTGCTTTCCTTATTTAAAAATAAAGAAATCTTTAAATAAAACTAAAATTTGTCTAATCTGATTTTACTGTTCCTTTGTTTATTCTTGGGGTTTTTCCTACGAAAAACAAAACTGTTCCCACAAAACGGACATCTGGCGCTGAACGCTTTCGTCATAAATATTTCTCTTTCAGCGTTATCTCTTTATTTTATTCCGAAGATTATCCTGAATTTTCAGGTGGTATTTCCGGTGATGGTTCCGTGGCTGAATATTGTATTGGCTTTCCTCTTTTTCAGTTTCCTGGGCAAAAAAATGAAATGGCCGAAAACACTTATCGGTGCATTAATCCTGTGTGCCGGCTTTGGAAATACGTCTTTTGTAGGAATCCCCGTAATTCAGTCGCTGTACGGTGAAAGTGGTTTGAAAACCGTGATGCTCGTGGACCAACCGGGTTCTTTCGTGGCACTTTCAACACTGGGAATTATTTTTGCTAATTTTTATTCAGGCGGAAAAAGTTCTTTCTCAGATATTCTGAAAAAGATTTTAAAATTCCCGCCGTTTATTGCATTCTCGGCGGCTGTTTTTTTAAACTTATTGAATATTGAAGTTCCGTTGGTCATTGACGATGTCTTTGCAAAACTCGGTGCCACCACCGTACCGCTGGCTTTGGTTTCGGTCGGAAGCCAACTCAAATGGCAGAAGTTAGACCGCGATGCAAAACCGTTGTTTTGGGGACTTTTGTTTAAACTGATCTTATTTCCGGCCGTAATTTTCGTCCTGTATTTTTTCATATTTAACCAAAGAGGACAAATCATTGAAATTGCTTTTTTAGAATCAGCGATGGCACCCATGATTACTGCCGCCGTTATCGCATCAACCCACAGGTTAGAACCCAAACTCTGTAATTTAATGGTTGGCATCGGCATTCCGTTATCACTGCTCACGCTCGCCTTTTGGTATATTGTCTTAAAAATCTCCGGTTTATTGGTGATCTGACATTTCCCTTAGATAATATGCCTGCCATCGTCTTATCATATGTCAAGGTTAATTGATATAAAGATTCGTAAATTTGATTGCATTTTAAAATAAAAGTTATGAAAGTAGATATTTGGAGCGACATTCGTTGTCCGTTCTGCTATGTGGGAAAAAAGAATTTCGAAAAAGCCCTGGAACAGTTTCCTGATAAGGAAAAAATAGAAGTCACGTGGCACAGTTTTCAACTTGATCCACACTTAAAAACACAGCCGGACATCAGTTCTTTGGAATATTTCTCAGAAGCAAAAGGAGTTTCTGCAGCACAGGCGAAAGAAATGTATGAGCACGTTTACAAAGCCGGGAAAGCAGCAGGAATTGACTTTAATTTTGATCATCAAAAAGTTGCAAATTCTTACCGGGCGCATCTTTTGTTGCAACTGGCAGCGACAAAAAATTTGGCAAATGAAGCCGAAGAAGCTTTATTTAAAGCCCAATTGGTAGATGGCAAAAACATTGATGATGAAGCAACCTTAATTGAAATCGGGAAGTCTGTTTCTTTAGAGGAAAACGAAATCAGAGAAGCGCTGCTGTCTGATGATTTCGGCATGGAAGTAACCCGAGATATGATGTTGGCTCAGCAAATGGGAATCAGTGGTGTTCCGTTTTTTGTGATTAATGATAAGTATGGGGTTTCCGGTGCACAGCCTCCCACAGCTTTTACAGAGGTTTTAGAAAATTCCTGGAAAGAATTTTCTGCAGGTGATAAAGGTTTGCAAATCATTTATGGTGGCGAAAGTTGTGATATTGATGGAAATTGCGACTAAACATAGCTTATATAAAATTGACAAACTTCCGGAGTATCACATTCCGGAAGTTTTTTTTAACTTTAATAATTCATGAGTCAAGGTCTAAAAGTTGCATTCATTAGCATTAAATTAAAGAATAATGAGCAGAGGATTTGTAAAAGAAGATGACCAGGAAGAAGTTCCTTTGGTTCCGCCAAGAGCAGATTTACCGCTGGGAACTGAAAACTTCGTAACCCAAACGGGAATGGATTCTTTACTGGAAGAACGTGAAAAATTACTGCAGGAACAGGAAAACCTGGATTCTGCCCAGGAGAAAGAATACCGCATTTCTTTCAATCATATCAATGCAAAACTGCAGTTATTAAATGAAAGAATGGCCTCCGCAAAAATCATCGATGTCAAAAAACTACCGCAAGATGAAGTACATTTTGGCGCAAAAGTAACCTTTAAAAATGTAGAAAATAAATCGACTCAACTATTTCAGCTTGTTGGAGTGGATGAAGCTAGTATTTCAAAAGGCAAAATAGCATTTACAACTCCTTTAGCAAAAGTTTTAATGCATAAAAAGGTGGGAGAACAGGCCATCTTAGATTTAGAATCCAGGAAAAGCACTTTTGAAATTCTGAAGATTGAGTATTAAAACAGACCGATTAAATTATTCTTTTATTGGTCAACAATTGAACGCCTAAAATAATTCCGGAGAAAACCAGTCCTACTGCGGAAACGCCTGTCCAGCCAAAATAAGTCCAGGCGAGAGACCCGAAACTCGTTCCGGCAGCACCTCCGATGAAAAAGCCGACCATGTAAATTGTATTGACGCGGTTTCTGGCCTCTGTATTTTTTGAAAAAACAATATTCTGATTGGTAATATGAACGCTCTGTACTCCCAAATCAATTAAAACAACACCAATTATTAATCCGATAATTGAATGTGAGGAAATTAAAAATATCAACCAGGAAACAATTATTAAAATGGCTCCTGCGATAATAAGATTGCTTTTTTTAACGCGGCTGTTTAGTTTCCCGACCACGGTTGCTCCCAGCGCACCTGCAATCCCGAACAAACCAAATCCTCCTGCGACAGCGCTTCCGTAACCGAAAGAATCTTCCATCAGGAATACAAAGGTCGTCCAGAAAGCACTTAAACTACCGAATGCCAAGGCGCCGCGCAAAGTTGCCAACCGCAAAGTAGGTTCGGTTTTTAAATAAAACCAAAGCGATTTCATCAATTTCAAATAACTCTCGCCAAATTTCGGCTGAATGACCGGGAGTTTGGCATTTAACAAAAAGAACAGCAAAGTCATCAACGTTGCGGCGCCGTAAAATACCGTTCGCCAACCGAAATATTCACCAACCAAACCGCTCAGGACACGACTTCCCAAAATCCCGATGAGCAATCCACTCATCACGATTCCTATTGCTCTTCCGCGACCTTCATCATTGCTTAAATGAGCAACCATCGGAACAAAAAGTTGCGGAAGCGTGGAGGTAAAGCCTATTAAAAAACTGCTGAATATTAATAAAAATAGGGATTGTGAAAGCGCTGCTGCCAATAAAGAAAGCACCAAAATCAAAAAATTGAGTCTGATGATTTTCAGATTACTGACTTTGTCGCCCAGCGGAATAATAAACAGCAACCCAAGCGCGTAACCGATTTGGGTAGAGAGCGCCACATTACTGGCCTCTGAATCACTTACTTTAAAACTTGAAGCAATATCATGCAGCAAAGGCTGATTATAATATAAATTAGCGACGACCAAACCGGCCGAAATACTCAAAAGATAAAGAAGGGAATTGGGTAATTTATTTTCCATAAGAGTTGGGACACCGTATTTTTTTTAAACAGGTGCAAAACTAAAACTTCTCCAGTAATATATGCGCTGTTTATTATTGTATTCTTTAATAGGAAAAGATGATCTCATCTATCATCCGTAACTCCATTACCGTAAAGCGTGAAACCTTTTAATTGAAGTCGGTTTAAAAATATATTTGGCCGTAACGGTTTCGGGCGCATCAACATCCAGTTCATACCACGGGGAAAGTTGTGGATTTCTGTGATTCACCAGGATATGAATATCCTGCGCCGGCATAAAACTCTCGGCCAGTAAATACAGTTTTTTGCCCGATGCATTTCTGGCAACGCCTACAATAATCACCGAATGACCGGGGCTTCCGGGTTTGATCAAAAAATCACCTGTTCTAATGGCCGCATTATTGGTAACAGGCACCGATTCGCGGTCCAGAGAAATCGTCCCTGCATATCTGAAAATAACTTCTAAATATTTCTGAAAGTTTTCATAAGAATCATCTGCTTTTCCGGTGTTTACAAAACGAACTTTATTTCCTGTTTCTAGGGTTCTTGCACCGTTTTTAAAGTCATTCCACGAAAAAAACTGCTTGCTAGTCAGTTCAAATCCGATATCATCAAAACGTTGATTGATCCATAAATATTCCGCATACAGCCGAATCCAGGCATCTGCACATTGCTGCAGATTTTTCTCTCCAACATTAATTTTCAAAAGTGCAATATGGTGTTGCTGGTGCCCAATTAAAGCTCCTGTAAAGTCCCTGACAGGGAAATTCGGGGGATGAAGCGGGAAATTATTCAGGAATTCGCTGAAACTTCCGGGCTGCTCTTTCGCCCAGTAAAAACCTTTTGGCGGTGCAAAACGGGTACGGATTGAAGACCTGCTTTCGTCGATGACCAGTGGTACCGTCGTCTCAATTACTTGGGAAGAAATATTTTGAAATGAAATTAAGAGCAATAATAATCCAAACCGTTTCAATGGGTACATTATTTAAAGATAATCAAAATTACTTATAATTTCTAAATACGTAAAAATAACACTGATTTTTAAAAAACATCGTTATATTTGAGCTACGTTTGAAAATGAAAAGATATTCCTCTGCCCTCGTGTTCCTGTTAGTTTATGTTGGAATTTCTGCACAGCAGGATACCATCAGCATTGCTGCAAAAATAACTGAAAACAGTAATCTGATTTCAGTTAATCAGGAAATAATTTACTATAATAACACGATATTACCTTTAAAAAAAATAAAACTGCTCAACTGGATTTCGGCTTATAAAAACAGAAATACGCCCCTTCTTTCCCGCACCATTCAGGACCGGAAAAACGAAATGTATTTTGCAAAACCGCAAGAGTTGGGCGACACAACAGAATTACAGATCAAAATCGGTTCCTCGGACTGGGCTTATATTTCCGGTGACGATGAAAATATTTTTTTCCCACTTTCTCAGGAATTAAAACCGGGTGAACGGGTGAAAATAGCATTAAAATATAATCTTCATGTTCCTGATGAAAAATTTACAGGCTACGGAATCGGGGATGAAAAATTCTCTTTAAAATATTTTTTCATTGTTCCTGATTATTTCGAAGATGAAAATCAAAAACCCAAATATTATCTGAATATTGAGGAAAACCAAAGTCCCGGGAACTATTGGAACATTAAGTTCGAACTTCCAGAAAGTTATTTTGCCAAAAGTAATTTGGTACAGCTTCAGCCCAATTCTTTTGAAGGTAAACTCAATAAAGATCCTGAATTTATAATTTCAAAAGAAAAGACTGACCAGATAATTACCCAAGTGGATGGTGAAAAAATAGAAATCGGTTTCGGCTATTTTTTAACAAAAACCGAAAAGCAGAATCTGGAGTTTTATCTTCCGCTGCAACTTCATTTCATTAAAAACAAAACTGGAAAGCTTCCGTCCAAAATTTTCATCAGCGAAAAGTTTAAAAAAGACGAAGATTTTACCGGAATCGACGACCTGAAATTTTGGAAATTCCATTATAAACTCTTTAAGGATACTGAACAGACCGACCTTAATTATTTCAGTATTTTATCAAAAGCAATTATTCAACGAACCGTCGTTTTCGATAAAAGCCTTGACCATTGGCTGATGAACGGGCTTAAGACTTACCTGGAAATCCAATATATCGACCGTTATTATAAAAACAGAAAACTCTTGGGAGATCTGCCGAATGAGCTGAAATTTTTCGGCATGCAGCCCTTAAAACTGATGCGCATTTCGAAACTGGAACTCAGTGAAAGATATGGACTCGCCTACCAGTATATCGTTGCGCAGAATCTGGATCAAAAAATCAGTGAGCCTTTTGACAAATTAAGTAATTTCAATGCCGCTACAATCAGTCATTTTGAAACGGGAAGTCTTTTTTCTTTTATTGCAGAAAAAATGGGTCAGGAGAATTTCGATGATTTTCTGAAGAATTATTTAACTCAATATTCGGGGAAACCGGTAGATCAAAAAGTGTTTTTAGATGAGCTTTCTTTGGCATCCGGCTATTCGTCTGATTTTTTAGAGCGCTTTATTCAACAGAAAAACCGCGTGAATTTTAATTTGAAACGTTTTACGAAAACCGGTGATAACTTTCAGGTTAAAGTAGCAAAAAACACCAGACAGACGATTCCTTTTAAAATAGAAACAGAAGAAAAATCGGGTAAAAAAGAAACTTATTGGTTTGACACTGAGGATTCGAAGGAAACGGTGACTTATAATATCCCACAATCGAATGCGGAGAAAATCATTATTAATGACGGTTATATTTTCCCTGAGAAAAACTTCCGCGATAATTATTTATATACTGAAGGTTTTTTCTCCAACAGAAAAAGGATTAAACTGAAAGTTTTCAAAGACATTCCCAATCCTGAATACAACGAGATTTATGTGAATCCCCGATTAAGTTTCAATGTTTATGATAAGATTTTATTTGGGTTGAATTTTAAGAACGCTTCTTTATTTGAAAGAAAATTTCAATATTCCTTGACTCCTTTTTTCAGCTCCGGTACCGGACAGTTAGCTGGTTCCGGCAGCGTTGCATACTCTTTTCAACCGGCGGACAGCTTTTACAGGAGTTTAGATTTTGGTATTTCTGCCTCGCATTTTCATTATGATTACGATTTAACGTACCAGAAAATTGCGGGATTTATAGGCATTAATTTTGCCAAAGATCCCCGCTCTGATGTTCGGAGAAATATTGGTTTTACGTATAATTATTTAGAGAAAGATCTGAACCCGAATAATACAAACCAAACCGAATACGGAAAATACAACTTGTGGAATTTAGGATATGGTTATTCTGACCGCTCCTTAATTCACGAGAAATCTTACAACGCCAATTTTCAGTGGATGGAAGATTTCCAGAAAATTTCCAGCGAATTTTCTTACCGGTGGGAATTTGCAAAGGATAAAAAAATCAGTATGCGCTTTTTTGGAGGATATTTTATTTCTAACCACACCAAAAACAACCTCTTTGACTACGGTATTTCCAGGGTGTCGAATTATGCCTTTTCGTACGGTTTGTTGGGACAGAGTGCCACTTCCGGTTTATTTGCGCAACAGCTGATTATTGCGGAAGGAGGCTTTAAATCCTATCTGGGAACTACGGCAAACAAGTGGATCACATCTGTGAATGTGGATTCTCATGTATGGCGTTGGTTCAATGTTTATGCGGATGCAGGAGTTTATAAAAACAAAAATCATGGTGCTGAATTCATTTGGGATTCGGGCGTGAAAGTAAAAGTAATTCCTGATTTTCTGGAAGTGTATTTCCCGGTACAAAGTTCTTTAGGGTTCGAACCAGGCTTTAAAGATTATGGACAAAGAATCAGATTCACTTTGGTTTTAAACTTCAATGCGATCACCAGTTATTTTAGAAGGGGTTGGTTTTAATCTTGTTCTATTAAAAAACAAAAAAGCCACTTCTGAGAAGTGGCTTTCATTATTTCTAAAAAGAATTTTACTTCTTGATAATTTTCTGAGAAACTGCTTTACCATTAACAGTACCAGAAACAATATACATTCCTTTTGGCAATTCAGAAATGTTAAGTCTAGAGTTTTCAGTTGCATTAGCAGTTTTCACTACTTGACCATTCATATTAACTACGGATACTTTAGAAGCTTCTCCAAAGATAATTTCATTGTTAACAACAGTGTTTTTAACCAGGTTAGCTTTAGTTGCCTTAATATCACCAACTGCTAAAGTTGCTGAACCTTTGATATCATCTACAAATAATGCGTTAGTTGAGCTTTTTTGCAGTTTGATAGAAAATGAATTTGTACTCCATGATACATCTGAAACATCTAATGTAACTGTAATCCAATCTGCTGCGTTAATACTTCCTGTATAGGAATTAGCTCCAGAAGATTGAAGGGTTATGTCTGCAGAAGTGCCTGAAGGTACGTTGAAGAATTTATCACCAGCGTTAAAAGAAATCCCTCCGGACACTCCTTTGAATTTTACTGTGATGTATTTAACCCCGCTTGTATTCATGTTTTTGTTAGCAGTCATTACATAAATATTCTGCGCTGTAGCATTGTCAGTAATTTTCAAAGCACTGGTTCCGCCGATACCACCATTTACACTTTGTTCACCTGATTTCAGAGCAAATCCTAAACTTGATTCGAAAACTGTCCAATCATTAAAATCGGATCCTGCGAATAAATTAGTTTGTGCTGATGCAAACATTGCTGCGGAAACACCTAAAATTGTAAAGATTTTTTTCATTGTAATTTAATTAAAATTGTTTTATTTTTTAAAGAACGTAAATATACGAAAAAAAACATTTCTCCTCAGGGAAGTATTTAAAAGTTTAATAATAAGTTAATATTAATTTTTCATAATTTTTTGAGAAACTGCTTTCCCGTTTACAATTGCAGTTATGATATACATTCCATGTGGTAAAGAAGCTACGTTTAAAGAAGTGCTTTCATTAACAGATGCGGTTTTCACAACCTGACCGGTCATGTTTAAGATTTGCACATTTGCTTTTGCAGTGAACATGACTGTTTCACCAACCACTGTATTTTTAACCAGATTCACTTTAGTTGTGTTAATGTCCCCAACAGCCAGTATCGGAGCAGCAGTCCACGAAACGTTATCAATAGTTATCTGTTTTTCGCCAGCTGATGTACCTGCAGGAAAACTGATTTTCACAGTAACTGGACCTGATTTATTAACGATAGTACTCAATGTACCAAGGGTCGAATCTGCACCTGCAGGACCGAATGGCGCAACAGATGATTTTTGTACCCCATCTACAAATACCGCTACAACTCGATCATATGCACCAGCTATAAATGCTTTCCTATAATTAAAAGAAAAAAAACCTACTCCATTTGGAATAACGAATTCTACAGAACTGGGTTGATCAGCTCCTCTTAATATAATACCTTTTCCAGAAATTGAATAATCATCCGTGGTTCCCAAACCTTCATTTCTTGAATCAAAATAATTAACAGTTACACCTGCGGTTTCTCCGGCAAAAGTTCCGTTTGAATATGTTGCCGTCAATACTTTTTGGGTTTCAAAAGTTTCTGCACCTTGTGCATTTATAGTAGCTGCAAATATTACAGCTGCAAAAACAGAATAGAATTTTTTCATAGTAAAAAATTTAATTGTTAATTGGAGTAAATATAGTTTTTTTTCTATTAATCCGCTAATCTTTCCATGAATTAAATGTTAAAAAAGCAATAACAATTTTAAATAGAGTTTTTCGTTACTTTTACACAAATGTTTCAGCAGTTTTGATTCAAAAGATTTTACTATTTTTCATTTTTATTTCTGCATTAAATCTGTTTGATGCTCAGATTTTCACATGGAAAAACCCCAATATTCCTGAAGATTCCCTGAAAAAGGATTCTGTACTAACCACAAAAATCAATCGGGATGTTTTTTCAAAAGACACTTTAGACTTCATCAGAATGCCCGCCAAAACAATTATTGATGAAGGCGTTTTGGTTAAAAATACCCGCTCGCAAATTCTCGGTGATCTGAATTCGAAAGGTTCTATTATCCGTGGAATTACTTTCGGGAATAATCAGGGGCAAAGTGTGCAGAGTTCCATGGATTTGCAGATTACAGGAAAACTGTCAAAAGATGTTTCCATTCTTGCGTCTATTTCTGATCACAATCTACCGATTCAAGCCGATGGATATACGCAGACACTGGAGGAATTCGACAAAATTTATCTTCAGCTCAATATTAAAGATCATTCTGTTTTGCGCGCCGGTCATTTGGATTTGATCGATGACAAAACCTATTTCGGCAGGTACCAACGGCGAAGTATGGGTCTGGAATATGAGACCCAGTTTGGAAAAGACCATAAAACCTTTGCCAATATTTCTGCCGGTGTCGCCAGAAGCGAGTTTTATCGCGTGCGTTTTCAGGGCGTAGAAGGAAACCAGGGTCCATACCGGTTAAACGGAAAAAATGGCGAACAGTTTGTTACCATTATTTCCGGATCTGAACAGGTTTTTATCGATGGAATTTTGATGAAACGCGGTGAAAGTCAGGATTATGTCATTAATTATAATACCGGCGAAATAACTTTTACCAGTTTCCGACCGATTTTCAAGCAAAACTTTATTACCATTTCCTATAATTATACCAACCGAAATTATACGCGATTTCTTGTTACGGGCGGAATTCAGCACGAAAGAGAAAAAGTGAAATTCGGCTTCAACTGGTTTTTAGAAAACGACAATAAAAATGCGCCGCTTTCTTTGAATTTATCTAAAGAAGATGAGCAGATTCTCGCCAATGCAGGCAACAATCCAGATTTGATGTACGCACCTTCCGGGACGGTTTCGGAATATGATGTAAATAAAATTCTGTATCAACTTATTCAAGATCAAAATGGAAATTATTACGAATTTTCCAGTGATCAAACTCAAACATTGTATCAGGTTGCGTTTACCTATTTTGGTGATAATTTAGGCGATTATCGCATCAAGCAAACCACGAATAACGGAAGGGTTTTCGAATATGTCGGTCCAAATGCCGGAACTTATAAAGCAGTTCGTAAATTACCTTCTCCACAAAAAGCGCAGGTTTTTTCTACCAATACTGAAGTTATTTTAAATGAAGGGAAAATCGGAGCCGACTTTTCGTTGAGCAATTATGATATTAATCTTTTTTCTTCTAAAGACGGCCGTCAAAACATTGGTTATGCCGGACGTGTTTTTGGAAACAAAATCTTTAGTAAAAACAACTGGAAAGGAACCCCAAGTTTCGAATTTCAACATATCAATTCACAGTTTCATATTTTAGACCGGATTAATGATGTTGAATTTTCACGTGATTTCAATTTGGCTCAGGAATTTAATCAGATTACCCAAAACCGATTGATTTTCAGCTTTCTTAATCAATGGAAAAATACTTCTTTTATAAATTATAAAATCAATTATCTGGATGAAAAAGATTTCTATAAAGGCATTAAGAATGATCTGGACTTTGGCTGGATTAAAGGGAAATTTAATACCGCCGGAAACTTTTCTTACCTTGATACGAAATCGACTTTTCAGAATACGAACTTTGTAAGAAGCGGTGTTGCCACAGAATTTTCTGGTAAAAAAGGAAGTTGGGGAATCGGAGCCGCTCTGGAACAGAATTTAAAAAACTTTAATGAAACCAAAATACTCGATCTGACAAGTTATCGCTGGAAAGAAGTTTTTGCACAGAAAAAAATCGGTGATTCGGCCAGAACAAAACTTTTGGCTAAAATGTATTTGCGGGACAACGATTCTGTAAGAAATAATGCGTTGCAAAACAGAAATCAAATTCTGGGTTTGATGGCGGAAAGCCAAATCATTAAAACGGAAAAAACCACTTTGTCAGCTTTGCTTCATTACCGGAAATTCTATGAGAAAACAGAGGATGTACAATCGAAATACAATCAGGATTTCATTGTCGGAAATATGACTTATCAGCAACAGTTATTCAATAATGGTATGCGTTTGCAGGCATTTTATGAACTTGGAAACGGGCAGGAAGCGCAGCGCGAATTTCAATATATTAAAGTGACCGACGGACAGGGCGTTTATAAATGGACGGATTATAACGGCGACGGAATTCAACAGCTCGATGAATTCGAAATTGCCGAATATGCCGATTTGGCTCAGTACATAAGGATTTACACGAATACCGTGAATTATATTCCGTCCAACAAAAACAAAATCCAGTTGGCTTTATTTGTGAATCCTTCCGTAATTTTTGATTCTGAAAACCAATTTCTGAAACGCTGGAATTTTAACCTTTCCATCAATTCTCAAAACTCTTACTTTAAAAAAGAAAAAGTTTTTGTGCTGAATCCGTTTGAAAAAAATGAAGATCAGATTCTGAAAAATCAAAATATTCTGGCTTCGGCACAATTCAATCCTACCGATAAATCCGGCTGGAATGGGAATTACCGCTTTATCGCCAATAATAATTTAATCAATGCGAATTTTAGCAACGAAGAACGAACTCAGCTTTCACACTTCTTAAATATCGGACATTGGTTTGGCAAAGATTTCAGAATTGATTGGCAAAATTCGGTTCATGCGATTGAAAATTCATCGCAACTTTTTAAGAGCCGGGATTATGAATTACAAAATGTAGAAACCAAACCGAAAGCTACGTATAAGTTTACAGAAGCCATACAGAGCGAATTATCCTCCGCTTTCCGTCAGAAAAAAAGAATGGACGGTGAAGAGTTTCTAAAGACTTTTGACCTTACCGGAAGCCTGCAATGGGAATGGCGAAGAACGTCAATACGAGGTAATTTTTCTTTTATCAACAATGATTTTACGGGGAATAATTTCTCGATTGTTGCCAATCAAATGCTTGATGGCTTGAAGGCAGGTAAAAATCAGGTTTGGTCTGTTTTTTTACAACAGGCTCTGAATTCGTTTATCCAACTTAATATAAATTACGAAGGTAGAAATTCCGGTGAACGAACCATCCACATGGGATCGATGCAGGTGAAAGCGAGTTTTTAGAATCATTTTTATATATTTTAAGCCGCAGAGCGGCGAAACATTTGTAGAAAAAAGGACAATAAAAATGGCAGGTGCGGAGCACCGAAACCTTTACCTCTTCTATATTTCCGAAAATATTTAAAACTCAATCATTCTTCAAAGCTTCTCGTTTTCATAAAATTTAATCCTCGTACATCACATATTTCGCTCTGATTTTTTGAAAATTTTCCAAATCATTTTTCCAGGAATCTTTAATTTCTTTGGCAGTTTTTCCGGCGATGATCTGTTTTCTCAATTCATCGGTTCCGGCTAATTTATCAAAGAACAAATTCTTCAAAAAGAAATCCTGCTGCGGATTTTTATAGTCTTTATAAGCTTTCAAAAGCCATTCTAAATTCAATGCCTGCAGATTTTCCGGATATTCTGACAGGTTTTCACCGTAACACAATTTCCCGTTTAGGAAAGGATCTTTTGCTCCCGCAGATGGTTTTGGTGTAAACTGATACGGCAAATTTTCAGTCCAGGGAGAACCATAAATCTGGAAAGGCAAATTGGTTCCGCGACCTACGGAAACCTGCGTTCCTTCAAAAAAACACAAACTCGGATAAAGGTTAATGGATTTATCATTTGGCAAATTCGGTGACGGTTGCGCTGAGATTTCGTAGCGTTGTTTTTTATGATAACCCTGCATCGGTATTAAAGTATATCTCGTCTGAATTCCTTTGTCGAGCCATTTTTCACCATTGACCATTTTCCCGTATTCGCCGATTGTCAAACCGTACACCACTGGAACATTGTGCATTCCGACAAAGCTTTTCCACGCATTTTTCAAAACCGGTCCGTCAATATATCCGTCGTGCGGATTTGGCCGGTCGAGAACAATCACTTCTACTCCATTTTCTGCCGCCGCTTCCATTACATAAGTCAAAGTTGAAATATAAGTATAGAACCGCACACCAACATCCTGAATATCAAAAAGAACAATATCAATTCCTTTTAATTGTTCTGATTTTGGCTTTTTATTGTTTCCATAAAGCGAAACGATCGGAATTCCGGTTTTGGTATCCACCCCGTTTTTCACGTGTTCACCGGCATCAGCATCACCACGGAAACCATGTTCAGGGGCAAAAATCGATTGTATGGTAATATTGTTTTTAACTAAAAAATCAACCAGAAAACTTTTATCTTTCAGCAAGCCGGTTTGATTGGTAACGATTCCAATGGTCTTGTTTTTCAGCAGAGGGAGATACAGTTCCGGGCGGTCTGCTCCGGCTTTAAAACAATTTTCATCAAGGTTTTGGGCAAAACTGATTTGGCAAAAACCAAAATAAATTAGCACAATCAGAAGTAAATCTTTATTTTTGAGGCTTAAAATCATACGATTGAATTTTCCGTTATATTTTTCTAAAAAAATTGCTTTTTCCAAAGATAACAAAAATAATCTTTCACGGGTTATTGTCTTTATTGGTAGGCTTTCCGTCGCGCTTGGCGTGATTGTTTCGCTCATCACCATTTCGACCGGTGTGGGGTCCAAGAAAGCCATCAAAGAAAGAATGGCCGATTTCTCCGGGCACATTTCGGTAAAATCCAAGCAGTCCAACAATTCCTACAATTCCTCCATTTTAAGTAATGACGGTCTTCTGCTCGATAAAATAAAAGCCCTCCCCGATGTGGCTTCTACCCAAAAATATGTTGCAGTAAGCGGGATTCTGCGGAACGAACATAATTTCGCCGGCATCATTTTTAAAGGAGTCGGCAAAGATTTTGACTCGGCCAGATTCCGTAAATTTTTAGTGGCCGGACATGCGCCTGTAATTACCGAACAGGGATTTAACAATGGAATTTGCATATCGCAAAAAATAGCAACCGATCTTCATTTAAAAATTAAAGACAGTATCGTCGCGATCTTTTCCAAAGAAAACCAAAGTCCTTTATACCGAAAATTTGAGGTGGTTGGGATTTATAAGACCGACATCAAGATGATTGATGATTTATTCGTCATTGGCGGAATTAACCATGCCCGGAAAATTCAGGGAATGAAAGATGCTGAAATTGGTGGAATCGATATTTTCCTGAAAAACATTAATAATATTGATGACGATACCCCCAAAATCGACGAACTGGTCGGTTATAAAAACTATACGGTAAAAGCCACCGATGAATATCCGCAGATTATGGATTTCATTGCGATTTTCGACACCAATATTGCCCTGATTATTACCATTATGCTGGTCGTGGTGATCATTAACATCATTATGGTTTTATTGATTTTAATTATTGAAAGAACCAATTCCATCGGAATGCTGAAAACCCTGGGCGCAACCAATGGACAAATCCGAATGATATTCATTAATTATACTTTAATGATTATGATTCCCGGTTTGGTCTTCGGAAATTTAATTGGACTGGCGTTTTTATTCATTCAAAAGTATTTCGGCATCATTACATTAAATCCTGAAAACTACTATATAAGTGTTGTTCCTGTCGAAATCAATTTGATCCAGATTGTATCAATATCTTTGGGAATCCTTATCGTTTCAGGCATCTCATTAGTCCTGCCGAGTTATTTGATCAGTAAAATATCTCCGGTAAAAGCCATTAAATACAATTAAATTTTAAAATTATATCTTTGCAGATTCGTAAATTTCCTATCGATTTTTACGAAATCAACAATAATAAAAACGTCATTTAAATCTATTTAAAATCTTATTTTTAAAAAGTGAAAGTGAACAATAAAATATAAAACGGTTATGAAATACGCACAAAATATTCTTGAAACCATCGGAAATACGCCGCTTGTAAAACTTAATAAAGTTTTGGGTGAAGATTTCCCGGCTATGGTTTTAGCAAAAGTAGAAACCTTCAACCCAGGAAATTCTGTAAAAGACAGAATGGCTTTGAAAATGATTGAAGATGCCGAGAAAGACGGTAGATTAAAACCCGGAGGAACCATTATCGAGGGGACTTCCGGAAATACGGGAATGGGTTTGGCTTTGGCCGCAATTGTAAAAGGCTACAAATGTATTTTCGTAACTAACGCGAAACAGTCTAAAGAAAAAAATGATATTTTAAGAGCAGTTGGCGCTGAAGTAATCGTTTGTCCAACAGACGTAACGCCAGAAGATCCACGTTCTTATTACAGTGTTTCGAAGCGGTTGGGAGAAGAAATTGAAAATGGTTGGTATGTGAATCAATATGATAATTTATCAAACAGACAGGCACATTACGAACAAACTGCACCAGAAATTTGGGAACAAACCGACGGAAAACTCACGCATTTTGTTGCAGGCGCAGGAACGGGCGGAACCGTAACCGGTTGTGGAACGTTCTTCAAAGAAAAAAATGCTGACATCAAAGTGATCGGAGTCGATACTTACGGTTCCATTTTAAAAGAATATCATGAAACGGGCGAATTTCATCCGGAACACGCTCATTCTTACATTACAGAGGGAATCGGCGAAGATATCATTCCTCAAAATTACGACATGTCGGTGATCGACCATTTCGAAAAAGTGACTGATAAAGACGGTGCCATTTATGCTAGAAAATTAGCGAAAGAAGAAGGTATTTTCTGTGGCTATTCTGCCGGAAGTGCCATTGCCGCTTTGATTCAGATGAAAGACAAATTTACCAAAGATGATGTGATCGTCGTTTTACTGCATGATCACGGCTCCCGATATGTAGGCAAAATCTATAATGATGAGTGGATGAAAGAAATGGGTTGGTTGTAAAAAAACCTTGTGATTCCCCTTCCCTGAAGTTGGAAGTTTTTTTTAAAAAAAATTTGACGGGGAGTTATAAATTAAAAGATAAAGTCGGGCATTTGTCCGACTTTGTTTTTACCGAATTTTATTGAATTCAAGTTGGAAAACTCCCAAAAGTTCAGTCAGTTTTTGAGTCAGTTTTTTTCGGGAGAATTGCTCAATATTGTGCGTTTTCGAATCTGGCGTTCCCGATTTCCAATCCTCGAACTGTTGCAGTAAAAACGCTTTTAATGCTGATTCATCAGCGTAAGAAAAATGTTTTCCGGCGTTGGTTTCACTTAATATTTTCTTGACATCACTTTCTTCCGGACCGAATGAAAGAATCTGTTTTCCGGTCGCCAAATATTCGAAAATTTTTCCGGGAATAATTCCTTTCGAACTTTCATCAGGGAAATTGGTAATCAGTAATAAATCCGACTCGTTCATTTCTACATTTGCCTCTGAATGAGATAGATAACCTAAATTATTTATTAAATCGCGCAGTTCCGACTGCTTGATTTCAGCCAAAATTTTATCATCAATTCTACCGACAAATTTTAACTGAAAATTATTTCTAAAATCGTTATTTGCTGCAATTATTTCATGTAAAACTTTCCAAAGAATTTTCGGATTGCGTAACTGTTCAAGAACGCCGATATAACTTAAAGTGAAATTTTCTCTGTGGTCACTTTGGCTCTGCTCCGCGACCGAAACGTTCCGATCAAAACCGTTAGTAATACAAAATGCGTTGGCCCCTTTTTGCCTGAAGTTTTCCGCATCGGAGAAACTCGTCGCTAAAGTGATATCCGCCTTTTCAAAAACCTGCTGTTCGAGGTTTCTATGTTTATGATCGGCAGATTTTGTGAGTTTTAAATGTTTATAATAAGAGATTTCTGTCCACGGATCACGGAAATCGGCAACCCATTTTAATTGCGGAAATTCTTTCTTTAATTCCAAGCCAATCAAATGCATCGAATGCGGAGGGCCGGTTGTCACAAAAGCATCAAAGTGATTTTCCTTTAAATATTCTTTAAGAAATTTCACAGAAGGTTTCACCCAAAAAACCCGGGCATCTGGAATAAAAAAATTGCCGCGCACCCAAATCGAAAGTTTAGATTTCCAGCTTTGGTTTTTACCGACATCAAATTGTCCGGCTTTGAATTTCTTATTGTCTTTCCCGAAAATTTCGGCGATTTGATAAGGTTCCCAAATTTTTCTTTTAATAATTTCTAAATCGTCTGAAACTTCTTTTCCTAGTGTTTCATCAATAATCGGATAACTCGGATTTTCAGGAATAAAAACGGTGGGTTTCCAGCCGAAATCGGGTAAATACTTCACGAATTTCAACCAACGCTGAACACCTGGTCCGCCGGCTGGCGGCCAATAATAGGTGATGATTAATATTTTCTTAGGAGATTTCATTGATTATTTGATCCATTTTTTTACTTTAAAAGTTTTTAACCGCAAAAGAAACAAAAGATAATAGTTAATTTTCAGAAATTCAATAGATAGCAAAAGCGCGAAAATAATCTTGCTTAAATTTCAATCATATTGATCAAAATATTTATTGATAAAAGTCTCTTGACCAAAATGATACAAATTTTTAACATTAAAATTTACAAGAATACCTTTTGGAACTTTTAATAAATTCATGTAATTTAAAACCTGCGATTTATGAATATCTAAAATGGCCGCAACAGATTTAATTTCGAGAATAATCAAATTTTCAATTAAAAAATCACATTTAAAGTCGCAATCTAAATTTTCTCCTTTATAGACAATAGGAATTTTAAATTCAGACTGATAACTCATTTCTCTCAATTGAAATTCTTTTTCCAAAGCTTTATGATACACAATTTCAGACAGTCCAGAACCTAGGAGTTTATGGACTTCAATGCAAGCTCCATTAATCCTATAAGTTAGATCTGTTATGTATTTCTGAGTTATCATTTGCCTTTTTCTATCTTTTGAACTCCTTCATATTTAAAAAATTTCTTTTGTCTCTTTTGCGGTAAATGAAATAAATTCCCAATCCGCTCAACAATAAAAATAATGCAAATGCGATCATCGAAATTACTTTTCCTTTTGCGATTACTTCCGGTGCGAAAATCATTTTTATGCTGTGTTTTCCGGCGGGAACGTATACTGCTCTTAACAAATAATCTGCTTTGATGTAAGGAACTTCTTTTTCATCAACAAACATTTTCCAACCTTTTGGATAATAGATTTCCGAGAATACAGCTAATTGCGGCGTTTTCGATTGAGAAGTGAATTCGAGTTCGTTGGCTTCGTATTTTTTCAGATCCAAAAATGCGGTAGAATCCTGCTGCAAAGGTTTTCCGTCAAAATATTTCTGGTCTGCTTTCGCAATTACAGCCACTCTTTTATTATCAATTACTCCGATCTCATCCAATTCTTCATTTGGTGTACCGGCAAATTTTAATTCAGAAACAAACCACGCGTTGCCATTTGCATCAGCATTGGTTACCACTTTCGGCTGCTCGGGACTGCCAAAAATCATATACTTGGTATTCAGCATATTCAGGATTCGAGGAACTTTTACCGTATCCATTTTGCCAAAATACTCGTTGATCAGATCATCATACCTCCGTAATTTCACCGCGTGATAACCTCCGACAGATGATTTAAAATAAGAAGTATTGGTTTCATTAAATGGTCCTAAAATCTGATTATAAATCCGGTAATGTCCACGGTCTTTTTCTGCAAGAGTCTCCAGAGTCTTGTTCATATCCGCATTATCCAGCAGTGATTTCAAATTGGCGTTATCGCCTACTTTCTGCATCAACAATTCTGAATTTTCGGTCTGGAAAGGATTTTCGGTAAAAGATTTATCAATGAAATTATCATTGTTCAGATACCTTTTATTCACACTCCACAAATCAAATAAACTCACCAAACCGATAATGACAATCGCTATGTTCTGAGTGATTTTATTCTTTAAACTTAAAAATAAAACTCCCGCTGTCACCGCTACGAAAACAATTGCTTTTACCGCATCGATACTGAACATTTTAAATCTTTCATCCACTAAAAAATCCAATAAAAACGGCGGAAGATAGTTTTTTTCCGAAGGCGTATAAAATCCTAAAATTGATTTTCCGAAAAGGAGTAATATAAAGGTAATTCCTAAAACTGCAGAACTTACATAAATCAAAGTTTTCTTCTTGTAATCCTCTGTTAATATGTTATCAGAAGATGTTTCCGTTTTTTCATTAGAATTAAAGAAACGGTACAATCCTACAATTGCAATCAATGGAAATAATAATTCGACAACGACCAAAATAGAACTCGGCGCTCTGAATTTATTATAGAAAGGAACGTAATCGATGAAGAAATCGGAAACGATCATAAAGTTGCTTCCCCAAGCCAAAAGAACGGTCAAAACTGACGCTCCTAAAATCCAGTATCTGTATTTCTTCCAAGCAAAGAAAAATCCTAAAACGGCCAGAAAACAAACTACCGCTCCCTGATAAGCCGGTCCGGAAGTTCCCGGTTGTTCGCCCCAGTAAGCAAGTGAGCTGAAGCCTTTAGAAATCCGGTCCATTTCCTGTTGGGAAGTCACATTTTCCTGAACCAATTGCTGCAGTTTCGCCATCATTTGATCAGAACCTTCTTCATTGCTTGCACCGCCCATTAACCGGGGAATAAACAGATTCAAAGTTTCCAGTTTGCCATAGCTCCACATCAACATGCTTTCTTTATCCATGCCCGACTTGTCGGCAGAATGTTTTTCATTATCTAAAATTTGCTTTCCGCGAACGGTTTCGGTGATGTATTCTGAATTCGCCATGATCCGCTGGGAATTCATTCCAATTCCAAGAACAAATGCAAGTGCCAAAACTCCCGTTGAAATACCAAAATGTTTCCAATCGGTTTTCCCCTGAAACGCACGAATGAGTTCTGATAAGAATAAAAAAGCAAGCGCGATAAACAGATAATAGGTCATCTGCGGGTGATTAGCGGCAATTTGCAAGCCCATAAAAAGTGCCGTCACAATAAATCCGACCACATATTTTTTGCGGATATACACCAAAAGTATTCCCGCTAAAAGTGGTGCAAAATAAGCAACGGTGTGTATTTTACCGTTATGTCCGGCAGCAAGTGCAATATAGAAATATGTAGAAAGCCCAAAAAAAGTAGCACCCAAAAGTGCGTATTTCCAATTTCTAACTGCAACTAAACCTAAAAGAAAAAATCCGGAAAAAAGAAGAAAAATATAGTTCGCTGGCTTCGGTAAAAAGTTCAGCAGATCATCAATATTTTTAATAACATCACCGCGAAACTGCGCACCCATTTGATAAGTCGGCATACCGCCAAACATAGAATCGCTCCAGTAGGTTTCTTTTCCATTTTCTGCACGGTAATCCAGGAGTTCTTTGGCGCCGCCTTTGTACTGAACGATATCATGCTGAAAAAGTTGCTTCCCAGTCAAAACAGGATTGGCATAAATAACCGCCAGCACAATGAAAACCACCAGGCTTCCGATAATGAAAATTAAGTTTTTATTTTTTAACATCTTTAGGTTTATTATTGAGAAAAACCCTTCGACATGGTCAAAGGATTTTCAAATTTCTATTTTTGTTTAGGTTCTTTAACCTCTTCGTAATCTACGGTTTCTGCATCCCACCTGATTTTCGAATCCAACTTTTCTTTGGGTTTCTGTTGGTTTGCATTTTCATCATTTCTGGGCTGTGGAAATTTAAAAATTTTAGTAAAAAACATTCTTTTTAAAAAATTCCAAACAAAAAAAATGATTACTGTGGTTAGAATTAATTCTAATATATATTTCATTTCTTATTTTTAGTAATGGAGAAAGGTTTCTTTAAAACAGTCCGTGCAATCCTATTTTGAAGGATTTACAATAACCGTTGAATTAGAAACAGATTTCATTGTTTGAGACTGTTTACCATCTGAAAGTGTTTCTGCTTGGGTTGTTTTCACCGCAATATTCTGATTTTTCACCCAACCGGTTTTTTGATCCAAAGTGATTGTTCCATTCTGTGACAACTCAGAACTCATTGATCTGGTGACCCCTTCCTGGGTTTGTTTATCCGATTTTTTAGGAATTCCTCCCGCAACCGAAATTTGTGCAATTCCGTCGCCCACACTTTTCAGCGTGTATGTTGTAGTCAATTTTATTTTTCCGTCCGGCGTGGCATTTTCGCTTGCAGACCATTTATCGCCAATCTTCACTCCTTTTGCCGGAATCAAAACCAGATTTTTGGTGAACTGATCTTTCAGCATTTTTTCATTAAAGCTTTGTTTAAAACTGTTGATAAAGCCGGCTTTGTCTTTGGCATCTTTTATTGTTGATCCCACAGAAGCACTAATTTTGTTATAAACCGCATCAAAACCTGTGATGGAAATCACTTTTCCGGTTTCGGTCATTTTCAACTTTAATTTATTTCCGACCAAAGCTTTATTCACTTTCCACATCATTTTCAGCTGCTCCTCTTTGGGTTCGGCTTGTTTCGTATCAACAGTCACCGTTTTACCATTCGCCGATTGGGAATTTCTTTTTCCTGTTAAATTGATGGTAATATCATAAACGCCGTCTTTAAAATCATTAACCGTAAATGACATTTCGTCGGTCGTTTCGCTGGTGCCACTTTGCGATTTTCCATCTGGAGCGGTCATTGTCTGAACATCTTTCTGGTAAGTGACCAAAGGATAAGTCTGGCCTTTTTCTAATTTGAAAGTCTGCCTGTAAACTCCCAGAGAATCTCTAATTGCAAGAACCTGTTCTGCTGTTTGTTCAATTTTCAATGAATCGGTGCCGGAAGTTGGGACTTCTACGGTGATGGTTTTTCCGGTTTGGGGATCAACTTTGGTAACGGTTTTGGTTTCTTTTTTACAGGCAACTAATGTTATAGAAAGAAGCGCAATGGCTGTGAATTTTTTCATTTACTGATTTTTCTCAATTTTATTTAAAGTCGTTTGTTAAAGATTTTGCTTTTTTACAAACGGAATACAAATTTAAGGTAATTATTTCTCATGGTTTCAAACATTATCAATATTTTAACAGTCTTTTAATAATTAAAATAAGGACTGAATTACTTTTATCCTATCACAAAAAAAGTCGGATTAAAACCCGACTTCGATATCTATTTCAAAATTTATTTTTCGGAAATTGTTTTCAAAGCATTCAAACCTTCTCCGTACGATTTATCCATTTGACTATCCATAAACAATTTCATCAGGTTCATCGGATAATCCAGTTCGCAATCCATATCCCACGTTACTTTTGTAGCGTTTCCTTCTGGCATAAGAATAATGTTTGAAGTAGCATCGCTTTCAAAAGGTTTAAAGAAAACCATTTTGGTCGATTGTTTCTGATTGGGAACCAGCGCCGTAATTTCCTGGCATCCGTTTCCTGCTTCTTTATTGCCGTCCCAACAATATTTATCGCCGATTTGTCCGGGATTTCCGGAATAAGTTACCTTCAGATTGGGATCCAGCTTCATCCAGGGATTCCATTCATTAAACGCTTTTGTGGAATTAATATGGGAATACACTTTTTCCGCGGATGCATTGATGACAATCGATTTTTCAAAATGATACGCTTTTCCCATGACCAGCATCGTAATGATCAGAACAGCAACGATTGCCAGCAGGATTTTTAATAGTTTTTTCATGGTTTTTTAGAATTTTGTTAAACCAAAGATAAAATATATTTTTCAGTAAATTTGCTGTTCAATCTTTTAAAGATAAAATTTAATTAAACTTCAGTCACAAATGCAAAATTCATTATTACAAACATTTACCACAAAATATCAATCCGCGCCGTTCAATGATATTAAAGAAGAACATTTTCTTCCTGCTTTTCAGGAACTCATTAAAGTTTCGGAGAAGGAAATCGATGGAATTGTTGAAAACAGAGAAGAACCCACTTTCGAAAACGTGATCGAAGCTTTGGCTTTCTCAGGTGAAAAACTTGAAGTGGTTTCCAGTATTTTTTTCAATTTGAATTCTGCCGAAACCAATGATGAAATCCAGAAAATCGCCCAGGAAGTTTCGCCGCTTTTAACAGAATTCTCGGCCAATATTTCTCAAAACAAAGCTCTTTTTGAAAAGATAAAAAAAGTGTTTGACCAAAAAGAAAAATACAGTCTGAATGATGAACAGCAAATGCTTTTAAATGAAACTTACAAAGGTTTTGTAAGAAGCGGTGCTTTGTTAAATGAGGCTGACAAAGAAAAGTTTAAAAACATCAGCATTGAATTATCCACGAAATCACTGCAGTTCGGGCAAAATGTTTTGGCAGAAACCAATAATTATTTCAAACATATTACCGAAGAAAAAGAACTGGCAGGAATTCCGGAAGCGATTTTACAGCAATACCGCGACGAAGCCAAAGAGCGAAATCTAGACGGTTTTGTGGTGACTTTGCAATATCCGAGTTTTCTTCCGTTGATGACTTACGCTGAAAACCGGGAGCTGCGGAAAGAACTGGCGTTAGCAAACGGGAAAAAATCTTTCCAAAATAATGAATTCGACAATCAGAATTTAATTAAAGAAATCATTGCTCTGAAACAGCAAAAAGCAAAACTTCTGGGTTACAAAAATTACGCTGATTATGTTCTGGAAGAAAGAATGGCGAAATCTCCGGAGAAAGTAAAATCATTTTTAAATGAACTTTTAGAGAAAGCAAAACCTTTTGCAGAAAAAGAAATCGAGGAACTGAAAACCTTAGCAAAAGCAGACGGCATTGAGCAAATGGAAAGTTATGACCACACATTCTACGCCGAAAAATTGCGCAAACAAAAATTCGATATCGATGATGAAGAACTGAAACCCTATTTCCAGTTAGAGAAAGTTCAGGACGCTGTTTTCGGTCTGGCCAAAACGCTTTTTGGGTTAGAATTTAAGGAAACTACGGAAATTCAGAAATATCACGAAGAAGTAAAAACCTACGAAATCTTCGAAGGCGGAACATTCAAAGCCCTGCTCTATACTGATTATTTCCCAAGAAAAGGCAAAAGAGCCGGCGCCTGGATGACGAGTTTTAAAAGCCAGTCCATTAAAAATGGTAAAAATAACCGTCCCCATATTTCTGTGGTCTGCAATTTTTCAAAACCGACTTCCGACACGCCAAGTTTATTGACTTTTCAAGAAGTAACGACGCTTTTCCATGAATTCGGACATGCTTTACACGGTATTTTGGCGAACACAACTTACCCGAATCTTTCAGGAACTTCGGTAAAATGGGATTTTGTGGAACTTCCGTCGCAGTTTTTAGAAAACTATTGCTATGAACCCGAATTCCTGAAAACCTTTGCTAAACATTATGAAACCGGCGAAGTTTTACCAAACGAAAAAATTCTAAAAATCTCAGATTCCAAGAACTTTATGGAAGGTTATCAAACTTTAAGACAAATCGGATTTGGAATTCTGGATATGGGCTACCATACGATTCCTGAAAAAGTGGCCGATATCAAAACCTTTGAAGTAGAAGAAACCAAAGCGACCAATCTTTACCCAAGCAACCCCGAAACGGTGATGAGTACAAGCTTTTCCCATATTTTTCAGGGAGGATATTCCGCGGGATATTATTCTTATAAATGGGCGGAAGTTTTAGATGCCGATGCTTTTCAGTATTTTAAAGAAAATGGGATCTTCAACCCGGAAATCGCAGCGAAATATAAAGTTTTGCTTTCTTCCGGCGGAACAAAAGATCCAATGGAACTGTATAAAAACTTCAGAGGAAGCGAACCGAAAGTAGAGAGTTTGCTGAAGAGAGCATTTGGATAAAACACTGACTGTTATTACTTTAAATAAAACAGCAACTTAAGCATTCGTATTTTAAACATTAAAGAATTAGGAATATTAAGGATTTATTCGGTAATTAAACTTTAGAAAAATTTCAAGATTTAAAATTCATTAATTAAAATAAAAAAGAGTTTACTGTAATGGTAAACTCTTTTTTTATGATCATTTTAAATTTATAAATTCCGATTTTGCACTGCCTTACTTCTCGCTTTTGCCAACATAGGAATCGAAATCAGCCCCATAACGATCATAATCACCAGTTGCATCGTGTGCGAAATAAAAGCGTAGGAAAGGCCGACTTCACCTCCTTCTTCAGGGTTTTTACCCATCGAAAGAAACAACGCCATAATTCCGAATTTCAGCGCCAAGTGAAAAGCACCGATTCCGCCGGAAGCGGGAACCATCATTCCTAAAGTCCCAACGACGATAATGAAAAAACCGTCTGCAAATGTAAACTGAGAAGTTTCCGGTAAAGAAAAACAAACTAAATAGGCCGCCAGATAATAGGAAATCCAGATTCCTAAAGTGTAGGCCAGGAATTTTCCTTTCTGTTTCATTTTGAAAATGGAGGTCAGACCGGCAAAAATTCCTTTTGCAAAATGTATAACTTTTTGATAAATGGGAAACCGCTCCATTTTTTTTCTGAACACCAAAAACAAAACAGCGGTTACTGCAAGAATTAAAAGAATTAGATAAATTTTCGAGTTGGAAGCATTTGTTTCTGTCTTTCCTTTTTCTTCGGTGATATAATTATAAAAAGCGATAAAAGCTTTGTATTTAAAAATCAATGTCAGACCCAAAAACCCAACCATGCAGATTAAATCGACCACGCGTTCCAGAATAATGGTTCCGAAAGATTTTTCGACCGGCACATTTTCCACTCCAAATAACGCCGTTGAGCGTGCCAATTCACCACTTCTGGGAATGGTAAGATTCATTAAATATCCGAAGGAAATCGTCCAGAATGAGTTGGAGTTTGAAATAGCATAACCCATCGGTTCCAGCAAAAGATTCCAGCGGACCGCCCGAAACCAGTACGCAAGAATTCCGAATAGGGCTGCGATGAAAACCCAGAGATAATTGGCTTTTCCGAAATAGCCCATTATTTTTTTAAACTCCATTCCCTTCAGGGCAAACCACATAAAAAGCGTCGCAATGCCGAGGGAAACCGCAATGGTTAAAAAGGATTTAAAAGGATTTGGTTTTTTGTCCTGTTTCAAAGTAGGGGAAATTTTCAGAAATTAAGTAAGAAGATTGGTGTGCTCGTCCGGAAAGATAATTTTCGGCTGAAAGGTTTTTGCTTCTTCCGGCGTCATCTGAGCATACGACATGATAATGATGATGTCGTTTTTCTGCACCCGTCTTGCTGCGGGCCCGTTTAAACAAATTTCGCCTGATTTTCTTTTCCCTTTGATTGCATAAGTATCGAACCGCTCGCCGTTATTGACGTTGACGATATAAACTCTTTCGCCTACGATAATTCCGGAAGCTTCCAGCAATTCTTCATCAATAGTGATGCTCCCAATATAATTAAGGTCGGATTCGGTCACGCGTACGCGGTGTATCTTTGATTTAAAAACTTCAATTAGCATGGCGCAAATTTAATTATTTTAATTAAAGGAATAAAATTAATTTTCATTTTCAATTCTCACCTCATTTCTCATTAACAATTAAACAATAAAAAGAAACGAAGCGGCCATTTATTTTAACAATAATGAAATACCGATTTGGATTTAGTACGGAATTCCATAATTCGTAATTACAATTAACAATAATTATTTTTCATCCAATAGCGATAAATATTGAGTTTGGCACGAAAATAAAACGCGGAAACATCGATTAAACACAAAATTATGGATTGTATATTTTGTCCAGTATTCAAGAATTTTATTGAATATTGATTAAATTTTAGCAAATAATTTGCACAATATGAAAAATGTTTTATATTTGCTTTAACAATGGAACTAACCTTAACTAATTAATATTATGAACAAGTCTGAATTAATCGACGCTATCGCAAAAGATGCGAACATTACAAAAGTTGCAGCAAAAGCTGCCCTTGAATCTTTTATCTCTAACGTTACTGATACTTTGAAAAAGAAAGATGGTAAAGTTTCTTTAGTAGGATTCGGAACTTTCTCTGTAGCAGAAAGAGCTGCAAGACAGGGAATCAACCCAGCTACTAAAAAGCCAATCAAAATTGAGGCAAAAACAGTTGCAAAATTCAAAGCAGGTTCTGATTTAGCAGACGCTGTAATGGGTGGTAAGAAAAAATAATCTATCGATTATATTAAAAAATAAGTCCCGAATATTCGGGACTTATTTTATGGGGCTAAGCGTGAAATCTTCCAGTTAAAGTCTTCCTGCAATTCATAGATAATCCGGTCGTGTAAACGGTTTGGTCGGCCTTGCCAAAATTCTATTTCATAAGGCTTTGCCAGATAACCACCCCAATTTTTTGGTCGTTGAATTTCTATATTTTCAAATTCTTTTTCAAGATTTTTCAACTTTTCCTCTAAATATTCCCGATCCGGAATTACCTGACTTTGTGGCGAAACCACCGCTCCCAATTGACTTCCTTTGGGGCGGGAATGAAAATAACCGTCACTTAAATTTTCAGCCAATTTTTCTAAATCTGCTTTTATAATGATCTGCCGTTCTAAACTGGGCCAGAAAAAATGCAGACACGCTTTGTGATTGCTTTCAATCGCTTTTCCTTTTCTGCTCTCATAATTGGTGTAAAAAATAAAACCTTCCCAAGTGAATGATTTCAACAAAACCATTCTGGTTCGCGGACAGCCGTCATTTTCAAGGGTAGAAATCGCCATGGCATTGGCCTCTGAAATGTGAGGATTTTGCTCAGCATCCAGGAACCAACCCCGAAACTGCTCCATTGGGTTTTCTTTAATCTGATTTTCCAAAAGTTCCGCGCGGTTGTAGATTTTTCTTTTGTCGTGCAAGTTTTCCATTAAATTTTTATTACATTTGGTTAAAGGTTTTTATTTAACCTGATTTATCAGATGAATTATTCTTACAAAGGTAAAATTTTAATTTCCACTCCCGATATTTCGGGCGACATATTCTCACGCTCTGTCGTTTTGATCGTTGACCATAATGAGAACGGTGCTTTTGGACTGATACTCAATAAAAAAAATAAAAACATGAGTTCAAGACTGCTCGAAATCTTCGAATTCCAGGTTGCAGTTTATGATGGCGGTCCGGTAGAAAACGACAAGATTTTTTTCATTTGCAAAGGCAAGAAAATCACAGAAGAATATCTGGCAATAGACGAAGAATACTATCTCACTGAAGATATTGAAAAGGTAATTTCTTCCATTTTAGATCAACAGATTTCCATCAACGATGTGAAGGTGTTTTCCGGATATTCCGGTTGGTCCAGTCAACAGTTGGAGAGCGAAATCCTTAGAAAAATATGGACTCCGGTAGATGTTTATAATCTGGATTACACGTCTCCAAATGATCAGAGTCTCTGGAAAAATATCATGCAGAATCTAGGTGGAGATTATCTTTTGTGGGCCAATGCGCCGGAAGATGTATCGATGAATTGATTAGCGGTTGGAAACCGGCATAAATTATCTTGTTTCTTCACTTTTTTGGCGTTTTAAAATTTTAACAGAACTTTAATACTCAGGGGTATAATTTAAAGATTGCAACCCCGTTATTATTATAATTAAAATCTAAAAAACCCGGTTAATGACTTTCTTTAAAGGTTGTTAACTGGGTTTGTCAATTTTTAAAGGAAGCTGGTTTTCCATTTTTCCACCATTTCCGCAAACCTTTCTTTTCCAAATGTTTTATTCCGGATTTTGGTAACAGAGAAAATTCCTTTTAAATCTGAAATCATCAAAATCTCTTCTGCTTTTTGAGATTCAAAGGCAATCATTTCTGACTCTTGAATCTGAGCCAAATTATTTTTATGAATAAAGGTGACAAAGTTTTCCATCAGTGGCGAAATATAGGCTCCTTCTGAGGTTTTAGGGATCTTAATGGTATTATTTTCCAGGAATAATAAGTTCCCGAAGACACTTCTGGCAATTCTTTTATTGGGGTTCAGGAAAATAATGTCATCCAGATCATTTTCCTTCGCATAAATTTCTGCGTAGATATTTTCCGGACAATGAACATGAATACCGCTTAGAACATTGGCATTCACGTTGATTTCCTTAATCAAATCAAGTTCATACTCTCTTTGAACCGACAAGATATCATCAACTTCATCGACTTCGAAATAATAAGAAATCCCACTTTTTGAAAGTTCTTTTTCATCTGCATTCCGATAGACGAAGAAATGAATAATTCCATTTTTCAGTTCCTGTTGCAGCACTTTTTCCCCGAATAAATTCTGGAAAAATTCCAAAGTGTAAGACAATGGAATCGCCATTCTCATTTTACGCATCGAAGCCATTAAATAAAAATAACATTCTTCCGCCATAATCAATTCAGCGTTGCGGATAAAAAAAGAAACCTGTACCGCATCACCATATAAAAAGGCGCGGTTGTGGGTTTGAAAATTCTCAGAAGCAAAAGATAATTTCACAATAGACCGTATTTTAGCAACAAAAAATGAACGATAAATCGTTCATCTTTTTATTTAGATTAAAAAAATTAGGATGCGCCTAATTTTAATTTTAAATTTTCGATTAAATTTTCCCAATAGAGGCGGTTTTCTTCTTCGTCGCCGGCATCACAGAAATCAGTAATATTCAGGGCCAAATCATCAGTAATATCATCAATAACGATGGTCATTTCAAAATAATTTTTCGTTCCTTCATCCTCTTCCCATCGAAAACGCACAAAACTTTCGGGTTTGTAACGAATAAGCGTCGCTTTTTCTTCGGGACCATTGCTCCAACTAAAATAGAAGTCGTCTCCTTTTTCCACCACGTCATCCGCAAACCACTCAGAAAGTCCCTCTGCGCTCGCCATATATTCATACAAAATCTCTGACTGACAGTGCATTGGAAACTCGTATTGCACTTTCGTTTTCGCCATATTATTACCTTTTTTTAATGTCTCGCAATATATAAATTAATTTTTAATATACGCAATATATTTGCGGAAATACTTTAAGGCATTAGGAGCAACTAAATGGTATTTTCTTACAAAACCCGTCCCGCTGTCCGCTATATCCGCGATTCTGAAAAACCGGTTTCAAAACCATGACATATATCATCGCGGGATGCCGCTTCCATCGGGGCTAAGAAAAAGTTCCTTTTCTATTTTAAATATTTTTTTTCAAAACATCTTTCCATTTTACTGAAAGAATCAAATCGTAGTCTTTGCAAGACTTTTTCAAATTAATGAATTTACAAGGTTTCAAAGCTTGTTAAATTCCGCCATACATTTGGGGTTGAGAATTCGATTTTTGTTGATACAGAAGATGAGAAGTACTATTCCATTTCATTTAAAACCTCTAAAATAAATTCGCAACCCTCTTTAATTTCAGCTAAAGAAATCGTAAGCGGCGGCGAAATCCGTAAATATTCATTTCGGTACAGTTGCCAAAAAACGATGAGTCCTTTTTCCATGCAGCGTTTTGCAACTTCTAAAGTGAAATCAGGTGAACCGAGATTCACGGCCAACATCAAGCCTTTTCCGTTGACATTTTTTATTTTTGGATGAACTAATAATTCCCGGAATAAATCTTCTTTTTCCTGGATTTCGTTCATCAAACCACTTTCAATAACTTCATGCAAAGTAGCATAACTTGCGGCGGCAATCAGCGGATTTCCGCCAAAAGTCGTGATATGCCCCAACTTCGGTGAATGAGAAAGACTGTGCATGATCGTTTTCGAACTCATAAAAGCACCTACGGGAACGCCACCACCCATACCTTTCCCCATTACCAGAATATCCGGAACCATGTCCAGATGTTCGAAGGCAAAGAGTTTTCCTGTTCTGCCAAAACCAGGCTGAATCTCGTCGAGAATTAATAAAGCGCCAACTTCTTCACACCGCTTTTTAAGATTCCGGAAATAGTCAGCATCCGGAACTAAAAATCCCGCAGCACCCTGAATGGTTTCCGCTAAAACACAGGCCGTTTTTTCGGTAATCTTATCAAAATCTTCCTGATTATTAAATTCAATAAAACTGACCATCGGCAGGAGCGGACGAAACTCCCGCTTGTGAAATTCATTCCCCGAAACCGACAAAGCGCCGTGGGTATTTCCGTGGTAAGAATTGGTCATCGAAATAATTTCTTCTCTGCCGGTAAAACGTTTGGCTAATTTCAAAGCACCGTCGATTGCTTCTGCGCCGGAGTTGACGAGATAAGTAACCTCTAAAGGTTCGGGCGTAGCATCGGCTAATAGCCTGCATAATTTCACCGGCATCTCCTGAGCGTATTCGCCATAAACCATGACGTGCAGATATTTTTCTGCCTGTGTTTTGATGGCTTCTACAATTTTAGGATGTGAATGTCCCAAAGTATTGGCAGAAACTCCGGCTACGAAATCCAGGTATTTTCGTCCGTCTTTTCCGTAGATGTAGGAACCGGAAGCTTTTTCAACTTCAAATCCGGCGGCAAATTGCGTGGTTTGCGCCTGGTATTTAAAAAAATCTGTTTGCATTATGTGAAAATTTTCTATTACAATCTGAGTTGCGCCCCGACTTGAACGGAGCTCTTTTTGTGGAACGAAGTGGAACAAAAAAGCGGGAGTGGAAGGCGGATTAAGGCGCCCAAATAAAAAAATTACTTCCGAACCCTCTTCGGCTTCTTAGCTTCTTCTTTGGCTTTTTCATCATTGATGGCTTTTTGGGCAGCGTTATAAAGAGCGTCGTCGGCTTCGTATTTTATTTCGGGATAATCCGGTGTTTCCACGAAAATGTCGCGCCAGGTACGGAGGCGGTCTTTGGTATTCCAGTTGAAATCGGGAAAAAACCTTTGTTCGTGCGAGATTAAACTCATCGGATAAATGTCGGTATTGGCACCGATGTTACAGGAAATAATCTGAACTTTCCGGTCTTCGAATTCGGCTTCAATTGTGCCACAGGTAGAAAGCGCCACTCCGATTCTTTCTACTTCTTTGGTTTTTTCGTTTTGGTCATCGGCGTACGTAATTGATTGTGCGTTACCGATTACTTTTGCCAGCTTGATTTCATTTTCTTTATAATAAACCGTCATCAGTTTTCCTTTCACCTGGTGGAATTCATCTTTTAAACTTAGTGAATCCACTTTGCTGATGGCGAACGCATTTCCTATGACGCGCAAGGAATCTATAAACTCCTTTTCGGTATCGAAATACGCTTCTATTTTATCGCCGGTTATCTGTTTCTCG
Source organism: Chryseobacterium salivictor (assembly GCF_004359195.1). Classification (NCBI taxonomy): domain Bacteria; kingdom Pseudomonadati; phylum Bacteroidota; class Flavobacteriia; order Flavobacteriales; family Weeksellaceae; genus Chryseobacterium; species Chryseobacterium salivictor. The sequence goes on along the minus strand of NZ_CP037954.1, from coordinate 1,883,504 downwards.
CCGCTCCAGGCGATGGGTTTTCCGTCGAGATGCATGATTCCGTCGGTTTCATTAAAACTTAAGGAGTCGGCTCTAACCTGAATATTAGACTTGAACATTCTGGCTTTTTTATAAGCACGCAGGAAACTCTTTTTCTTGAGGGGATTTTGTTCATCTACTTTTTGATAAGCCAAAATACGGTCTGCAGAAAAATACATAGAATCTTTCTCCAAAATTTTCACAGCATAGGGTTTATCGGTCATCATCGCGGAGTCTTTTTTCTCGTAGATTTCGCCGTAACCTCCTTTCATATAGCGTTTTTCTAAAGGATCGCGGAGGGTTACATTTCCTTTGGCCGTTCCGAATCCGGTGATTTGATTGAAATACATATCGTCGCCGGTGAGTATTTTTCCATTATAATGAATTCGGGAATTTTTCTTTAAATAAACTTCCTTAGAATTCATGTTGTAGGTTCCCTTCTCTGTATAAATTAGATTGGCTGGATTCTTTTTATTGGTAATGGTTGTAGCACCGTTGAATGTTGCGGTATTGGTATTTTGGTTCTGAATAATATTCACTCCTTCTACCGTATATTCGGGATTATCGATTTTCACATTGCCGGAAAAATCAATTAATCTGCTGTTCAAGTCGTAGGTGGCAGATTTGGTGTACATCACGTTGCCGTCTTTCGTAATCGTACCGCCCGTATTGAAATAGGCTTTATTGGAAATGCGGTCGTAATAAAGGGTTTCAGTTTTGATGGTTTGTCCGGGATCGGTCAGCAGTACATTTTTCCGGGCGATTCCTTTTTGGGTATTTCCGTCGTATTCCATTTCACCGGAAGTAATGACTGAACCGTCCGCATTCTGAAGTTTTACATTTCCGATGGCTTTCACAAAATTCTGTTCCTGATAAAAAATAACCTCATCGGCCGTTAAAACGGAACCTTGATGGGCAAACTGCACATTTCCCGAGAAGTAGGGATTTCCCTGGTATTTATCTAAAGCCTTTTGAAAAAAATCAGAATGGATTAATTTTACCTTCTCCGTGGAAACACCTTTTTTTGGATTATTAAAAAAAGGATCTTTGACCAAGTCCTGATTAGGCTGGGTATTGATCTGCGCAAAAACATGGGCACTGATGAAGAGAAAAAAAACAAAGATTTTTTTCATTAATCCTTTTTAGTTCCGTAAAAATAAAGTGAATGTGAATCAATATTTACACCAAATGCTGCTTCAATAGAATCTTTGATTCCCTGGATTCTCGGGTCGCAAAACTCAATGATTTCCTGAATTTCTTTGTCTGAGCCTTTTTTGTAAATAACCAAATGATCGTGTTGCTTATCGAAATATGATTTTTCGTAGGAAGAAGAAGTCATGGTTTTTTCGCCAAACTGATGTTTTCTGATTAAGCCGGCATCCAGAAATATTTCGATGGTATTGTAAATGGTCGCTTTGGAAACATGGTATTTTTTCTGCATCATCAAAAGGTATAAATCATCAACATTGAAGTGATGCTCCATATTGTAGATTTCTTCTAAAATCGTGTAGCGTTCCGGCGTATTTCGAAAACCTTTATGCTGAAGATATTGTCTTAAAACCTCCTTGATTGTTGAAAAATTGAGTTCTTTTTGTTTAGCGTCCATTAAAAATAATTATATGCAAATTTACCGAATTTTTTATTAACTCCGGTTCACCTTCATTTCTTCCCTGAATGCCATCTTAGGAATCGTATCTATGGAAACTTACCTGCTTAATTTTATTGGTGATAATTTTTTGATCCAGTAAAGGCGCCGACTCTACCACTACATTATGGGCAGAAACTCCCCAGGCTTTAAAGTCATCACTGCCGATATATTTTACAAAATTGTAAATATTGAGTGTGATTTTTTCTTTGACAGTCAACAAAGCATCATTGATGTAAGTATTATCAATAATCACATATTTGAGATCAGGTGGAATATTATAATGGCGAAGTGAAGGGTGACTGCTTCGTGCGGGAATACTTCCCTCTTCCATCATGTCTTCTAAGACCTGGTCGAAATAATCATTGATTCGGCGGTCAATTTTAAAACCAAGCATGAAATTGATCCTGAAAATCGTACCGGGCATAATTTCATCAATGGTATATTTAAAAGTATATGGATCTTCCTGATTGGCAATATTGAGGATGAAATAATGGTCTGCTCTTTTAGGTTGCTTCCGCAAAATAGAATAAATAATCTTGGCTTCTACCTCATCCTGTCTTTTTGCACGGCTTAGGAAAGCGAGATTGGTTGCGTATTTCGGGATGGTTTCATCAAGTTTCATTTCTTTTATTACCGGCACATATTTATCGAGTTTTACAAATTTGATAAACTTTGCTTTAATGAGTCTTCCGTTATACCATGCGTACATGCAAACGGCGATAAATCCACCTAAAACCACCGTCAGCCACCCGCCGTCGAAAAACTTAATAACATTGGCATAAAAGAAACCCAATTCGATGCAAAGATAGACGGCTAAAAAACCGATTGCGAATACCTTCGTAACTCTGGATCTGCTGAGCCAGAAAAACAGTAAGGTAGTGGTCATCAACATCGTAATCGTAATGGTTAAACCATAAGCAGCTTCCATCGCTTCTGACTTTTGGAAATAAATAACCACGATGAAGCAAAGAAACATCAACCCCCAATTGATTTTAGGAATATACATTTGACCTTTAATACCGGATGGATAATCGATTTGCTGATTCGGCCAAAACATCACCGACATCGCTTCTGAAAACATGGTAAAAGAACCCGTAATCACAGATTGACTTGCGATAATTGCAGCAGCTGTTGCTAAAATCACCCCTGGTAAAATCGCCCATTCGGGCATAATTCCAAAAATCGGATTGATTCCCTGCGAAACAGATTCCGGATTATCTAATAACCAGGCACCTTGACCCAAATAATTTAAAACCAACATGGTCTTTACAAAAATCCAGCTCACCCGGATATTTTGTTTGCCGCAATGTCCTAAATCAGAATACAAAGCTTCCGCTCCTGTCGTACAAAGAAATACCGCTCCCATAATCACAATCGCACTGGGTGAATGCTTTATTAAATTATAAGCGTAATAAGGATTAAATGCTTTCAAAATTTCGAGATGATCAAATAAATGAACTGAACCAAATATCCCTAAAACCAAGAACCAAACAACCATCACCGGACCAAAAAACTTACCGATGGAAGCCGTACCAAATTGTTGCACAATAAAGACAAAGGCCAGAATAACCAGCGTAATCGCCACAACCGGAGTATGAGGCGAAAATATCTTCAACCCTTCCACAGCAGACATTACCGTTAATGAGGGGGTAATTATACTGTCTGCTACCAAAGTTGAAGCACCGATAATAGCGATGACATACAGCCATTTTTTCTTAAGCTTCTTGACCAGCGAGTACAGAGATAAAATACCACCTTCTCCCTTATTATCAGCACGCAATGCAATAATCACGTACTTAAAAGTGGTTTGCATCGTCAGCGTCCAGATGATGCAGGAAAGTGCTCCTTCGATATATTCATCGAACGGCAAATTCCCGGTACCATGACGGGCATTTACGATCGCCTTCATAACATACAGCGGTGAAGTTCCGATATCGCCGAAAACTATTCCGAGGGAAACCAAAACTCCTACTGCGGTAAGTTTTTTTGTATCAAAATGAGATAAAGTATCTTGTGACATAGATTGCGAAAAATTTCGTCAAAGGTAAATTAATAAAAGTTGTTTTCTATAACTTTTTATAAATGAAAAAACTCTCTTTCGAGAGTTTTTATCTATTACGCTTTAATATATAAAGCATTTTTAATTTCTTCTTTTACTTTTTCCAATTTCGGGAACCATTCAGCGAAAAGTGGCGCTGAGTAAGGTGCAGGAGCATCTGGTGTGGTTATTCTCTTGATCGGCGCATCTAAATAATCAAATGCTTTTTGTTGAACCATATACGTAATCTCCGTTGCAATGGAACCCAGAGGCCAAGCTTCTTCTAAAATTACCAGTCTGTTGGTTTTCTTTACCGACTCTAAAATAGTGTCATAATCTAATGGACGAACCGTTCTTAAATCAATTACTTCTACAGAGATTCCTTCTTTTTCTAAATCCTCAGCGGCCTGAATCGCCATCTTCATAATTTTACCGAAAGAAACCAAAGTGACATCTTTACCTTCTTTTTTAATATCTGCTTTTCCGATTGGGATGTAATATTCTTCTTCTGGGATTTCCATTTTGTCGCCATACATCTGTTCAGACTCCATGAAAATTACCGGATCATTATCCTGAATTGCGGTTTTCAATAAACCTTTTGCATCGTAAGGATTAGAAGGTACAACTACTTTTAAGCCTGGAGTATTTGCAAACCAAGATTCCAAAGCCTGAGAATGCGTTGCTCCCAATTGACCTGCCGAACCAGTCGGGCCACGGAAAACGATTGGGCAATTCCACTGCCCTCCACTCATCTGACGGATTTTCGCTGCATTATTTATAATCTGATCAATTCCTACCAATGAGAAGTTGAAAGTCATATATTCTACAATGGGCCTGTTTCCGTTCATGGCTGCTCCGATGGCAATCCCGGTAAATCCGAGTTCTGCAATTGGAGTATCAATTACTCTTTTAGCGCCGAATTCGTCAAGCATTCCTTTAGAAGCTTTGTAAGCACCGTTGTATTCTGCGACTTCTTCACCCATCAGGAAAATGGATTCATCTTTTCGCATTTCTTCACTCATTGCCTGTGCAATCACTTCTCTAAAAGTATATTCCTTCATGATTTATTAAAAAATTAAAGTACAAAAGTAAAGATTTTTTCGCGAATTACCGTATATGCTGATATTAAAAAAGCATCTCAGAAAAGATGCTTTTTATCAAGTTTATTTTTAGAAAACTATTTTACTGCGTGCCAGATCTGCGTTCTTCCGATTAATGAGAATCCTACATAACCTCTTACATTCAGTTTGTCACCATCACGGGTGATGTTACATTTGTATGTTTTTCCTGTTTTAGGATCTGTAATTGTTCCGCCGGTAAACTCTTTACCCTCTTTTTTCATGCCTCTGATCACTTCCATCCCCAGAATGGGTTGATTTTTTCTGTCATCTTTACAGTCGATACAGTTTGCATGTTGAGGTTTGATGAGCAGTTGAGTCACTTTCCCATAATATTTACCATCGGATTTTTTGAAAATCTCTACGATGGATTTCGCCTGTCCCGTTTCATCGTCAATGGTCTTCCATTTTCCTTCGATTTGGGCGTAAGATAGTGTTGCGAATAATAAGGCAACAAAACTGAAAAGTATTTTTTTCATTTTAAAATTATTTTAATTTTTAGTTGGATAAAAGTAATTAAAAATAGTGAAACCACAAATTTTTAACTATTTATATCATAGTAGTCAAAAGTACTGCCAAAATACTAATAATTACACAATGTTTTATTAAAAGTTTTGTAATTAATTCAATTTTCTGTTGATTACCCGGTTCATATAATCCTGATACCAGGCTTTGCTCAAAAGAATGCCTTTTTCTGTTTCCGGGTTTTTCACTTTGTTAATGAGATTTCGCTCCAAACCTTTATCAGAGATATTATAAATCCCGGTCACTTCTTTCCCGTTAAACAAATAAATATAGTTCCCAATCATGAACTGCTCATTAATAGAATCAGAATTGATCACCATGTAATCTTCCTTTTTATCCGACACCAGACTTCTTCCCCAACTTCTTATTTTTTTGTTGTAACCCATTAAATCAGCTAAAGTTGGATAAATATCAATTTGTTGTGCAGGTTCTGTAATTTCTCCTTTCAACTGATATTTTGGATTGGGAGAATAAAACAGAATGGGAATTGAAAACCGGTTCATTGATTTTTCATATTCCGGATAGGCAACCTGATTGGTGTGATCGGCTACAAAAACAAAAATCGTATTGTTGAACCAAGTCATTTTCTCTGCGGTTTTGAAAAATTGCTTTAACGCAAAATCAGTGTAACCAATCGGTTCATGAATTTCGAGTGGTCCTTTTTTAAATTTACCCTGATACTTTTCCGGAACCTTAAAAGGATGATGTGATGAAACCGAAAACAAAGTTGCCATAAAAGGACTTTTCTTCCTGTCTAAAGTTTTCGCGAAATACTGAAAAAACGGTTCGTCCCAAATGCCCCACATTCCGTCGAAATCCGCATCATTGTTATATTCTGTTTTTCCGTAATAATGTTTGAAACCCAAAATATTGCCGAAACCCAAAAAGCCCATCGACCCGTTTGGCGCGCCATGAAAGAACGAAGTATCATAACCCATATCATTCGAAACCGAAACAATCGACTGAATTTTCTGATTCGAATAAGGTGAACTGGTAAACGCATCTTTCAAACTCGGGATTCCGGCCAGCACAGAACTCATCCCATGGATGGACTGTCGCCCATTGGCAAAAGCGTTGGTCGCGATTAAACTTTGCGTGGCTAAACTGTCGAAAAACGGCGTGTAAGAAACAAAATTTTTGATCTTCGTATCTTTATTAAAAGCGCCCGAATATTCTTTTCCAAAACTTTCGAGGATGAAAATAACCACATTCGGTTTGGGTTCAACTCCTTGCCTCTGGTACAATTTATCAGCATGAATGTTTTCATCAATAAACTTTTCATTCACAAAATGAACTTCCTGAAAACTGTTGGTATTCATCGTTCTGAAAAAAGAAAAAACACTGTTCAGAACGACATTCGCCTGAGCGGGTTTGGTAACGTGCCGGTTGGCATCCACCAAATTAATCGGCCGCGTCGAATGCTTGAAATCACCACGAATCCCACCTACCACGAGCAGAGCAGTTAAACAAAGCGTGAGTACAGAAAAAATAAAATAAGGAACTAATTTTAATGGTTTTCTCGGCGAAACTTTCACCTTTTTGTACAGGAAAATCCAGAGAGCCATTAAAATCACAAACCATACCAGTACAAACGGATGTTCAGCAACCGACACTAAAAAAACCTTGCCAATATTGCTTTCATGCTGTGCAACATTCATGGCGGCAGTTGTCAACCGTGCCTGAGAAAATTTAAAATAAACGAAATCGCCGAAATTCATGCCGTAGGAAATCCCGTTGGTAATGAAATAAAGATAAAACAAAAATTTGTGATACGTTTTTTGGGTATTAATGATAACGGGAATAAGACTCAAAAGGATGAACAGCGAATTCACATAGAGAATCGCCGTGGTATCGAAGGCAATTCCGCGATAAGCCAAATTCAGATATTCTGAAATACTGTCAACGGGAATCAAATTTTTATTAAAAAACCAAAAGAGCAGCCGTGCAATCTGATAGAAAAAAAAGGCGAGTACGATTCGGTAGAGTAAGGCGGAAATTTCTTGAAATCTAATTTCTTTCATTAAAACTTGTTCAAATTAATGCTGCAAATTTACAATATTTAGAATTTCAAATCATTCAAAATTCAATTCTAAAAACGCTGAAAATTAATTTTAATAAAAACCTTACTTTTGTGCTTACGAAACATCGGGGTAAAAGTAGCTCCAGCAGACTTCGGCATTTAAAGATGTTTCCTCGGACCTTAAAAAACTGAACTTAAAAATGAATTTTATCAAGAACAATCTGGCGAATGCTGTTACGCTCGCCAATTTATTTTCCGGCAGTGTTGGCGTAATCCACTTAATTAATGGTGATTATCAAACCACTGCAATCTGCATTATCCTTTCCTTAATTTTAGATTTCTTCGACGGATTTATCGCCAGAGCCATGAAATCGAATTCTGAACTTGGCGTTCAGTTAGATTCACTGGCCGACATGGTGAGTTTCGGATTATTGCCGGGAATCGTTATGTTCAAAGCCCTTGAGCCGTTTGGCCATCAATTGTTCGGAATGGAACTTCCCTTTGAAATAAAATATCTGGGACTTTTTGTTACTTTATTTTCCTGTTTAAGACTGGCGATTTTCAATCTGGATGATGAGCAAACTTATTATTTCAAAGGTTTGAATACGCCATCGAACACCATTTTAATTTTCGGCTTATACTACGCTTATTTAGAAAACGAAAGTTTTAAAGCGATTTTTGAAAACCCTGCTTATTTAATTGCAATCACCATTATTCTATCCTGGCTTTTAGTCAGCCCGATAAAAATGATCTCGCTGAAATTCAAATCGATGAAGCTGCAAGATAATTATCCGAAAGTTGCGCTGGTAATTGGCGTCTTGGTTCTTTTACCCCTGTTTAAAACGGTCGGAATCCCATTGGCAATGCTGTATTATATATTGATATCGGTGATTTTTCAGAAACAGTTGAAAGCATAAAAAGACACTTCCAATAACTTACTTCACAAAATTAATCCAGTCGGACAAGTCACGATTGATCATTATTAAAATAAAAAAATGAATTTAAAACTCCATAAACCACTTTGTGTATTTGATTTAGAAACTACGGGAACTCAGGTTGCAAAAGACCGGATCGTAGAAATCTGTATTTTAAAAGTCAATCCTGATGCTTCCAGGGAAAGCAAAACATGGCTGGTAAATCCAGAAATGGCAATTCCGGCAGAATCTTCTGCAATCCACGGAATTACAGATGAAAGAGTGAAAGATGCGCCAACCTTCAAAGAAATTGCTTCCAAAATAATGGAGATGATTGCGGGCTCAGATTTGGGTGGATTTAATTCTAACCGGTTTGATGTTCCACTTCTTGCTGAGGAATTACTGCGTGCCGGTTTAGATTTCGATTTGAGTAAATTCAAGCTGATCGACGCACAAACTATTTTTCATAAAATGGAACCGAGAAACCTGACGGCCGCATATCAGTTTTACTGCAAAAAAGAACTGATCAACGCGCATTCCGCGGAAGCAGATGTTTTGGCAACTTTCGAAGTGATAGACTCGCAGGTCGGCCATTACGACGATTTACCAAATGACATCGCTGGATTAAGTGAGATTTCTTCTCATCATAAATTTGCTGATTTGGCAGGTTTTATCGCTTTTGACAAAGACGAAAAAGAAATTTTCACTTTCGGAAAATACAAAGGCCAAAGAGTGAAAGAAGTTTTTCAAAAGGATCTGGGCTATTACGGCTGGATCCAGAATGCTGATTTCCCTTTATACACCAAGAAAGTTCTGACAGGAATTCAGTTGAGATCAAAATTTTAAAAAAAGTATTTACCGCAAAAGTGACCAAAGACAAAATGTGAAAATAAAATTTTCAAAAGGCTTCAAAAAATAAAATCTATTTCAATAATTTTTTTTAAATAATGAATTAGAATAACACTTTCACTTCTTTTATTGTTAAAAAAATCCTGTTACAAACAAGAAAAACAACTCAGCATGAAAATCATTTGCATCGGCAGAAATTACGCAGAACACGCACAGGAACTGGGAAATGAAATACCGGAAAATCCTGTTATCTTTATGAAACCCGATACGGCGGTTTTAAAAAAAGGCAGCGACTTTTATATTCCTGAATTCTCGAATGACATTCATCACGAACTGGAAGTCGTACTGAAAATATCAAAAGGCGGAAAATATATTCAGGAAGAAAATGCCGGTAAACATTATGACGAAATCGGTGTAGGAATCGATTTTACGGCGAGAGATTTACAAAGTCAGCTCAAAGCAAAAGGACTTCCGTGGGAACTGGCAAAAGGTTTCGACGGAAGTGCCGTTCTTTCTGATTTTTATAAAAAAGAAAATTTTGACCTCACTAACTTAAACTTTTCTTTAAATAAAAATAAAGAAAAAGTTCAGGACGGAAATACTTCAATGATGATTTTCTCCCCGGAAAAAATCATCGCATTTGTTTCCCAATATTTTACGTTAAGAGTGGGCGATTTAATTTTCACGGGAACGCCAAAAGGAGTGGGCAAAGTTTCGGAAAACGATATACTGGAAGCGTTTCTGGAAGACCGGAAAGTTTTTGATTTGCGAATTCAGTAACTTAGTTTTTGACGGTGTCAGTAAATAATTGTAACTTTAATGAACAAAATTTAAGATCATGATAAACATTATTCTACCAGTCGATTTTTCAGAAGCGACCGATAAATTAGTCGAAGGCGCTGTGAAATTCGCAAAAGAAACCAGCGGGAAAATATACCTGATTCACGTGGCACCGTCGGATATCGGTTTTGCGATTGGTGATATGGGATTTCAATATTTCCCCGAAGTGGAGCAAAATGAAATTAAGCAGGAACTGCTCCAGCTAAATACCATTGAACAACGCATCATCGCACAGGGTATCGATTGTGAACACTTGCTAAAACAAGGTGTAGCAGGCGATATTATTCTGGAATATGCAAAAGATAAAAGGGCAGGATATATCGTAATGGGTTCGCACGGAAGAAGCAATATGTACGACGTTTTTGTAGGAAGTTTAACCAAAGAATTAACCAGACGTTCACCGATTCCGGTATTGGTAATTCCGATTCACTAATAAAAAACAGAAATCCCGAAACTAAAAATTTCGGGATTTTTATTGTAAATGGGATATCAATTATTTACTTTCTTTTTTATAAATTTTCGGGTCGTAGTAAGGATGGTTTCCTTCTGTTGGTGAGAAATACTCTTTATCCTTATCGCCACCCAATTTTGCAACCAAAACATAGCACCAATAAGTAAATATGGCAGATGCAACCAAGAATAAAATCCAGTTTATTACATTTCCTGCGAAATCAAAAAAACCGAAAGACCATTTGAATACACTGCTTAAGAATAAGAAGAAAGACGTCATTATTTTCCTTTTTTAAATTAACTTTGCACAAATTTATAAAAAATGTTTCGATTACTTTCAAAAGAAAGCAATATTTTTTCGGTTCCCGTTTATATTGGGATTCTTCTTTTAATAGTAATTAGCTTCAATATACTGGACTTCAACACTTTAGAAATCATTTCAGCCGTAATAACTTTTGGAGGCGTTGCTTTGGGATACTTTTGTTTTAACGCTGTTGCGCTGAATTATCAAACCCATCTGCCCCTTTTTTTATATACCGTCTTTATTTTCGCCTTATATCCTGGGGATTTAGATATCGGAATTGCTGTTTCGCTGTTCACCAATTCGATTATTCTTTTGCTGTTAACGAATGATAATATTTCTGTCCGCAATTTCTCTTATATTTTAGTGGGATCAATTCTGGCGCTCAATTTTATCTTTCTTCCTACCACGTGGCCGATGTCGATTTTCGTGATCTTCCATATCATCGCCACTTCCGACCGCATTGGGCTGCACATTTTCCGGTTGTTTTTTGGGATGTTGCTGGTGGCACTTTCTTATTTTGGGATTGCCTATTTCCTGGGCATGAATTCCTGGAATCTGGCCTACTTTCCATTTACCGGATTTAAAATACAATCCCATTTTGATCATCTTTTATGGTTAACGCCCGTGGCTATTTTACTCATTCATGCGGTAATGGATCATTTCAGAAACTTCAATAAAAAAAGTCCGAACAGCAGATTCAAATATACTTTTTTACTGGTATTTTCTTTAGCCCAACTGATTACCATTTTCCTTTATATGGGAAAAACATTTGAATATTTGCTTTTACTGGCGTTGCCAGCTTCCATTATTTTAAGCAGGATGCTCCGTTTCTCTAAAAAATACTGGATTCAGGAAGTCAGTTTATGGGTCATTATCATTTCACTGCTTATTTTTAAACTCTCTACTTATTTTAATTTCTTTTAATACAACATCATGATTCAAATTGACGATAAATTAATTTCTGAAGATATCTTTTCTGAAGAATTTGTATGCAACCTCAGCAAATGCAAAGGCGCCTGCTGCGTAGAAGGCGATGTAGGAGCACCTTTGGATAAAAGCGAAACATTGATCCTCGAAAGGATTTTCGATCAGGTAAAACCCTATCTCAGACCCGAAGGCGTAGAAGCGATTGAAAAGCAGGGAACCTGGGTTCTCGATCCGAGCGATAATGATTATGTAACGCCGATGGTTGAAGGAAAAGAATGCGCTTACGTGATTTTTGACGATAAAGGGATTACAAAATGTGGGATTGAAAAAGCCTACGAAGACGGCGCTGTCGACTGGCAGAAACCGATTTCCTGTCACCTCTATCCTATTCGTGTGGATGAATACAGAACTTTCACCGCACTGAATTATCACAAATGGGAAATCTGCAGCGATGCCTGTGCCCTAGGAAAAGAATTAAAAGTTCCCATTTATAAATTTGTAAAAACACCGCTCATCAGAAAATATGGCGAAGAATTTTATAAAACCTTATGCGACGCTGCGGATGAATGGAAAATTGAATACGGTTCGTAGAAAATTAATACCTTTAAATAAAAATGTCAGAACATTTTGAACTTTTAGATATTTATAAAGCAGTCATTTCATTAGTTGCCGGATTAATCCTGGGATTAGAACGCGAAATGAAAGACAAATCCGCGGGCTTAAAAACGATCACCATCATTTGCCTGGGTTCAACACTATTCTCTATTCTTTCGTATAAAATGGCAGGAAGCGGTGATCCCACAAGGATTGCCAGCTATATTGTGAGTGGAATTGGTTTTCTGGGAGCAGGCGTTATTTTTAAAGAAGGATTTAGTGTGTACGGTTTAACGACTGCGGGAATTATTTGGATTGCAGCAGCCATCGGAATGTCGATAGGTTTTGGCGAAATATTTATAGCCTTCACTTTTCTGATAAGTGCCTTAATCGTCATCTATGTTGCAAAAACTTTCACCAGAAGTTTTGTTTCTTACCATCACAATAAGATTTTGAAATTTAAAATTCCGGTACAGGCCATCAGTCAAAAAAAACCGATCATCCGCGAAATCAAAAAGTTATCAAAAATCGCTTACGAAATTGCTTTGGAAAAACATGGCGATTCTCTCTTCATTACCATGGATCTTCATATCAACAACCAACAAATTGAAGAACTGGAAACTTACCTCATCAACAATAAGATTATAGAATCATTCAGTTATTAAATTCGATCCGTTTACATTTAAACATAAAAAAAATCCGTCCCGAATTAACGGGACGGATTTTATATTTATAAAGCAAAAATTACTTTTTCAATTCTTCCAAAAACTCATCGTGAGAAATTTTGGTTTCCTTTTTAGTTGCTTTTTCTAAGATAACATCTTTCAGTTTCGCCATTCCAACTTCAGAAGAAATCTGGCGGACCTGCTCCTGATCTTTCAACATATCAGCAGCATATTTCTGTACTTCTTCATCCGGTAAATGGTGAATTCCGTACATCGCTAACTGATTACGAACCAATTGTTCAGCCTGTCCCAAAATATCTGCGTAGTCCAGAGTAATCTCGTTGTCAGTCATCAGTTTCCCTTCCAGGATTTGATATTTCAACTGATTTTTTTCAGCTTCCAGGATTTCTCTCGCCTGGTCTTCAGAAGTTACGTTCGCATTGCTGAACATTAACCATTTAACCAAAAAAGTTTCAGGAAGTGTTACTTCTTCTTTTTCGTTGATCTGCGCTAAAATTTTATTGACGAAATGAACATCCGCATTTTGCTGGAAATACTCATCCAATTCAGCTTTAACTTTGTCTTTCAATTCTTCTTCAGACTTGATGGTACCTTCACCGTAAACTTTGTCGAATAAATCCTGATTTAATTCTGCTAAGTTTAATCCGAAGAAATCTTTTACTTTAACCTCGATTTGGTCGTGGTGTAAATGCTCAACTTCTTCTTTGCTGAAACTTAATTCTTTCGCTAATTCTTCGTTTTTCTCTAAATCTGCTTTAGAAACTTTTACTGATTCGTCTTTTTTCAAAGCTTTTACCAATTCGAAAGCTGCTTTTTTCGTAGCATCAATGGTAATGTTTTTGGGCGCGTGGTGGTGTTCACCTTCTGCACCTTCTTCAATCACCTGGCTGATTTCTAAAGCAACAGTAGAATCGTCAGCGATTTCCTCCTGAGGAACTTGCTCAGCGAAACGTTTCTGCATGTTTTCGATGCTCTGACCGATTTCTTTTTCAGAAGCTTCTACTTTAAAATGAGGGGCTTCGTATTTTGCCAGATCAATAGCAAATTCTGGTTCGTAACCCACTTCAAAACCAACTGAAAGTTGCTCTGCATTGTGATTCAATTCATCAACTGGTTGTGGAACCGGCTGACCTACCAATCGCAATTTGTTATCAGCAATATAATTGTTCAGCGCTTCTGAAACCTGTTTGTTGATTTCTTCAAAAGCGATTCCCGCTTCATATTGCTTTCTCACCATGCTCAATGGCACTTTCCCTTTTCTGAATCCAGGAACTTGTGCATTTTTTGCGTAGTTGTGCAATTGTTTTTCAACTTTATCTTTATAATCTGACTTATCTAATGTAACTGTAAGTAACGCACTTACTTCATCGTGGTTGGTCGCTGTAACGTTCATTTTAATGTATTGAAAATTTAGGTTGCAAAAATAGGAATTTTTTTTTGATTAATTAAAAGGAAAAATTTCCATCTTATCGCCCATTCCTAAAAGATGAAAATATTCCTGTGTTCATTTTGATTAAAAGTCTTTTAGTTTGAAATGGAATAAGTTGCCATCGCATCGGTTTCGCCACCGGTTACAGAACCGAATTCGCTTCCGGGTTGGCCAGCGCTAACCGATACAGCATCGTGAACCAAAGTTACAACCAATTGCGGATTCACTCCGTTTTTCGCTTTTACAACAGTCCATTTTGTTTTCAACCCAATTTTAATTCCGTCACTATTAGTAGAAGATTCACCATCGATTCTTTCTAAATTAATATTTGAATTTTGAAAATCGAACAATAGAAAATGTTCATCTTTTGCTTCGATAATGCTTTCTGTTTCATCTTCATTTCCATTAAGAAAAACTGCATTTACGGTATAAGTTTTACCGTCTGTTAATTTAATATCGGGATTTGTAGTAGAATTTACGGTATAATTATAAGTAGTTGTAATTCCGGTTGCGTCGTCTTTTACATTGAGAATAATATTTGAAATATCTTCCTGAGAAAGAACGTCATCATCTTCATCGGCCCGGCTGCAACTTACGGCAATAACGGTTAATAATAAAAAGACGATATATTTTATTTTAATTAATGATTTCATTTTAAAGAATTTTAGAAGTTGTATTTAACATTGAAAATAATATTTCTGCCCATTTCGTAAGAGAAATAACGCATTCTGTTCAGGTAATCTTTGTAATTGGTATCGAAAAGATTGGTCACATTTAAACCTGCCGAAAAATGTTTGTTAAAATCGAAACCGGTTTGCACGCTCCACAAAGTATAAGTCGGTGGCGGCGTAGAAAGATCCAAAGTTTTTTCAACCTCAATTCCGTTTTCGAAAATATGGATGGTTGGATTATAAACCGGAAATCGGTTCTGATGCAAAAAAGTCTGCTGCTGAACTTTGAAATAGAAATTTTTCCATTCCTCATTTTTGAATTCTAAACTGTTGGCAAAATTCGTTGGAACCATCATTATTAAAGGCTGACCGTTCGTCTGATCTTCACCATTGATGTATGAAAAATTCCCGTGATATTCAAAATGATCATTCAATTTCAACTGTGCATCAACATCCAAACCATACATTTTCGCATTGATCTGCTGGTAAGACCACACGGGAAAAACACCACGGATCGTATTCTGAATCCCCGTTGGAATCTCGGTAATAAAGTTCTTGGTGATAAATAAATAGGGATTTACGGTAATTCTCGCTCCGTCTAAAATATTCAGTTTACCGTCGATATTTAAATTGAATTGGTTTCCGTCTTCATTTTTCATTCCCATATTTCCTACCTCGATTATCGCAGCGGAATGATGCAATCCATCAGCAAAAAGTTCAGCAATATTCGGCGTTCGTCCTACTTTCGCATAATTCAGTTTCACATCAAAATTCTTTGAAGGCTGATAATCCAAACCTGCATTAAAAGATAAGTTTTTGTAAGTTAAATTCGGTTTGGTAAAAACACGGTTTCCATCGGTCTTCACATAAAACTGAGGAAAAGTATCTGCATACAGGTTTTCCCAATTGCTGAGATCATACCACTTTTTGACTTCATATTTGGTCACATCATATCGCACACCTACTTCTGCATTCAATTTCGGCGTCAACTTATATTTAAAAACGGAATAAACGCCGCCTGCATACTGATCATAATTCGGAACCAGTCTTCTTGCCTGCGTTTCCGGCGTGGAATAATTGAACTGGTATTTCAAATCGATGCCGGTTTCTAAACTCCAGTGCTGCCGCTCGATAAAGTCATTAATATTAAATTGATTCGTAAACAATTCCAAATCCAGTGATGGAATTTGCGCCAACTCACCACGTCTCACATCATATTCCTTTCGATGATTGTATTGAAAGTTATAATCCACAGAAACTTTACCTAATTTTTCAAATCTTTTAAAGGCAGAAATCTTAGCGATATGATGCTGAACATTCTGTTTCGGATTATCAATCGCGTAAGAAAAATCTCTCTGATAAATAGGAATATCGGTCGTCAATGCTTTATAAAAATCTTCTAAATTCCCCAAATCAGATCCACGGTAAATCCCGATTTCCTGATTGGTAATACTGTAATCAAAAGAAATTCCCTGTAAAAAAGAGTTCTTTTGCACCGTAAGACTGAATGAATTATTCTGAAGTCCCGTATTCATTAAATAATAACCGGGAGTTTTCAAATCACCTAATTTCTTAAAACCGCCGGTGGACTTTACTGCCCAACCGTTTTCCCAGGTTTTCAATAAATTAACTGCAACACCGATTCCCCGCCCGTTAGAAATTCCTGAAAGATTTGCGCTTCCCTGAATGGTATCTTTTCTTTTGTAAACGGCCGGTTCCAAAACAACCACCCCGCCGATGGCGTCGCTTCCGTATTTTAATGCAGAAGCACCTTTGATTACGTCGACATGATCAAATTGATTCACGTCGATATTCGGTGCATGCTCAACGCCCCATTCCTGCTCTGCCATTTTTACGCCGTTATTAATAATCGGAACCCGGCTTCCGTAAAGCCCGTGGATAATTGGTTTGGCGATATTATTCCCTGTTTTCAAAGCGCCAACCCCCGAAATGCCGGACAGGATATTTCCCAAATTCTCCGTTGAGTTACGGTCGATTTCGGTTCTGTCTAAAGTTTTCACGATTAAGGAATTCGCATTTTTGTGTGTTGCGTGAAGGGTAATGGTTTCGATATCGGCAATATGGTGTTCGAGCTGAATCGTCAGCTCCATATCTTTATTCACCGTAAGTCCTTCAGTAAAAGGATTACAGTCTGGATGATTTACGATCAACGTATATTTTCCTTTTTGTACAGTTTTAAAAGTAAAATTTCCGTTGTCATCTGAAACTTGAGATCGTTTACCGATGGTAACTGTAGCGTTTTTTAAAGACGTTTTATCGTGATAATCGACCACTTTGCCTTTAACTGTAAAATTTGTCTGTGCGTTTATAAATAACAATCCAAAAAAGATTGTGATGATATTTAAAGTAAATTTCATTTAAATTGAGTTTAATAATAAAAAAGACGAACAATAAAAAACTGAAAATCAATTCCTTACTATTCATTTCGAAAAAAACTGTTTTTAAATGAAAGACGGCGGACCGCGTAACCTGAAATTAAAGAGTGCGAGCGGACTGAAAGTTCGTTCTGCGGTGAAGATTTCTAAGCAAGAATCTTCAATCGAAATTGCTGAAAAGAAAAAGTTTTGCGGTGTGAGATATTTTCCCTCATGCAAAATATGACAGGACAAACAATCAGAATAATGAGCAGCAGAAGAAGATTTTGTAAAAGTCTTCTCAATTTTGGTAAAATGAAAATCTTTGAATACTTCACCACTTCCATGGTCGTGAAAACTTTGGGAAAATAAAGCAACGAAAAGATAGACCGCGGTAAAAAGCGATGCTAAAATTTTCTGACTCTTTCTATTTCTCAACATTTTGCAAATTTAGGATTTTATCATGAAAGAAAAAAAATGAAATCTCAACCCTATTAATTTAATAAAAAAAAGAAATTAATCACCACTGCGAAAACAGTTAAATCTCATTCTTTAAAGCCTTACATAATTGATAGAGATTTCGTAAATTTGTGCTGAAATTTTTAACTATGAAAGAAAGTGCAGTGAAAAAGATTGTGGTTCTCACATCAGGCGGAGACGCACCGGGAATGAATGCAGCATTAAGAGCGGTGGTAAGAACCGCAAGTCACTACAAAATAGAATGTTATGGAGTAAGAGAAGGTTTCAATGGTTTAATCAACGATGATTTCACGAAAATGGGGCCACGTTCCGTTAAAAATATCATCACCGAAGGCGGTACGATTTTAAAGTCTGCCCGATCCTTAGAATTCAAAACACCGGAAGGCAGAAAAAAAGCCTATGACAACTGTATAAAACACGGTATCGACGGAATGGTCTGTATCGGTGGAGATGGTACTTTCAAAGGAGCACAAATTTTCTGCGAAGAATTCGGAATCCATGTAATAGGGGTTCCCGGAACCATTGACAACGATATTTTCGGAACCGATAATACGATTGGTTATGATACGGCACTGAATACCGCCATGGAAGCCATCGATAAAATCAGAGATACAGCCACTTCTCATAACAGAATATTTTTTGTTGAAGTGATGGGTCGTGACGCTGGATTTATCGCTTTGAACAGCGGGTTGGCCACCGGGGCAATCGGTATTTTAATTCCAGAAAAAAAAGACAGCATCGACGAACTTTTTTCCACTTTCAAACGGGCAGAGAAAGCTGGAAAAGCTTCCAGTATCGTGGTCGTTGCCGAAGGTGAAAAATTAGGAAGTATTTACGATATTGCAAAAGCAACAAAAGCCGGTTTCCCTGATTATGATATCCGTGTCGCGGTTTTAGGACACATTCAGAGAGGCGGATCACCGAGTTGTGCAGACCGCGTCTTAGCCAGCAGATTGGGCTACGGTGCTGTAATTGGTTTAATGGACGGCAAAACCAATATGATGGTAGGAATGCAGTCCAACAAAATGACTTACACGGAGATCGAAGAAGCCGTAAAAAAACACAATGAAATTGATCAGGATTTACTGAAAATTTCAGAAATTCTGTCTATATAATTTAACAATAAATCTAATTTTAAAATAAAAATTATGTCAACAATCAAAGTAGGAATCAATGGATTCGGTAGAATTGGTCGTCTTGTTTTCAGAGCAATGGCCGAAAGAGAAAACATCGAAGTTGTAGGAATCAACGACCTTATCAATGCCGAATACATGGCTTATATGCTTAAGTATGATTCTGTACACGGTGAATTTAAAGGTGAGGTTTCTGTAGAAGGAAATGACCTTATCGTGAATGGAAAAAGAATCAGAGTAACTGCCGAAAGAGACCCTAACAACTTGAAATGGAACGAAGTAGGCGCAGAATATATCGTAGAATCTACAGGGTTATTCCTTTCTAAAGAAGCTGCACAAGCGCACATCAACGCCGGTGCGAAAAAAGTAATCCTTTCTGCCCCTTCGAAAGATGATACGCCAATGTTTGTAATGGGAGTGAATCACAAAGAATTGACAGACGATATCAAAATTTTCTCTAACGCTTCCTGTACCACCAACTGTTTGGCGCCGATTGCGAAAGTTATGCACGACAACTTCGGAATTGTAGAAGGTTTAATGACTACGGTTCACGCAACTACTGCTACCCAAAAAACCGTTGACGGACCATCTGTAAAAGACTGGAGAGGTGGCCGTTCTGCTTTGAACAACATCATTCCTTCCTCTACAGGTGCTGCAAAAGCAGTAGGAAAAGTAATCCCTGCATTGAACGGGAAATTAACCGGAATGTCTTTCAGAGTACCAACAGCAGACGTTTCTGTAGTTGACTTAACCGTGAGATTAGAAAAACCAACTTCTTATGAAGAAATCTGTCAGGCAATGAAAGCTGCGTCAGAAGGTGAATTAAAAGGAATTTTAGGCTACACAGAAGATGCAGTAGTTTCCCAGGATTTCGTAGGTGAAAAAAGAACTTCAGTATTTGATAAAGATGCTGGAATTATGTTGTCTCCACAATTCGTGAAAATCGTTTCCTGGTACGATAACGAAATGGGATATTCTAACAAATTAGCTGATTTATTGGTGCATTCTGCTTCTTTATAGTCAGAATTTCATTAATGAAAATAGTAAAACCTCTCGGTCTCGGGAGGTTTTTTTGTGCAAAAAATTTGGGCAATCCCCTCGCTAGGCAAAACCAGCTGCCCGGGTCGGGCTATCCGTTGCAAAACGAGGAACTAGTTTCGACGATTCAAATTTAAAACATTAAGTTTGAGTCAATCTTTTTTTACAGAAAAGGATTTCCACTTCTATCTCTATTTCAAGGTTGAACTGGGCGATGAAGTTGTGAAAGAAACCTATCTGAAACTTCAGTACAGAGATGCAGGTTCTTTAATACAAAAATATTCGGAACAACCAATTTCCGAAACTGATGACGCGCCGGAAAAGGTCAAAAAATTATTTCTTCAACTACAGGAAATTCCCGATTGGTTCGATGAAAATTCAACCAACGTCGGTGCGAGATTCTGCATGAGAACCGGCGCAAATGGTTTAATGATTTTGCGGGATTTCACTTTGATGGGCGGTTACGATTTCGCCTATATCAGTAAACCTCTAATCTTTACCGGAGCCTTAAAAAAAGGCGCCGTAAAACGATTGAAAGACACCCTGGAATTCTGGGTAAATGTCACCAGAGAAAATGCTTTGAAACCCAATTCAGAAGCTTATCAGTGGATTGTAAGAACTCGGCTAATGCATTCTTACGCCCGTTTAAAAATCAAAGAAAAGACGGAAAATTGGGATGACGAAAATTGGGGCGAACCGATCAATCATTGGGATATGATCGCCACTTATACCGGTTTTTCTTTAGTTTTCATGCAGGGCTTAAAAAAATTGGGAATTCTGATTTCGGAGGAAGAAGAAAATGGTGTTTTTCATCTATGGAAATATATCGGTTATCTGCTGGGAATTCCTGTGGCCTTTTTGCCGGATAACCGCCAGCAGGCCGTGGAACAGTTTTATTGGTGGACGACTCTTCAGGATAAAGGTGATGAAGATTCGGTGCAGTTAGCAAAAGCTTTGCTGAATGAAAATTTGGAAAACACCATTTACACCCATGCCTTTCAACGAAAAATATTGAAAAATCTGCATCAAAGTATGAACTGGTTTTTATTGGACGAGAAAATTAATGAAAGACTTCAAATTCCGAAACCAGCAAAAGCATTTTTAATTTTCCCGAAAATCGTTTTGAAAGGAAATCAAATTTCTCAGAAAATCTATTTACGCAATGCCACCAAATATCAAAAACTGGTAGAAATGGGAGATGAACAGCAGCGGAAAGTTTTGGTAGATTATATTAAACATACTCCGAAAGATTTTCATTATTAATAAAAACAATAATTAATCTTACAGGTTTTGGCTGATTCTATCATTCTGTAAACGGGCTGAAACCCTTTCCTATCGATGCTTGAATCTAGTTCAAAACCAAACTGGATTATCAAAAAAAACGGCTCGCCTATTCTGCGAACCGTCTTAATTATATTTGAAAAAAATTATTTCACCATCATTTTTGTAACCGCAACTCCCTTTTCAGATTTCAACTGAATTAAATAAATCCCGGATTTTAATCCGTTGATAGAAATCGTGTCATCACCGTTATCTTTAGAAGCTTTTACTGTTTTAACCAAAACTCCTGCAAGATCATAAATCGCAATGGTTCCGTTTTTCGCATTGGTATAACGAACAGTTGCATTTCCATTGGTTACCGGATTTTGAATCAATTTTAAAGAAACTGAACTTTTATTCCCAATCACTTCATCTGTTCCCAAAGCCGCAGCATTTCCGAAAATCCTGAAACCTCCCGGTTCAACCGTAACCGGAGTTGCGGTGTTTGTTACAGAAAGCGAACTGTTATCCATTAAATTGACCCAGTTTCCGGTATAAGGGAAATCAGGAACCATGTTTTGAGAAGTCAAGGTGAAGTTTGCTAAAACAACCACATTTTTCAACGCGCTTGCAGTCGAAGTATTATTGATAAAGATTCTCGGCATTAAGTTTCCCGATTCAACCTTGAAATCTGTAGTATTGAAAACGTCATTCGATAATCTTAATTCCAAAATTTTCGCCCACGTATCATACACTGATTTTCTGGCAGCATCCTGATCATAGGCCAAACCAAACGCCGATGGTTTTGGATCTAATTTACAGTCTCCCGGAGTTGAATCAGTTTCTGTATTTACAGTACCGTTTTCGCAGGTATAAATGCTTTTGTCGAAACCTAATTCCGCAAACTGCCAAATCATCTTTGGTCCCGGAACTGTTAAGAAAACCGCGCCGTACGCTTTTTGTCTTTGAAGGGAAGTTGCTAAATCTCTTACGTTGTAAGTTCCTGCAGATCCACCGAAAGTGATATTTTTATACATCAGTCTTTCTTCATCGTGGCTTTCGCCATAACTCATTGCTCTTCTTTGCGTAAAGCCATGCACCTGATAATTCACCCTGTTGAAGTTGCTGTTCGGCGCAAAGCCCATTGTATTTTCATTGTAGGGAGTGGTTTCTTTGTCCCACATCATCACGCCTTTTCCTTCATTCACTTTGTAGTTTGCCCATTGTGCTTCTTCAGAATCGGTTCCTAAATGTTCGAAAATAATAAACGATGTAGGATCATAACTCCATTGATTATCGGCATACGCTTTCAGAATATTCACCCGATCTTGCTGGTATTTATTGGTACAAACATCATCGCCTGCCGAACATGCCTGGGTAAACCCTTTTGTTAAATCCCAACGGAAACCATCTACTTTATATTCTTTAATCCATTGTTCAAGAACACGATTCACATAATATTTAGTAGCAGAACTTGAATGGTTAAAGTCATTAAACACACTGTAAGAATGTTTTGCAACCTGATTGAAATAAGGATTATCGGCCGCAGGATCACCATAACCATCCCCATCGGGATCGATCATCCACATTCTGGTCAAAGGACTTCTTCCGGTGGCATGATTTAAGGCAATATCAAGAATTACGGCAATTCCGTTTTGATGACACAGATCGATAAACTCTTTGAATTTCTCCGGCGTTCCGTATGCTTTATCTAAAGCATAATGAAATCCGGTATTGTATCCCCAGGAATTATTTCCATCAAATTCCATTACCGGCATCAATTCCACCGCATTGATATTCAATGACTTTAAATAAGATATTTTATTGATCAGTGACTGCCAGGTTTTTTCGGTGGTAAAGTCTCTCACCAATAATTCGTAAACGATTAGGTTTTCTTTTGCCGGTTTATTAAAATTGGTAATCGTCCAGTTATAAGCCGGTTTCGCTGTCTGGATTACAGATACATCAAAGCTTTGTCCTGCAGGATATGCCGGAAGATTGGGGTAAACATTAGCATACTGGTTAATCCATTGATCATCATCCGGTGATAAAACTAAAGTTGAATAAGGATCCGCGACTTTAATTCCGTCCGCCGTTCTGTACTGGAATGTATAAACCTGCTGCGGCGTAAGTCCCGTAACTTCCAACCAATAAAGATCAGGATTTACCGTATCTTTTTTCATTAAATAATTAGCGCTTACCGCCCAGTTATTAAAACTTCCGATCACATGAACATACGCTTTTAAAGGAGCATAAATTGCCAAACCTACTTTAGTTGGATCTACCGGATCATACGAAATCCCCTGTCTCATGTACGAAGGAATCGCCGCAGTCTGAACCGGAATTGAAAGCGCCACTGTAAATGTTTTACTCACCACTGTTGTTCCTGTTGCTGCATCGGTCGCAACAACTTCCATCGCAGCATCCTGCGTCACTGTGTATGGAAAATTCAAAATTGTAGAAGCAGCGGAGCTCGTGTACACCGGATTTCCATTGGCTTTAATTACAAAGTTCGAAGGCAGAGTTGAAGTTCCTGTAATATTAATCACCGTTCCTGAAGCAACGACATTGGTACTTCCCTGGACAGGATTGGTTAAATTAAACTGAAATTTACCCACATTCACCAAAATATCCTTTGACTGAACGGATCCACTTACCGTTTTAACCAGAAATCCAATTTTAGACAGGGGATTTGCACGGTTTCCATAAAAGGATTTTACCGTATTCATGGTAAAAGTATACGTTCCTGTATTACCAGAACTCGATACGTAGGTCAATTTATTGGCAGCATTCGAAGCAGCCCACGTTCCGTTTGTCGGGCAGTCTGCCTGCGAATTATTGGAGTCAAAAGACCAGGCCCAAAGATAGAGTGCATGGGAGGATGCGACTCCAAATGCTGTTTCATTTACAGTAAAAGTCACCGTAACTGCTTCCGTTTCATTGAAAGTCGGCGGGTTTACCGAGTACGTAATCTCCTGCTGCTGGGCGACCGAAAAAACCGGAAGCATCAAGGCCAGAATGAGGGTGTAAAAATATTTCATAATTAACTATTTTAAGAATGTAAAAGTAGTGAAACTTAAGCATGAAGTACTTATAATTTCATTTTCCGGTAAGCAGGAATTTAAAATTCAAAATACTGTCAAAAAAACAGGTTATTTTTTGATTGCTGATGTAAAGATGATTGGTAATCGATTCGGTTTTTGCTGTCGGAAATAACACTGGCATTTTCCAGGAAAAAATTTTTAGCTGCCAAAAGCTCCGTAAGTAAAGTCCGCATCTGTTCTGCTGCCACTTCCGGGAGATGGGATTTTTTAGCTGCTTCAATGACTTGCTGTTTTCCGTTTTGTTGAATCTTGGCCAGATCATCTTTGCTGAAAAGATTGAAAAACTGTTCCTCGATATTATAGTATTTATAATCCGTTTCGGTCGAAAGAATTTCCGGCGCCGGAAAATTCAGCAGTTTTACTTTTCGGTTCTGTTCATCGATTTCCCACCGAAATTTTTCAAAATCATAACCCACCAAAACTTTGGCCTGAACAATCACCAGAGCTTTCTTTTTTGATGGAATAAAATTAAAGATTTTGGTCGTCTCTTCGTAATTGTAGATTTCATTAAAATGTCCTTCCGCAGAAACCACTTTGAAAACCTTGCGCATACTTTCAGCAATTGTATGCGAGCTTTCTGTAATTACCGCCGGATCAGCCGTCATTTTTTTGGAAGCCAAAAAAGCAATAATTCCGCCGAGAATAAGTCCCAGAATCAACATTAATACCGTCATTACCGAATTGATATTCTGACTTTGTGTCATTTGATACAGGAAAAATCCCAGAAAAATAACCATCAAAACCCCTAAAGACCAAAGAACAATTTTAAATTTACTGAAATTCATTTATTTTTAATTTAAGTAAAGATAAGGATTTTCGAAAAGTATTTTACTTCTTACTTTTTCGGTGAAAATTTCGGTGGCAGAATTAATTCTTCAAATTTCCCTTTCACTTCCAATTTTTTAAAATAAAGATTTCTCGCCGTTATTTTTAGCATTAAATCTCTATCAAAGAATTTCCAGAATTTTTCTTCATGAATGTTTTTGGGTTTTCTGATTTCTTCAAAAGTGGTTTTCCAGGAGTCTGGATTGTGATAAAACTCGATGATTCCACAGTGTTTAGGAATATCTTCAGCTTTAACCATTCCTTGTGGTAATAGAAAACTAAAATGATTACAAGGATAATCACCACACATAATTTTATCGTGTTTTAGAAATTTTTCCTTGGTTTTCTGATTCTGATATTGTTTTTTGAAATCGTTTTTAAAGTCTGCTTTTGAAAATTTGATTTCGATTTCATGACTGAATCCTTCCTCATTAATAATTAAAATATCAGCTTCCCAATCGGAATGAAAGTGATTCGTCAACACCAAATCTTTCTCAAAATCACAAAATTGAGAAATATAATTATAGGTTAACTCTTCTACTTTCAGCATGAAATTTAAAAATTAAGAAACCAGCAAACTGCAACCGCGAATATCGGAATGGTCGATCCGGCCCAAAACCTGAAACCGATTGGAAATAATAGCATCGTCATTCTTGACGGAATTAATTTCAGAATTGGTCTCAATTCTACCCAAATCCTGCGTCGCAATAAAACTGCAGGAATGCCGGTTGGCCAAGTCGATGATATTGATCGCACCGTTTCTTCCGTCTTCAACATACGAAAAAGGGTCTTCGGTGTTTCTGATGAGAATGCGCATCCAGTTGGGACTTTCGTAGATATTCTGGCCTAAGGAATAGGCTTGTGAAAGCAATTCGGTCATCGAATATTCCGAGTAAATTTTGTCGGTTCCGAAACCTTTATGAAAGATATTCAAAAGTTCATCTTTGGTCATTTCCTCTTTTCGTCCCTTCATTCCGCCGGTTTCGATGATGATGAGCTGATCTGATGAGGTGATGGTGTGATGATTGGTTTGTGCGAAATCCAGGAAGTCTAAAAGCGCAAAAGAAACGCCGAACAGAATGACTTTTTTATTTTCTTTTGAGAGTTGATTTAATAATTCAAATAAATCCTCGTGATTGTAAAGGAAATATCCGTTCTCCGGTTTTCCTGATTTTTTCATCAGAAAATCGACCATATAAATTAAGGAAGAATTTTGCTTTTCCAGATAACTCGGCAATAATCCGAGAAAAATATAATCTTCCGGTTTTCCGATAAACTGCCCGAAACTTTTCTCAATGCTTTCCTGATAAAGGTTTTCGTCAGCAATCCAATGTTTTGAAAGGTTCATCTGCGTGGTTCCTGAACTTTGGAAAAACAAATCGGTGTTTTTATTTCGATCCAAAATCGTGTGATTTTTAAACATTTCAATAGGCAGAAAAGGAATTTTTTCAATTTCCTGAATATCATCCGGTTTGATGTTTAAATAATCAACAAACTTTCTGTAAACCTCGATATTTTGATATTGATAATGGAAAGTTTCCAGACATTTTTGTTGGAAATCGGTTACTGTCTTGATATTGAAAATATTTTTAACCACGGAGATTCTTAATATTTGGGATGATAGTAAATTTTAACTGTTAAAAGGTATTTGTTGTGAATTTTATCTTACGAAGTCGTATCTCCGATAAAAACTTCTGTGACTCCAGTTTTATAAGACTTTAATTTAAAGTGAGTTTGAAATTCCCCATACGTAAAATAAGAAATCCAGTCACCGAGGTTGATGTATTGGGCGCTGCCGTTTTCTAAGTCCAGAATCATCGGTAAATGCCGGTGACCATAAACGAAATAATCGATTTCTTCTGCTTTGAGTTTTTCTTTGGAATAAATGATCAGAAATTCTTTGTCTTCGCCAAGAAACTCTTTGTCTTCCTCCCCGGAAATCATTTTGTTTTTTGTTGAAAAATAAATGGCTATTTTCATCGCAATATCCGGATGCAACCACTTGAAAGCCCACTGCGCCAAAGGATTGGTAAAAAGTTTTTTCATTCTTTTATAGCCTTTATCGCCTGGACCTAAACCGTCGCCGTGTGCGAGAAGAAAATTCTTTCCGTTGATTTCGAAATACTGTTTATCAAAATAAACTTTACATCCTATTTCTTCTTCAAAATAATTTTTCATCCACAAATCGTGATTGCCGACGAACATGAACAGTTCAATTCCTGAATCTTTTAATTCGGCCAATTTCCCTAAAACCCGGACATATCCTTTCGGAATAACGTGATTCCATTCGTGCCAGAAATCAAACAAATCTCCCATGAGGAATAAAACCTGGGCATCTGCTTTAATTTCGTCGAGCCAGCGGATAAATTTCTCCTCGCGAACCTTACTTTCTTTCGGAGTTGGTGCACCAAAATGCTGATCAGAAGCGAAATAGATTTTTTTATTTTGTTCTAAATTGATTTTCATAATATCTTTCGAATGATCCGAATTTTGCAAATTTAGTGCATTTTCAAAATAGTGCATTTTCAGATTAAACTTGATCTTCTGCAAACCATTCTCCGTAAGAGTTTTCGGTTTCGTGCAGTTTAAGATAAGCCAGAGATACGGCTTCGGGAAGTTGTTTTTTTATTTTGTCTGCGATATCGTAAAGCATATTTTCACACGTCGGCTGGTAACCGCAATAAATCACTTTATGACCTTTTCCCTCCAGATCCTCACCCAATTGTTTGTGTGGCGAAATACCATTGAGCATCACCGCATGATCCCAAACATCGATAATCTGTGATTTTACGATTTTTTTAATGTCTCCAAAATCTACGACCATTCCGTTTTTTGGATGGTCTAAATCATTGATTGGATTTCCTTTTACCGTAACAAAAAGTTTGTAGGAATGTCCGTGCATATTTTTGCATTTGCCGTCGTAATTGTAGAGAACGTGGGCGGTTTCGAACGTGAAAATTTTGGTAATGCGTATCATGGCGCAAAGATAATGAAAGTTTAAGCTTTTTAGAAATAATAAAAAAGTGTGCTGAATATTGTTTTTAATGCAAAGACTCTAAAAATTTAATTCATTACAATTTTAATTAGCGGCAATAAACCAACCTTCCGGGAAGACACCTCACAAAATCCTCCCCGAAAAATGGAGAGGACTTTCTTAAAATAAATGAGAATTGAAATTCTTCGAAAGGAGACATGAGACGATTTTTGAGTCAGCAAGTCTCCCATCTCAGGTCTAAAAATGCAGTGTTTTTATCAATCAATGAAATTGCTCAGTTTCAGTTGATCCAGCCAAAGCCGTTGTAGATGAATTTCCATCGGTAACTACGGTTTGCACTTCGTCAAAATAAGAAGTTCCGACGAAATTCTGATGTTTTACGGCGCGGAAACCTTTCGATTGAAGTGCAAATTCTCTTTCCTGTAATTCGCTGTAGCCTGCCATTCCTCTTTCTTTATAAGCCAAAGCCAACTCGAACATGGAGGTATTTAAAGCATGGAAACCCGCCAAAGTGATGAACTGGAATTTATAACCCATCGCGGCCAATTCTTCGCGGAACGTTTCCATTTCGGGAACGGATAATTTTGCAGCCCAGTTGAAAGAAGGGGAACAGTTGTAAGCGAGCATTTTTTCCGGGAATTTTGCGTGAATCCCTTCAGCGAATTTTCTGGCGTACGCTAAATCGGGATTTGAAGTTTCCATCCAGATCAAATCAGCGTAAGGCGCATAAGCCAAACCTCTGTCGATTCCCTGCTCTACTCCGTTTTTCACTTCATAGAAACCTTCAGGTGTTCTTTTGCCTGTCACGAATTTCCGGTCTCTTTCGTCGATATCCGAGGTTAACAAATCCGCCGCATCAGCATCGGTTCTGGCTACCAAAAGTGTTGGAACACCACAAACATCAGCAGCCAGGCGCGCCGCAATGAGTTTATTTACCGCTTCCTGAGTCGGCACCAGAACTTTCCCACCTAAATGTCCACATTTTTTTGCTGAAGACAATTGGTCTTCGAAATGAACTCCGGCCGCACCGGCTTCAATCATTTGCTTCATCAGTTCAAAAGCATTCAAATTACCACCAAAACCAGCTTCTGCATCAGCAACGATCGGAACCAGATATTCTTTGCAGTTCTCTTCATCCACTTCATTTACAGACTGAATTTGATCTGCACGCAATAAAGCATTATTGATTCTTTTCACCACAGACGGAACAGAATTCGCTGGATATAAGCTTTGATCCGGATACATTTCCCCGCTCAAATTCGCATCGGCAGCAACCTGCCAACCAGAAAGATAAATCGCTTCCAAACCGGCATCAACTTCCTGTACCGCTTGATTTCCGGTTAAAGCACCTAATCCTGCCACAAAATCCTGATTATTTAATTTCTCCCATAATTTCTCCGACATCAATTTGGCGATGGTATAATCGAGTTGATAAGACCCTCTGAGTTTCAATACTTTTTCTGCGGAATACGGTCTTTTTATACCATTCCATCTTGGGCTTTCCAACCATTCTTTTTCCAGTTGCTGGATTTGTTCTTGCTTGTTCATATCGATTTGTTTTTGGATTTGTTGTTTTTATTTTTAACGCAAAGACGCAAAGTTTCCTTTACATACATTATGTTTTTCATGCTGCTTTTAAAGGCGCAAAGCCACTTCGCTTAACAATGGTATTTTTTAATCTCGTTATAAACGTTACAAAGTAAAATTCACTATTCACTATTCACTATTGACCATTGAGCATTCACTATTCACCATTCATCACTATAGGCTCTTAAATAAACTGATACGCTTTCAAAGTCAGGAATTCTTCGAAATTATCATTGAGAACAAGGTCATCAAAAAGTTCGGTAGCGAGTTCAAACTTTCCACTTCTGAACCGTTCTTCACCGACATAATTTTTGATTTTCTCCAATTCCTCTTCCTGCCAGTGCAAAACCATTTCGGGCATTAATGTTCGGCCGTCTTCTAATTTTGCTTCATTTTTCAGCCATTGCCAAATTTGGGTTCGGGATATTTCTGCAGTTGCCGCATCTTCCATTAAATTATACAAAGCAGCAGCGCCAATGCCCATTAACCAAGATTCGATGTAGAGAATTCCGACATTAATATTTTTCCGAACGCCATTTTCAGTAATGGTCCCTTTTGGAATTTCGAGTAGATTTTCT
Source organism: Chryseobacterium salivictor (assembly GCF_004359195.1). NCBI lineage: Bacteria > Pseudomonadati > Bacteroidota > Flavobacteriia > Flavobacteriales > Weeksellaceae > Chryseobacterium > Chryseobacterium salivictor. The sequence continues at coordinate 1,853,098 of NZ_CP037954.1, read as the reverse complement.
TCGGAAATATGGTAGTCTTCGAATTTTTTACCGATCTGATTTGGCATCGGCATGAATTCATCAAAGATTTTTTTTGCAACCGAAACCAATCCCGGATGGGCGACCCACGTTCCGTCATGACCATTTTTCACTTCGCGTTCTTTATCCGCGCGGACTTTCGCATAAGCGATTTCGTTTTCTTTTTCGTTATTTTTCACGGGAATTTGCGCCGCCATTCCGCCCATCGCGTGAACATTTCTTCTATGACAAACCTGAATCACTCTTTTGGAATAAGCACTCATAAAAGGCGAAGTCATGGTCACTTGATCCCTGTCGGGAACTAAAAATTCGGGAAGATTCCGAAACTTTTTAATGTAAGAGAAAATATAATCCCACCGTCCGCAATTGAGGCCGGAACTGTGTTCTTTTAATTCAAATAAAATTTCATCCAGTTGGAAAGCGGCGGTAATGGTTTCAATGAGAACTGTTGCTTTAATGGTACCCTGCGGGATTCCTAGATAATCCTGTGAAAATTTAAAAACATCATTCCACCATTTTGCTTCATTATAATGTTCCAATTTTGGCAAATAAAAATAAGGTCCACTTCCATTTTCAATTAATCTTTCAGCATTTCTAAAGAAATAAATTCCAAAATCGATTAAAGAACCGGAAGTTCTTTCACCATTGATTTTAATATTTTTTTCTTCTAAATGAAGACCACGGGGGCGAACCAAAAGCGTGGCTGCGTTTTCGCCCAATTCATATTTTTTACCGTTTTCACTTTCGAAACTGATGGTTCTGTTGACGGCATCGGAAAGATTTCTTTGTCCTTCCATACAATTTTCCCAAGTCGGCGAATTGCTGTCTTCAAAATCTGCCATGAAAGCGGAAGCGCCTGAATTCAAAGCATTGATCACCATTTTTCGTTCAACCGGTCCGGTAATCTCCACTCTTCTGTCGAGTAAATCTGTTGGCAAAGGATTACAACTCCACTTCCCGTTTCTGATTTCCTCTGTTTCTGCTAAAAATTTTGGAAGCTGGCGGTGATCGAATTCGATTTGCTTCAATTTTCTTGACTGAAGAAGAGCAGTTCTTCTATTGTTGAAATTAACATGAAGTTCCGCCAAAAAGACCAATAATTCAGAAGTGAAAATGTCGCTGTACTCTTCCTGAGGGACGATCTGAAATTGTGTTGCCGTTTCCATTTGTTTACACTTTAAAGATTTAATACTGCAAACTTAAATAAAAAACCTTCACAAATAGCGAACGTTCGCTAAATATACCAAACATAAATTATGCGAACAATCGCTTTATTTTATTTATCTTTGTATTCATCGGATTCTACATCTATTTAGAAATAATATAAATTAATTTATAATTAATGGCAAGTGACAGTGATTTTATAAAAACCGTTTTTGGACTGAAAATGAAACAGTTCCGTCAAAAGAAAGGTTTTTCTTTACAGGATCTGGCGACTTTAACAGGAGTTTCCAAATCGTATTTAAATGAAATAGAAAACGGCAAAAAGTACCCGAAACATGATAAAATTTCACAGCTTGCAACTTCACTACATTGCACTTACGACGATTTGGTCTCTACCAAACTGGACAAAAGTTTAGCGCCAATCGCTGAAATTATACAGTCCGATTTTTTTAAAGAAATTCCGCTCGACCTTTTTGGCATCAACAAAAACAACCTCATCAGTATCATCAGTGAGGCACCGAAAAAAGTGACCGCTTTCATCAATACTTTAATTGAAATTGCGAAGAATTACAATCTCAGTAAAGAGCGTTTTTATTTCGCCGTCATCAGAAGTTTTCAGGAATTGTACGACAATTATTTCCCTGAAATCGAAGAGAAAGCAAAGGATTACATTTTAGACAATAAACTTTCAGAAAAACCCAGTTCTGTTGAATTCCGGCAGATTTTAGAGCGGCAGTTTCAGTACGAAATCCGGTCACTCGATTTGGAACAATATGGTGCTTCCGGAAAATTGCGTTCTCTTTTTATCCCGGAAAAAAAACTACTTTTACTGAATGAACTTTTAGATGAAGATCAGAAAATTTTTATTCTCGCAAAAGAAATCGGTTTTAATATTTTGAATATCAATCCCCGGCCAAACACTTATTCCTGGCTGGATTTTACAAGTTTTGAAGAACTTCTAAGCAATTATTACGCTGCCTATTTCGCCGGATGTTTATTGATTCGAAAAGAAACATTAACTCAGAAATTAAGCAGTTTCTTTGAAAATCAGGAATGGAAGCCTGCCCTTTTTGAAAATTTAACTGAAGAATTCACCAATTCACCGGAGACATTTTATTACCGGCTGACCAATATTTTACCACAAGAATTCGGGATTAAAGATTTGTTTTATCTCTGTTTTACCAAAAAGAAAAATTCAGATAAAATTCAGATTTTAAAAGAACTTCATCTGAATCAGCAACAGGCTCCGCATGCAAACGCGACAAGTGAACATTATTGCAGACGCTGGATTGCGGTGAAAAACATGAGCAATCTAAAAGAAAATGAAAAGCTCACCGACGCACAAATTTCTCATTATAAAGATACCGGCTTAACCTATCTTGTGATTTCCACGTCGCAGAAAAACCCTTTTTCTGATGGAACGAACAGAAGTTATTGCATTGGAATCTTGTTAAATTCAGCTTCTTTAAAGAAAATTAAATTTGCAAAAAGCGATCAGATCAAAACAGTTAATGTCGGTGTAACGTGTGAATTCTGCAGTATTTCTGACTGTGAAGTAAGGCAGGCACCGCCTTTGAGATTAGAAAAGGAAATTTTTAATGAAAATATGAAAAAGTCTATCCAGCAGATTCGGAAGCAAATGCTTTAGGACAAAAAAGCCGTACTTTTTTCAACCACAAAAGTTTCTGTGCTATTATCCAAGTAAAAGATCTATACATTTTTACTTTATGGACTTAAATTTAATAGAGTATTTTTCAGAAATTCTTTGTGACTATGTGGTTTTTAAACAATGGCTTTCAATAATTAAACTCTAATCATCCAGTAATAATTCTCAATCAATTTCTTCATTTTTCATTAAAAATTAATTTGTAACTTTCACTAAACAACTGGAGTATGTTTTTAGTGGACTTACTTTTCCCGAACCGCTGTCTGGAATGTAAGCGAATTATCCACCCGGAGGAAGTGGTTTGCGAACTGTGTTTTAATCAAATCAATTTTACCCATCACCATATTTCAGAAAGCAATCTTCTGACAGAAAAATGCCGTTTGCTTTTCCCGATCGAGAACGCTTTTGCATTAATGCAGTTTGAGCGGCAAAGTACAAGTCAAAAAATCATCCATCAGTTAAAATATGGCCGCCGGGAGAAAATCGGAAAAATCATTGCCAACTGGACGGCTGAAAAATTAGATTTTTCGCATTCAAAACCCGATCTTTTAGTGACTGTTCCCCTTCATCCAAAAAAATTAAAAGAACGCGGCTACAATCAACTGCATTTGTTTGCAGATGAACTTTCAAAAAATCTTAAAATCCCTTGTGAACACACTTTAATTAAAAGAAATTTCTACAAGAAAGCTCAGGCAAAGAAGAAAAAAGAGCAAAGAAATTTCAATGAAAACCTTTTTTCAATTACCAGAAACATTTCCAATCACCATATATTAGTGATCGACGATGTTTTCACAACCGGGAATACGATGAGCGCCGTTGCGTGGGAAATTTTAAAAGCCGGAGATAATAAAGTGAGCGTTTTGGTAATGGCGATGGATTAAAAAAATCCTCCTCGAAAAGAGAAGGATTATTGTTTTTTGTATGTTATGATTTTTTATCTCTGTAATTTTTCACCGTAGGACAAATCGCCGGCATCTCCCAAACCTGGCGTAATATAGCCTTTTGAGGTCAACTTTTCGTCGATAACGCCTACCCATATTTTCGCTTCCGGAAATTCTTTCTGAATGGTATCAACGCCTTGTTGTGAAGCGATTGCTGCTACAATATGGAGTTGTGTCGGTTTTCCATGATTCAATAAATCTTTGATGGCTTCAATTAAGCTTGCGCCGGTAGCCAACATCGGATCTGCGACGATTAAGGGCCTGCCGTCGATACTCGGACAGGTGAGATAATCCTGTTTGATGGAGAAATAATCGTTCGCATCATGTTTTCGATATGCTGCTACGAAACCGCAATCTGCCTTATCCAGATAATTTAAAATCCCCTGAAACAAAGGAACACCTGCTCTTAAAATCGTTGTAATTACAGGTTGTACGGCAACTTCCTGGGATTTAATTTTGTCTAAAGGTGTGGTAATTTCGATTTCCTTTTGTTCCAACCCTTTGCTGATTTCAAAGGCGGCAATTTCTCCAATTCTTTCCATATTTCGACGGAAGCGGAGTCGGTCATTTTGAATTTCTACATTTCGAAGTTCATTGATCCAAGTATTAATAAGAGAAAATTGATCTGAAAGGACAGTAATCATAATATTGATGTGATGATTTGTTGATGTGATGATGTGGCGATTAATACGATCTTATTTATTAATTTTTGAAGTCGATATAATTTTTGACAAAAGCTTCTGAATACTGAGTAATTTTATTTTCAAGTCTTCATTAAAAGGATAGCCTGATGATTTTTCACAGAGCAAAAGCCAATATTCTGTTTCTTTTGCTTCTTTATCTGCTATTTTTAATTTGTGAATAAAATCTGCTCTGCTTTCTGCACTTTGAGATTCGAAAATATTTGCGCCCACAGATGTTCCTGATTTCAACAATTGATTAGCAATTACAAATTTTCTTTTACTCTCAAGAATTTCAGTAAATTCGATAATGTCTAATGCAAACTGAATACTCAATTCCAAAATTTCATTTCTTTTTTCCATTTGTTTATGTTTAATAATTAAATCAGCAAATTAACAAATCGACACATCATCAAATCAATTTATTTTTGTCTGAAGTAAACTTCAATAGGAACACCGGTGAAACCGAAATGTTTTCGAAGTTGATTTTCAGCAAATCTTTTGTAAGCTTCCTTCACATATTGTGGCAAATTACAGAAAAACACAAACTGTGGACTCGGCGTAGGCAGCTGTACACAATATTTGATCTTCACATATTTCCCTTTCAGTGCCGGCGGCGGTGTTGCTTCAAAAACAGGAAGCATTACTTCATTTAATTTTGAAGTTTTAATTTTCTTCGCTCTGTTTTGGTAAACTTCCATCGCAACTTCAACAGTTTTCAGAATCCTCTGTTTCGTTAAAGCGGATACAAAAAGAATTGGAATATCGGTAAACTGACCGATTTTTTCTTTAATTCTCGCTTCGAAGTCACGGGTGGTATTGGTTTCTTTTTCCACCAAATCCCATTTATTGACCACGATTACGATTCCTTTTCTATTTTTCTGAGCCAGTCCGAAAATATTCATATCCTGAGATTCCCAACCTAAAGTGGCATCAACCATAATAATTACGATATCAGAATATTCTATGGAACGAACAGCACGCATCACTGAATAAAATTCTAAATCTTCTTTTACTTTGGCTTTACGTCGCATTCCTGCGGTATCAACCAAAACAAATTCGTGCCCGAATTTATTATATAAAGTCTGGATAGAATCCCGCGTTGTTCCCGCTACATCAGTTACAATATTCTGTTCCTTGTCTAAAAGAGCGTTGGTTAAAGTGGATTTTCCTACGTTTGGTCTTCCTGCAATTGTAATTTTTGGTAAACCTTCGAAAGGATCTTTATATTCAGTAGTCGGGAAATCTTTTACGATATCATCCAGCAACTCTCCGGTTCCGGAACCTGTTGCAGAAGACATGGTATAATATTTTGGAATTCCTAACTGATAGAATTCAGTTGCGGCCAATTCTTCTTTTGCAGAATCCGCTTTGTTAACCACAATATAAACCGGTTTATTAGAACGGCGTAACATTTCATGAATTTCAATATCGGTATCTGTTAACCCTTCAGCAACATTAAGCATGAAGATAATTGATGTAGCTTCATCAACGGCTAATTCAACCTGTTTGATAATTTCTCCTTGAAATGCATCTTCAGTATCCACTTCGTAACCACCGGTATCGATAACGGTAAATTCAACTCCGTTCCAGTCAGATTTTCCGTAATGACGGTCTCTGGTAACTCCGGCTGTTGAATCTACGATAGCTTCTCTTCTTTCGAGAAAACGGTTAAAAAGGGTGGATTTTCCTACGTTGGGACGTCCAACTATGGCGACGATATTCGACATAAAATTTTGTTTAATAATGACATTATTAATGGGTTACTCGAACTTTTCGAGCCCAAAAATTTTTGCAAAGATAGTTTTTTTTTCAGCGGCCGTATAAGTAATGTTAAATATTTGTAACTTTCCGTTACATTTGTTTCATCGTGCAACTGATTGCCTGGAACATCTGTGAAATCTATTTAAAAAAAATTAATACCAAAAAACTTTAAAATTATGAATGCTATTTTAATTATTCTAGCTTTTTGCGCTGTAGCTTTATTCTATGGAGTATCTATCTACAATCAATTGGTAAAGTTGCGTACGATGGTTGATGAAGCATGGAGCAGTATCGATGTGATGCTGAAAAAAAGATACGATTTAATCCCAAATTTGGTAGAAACGGTGAAAGGTTATGCCACGCACGAGAGAGAAACCTTTGACAGTGTGACGAGAGCGAGAGCCGCCGCCATGGCTGCAAATTCCGTTGAGGAAAAAGAAGCGGCTGAGAAAAACCTTAACCAGGCGATGATGACTTTGAACGCCGTTGCAGAACAATATCCGGACTTAAAGGCAAATACCAATTTCCTGCAACTTCAGGGCGAACTTTCTACTTTGGAAGGCGACATTGAAAAATCGAGAAGATATTATAATGGAACCGTTCGGGAAAACAATATTCTGGTCGCTACTTTCCCGAGTAATATCATTGCGAACCTGTACAAGTTTACCAAATCTCCTTTCTTTGAACTGGAAAACGTAACTGAAAGAGCGGTTCCCAATGTAAAATTCTAAAAACCATGAACCGGTTAATTTTTGCATTTCTGATCCTGATTTTCGGGATTGGCGCAGCACAGGATTTGGCGGTTGATTCTTCTGCCCGGAAAAACTATGAACATATTATTTCTTTCGATTCCGATATCGTTATTGGAAAGAATGCACAAATTACGGTCACCGAAAAAATAAAAGTTTACGCAGAAGGAATTAATATCCGCAGAGGAATTTTCCGGTCCTTACCTTTATGGAGGAACATTAATGGCAGGAAAATAAGAATTAAATATGATCTCATTTCGGTTCAAAAAAATGGATCAAAAGAAGATTATCATACTGAAAGTACAAGTTCTGATTTCGATATTTATTTCGGTAATAAAGACATCCTCTTACCTCCGGGAATTTATGAATATGAACTGAAATACACGACCTCAGATCAGATTGGATTTTTTGACAAGTATGACGAATTTTACTGGAACGTGAACGGCACATTGTGGGATTTTCCTGTGGATAAAATCTCGGCTAAAGTTACTTTGCCGGAAGGTGCAGAAATTCTTCAGCAATCATGTTATACGGGAAGCTATGGATCGGATGAATCCAAATGCACAGGCAAACAATTATCTGCAAACACGATCGAATGGTCTGCCAAAAACTTAGGCCAAAATGAAGGGTTAACGATTGCAGTTGGTTTCAACAAAGGAATTTTTGCCCCTCCGCCTCCACCGGGATTTTTAGAAAAATACGGGATTTTGGCAGCGCTTATTGCAGCAGCTTTAGGATTATCAGGATACTTTTTTACCACTTGGAAGAAATACGGGATCGATCCGCAGAAGCCCATTGTATATCCACAGTTCAATGCGCCACAAAACCTGTCTCCTGCTTCGTTAGGTTATCTGGAAAATGAACAGTATTCGACTCAGCTGATCTCAGCAGCAATTGTAAGTCTGGCAGTTAAAGGTTACCTTAAAATCATTGAAGAAGATAAAAGAATTCTGGGGATTTTCGGCGGCAAAGAATATACATTAGAAAAAATCAAAGAACAGGATCAGACTTTACCCAAAGAGGAAATCAACCTGATGAATAAATTATTTTCTGGCGAATCAACGGTCATCACTTTCGATGGACAATACAATTCAAAAATTGAAAATGCTGTGAATGATTTTAAAGCCAGTTTAAAATTCCAACATGATGACTTTTTGAAAAAAGGAAATAATACGAGTAAATTATTCTTACCGATTATCGTCATTTTTGTTTTTTACGGTCTGGGTTTATTTTTCAGTTACCGGTTAAGTTATAGCGACACGCATCTGGGCGCAGGAATTTTTCTGAGTGCGGCTGCTTTATTTACAGGAATTTTTATTTCTGTTTTTTTTGAAAGATCAAGTGTGGTGAAAGTTTTATTTGCCTTCATTTCAATAGGATTGATGTCGATTCTTTCAACAATCTTCTCATTGGACACAGAAAGAACAGAAAACATAGGCTTCTACGCAAGTTATGGTTTTTTAATATTTGGATTTATCGCAATGGTACTTTATCAATATTTCATTAAACAACCAAGTTCAGAAAAACTGGAAACCCAATCGCTCATCGAAGGTTTTAAAATGTATCTGGGAACAGCAGAGGAAAAAACTTTACAATTTCACAATCCGCCGGCAATGACGCCCGATATTTTTGAAAAAATGTTGCCTTACGCGATGGTTTTAGGCGTTGAGAAAATTTGGGGCGAAAAATTCCAAAGCATGTTAAAAAAATCAGCTTTAGGTGAAAATCAGCAATATCATTCGAATTGGTTTATTGGCACTTCGGTAATGAATATGAATTTTGCGGGCTCCTTAAACTCTTCACTGTCACAATCCATCGCGAGTTCTTCTACGCAACCTTCAAGTTCCGGAAGCGGATCAGGTGGTGGTGGATTTTCCGGAGGTGGCGGTGGCGGTGGCGGAGGTGGCGGCTGGTAATTATGAATTGTCGTTTTCTATTTTTAAACAATAAAAAAAACGTTCTGATTTTCTCAGGACGTTTTTATTTAAGAAGAGTATTGGTTTCTAATCAATATTTTAATTTAAACCCTGCGGCCAGAGAGTAAATTAATTATTGCAAGCAATACAATTGCACCCACTGCTCCAGTTAAAATCTGTCCGATAATAGCAGTTCCAAACAGGGTTCCCAAAAGGAAATACCCAATAAATCCGCCGATAATACCGACTATAATATTCCCGATTAATCCTAGACTTCCGCCTTTAAAGATTTGTGCTCCCAACCATCCGGCAACGGCCCCAATAATTAATGTCCATAAAATTCCCATAATTGTAATTTTTTTAATGTTAATATTAAATGATGTTCAAAAGATTATCCAAATTTATGCCGAAATATATTTTTTATAAAATTTAAACGTCAATCATTTTTTTGAAGGACTTCCCTGCGCCGCTGGCTTCTTTAATAAAATATTCAAAATGTTAAAATTTATTTCAAACACATGATTCACCTTATTTTCAAATGTTCATCACAGCAAAGAACCCATTAATATTACTTTCTAAATTCATGCTTTGATGTGGGCTGTTTACTTCAAATTTTAACCAATAAAAAAATTATAAATTATCACATTGTCTTTAAAAGGTAAACCTTGATTGCCGCTCTTGATATTTCATGATATTACCGGTGGTTTTCACTTAAGAAATTTCCGTATCTTTGCCCTCGAAAATTTAAATAGATTAAATACAAACCGCACTCAATACGGAGTGCCAAAGACGAACAAATTTTATGAATGCTCCACAAGCAATTATTGAAACAATTCAATTAAAAGATGGTAGAGAAATTACCATCGAAACAGGAAAATTAGCGAAACAAGCCAACGGTGCTGTAGTCGTAAGAATGGGAGGTACGATGCTTTTAGCAACTGTTGTCGCCAGCAAAGAAGCGAAACCAGGCGTTGATTTTCTGCCACTGACAGTAGATTACAGAGAGAAATTTTATTCTGCAGGAAAAATCCCGGGAAACTTCTTCAGAAGAGAAGCAAGACCATCTGACGAGGAAATTTTAACAATGAGATTAGTTGACCGCGTTTTGCGTCCGCTTTTCCCATCCGATTTCCATGCAGAAGTTCAGGTGATGATTTCCCTGATTTCTTATGATAAAGAGTGCATGCCGGAAGCTTTGGCAGGTTTAGCAGCCTCCGCAGCGATCGCAATTACCGATATTCCTTTCAACGGACCAATGTCTGAAGTTACCGTAGCCAGAATCGACGGAAAATTGGTTGTTAACCCAAGTATGGAGAATTTAGCGAAAGCTGATTTAAATATTATGGTTGGAGCGACCAAAGATTCTATCGTAATGGTTGAAGGTGAAATGGAAGAAATTTCTGAACAGGAAATGATCGAAGCAATCAAATTCGCACACGAAGAAATTAAAGTTCAGGTAGCCGCTCAGGAAAGATTAGCCGAGAGAGTTGGCAAATCTCTTCCAAAAAGAGAATATTCCCACGAAGATCACAACGAAGAAATTCGCGAAAAAGTTTGGGCCCAAACTTATGATAAAGTATTAGACATTGCAAAAACGCCTTCTGCTAAAGAAGAAAGACATGATAACTTCCAGGCGGTTTTAGCTGACTTCTTAACGCAGTATTCTGAGGAAGAATTAGTAACAGTAACCCCTTACGCAAAAATCTATTTCCACGATGTAGAAAAAGAAGCAATGCGTCAAATGATCTTGAACGACAAAATCCGTTTGGATGGAAGAAGTCCGGAAACGATTCGTCCGATCTGGTCAGAAGTTGATTATTTACCGGGAGCTCACGGTTCTGCAATCTTTACCAGAGGAGAAACTCAGTCACTGACTGCCGTAACTTTAGGATCTGTAAAAGATGCGAACATGGTGGATACGGTTGCGATTAATTATGATCAGAAATTCTTCTTACATTACAACTTTCCACCGTTCTCAACGGGTGAAGCAAGACCTTTAAGAGGAACTTCAAGAAGAGAAGTAGGTCACGGAAACCTGGCTCAGAGAGCTTTGGCAAAAATGATTCCTACAGAAAATCCTTACACCATCCGTATCGTTTCTGATATTTTAGAATCAAACGGTTCGTCTTCTATGGCAACTGTTTGTGCAGGAACTTTAGCATTAATGGATGCAGGGGTACAAATTTCAAAACCGGTATCCGGAATTGCTATGGGATTGGTAACTGATCCTAAATCAGGTAAATTCACCGTACTTTCCGATATCTTAGGAGATGAAGATCACTTAGGTGATATGGATTTCAAAGTAACAGGAACTGCAGACGGAATCACGGCTTGTCAGATGGACATTAAGGTGGAAGGTCTTACAATGGACATTATGGAAAAAGCATTAATCCAGGCGAAAGACGGAAGACTGCATATCCTTAATGAATTATTGAAAACCCTTGACGCACCAAGACCAGACGTTAAACCACACGCACCGAAAATGGAAGTTTTGGAAATCTCCAAAGACTTCATCGGAGCGATTATTGGACCTGGAGGAAAAATTATTCAGCAGATGCAGAAAGATTTCGAAACCGTTATCGCGATCGAAGAAATTGGCGAAATCGGAAGAATCGAAATTTCCGGGGTGAACAGAGAAAACATCAACGCCACGATTGCAGCGATTAACGAAATCTGTTTCGTTCCTGTGGTTGGAAGTGTATACAACGGCAGAGTTGTAAAAGTAATGGATTTCGGTGCTTTTGTAGCGATTGCAAAAGGAACTGAAGGTTTATTGCATATTTCTGAGATCGAATGGGCACGTTTGGATAAAGTTCCTTACAACGAAGGCGATCAGGTAGAAGTGAAATTCATGGGTTACGATGACCGTAAGAAAATGAAACTTTCAAGAAAAGTTTTGTTGCCAAGACCGGCTCGTGAAGAAAGACCGAATAACGACAGACCGAGAGAAGACCGATCACAAGGTGACAGACCTCAACGAAGAGATGACCGACCGGAAAATAACGGCGGACATAATCCTGAAAATAACGGATAAAATAATAGGAACCACCTCGAAATGAGGTGGTTTTTTTTTTTTAAAGTTTCAAATCAAGGTACAACAAAGATTAATTCATTAAGTGTGTTACGGAGATTTACCGGAGTCAGCATTTTTTTGATGATGAACTCCTATACCAATTTTTTTGCGCAGATACTATTATGTTCTTATTTTTGAAAAAATTTAAAAATGCTGTTAGAACATATAAAAAACACGCCGGAAACAATCGGTTTTAAAGAAGTCATCGCTTACATTGATGAGCATTACAACTTTACACCAACGCAATTCAAGAATGGAAATACGATCAATGAAGGCAATCAAAACAACGGTTCCTGCAAAGTTTTCAGTTTTGCAAAATTGAATGATCTATCAAAAGAAGAAACCTTATCATTATTTGGAGATTTCTATAGAAATGATGTTTTGGAAAATCCTGAAGGAACCGATCATCAGAATATCAGAAACTTTATGGAGTTCGGTTGGGAAGGAATTTCGTTTGAAGGGGAAGCTTTGAAGAAGAAGTTTTAAGTCCTGATTATCTGATGTGTGAACAGATTTAAACTTTAAGCCTGTTTAAAAATGATAAAAATAGTTAAACCGCAAAATGAGCAAAATAAAATCTAAAAAGAAAATACTCTAAAAGAAATATCCCTTTGGTGCCTTTGGTGGTTTTTACACAAATTTAAACAGGTTTTAAGTATTTAATAAAAACTGATTTATTAAATAATTCAAACTTCAGGTTTCTTTCCACTTTTTATGAATCGAAAAAATAATTATTAAAACAGAAACCACCTCATTTCGAGGTGGTTTCGTTTGTTTAAAGCTGTTCAAATCTCGCCTGGAAAAACCTCAGGTATTTCGGTTCGTAAATCATTTTCAAACCTTTGATCTGGTTTCTGCGTTCATAAACTCTGGCGGTGGATTCTGCGATTACATCCATGTGAGCTTGCGTGTAAACTCTTCTCGGAATGGTGAAACGAACCAATTCCAGTTTTGGATGATAATTTTCTCCCTTGGAATTTCTTCCGGCGGAAACTATTCCGCGTTCCATAGTTCTGATGCCGGCATCCAGATAAATTTCAGCAGCCAAAGCCTGAGCGGGAAAATCATCCTGGGAAACGTGCGGTAAAAACTGTTTTGCATCAACGAAAATTCCGTGACCGCCAATGGGTGTAACGATGGGAACTCCGAATTCCTTCATTTTATCACCCAAATAGAAAACCTGACCGATTCTGGCTTTCATGTGTTCTTCCTGCACGCTTTCATAAATCCCGATGGACATGGCTTCCATATCGCGTCCTGCCAAACCGCCGTAGGTATGCAATCCTTCATAAACAACGACCAGATTTCGGGCTTCTTCAAAAATATCATAGTCATTTAAAGCTAAGAATCCACCGATATTCACCAATGCATCTTTTTTCCCGCTAAAGGTCGCACCATCGGTATAACTGCAGATTTCCTTTACAATTTCAGCGATGGTTTTCAAACGATATCCTTCTTCTTTTTGTTGGATAAAATAGGCATTCTCGGCAATTCTGGTCATATCGAGCATCACTTTAATTCCTCTTTCCTGAGTATAATTCCGAACGCCTTTCAGATTTTCCATACTCACCGGTTGTCCGCCGGCTAAATTCACGGTCACGGCAACGCAGATATAAGCGATTTTCTCAGCGCCATATTCCTGAACTAATTTTTCCACTTTATTTAAATCTACATTTCCTTTAAAGGGAAAATCAGATGCTGAATCGTGGGCTTCATCGATAATCACGTCATGAAAAACGCCGCCTGCCAATTCCTGGTGCAGCCTTGTCGTGGTGAAATACATATTTCCGGGAACAATATCGCCGGGTTTAATCATGATTTGCGAAAGAATATTTTCTGCTCCCCGGCCTTGATGTGTGGGAACCAAATATTGATATCCATAAACTTCTTTCACCGCTTCTTCCAGATGGTAATAGTTTTTACTTCCGGCGTAGGCTTCATCACCAAGCATCATTCCGCTCCACTGCCGGTCGCTCATCGCATTGGTTCCGCTGTCGGTGAGCAGATCAATATAAACGTCTTCTGATTTGAGTAAAAAAGTATTGAATCCGGCTTGTTTTAAAGCTTCTTTTCGTTGAGATGGTGTGGTCATTTTCAGCAATTCCACCATTTTAATTTTATAGGGTTCTGCCCAGCTGTCTCTTTTCGGTAACATAATTTTGTTTTTATAATTGTACTTGAATATTGATCGGATTTAATAAAAAACCCAATTGACGAATTGAAAAAACAAAAAAAGTTAAGTCGGTTTGCGCAGGAATTTTTTAAACAGGAGCAATGAGAACAAATCCAAAAACAGTTCGGATAATTTTAGAAAATTTAATTGAGCGGTTCCCATTTTGTGATTCTATAGAACAAATATAGCCAATGAATCAATGCCAAAAATCTGATTTGAATCATATTTGGCAAACAAATTGCAAATAAGGTTAACATAAAAAAATACTATTATGAATCCTGTACTTTTAAGAAAAATCCTGATTTGGGTTTCACCGATGATCATCGCTTTTATTGTAAAAAAATATGACGAAAGACAATTGAAAAACCAACAGGCAAAAGCAGTTGTAAAAAATTAGGAGTAAAAAAAATTCCGTCACGTAAATGCGGGACGGAATTTTTTTATTTATAAATCAAAGGAATTTACTTCCCGATATTCTTTCAATAAATTTTCAAAGACTTTTTTAACAGGCAAAATTTCATGAATTAACGCCGAGACCTGACCGATTTCTAATTCGCCTTCTTCTAAATCACCTTCGAACATTCCACGCTTAGCTCTGGCTCTTCCGAGGGTTTCTCTTAAAACCTCGGCATCTCTGCCTTGATCGTAAAGTTTTTCCAAATCGTGGAAAAATTTATTTTTCACCAAACGAACGGGCGCCAATTCTTTTAAAGTCAAATACGTATCGCCTTCATTTAAAGAGATGACTTTATTTTTAAAGTTTTCATGCGAACTCGCTTCTTCGGTCGCCGCGAACCGCGAACCAATCTGCACGCCGTCTGCACCCAGAATCATGGCCGCTTTCATTTGAGAACCTAACGCGATTCCACCCGCGGCGATTAAAGGTTTTGAAATATGCTGTTTCACGTTTGGAATTAAACAGAAAGTGGTCG
This sequence comes from Chryseobacterium salivictor, assembly GCF_004359195.1. Lineage (NCBI taxonomy): Bacteria > Pseudomonadati > Bacteroidota > Flavobacteriia > Flavobacteriales > Weeksellaceae > Chryseobacterium > Chryseobacterium salivictor. Next base: position 1,838,022 of record NZ_CP037954.1, on the reverse strand, counting down.
TTTCATCTCGACCGTTATGTCCGCCGGCCTCGAAACCTTCTGCGACAATGGCATCAACGCCCGCATCTTCGCATTTCATGGCAAACTTGGTCGAGGAAACCACGTGAGCGACTTTTAAACCTTCTTTCTTTAATGATTCGGTATAGATTTTGGGATTTCCGGCCGAGGTGAAAATAGTCTTCACGCCTTCTTCCAAAACAATCTGGATGATTTCTTCTAAATTCGGATAGAGCATCGGAACGTTTACCCCAAAAGGTTTGCTGGTCGCGGCTTTGCATTTGCGGATGTTTTCACGCAGAATATCGGGATACATACTCCCGGCTCCGATTAAGCCCAAACCGCCCGAATTCGATACCGCAGAAGCCAGACGCCAACCGGAATGCCAAATCATTCCACCCTGAATGATAGGATATTTTATTTCAAATAATTGGGTGACTTTATTTTGTTTTTCACTCATTTCTTTCATCTTTTTGGCCACGCCAAAATCTAAAAAATTACTCATGTGGTAAATTTAAATAATTCGGCGGTGAGGAAAAAATGTGGGAGTGAAAATTTATTACAGAAGAAAAAGGTAAATCTGATATTTTTATCATCATCAAAAAATGAACGCAGGAGAAACCTCTTTTAAAACAAAAAGCTAATCTTTAATAATTTTATATTCCCCAAATTCTCCATTCCAATTTTCACCGTATGTTGAAAATTCGATATATAAAATTTTGCCGTCAGTAACATCAATTACATAATTCAAACCCTGTTTTAAACCTTTAATTTCTATATTTTCTCCATTACTGAATAATGCATTCATATCATCAAAATTTAATTCATCACCATTTACATATTCCAGATCTACCAGCATTCCGACGCCGGTGTTTTTTCTTTCCTTCAGTTTTAAATAGGGAATATGAGATTTTAAAGAGGGATATTTTTCGGTCAAAGCGTTTAAAAGGGTCAATTCAAGATTGTTTAATTCTTCCATATTTATGATTTTCGTTGTTAATGAATATGTTTTTCGCCAGCAAAGTAAGGATAACAATTGAAAAGAAATGATGATCCATCAAAATACATTCATCAAAGATAGCCTTCAAAACCAGCGGGCTTAAAAATTATTTCGTTCTAAACAGAACGAAATAATAGAATATTGTGGAATACGGGCGTGATATTTTATACAAGGTTTCGTTCTTTCAGTTGGTTTTCTACGGCTTTTTTGCGGGCTCTGTTTTTAGTAAACACCGGAATGAAAAAGAGCGGGAAAAAAGTGAGAATTCCCAGTCCGTTTTTTACCGTGCTGTAAGTGGCAACACCAATCATGATGCCGCATAATACCGCATTGACGATTAAAGATGATTTTATTTTCTGTACTTCCTGCAAGAGTTCCTGATCTGATAATTCTGATGGTTCTTTCTGTTTCATTTATCGTAATTTGTTTTTGGTGATTTTTCAAAATATTTTACCTCTTAACGGCAGTTTACGCGTACAACATTATTACACAACTAAAATAGCAATAATCCCTCACAAATGATCAAAAGAACTTCTTTTATTACAGACGTTGGATATTCTTTCGAAAATAAAAAACACCTGATATTCTAGCCCCGATTGCAGCGTCATCCTTTTTTAGAGGAGGAACGACGAAAAAAAGATACAGCGAAAAGCGGGACTGGTTTTCTGGGAAGCGAAAACCCTGTTGCTCCCTATTCAGATTTTTATGCTTATTTCCCGTTGAGTTTGTCAAATGAAATGCAAAAAAAAATCTCCGCTAGTGCAGAGATTTAGTTTATTTATTTGGTAACTGTTTTACGCCAGTCGGTTTTGAAAGTACAGTCTTTGTAACGGTCGTTGATGGAGATAAATACATTTGGTAATTTTTCTTTTACCCATTTTTCTACCATTTCGTTTTTCTTCTTATTGAGCGCCATTTGCTTAATTCTGTTGTAATCGGTAGTAATATCCAGTTTGTGCGCTGCGATCACATCATCGATTTTAATGATGGCTACGGTTTTTCGGTCCTGTTGCGCGGTATCTTCAAACACATCGGTGATGTCACCTTTGTTATGTCCTGCAATCTGGTAAGAGATCGTCGGCGGAAGATTTAGCTTTTCAATTTTATCTGAACCGTCCTGTCCGCTTATAATTCCTGCATTGAACTTGGTTTGTTTGTCATCGGAAAACCGATATGCTGCGTCTTTGAAACTCATTTTACCATCGATAATTAAAGTTCTGATGCTGTCTAATTCTTTTTTTGCAGTCTGAATCTCTTCTGCATTCGGTTCGGCCTTTAAGAGGATATGGCGGGCATCGTACTGCTTTCCACTTTTCTTTACCAGTTGAATGAGGTGGTATCCAAAATCGGATTCTACGGGATCAGACATTTCTCCTTCCTGCAGATTCAGTGCTGCTGCTTCGAAGGGTTTTACCATTTTGCCTTTTGCAATATTGGTGTACAATCCGCCTTTTGCGGCAGATCCCGGATCGTCTGAATAGATTCTCGCCTGGCTTTCAAATGATTCGCCTGCTAAAATATCCTGTTTTATTTTATTGAGTCGTGCAATGATTTCATCTTTATGGGCATCGGTCAGTTTGGGATACATGACAATCTGGGAAAGCGAGACTTCATCTTTCACCTCCGGAAGCTGGTATTGAAAAGTATTGAAAAAATCGGTTACTTCATTGGGAGTAACGTCTGCTTTATCAGTAATTCTGCCGAACTTCATCTGCCCGTAATAGTTGTCTGCATCAATCTTTTCGATGGCATTTTTCATCTCGTAAGAGGTACGGAACTTATAGGTTGACAGCATTGTTTTCTCATCCGGAAACTGTCCTAAGATCTGCGCGTATTTTTGGTTTGCCTGGTCTTTGATGGCTGCCGAGCGGTTTTCTATCAACGTATCTCTTTTGGCTTCATAGATCAAAAGTTTATTGTTGATGATGCTTTCCACAAATTCGCATTTGTTTGCAACACTGGCGCCCTGCTGTTTTGCAAAGTTGGCCTGCTCTTCTATATCTGATTCTAAAATAATTTCATCCCCTACGACTACCGCGATCCCGTCAATCATATCGCCTTTTTTCAAATGCGTCTGCGCTTTGTTGAGAGTCCCGAAAAACACAAGCATTAAGCTAAAAAGCAGGGTGAATTTTACATTTTTGTTCATATCTATTTTTTATCGATTTGCAAAATTATCATTCTAAACGAAATAACCTGCATGTTTTATTATAATTATTTCTTAAAATTCTTTTCTAAATCCTTAAGGAATTCGGGTTGAACCACAATTTTAGTTTTTGCTTTCTGTTCAGCGATGATTTCATTGAGCTTTTTTTCAGTCACCGCATCTTTCAGTTCTTCCGCTGCTTCTTCTTGAGTCATCTGGGACGGAGGAAGTATTTTATCAATGGCGATCACCAAAGATTTATCTCCCATTTTGGTGGTGTGAACGCCTGTTTTAAAAGGAACATTGTATTTGGTAAAGACATCAGCTTCTTTCGACATTTCGCCTTTTTCAAAATTCACCAGGACCTGTTTTTTGTCATTGAGTTTTCCGGCGAATTTCCCTTTTAAAAACTCCCAAGCCTTCACATCTTTTATTTCTTTAGAAATATCTTTGGTCAGTTTTGCATCACCGAAGATGGCAACTCTACCTTCTGCTCTTTCCCCCCAAAAGTATTTGGACTTGTGCTGGTTGTAATATTCGGTAAGCCATTCCGGGTGTTTTGCAATTTCTTCAGTCAAATATCTGGAGAAAATATAGTCCGAGTAAAGTGATTTTTTACTGGCTTCCAGTTCCTCTTTTACATTTTTAAGATTGGTAAAGTTCTGACTGTAAATTTTCAGAACATCCTGGGAATTGATATTATTAAGAGCTTCTGCCCACACTGCAGGTGATAGTTTTGCAGCATCGTCTTTTTTGTCGCCAACAAGTTCTTTGATAAATCCGGCGGTTACTTTTTCATTTTTATACTGATAAAGAAGTTCGCTGTCTTTTGCCGCCACTAAATTCTGATACGATTTTTTGATGTTCTGAAAAGCCGGAAATTCTTTATAAGAAGGATCTGTTTTCAGGTAAGCCGTCATCCTGTCCTGTAAAATTTCAGCATAAAGCGTGCTGTTCATCTCTCTCAGAAAGAATGCTCTGTTTTTTTCTGTTAAAACATAAGGTTCAACATTATAAATATTAAAAACAAAATAACTGTCGCCAAAAAGCAAAGGTTCCGGCGTGTAATATCCCGCTTTTTTTCCTTTGAACAGTTCATAAACTTCGTCCGGCAAAGTTGGTGACCCCATGATTACGCCACCGTTATCTTTCTCATGTTCATTGGCACCATACAATTTTGCCACGTCCTGAAAGGTTTTTCCTTCTTTCAAATCCCGGTAAATTTTATCTTTTACCGAATCAGAACTGGCATCTTTAGGAAAAGAGATCGTTCCAAAAATCATGTAACCCAAACTTGGTCTGGAATTCAGAACTTTGGCAAAACCTATATAGGAAGGAGTGTTGAAAAATTTGGTCAGTGTATTATTCGGCGAAGTTTTAATCTCTGCATACATTTGATTATCAAGACTTCCCGGCTTAATATAAATTGGTTTGGGATTCGCTTTTGTGTATTTTGAGATGGCTTCTTCGATGGTCAGTTTACCGGATTTCACATCGTTATAAACCTGCTGATAATCTGTTTTATCGCCTTCCGTTTTTTCTAAGATGAAAACCTGAACTTCTTTTTCTGTCTGATTATCTTTAACAAAATCATTTAAAACCGGATCGATCACCTGTGACGGAAAAAAATATTTACTTCTCAACTCCGCTTCTTTTTCCGACATTCTTTCACGGAAATAAGTCAAGGTATCTGCTTTTTTCTCGGCTGCAAATTGCTGAAACAGGTAGAAATTCTGTATAGAATTAATGGTATTGGCCACACCGGCATTTTCTAAACCGTATAAATTTTCTTTCTTGAACTGAGCCAGCGAAATACTGTCTTTGCCCACCATCATATATTGTGCAGAAATTCCACCGCCGAAAACCATCATCATCAATACACCGACTATTTTTCTCATATTTTTATCTGTCATTTTTTTTGAAGATTAATCCAATTTTAAATTTATCATTCCGAGAAGAAATGTAGTTGTTCCCGGAATTCTGATTCTTTAATCCGTGGAAAGTTAAACGTTTACTTCAAAAGTAGTTAATTCTTTAAAACTGTTGATTCTTTCAATCATTTCCGTTTCTGTAACTTCTTCTAAACGCTGAGTGCCGAATTTTTCCACCGTGAAGGAAGCCATGGCAGAACCTACGATCAGGGCAGATTTCATGGTTTCAAAGGAGAAATCTTCTTTCTTCGCTAAATAAGAAGCAAAACCTCCGGCAAAAGTGTCTCCCGCTCCGGTTGGATCATAAACTTCTTCTAAAGGCAATGCCGGAATGGCAAAGATTTTTCCTTCGTGGAATAACAGCGCACCGTGTTCTCCTTTTTTGATGATCACGAATTGCGGTCCCATCGCATGGATTTTCTGAGCCGCTTTTACCAGCGAATATTCACCGGAAAGCTGTCTTGCTTCTTCATCATTAATAGAGATTACATCGGTTTTCGCAATCATCTGCATTAAAATATCCAGAGCAGAATCCATCCAGAAATTCATGGTATCTAAAATAACCAGTTTCGGACGGTTGTGCATTTTTTCCAACACAGAAAGCTGAACGCCAGGATGAAGATTCCCCAATAATAAAATCTCGGCATCCTGCATTGATTCAGGAATTTTCGGATCGAAGTTTTCCAAAACGTTTACTTCGGTAACCAAAGTATCTCTTGAATTCAGATCGTTGTGGTATTTGCCGCTCCAGAAAAAAGTTTTCCCTTCTTTGATAATTTCAATTCCTTCGATATTCACCCCTCTTCCGGAAAGCATATCTAAATCGGTCTGTGGAAAATCGCCGCCAACAACGGAAACAATTCCAGATTCCACGCCTAAAACCGAAGAAGCAATACTGATATAGGTTGCAGCGCCACCCAAAATTTTATCTGTTTTTCCGAAAGGTGTTTCAATCGCATCGAAAGCCACTGAACCAACAACTAATAATTTCATATTTAAATTTGTTTTATTTTTTTATAAAATCTACCTTATAAAAGATATCATCTAATTTGTTTTATTTTTAACTGGATTACTTTATCCTTTCTTATATCGTCACTTTATGAATCAACTCCGTTTTATTAAAAAATACCTTACTTTAAAATAGTACTCATTGCACATTAATAATTGCTTATTGCCCATTATTCATGATTACTTTTTCCATTCAAAGGTTTCGATTAAATGGAGCATGTCTTTTTTAATATATTCTACCGCCGGCGCCAATGAATCGGGCTTAGGTCTTGAATTGAAATAGAGATTTGCGGTCACATAATGGCGTGTAGAATCGGTCACAAAAAACTGCAGATTCGAGGCACTTTGACCTTTCAGTTCATAGAAATTACCAAACACTTTCCGTTCAGGAAAACTAAATGATTTCGTGTCAATTGAACTCGCTTTGATGGTATGTTCGTACACCATTTTCTCCGATTCTTTTACATGAAGATCAAAATCATTTTTAATGGGAAAATAGGTGATAAAAACTTTTGCTTTCATTTTCGGATATTCGATATAATACCAGCACGGATTTTTCGCCGCTCTAACTTTGGCAAAATCCGAGTACTCAAAAGTAAAATTGCACGGGGAAGTGAAACTTTGATATTTCGGGGCGGGATATTCTAAACGAAGTTCACCAGAAGGTTTTGGCAGTGCTTCTTTTGAACAGGAAAGCAAAATAAATCCTAAAAAAGTGAAAATGAGTTTTTTAAACATTGCGCAAAAATACGAATTAGTTTTAAATTTTTAATAAAGAAAAAACAGGCTTATGAATGCCACGAATTCACGAATGATTATCTGTAAAGTTTAAAGGTTTTATTATTTGTCCTTAAAGCAGTTTAAAGAAAATTGTTGAATCCGTCTCAGCAAAAAGAACATAAGCTCTGGTTAAAGAGTTCAGCGCATTAAAGATTTGTTTTCATAATAATCTTTCAGATAATTTTCCAGCGGTTTCGGGAAGGATTTCTGGTGCGATTCTTCATAGGTTATGATCGAAAAGCCGTTCCCGTGAGCAAATTCGGTGAAAATATCCTGCGACTCCAGTACAACATGACTCATCTGAATCGATAAATTTTTATGCGTCAGTTTATGAGCAATGGTTTTCTGCTTAACGACGAACAGCTGCCAGTCTGCCGGAATTTCAACAGGAAATTCAAAAAGTTTTTTCCAGATAAAATCGTCTTTTCTCTGTCGTACCAAAAACTGACCGTTATATTCCACAAATGAATAATACAGGTCCAAATCAGTTGGTTTCACTTTTTTGGTCTTTACGGGAAAACCGGAAATCTTTCCTAAATTAAAAGCGATACAGTCTTTATTTAAAGGACAGGATTCACACTTCGGATTTTTGGGTTTACAGATTTCGGAACCCAAGTCCATCATGGCTTCATTGAAATGTCCCGCTTCATTTTCGGGCATCATCTTTAAAGCCAGTTCAGAAAAATAATCAAAGGCTTTGGAGTTTGAAATATCAAAATCATCGGCAAACAATCGGGATAAAACGCGGTAGAAATTACCGTCAACAGCAGCATTTTTTTTTCCGAAACAAATGCTTGAAATGGCTGCTGCAGTGTACTTCCCGATTCCTTTCAACTGCAAAATATGGTCGTAATCAACAGGAAAAACTCCATTAAAATCATTAATGATCTGCAGAGATGCTTTATGCAGATTCAAGGCTCTGGAATAATATCCGAGGCCTTTCCAATAGAGCAAAACTTCATCAGTTTCTGCCTCGGCTAAGGTTTGAACATCGGGAAATCTTTCAATAAAATTTCGGTAATGGTTAAGCCCCTGTTCTATCCGGGTTTGCTGAAAAATAATTTCGCAAATCCAAATCTTATAGGGATCATTGGTTTTTCTAAAGGGCAACTCTCTGCCATGGATTTTGTACCAATCTAGCAATTTCCTACCAACATGAAGAAAATCAGCATTTTGTTTTTTTGTTTTCAAAAATTCTTATTATATTTGCACACCAAAAATATAAATAAAAAAAGGAAATGACAAAGGCAGAATTGGTAAACACCATCTCAAATAAATTGGGAACTGAAAAGAATGAAACCCAGAAAGTTATTGAAGCTTTTATGCAGGAGATCAGAACATCAATGTATAACGGAGATAATGTGTATCTAAGAGGATTTGGTTCATTTATTATTAAAACCAGAGCAGCAAAAACAGGAAGAAACATCTCGAAAAACACCGCTATTGAAATTCCTGCTCATAATATCCCAGCCTTTAAACCTTCGAAAACGTTCGTAGAGAAAATCAAAACGAAAGTTCCAGTTAAGTAATAAACTAAATAATAAATATAAGTTACAAACAAAAAAATTTAAATTATGCCAAGCGGAAAGAAAAGAAAGAGACATAAGGTTGCGACCCACAAAAGAAAGAAAAGAAGAAGAGCAAACAGACACAAGAAAAAATAATCTCTTTGCGATTTACAATATAACAATATAGTTGGTGTTTTTATCTATTTAAAATTACACCGGCTATATTTTTGTTTATATCATAAGGATGACATTTCGCCAAATTTGATAAAACAAAACCAAGAAACTATTAAAAAATTGAGCAATTAGAATTGATTTTTTCAGAATTTCTAAGACCCTTAATATTTTAATCCCTTATCAACAGAATGAAGAAAGAACTGATTATATCACATGAAGGCGAGCAATCGAAGATTGCCTTGCTGGAAGACGGACGGCTTTTTGAGCTCCACGAACAGGAGGACAAAAGCGAATTCGTGGTCGGCGATTTATTTATCGGTAAAGTAAAAAAACTTGCACCCAATTTAAATGCTGCCTTCGTAAGCATTGGTTATGAGAAAGATGCCTTCTTGCATTATCAGGATTTAGGTCCACAATTTCTTACTTACAAAAAATTTCTACAAGACACTGTTTCCAAAAGACAACACAATTCGTCCTTAAAGAATTTCGAAATTCAAAAAGAGATTCATAAAAACGGAACCATCGATAAAGTTCTGGCTAAAGACGACAGCGTTATTCTACAGATCACCAAAGAACCGATCTCTACAAAAGGACCGAGAATATCAACTCAAATTTCCCTTACCGGAAGATTTTTGGTCTTGATTCCGTTTGACAAAAGCGTTTCTATTTCAAAAAAAATCAGCAACTCTGAGGAGAAGGAGAGACTCAAAACTTTAATTGAAAGCATTAAACCTGAAGGTTTCGGGGTAATTATCAGAACCGTTGCCGAAGGAAAAAAAGTCGCAGAACTCCACAATGACATGAATCAGCTGATTCAGAAATGGGAAACCGCATTCAAAAACCTTCAGAAAAACAAAGTCCCGAGCAGAGTATTGAGCGAAGAAGATAAAGCTTCCTCTATTTTACGGGATAATTTTAATGCTGATTTCGTTTCCATTATTTGTGATGACGAGCAAATGGTTGATGACATGCGGAATTATATCGAAGTTATCGCGCCGGAAAGAAAAAATATTGTTCAGTTCTACGATAAGCCTATTCCGTTAATGGAATATTATAACGTAGAAAAACAGATGAAACAGAGTTTTGGGAAACACGTGAATATCCCAAGTTCGAAAGGTGCCTATCTGGTCATCGAACATACAGAAGCACTTCATGTTATCGATGTCAACTCCGGAAATAATCTTTCCTCAGGAGCAGGTTCATCCAACAAAGAACATGCTTTGACGGTGAACAAAATGGCAGCCACTGAAATCGCCCGTCAGCTCCGACTGAGAGATATGGGCGGAATCATCGTAGTCGATTTTATCGATATGATTAATGCCGACCACCGACGCGATCTGTACGAACATTTCAAAGCTGAAATGAGCCGCGATAAAGCAAGACACAAGATTTTGCCACCGAGTAAATTCGGGCTGATCCAGCTCACCCGTCAACGGACCAAACCGGAAAAAGTAATCAAAACCAAAGAAGACAATCCTAATATTGACGGAGAAATCCTGGCCCCAATCGTTGTGGTGGAGCGCATGGAAGAAGTTATCCGGAATTTGATTCAAACCGAAAAAGGCAAACTGTTTTTGCATGTCCATCCTTTTGTAGAAGCTTATTTGACCAAAGGTTTGAGGAGCATCCAAATGAAATGGTACTTGAAATACAAAAAATGGGTAACGATTATCCCAAGAGATTCTTTTAAATATCTGGAATACAAAATGGTCAATTCCAAAAAAGAGGAACTGATGAGTTATTCAAATTAAGAATAAGAAAGAATCATACTAAAACATATAACTTCCGGAGATTTTCGGAAGTTTTTTTTGTTTTGAATTAATGATATCGCGGAGTTTTTTTAACCGCAAAAGAAACAAAAGATTATTTTAAAAAGTTTTTCAAAAGATGGCAAAATGTTGCGGCAAATTATTTATTTCAACCGGAGGAGATCTTATTATTCTTAAACCCTTAACCGAATCTTAATGGTTCAATTTTCACTGATAATTTTCAACTTTTTTCAACCGCAGAAGAAACAAAAGATTATTTTAAAAAGTTTTTCAAAAGATGGCAAAATGTTGCGGCAAATTATTTATTTCAACCCGTGGAAATCTTAATATTCTTACTCCCTTAACCGAATCTTAATAGTTCAATTTTCACTGATAATTTTCAACTTTTTTCAACCGCAGAAGAAACAAAAGATTATTTTAAAAAGTTTTTCACAAATAGGAGAAGTTATTTTTAATAAGTATTTCGCAAGATTGCCATAGTTTAACTTTTTAAACCATTAACCCTCAAAAGTTTTTGAATTAAAAATATCGCTATATTTGAAAGACCCAATCCATAATAAAATCACTTCTATGAAAACAAAATTATTTCTTTTGCTGACCGTTTTTTCGTGCTCAAGTATGTTTGCACAGAGTTTCGAAAAGTTACTGTATTCCAAAAAAGATAAGCCCACCGTTTTGATTAATGAAAACATTATCGCCAACTGGGAAATGATTAATACGCAGCCGAACATTACAATAAAGGAAATGCAGGTGATGAAATCCGCACAAAAAGGAATTGATCAATATGCGAAAACCTACCCAAATTTAAGTGAATATGGCTTGATTCTTTGTAAAGCAGATCTGGGAAATATTGAAACCAAAACTCAAAATGACATCAGAACATTTTTAGGCGCAGATCCTCAAACAAAAATATATGTGGATGGTTTTTTATTAATGAATAAAAATTACCTCATCGCTACCAACAGCATCAGGGAAATTGAATTCCTCAGTCCAAACGAGCAGGATTTTAACAAGGAAAAAATAATTAACGTCTGGACCTTAACTAAGGATACCAGATTCGGCTCTTTGAACCTTCTCAGAACTGAGAAATCAAAGACCAATAATCAAAACTGATTTACGTCCCATAAAATCTTATGAAAATTCTGGGAAAGAACAGCCTCAATAATTTTCAGTAATGTCAAAAAAAATAAGGACAGTCCAGACAGCGTTTTTTAAGCGCTGTTTTTTATGTGTTTATCTTTTATAACAATATTGCAAATTAAATAATAGCTGTTTAATATGATCTGGAATTCATCTTTTCTAATGTATTCAGGGAGCGTCCGCGTTTATCCGTTGTTTGATTCTGAGGGAAAGAAAATAAAAAAATAAATTGGAAGCTAAAAAAATACAGTTTGTAACCATTTCTATTATACCTTTGTATAATACTGAATATGAAAACGCTATGAGGATTTATTATAAAAAGTCCGCAAACCGATGAACGCGCAAAGCACTTCTTCCGAACAAATAACAGCATAATGAAAATCAGTTTACCAACCATCCTCCTTTTTCTCCTGCCCTACTTTATAGTGAGCCAGAACCTGATGGATTACTCTACTATAAAAACGAATTCGGGCGAAGTAAAAATTCCCGGAGACTGGACGCTATTGAATACGGTACGCGCATCCGGCCAAACCTATCTGAAAAATGATGAAGGAATTATTATCGCAGTGGCACAAAATCTAAAGAAATCTTATCCATTTTATAAAGCAAACCGGTCGGATTTTGAAAACCTAAAAGCATTTTATAAATGGGATTCTGATTTCAAAAAAAAACATAAATTTAAAACGCAAAAACTTAAAGAGAATTCTGACTTAGAATTTATCATTTGGAAATATAAAGATAAACTGGACCGTGTATTTCTTTTCGGTTCATCAGAAAAAAATTTCTTAATTTTTTTAATTTATACCAATCAGTGGACGGAAACCGAAAAAATGCAGTTTTTAGAAAATCTGTATCAATGGAATAAATAACTGAAACAGAGTGAAAACTTTATAAAAAATTCACCACTGCATCAAGCAATAATGCACCCGGCCCATTTTTGCAGGAGGGAAAATTATAATCACAACCGGGAGCCGCAGCGGGTCAGCGCCTGAAACCGACGCTGCAAATTAATTTTAACATCCTGTCGCTATGTTGAATATTTTACATAAAAAAGTGACCGCCAGTTTAGTTGCGCCGGATAACAGCGCAAACCAACTCGCAGCGAAACAACTTTTAGAAGCCGCAGAAGCCGATCCCCAGAAACTGTTCATTCAGCTCGAAAGCAGTGAGGAAGGTCTTTCAGAAGATCAGGTTCTAAAAAAAAGGTTAGCGTATGGCATCAATGAAATAGCGCACGAAAAAGCACCCTCCTGGTATATTCAGTTACTCGGCGCTTTTATAAATCCTTTCAATGGGGTCTTATTCTTAATCGGCGTAGTTTCCTTTTTTATGAATGTAATTTATGCGGCTCCCGGCACCAAAGATTACAAAGAAGTGATTGTGGTTTTGCTCATGATCCTGACCAGTGTCCTGCTGAGATTCTCTCAGGAATTCAGAAGCAATAAAGCGGCAGAAGAGTTGAAAAGCATGGTTAAAACTAATGCGTCGGTGCTGCGGAAAGACTCGGGTAAAATTGATATTGATATCAAAAAATTAGTCCCCGGTGATCTTATTTCGGTATCTGCCGGTGACATGATTCCCGCTGACGTCAGAATACTTCACTCCAAAGATTTATTCGTAGGCCAATCAATGCTGACCGGTGAAGCCATGCCTGTTGAGAAACACGATACGCTGCTGACGGACAGTTCCGAAAAATCTTCACTCGACTTAGAGAATATCTGTTTCCTTGGGACCAATGTGGTGAGTGGAACTGCTCAGGCAATCGTAGTGGCCACAGGCAATCAAACGTACTTTGGCACGATGTCGGAATCACTGGTGGGCAAAAGAGCCGAAACCAGTTTTGAAAAAGGAGTCAACAGTGTAAGCTGGCTGCTCATTCGGTTTATGTTTGTTATGGTTCCGCTTGTTTTTTTAATTAATGGATTGACGAAAGGAAACTGGCTGGAAGCATTTATGTTCGGTATCAGCGTTGCCGTAGGATTAACGCCCGAAATGTTGCCGATGATTGTAACGACCAATCTGGCGAAAGGCGCCGTAAGCATGAGCAAAAGAAAAGTAGTGGTCAAAAGATTAAATGCCATTCAGAATATCGGTGCGATGGATATTCTTTGTACCGACAAAACCGGAACTTTAACGCTTGACAAAATAGTCATGCAAAGACATCTCAACATTCACGGTATCGAAGATGACGAAGTTTTTAAGTGGGCGTATCTGAACAGTTTTTATCAAACCGGTTTGAAAAACCTCATGGATTTGGCCGTAATCGATTATCATGAAACCCATGAAGATGTACAGGCCGATTTAAAGCTGGCCGAATTTAAGAAAGTAGATGAGATACCTTTTGATTTTAACCGGCGGAGGATGTCTGTCATTTTGGAAGAAAAAAACTGCAAACACTTTTTGATCTGCAAAGGCGCTGTCGAAGAAATGCTGTCGGTCTGTAACCGGGCAATAGATCCGGGGGCAGATGAACAAAGTCAGTTTTTCACAGATGCCATTATTCCTTTAGACGAAAATCTCAAAAACAAAATCATCAAAATCATAGATAAGCTCAATGAAGACGGACTTCGGGTACTGCTTATCGGTGTAAAAGAAAGCGATGCAGGACCGCTTACATATTCGATCGCTGATGAATGCGACTTGGTACTTACCGGTTTCATCGGTTTTCTGGATCCTGCAAAACCAACGGCAAGTGCGGCCGTTCATGAACTGCAGAAATTAGGAGTCAACATAAAAGTGCTGACAGGTGATAACGGTATTGTCACTAAAAAGATTTGCCGTGAAGTGGGTATTCCCGTAACGAATGTGCTGCTCGGCAACGAGCTGGAAAAGATGACTGATGAGGAATTTCAAAATAAAATCAGCACGGTATCCATACTCGCAAAATTAAGTCCGCTGCAAAAATCCAGAGTCGTGAAACTGCTCCAGCAAAAAGGACACACCGTGGGATTTATGGGCGACGGAATCAATGACGCGGCGGCTCTGCGCGATGCAGATGTGGGCGTCTCGGTGGATACCGGCGTAGATATCGCCAAAGAAAGTGCCGATATCATTCTGCTCGAAAAAGACTTAATGGTTCTGCAGAAAGGTGTTGTTTATGGCCGCAGAACGCATGGAAATATCATTAAGTATATCAAAATGACTGCCAGCAGTAACTTCGGGAACATGTTCAGCGTTTTGGGCGCCTCGGCTTTATTGCCTTTTTTACCTATGCTTCCGATACAGATTTTAATCAATAATCTCCTGTATGATTTCTCGCAAATATCAATTCCCTGGGACAGAATGGATTCTGATTACATTGCCACCCCGCATAAATGGGACGCCAACGGAATCAGCAAATTCATGATCATCATCGGACCGATCAGCTCTGTTTTCGATTATACCACTTTTGCTCTGATGTGGTTTATCTTCAAAGCCAATTCACCGGATCACCAGAGTTTATTCCAGACTGGCTGGTTTGTAGAGAGTTTGATTTCCCAAACTTTAATCGTTCACATGATTCGCACACGCAAAATTCCGTTTATTCAAAGTTGGGCTTCCGCACCCGTTGTGGCTCTCACCTCCACCATAATGCTGGTCGGCATCCTGATTCCCTTCTCCCCTTTTGCCGCCGCTTTCAAAATGACGCCTTTGCCTTTGATGTATTTCCCGTGGTTATTGGGGATCCTGTTCAGTTATTGCTTACTGACTCAGTTTGTGAAAAATTGGTTTATTAAGAAATACAACAGCTGGTTATAGCATTGTGGTAACTTGCTCGCCCCCAACCCTCTCCAGAGAAAAGGAGCCGCCGCAAAAGTTGAGTTTTACTCAGGCCGGGGCGCAGATTTTCGCCAGAAACGACATTGGAGATAAAAATCAGAAATACACTGGCTTTCAAATAATTATGAACTTCCGTATATTTGATAAGCTGTTATGGAACGACCTGCAAATATTGAACAAACGACTAAAAAGGAGAAATTGTGAAATATATTACACGCACTGTTTGGATCTTATCATTAGTCAGTCTCTTCACCGATATTGCCAGTGAAATGCTGTATCCGGTGATGCCCATGTATTTAAAATCAATCGGCTTTTCAATTGTGCTCATCGGAATACTTGAAGGCGTTGCAGAAGCTACGGCAGGCATGAGCAAAGCTTATTTCGGTAAACTTTCAGACAATTCGGGCAGAAGAGTTCCATTTGTTAAAATAGGATATGCTTTCAGTGCGGTTTCAAAACCGATGATGGCGATTTTCACTTATCCCCTTTTGATTTTCTTTAGCCGTACCCTTGACCGTTTCGGAAAAGGAATCCGGACGGCGGCAAGAGACGCCCTGCTTTCAGATGAAGCCACCGCGGAAACGAAAGGTCAGATTTTCGGCTTTCACCGATCCATGGATACTTTGGGAGCGGTCATCGGGCCTTCTTTGGCTTTAATTTATCTGTATTATTATCCGCAGAACTATCGGATCCTATTTTTTGTTGCTTTTATTCCGGGGCTTCTTGCTGTTCTTGCCTCTTTTTTATTGAAAGATAAACATCCTAAAGACATCAAACCCAAAACAGCTGCTTCTTTCTTTTCTTTTATTAATTACTGGAAAGTAAGCCCGCCGGAATACAAAAAATTAGTCATCGGACTCCTTGCTTTTACCCTTTTTAACAGCTCAGACATTTTCCTTCTGCTCAAAGCAAAACAGTCTGGACTTGATGACACAGTGGTTATTGCGGTCTATATCTTTTATAATCTTATTTATGCATTGTTTTCTTTTCCAATCGGGATTCTTGCGGACAAAATAGGTCTGAAAAAAATTCTTATATCAGGTCTGCTCCTGTTTTCAGCGGTTTACTTTGGAATGTCGGTGAACACCAATCTGTATGTATTTTTTGGACTGTTTTCTCTTTACGGGATTTACGCCGCAGCGACCGACGGGATTTCAACAGCGTGGATTTCCAATATCAGTGACCGGAAAGATACCGCAACGGCCATCGGAACATTTTCGGGATTTCAGAGCATCTGCACCATGCTCGCAAGTTCATTTGCAGGCCTTATTTGGTTTCAGTTCGGTGCAGCCGCGACTTTTTTAATCTCCGCATTTGCCACACTGATTGTCGTTCTTTACCTTCTCACAATTCGTAAACCCAAGACTTTAATCAAAGAAAGTCATTAGACAAAAAAAAAGCACAATAGCCGGTTATTCAGTCTTTCGTTTGATGTGAATCCTTTTAAATAAAATCAGGTTCGAAGATCATCGTTCTACAGTCGTCTGATTTTCAGTATTAATATAAAGTATAAAATTTCCAAAATCCTTTATAACAAAAAAAACGGCACCTTTCAGTGCCGTTGATCAATTATTCAAACAGAAAGTTTATTTAAAATCTTCTGCGGTCGCTTTGTTTAATTCGTAAGACTTTACATCCAGCTGCATGTCCTGTCCCATTTGGTTTACTTTGATGGTAAACGGTAACTTAACGCCGTCAACGTCTTTGTAATTGGAATAGTAACTGGGAACTTCAATTTCCTGACCCTGCATTTTCTGCTTTTTGATTTCACCTACTTTTAAGCCGGTTTTTACGTCATAGTAATAGGTGGTATCTCCAGACTTTACCGCGTAGGCATCCGCACCTTCTATTTTTTCGATGCCGCCGAGCGTGTACTCTTTAGAAGTTGCAAAAGCTAATTCCGGGAAAAGGTTTTTTTCTTTGGCGTATGCTTCCTGCATTTCTGCGGGCATATCCATTTTATTTCCCTGTGCGGTCATCGACCCTTTCATGCCGTCGTAAGTCATTTTCTGAATGGTATTCCCCATCATCGAAATTTCCATATTTACTTTTCCACCGATGGCCTGCGTATTTTTAATACCCAGTTCCATTCCCTGCATTTTCGTGGTCGCTACAGAAGTAATCGAGGTAATCTTCGAAACTTTGTCTTTCCCACCGATCGCCGCAATGTATTTATCGGCAACGCCGGCTAAAGTGACACTGGCATCAGCTTTCTTTACTTCAGGTTTGGCCACGGGATTTCCATAATTATCAAAATACTTTACCGGATAACCCAAAGCATCTAACTGCCCGGCAAACTGGCTGGTTTTTCCCGCCACAAATATTCTCATATTGTTGGGTTTGATGAAAGAATCAGAAGCTTTCTGTACCTGATCAACCGTCAGAGCATCCACCGATTTCAGATAATTGGAATAGAAATCTTTTGGTAAATCCTGGGTAATTAAATTCAATGCAAACCGCGCAACTGTTTCCGGTCTTTCCAGAGAAAGAATGAAACTGCCTTTGAGTTTTTCTTTTGCGTTGTGCAGTTCTTCGGGTTTAATGGTTTTTATTCCCTTAATTTCTGTCATAAATTCTTTGATCGCTTTGTCGGTCACTTCACCACGAACATTGGCAGTTCCGCCAAAACTGGAATCATATTTCGAAACATCCAGAGAGGTATAAGCGCCGTAAGTAAATCCGTTTTTCTCGCGAAGGTTCATGTTCACCCGGGTTTCCAGACTTCCGCCTCCTAAGATATAATTCGCTGTCGTTGCTGCAAAATATTGAGGATCTTTCATTTTTAAATCATGAAGATCTCCCAACATAATCACAGACTGCGCCGCCGTAGGAACATCTACAACATCGATTTCGGTTTTCGCAACATTAGAGAATTTCGGTAATGAAGGATATTTGTAATCTGATTTTTTCCAGCCCTCAAAAGCATTCTCAATCATTTTCTTCACCTCGCTGTACTTCACATCACCGATGACCACCAGGTAGCCGGTATTGGGTGCATACGATTTTTTGTACATATCCTGAACATCAGCCAAAGTAATAGCATTCAAAGTCTGTTCAGTTTGATATTCCCCTAAAGCGGTATTTTTGCCATAAGTCAAAACATCGAAAACGCGCTTGCCGATCACCTGTGCACTTAACTCACTCGATTTCAAACCTGCAATTCCTCTTTCTTTAGATTTACTCAATTCCTCATTCGAGAATTTGGCATCGGTAATTCCGGCTGCGAAAAGATTTAAAATTTCCGGGTAGTATTTTGAAAGCGTGTTGGCACTGGCTCCATTTGCCCGATAGTTAATGGACGCTCCCAGAAAATCTACTTTTTTATTAAACTCGTCTTTTGATATTTTCGAAGTTCCGCTGCCCAAAAGATCCGCCATAATATCACTTACTCCAGCTTTGTTTCCCTCCACCACTGGCGGATGGTCAAAAGTCAGAGTGGTGTTTACCCGCGGTAGTTTATGATCTTCTACCACCATCACGGTTAAACCGTTTTTCAGTTTAAAGGTTTGGGGCGTGGCGATATTCACCGACGGCGTAGGTCCCGGTTTCGGCATTTGGTTAAGGTCGATAACCTGTGCACTGATCAAGCCAGAAACAAAAAATACGGCGGCAATACTATATAATGATTTTTTCATTTTCGGTTATTTTTTTTCCGGTAAATAATTAATAATAACTCTTTGGTTGCTGTTCAGGTATTTCTTGGCAACCTCGCGGATGTCTTCACGCGTGATGTTTCGGTAGATTTCAATTTCTTTATTGATTAAATTGGCATCGCCCTGTAAAACGTGATAGGTCGCCAAAGAACTTGCAATTCCCTGAATGCTTGAATTGGCATTCACGAACTGATTTTCAAACTGGTTTTGAAGTTTCTGAAAATCTTCTTCGCTGATTAAAGTCGTCTGAAGTTTTTTCACCTCAGCATCGATATCTGTCCGCAAAGCAGCTTCTGTGGTCGTTCCTAAAGGAATCGCGAAGAATGCAAATACGCTGTAATCTTCTTCACCCAAATTAATGGCCTGAACCTGAAGTGCTTTTTTATCCTGATCAACCAGTTTTTTATACAGAACCGAAGATTTCCCATTACTCAAATAAGAAGAAACCATATCTAAAACTTTAGAATCGCGTGTCTTATCACTTGGCGTTCTGTAGGTATAAAGATAAGCCGGCAACTGAATATTAGGATCAGTATAAGTCATCACCGTTTCTTTGGTAATCGGATCTTCTTTAGGTAAATTTCTTACAATTGGTGCTCCTTTCGGAATGCCTGCAAAATAAGTATCGATCAGCTTTCTGGTTTCAGCCGGCTGAAAATCTCCTGCGACCACCAAAGTTGCGTTATTCGGAACGTAATATTTCTTAAAGAAAGTCAAAAACTCTTCCAGTTTCGCGGAATCCAGATCTTCCATTTCACCGATGGTGGTGTTTTTGTAAGGGTGTTTTTTAAAAAGACCAAGCTTAATGGCTTTCATAATATTACCGTAAGGCTGATTATCAACGCGCATTCTTTTCTCTTCTTTCACCACTTCATTCTGGGTATCCACGCCGATCTGGTTAATTACCGGATGTCTCAATCGCTCAGATTCCATCCACAAACCGAGCTGTAAATTATTGGAGGGGAAAGTTTCGTAGTAATACGTCCGGTCATCGGTGGTATTGGCGTTATTGGTTCCGCCGTTGGCAGCCACAATTTTCATCCATTCGCCACGCTTGATGTTGGGCGTTCCCTCAAAAAGCAAATGCTCGAAAAAGTGAGCAAAACCGGTTCTGTTCTCGATTTCATCTTTTGCCCCTACGTGATACATCACCGCAGTGGTAACAACAGGCGCCTTATTGTCCTGATGCAGAATCACATGCATGCCGTTTGGCAAATCATATTCCTCAAATTTAATTTCCTGAGCCTGCGACACCACTCCCAAAAGGAGAAGGCCAAAAGCTGAAAAAGATTTTTTTATCATAATTTTATATTATTTCTATGATCAATAAGTAGTTTATTCTCCGGGAAAGTTACAGTATCGGCAAAACTTTTATGCTGACAGCGGGAATTTATAAAAAGATGATCGCTTCATGCAAATGTAGAAGCAGCATTTTCTTAATAATTCTTAATTCCTTAATGTTTAAAATAAATCTTTTAAATGAAAAGCACACGGATTCCACAGATTGAGATAATTATTAATTTTAAACCAATGGAAGCTGTGTTTAATTAAAAATGCCTTGAGGAAGTGAATGGTAAATTTTTCCCATTAAGGAATTAAGGGAAATTCAGATATTTACGATGACTGACAGAAGCAGCATTTTCTTAATAATCCTTAATTTCTTAATGTTTAAAATAAAACCAAACTTCTTTGTTGAAAAAATCACAAACAACTGATAAACAATACGCCCCGAGCCGGACTTGACGATGATTCCCACCATCGCAAACAAAAAGAAGACCCCTGCTTCTTATTCTCAAATTAGGAATTCCGCAAAAAAATCCGTATTTTAGCAATATTGCTTAATTATAGAATTCACATTGGAAATTCCGTTCGCTGATGATTCATCAAATTATTTCCATGTTTAGAGACTGGATCTCTTCCTTCTGCATCCCGCAGAAAATTTTTAAAAGCTCTTATTAACTTTAGAAAATTTACTTTTTTTTTAAAAGCAGATTTTCTTACTAAAATATTTTATATGATCAACAAAAATGTCATGAAAAACAAGCGTGTCGGCATTATCGGTGCTGGCCCAAGCGGTTTAGCCCAGATCCGTGCTTTCGAAGCGCTGAAAGACCAGGGTTATGTGATGCCCGAAATTATCTGTTTCGAAAAACAGGAGAACTGGGGCGGCATGTGGAACTATTCATGGAGAACAGGTGTCGGCAAATATGGCGAACCTATTCACGGAAGTATGTACAAATATCTTTGGTCCAATGGTCCGAAAGAATGCCTGGAATTTTCTGATTATTCATTTGACGAACATTTCAAGAAACCCATTTCCTCTTATCCTCCGCGGCCTGTATTATTCGATTATATTCAGGGACGGATTAAAAAAAGCAACGCGCGCGAGTATATCCGTTTCGACACCACCGTAAGATGGGTGAGTTTCGATGAGGAAACCCAAAAATTCAGCGTCGTTCTCGATGATTTAAAAATCGACAAAACCTATACCGAGGAGCTGGATTTTTTAGTCGTGGCGTCCGGCCATTTTTCTACCCCCAATATGCCTTACTTTAAAGGAATTGAAAACTTCCCCGGAACAGTGATGCATGCTCATGATTTCAGAGGTGCAGATCAGTTTATCGACCGGAATGTTTTGATCATTGGCAGCAGTTATTCCGCAGAAGACATTGGCGTTCAATGTTATAAACACGGTTCAAAATCGGTAACGCTGAGTTACAGAAGCAACCCGATCGGCATCGACTGGCCGGAAGGAATTAAGGAACTTCCGTTGGTTACGCATTTCGAAGACGACACCGCTTTCTTTAAAGACGGCACGACCGAAAAATATGATGCCGTGATTATGTGTACCGGTTACAAACACAAGTTCCCGTTTTTACCCGATGAACTTCGGTTGAAAACCAAAAACAACCTCTTCCCGGATCAGCTGTACAAGGGAATATTTTTCAATCAGTTGCCGCAGTTAATTTATTTGGGAATGCAGGATCAATATTACACCTTCAATATGTTCGATGCGCAGGCTTGGGTTGCCCGGGACTTTATGATGGATCGCCTGGAATTGCCTTCGGAAGCAGAAAGAAGATTCGATATGGACCGATGGTTAAAGAAAAATAACGAATTGGAAAGCAGTATCGATAATGTCGATTTCCAGTCAGATTATATCAAGGATTTACTTGCTCTTTCGGATTATCCGCATTTCAGTGTAGATAAAGTGGCAGAAATGTTCAAGGAATGGCTTCTGGACAAAGAAGAGGACATTCTTACGTACCGCGACAAAACTTATCAAAGTGTGGTTACCGGAACCATGGCCGCTCAGCACCACACCGACTGGATGGATGAATTAGACGACAGCAAGGAGCGCTATCTTTATGCAGCTGAGGAAGAAGAATTCATTCCCGAACGCATTTAAAAAACGCACCTCAAATTGTACTCTTCAGTATTTCTGAAGGGTATTTTTTTGATTAAAATAATGGATATCTGTTTTCATTAATAATGTAGTTTTTAACGCAAGGACGCAACTATTTTTTTTGACTCACCCCCTTTTCTTGATGCTTCTTTTTAAGACGCAAAGGAGTTCGGCTCCGTTGAATCTTTAGATTTTATCCGGTAAAGTCTGTGTGAGGTTTTCTGAGGGGTATTTTTGCTTAAAGTTTTACGATCATTATATTTTTTGGTCTTACATAAATTTCAACTTCGGCACGCTCTAAAGAATATTTTTTATCAATATATTTGTTAAAATTAAGAGCTATGCAACTGGTAAAAGTCGGCCTTTGTGCGTTTGGGATGAGCGGAAAAGTTTTTCATGCCCCTTTTTTAAAGGAACATCCGGGATTTTTTATGTCTGCGGTCGTAGAAAGATCGAAAGAAGAATCGAAGTCCAGATATCCTGAAACCGTTATTTATAGATCCGTCAAAGAAATGCTTCAGCACTCAGATATCGAATTGGTCGTCGTCAACACGCCGGTTCAGACTCATTTTGAATATGTAAAAATGGCTTTGGAAGCCGGGAAAAATGTAATCGTAGAAAAACCTTTTACCGTAAATGTTGCCGAAGCCAAAGAACTGGTGAAGCTGGCGGCAGAAAAAAACCTTTTTCTCAGTGTTTATCAAAACCGCAGGTTCGACCGTGATTATCTTCAGGTTCAAAAAGTTTTAAACGAAGGAAAGTTAGGAAATATCAAAGAAGCAGAAATCCGGTTCGACCGATTTCGTATAGAACCCAGCGCAAAAGAGCATAAAGAAAATCCCCAGTTAAAAGGTTCCGGTGCGCTGCATGACTTGGGATCTCATCTCATCGATCAGGCGACCCAACTTTTTGGCTTTCCCGAAAAACTGTTTGCTGATGTCTTTCCGATGAAAGGTTCAGCTTTTGCGAATGATTATTTCGAGATTCTGCTTTATTATAAAAACGGTTTAAGAGTCCGGTTGAAATCTTCTGTTTTCAGCAAAGAAGCGCATTATGCTTATATTCTTCACGGCGATAAAGGCAGTTTTTTACAGGAAAGAACCGATGATCAGGAAAACGAACTGGTTTCCGGAGCCATTCCCACTTTCAATGAAGACTGGATGAAACCATTAAATAACCCCGACGGAATTCTCAATTATTTAAAAGAAAACTCCGGTTCAGAAAGAATTCTCACTTCCAGCGAACCGGGAAATTACATGAATTATTATCAGGAGATTTATGAACATATTGTTTTTGGTTATCCGCTACCTTCTCCGGGATCAGAAATTATTCAGAACATGAAAATCATTGAAGCTGCTCTGGAAAGTTCGAAAGAAGGTAAGATTGTTTATTTTGCTGACCAGTGATCGCACAAAAAAGTTTCCGCTTTCCGATACTTTTATTCCGGAGATGCAAATAATATTGGTAATCAATTTCTCTTTATAGAAGATCTTAAAGATATTTTTCATTAGAAATGAAGTTTATGGGTATATTTGAAATTTAGTGGTAAACTTAAAATACAAACCAAAATAATATGTTAAAAAGAGGAGAACACATCGAAGGAATTCCGGCTGAACTTCAGTCATTACTTGACAGTGACCAAAAAGCAAAAGACTTTTTTGAAACATTATCTGCCTCCTACAAACAGGGCTATTGCGACTGGGTGGGGTCGGCAAAACAGGAAGCAACAAGGCAAACGAGAGCTGGAAAAGCGGTTTTGATGCTTAGAAATAATCAAAAAACGTTAAAAACAGTTTAGTAATGAAAATAAAGTTACTGTTCACCACCCTTTTTTTCACACTGACGATTTCCTGCTTCGGGCAGCAAAGCAAAAGCTGGGACCAATGGAACTGGTTAATCGGCGAGTGGAAAGGCGAAGGGAGCGGACAACCGGGGCAAGGTGGCGGCACTTTCTCCTTTGCCTACAATCTTGATCATAATATCATCGAAAGAAAGAGCCATTCCGAATATTCGGCCACCGCAGATAAACCCCTGGTCATTCACGATGACCTGATGTTCATCTACCGGGACTTTGCCGGAAATCCATCCAAAGCAATCTACTTTGACAACGAGGGACACACGATCCAGTATTCCATCTCGTACGCCGGTAAATCCATCGTTATGACCAGTGACAAAATTCCAAATGTTCCTGTTTTCCGGCTGACGTACACTTTGCTTGACCATGAAAGTATCAATACCCAATTTGAAATGTCGCAGGACGGAGTGCAGTTCATGACCTATATCGAAGGTAAAAGCAAGAAGATAAAATAGTCGATTTCACTTTAACACACTCCTTAATGATATTTGAACCTGAACCAGCGGGAGAACTGATGCATGAGCGCTTCTCGGAACAGTTTGTCCTGTGCACTTGCAATGCCGAATGCCCTCAGCTACTTTTGTTTTTGGGGTTTGTGTAAGCGGGAAATATTTGGTACGTAAATGTGGAATTCGCTGTTGACGAATACCAGATTCCCTAAAGGTCCGATCAGAATACCGTTTTTTTTGAAATTCTTGCCATGATCCTGGTGATTGGTGTAAGGTAAAGATTGGGATCCTTAACCTTACAGGGTACCTAAATCTTCAAATAATATATTGTAGGTTAATGGCTTATCTATAAAATTACTGGTGTGGTTGTGGAGTTGCTATGGACTCGCTATGGACTCGCTAACTTGGAGAGGGAAATATGACCTGTCGGAACAACGACACAAATCAATAAATCATTATATCACTTACAAATATAAATAATAATCTTGAAAGAAGGATACAACTTCAGATTTTGCAGCTGAAGTCTCTGCTATCGATCTTCGGTATTTTCCCCACGCTGGTGCGAGTGTCTCGCTCGTACCCATAATAATTACAAATTTATATCAATTCTAAAATCTCTTGATAATCGTCACAATAATTTCTTGAGCTGCTGTATTTCCATTCCCAAGGTTCTATAACAAAACTACTTTCTGCAGGGTTATGGTGGATGTAGTTTAGTTTTTGTTCAAAAACTTTTGAAGACCAAATCTCAATTGGTTTATTGTGGTGGTGCCAAAATTGATGTTTTTTGACATTTGAATTTCTTTTTCCTGCTTGTTCAAACGTCCAAAACAACCATTGGCTACACCACTTCGTTAGGTTTCTTTTCTACTTTCCTGATTGTTTTCTTCAATGGCTTTTATTATTTTTCTTGATGTAAAACCTTTGAAATCACCGCTGTATGGCCATCGCACATCAAACTTTTCAGATGGTGTACCATGCTGGCAAAGTCTTCGACTTTGAGCAATAATAAATCCCTGCCTACCGCTTCTTTTATTAAAAACATAGAAGATGATAACTGGACACAAAACTACAGTTTCTACGATAGAAAAGGGAGAGTTATTGGAGGCCATTCCATCAATCATCTCGGCGGTTATACCAAAACAGAAAGCATTCTCGATTTTACCGGCGTTCCACAGAAAGTCTTTACCTATCACAAAAGATTGAATAGCAGCACTGAAGTAAAAATTGAAGAAAACTTTGACTATGACCACCAAAACCGCCTTTTGGTTCACAAGCATCAGGTTGACTTAGAGCCAGAAGAAATTCTAACCCAAAACAGCTACAATGAAATTGGGCAGCTCAAAAACAAAAAAGTAGGTGGTAGTATGATTAACAGTCCACTCCAAAGCATTGATTATGCCTACAATATCCGTGGCTGGATGACCGGAATTAATGTGAATGCCAATGGAAGCTTTCAAAATGGAAAACTCTTTAATTACAAAATAAATTACAACGACCCGTTGGAAGGTCTGGCACTTCCCAATGGAGATTTCGGTGTACCAATCCAACCAAAATTCAATGGTAATATTGCTGAAGTTTCCTGGAAAACTGGAGTTAGAAGTAGTAAAATAGCACGATATGGCTATGTGTATGACGGTCTCAACAGATTAACCGCCGGTTTATACCAAAACCCAAACAACCCCACTTCTAAAGAACATTCCGAAAGACTAACCTACGATTTGAACGGGAACATCATCACGCTGAAACGGTCTGCTTATGTGATGGGAACAGCCGCAAACTTGATTGATGATCTTACTTACAATAATTATGTAGGCAATAAATTCTCCTCCATCACCGATGCTTCAGGTGACAGCAACGGCTACGAAGGCGGTGGAAACCCTGTCTCGTATGATGCCAACGGAAACATGACCGATATGCCCGACAAAGGAATTTCTTCCATTGCCTATAATTATCTGAATCTTCCCAAGCAAGTTGATATCTCGGATTACATGAATAACTCTACTATTGCTATTAAAACAGGATATCGTGCAGATGGCGTGAAAATAAAAAAAGAAAACATCACCAACATTATCGGAATACGTGATGTTATCACCACGGTAAACATCACCAATTATTTAGACGGCTTCCAGTATTTGGAAACCATAATACCTTCTGATGATGGCGAACCTGCATACGAACTAAGGAGAGAGTTAGAAACAGATGTGGCACTGGAAAGAGAAGCATTCTCGCTTGAAAACATACCAATTATTGTCCCACCGCGTGGCGGAACAGATAATGCTATATTACAGTTTTTTCCTACGGCAGAAGGGTTTTATGATTTCACAGAAAATAAGTATATTTACCAGTACAAAGACCATTTGGGAAACACAAGGGTAAGTTTTGCAAAAAACAGCGCAGGCGTTCTTGAAACCTTAGACACCAATACCTATTATCCGTTTGGGATGAATTTCTTGAATAGCGATGAGGAGTCTTTCTTCGGGCAAAGTTCATATAAAAATTACAAGTACAACGGCAAGGAGCTCCAAGAAACCGGAATGTATGACTACGGAGCGAGATTCTATATGCCGGATATTGGAAGATGGGGGGTGATTGATCCGCTGGCGGAGAAATATTTTAATATATCGCCATTTAATTATACCGCAAATAATCCTATTCTTTATATTGATCCCGATGGGATGCAATTAGATTTGAGTAATATAATGAAGAAAGGTAATGAAGAACAATATAAAGCTTTTGTGTTTTTTGCTAAAACAAAAGAAGGACAAGCTTTTTTATCTAAATATATGGAGAAAGGGCAAAAAGTTGAATATGGAGGAAAGACTATTTTTGAAGCCAAGGCTAATGGAGAGCATCATAATAAAGGGATAGATCTATCATATGGAGTCAAAACAGACTCATCCGTAGGAGGGTCTACAACCGGCAAAATTAAGGGAGATGAGAAGAATGTATCGATTTTGATTTCAAATAAAGCATATGGCGATTCTGGCAGTCAGTTTTTTAATACCTTAAGACAGATAGTTCACGAATCTTTTGTTCACGCTGATTTGGAAGCTAATGATCTTCAAGATGATGGTTATCTTAATTCAAGTAGCATTCCAAAAGAATACAGAAAATATGACACTTGGGAATCTCAACATGGGCAACATTATTATATCCAGAATGAGTATTTAAAAGACCCTACAAACAATAAGGTAAATACATACACTAAGGAGGGGTTTCAAATTCTTAAACAAGCAAACGAATCTCTAAAATTAAAATTAGGTAATTCTCAGATAAAAACTGAAATGTGGAAGTTTAACGGGTTTATGATAAAAGTAGATAAAAATGGAAGCCTCAAACATAAGATCAATAGTTGTATGAAATTAATTAGTATTATAATGATTTGTATACTATTGCTTTCATGTCATAAAGAAAAGCAAGAGTATATTGAAATATCATTGGGATTTAGTATGAACCCTAATGAACCAAGGATTGGAATCCTCATAAATGACAAAGACTCTTTGTATGTATGTAAGGAAGAGTTAATATCAGTTGACAATGGAGTAAAATATAAATATTTTAAATCAACTCAAAAGATTGATTTTGCTTCTTACAAAAAAAGAATATTAAACTCTTTTTATGATTCAATTCAATTTAAAAGTACTCCTGATGCCCAACCACGACAGATAAATTATTATTTAAATGGGAAGAATCTCAAATTTAGATTTTATTCACACGAATTATCAAAGAGGCAAGAGGAAATTATTGAGGACTTGATTTTACTAAAGGAAGATAAAAGACTTAAAGAAATTCCTTATCATAAGTTTTCACGAGATTTGCTAGATTCAAAAATTCCTAACCCGCCACCTCCACCTAAATAACGTTACAACTACAAGTACAACGGAAAGGAGTTGCAGGAGACGGGGATGTATGATTATGGTGCAAGAATGTACATGCCGGATATTGGTAGATGGGGTGTTGTTGATCCGCTGGCGGAAGCTACGCCTTCCTTCTCCCCGTATGCTTACGCGTTGAACAATCCTGTTCGTTACATCGATCCCACAGGAATGATTGCGGAAGACCCAATTATTGGCGATGGTGATAATTGTTGTAGCGGTCCTTCATATGTGCAATTTCAACAAGAGGCATACAAATGGTTTGATGCAGGTGGAGAGTTGATTAACAGAGCCGGAGCAAAAATAGAAGTTGCTTTCTCAGCAGGGAAAGAACTCTTTAAAAAAGTTGCTAATACGACGTCCCTTGAAAATACTACCACAGCTTCTGTTGGATTGGACGGTAATTTTTTCAAAGCAACAACCGTAACAGATGGAAATGGAAACCGGACAGTTACAACCCAAGCAAAACTTCCTGTTAAATTTGAAGTAAAAAACGAGAGCTCTATTAAAACAACCTTTTCAAAAACAATTCCAACGGAAGCAGGAACAGTTACGGTGAGCAATACGACTTCTGCTCCTGTTAAAAGAAGTTCAACGAGCGGTACAGGCTCCAGTCCAAGTAACACAACAAAAGTAGTATATGGGGCTGGAAATAATGGAGCTGTTGGTTCTGTTAAAAAAGATAATAAATCCACAACTTATACATTTGGTGGTCAAGTGGAGCAAAAAATTAATGTAGGAAATAGATATATTAAAATTGGTGGCAATGCTACATTAAATATTAAAAAAGACAATAAATAATGAAAAAGATAATACTAACATTTTGTGTTTTACTATTTGTTATTGGCTGTAAAAAGGAAAATACACCTAAAAAAGATAATATTTCAACCAAAGTATATGTGAAATTTGCTAAAGATTCTGTTGAGTTGTCAATACCGAAAACGTGGAAAATTATTGAAGATGAACGTTATTTATTTGGTGGATTAATGGATAAATCTGATGATAAGTCTCAGGTTATATTGCTTTCAAATCCTGTAAAAGCAATAAGTTTAAGAGATTATATGATAGAAGATTTGGGGGTTTCGATTGAACAACAACAAAAAGAAGGATTGCCGTATTACATTTATAAATATTATTTAGAGAATAACGAATACTGTTATATTTTAGAAACTTTTCCAGAGCACACAAATGGGGGTTTCAGTTTTATCAGAGAGTTTAACGGAAATATTTACGATTTTACCTTTAAAACTGATAAAGGTTTAAAACAAATTCCTTTTAAAAAGGACAGTCTTTTGAGCGTGGTTAAAACTTTGAAAATAAATAATCAATATCTCTTCCCGAAAGATTCTAAGGCTATTGTTACAGATATAACAGGTCTGTAAGCCGTGATAATTTAAAAATAAACCCCCGCTGCCGCACGAACAATGTCATTAAGTTAGTGTATTAAACAATTGAATATCAGGCGTTTATATTTGTTTTTTTAGATAATATTTTTGTATATTTATCTGATAATCAGATAGTTATTTAGTTTTATAAAAAAAACACCTCTATTCATTTTTGATATTTTAAAGAGTGAGATCTATAATCCAGCGCTTATTGAAAAGTACAAAGTGTCAAAAAAACACTTTACAAGAACCAGAAAACAAACATTTTCTACTACACTACTTTTTATGATGAATTTTTTAAGAATCGCACATCAAACTTTTCAGGTGGTATACCCTGCTGGCAAAGTCTCCGACTTTGAGCAATAATAAAAAAAACCTACAGGAGTTACCCAATCCCTGCCAACCGCTTCTTTTGTTAAAAACATAGAAGATGATAACTGGACACAAAACTACAGTTTGTACGATAGAAAAGGGAGAGTTATTGGAGGCCATTCCATCAATCCCCCACGCTGGTGAGAGCGTCTCGCTCGTACCCATAATAATTACAAATTTATATCAATTCTAAAATCACCTCCGCTGCCGCATTCTATGACAAAAAACAAGTAAAAACTGTTAAAATTCAGGATGGAAATATTACAGAATTAAAACGTTCGAGCTCAGTATTGGCTGGAAATCCTTTTGCAACTTTAATAGATAATTTAACCTATTCCTCCACAGGAAACCAATTACAAACGATTTCAGATATTCAACAAAACTCTGACGGGTACCCATATACAGCCACCCCAAAACGCATTACTTATGACCCTAATGGTAACATGACTTCTATGGCAGATAAAGGAATAAGTGCGATTAATTATAATTATTTGAATTTACCTGTAACCATTAGCAGCAGCCAGGGCAATACAAATTATATTTACCGAGCCGACGGTGTGAAACTAAAGAAAACCTATGGTACGGCAGTAACCGCCTATTTAGACGGCTTCCAATATGAAAATAATCTCTTACAATTTATACCCACTGTAGAAGGTTATTATGATTTTATAAAAAATGCCTACATTTACAACTACACCGATCATCTCGGAAATGTGAGGTTAAGTTACTATAAAAACAGCGCAGGAGCTCTTACTATTGATACTGAAAGCAATTATTATCCTTTTGGTTTAGAACATACTGATTATAATAATTTGGTTGGTAATTCTAAGTATAACTACAAGTATAACGGAAAGGAGTTGCAGGAGACCGGAATGTATGATTATGGCGCGAGAATGTATATGCCGGATATTGGTAGATGGGGAGTTGTCGACCCGCTGGCGGAAGCTATGAGACGACATAGTCCATACAACTATGCTTTTAATAATCCAATAATGTTTATTGATCCAGATGGAATGGCTCCTGCATATAATTGGGATACAGGAAAATATATGGATGGAGACAAGGAGGTTTCTTTTGACCAAGCAGTTGCCTATTATGATCAAGGTGGAGATCCTCCTGGAAAGACAAATGATAGAAGGCAGGTTCAAAGCCATCTGGAATGTCAGAAAAAAAATCACTCTCTCAATTAGTTACTATTGATGGCAAGAAATATCATAAAAACACTACTAACTTGAAAAGTGTGGTTTTTAATGAAATTAATAGTTGGTTTGGTGGAGATGATGATTATAATGTTGAGCACAAAGAATATAATTCTGCGGATGATCGATTTATACATGAAGCTGTTAGTACCGCAGAGGGAGCCTTGGTTGGAGGAGCTGTTTTTAAAGTTTTAGGAAAAGGCTTTGGAGTGTTAAGTAGCTCAATGGCTAAGAATGGAAGTAAGTCCTTTTTTGCAGGAACGAAATATACAGATAAGGTATTTGGGCAGATGAAACTAGGAGATAATCATGCATTCCCCGAAGCTGTAAAGGCTTTTGAATCTAGTGGCGCTGTTTCAAAAGTTGTTGGAGGAGATGGAGTTAGTAGACAACTTTTAAGAATTCCCGGTCAATATAACGGAAGAAGTGGATATTTTGAATTTATGAAAGAGCCGAATGGTTTAATCAATCATCGTTTTTTTAAGATTACACAATAGATTATAATTTATATGAATAAAATAGATAACATATTAAGTAGAGGAATTTTTTTAAAAAGTTTTGGAGTTAACAATTGGGCTTTCACCAAAGATGAAGCATTAAATGTTCTCAAAGAATTAGAAGATGTCACCACTCCAATACTTGGAGGCGATGTTTGGATTTTACAAAATGAACAAATGAATCACAATTATGATAATTGGTATTGTGAACGATTACCAAATGAACCCTATAGTGATTATGTTCATAGAAGCATATGCAAAGCAAACAATTACATTAATAATTATCCTCAAAATGGAAATATTTATTTTGAGTTATTACCACTAAAATAAATTACGTAAAAACAACGAAGCCGTCTCATAACTCAATGAAACGGCTTTTTTTGAAGTTTTCTCACGGACTCCTGTCCGAGCTTGGGTTGCGAATATCAAAATCTCAGAGCGCTATTTGAGGTATTGAGACACTTTCTTTGTTTTTACGAATACGCTTTTTTCGCTTTATAATCCCGTATTGTGAGGTCTAGAAATCTTGTCACCATCGCTCTATCTTCTTCGTTCATATCCTGTATTGCCCTGCTGCGCATTCTATGATAAAATCCAAATAAAAATCGTTAAAATTAAGATGCAAATTTGTAAGTGTTGATGTAAGGAGTTTCTCGACTTATTACTGCAAAAACTCTGCTGATTAGTTTGCATCTTATGTTATTTAAAACCAGCATGGAGTTTTTTCCTTCAAGCTTTTTCTTCTGGTAATATTCTTTTAATTGAGGGTCGTATTTAATTGCGGTCATTGCACACATTTGGAGCAAAGATTTCATTTTTTTATCTGCCATATGATTTACTTTGGTTCTGCCTTTTATGCTTGTTCCAGAACTATATTCAAAAGGAGCTATACCAGAATAGCAAGCAAATTTTCGCCAATTAGCAAACATCGTAAATCCTTTTGTTGCAATAATTAAATAGGTACTGGTTTTCTCTCCTAATCCAGGGATTGATTGAATGAGCCGATTTTGCTGATCCAATTGTTCATCAGCTTTAATGATTTCTTTAATTTTAATTTCTATTTTTTGAAGCGTTTTTTTTATCACGTTGATCAGAGATTTATTGATCCCTACTACTTCTGCAAACACCTTTTTATCAACAAAATTTTCATTTTCTTTGGTCGTTTCTAGAAGTAATAATGCTTTTAAAACTTTTTCTCTTTCGGTGAAAAGAATTTTTAATTTTTGAATATTAATATCAGATACATTGAAAATTTTCAACTTATCTAGATTCCTAAAGCTATAAAACGCAATATCTTTGGCGTCCGTTTTATCCGTTTTTCCTCTAGAAATTCCTTTGGATCGTTTAATTTCAATGGCGGGAACGACCCATAGATCAAATTTCAAATCTGTTGAAACATTAATTAAATGATTGGTATAAATACCTGTGTTTTCACAACAGAATAAGACTTCGCGAATGTCAATTTTTCGTTTAATAAGAGCTTTGATGAAAAGTTTGATGGACTTTGCATCGTTATCCAATACAAAATGTTCGGATTCAAGGGTTTGACTGTTCAATAGATTTACATCCAATTTCAATTTTGAAACATCAATCCCAATGTGGAAGCAATAATTTTTCATAACTTTGGATTTAGGATAAACAAAATGTTGAACTTCTTTAGAGCCTTTATTAGACCACAATGTCTATCATTCTATTTGAAGCTGTTCAACGGGATTCAAGGAGAAGGCAGAGGACTAATGCGCAGCATGGTTCTTAACCAGCAAAGTCTAAAGTTCACCTCTGCTTTCCTTTGAATAAATTTAAGATTTTTATTAGAATTCAAAGTAAAGGCAAAGTCTCCGACTTTGAGCCACAATAATTTCATTCTTCATAATTATTATATTTCCAAAATTCCCACCGCTGCCGCACGAATCCTTTCGTGTGGCCTTCGCACATCAAACTTTTCAGGTGGTATTCTGTAAAAATCAAATATTCTAAAAAACGCAAAATCCGCTCTCCGAAGTCTCCTGCCTCATATCTTTGTATAAATATTAAATAAACAGGCAAGGATGAAACTTGTTCTCCTGACAGATACGTTTTACGATATCGCTCCGAAGGAAAAACATCCTTGCTTTAACCACTAGAGCTTCAATTAGTACTTAAACACTTTCTATATTTAAGATTGATGTTGTATAAAATATGAGTAAAGGCAAAAACTGGTTATCGTTTATTTACAAAACAAATTATTATGCTAAAATATTCCGTCGGGCTTGATATTTCAAGCAAAAAAATCGACTGCTGTTTCAGCAGTATCGACATGGGTCAAAAAGTGAAAGTTCAATCTACTGTTACAGTTTCCAACAATCCCACAGGGTTTAATTTATTGGCAGACTGGATTGACAAAAACCATAGGCAGAAAGATATTGCCTTAGTGATTTGCATGGAAGCGACAGGGGTCTATTATGAGTCATGCGCACTTTTCCTTTTTGAAAAAGCCTGCAAAGTCTCGGTAATTCTTCCAAATAAGGCGAAGAAGTATCTGCAGGCACTTGGGCTTAAGTCGAAAAATGATTCCATTGATGCAAAAGGTTTGGCACAAATGGGAGCAGAGCAAAACCTTAAGCTGTGGGAACCAATGGGCAAATATTTTTATGAACTGAGACAGTTTACCCGTCAATATCAGAATATCCAGGAGCAGATCACGGTTTATAGGAACCAACTTCATTCATTAAAAAATTCCATGTATATCAACAAAGCTATTGTGAAACAGCTTGAGCAGGTCATCAAACTTTTCACAAAGCAGCTGAAAGAACTGGAAGAACAAATCAAAAATCATTTGGAATCCAATCCTGAAGTAATGCAGAAAACAGAGAATATATGTAAGATAAAAGGAGTGGGAATTCTTTCCCTGGCTACCGTGTTGGCGGAAACCAACGGATTTTCTTTATTTGAAAGTTCCAGGCAGCTTGTATCTTTTGCAGGTTATGATGTGGTAGAAAACCAGTCAGGAAAAAGGGTTGGAAAAACCAAAATATCCAAAAAAGGAAATTCTCGTATCAGGCGAATTTTGTTTATGCCTGCATTTACGGTTGTAAGGTGCAAGGAAGCTCCCTTTCTAAATTTATATACCCGTACATTTTCAAATCACGGAATAAAGATGAAAAGTTATGTCGCAGTGCAGAAAAAATTACTTGTGATCATTTATTCGCTATACAAAAACAATCAGCCTTATGATCCCAAAAGACAAAATATCCAAGAAAAGGAGCAGGTGCTTCCCTCTCTGCTTGCCTCGTAGAGGCAAAAAAATAGCCTCATTAACCTGAGGCTATACAAGGTAAACATCCAGTGAAATATCACAGTTTGCTTCCTCTCTGCATTTGCAAAATTATATAAAAAAACTTAAAGAAATATTTGTATTTTCAGATAGTACCTTCAAAGCTTTTACGTGACATCATTTTAAAATAAAAATAACGGTACTACCGTACTCCTACCGAAACAGTTTCATTTTGTTTTCCAAACTTTGTTCAGCCAGGAAAACTGAAACGATGAAACCCAGAACAGCCCGCATCTGCATTTACCCAAAAGACATCCAGATCATCACGGGAAAAAGCGAACGCTACAGCCGCCATCTGATCATTAAAATCAAAACGGCACTGAACAAAGAAAAACATCAGGTCCTCACCATACGGGAGTTCTGTACCTACATGGGTATCCCCTACGAATCCATCCAGGGACTCATCACCAACTGAACCCGCTCCCACCCCACCAATGCGCACAAACCGCCATTTGCAGAAAGCACGACGAATCAACCCCAAACAATGCGCTCACACTCATTCCGAGCGTAGCACCTCTTACCATCGCACACAATCAGCTCTCCGAAGACTCCGGCTTCGGAACTTTATAATCAGCATCTTTTTAAAAAAAACCAACATCAAATGCAAAGAGCACAGTCGCGCAACCTTCGCAAGTTCACTAATACGCTCACCTCGCACCCACCCACTACTTAGGAAATTTTTGCGTTAAGAAATCTCGAAGAGATTCGCCGATTCAAATAAAAATATAAAAACTGGAGGCAAAAATGAAGATTTCTTCCCATCCAAATCTTTAAACGAACATAACGCTTAAGAATCCCCTTTGTCCGATGTTTCGTCCTCAAGACGGGACAAGTTTGGGGAAACCTAACAAAGTGTTCCACGACCAAAGGGAGTCAATTTCTAAGAAGAAATCTTCATTTTTTAGCAAACCGACGAAGGAGGTTCGCCGATTCCATTAAAAACAAAAAAAAGAATGAGGCAAAAAGATCCAGTCTTGACTTTTTTGTTACTTTTTGTGTCAAGACAAAAAGTAAAGAATAAATCACCACTGTTAATTGGTAAGACTACATCACTGCTGCGCCACGACAACACGTATGACCAGCTGGCATTAAACCCCCGACTTGGGAGATTTTAAGAAAAATCAAACTCATTTGCCCCAACTCTTACTTCGGCTTCGCTCAGCATAAAAAAGGGAGTGAATTTGATTTTTCAACAAAGTCGGGATGTAAAATAGAAATCAAAACGCCAAACACTCAAACACCCAACATCCCTCATCCAGGACCCCGCGCCTTTGTTAAGTGAAACGCCCTTGCGCCTTAAAAAACACCCGAAAAACAGCATGCATGTCAAATATTTTTTGCGCCCTTGCGTTAAAAAGAAAAGTATTAACAGATTTCTCCGTCGTTCCTCCCCGCAATGACGCCGTCTTTCAATGAAAAACTGTTTTTACTTGGAAGGTCGACTTAGGAAATTTTTGCGTTAAGAAAAATCAAACTCATTTACCCCAACCCTTACTTCGGCTTCGCTCAGCATAAAAAAGGGAGTGAATTTGATTTTTCAACTAAACTTGGATTTAAAAACGACTTAGGAGATTTTTGCGTTAAGAAATCTCGAAGAGATTCGCCGATTCAAATAAAAATATAAAAACTGGAGGCAAAAACGAAGATTTCTTCCAATCCAAATCTTTAAACGAACATACCGCCTAAAAATCCCCACTGTTCGAAGCACGGCAATAATCTCGTTTCTCAACGATACTTGGTTCCCGTGCAAGTCTCGTCTTAGGGACGAGATAAATTTTGGGGATTTTCTAAGAAGAAATCTTCATTTTTTAGCAAACCGACGAAGGAGGTTCGCCGATTCCATTAAAAACAAAAAAAAAGAATGAGGCAAAAAGATCCAGTCTTGACTTTTTTGTTACTTTTTGTGTCAAGACAAAAAGTAAAGAATAAAGAAAAATCAAATTCATTTGCCCCAACCCTAAAGGGAGTGAATTTGATTTTTCAACAAAACTTCGATTTAAAAACGACTTAGGAGATTTTTGCGTTAAAAAAAATGAAGATTTCTTCCCATCCAGGTCTATCAACTATCACTACCTAAAAATCCCCACTGTTCGAGGGCGGCAATAACTTTTAATCGATAACAAATCTTGTTTCCGCCCGAGTTTGGGGATTTTCTAAGAAGAAACCTTCATTTTTTAGCAAAAAGATCCAGTCTTGAACTTTTGGTTCTTTTGTTTCAAGACAAAAGAACGTAAATAAAAAAAGAAATCACCACTGTTCAAGTGGCAAAAAGTACATCCTTTTTGCCAAAAAACCAAAATCAACGCAAAGCTCAGTGGCGCAACCACCAGTTCACACGTTCACTAGTTCACTAGTTCACAAGCCCACAACCCCACCATTCCCCACCCTCTCCTCCCATTTTTCGGAGCTGCCCCATAGATGCTTCATGGATACTTCATGGATAGTTCATGAGTAGTTCATGACAACGCCCACGTAGAAACCGGAACAAACAGCACTTTTCGGCAAATCCGGCATAATCCACCCCATTCCGGAAATAAACGGCGTTATCGGCTAAAAACGGCGCAACCGGCATGAACACTTGCTTTGCATGAATTTTATACCAAATTTTGCCCCGTGATCACAACAGGTTTTAACGGATGTACCTCAACATCTGATTATTAATTTTTAAAAACAAACAAAATGGCAAGACAAAAAGGTATTATTAAATTGAAAGGTACCATGGGGGACATCACCTTCTACCGTACCAAAGACGGCTACATGGCCAGAGAAAAAGGCGGAATCACCGCAGAACGGATGCAGAACGATCCCAGATTCCAGAGAACCCGGGAAAATATGGCAGAATTCGGAAGAGCAGGTAAAGCAGGTAAAGTACTGCGGGCCTCTATTCAGAGTCTGCTCAGAACTTCGGCAGACCGGAGAATGGTCAGTAGATTGACCAAAGAGATGATCAAAGTCATCCAGCTGGATGCGGTCAATCCGCGCGGTTTGCGGAATGTCATCGATGGAGAGGCGGAATTGCTGCTGGGATTCGAATTCAATATCCACGGCAAATTGGAACACTCCATCTCCGCTCCGTTTACCGCTACTTTAGACGGGTTACCGGCGATGCGGTGGTTGAAATTGAACCGTTCATCCCCACGGAAAGCCTCGGAGCACCCGCAGGGAGCACCCATTACAAACTCGTGGCTGCCGCAATGGACATCAATTTCGAAAACGGAACATTTGCTTCCGAAAAGAATGCAACACCCGTGCTACCCATTGATACGGTACTGACCACGGCGGTTCAGCTGAACAACAACCTGCCGGAAAATTCGGTCAACCCGCTCTTTCTGGTGTTCGGAATCAATTTCTATCAGGAAGTCAACGGTACTTTTTACGAGCTGAAAAACGGGGCGTATAATGCCCTGCAGATTGTCAACGTTTCCGGTACCCCATAACCATGGAACTTCAGTTGATCAGAACATGCTATCCCAAAGGAACCAACGGGATCCTGCTCTTCAACGGGACGGAACTCTGCAAAACGGTTGAACTCCCCTGGAAGAACAACCAGCCGCGGGTTTCATGTATTCCGCAGGGAAACTACAGACTGCGCAAACGCTGTAGCCCAAAATTCAAATCCCATTTTGAAGTCATGGAGGTGAAAGACAGGAAATACATCCTCTTCCATGCCGCCAATGATGCCGGCAAAGAACTCAGGGGATGCATCGCACCGGTCACAGAGCATACCGGTGAAGGAAAAGGCAGCGCCTCCAGGGCTGCTTTGCAAAGAATGAAAGACCGCCTTTATCCGCTGATGGATAACGGACACAAAATCACGCTAACCATCAAAAACGCTGAAAAATGAAAAACATCATTCAGAGAGTGCAGGAGCCAACACCCAGATTTTTCCGCAAAATCAGAAATGCAGGCCTCCTGCTCACCGCGGTAAGCGGAGCGGTGCTTACGGCACCGGTCGCTCTGCCGGCGGTGCTCATCACGGCAGCAGGTTATCTGGCCATTGCGGGCGCGATTGCAAGTGCCATCAGCCAGACGGCCGTAAACAGCGAAGGACAGCCATGATGTACTTCGACAGTTCACAGCGCATCAGTGCTTTCAGTGGCATGGCACTCATTGTCCTGATGCAGATTGAAAGCGGGGAAGTCCTCAAAACCGTCGTTTTGGCAGGCCTCGGAGGAATCTCGAGTTACCTCTTCACCCTCGCCGTCAAATTTCTCCTGATCCGTTTCAGAAAGAAATTCAAATAAACCCAAAACGGAACCAGCCTCCCTCCGGGGAGGCTTTTATTAAACATCCTTTAATCAAAAACAGAAAGTAGCTTTCATCAACCACCCGAAGTCTATATCACCATGATTACTATTTTCTATTTTTCAGATGGTCTATTGGAACGATATTTCTATATCTTGTGTGCACTTAATGTGAAAAGAAAATGACAGACAAAGAATTAAATTTCGGCAGAGGATTGATCTTCACCAAACATACTCCGAAAGAAATTTCCCATTTTGACCGGGTTTTTGATGTTTTTAAAGATTTGCTGACCCACACCTCGGGCGATATCGAAGAAGCTTTTGAATGGCTCGACATGCTTGATAAAGAATACGATATTTTTACCGATGAATATACGCTCGCAGATTTTGAAGAAGATCTGAAAAAGCGCGGTTATATCAGGGAAGAAAAAGAGGACAAAGACGGCAACACCGGAACCGGAAAAGGTAAAAATATACTGACCGCCAAACTGGAAGCAGCTTTAAGACAATTTGCTTTGGATCAGATTTTTGGCAAACTCAAAAAAAGCGGTATCGGAAATCACAGCACCAAAAAAGCGGGCGTAGGTGATGAACGCGAAGGCGAACACCGTTCCTTTCAATACGGCGATGATCTGTCAGCCCTCAATATGACCGAAAGTTTAAAAAATTCCCAGATCAATAATGGAATTTCAGATTTGCGTTTAACCGAAGATGACCTCATCGTTGAAGAAACAAAACACAAAGCCCAAATGAGTACCGTGTTGATGATCGATATCAGCCATTCTATGATTCTGTACGGCGAAGACCGGATTACGCCTGCAAAGAAAGTCGCTATGGCTTTGGTGGAATTAATCAAAAGAAAATATCCGAAAGATTCCATTGATATTATCGTTTTCGGAAATGAAGCGTGGCCCATTAAAATCAAAGACCTCCCCTATCTGCAGGTCGGGCCTTATCACACCAATACCGTGGCCGGCCTGGAATTGGCAATGGATATCCTGCGGAGAAAAAGAAATACCAACAAACAGATTTTCATGATCACCGACGGTAAACCAAGTTGCATCAAATTACCAAACGGTGAATTCTACATGAACAGCAACGGTCTCGATCAGATGATTGTTGATCAATGCCTGAATAAAGCCGCACAAGCCAGAAAACTCAAAATCCCGATCACCACTTTTATGATTGCTCAGGATCCTTATCTGCGGAAATTCGTGGACGCTTTTACGGCTCAAAACCAGGGAAAAGCTTTCTTAACAGGACTATCCGGTTTAGGAGAAATGATTTTTGAAGATTATGAGCGGAACAGGATTAAGAGAATATAGTTGATTAACAAATAAATCATTAAGCCACAAAAGTTTTTAGCGGAGTAAAAGCACAAAAAAGCATACTCATTGGAACATCCATTTTTTTGCCCTTTTAATTCACTAAAATTCACACGCATTTCTTTTGTGACTTTTGTGGTTAAACAATAAAATTCCAGCAAACAATTAGAATATATAGAGAATGAAAAAAGAGATCACCTTTAAAGAATTAAAAGATTCCGGCTATACCCACAAAACCATTAATCAGGAAATTCAGGCGAATTTAATTGCCAGGATTAAAGCGAAAGAACCGGTATTCGAAGGTCTTTGGGGTTACGAAGATACTGTAGTTCCACAACTGAAAAAAGCAATTTTAGCCGGACATCACATCAACCTTTTAGGACTTCGCGGACAGGCAAAAACCAAGATTGCGAGAAGCATGGTGAATTTGCTCGATGAATACATGCCGGTTGTAAAAGGTTCTGAAATCAATGACAGTCCTTTTCAACCGATTTCGAAATACGCGCGGGACCTGATTGAAGAACATGGCGACGAAACCATGATTTCCTGGGTGCACCGCTCCGACCGTTTTTTTGAAAAACTGGCAACACCGGATGTGAATGTGGCAGATTTAATTGGCGACATCGATCCCATCAAAGCGGCGACTTTAAAACTCCCCTACTCCGACGAACGCGTTTTGCATTACGGCATGATTCCCCGCGCCAACCGCTGTATATTTGTTTTGAATGAACTGCCGGATTTACAGGCAAGAATCCAGGTTGCTTTGTTTAATATTTTACAGGAAGGCGATATTCAGATTCGGGGTTTTCAGTTGAGAATGCCGCTGGATATTCAGTTTGTCTTTACAGCAAATCCGGAAGATTATACGAACAGAGGAAGTATTGTAACGCCTTTAAAAGACAGAATCGGTTCTCAGATTTTTACCCATTACCCGAAAACCATTGCGCTTGCAAGACAGATTACCGAACAGGAAGCTTTAATTTCTAAAGAGGATAAAGCACAAATTCAAGTTCCAGGTTTAGCCAAAGACCTTTTGGAAGAAGTGGCTTTTGCAGCGCGGGACAGCGAATATGTAGATGCGAAAAGTGGAGTGAGTGCGAGGTTGACCATCAGTGCCATGGAAAACTTAATGGCCGCCGCAAAACTGCGCTTAATAGAATCAGATGCTGAAAAAACGACGGTGCGGTTGCTGGATTTCCTGTCGGTCATTCCGTCGGTCACCGGAAAAATTGAACTGGTTTATGAAGGCGAACAGGAAGGCGCTGACCATGTCGCGAAAATCCTCATTGACAAAG
This sequence comes from Chryseobacterium salivictor, assembly GCF_004359195.1. NCBI lineage: Bacteria > Pseudomonadati > Bacteroidota > Flavobacteriia > Flavobacteriales > Weeksellaceae > Chryseobacterium > Chryseobacterium salivictor. Next base: position 1,795,939 of record NZ_CP037954.1, on the reverse strand, counting down.
CCGTGATGACACAGTTTGAAATGATTTTCCCCCGAATCCCGAAACTGGAAAAAGAAGGCATCAAAGCGCCATATACCGATGTCATTAAATGGTTTAATAAAAATTCTTTAGAATTAAATTTCGACGATACCGATCAGGAATTCTATGCGAAACTCAACAGCGTAAAACCTCTTTCAGAAATAATCGGCGAGTACGCAGACCAGTTAAGTCCGGAAGATCAAAACTTCTGCAAAGAGCTTATTTTATGGGCTTTGACCATTAATAATAAATTAGACAAGTCAGAAAACGAAAAAGCGTTTACCTTCGATTCTGCCGGAATTGGAAAATACTACAGCAGCTAATTTAAAAGAGATTTCAAACCTGCAATCAACACGAACCTCATTTAAAAAAGATTTAAATGAGGTTTTTCCTTTAAAATATTTTAGCCATCCCTTTCCTGCAAGGAAGCGTCCAGGATTTTTATTCATCGATCTGTTCTCAATCGGTGTCGGAATTACAGAACAATAGCCGGAATGTGAAAAAATCTTCTACACCTCAACAGTTAATCGAAAAATAATTATTAAAATCATAAATAAATATCGAAAAAAAAATACAAAATACAGTAATACAATTGGTATTATTAAAATAAAAACATCAAAATACCATTATTTTTATCAAAATAATATTGTTTATTCAATAAAGAGTGTATCTTTGATGAACTGTAGTGCTTATACTCAGTTTAATTCTTAATAAATGAAAAAATTCATACTTTTGGCAGCTTCGGCTGCATTCATGAGCTTTAATTCACTGGCACAAGCTCAGGCTCCGGTTTTGGGGAGTGCCGCTAACTTTGCACTTTTCTCGACGAATGGCGCAGTATCTAATACCGGCCTTTCTCACCTTACTGGAGATGTAGGCACCAATAACGGGTCAAGCACCAATTTTGGAAACGTAGATGGGGTAATGCATGATTCAGACGGAACGACTATGATCGCCGCTACTGATCTTAACACTGCTTACAACCAGTTAAACGCAGCGATTCCCGACTATTTCCCTTCTCCCCTTTTAGGAAACGGACAGATACTTACTGCCGGAACTTACTCAATCGGAGAAAGTGCAAGTTTAAGCAACACTTTAACACTTGATGGTGGCGGAAATGCCAATTCAGTTTTTATCTTTAAAATTCAGGGAGCTTTATCCTCAGCAGCAGGTGCGCAGGTTTTACTGACCAACGGAGCGCTAGCCTGCAATGTATTTTGGAAAGTTGAAGGCCTTGTTGACCTTGCCACGAACACTGCAATGAAAGGTACCATCGTAGCAAATAACGCAGCCATTATTCTTAATTCCGGTGCTTCACTCGAAGGCCGTGCACTTTCGACAACAGGCGCTGTTACCGTATCGGGAGTTACCGTAAGAAAGCCGGTTGGCTGCGGATCAAAGGTACTTACAGGCCCGGCTCAACCGCCGTTAGGCACTGTTGTCTGTTACACAGTATTCACCGGAAACGGTTCATTAACCAATACAGGAATCACTTATATAACAGGTGATGTTGGAACCAATGTAGGACTTACCACAGGTTTTGAAGCTACGAAAGTAAACGGCACGATCCATCTTATGCCGGATACTTCTACCGCTAAAGCTTCATTAGATCTTAATAATGCATATACTTTCCTCAACACGCTTCCTACAGATATTCAACTGCTTTATCCTGCAGCGTTCGGACAGGATCTGGTACTGACTCCGCATACTTACGAAATGAATGCAGCCACTGTACTTAACGGAAAAGTGACCCTTAATGCGCAGAATAACCCCAATGCAGTTTTTGTCATCAAAATTAACGGCGCTTTGTCTACAAGTACTTATGCTTCCGTAGAACTCATCAACCAGGCGCAGGCGAAAAACGTTTTCTGGAAAGTGGACGGCGCAGTGAACATCAATGATTACTCGAAATTTAAAGGTTCAGTTATTGGAAACAATGGTGCTGTTATCATTAATAAAGGTGTTGAGATTGAAGGCCGTGTATTGAGTACGAGTGGCGGAATTTCTACTTTTGGAATCAATGCACAGATGACTTCCGGTTGTGAACTTCTAGGAACCATTTCCACTACTGTTACAGCCAAGGAAGCTCAGCTTTTCCCCAATCCTTTCTCCAATGTTTTAAACATAAAAATGGAGGACTTAGACGGAGGATCCACACTGACCATTTTCAATACAGCGGGCGCTAAAGTAATGCAAACTGTTCTGTCACAAAAAACAAGTTCATTACCAATGAATCTTCCTGTAGGCGTTTATTTTTACCAGTTAACCGGTAAAAACGGAGCCAAACAGAGTGGGAAATTAATTTCCAAACCGTAAAATCTTTTCTTTATATCAGTAAACCCTGCCGTCTCGGTGGGGTTTTTTATTTGGCCGCCTTTTTCCGTCCGGAATTTATATTGAGCCTGTCGAAGTACTCCCGCTTTTTTTATTGGTGACTGAGCGGAGCCGAAGTCACCGATAAAAAAAAGCTCCACTCAGGCCGGGCCGCAGATTTCCCTGTACAATAAAAATTAATTTTTAAATTACAGACCGCAAAATTTTCATTGCAAAAAGCGCTTTCCGTATCTTTGAAAATTGTGAGCAAGTATCGAAAAAGATTCGCGAAAGGATGGGTATTCAGCAGCTCCCGTTATCGAAATAAAGAAGATGGAAAAAGAAAAAATCAGTTTTACGGTGTGCCCGGAATGCAAAGCATCGGGCAAATTAAAGCGCAGAATAAAAAAGAGTATCCGGCTTCGGTATCAGTCGGAATTAGAAAACTTTAAAAAAAATAATTCCGGAGAAATACCGCCGGTCCGCCCGGAAGCTTCCCTTTATATTTGTCCAAACTGTTCCGGCTCCGGAATTATTCCCTCAGAACACTTTCCCGTTCCGGATATTGAAAACTATCCGCACGTTGCCATTATTGGGGGCGGAATTGGCGGGGTTGCGCTTGCCGTAGCGTGTCTGCACCGCGGAATTCCATTTACCCTTTACGAGCGCGACAAAAGTTTTGATGAACGGTCTCAAGGTTACGGATTAACGCTGCAACAGGCGAGCAAAGCCATCGAAGGTTTTGGCATTTTCAATTTGGAAAAAGGCGTCGTTTCCACCCGCCATCTGGTTCATACGCCCGAAGGAAAAATCGTTGGCGAATGGGGAATGCGAAAATGGCTGGAAACAGACGCCAACGCAAAAACTTCGCCGAAACGCACCAATATCCACATCGCCCGACAGTCTCTGCGCTTAGCACTACTCGGCCAACTTGGCGGAAAAAAAATGATACAATGGAACCATCAACTCCTCGGTTTTAAAGAAAATAAAGAAGGCGGAATCGACCTCCACTTTCAGGTCGGTGGAAAAACAGAAACCGCAAAAGCCGGTCTTCTCGTCGGAGCCGACGGCATCCGCAGTGTTGTCCGGAATCTGTTGATTGGCGAAGAAATTTCTCCGTTGCGCTACCTCGACTGTATTGTGATTTTGGGCATTTGTCCTTTGTCAGCGCTCGAAAATATTGAAAGTTCTTTGCTGGATTCCGCGACGGTCTTCCAAACCGCCAATGGTAACGAAAGAATTTACATGATGCCATATGATTCCGACTCCGTCATGTGGCAACTGAGTTTTCCCATGCCGGAAAATGAAGCGAAAGAATTGAGCGCAAAAGGTCCGCAAGCATTGAAAGCAGAGGCGTTGCGCAGAACGCAGTGGCACGCTCCGATTCCACAGATTGTCGCAGCAACTTCAGAAACGCAGATTTCCGGTTATCCTGTTTATGATCGGGCATTGCTCACGCCAGAATTATTGCAGAAAGCCGGAAACGCAACATTAATCGGCGATGCGGCACATCCAATGAGTCCTTTCAAAGGACAGGGCGCAAACCAGGCGCTGTTAGATGCCCTTTCTTTAGCCCGTGAAATTTTCAAAAATTGCAAACCCTCATCTCACTGGCGGGAAAAAGGGATTCGCGAAACGGCTTTAGCAAAATACGAAACAGAAATGCTCACCCGCAGCGCCACGAAAGTGGAAGATTCCGCCGCCGCTGCGCAGTTTCTGCATTCTGAGATTGCTTTGTATGAAGGGGATGAACCGAGAGGGAGGGTTTTGAAGAGAGGGGATTTGTAGGGGTTTTATTCTTTAAGTTTATTTGAATATTTGCAGAATTAAACAACATGTTTCAAAGTACGGTTTTACAAAAAGGAATTAACCGACCGCTCGTCTGAAAAATATTTGTAATGAATAAAGTTTTAATCAACACCGACGTCATTCTTGATTTTCTGTTTGATAGAAAACAATTCGCAGAAGATGCCGCCCAAATCGTCACCTGATGTGAAAATGGAAAAATTCAGGGTTTTGTAACCTCAATCATGTTGAGCAATATTTATTACCTGCTCAGAAAAACTTCAAAATATGAAAAAGTGATTGAACATCTAAAAATGTTAATGAATATTGTTGATGTTTTAACGACCAATAAAGATGCAGTTTTAGAAGCTTTACACTCAGAATTCAACTACAAAACAAGCAATTTAGCAATAATGGAACCTGAAACTTCCGTCAACCTTGTCAAGTTTTCTAAACCTTAAGAATGTTAAATTCACTTTCCTCCGCTCCTCAAAGTCTCCGACTTTGAGGATCTCATTTTAAAAACCAACTTGCTTAAATTTACGCCCATAAATCAAAAAGCACAATCTCCTTAGAAATTGTGCTTTTTAATTTATAAAAACAAACGGAAATTATTCCGCCATCGCTTCCCCATTTTTTCGGTAAATGTATTTTCCGTAGATATGTCTTCTCGCAAAACGGCTCGGAGAATCTGTATTCACCATTTTGATTTAGGTATTTCTTGGAACGCCGATATATTCAAACATCTTACCGTTGAAATGCTGAACTTTTAAAATTTGTTTTTCAAAATAATAACATCAGTAATCCAATATATCAGACACTTTCCATTATAATATTGGCTTGCCATATCTCAATCAAAGGAAACCCATTTAAAACCGCTTCAGAATTTGACATTTCTTTTCAGTCTTAAAATTACCCTGAATTAAAAAAAAACAGAAGGGTGAAATAAATTGCAAAAAAAAAACAAACACACAACAAATATGTTGTACATTTACAATAGATATGTTGCAAAATGACAGATAAAACTTTAAAAACAATTCCATTTAATACTAAAAAAAGTATTAGAAAAGCTGCTGGCAGGAACGCAGGTTTGAAATCATGGAAAATTAATTCCGGTGGAAAACTCTTTACATGGTCTAACAAAATGGAGCGCGTTGACATTATCCGGCAAGGCATCCCCTACTCGTCAATTGAATTGATAAGTGACCGATTAGACCGTCCGGTTAAAACAGTGTTAGCAATGGTAGGCATCCCCCAAACAACCTATAATAAGAAAAAAGGTGAAGAATCTTTGCTCGACAGCAGAGACAGCGAATTAATCCTAATGATTACTGAACTACTCGATTATGGTTTAGAGGTTTTTAATGATGAAAAAGAAAAGTTTCAACGATGGCTGAAGAAACCAAACCTGTCATTAGGTGGCAATTCACCAGAAAGCCTATTGGATACCACCACCGGCATTGATGAGGTAAACTATGCTCTGAACAGAATTGAATTCGGAAATTTCGCCTAATGAAAGTGTACAGAGTTGAAAGAGAAAAATATTTAAAAACCACCCTTTCGGGAACTGGTGCATCAATGTCAAAAGGATACCGGTGGAACAGTTTAAATACCAAAGTCGTGTATACTGCCGAAAGCAGAGCATTAGCAACATTAGAAGTCTCTGTACATTTAGATTTGTCTGAAGACTTACCAAATGACCGGTTTTATGTAGAGATCGACATTCCAAGCGACATTACAATTCTGGAAGTTAAAATTGAAGATCTCCCGGACGACTGGAATTCCAAACCACCAACGCTAACCACGCAAACAATCGGCGATGACTTCGTGTCTGAAAACAGCGCAGTCATCTTAAAAGTCCCAAGCAGTATAGTTCCGCAAGAATACAATTACCTTATCAATCCCAATCATCCTGATTCAAAAAAGATTAAAGTTACCGCTAAAACTCCAATGGCATTTGACTCTCGTTTTAAAAAACATTAATATGAAAGTTTTTTTTGCTTTGTAAAAAAAATTGATACTTTTTTTCAGAAGGAAAAGTCTTCTGACTTTCTTCCGCAAAGTTTTCATTTGAAAATCTCTTTTAAAACAACAACTTACTGATATCCTAACTAAAAATAAAGCACAATTTCTTCCCGAAACTGTGCTTTTTAAATTTTAAAAACGAACAGAAGTTACTCCCCCATCGCTTCACCGTTTTTTCGGTAAATGTATTTTCCGTAGATATGTCTTCTCGCAAAACGGCTCGGAGAATCTGAATTCCTCCGCTCCGCAAAGTCTCCGACTTTGAGGATCTCATTTTAAAAACCAACTTGCTTAAATTTACGCCCATAAATCAAAAAGCACAATCTCCTTAGAAATTGTGCTTTTTAAATTTTAAAAACGAACGGAAATTACTCCGCCATCGCTTCACCGTTTTTTCGGTAAATGTATTTTCCGTAGATATGTCTTCTCGCAAAACGGCTCGGAGAATCTGAATTCACCATTTTGATGTAGGTATTTCTTGGAACGCCGATATATTCAAACATCTTACCGTTGAAATGCTGAACTTTCAAAATTGATTTTTCGTAATAAAAATCCTGAATAATTGAACTGGAAATGGTTTCCGTATATTCTTCTTTGTATTTTTCCTGCGTTTCCGGATTGATGCTCACCAAAAAATGATAGGCTTCAATGACGGATTTGCTTTTTTCTTCGGCCTCCAGTTTTCCGGCTTCGTCATTCACGAATTTATCAGGATGCGCATCTTTCATCGTATTTCTGTAAACCGTTTTCAAGTCTTTTAAAGTCGCGGATTTTTCAACCCCAAGAAGCTTTCTGTGCTCGCCAATTCTTTTCATAAGTAAATCAATATTTCGGGGTGCAAAATTAAGCTATTTTAATTTAAAAATAATGGCTTAATTAAATGAATATCAAATAATTTGCAAAGCCTTTACATCATTGAAATTTCGCCCGGAAAGCCTGAAAAGTTTTTACGGAGAGCATATTCAAAAATAATGACCCGAAAAAACAGTATTCATTAAACCAATCATTCAAAACCCGGAATCCGGAATGCAAAGAACCGATTGTTTCGTACCCCGAAATCGCAAACCGGAAACTTGGAACTCCTGCCTCAAATCCCTACCTTTGCCTCTTAAAATTTGCAAGAAAATGAACGCTTTTATTGAAGAACTGAAATGGCGCGGCCTGTTTGCCGACATGATGCCGGGAACCGAAGAACAACTGAATAAGGAAATGACGACGGCCTATATCGGCTTCGATCCTACCGCAGATTCGTTGCATATCGGAAGTTTGATTCCAATCAAAGTTCTTGCACATTATCAGCAACACGGTCATAAACCCATCGCTTTGGTGGGCGGCGCAACAGGAATGATCGGTGATCCTTCGGGAAAATCCAACGAAAGAAATGCTTTGGATGAGGAAACGCTGAACCATTATGTAGAATGTTTGAAAGGGCAGTTATCCCGGTTTTTAAACTTTGATGGTACCGAAGCGAACAGTGCAGAACTGGTCAACAATTACGATTGGATGAAAGAAATTTCTTTCCTGGATTTCATTCGCGATATCGGTAAAAATATTACCGTGAATTACATGATGGCGAAGGAATCGGTGAAGAAAAGAATCACCGGCGAAGGCGGCGCAGAAGGAATGAGCTTTACTGAATTCTCTTACCAGCTGTTGCAGGGTTACGATTTCCTGCATTTATACAAAACAAAAAATATAAAACTCCAGATGGGCGGTTCTGATCAGTGGGGAAATATCACCACAGGAACAGAACTGATCCGCAGAAAAGTTCAGGGTGAAGCTTTTGCTTTAACCGTTCCCCTCATCACCAAAGCCGACGGTTCCAAATTCGGAAAATCGGAAGCGGGAGAAAATTACTGGTTGGATGCAAAAAGAACTTCCCCCTATAAATTCTACCAGTTCTGGGTAAATGCAACGGATGCAGACGCTGAAAGATTCATTAAATTCTATACTTTTTTAAGCAAAGAAGAAATAGAAGCTTTGATTGCAGAGCATCAAACGGCGCCACATGAGAGAAAATTACAGAAAAAACTGGCGGAAGAAGTGACGGTTTGGGTTCACAGCCGTGAAGAATTCGAAAAAGCAGTGAAAGCTTCAGAGATTTTATTCGGACGCTCGACCGCAGAAGATCTGGTAAATCTGGATGAAGCCACTTTTCTGGAAGTTTTCGAAGGAGTTCCGCAAAAAGAAATTTCAAAAGCTGAAGTACTTGGAAGCAATGTGATCGATTTAATCTCTGAAAAATCAGGTTTCCTGAAATCAAAAGGAGAAGCCAAAAGAGAACTGACAGGCAACGCCATTTCCATTAATAAAGAAAAAGTAAGCGAAACTTTTGAGGTTAGCGAAAAAGATCTGATCGACGGAAAATTCCTTTTATTACAAAAAGGCAAAAAGAATTATTTTATCGTGAAAGGGGTTTAACGTATAAACCAGCCAAAATTTAACAGTATTTTGTGAAAGCCGGAGCATTTCCGGCTTTCATCTTTATTGATTTCACCGTACCTTTGCCCCTAATTTTATTTATGACTATTCTTATTTTCATCATCGTCCTTTGGTATTCGGGACTGTTTTTTCAAACTTTTTTCCTGCACCGATATGCAGCGCATCAATCCTTTAAAATGTCAAAATTTGGCGAGAAACTGTGCTTTATTTTAACGTGGGTTACACAGGGATCCAATTACCTTTCCGCTTATGGGTACGGCGTTATGCACAGAATGCACCACGCTTTTGCGGACACCGAAAAAGATCCGCATTCCCCAAAATACGACGATAATCTGTTTTCAATGATGTGGCGTACGAAGAAAATCTATGCCGATATCAACAGTCAGAAAGCGATTATCGAAGAAAAATTCACCAAGAACGTTCCTCAATGGGAAAGTTTCGACAAGTTCGCAAGTTCCTGGGGATCCAGAATTGGTTGGGCAATTGCTTACACCGCTTTCTTTTACTTCTTCGCAACCGCTTGGTGGCAATGGATTTTACTTCCTGTTGCCTACATGATGGCGCCGATTCACGGCGTAATTATCAATTGGTTTGCGCATATTTACGGTTATACGAACTTTAAAGTTTCTGATACGTCTAAAAATCTTTTCCGTTTCGACTGGTTAATGATGGGCGAAGGCTATCATAACAATCACCACAAACACGGTGGCAGAGCCAACTTCGGTGGCGTGAGATGGCATGAAATCGATGTGACGTATTACATTATGATTCTTCTGCACAAAATGAAACTCATCAAACTGAATCCGGTAGCGGTCGTAAAAAGAGACCATTAAATAGAGAAACCGTCCCGTCAAATAATGACGGGACGGTTTTTTTTTATGAGTTTTCCAACAGTAACATCTTCCAAATCTTCCAGTAAGTCCATAATTTTATTAAATTCTTCCGCAAAAATAACCACTAAAGTTTCATTTCCTTTAGCATCTTTAATATACTGTGGATGTAAAACCATCATCACTTATAAGTTTAAAGTTTATATTTATTTCAAGATAACTGGAGTTTGAAATACATCAGCTCCCATTACACTAAATAAATATACGAACATTTTACTTCTTGACATCAGAATTAAACAGTGCAATTTCCGGTTCTAATTGCTGCACAAAACCAATGAGAAAAGGCAGTTCCTCTATATCTTTATCAATGAGGAACCCGTTATAAGTAAGGACATCAAGATCGATTTCCCGCGGCGCATTTTTGTTATCAGACCGTACTCTGCCTAATATCGCTTCGATCTGTTTTAAATGCATCTTCAGTTCAGGGAGACTTTTTTTGGTGTTGATCAGAACAGCGCCATTCAGAAATTCCGGTTGCTCCTCAAATTTTAACGGTTTTGTTTTAATAAACGCTGTGCGTTTCATGATAAATCCAATTTCCTGAAGATGACTTAAAGCTTTGGTGAAATTCTGTTCGGAATCAATATTGGATCCCAAAGCCACAACCGCAGTATGGTACCGGTCTTTACCGTCGATTTCGACCAGAACATTATCGGCAAAACGCAGCGCATGAGGTTTTTCCACTTTCACCTGAATCTCCTGAAGTTCGGCACCTGAAGATTGAATAAAAGCATATATTTTCTCCGCCAGGGTTTCGATGAGGTGAAAACTTTTATGATCCACAAAATCGATAATCTCTTTGGTGATCTTTTTATAATCCACCGCATTCTGAACATTATCTGTTTTGGCAGCCAACGAAGTATCATATTTAAAGGAATAAGAAATAATGATGTCCTGTAGTTTTTCGGTTTCCCAATCGATGAACCCGATAAATGCCCGCAGCCGCAGATTTTCTACCCGGACTGTTGATAATTTAGGATGATAGAGTGCTCCCATATTTTATTTTAAATTTTTTTTAGGATTTATTTTTAAAACAAATGCCTTTGATTTGTGTTTTGTATTTTAATTGATAACACTTATTCTTTCATTCCTGCAAATATCTGCGAAATAATTTTCATTTTAGACCAAATGCTCGCCACCGTCAATATATAAAATTTGTCCGGTGAAGAATTTACTGTCCAAAATAAACTGAACCGCTTTTAAAATCTCCTCTAAATTACCAATTGTTTTTAAAGGAATATTCTCAGCCAAATTTAACAGGTAACTTTCATCTTTCCCTTCCGGAGGCAGAATCAGTCCAGGTGCAATTCCGTTGACTCTGATATTTGGCGCGAGTTCTACCGCAGAAATCCCGGTAAAATCCTTCAGTAATTTTTTACTCAAAATATAATCGAGGTGAACCGTACTGTTTTTGGCCACTTTGGTATCAACGAAATTAATGATATTTCCCGTCCCAAAAACATTCGCAAATGCTTTGGTTAGAAGATAAGGATTTTTAAAATTGATGGTCATTTCTTTATCGAACAGCGCACTTCCCTGATCTTTAAAATTCGAAGGAATAAAATCTGAGGCACAGTTCACTAAAATTTCGATGCTGATTTCCTTTTCTTTTAATTCTGTAAATATTTGATCGAAATCATTGTCTTTCAAAAAATTAATCTGCAGCAATTCTACCTCCACGCTGTTGGGTAAAGATAGAATTTCATCTTTTACTTTTTGGGCTTTTTCTACAGAGGAATTATAATGCAACACCAAATTGTAGCCTTGTTTGGCAAGATGAATGGCGACCGCTTTTCCGATCCGGTCGGCGCTGCCGGTTACAAGAGCATAATTTTTCATATTTGTTTTTTTGACTCAATAATGCTCAAGTCAGATCTTTTAACTTGAGCGCAATAAATTTAATAAATAAAAATCGGTTTAGAAACCTTCTTTCACGATAAATTCTTCGGATATTCCTAATGTTTTTAAATGGCTTTCAACCGCTGTCATCATTGGTGGCGGACCGCAGAGGTAGTAATATTTTAAATTTTCTTCCGCATATTTTTTAATGAATTCTGCAGAGATATAGCCATGTTCATACCCTTCTAAATTTTCATCGGAAAGAATATTGATGAAATTTTTCCCGAGCATTGATGCAAATCGCTCTTCTAAAATAATATCTGCTTTTGCCTTATTGGCGAAAAGAAGTTTGTTTCCGTCAATTTTATTTTGCTTTTCCAGGTTTTTCAAAATCGCAATAAATGGCGTTACTCCTGCACCACCTGCAATGAAAATTCCTGGGCCTTTATAATAAATATCGCCAAAAGGTTTATAAATAAGAACCTCATCTCCGGGTTTTGAAGAAAGAAGCTCATTGGTTACTCCTTTACGTTCGGGATAAGTTTTGATGGTAAATTCGATCTGGTCATCTTCAGGAAGAGAGGTAAAGGTGAAACAGTTTTTCTTTTCGCTCCAGCCGGGTTTATTAAGAGAAATATCAACCGCCTGTCCGGGGATATAAGTCAGCCCTTCCGGTTTTTCAAGTACGATGTGCAGAACATCATGAGTAAGATGTTCAACCGCTTTAATGGTAGTTAATTGTGACATGATTCCTTGTTTAGGATTATAAATATACGATAAAATTTTTTCGCAAATGTTTCATTTTTGAAGTCTAAAACGAACATAAAGCGTCTTTCATCAATAGTTTTTATAAATAAATACAGGCATAAACGCCTTCTATCAATTCGCCCATACCGGTATGCTATAGAGCTTCCCAAATATTTAAACATCGGTTAAATAGAAAAAACCGAGCGCTGACCCGGTTTCTATCCGTACTGAAATATGCTGTGTTGATTATAAATTTTCAACAGAAATATGTAACTTTTATTTTTTAATACGAATCCTCATGAACAGAAAGAACCGCTCTTCCACTTGGATCATTGGCGTTTTTAAAAGCTTCATCCCATTCCAAAGCAATCGGTGTAGAACAGGCCACAGAAGGAACAGAAGGAACCGTCGCCGCCGCAGTTTCGCTTGGGAAATGTTCTTCGAAAATAGTTCTGTACCGGTACTCTTCTTTGTTTTGAGGCGTATTTAAAGGAAAACGGAATTTGGCGTTGGTCATCATTTCATCTGAAACTTCTTTTAATGCCACTTCTTTTAAAGAATCGATCCAGGAATAGCCAACGCCATCCGAAAACTGTTCTTTTTGTCTCCAGGTAATACTTTCCGGCAATAAATCTTCGAAAGCTTTTCTCAAAACCCATTTTTCAATTTTCGGTTCGTGTGCGGTGACCATTTTATCTTTCGGATTAATCCGCATTGCCACGTCGATAAACTCTTTGTCCAAAAAAGGAACACGTCCTTCAATTCCCCAACTCATCAGCGCTTTGTTGGCCCTTAAACAATCGTATAAATGAAGCTTTCCTAATTTCCTGACATTCTCTTCATGAAATTCTCTGGCATTCGGTGCTTTGTGGAAATACAGATAACCGCCAAAAATCTCGTCGCTTCCTTCACCGGAAAGCACCATTTTAATGCCCATCGATTTAATCACTCTTGCCAGCAAATACATCGGTGTTGAAGCCCGGATCGTGGTAACATCATAGGTTTCCAAATGATAGATCACATCGCGGACAGCATCTAAACCTTCCTGAATGGTGAAATGAATTTCATGGTGAATGGATCCGATATGTTCGGCTGCTTTTTGGGCTGCAATTAAATCCGGACTTCCTTCCAAACCCACCGCAAAACTGTGCAAACGCGGATACCAGGCTTCCTGAGTATCGCCACTTTCAATTCTGTTTCTCGCATATTTTGCTGTTACGGCGGAAATGATTGAGGAATCCAAACCTCCGGAAAGTAAAACGCCGTACGGAACATCGCTCATCAGCTGACGGTGAACGGCCTCCTCAAGTGCTTTCCGCAAATCCGCAATATCCGTAGAATTGTCTTTTACGTTTTCATAATCTTCCCAATCTCTTTCGTACCATTGTTGCATTTCATATCCATCTAAACTGTAAAGAAAATGTCCCGGCAAAAAAGTTTCGATCGTTTTGCAAACGCCTTCCAAAGCTTTCAGTTCAGAAGCCACATAATAACTTCCGTGCTGATCCCAACCCTGATAAAGCGGGCAGATTCCCATGTGGTCTCTGGCAATTAAATAAATATCGTTTTCAATATCATAAATTGCGAAAGCAAAAATTCCGTTGAGTTTATCGACAAAAGTTTTTCCGTATTTTTGAAATAAAGGAATAATCACTTCACAATCAGATTCTGTCTGAAAATCATATTCCGGAAATTCTTTTCTTAATTCCCGGTGGTTATAAATTTCCCCATTAACGGCTAAAACAATTTTTCCATCTTTTGAAAATAAAGGCTGTTTCCCGGAAGTAGGATCTACGATTGCCAGACGCTCGTGCGAAAAAATCACTTTTTCATTTTGAAAAACACCGCTCCAGTCCGGACCGCGGTGACGGATTTTTTTCGACATTTCTAATAGCTGAGGTCTTAAGAGTTCGGTTTTTTGTTTTGCGTCAAACAGACATACAATTCCACACATGATTCTTATATTTATTCGTTTTGTAACTTTTAATTAAAATTCTACTGCAAACATATAATAACTGTTTACAAAACGAAACAAAAAATTTTAATATAAGAATTATTTACTATTATTAAATTTTATATAGAAAAAAATTAAGTTTTAGCAGAAAATTTATAGCCTGTGGTTGAAAAAAATCATTTCTCACAAGCAATTATTTTTAAAATACGGCCAAAGATTTTAACTAAAATCCTCTTTAATTAAATGTTCCATACAATATTCTGCAATTGCCGTAATGGTCACAAAAGGATTTACGCCAATCGTTCCGGGAATTAAGGAACCGTCAATTACATATAAATTCTGGTGCCCATTCAATCTTCCAAACTGATCGGTTGCTTTTCCCAAGACAATTCCGCCCAACGGATGATAACAGATATCTGCGCCAAAACCGTTCTTAAAAAGTAAATGAGCACGCGTTCCGCCATTGGCATTATTCATGGTTCGCAGAAAATATTTAGCATTGTCTTTCATGTGGGAAGTATGGGATTCATCCCAGTTTAGCTGAAGTTTTTGATCCGTTAAATCATAAGTAACTTCGCCAAACTTCTTCAGTTTGTTGACCAGTAAATAAAGTGATGTTGCCACATTCATTCCCATTGGTAAAGGCGCAATTTCTACAAAGAAAGGATGCTTTTTATCTTCCCAATGATCGATTCCGCCAACCGGAATTGTCGATTGCTTAGATCCGGTGCCACCAGAAAAAGCTTTTACCCAATTTCGCCCGGTCATAAAGTTCCCGTTGTTTCCCCATTCTTTACCGATATGTTGATCAACAGGAAGTTGGGTAACGGAATTTGATTTCAATAACAATTCCAGCGAACCCATTGTCCCGGCTGAAAGAATTAATTTTCTGGCGTTGATGATTTTATGTTGAATTTCTTGACCGTTCGTATTGATCACAGAAATATCTAGCGCATAACTTTTATCCGGATTTTGGGTGATATGATTCACCTGATGCAGTTCAAGAATTTCTAAATTCCCGGTCGCAGCAGCTTTTTTTAAATAGGTTTTATCGAGCGAATTTTTACCGTGATTATTTCCATAAATAACTTCCCCAGCCAAAGCCGAGCGCGGAACTTCATTTCTGTATTCCTTTTCCATGTAACGGAAATCATAGACATTCGGAACCCGAACGGTTTTGAAGCCAGCCTTTTTCGCCTCTTCTTCGCCAACTCTGTTGAATTTGTAGAAATCACAGTCTTTCAGAAAATCTTCTGAAGCTACATTGGTTTTCAATTCTTTATTGGCTAAAGGGAAATAATGGGAATAGAATTTTTCGGTATCCAAATTGGGGAATATTTCTTTAAAGTATTCTTTTTTAGGAGTCACTGCCATTCCGCCATTCACCAAAGAACCGCCGCCAACTCCCCGACCGAGCCAGATTTTAATATGTTCAAAATCGAGCCGGTCCAGTGCACCTGTAAATTTATCGAGTCTGAAAAGATTCATAAATGGTGCGATGGTTTTTGTTTTCAGCCATGCTGCAGAATGTCCGGGATTAATCATCGGTGAAAATTTCTTGCCGGACTTTTCCCAGTTCAAACCCATTTCCAACAACGTTACCGGAATGTTTTTTTCAGTAAGACGTAACGCGGCCACCGAACCGCCATATCCGGTTCCAATGATAACCACTTCTTTTTCAAAAGTTTCTGATGGTCTTCCGGGTTTTCTCTCCAAACGATTTTCTGACTTTCCAAATAAACTGCCTGATCCTAAAAAGAAAAAGGCAGCGATTCCTAAACTACTGGTTTGAATAAATTCTTTGCGGTTCATACCAAATATTAAACAAAAACTGTACTACAATTGAAATAAAAAGCAGAAAAACAGGAGTGTTACATAGTAAATCAACACTGCGACTTTCGGAAGAAAATTGTTTTTACGATCATAGTTTAGATTTAAAAAGTAGGATCCCGCAGATTTTTAAGAAGACATTTTAAAATTCATTTTGAAAGAAAAACTGCCTGTCATTTTAGCCCCGATCGCAGCGGCATCCTCTGGATTTTTTTCTTAGAAAAAAGCCAGAGATATAGCGGAGAGCGGGATCGGGTTTGTAAGAAGTGAAAACTTTTATGCTCCTAAAAAGAAAAACTTATTTATTCGTCGCCCAAAAGAACACCGGATACATTCCAGGAGCTGAAACTGTTTCCCTCTCTTTTTCCTTGTGGAATGAGGATTTGGATCTGATGATTACCCGCTTTTAAATCGCCCAAAGAAATGTAATTAGGATTCGTTGTCGTGCCTGGACACCAATTGCTGCGGCTGTAATCGGAGGAAGAAAGTCCGTTGGCAAAGTTACCGGAAGCCGGGTTATAAAGGCGATAACTCCCACAATCTGTCCGCCACGGAATAAAAGAAAAAACCTCTTTCCCGTCTACCAGAATCCGATTTTCTTTCGGTAAAAATTCGTCACCATTTTCCCAGCCGCCATGTCCAGTCGTAATGTAACGGAGTTTTGCATTTTTCAAATCCTTCGTAAGTGTGAAACTGGTAGTCAAACCGTTCGGCGAATCAAACATGGTGGCGTAATCCTGTCCGGCCATTTCCATGATATTTAAGGTGTTGAAAAGCGGTATTGCGGTGTTGTTTTTGAAAACATCTAAACCGTCTTTGTGAAGCGTAACTTCTAAAGAAATTTTATGTCCGTTTTTGTCGTAATTACCGATGAATACGCCGGTCCAGAATTCTTTACCGCTCAGCATTTCTTTCAGATCCGAAATATCCTGCCGGTACATCACTTTATCGTGCCAGTTTTTATCTTTCAGTTTCAGATGATTAAACTGCTGAATTCCAAAAGGCGTGAAAAACCTCATCAACTCCAGCGCAGGCTCGTAGATTTCGGTAGCAGCGACTCCCTGATAGGTTTTGCCATTTCCATTGTCGAAAGCGGGAACTGTTTTGGGTCCGTTTTGTAAAGCGTCTAAAAAGTTCTTTTCTTTATTTTGCGGGATAATGAAAACGGTTCCTGTTCGGTCGTAAGCATCGCCAGCAGACTGTTCGGTCAGTTCAACGAAGACATTACTATTGGCTTCTATTTTGGGATATTTTACTTTTTTAAGAATAACGGTTCCTTTGGCAAAACGCAGAATTTTTTCATCAGATTTTAAATCTTTGGTGAAATTAATGGTTTCATTTTCAAAAATTGGAACTGTTGTAAAACGGCTTTTCCAAAGTAGCTCTTTATAAGACAATTCGTCTGTTGAAGTGATTTTCTTTTTGGCGAAGATATTTTCTACGGTGAAGTTTTTCACTTTAGAAATTTCTGTTGCTTTGGTCGTGCTGTTGCCGTTTCGGGTAATTTCTAAAACCAATCCTAAATCCTGCCCTAAAATGGAGGGACCTCCTTTGACTTTTAAATCGTCGGTGTACCAAATTTCCATGGTGTTGGAATTAATCGAAGTGACTGCTTTTTTACAGAGATAACCCAAAATTTTCTTAGTCTCGCTTTTAAGTTCAAATTTTTGCTTTGCTAAAATCTCTTTATTTTGATATTCGGAAACCAGATTATTCTGCAAAAAAGCATATTGACTGACCGTATGGTCAGCTCTGTTTATTTTCTGAATTTCAAAAGGAATTTCTTTCGTTCTTTCCGCTGTTTTTTCACTCAGAATAAAAGTTTCTTTGGCATTGGTGAAAACAATTACGGGATCCTGTTTTGGATTTTCTTTCCCTTCAAAAAAGGTTTTGTAAGTAATTTTAAAATTTTGAGCGAATACAATTTGACCGACAGAAAACAGGACAACCAGAAATAACTTTTTCATTCTTTAGATTTTGAGTACTTTTTATGGAGTCTCAAATTTAAGATTTTAAAAGGAATAGATTAGAAAACAAT
This sequence comes from Chryseobacterium salivictor, assembly GCF_004359195.1. Classification (NCBI taxonomy): domain Bacteria; kingdom Pseudomonadati; phylum Bacteroidota; class Flavobacteriia; order Flavobacteriales; family Weeksellaceae; genus Chryseobacterium; species Chryseobacterium salivictor. The sequence continues at coordinate 1,778,058 of NZ_CP037954.1, read as the reverse complement.
AAAAATTGAATTCATTTTGTTTTACACAAAGACGCAGAATTTTTTATACAAAAAAAAAGGAGCAAATATTTTGCTCCTTTTAATTTATTACGCTTTTCTTTCGATCAGCGCCATATAGAATCCGTCGTAGCCTTCGCTCGGCATTACTTTTTCTTCTTTTAATAAAGTGAATTCTTCATTGTTTTTAAGGAACTTGGCGACTTGCTCATTATTTTCACTTGGTAAAATAGAACAGGTTGCGTAAATCATTTTCCCTCCTTTCTTTAGGATTTTAGAATAATCCTGTAGAATTTTCTCCTGTTCTTTTTTGATTCTGTCAATAAATTCCTGATCGATTTTCCATTTAGAATCGGGGTTTCTTTTCAAAACTCCCAAACCTGAACAAGGGGAATCGATCAACAAACGGTCTGCTTTTTCATGCAGTCTTTTGATGACTTTATTATCGTCGATATATCTCGTTTCGATATTGTGAGCGCCGGCTCTTTTGGCACGGCGTTTCAGTTCTGCCAATTTCCATTCGTAAATATCGAGGGCGATAATCTGACCTTTGTTTTTCATTAGAGCCGCCAGGTGCAAGGTTTTCCCACCTGCTCCGGCACAGACATCCACCACGCGCATTCCTTCTTTTACGTCCAGAAGTTCACCTATTTTTTGAGAACTTGCATCCTGAACTTCGAATAAACCGTCTTTAAAGGCCGAAGTTAAAAAAACGTTTTTCTTCAGCTCTAATTGTACGGCATCCGGATAATTCGGAATCAGGAAACTTTCTACATTCTCGTCCCGCAAGTCAGAAACCAATTCTTTAGCAGTGGTTTTCAAAGTATTGGCACGAAGGATGGTAGGAGCCTGCTCGTTCAGCGCAACCATTTCTCTTTCCCAGCTCTTGCCGAGTTCTTTTTCCAAAGTTTCTGCCAACCAGTCTGGGATTGAATATTCAATCGCTTTGGTAGGAACGGTATGTTTCTTTAATTTAATTAGAATATCAGCGTTTTTCACGCCATCGAATTCTTCAAATTTTTTATAATGCGTTTTGGTCCAGAGACAATACGCCAAAATCATTTTGTAAATATTGTTCGGTTTCACGCCTTCGCCCATATAATATTCCAGGCGTTTTTTCCAACGGATGATATCGTAAAAAATCTGAGCAACTACTTTTCGGTCTTCGCTGCCCCATTGTTTATGTGATTTCAAAAGCCTTTCAATCACTTTATCGGCATATTTTCGGTCTTCGAAAAAGGTTTCCTGCAGTGCGTCGTGAATTCCTATGAGTAAGTTTCTGTGTATGAGTTCCATTTCGGATATTTTTTAGGTTCAATTCAATCTCGAATCTTCGGATTAAATTTTTTGCAAAAATAAGGTTTTTAAACCGAAACATAGCAGGAATATTTTGGGTGCACATTTCGGTCTTCCACTCCCAAAACCGGGAATAAGTTTCGGCGGGACAAAATAAAAATAACAGAGTCATCTTTTTTTTGCCAGCCCTTTTTTCCACCGCAAAAAAAAGATTTCCGTTCAAGCCGGGCGCAGATTTCCGGCAAAAATACAGTCAAACACCCCATTACACATGATCCGTTTTTCGACTACACAATTTTTCCCTCACTTTTTATACTTCCGGCGAAAAATCTATTAGTTTCTATCTGCTCAACAGGGATGATCTATGAAAGGTTTTTATAGCGTTCCTAAGTGATGGCAAATCCTTTGCTGTGATTTATGTCAATTTACTTCATGCCCATGAACCAGAACGCTTCTGTTAAAAAATTCCTTCCCTTAATTTTGGCCACGGCCATTTTTATGCAAATGTTGGACTCCACCATTCTGAATACTTCATTACCATCCATCGCAAAAGACTTACACGAATCGCCTTTGAACATGCAGAACGCGATTATCAGTTATGTATTAACGCTGGCTTTGTTCATGCCTGTAAGCGGATTTTTGGCCGACAAATTTGGAACGCGGAAAGTCTTCATCACTTCTTTGATTATTTTCAGTTTGGGATCATTGCTTTGCGCCCTTTCTCAAAACCTCAACCATTTGGTGCTTTCAAGGGTGATTCAAGGGGTTGGCGGAAGTTTGATGACGCCGGTCGGCCGCCTGGCTTTAATCAAAACATTCAAAAAAAACGAACTGATGAAAGCGATGAATTATGCGATAATCCCAGCGCTGATCGGCCCTATTCTTGGTCCGTTGGTCGGTGGATATATGGTCGATTATTTATCCTGGCACTGGATTTTCCTCATTAATCTTCCCATTGGTCTGCTTGGACTTTTGCTCAGTTTAAAATACATGCCTGATTACCGGTCCCAAACTATTTCGTTTGATTTAAAGGGGTTTTTAATATTTGCCTCGGCTTCGTTGCTTCTTTCCATTTCGCTGGAAATGTTTGGCGCCACACAGCCCACCACTTTAATTTTGCTTATTTTCACATTGGGATTTTTAATGATTTATTATTATTACGTTCATGCCAAAAAAACAGAAAATCCTATTTTCCCTTTAAATTTATTTCAGGTAAGAACGTTTCGCGTAGGAATTTTAGGGAACTTAGCAACCCGGTTGGGAATCAGTTCTATTCCACTTTTACTGCCACTGATGATCCAGATTGCGTACGGACAATCCGCTGTAATTTCCGGTTGGATTGTCGCGCCAATGGCTTTAACTGCCATGTTGGGAAAATCTTTTGTCATTAAAATCCTCGACAGATTCGGCTATCGACGAACCTTGATGACCAATACTTTTATCATTGGCTTCTTGATCGCCTGTTTGGGAATTCCCGGAATTAACACTTCCCTGTTTTGGTTTGTTCCCATCATTGCAATTCTCGGATTTTTCAATTCCATTCAGTTTACATCGATGAATACGATTGCGATTGCAGATTTACGGGATTCTCATACGAGCAGTGGAAATTCACTCTTAGCAGTCAATCAACAACTGGCCGTAGGATTTGGCATTGCGATTGGCTTAATTATCTTAAAATTATTTGAAGACAGTCTATCGATAACGTCTGGAAAAATACATTTTGCATTTCGGTACACCTTTTTTCTGGTCGGGATTCTGACAATATGTACGGGATTCGTTTTCCGAAGGCTTCATTCCACGGATGGCAACAATATGAAATCACAGGTATAATTTTCGCAAATTAAAAAAAACAGCGGTTGGATAAATTACATATTTCCTCTAACTTATCCTATATCAATGCATTTGCTTTTTTTCCGGTGTACATTTGCAGTTGTAAACAAGAAAGAAAATGGCAACTAAAAAAGTAGAAATAACCGTTCCGCCAAGACCTGCGCATTTTGTGGGTGATGGTTTTAGAGTACATAATTTTATTCCGGGCGGATCCCGTTTGGATATGAAAAGAATGGACCCATTCATTATGTTGGATTATAATTCTAAATATAATTTCGGTCCGACTAAGGTTCCAAGAGGGGTTGGCGTTCATCCTCACCGCGGCTTTGAAACGGTAACTATCGCCTACCAGGGAAAAGTGGAGCATCATGATTCCGCAGGTGGCGGAGGCATTATTGGCGAAGGCGATGTACAGTGGATGACAGCAGCATCGGGCGTTTTACATAAAGAATTCCACGAATCTGAATGGTCAAAAAAAGGCGGTATTTTTCAGATGGTTCAACTTTGGGTGAATCTTCCGGCGAAATACAAAATGAGCACCCCAAAATACCAGGCGATTGCCAACTCAGATATGGCAAAAATAGATTTGGGTGAAAACGGATGTATTGAATTGATTGCGGGCGATTATCAGGATCAAAAAGGTCCGGCAACCACTTTCAGTCCGGTTCATTTGATGAACGCCAAATTGAAAAAAGGGGGAAAAGCAGAATTTAATTTCCCTGCCCATTTCAATACTGCAGCTTTGGTGATTGAGGGAAATATTATCGTGAATGGCGAAGAAAAAGTTCCAACCGATCATTTTGTATTATTCAAAAATGAAGGAGAAACCTTTACCATAGAAGCCACCGAAGACAGCATTATTTTAATCGTAAGCGGTGAACCTTTAAATGAACCGATTGCGCCGCACGGCCCTTTCGTAATGAATACCCGCGAAGAAATCGTTCAGGCTTTCGATGATTATAATAATGGGAAATTTGGGTATCTGGAAGATTAGATTTCCGGTAGAAACTTGCCTTATGTTTAAAAACAGATTTACATCATCCTAAAGATTCACTCAGTTATTAATTTATAATTCTATAAAAAATGAAAATCTCACTTATCGGCGCTACAGGCTATGTAGGAAATGCCATTCTCAAAGAGCTTTTGGAAAGAAATCATCAGGTAACCGCCATCGCAAGAAATACGGATAAACTGACTATTGAACACGAAAATCTTAAAAAAAAGAATATCGATATCTTCAACCTAACCGATTTATCGCAGGCTATAAAAGGCAGCGATGCCGTCATCAGCGCTTATAATCCGGGCTGGAGCAATCCCAATATTCATGAGGAGTATCTGAAAGGAGCAACATCTATTCAGAATACGGTAGAAATTTCCGGTGTAAAAAAACTCATCGTGATCGGTGGCGCAGGGACTTTGAAAATTGATGGCAAGTATATTGTTGACGGACCGGATTTTCCGAAGCAACTGTACCCCGCAGCAAGCGCCGTAAAAAAATATTTCGTAGAAAATCTAAGTAAGAATAAAACCCTCGACTGGGAATTTTTCAGTCCGGCAATCGAAATGAGCAATGTGAGTGACACTCAGATAAAAACAGGGAAATACCGTCTCGGAACAGAATCACCGGTTTTTGACCAAGATGGCCGCTCCAGACTTTCCGTTCAGGATTTAGCGCTGGCTATCGCTGACGAACTTGAAAACAAAAAATTCAACCATCAGATTTTCACCGCCGCTTATTAATGTCAAAATATCTTGAATTGTTAAAACCCTTTTGAAAGTAGATAGGGCAGATCATAAAATATTAATTTCATAAGCTAACCTAAAAAATCATGTCAAACATCGGAATAATTATTGAAGAAAAAGCCGCCGATATCGGAAACTTTTTAGTGGGAAGATTGCTGCCGTTTCGTGAAAAACGGGCAGTTGGTCCTTTCGTTTTCATCGATCACATGGGTCCTATTGCTTTAAAAGATTATCAGAACTTCGATGTACCGCCCCATCCGCATATCGGAATTTCTACGCTGACTTATCTTTTGGAAGGTTCTATTCAGCACAAAGACAGTCTGGGAAGCGACATCGAAATAAAACCCGGCGCGGTGAACTGGATGACCGCAGGAAAAGGCGTAGTCCATTCTGAAAGAACTCCGGAATACTTAAGACATAGCGAAAAACATCTTCACGGATTTCAAATCTGGGTCGGTTTGCCGAAAAATTTAGAACAAACCAAACCTGCTTTTCATCATACCGAAGCCGATGAAATTCCCGTTTGGAATGAGGGCGATCTACAGTTTAAATTAATAGCCGGCGAACTTTTCGGAAGAAAATCCCCGGTTCCGGTTCACTCTAAATTATTTTTCATTGAAATCAAAAGCAAAACCCCGCAGAAACTCAGCATCGGAAAAGATTTATTTGGTGAAGTAGCGATGTATATCCTGGAAGGAAATGTGAACATCGAAGGAAATACTTTCGGCGGAAAACAGTTGCTGGTTGCAAAAAATGCCACTTTATGTGAATTCGAAACCGGTGAAAACGCAACTCTGTATCTTTTCGGCGGCGAACCTTTTGCGGAAGAACATTTTATCTTCTGGAATTTTGTCAACTCTGACAAAGAAATCATTGAGCAGGCAAAACTCAACTGGCAGGAGCAAAACCATGAGGCTTTCCCTTTGGTTATCGGTGATGATAAAGATTTCGTTCCGCTTCCGAAAGCAGTTCTGAACGGAAAATTATCAAAGTAAATTTATAGGATGCATACTTTAATGCAGATCATTGATTCAATTTATCTTAAAAAGCCTCTGCTATTTTCTTGCGGCAGAGTGGGAAAATAACAGATTTTAAATTTTTTCAGATAATTAATTCTTTACTAAAAAAAAACGTCTTAAAACCCAAACAGACTTTTATTCTTTAAAGAAGAAACGAATTCAGTTTAAAAGAACAGTCAACCGGATGGCTGTTTTTTTTATTTCGTATCATTTGAATAATTTAGATAGAGAATTAATAAAAATTAATGCGATAAATTAAAACAAATAACCGTTTTAGATAAAATAAATAAATACCGTGGGTATTAATCCTTAACTTTATTCCATCAAAAAACAGTTCAATCATGGAAGAAAAGAAAAAACTCACGAGACAAACGGGAGCGCCGGTTCCTGACAATCAAAATGTGCAAACCGCAGGACCGAGAGGCCCGATGCTGATGCAGGATTTTTGGTTTTTAGAAAAGATGGCCAATTTCGACAGAGAAGTTATTCCCGAACGGCGAATGCACGCAAAAGGTTCCGGTGCCTTTGGAACTTTTACCGTAACCCACGATATTTCGCAATATACCAAAGCCAATATTTTCAATGAGATCGGAAAGAAAACAGAAATGTTTGCGCGATTTTCCACGGTTGCAGGAGAACGTGGCGCCGCCGACGCAGAAAGAGACATTCGTGGATTTGCCCTGAAATTCTATACCGATGAAGGCATTTGGGATCTGGTAGGAAACAATACACCTGTTTTCTTTTTCCGCGATCCGATGAAATTCCCTGATTTGAATCACGCCGTAAAACGCGATCCGAAAACCAATATGCGAAGCGCCCAAAACAACTGGGATTTCTGGACCCTGCTGCCGGAAGCTTTGCATCAGGTTACGATTGTGATGAGCGACCGTGGAATCCCAAATGGTTTCCGGCACATGCATGGTTTTGGAAGCCACACTTACAGTTTCATTAATAAAGATAATGTTCGCCATTGGGTGAAATTCCATTTCAGAACCCAGCAGGGAATTGAAAATTTAACTGATGAAGAAGCGGCAAAATTAGTGGGAATGGACCGCGAATCTTCACAGCGCGACTTATTCGACAATATCGAGAAAGGCAATTTCCCGAAATGGAAATTGTTTGTCCAGATCATGACTGAAGAGGAAGCTAAAACCTACCGTTTCCATCCGTTTGATTTAACGAAAGTCTGGTCGAAAAAAGATTTCCCTTTAATTGAAGTAGGAGAATTTGAACTCAATAAAAATGCTGAGAATTATTTTGCTGATGTTGAGCAGGCCGCCTTTAATCCGACCAATATTGTTCCGGGAATTGGATTTTCTCCAGACAAAATGCTGCAGGGAAGATTATTTTCGTACGGCGATGCACAACGGTACCGATTGGGCGTGAATCATTATCAGATTCCGGTGAATAAACCGAGATGTCCGTATCATGCTTATCACCGAGATGGCCAAATGCGCGTTGACGGGAATTATGGCGGCACGAAACATTATGAACCAAACAGCTACGGTGAATGGCAGGAACAGCCGTCCGCCAAAGAGCCGCCTCTGGAATTGTCCGGCGATGCTTACGCGCACAACTTCCGCGATGATGATGAAGATTATTTCACCCAACCCGGTGATTTATTCCGCATTATTAAAGCAGAGGGAAAAGCCGAAGTACTGTTTAAAAATACCGCCGCACAGGTGGGCGGCGCAGAAAAATTCGTTCAGATCCGCCACATCAGAAATTGCTGGAAAGCCGATCCCGAATACGGACAGGGCGTCGCAAATGCCTTGGGAATGAGTATGGATGAAGTCAACAGTTTCGACATGAGTCCTTATGACCAATGGGCTCCCTCAAAAACAAAATAGAATTAAATGAAATATATGGGAAAGTGGAAATGTTTTTAGAAAACGTTCCACTTTTTGTCTGTAAATTTATTTTCTAAAATAAAAACCGTGACCAAAGGCAGATTAGAAGCTTTCAGCGATGGCGTTCTCGCCATTATCATCACCATTATGGTATTAGGATTACAAATACCTGATGGGAATACTTTCGCCGATTTGAAACCTCTGCTCTTCAAATTTCTGTCTTATATTTTCAGTTTTATTTATGTTGGAATGTACTGGAATAACCACCATCATTTATTTCAGGCGGTTAATCATGTGAACGGTAAAGTTCTTTGGGCCAATCTTCATCTGCTGTTTTGGCTTTCGATACTGCCTTTTGCCACTGCCTGGATGGGAGAAAATAATTTCACGGAAAATCCCGTTGCCCTGTATGGATTTATTTTGCTGATGTGCGCGCTTGCCTTTAACATTTTAGAAAAATTCTGCCTGGATATTGAAGGTAAAGATTCCGCCATTGCCAGAGCACTGAAATCTACTTTAAAGGAAAAATTTTCGGCAGGAATTTATATTTCGGGAATTATAATTTCCTTTTTTTTCCCGATGATTTCTGTTATTTTGTATTATACTGTGGCATTATTATGGATCATTCCTGATGTAAGAATTGAAAAAACTTTAAAATAAACAAGATGATATCACCACATTACGATATGATCAATATCGAACAAAACGACAAAACTTTCGACCTTTTTTACGACGCAGAAAAAGCCGGATTCATGGAATACAAAGTGAAAGAAAATATTTTGGAAATCATCCACACCGAGATATTCAAAGAATTTGGCGGAAAAGGTCTGGGACAGGAGCTGGTAAAAGCTGCGGTGGAACTGGCAAGAAAAAATGATTACAGGATCGTTGCTTCGTGTCCGTACGCTAAGAAAATTATTGATGCAACGCCCGAATTTAAAGACCTGTTGGCGAAGTGATTTTTCACTGTTTAAACATTTCTTATCTTTCATTGTAAACAACAGTATTTTTTTTACCATTAAGAAATAGCTGAAGATAATAGTAAGGTGAGAAAAAGTTTGAGAAATATGCTTTTAAGTCGTCTTTGATGAATCTTAGTTTTTCCTTAAACGCTTCATTACCTGAATGTTTAAATATGCAAATACTGCATTCTTATGATAAGGACTTCGACAGGCTCAGTCTGACAAAAAAAACAAATAAAAGGTTTGAATAAAAGATGTCACTCTGAACTTTTCGAAGAGTTTTGGATTAAATTTTTAGAATTTCAATTTCAAAGACTTTGACAAAATTAATCTGACAAGGGTTAAATCAAAATCTTTTGGTGAAAAACCAAAAGGTTTTTTTATCCAATTTTCAGGAACAACGAAAAGTTTCTCGCCGACTTTTTTCATTCTTTCATGTTTTATTTGAATCGGCGGATCACAATGTGGTTTGAACGGCGTTTCTTTTCGCAAAACAAGGTGATTAAAAAAAACGGCACCAGAATACGGATAAAGCGCACAAATCATAACAAAAAACTATATTTGTGAAAATTTTAATTCAAATTCTATGAATCCGATTGTGTTGCTGTTGATTATCATTGCGTATTTTGGACTTTTACTTTGGGTCGCCTACCGAACTGGAAAAGGCAGTAACAACGAAAGTTTTTTTATAGGAAACCGAAAAAGCAACTGGATGCTCGTAGCATTTGGAATGATCGGAACCTCGCTTTCGGGCGTAACATTCGTGTCGGTTCCCGGGGCAGTTGGCGCAGATAAATTCCATTATTTACAGATTACCATTGGGTATCTGATTGGGTATATTGTCATCGCTTACGTTCTTCTCCCGCTCTATTACCGCCTGAAACTCACCTCGATTTACGGATATCTCCAACAGAGAATGGGCCAACTTTCCTATAAATCCGGCGCGTGGATTTTCATTGTTTCGCGGTTAGTTGGGGCAACGGCAAGATTATATCTGGTTGTGAATATTTTGCAGATGACGATTCTCGACAGTTTAGGCGTTCCGTTTATCGTGACGACCCTGGTGATCCTGATCATGATTATTCTTTATACTTACGAAGGAGGCGTGAAGACGATTGTGTGGACCGACACGCTGCAGACGACGTGTATGCTTTTGGGACTCATTATCTGTTCGGTTTATATGATGAATCATTTGGGTTTAAACTTTACAGAAAGTATTTCTCAAATGAATCAACTCGGTTATACAGAAGTATTCAACACTGATGCGAACAGCAAAGCTTTCTTTTTTAAACAGATTTTAGCCGGCGCTTTTATCACGATCACGATGACGGGAATTGATCAGGAAATGATGCAGAAATCTTTATCGGTAACTAGACTGAAAGATTCGCAAAAAAACATGGTCGTTCTTGGAATTATTTTAGTGGGTGTGATTTCGTTATTTTTATTCATGGGCGGACTTCTGCATTTGTACGGAAATACGGAACATGTTGTAAGTTCAGGTGATCAATTGTTCCCGGATATTGCTTTGAATCACATGCCGCCGTTTATTTCCATCATCTTTATCATCGCCCTCATTTCGGCACTTTTCCCGAGTGCAGATGGTGCGATGACCGCCTTAACATCGTCATTATGCATTGATATTTTCGGGCTGCGGGAAAAACCGATTTCACAAAAAGAACAGGAAAAATTCCGAAAAAGAGTTCACCTGACCGTAGCGTTTGCATTTTTGGTGATGGTCATTATTTTCAAATTAATCAATGACAATTCAATGATCGGTTTGATTCTGAAAATGGCTGGTTTCACTTATGGGCCGCTGTTAGGACTCTTCGCTTTCGGAATCTTCACTAAGTTTAAAGTTATCGACAAATGGGTTCCTTACGTTTGTGTCGCCGCTCCCGTTATTTCATTTTTGATTGACAAATACCAGGAAAGCTTTTTCGGCGATTTCAAAATCGGTTTGGAGCTGTTGATTATTAATGGATTGATCACGTTTTTTGGATTATGGCTGATTCGGAAGAAATAGACATTTTATAATGAAATAATAAAAAATATACATTTCTTTTGCTATATTTGTTTTAAATACCAAATAAAATGATGGATTTAAAAATAAAACTACAGCAATTGTATGAACGGGTAGATTCTTTAAAAGATCAAATTAATACGGAAGAAGCAACAAAAAACGCTTTCGTTTTACCTTTTATTCAGATTTTAGGCTACGATATCTTTAACCCTACTGAAGTTATTCCAGAATTCATTTGTGACATTGGAACAAAGAAAGGAGAAAAAGTGGACTATGTCATTAAGAATAATGATCACCCAATTCTAATTATTGAGTGCAAACATTGGAAAGAAAACGCAGATGCACACAACTCACAACTTCATCGGTATTATCATGTTGCCAAAGCAAGATTCGGCGTTTTAACGAACGGACATATTTATAATTTCTACACCGATTTAGAGCAGCCAAATATTATGGATGAAAAGCCATTTTTCACTTTAAATCTAAATGACATCAAGGATTCTTCAGTTAAAATTTTAGGAAAATTTACCAAAACTGATTATAATTTAGAAAGCATTCTTGATTCTGCAGAAGCTTTAAAATACATTAAAGCAATAAGAAAAGAATTCGAAAAGGAAGTTGCAGAAGCATCAGATGAATTTGTGAAACTGTTAGTTAATAAGTTTTTTGACAAGCCTTTGACCGCCTCCAGAATGGTTACCTTTAGAGAATACACTAAAAAAGCAGTCAGTAATTCTATAAATGATTCTATCAGTTTACGGTTAAAATCAGCTTTAAACATTAATGAAAATATTGCAAAAGATAAAATCCCTGCAATAGAGAATCCAATAGACTTAAACAATGAAATTCCTAAATACATCACCACCGACGAAGAACTTGAAGGTTTTCAAATTGTAAAAGCCATTTTAAGAGAAAAAATCGCTGCCGAAAGAATCGCATTCAGAGATACCCAATCCTATTTTGGAATCCTTTTAGATGATAATAACCGAAAACCATTAGCGAGGTTACATTTTAATTCTTCAAATAAATACATTGAATTATTTCACAATGGGAAAGACTTGGGAGAAAAAATCCTTTTAAATTCTCTTGATGGAATTTATAATTACCGGGAACAACTGCATACCACTTTTGAAAATTACTAAAATATCATCCGGGCCATAAACCCGGAATTTTCATTTCCAAAACCAATCAAAAATTTGTAAATTCGCCTGCAAATAAATCTATATAATGAGTAAATCGATTGAAGAGCTGAAATCTCTTACCACACAAATTAGAAGAGACATTTTGAGAATGGTTCACGCTGTAAATTCCGGGCACCCCGGCGGAAGTTTGGGTTGCACCGAATACTTCACCGCACTGTACGGGAAAGTAATGAACTACAAATCCCCTTTCACCATGGAAGGAAAAAACGAAGATCTGTTCTTCCTTTCCAACGGACACATTTCACCCGTCTTCTACTCCACTTTAGCAAGATTCGATTTTTTCCCGGTGGCAGAACTGGCGACTTTCAGAAAACTGGGAACCAGACTACAGGGGCATCCAACCACACACGACGGACTTCCCGGAATCAGAATCGCTTCAGGTTCTTTGGGCCAAGGCCTTTCCGTAGCGGTCGGTGCTGCTTTAGCTAAAAAATTAGACGGTGACGACAGTTTGGTGTATGTTTTACAGGGCGACGGCGAATTGCAGGAAGGCCAGAACTGGGAAGCATTCATGTATGCGGCCGCAAAAAAAGTAGACAATATCATCACCACCATCGACTATAACGGTAGACAGATCGATGGCGATACCGAAGATGTTTTAGATTTAGGAGATTTACACGCAAAAATGGAAGCTTTCGGATGGACCGTTCTGAACGAAAAAAACGGTAACGATCTGGAAGCCGTCATCGCAATTCTTGAAAAAGCAAAATCGGAGACCGGCAAAGGGAAACCGGTTTGTATTCTGCTGCATACTGAAATGGGACATGGTGTAGATTTCATGATGGGAACGCACGCATGGCACGGAAAAGCGCCAAGTGACGAGCAATTGGATACTGCATTTAAACAATTGTATTTAGAAGCTCCGGCTGATTATTAATTTGATTTGGGCAGACATTTCCGTCCTCCACTCCCGCTTTTTTTATGGCCACCTTCGCTCCCGCTCAGACTGCCATAAAAAAGAGCTCCGTTCAGGCCGGGCTGCAGATCAGTTATCCTTAGAAAATTCCTTTATTAAAATTCAAGAAATCAAAAAAGTAAATCATGAAATATACCTATACAGAAAAAAAAGATACAAGAAGCGGATTCGGTGCCGGACTGGCAGAATTGGCAGATAAAAACCCAAATGTCGTCGCACTTTGCGCCGACCTTATCGGCTCTTTGAAAATGGAGAAATTCATTGAAAAAGCACCGGAACGTTTTTTCCAGGTCGGGATTGCAGAAGCCAACATGATGGGCATCGCAGCCGGTTTAACCATCAACGGAAAAATTCCGTTTACCGGAACTTTTGCGAACTTTTCAACTTCCAGAGTGTATGACCAGATTCGTCAGTCCATTGCTTATTCCAACAAAAATGTAAAAATCTGTGCTTCCCACGCAGGATTAACTTTGGGTGAAGATGGCGCAACGCACCAGGTTTTAGAAGATATCGGAATGATGAAAATGCTTCCGGGAATGACCGTGATCAACACTTGCGATTACAACCAGACCAAAGCAGCAACTTTAGCCATCGCAGATTTCGACGGACCGGTTTATTTACGATTCGGACGACCGGTTGTTCCCGTATTTATTCCGGAAGATATGCCGTTTGAAATCGGAAAAGGAATTATGCTTCAGGAAGGAACCGACGTGACCATCGTAGCAACCGGACATTTGGTTTGGGAATCCTTGTTGGCTGCAGATGAACTGGAAAAAGAAGGAATTTCCTGTGAAGTCATTAATATTCACACGATCAAACCTTTAGACGAAGAGATTATCTTGAAATCTGTAGAAAAAACAGGAAGAATCGTCACTGCTGAAGAACACAACTACATCGGCGGTTTAGGAGAATCCGTTGCCGGAATGTTGTCCAGAAAAAGACCGACAATTCAGGAATTTGTAGCCGTAAATGACACTTTCGGAGAATCTGCCACACCGGCAGAACTGATGAAGAAATACAAAATCGACGCCGCTGCGGTAAAAGAAGCAGTGAAGAGAATTTTGGAAAGATAAAAAATACACTTTAAAATCATAGCGCACTGCCGCTCATCTTTACTATTGTTTTGGTGAAGAACGTTATTATTCACACCAGTCCACTGAAATTCTCAGTGGACTTTTTTTAAAATAAAAACAGTCCAAGAACTGAAGTGAAAATTGAAATCTATTTTTTTATAAAAGCCAATCTTGCTATTTTTCATTAATAAAAAATTAAAACGGATATTTGCTTTGTTCAAATAATCAAACAAATGCATACCAAAACAGTTTTTCAGTTTATCTCAGAACCCAGCGATGTAAATTATGGCGGGAATGTTCACGGCGGAAGTGTAATGAAATGGATTGACCAGGCAGGTTACGCCTGTGCGAGTTCCTGGTCCTCCAGTTATTGCGTTACGGTTTATGTGGGCGGAATCCGGTTTTATTCTCCCATAAAAATCGGACATATCGTAAAAGTGGAAGCCGAAGTTATTTACACCGGAAAAACCAGTATGCATATTGCCATCAATGTTTTTTCAAGAAACATCAAAAGGAAAGATTTCGAAAAGAAAACGCACTGTATTATCGTTTTCGTCGCGGTTGATGATGAAGGTAATTCTGTAGAAGTCCCGAAATTCGTCCCAACCACAGAACAGGACAAGCAAATGGAAAAATACGCGATAAAACTGATGGATCTCCGTAAAAAGATTGAAGATGAGATGAAGCCTTTCATGTAAATTTAACGTTTGCTGTAAAAACATTTTAAAATGAATATTGGAACGGTACTTAATTTGTTCACGTTTTACTTCAATTAAAAATAAGACCTTAATTTTATTTCTAACCAAAATTCCTTGATTATGAAAAATTTGAAATTAGCAACACTGTCACTATTGATGGGCACTTTCGTTTTTACATCATGTGAAAAGAAAGTAGTTTTACAAAACCCCGCTGAGAACAATACAACTGCTTCAAAAACAGAAGTCGTAACGCCTAACCCAGAAGCAAACAACGTCGATCAGAATCTTCCACCACAAGTAAAAACTTTTTTAAATGAACATTATGCCGGTATTGCGATTTCAAAGCATGAAACAAAAACTAATGCCAAGGGTAAACAGTACGAGGTTCAATTAAATAATGGTGTGGAAATAGAATTCGACAATGACGGGAATTGGAAAGGCATCAAAGATAATAATGGCGTTCCCGACATTCTAATTCCTACCAAAATAAAAGAATACGTTAACAAAAATTACAAAGACATAAAAATCAAAAGTCTGGAGAAAAAATCCGATAAAAACATAATCAAAGCCGATCTTCTGAATGGCGTTGATTTAGAGTTCGATATGCAGGGGAATTTTTTAATGATTGACTTGTAGAAAAACAAAATTTAGAATTTGAATTTACTACAATAAAAAACTCCTTTCAACACCAGATTGAAAGGAGTTTTCTATAAAATAATTTTAACGGTTATCTCCCAACGTGTCCCGAATAAGTTAACTTTCCATCATAAATGGAACAACTTACATCGAAGAAACAACTTTTTCGTTTTCGTTGTGAATTGCTTTCAAATTTCATTATCTTCGTGATTAGTCACAACATATTATTTAGTTTGGAAAGGACTGGATCTGTTGTGAATTGCTTTCAAAATTATCATCTTCGTGATTAGTCACAACAACTTCGAGGATGCTAAAGATGCTATTCGAGTTGTGAATTGCTTTCAAAATTATTATCTTCGTGATTAGTCACAACTCGGTAATATTTTAGTGAAAGTGGTTTCCAGTTGTGAATTGCTTTCAAAATTATTATCTTCGTGATTAGTCACAACATCGACCATGTAGATCTGATTGTTATCGATGTTGTGAATTGCTTTCAAAATTATTATCTTCGTGATTAGTCACAACCAATTCCCAACTGAAGCAAGCCCATCCCTCGTTGTGAATTGCTTTCAAAATTATTATCTTCGTGATTAGTCACAACATCAGCCAAATGATTATGACAGCGAAAATAGTTGTGAATTGCTTTCAAAATTATTATCTTCGTGATTAGTCACAACTTTTACTTTTGAATTAAATTAACGTTTCATGTTGTGAATTGCTTTCAAATTTCATTATCTTCGTGACGAGGAACAACAAATACTCCCACGATGCAGGCAACCACGGCGTTGTGAATTGCTTTCAAATTTCATTATCTTCGTGACGAGGAACAACAATGAAACGCGATTTAACTTTAATTGAGTGGTTGTGAATTGCTTTCAAATTTCATTATCTTCGTGACGAGGAACAACCCATCTACCATTATCTGTTTAAACGAAATAGTTGTGAATTGCTTTCAAATTTCATTATCTTCGTGACGAGGAACAACCTTGACATCTAACTCAGTTTCACTTTCCCGGTTGTGAATTGCTTTCAAATTTCATTATCTTCGTGACGAGGAACAACTCACCGAGCCAAATTCCGTAAGAAACCAAAGTTGTGAATTGCTTTCAAATTTCATTATCTTCGTGACGAGGAACAACTCGTGATCCCAACACAACCAAAACGGCTCAGTTGTGAATTGCTTTCAAATTTCATTATCTTCGTGACGAGGAACAACGTATTATCAAATTAAAAGATAATCAAAAAAGTTGTGAATTGCTTTCAAATTTCATTATCTTCGTGACGAGGAACAACGATTAACATCACTTTGACCAACACGGCAGAGTTGTGAATTGCTTTCAAATTTCATTATCTTCGTGACGAGGAACAACTTCTTTTGATAGCTTAATTGCCGTATCAATGTTGTGAATTGCTTTCAAATTTCATTATCTTCGTGACGAGGAACAACACTCATAAAATCCACTGCCACTTTCAGTAAGTTGTGAATTGCTTTCAAATTTCATTATCTTCGTGACGAGGAACAACCCTCCGTTGTCCAGTCGTAAATAGGGTAAAGTTGTGAATTGCTTTCAAATTTCATTATCTTCGTGACGAGGAACAACTCCTGCTATTCTAACAATATTACCCCCATTGTTGTGAATTGCTTTCAAATTTCATTATCTTCGTGACGAGGAACAACCCTCGCAGGAATCGGAACCATCGGACAACTGTTGTGAATTGCTTTCAAATTTCATTATCTTCGTGACGAGGAACAACTACCCTCATTTTCCTCTGTGCCGTGCTTAAGTTGTGAATTGCTTTCAAATTTCATTATCTTCGTGACGAGGAACAACCATCAATTTTAATTCGAACTATTTCACCTAGTTGTGAATTGCTTTCAAATTTCATTATCTTCGTGACGAGGAACAACGCAAGACCTTTACACGGAAGAAGAAAGTAAGTTGTGAATTGCTTTCAAATTTCATTATCTTCGTGACGAGGAACAACTTTTCCCAGTTGAAAGCAACGAATACAACGGTTGTGAATTGCTTTCAAATTTCATTATCTTCGTGACGAGGAACAACTATTACCGTCGGTGTTATGGTGGATTAAGTGTTGTGAATTGCTTTCAAATTTCATTATCTTCGTGACGAGGAACAACGATTCCAACGGTTATCACTAAATGCCGATGGTTGTGAATTGCTTTCAAATTTCATTATCTTCGTGACGAGGAACAACAGCTACGGCGTGGTTCAATTGCACCTACTGGTTGTGAATTGCTTTCAAATTTCATTATCTTCGTGACGAGGAACAACCTGTCATATATCTTCCGTTATTAATATTATGTTGTGAATTGCTTTCAAATTTCATTATCTTCGTGACGAGGAACAACATCTGAGGAATATGCTCCAACCTGTGTATAGTTGTGAATTGCTTTCAAATTTCATTATCTTCGTGACGAGGAACAACTCCTGAGCGAAAAACAAATAATCAACAGAAGTTGTGAATTGCTTTCAAATTTCATTATCTTCGTGACGAGGAACAACAAGTTATGAATGGGAAGTTCTCGGCAATTAGTTGTGAATTGCTTTCAAATTTCATTATCTTCGTGACGAGGAACAACTGAATTTTTCAAATTACAGAAGTTCATCGAGTTGTGAATTGCTTTCAAATTTCATTATCTTCGTGACGAGGAACAACACGGAAAACAAGTTGAAGAAACATTTAATGGTTGTGAATTGCTTTCAAATTTCATTATCTTCGTGACGAGGAACAACCTCAAATAATAATCTGCTGATTTTCAGTAGATTATTTGTTTTTATAGCATTTAAAAAGTGAAGTATTCCTCCTTGCTAAAGTTTTATTTTAGCCTGTTATTCTTTCCTGGATTTTAAAATCGAAAGTAGAAGTCCAAAAAAAATCAAGATACTAAAATGATAAAGCTATTTTTTAATGTTAGTTTTTGCGACACCCACTTCTTTTGCACAATGCGTCAGCCCGCTGCAAAACTTTTTAACGGAATTAGTGGCAGCATTTCTCTTTTCCTGTAAAACTGGGAATATCAAACAGGCAGTTATTGGGAAATAATCTATTTTTTAGGGACGAACTGTGTTTTGGAAATCCGCTGTTTCATCAGGACAGAGGGGCGGAAGTTGACCGAGGGTTTACCAATCGTTTTTTCGGTGACCAGTTCCGGAGATTCCACCGCGGTGGATTTGGCCCTGATCCTGAAAGTACCTAGAAATTCAATGTTCACAACATTTCCCTCCTGCAGGTGTTTTGCAATCTGCGCGGCCATGCCTACCATCACCCCGTAGCAGTCTACTGGGTTCAGGGTGCTGTTTTCGGACAGGGCCTCAGCGATTTCGTGGAGGTCACTTCCCGGTTTTTCACTAGGGTGGCACAATACAGTTCTTTCATTTCCGATCCGGAAGGAACCGTCTTCTTGGTGGTAATAAATTTTTGCAGGCATATCTATTTATTTTTTAAAACCTAAAATTAATAAACACCGCGGTCTTTTCGAAAAATCACCGCGGTGTTTTATTATTTTCACCGCGGTGAATTTTCCAAAGGTTACTATAAAATATGAAGAGTATAATAAGAGCCTGTTTAAATTTTATTTAATAAAAATTTTATCGCGGATAATTTGACCCTATTTTCAGAGGTTGCCATTACGATTTCATAATTTCTACCGCAACTTCTGTCATGATCAAACCATGAAAATACTTAAAGAACGGTTTTTTCCCATTTTACACGCTGGCTGTCCATCATTTCTAAATCTGGCTCCGTGTTTTGGTTTCTCTTTAATCTGATTTTTTTCCGCAATTTGGAAAGAAGAAGATCGAAATTTTCCACATTTGCCCATTTGCTCTAATGATATTAAACCAATTGCCATTGATGGTCAGAAATGTTTGTGGAGTATTTTTTTCATTATAAATTATTAAGCTAGCTACCAATAAGTTACGAAAAAAAATAAATATAAATAACTGAAAGTCAATTTTTTATGTTATTTTTCTATATGAATAAATCAGAATAATTCGAGCTGTTGGTACATTGGCGGCGGTTCTTCTTTATTTCTGGCAAAAAAGATCTCAATATCACCAAACTGCTTATCGGTAATGCACATAATGGCCACTTTGCCTGCTTTAGGAAGTATAAACTTCACCCTTTTAATATGTACCTCAGCATTTTCCCGACTCGGACAATGCCTCATATACATCGAAAACTGAAACAGTGCAAATCCATCATCCAACAAACCTTTACGAAAGCGGTTCGCGTCTTTCATATTGGCTTTGGTTTCGGTCGGTAAATCGTATAAAACTAAAACCCACATAATTCGGTAGGCATTAAACCTCTCGGCATTCATATTAATTCCGGATAATCTATCAACCGCTTTTCTCCAGTATAACACTTATAAAGGGAGCTTGCAGTTGTTTTAACAGCCACCTTCAGCGGCCTTCTCTTGCCATCGATCAACACATCTTTGGTTGCAATTTGCAGGAGATGCGCTTTAAACTCTTTGGTCAACTCTTCTGAATCAGGGTTTTTCGTAAGCCAATTCATCACCAGCCAATCTACAAAAGGGCGGTAAGGTTCCATTAAATCATCTGCTAAGCAATAAGGATTGTACTTGTTTTTATGAAAAATCCCTAACACCGGAAGCAGCCCCGTTTCTACAATCGCACGGGCTACAATACTGCGCAAAACCGCATATCCGAAATTAAAAAACGGGTTCGGGGACTCGCCAAAACGCTGCCGCAGAAAATCTAAACTGATGAGGTATTTCCAGTAATGTTGTGCTGCAATGCCTTCCATATTGGTAATATCACCGCTTTTGACATTGTTTTGATAACCGGTCATGGGTTCATGATAATTTCCTAAACGGATTAAAACTTCCTTTTGGTTTTCAATTTTGCATTCTACGGTTTGCTTCCAAAGTTGTTTTTTCAGCGGTTCACTGGCTTCCAGCTGATCTTTCACCCGGTCTGAATGTTGCGAATGACCGTACAACGGCAACATGATGCCGTGCGGCAAATGGTGCGCATCACAACTGATGATGACCACATTATTTCCCATCATTTTCTGAATGAGCTGATGGGAAATCGTAATTTGAAAGTGATCCAGCATCAAAAGCCCCAAATCTTCCACCGGAACTTTGCCTTTCACTTCTTTGGTTTCCGGACAAAGAATGTACATCTGCTCGTCTTTGAGCTTGAGGTATGCGGAATTGCCGATGTAAATGGAGCGGGTGATCATCGGAAATTAAAATTTATGGTTCCATCTAATTTCATTTCAAAATCTTTACCTTCAATGATAAAATTAGGGGTAGTTGGCTTAAACAAAATTCTTGGAGCTATAAAATCTGTTTGATATTTTGAAAAACCATCCTTACCAGCTGATTTAAATATCTCTTTTGGAAAATCTTTTATTAATTCTTCATCTGTACGCGCTTCTAAATGGTGTTGAAAAAGCATATTTCCTACTGAAGCTTGGTGTAGCCTTTTAATAAAATATAGTCTTTTTGAAATTTCTTCAGGAGTTTTTTTAATATCCTCTAATTCTTCCAATGAATTATAGAAAATTACTTTTTGTCCACTTTTGAAAAGGTGAATTAGAATAGCTTCCTTAGTTTTTATTAAAACAGGTTCTTTCTGTTTAAATACTTCTTCTTTATTTTCAGGAATTCCTAAGGCACTAACAAACTTTGAAGCTTCAAATTTATTAATTGAAATTATATTTTTTTCTCCTTTTTCATTTTCATATAACCCAAACATATAATTCTCGCCGGAATCTGCATAAATATAATTTTTGTAATCTTTTGAAGATTTATAAACATGTTCTTTTACAACAGTTACATTGTCCGGATTCATAAATCCACGAGCCGCTTTAACTCTACATCGTAGATGTCTTAAAATTTTTCCTTGAAAATCCTGTAATTCTAGTTGTTTTACGCCATCTAAAATTTGTTTATTGAGATATTCTGCTAAATGAAAATCAACAATTATATCTGAACCAAAATTTACTTTATCAATAGGTTTTCTCAAAACCATCCAAACCTCATCTTTTCCATCTGTTTGATTATAGATTACATTACCTGATTCGTCTCTTAATAATGAACCATTGTTATCTTTTGCCGCAATTTTAATTTTTCCATAATAGGTTTGAAGATGTAATTCGCCCCTCACAGAATCTCCTTGTGCAACTTTAGGAATTTTATTTTTTTGATCAATCCAAACAACTTTTCCTCTTTTTCTTACAATCTTTTTTCCTGGAGTTAAAACTTGGTCTTTGTCGGCCATATTGTTGATAAGTATGTTATTTCTTATCTCATCAATCATCGAAATATTAAATCCAAGAAATGGTTTTTCGTGGTATTGTTTATCAAAATATTTTTCTTCAAATCCATAAGACTTTTTCAGTATTTCTTCTCGTTTTTTGGCAGAAGGAATAAGAGTTAAAACAGCAGCATCAATTGCGTGATGAGAATGCTTGCTTCTATCCTTTACCTCATCTTTTGGTTGAATCTCATATATTTTTCTAAATTCGGCAGTATTTGAGCCTTTAATAACATCTACTTTAGTAAAAACGGTTTTCAAATAATGAAAAGCATATTTTGTAATAATCTGTGTATCGGTTAATTGGCTATTGACAAATCCTTGCGGAATTTCTGTTCTTGTAAATCTATCTAATTTGCTTTTCCAATAATCATATTGCATTATACGAATATGTTTTTGACGAATAGCTTCATCTTTTGCCATTTTATCTATTGCAACTTTGGATTTGAATTTCCAAAAATCAATCTGCTTGAACAGATCTTCTACTTTCTTTTCCCACAAATACAAATGTGGTTTTATTGCCGAATACCCATTTGATTCTTCTTCATAATTAGGCAATTCAGTTGGCATTTGATTCTTTTTAATATTTCTATTATAATCTGCATAGCAAACCGTTAGATTAGCTAATGAATTGTCAAAAGATTTACTTCTGGGAATAGTATGCTCAAAATCGATTATGTTTTTATCAAACAAATCTGTCAATCTAATCATCTTTCCGGTGTAAAAACAAGTGCAATTTTGTTCTTTCCATAAACGGTATTTTTGAATGTCTTTTTGAGAAACAGATAGATTTTTATTTTTATCAATTACCTGAATTTCTTTCAGAACTTCTTCTAAATTGTCAGTTTGTTCAATCCATAATCTGAATTTTTCGTTGTCTTTTTTACTTGCAGGATCTGCATTTCCCTTGAATTCCGGATCATTAATTAACTCTGATATTGCATTAGCAAATTCTCGGTTTTCAGCTTCCCGGTCTCTTTGATATTTTTCTATTGCCCAGCGTTTGTTGCTATCGTTCAAATCTCTTGCAATTTCTACAACGATTCTGGTTTCTTCATCAATTTTTCCAATCTCAATTAAATAATTAATAACATCGCGCAACTTATACAATGTTTTGTAAGCCATCGGATTTTTGAAAGCTGCTGTTTTCGGGCTTAACAAATATTTTTGTCCTTCTTTTTTAGGATAAATATCGATTTGTGAGGGATGATAAATTTTGCTCAATTTTTCTTCTGAAACACCCAACGCACGCTTTAGAAATGCACAAATTCTATTTACCAAATGAGGTGGTTTGATATGCTCCCTTTTTGACGAAGCAAAAAAGTCTTGATATTTAATTGTTACTTCTGATAATATCTTTTTTCTGGAGCCTTCATCCAGTTTCTGCCAGGTTTTATCTCCGAAATGTTCTATAGTTGCTTTTTCAACCTCCTTCAAATCAGAACTATCTAGTTTATAACTTACATCTTTCCAAGCAAATCTTTCATCCCAATCCAATGCATAATACTTAAAAATCAAATTATTAGCAATGTTGACAATTGTTTTTTCTTCTCGTACGTTTTCAACTTCTTGCCGCAATGCTTCTAAGATTTCTTCTTTATTGTGTTCAAATAATTCCTTGCCGATAATTTCCGGTATTTTTGCTAGAATTACTGATTCGGAATAGATAATTCCTTGTTTTAAAAAAGGCAAAATATTGTTTATTGCTTTTAAACTTAAATTGGCATAACCAATAGGAAACTGATTAAATATAGTCACTAATTCTTTAACTTCCTTTTCATCTAATTCTAATGTACTCACGAGGAACTCTTCAAAAACCTCTTCATCTTCATAGGAAAACATAATATGCCAAATATCTTCAATAGTATAATTTACATCATACTCCTTCCCTTTCTTATCGATTTTTTTAATTGATTTTTTATAGTCCTGCCAATTTTCTCCAAACACAGATTTTAACCTTGCTGAAACAAAACAACTCGGAATAGAAATTTCATCCATTTTGGCCGAATAATTAAGTTCCCATTCTTTACCACCATTTTCCTTAATAAATTTTCTAACATCACTAAACTGAAAATCTCTCTTACTTTTGTAGAAGAATTTTTCGTTGTATAATTTTTGTCTAAGCTCTAGCGGTATTGATTCAAATTGATTCGTTTCTTTGTTTTTAAATTTTATATTATTAATAAAAGACCACGCTCTATACTCCTCAAATTTGTAATGGCTGATTGGACAACGGGCTTTATTAGGTTCTAAAGTACACTTCCCCACCAAGCCTTTTTGGGAGCGCAAAGGGCGTTGAAAAAATATTGCTTTTTCAATATCTTCACGAAACTGAAGATTGTCAATGTTTTGAAATTCTAAAATTTTCTTAGCTTCAATTTGATAATCAGACCTTAAAGTATATCTGTTTCTAACCCGTATTCCGTTATCTTCTAAAAACGCAAAAGCAGCTCCTAAGCTTCCATTCTCAATAATTAAATTTTCATATTCATTTCTTCCGATAGTCTTGGTTTCAGTACTTCCTTTATAAACTGCAGTTTTTTCATTAGCTCCACTTTTCCTGCTACTTTTAAAACCTCTTCTCTGCGCAATATGATATAATGCTCTACCAACTTTATATTTATTTTGAGGAAGTGATAAATTTAATTTTTCGGTGATTAATAATCTTCTCAATTGATATGGGCTTGTAAAATCCGGAATCCCATCATTATCAAAGTCCAACTTAATCCAGTTTTGAAATAATTCATCATTTACAGGAAAAATTCTTCCTAAGCCTTTTTCATAATGTTTCCATTTATTTAAATTTTCTATAGATAATGGACAATAATTATTTTCAATTAAAACTTTAAGAGTTTTCCACTTCCTATATCTTCTTGCATTGTAAAGCCTCCTTGAAGAACGATGTTTTGTTCTCTCGGCTGCAAATGAATATTCGCCGGATTTCCCTTCTCCAACCCCTTTTTTAAAAGTGTATACTTCATACCATGAAAACACATCACCGACTCTTAATGTAAGCCCAATTGAATTGGTACCTAAATCAACACCTAAAATTTTATTCATTTTTGTTTCGTTTTAATTATTTTTTATATATTTGCAACTGAAAGACAATTCACAACAAGGCTATAAGCCGAAGAAAAACTCAATCCTGCGTACTCCGTGGGATTTTTTATTGATGATAAGACGATTTCCAAATTTACCGGAAGCATTGCTTTTTTCATAGTTATTTTTTTCAATTCCCTAATATAATAAAAAGAATTAAGAGAAAATTATGGAAATCCGTAATAGGGCAATAAATAATTTTTATACATTTGTCTCAATAATTTTGAAAGCAATTCACAATAAGGATTATTCCGTTGTGAAAACATTTAGCGCCTCGACTATCTTCGGGGCATTTTTTTGTCTGAATATTTTACTACCACATGGAAATTAATACGCTAAAACATTTAGCAGCCCCTCTCTCCAAAACAAATTTGTAAAAACTCAGCCTTCTAAAGATTAGAAAGACACTTCCTAAAAACCTGATTTCGGGCCTTTTTTTTAGGCAAACAATGACCTTTTCGGCAAAAAGAAAAATTGGCAAATAGATTATTTTTCATTACTATTTTAATCACAAAAAAACTCCTTTCATCACTGAAAGGAGTTTTATATATCATTAATACGAAATTTTATCTCGCAATATTCACCGCTCTGGTTTCACGGATTACCGTTACCCGAACCTGTCCCGGATACGTTAATTCGTTTTGAATTTTCTCTGAGATATCATAAGAAAGCTGTGCCGATTGGTCATCATTCACTTTTCCGCTTTCTACCATTACCCGAAGTTCTCTACCCGCCTGGATTGCATAAGCACTTGAAACACCGTCGAAACTTAGAGCTGCTGCTTCCAGGTCTTTTAGTCTTTGTATATAAGATTCTAAAACCTGTCTTCTTGCGCCTGGTCTAGCTCCGGAAATCGCATCGGCCACCTGAATGATCGGCGATAATAAGGTGGTCATTTCAACCTCATCGTGGTGAGCCCCGATGGCGTTGACAACTTCCGGATTCTCACCGTATTTCTCTGCCCACTGCATTCCCAAAAGGGCGTGTGGCAATTCTGATTCCTGTTCCGGAACTTTTCCGATATCGTGAAGCAAACCGGCTCTTTTCGCTAACTTAACGTTAAGGCCTAATTCTGCCGCCATTGTTCCGGCGATATTCGCAACTTCTCTCGAGTGCTGCAATAAGTTCTGTCCATAAGAAGAACGGAACTTCATTCTACCCACGATTTTTACCAGTTCAGGGTGAAGTCCGTGAACTCCCAAATCGATGACGGTTCTTTTACCCACTTCGATGATTTCTTCCTCGATCTGTCTTTTGGTTTTGTCTACTACTTCTTCAATTCTTGCCGGGTGAATTCTACCGTCGGTAACCAATCGGTGAAGAGACAGTCTTGCGATCTCTCTTCTTACCGGATCGAAGCATGAAAGCAAAATAGCTTCCGGCGTATCATCAACGATGATCTCAACTCCTGTAGCCGCTTCTAAAGCACGGATATTTCTTCCTTCTCGACCAATAATTCTTCCTTTAACTTCGTCAGATTCGATATTGAATACAGAAACCGAATTTTCGATGGCCTGTTCTGTACCGATTCTCTGAATGGTCTGAATAACGATTTTCTTAGCTTCCTGTTTAGCGTTGAGTTGCGCTTCCGCCATGATGTTCTGAACATGTGCCTGCGCTCTTGTTTTGGCTTCTGCTTTCAAAGCTTCTACCAGTTCGTTCTTCGCATCTTCGGCAGAATATCCGGAGATTCTTTCCAGGATTTCTACTTTCTGTGCCGTAACCGCATCCAGTTCCTGCTGTTTTCTTTCGAGAATTTCGTGTTTTTTACTGTAATCAGCAATTTGACGGTCGAGGTCTTTCTCCAGTTTGCCTGTTTTGCTTAATTCATCATTAAGTTTCTGCTCTTTGTCTTTGATTCTTTTTTCAGAATCCTGCATTTTTCTTTCTCTTGACTGAATGTCTGCGTCATGTTGCGATTTCAGTTCCATGAATTTTTCCTTGGCCTGAAAATGCTTTTCTTTCTTAATGGATTCTGCCTGTACGGTGGCTTTTTCTATAAGGTTCTCGGCGTTTTTCTTTGCATCTTCTACGATGAATTTCGCTTTTGTGTTAAGAGCACTTTTGGAAAAAACCATTCCAATTACCGCTCCTACAACCAAGCAAACAATACCGATAATAATAATGGTGATTGTTGTCATATATGTTTAGTTTAATATTAAGTTTGTTAAAAATCAAGCCGTTAGATTCAAAATCATTTCAATTTAAAACCTTTTCGACCTTGATTATGGGTTAAAAAAAAACCTACAACAGTTCACGGATTTAGAGTAAACTCCTAATCAACACGATTTGAACTGTTTTTTATTTTCTGTAATCCGAGCATGTCGGCACGCCATTAAATAAACTTTCGTTCGGTAATAGTTTTGCGTTGAGTTTACCTGTAATGTGTTAGAACTATTGTAGGCAGTTGTTGAGTGAAAAAGAAAAATCTACTTTTCCAACTCTTCCAAAAATTGATTGATATTCATCAACCGCTCCGTGGAATCTTTTATATTTTTATCGTTGTTGATCTGTGCCACTTCAGCGTTGGTTCCTAATTTTAAGCAACACATCGCCAAAGCATCCTGTTTATCTCTAACGTCAAAATTCTGTTCAAAATCTTTAATCATTGCTTCAATCTGTTTCCCGACTTTGCGCAAAGTTTCTTCTTCGGCGGAGGGTACATTCAGCGGATAACTTCTGCCGGCAATGGTGATGGTTATTCTTCTTACATCCATTACAATCCACTGTTTTGAAGTTCCGCAATACAATAATCCACTTCTTTGATCAACCGGTTGATATGGTTCTTCATCAATCGGTTATGATCCGGATTTCCTGATATTGCTGAATAAAGTTTTATATCTTTTTGTTCTTCTGCTAAAACCTGGTTTCTTTTTCTTTCCTCTTCGTATTTCATCTTCAGCTCTTCATGCTCCTGATTTAATTCGATATATTTTTCGTTAAGATTCTCGTAATTTTTTTTTACCGCCAAAATCTTCTTTTCTAAAAGCGAAAAATTATTTTCTAAATCTTTGAGCATTTCTCCAGGTTAATTTATTCTAACTCTGTAGCAAAAATATAAAAAATTAATTTGAAAGTATAACTTATTGAGTACTAATTTTAGAAATTGCGAAATAAAAAAGAGAAAGTCTTAGAACCTTCTCCCTGTTATTAAAAAACCATCCCTTTTTTATTCAAATTTCAATACAAACATGAACGCTCTGGTTTTCGCACTCGAGATTGCTGATGACCAGTAGGGCGGCGTTTCGGCATTATCTGCCACAGATTCATTATTGATCATAAAGGTTCCCCTGAAGCCCGGCGTCAGTTTAAACCTGCTGAAATAAAACTGAATTCCCACTTCTGCCGACCAGGCCAGATTACTCCCCGTGGTACGGAAAATCCCCTGCTGATTGTCGTCTTCTGCCTTGCTGTTGGATTGCAGATTCATCATCCAGTTGACCCCGGTGGCGGCATAAGGTCGGGAATTATACCAACGGTCACCGTGAACCTCTATTAACAGAGGAATATCTACGTAAGTTGATTTTACAGTTCTTAATTTATCAGCATCCGTTAAAACTCTCGGCGCAAAAGGTTGGTTGGCCGGAGTCCCTGCCGCAAACTGATCGTTGGACTGTGTGTCGAAATAAATTTCGCGTTCCACGAACTGCAGACCCGGTTCGATTCTTAAATCAAAATAATCGCTTAATCTTAACTTCCCGATTAAACCAGCACCGAAACTATAGGCAGATTTGGTCTGTACCAAATTCTTTTGCCCATCCATCCCGAACTTAGGATCAAGAACCAGTTTGTAATCGAAATTATTGGCAGCGAGGTAAAATCCATAACTGAATTTCTGCTCATCAAATCCTTCCAGATGATCCATCCTGTCTTTGGTCCGGAACAACTGTGCATTGCTAAATGTTGCAAAACAAAAGGCAGCAACGATGCTCGTTTTAAAAAAGTTTTTCAACATATTATTATTTGGTGGCCTTATAAATGGTTGCGATTCCTAAACTTAGTTTTTTGTATTCTACTTTTCGAAATCCAACATTTAATAAAATGGTTTTCATTTTTTCTCCAAAAGGAAAAGCATTTACAGAATCCGGCAAGTAGGTATATGCGCGGTTATCTTTTGAAACCAATTTACCGATTTGAGGTAAGATATTTTTAAAATAAAACATATAAAATGGAGCTAAAAAACCTTCTACTTTGGAAAACTCCAGAATATAAACGCTCTTTCCCTCTTTCACTACCCTTTTCAATTCTGAAAGCCCTTTTTCTAAATTCTCGAAATTACGCACTCCAAATGCAACGGAAACCGCATCAAATTTATTGCTTTCAAAAGGAAGATTTTCTGCATCTCCTTTGATCATTTCGATTTGTTCGGTCAAATTAATCTTCCTGATTTTTTCTATCCCTACGTTCAGCATTTGCTGCGAAAGATCCAAACCAATCATTTTTGCACCGGTTCCTTTTTGTACGGCGATTGCTAAATCTCCGGTTCCGGTGGCCACATCCAAAACCTCTTTCGGCTGATCAGCATTCATCCACTTCACCAGGGTATTTCTCCATAAAACATCAATTTTCATAGAGAGCACATGATTCAGCAGATCGTATTTCGGTGCGATATTGTCGAACATATCTTCGACTTCTTTTTTCTTGCCGGCTTCGGTATTGTAAGGGGTAACTTGGTTCAAGGTGTCTTATTTAAATTGATAATATTCTTTATAATAATTCAAAAAATCTTCTTTCCGGAAAATTTTTGTTCTGGATTCTACTTTCTGGATGTTTTTTACTACTCCATCGTACTTTTCGTCGATATTGTAATAAAAAGCATCGGTATATAATTTATTAAAATGAACGGGAGCATTCAGATATAATTTCCCGTCGATATTGGTTTGTTTTCTCGCCGCGATCAAAGAATCCTTATTTAATCCATAGCCATAAAACTGTTCGTTGATATAATAATCCCGGTGAGCGATATTCAGCAGGCCGCGGTTTTTATTCACCACAAAACCTGAATCATACAGCAATTTTTTTTGACCGTCAAAAACTTTAATCTCGTTTTTGCCTTTCTTTAAATCAACATGCACTTTCTGCCCTGCCGAAATAATGTTTTCTTTCCCGTTATTAATAGTAAAATAAAAAGTATTTTCGGTGGGATTATCCACCAGGTAATAATTTTTTTTCGCTAAAAAGAAATTATAAATCCCGAAGGCGACCAATACAGTAATGACTGAAATAATTAAACCTTTGGTAGATGCACTGATTTTCATATAAAATATTGTGGTGAAAAAACTTTTGCAAATTTAATAATAATTTTGTTTTACTACGGTACAATAATAATTCTTAAATTTGCCCTAAATTTTTCATATCATTATATGCCCAATACAATCATAATCGGATCAGGAAGTTACATTCCTACTAAGGTAATCGGTAAAGAATACTTCATGGACTCTGTTTTTTACACCGACGAAGGTGAGAAAATCGACAAACCTAATGAAGAAGTCATTCAAAAATTTGTAGAAATCACCGAAATTGAAACCCGATGTTACCTGGAAGAAGACGAATTTAACTCTGATTTGGGATACCGCGCGGCAAAAGAAGCCATCGCGGACGCAAAAATAGACCAGGAAGATTTAGACTATATTATTTACGCCAGTAATTTTGGTGAAGTTGACCAAAACGGAATGACCAACTTCATGCCTTCGATGTCTTCCAGAGTGAAAAACAAACTCAACATTAAAAACAGAAGAACCGTAAATTACGACATGATTTTTGGCTGCCCCGGTTGGGTAGAAGCCATGATTTTGGCAGATACGCTTATTAAAGCTAAAAAAGCAAAATTAATATTGGTGGTAGGATCTGAAACCCTAAGCCGGGTAACCGACGCATTTGACCGCAACAAAATGATTTTTGCCGATGGGGCCGGAGCGGTCGTTGTACAGGCAACCGACGATGAAACCGTGGGAATCATTGCCGATTCAACCATTTGTGATAACGGACCGGAATTAAACTATCTCGAAAATGCACCTTCCTTAAAAAAAGATGAAGACCGCAGACCTTTATACATCAGAATGCACGGTAGAAAAATCTACGAATATGCCTTGAAAAATGTTCCTGATGCGATTAAAGAAACCATTGACAAAGCAAATTTAACCATCGACGATATCGATAAAATCTTAATTCACCAGGCAAATGCCAAAATGGATTATGCCATGATCTCCCGCTTGTTTAAACTCTACGGCAGAACAGATTACGATCACGCGGTTTCGCCAATGACGATTCAATATCTAGGAAACTCTTCTGTGGCTACAATACCAACCATGTTCGATTTAATTAGGAAAGGAAAAATGGAGGGGCAATCATTCAAAGAAAAAGGAAATATCGTCTTCACTTCGGTAGGAGCCGGAATGAACATCAACGCGATTGTTTACCGTTTTCCTTAATTAACAAGTCACAAAATAAAGAAGAGCACAAAACACATTTTGTGCTTTTTTATTGATCTAAAAAATGATGCAAAGAAATATTTTAATAATTACAGGAATTTTATTCGCCCTCGAATTTTATGTTTATCAGGCTTTTAAAACCGTCACAAACAATAATTCCCTTCGGATTGCTTATTGGGTGATTACGGTTTTGGTGTATTTATTTTTCATTTATGAAGTCCTTAATTTCAAACGTACAGAACGCGATCATCAGCAGGTACAGATTGTCGCTTCGGTATTTTTAGTTTTTTTACTTCCCAAACTTTTTGTGGTTTTCTTTCTTTTGATCGAAGATTTCGGACGGGGAATTAAATATACCGTTCAATTATTTGGCACGGCCGAAAATCACATTCCCGAACGCAGGAAATTTTTAAGTATCGTCGGAATAGGAACTGCAGCACTGCTTTCAGGTTTATTTCTGGATGGGATTGTTTTTGGAAAATACAGGCATTCGATAAGAAAAGTGAAATTAAAGATAGCGGGTTTGCCGAAAAGTTTCAGCGGTTACAAAATCGTGCAGATTTCCGATGTCCACGCCGGCAGTTTTCTCCGTCCCGAAAAACTGCAGAAAGCCATCGATTTAATTAATGAGCAAAAACCAGATTTAGTCCTGTTTACCGGCGATATGGTCAATAATTACGCCAGCGAGTTTAAACCTTTTGTGGACTTATTCCAAAGCATACAGTCGAAAGACGGCAAGTTTTCAATTCTCGGAAATCATGATTACGGCGATTACGGTACCTGGAATTCAGCGGCCGAAAAAGCACAGAACATTCCCAATTTAATTGAATTACAAAAACAGGCCGGCTTTGAAATGCTTAGAAATGAGCATCGGATCATTGAGAAAAACGGCGAAAAACTGTATGTACTTGGTGTAGAAAACTGGGGCGAAAAACCTTTTCCACAATATGGAGATTTGGATAAAGCGTCTTATGGGATCCCTGCCGAAGCTGCGAAATTATTGATGAGCCACGATCCCACGCATTTTGATGCCATCGTAAAAAATCATCCTTCCAATGTACAGCTCACGCTTTCGGGGCACACCCACGGCATGCAGTTTGGGCTTGATCTGAAAAACGTCCGTTGGTCTCCGGTGCAGTACCGTTATAAAAAATGGGCAGATTTATATGAAAGCAATGGAAAATCGCTTTATGTCAACCGGGGCTTTGGCGTGATCGGTTATCCCGGAAGAGTCGGCATCGATCCTGAAATAACCTTACTGGAATTGAGTTAATTAAAAAATAAAACCTCATGGTTGAATTTATAAAAGCAGCGGAAAAAGATATTCCTCTTTTTCAGCAACTGGCTGAAAAATCCTGGAATGCAGCCTACAGAAACATTCTCCCGCAAGATCAGATCGATTATATGTTGAAGGAAATGTATTCTCATCAGGAAATCTCTGATCAGCTCAAAAATCCAAATTATCACTATTACTTCATTTTAAATAATGGGAGCGCTGCCGGATTTATCGGTTTCGAATTTCATTATGAAAAAGACACTGCCAAACTCCACCGCATTTATCTTTTAGAAGAATTCAAAGGAAAAGGTCTCGGCAAAAAAGCCATCAATTTCTTAAAAGAAAAAGTCGCAGAAACTTCAGACAGGAGAATTATCCTGAACGTCAACAAAGATAATCCTGCAAAAAAAATTTATGAATCGCAAGGATTTTCGGTATTTGCAGAAGGTATTTTTGACATCGGAAACGGTTATGTAATGGATGATTACTTAATGGAATACCGGTTTTAAATCCTCATTTTCACCCGGAAAAAATAAGAGCTTTTTTTATTTGGTACGATTTTAGAATTGTTAATTTTATTAACATTAAAAAATTAAAATTATGACACGTACTAATTTATTCTCAAAGATCCAGATTTTCGCATTGGCAGTGATGGCAAACTTTGCCGTAGTTTTGGTAAAAGCGCAGGAAAAAGCTTCCGATTTAAAAGTGGATGTAGATGTGAACAAAGGAAATGACGCGATGGGCGGAGACTGGATGAGTAATCCACTGGTTTGGGTAGTCGGTGCATTGGTACTGATCGTTATCATTGCATTGGTTGCAAGAGGTGGCGGAAACAAATAAACGACCTCATCATCAACAAAAATCCCGAAGATTGTAAAGTTTTCGGGATTTTTATGTTAAAATTTCTGTTGCTTTTTTACAGAGCGAGTGCTTTTTGATAAGCGTTTTCAATTCCATCCAGGTTTTTTCCACCTGCTGTTGCAAAGCCCGGATTTCCGCCGCCGCCACCCTGGATCTCCTTAGCCAAATCTTTCACGATATTTCCCGCGTGGTATTTTGCTTCTAAATCTGAAGATACGCTTACGGTAATCATCGGTTTCCCATCCGCATCAGAAAGGACGATAATCACTGAATTCGCAACATCTTTCTTCAACTGGAACACAATATCTTTCACGCTACCGGCATCCAGAGAAACTTTCTTCACCAGTAATTTTTTATCTTCTTTCTGAACGAAATCATTGGCCCAGTTCGACGTTTCAGATTTTGCTTTCTCTTTTTTCAAAGATTCTATTTCAGATTTTAAAGAAGTATTTTCCTCGATCAGTTTCTCCACTGATTTCGTAAGCTCTTTTGACTTTAATAAAGAAGAAATCTCTTTCAGCTGGGTTTCCAAATTCCTGAAATAAGCCGCAGACTGATCTCCGGAAATCGCTTCTATTCTGCGGATTCCGGCTGCAGTAGAACTTTCGTTCTGAATTTTAAAATGACCGATTTCTCCCGTATGTTTCACATGCGTTCCCCCACACAGTTCTTTGGAAGAACCGAACTGAATCATTCTTACTTTATCGCCGTATTTCTCACCGAAAAGTGCCATTGCTCCTTTTTCCATGGCTTCCGTAATTGGGATTTCACGGAATTCCTGAAGGGCAATATTTTCTTTGATTTTTGCATTCACCTTTTCTTCAACCACTTTCAAATCTTCTTCACTGATTTTAGAAAAATGGGAAAAATCAAAACGCAGATAATCCGGACCTACGAAAGATCCTTTCTGTTCCACGTGTGTTCCTAAAACTTCGCGCAGCGCTTCGTGAAGCAAATGCGTCACCGAATGATTCGCCTGCGTATTTCTTCTTTCCGATTCGTTTACTTTAGCATAAAAAACTGCACCTGCATCTTTCGGCAAATCTTTAATTAAAGAGACGATCAGATTATTTTCTTTTCTGGTTTCCAGCACTTCGATGATTTCTGAACAGTCTGTAATATCAAAAACGCTTGGATTTGAAATATCAAAACCTGCGGTATAACTTGGAATTAAAATTCCCTTGTCACCCACTTGCCCGCCACCTTCAGGATAAAATGGCGATTTGGAAAGCACGATCTGATAAAATTCGCCGTCTTTATTTTCAATTTTCCGGTATCTTGTAATATAGGTTTCAGTTTCCAGGACATCATACCCTACAAAAGATTCTGCTTTTTCCTCTAAAACAACCCAGTCATAAACTTTTTGTGCGGATGATTTTTTGGAACGCTGTTTCTGCTTGGTCATTTCTTCTTCAAAACCTTGCTCATCAACGGTCAACTGTTTTTCTTCAGCGATGATTCTCGATAAATCCGCGGGGAAACCGTACGTATCGTACAATTCGAAAACATCCACGCCGGAAAGGGTTTTCTGTCCTTTTGAAATCGTATCGTTAATAATTAAATCAATTCTTTTTAAACCGTGTTCGATGGTTTTCAGGAAAGAAGTTTCTTCTTCTTTGATCACTTCCGTCACCAGTTTTTGCTGTTTAACCAGTTCAGGGAAAAAGTCGCCCATTTCGGTTCTTAAAACAGCCACCAATTCAAAAAGGAAAGCTTCTTTCATTCCTAAAAATCGGTAAGCATACGAGATTCCGCGGCGCAAAATCCTGCGGATTACGTAACCAGCGCCACCGTTTGAAGGCAACTGTCCATCGGCAATTGCAAAAGTAACCGCCCGGATATGATCGACCACCACGCGGATGGCAATATCTTTTTCGTCTTCTAAAATTCCGGTATATTTTTTTCCTGAAAGTTCTTCTACTTTTTGAATTAAAGGCGTGAAAACATCGGTATCATAATTCGAAGTTTTGCCTTGTAAAGCCATACACAAACGCTCAAAACCCATTCCGGTATCTACGTGCTGCTTTGGCAGTTTTTCCAGACTTCCGTCGGCTTTCCTGTTGAATTCCATGAAAACGAGATTCCAGACTTCTACCACTTGCGGGTGATCGTTATTCACCAACTCCAAACCGGAAACTCTGGCTTTCTCTTCGTCTGTTCTGATATCGACATGAATTTCGGAACAAGGTCCACAAGGTCCGCTCTCGCCCATTTCCCAGAAATTATCTTTTTTATTTCCGTTAATGATCCGGTCTTCAGAAATATGAGCTTTCCAGAAATTGTAGGCATCCTGGTCGCGGTCTAAGTTTTCGGAAGCATCACCTTCAAAAACAGTAACATATAAATTTTCTTTCGGAATCTTATAAACTTCTGTCAGTAATTCCCAGGCATAACCAATGGCTTCTTTTTTAAAATAATCACCAAATGACCAGTTCCCTAACATTTCAAACATCGTGTGATGGTAAGTATCGCGGCCGACATCGTCCAAATCATTATGCTTCCCGGAAACTCTCAGACATTTTTGTGTGTCTGCAATTCGCGGTGATTTCGGTTCTTTATAACCTAAAAAGTAATCCTTAAACTGGGTCATTCCAGAATTGGAGAACATCAAGGTAGGATCGTCTTTCAATACAATCGGCGCTGACGGTACGATCAGGTGATTTTTACTTTTAAAATAGTCTAAAAACTGCTGGCGTATATTTTGTGAAGTCATAGTTGATTTTGGCTTTTAGCGATTGGCTTTGGGCGAATTTATAAGAATGCAAATTTAAGAAATTTTTGACTGAAAAAACAGATTGATTTTTCGGAACTTAAGAGAGGTATTATTCTCAGTAAATATCTAATTTTTTAACCAAGGGATTTTTTATACTCCTTAGCCTTTCCTTAATTAAACAAAGAAGAATGAATAAATTGATTTGATTAAGCGGAAGTTTAGAACTGAAACTGCTGAAAGCGTTCATCCAAGCCCTCGACAAAGGCAGATTTAAAACATGTATTTCCGGTTAAGACAGATCATTGTAAGGAGGTGCAACAGCGCTGCCCCCAACCAACGCTCACTATCACAAAAAAAACCAATTCCACTATCCGCAAAATTTAACACTCATGTATCAATTTTTAACATTTATTTATACATAAATAGTTGTTAATTTGTATAACAAAGTAAAGAAAACCAAGTAATGTTCACTCATTGTTTTGATTAAATTGATACCCGCTGTTTGGAAAGATCAGCTGTTGCCATTTTTCCGTTGTATCCAGACAGTTCTGTCATTTCAAATCTCAGCAATAATGAGAATACCCAAAGGTTCCTTTTCCGAAACTGATCATGATAAAGATTTTGCCGCTTAAGATAAAGGCACGAAAAACCGGTATGTATTCTACTTCCGGAAAACTGCAGTGGAGTGCTTTTCAGATGAAGGCACAGGAGAACTGTGTTTCGTGCACCTATTTTATTTTTTAATTTACCATTGCAGGCAGATTCATTAGCAGTCAATGCAGATGGTGGTTCTATGAAATGATCCGTTACATTTTGTTTTCAGAGCAAGCCTTTTTAGTTTTTCTGTAAACATGGAGCAATAGCTGTTATACTTAAACTTAATTAAAAATACTGAGATGCATTTAACACCACGAGAAATCGAAAAACTGATGCTGCACACCGCTGGAGAACTTGCTCTGAAAAGAAAAGCAAGGGGTGTGAAACTGAATTACCCCGAATCTATAGCCCTGATCAGTCATTTTGTGATGGAAGGAGCAAGAGACGGAAAACGCGTTGCCGACCTCATGCACGAAGGCGCAAATATTCTTACGAGAGAGGATGTGATGACCGGCGTGCCCGAAATGATCCATGACATACAGATTGAAGCAACGTTCCCCGACGGAACCAAAATGGTGAGCGTGCACAATCCTATCCGATAATCTCAAAAAACAAAGCATTATGATACCTGGAGAAATATTTGTAAAAGAAGGCACGATTATCTGTAATGAAGGCAGGCCGACCGTAAAAATAAAAGTGACCAATACCGGCGACCGACCCATACAGGTAGGTTCGCATTATCATTTTTTTGAAGTAAACAAAGCGATGTTGTTTAACCGCGATGAAGCCTTCGGAAAAAGACTGAATATCATATCAAGTACTGCAGTCCGTTTTGAGCCCGGCGAAGAAAAAGAAGTAGAACTGGTAGAGATTGGAGGAGACCGGAATTTCTACGGTTTCGACAATCTTGTAAGCGGATCTATCGACTCTCAGGAGGTGAAAGATCGGGCACTTGCTAAAATGAAATCTTTGAACTATAAATCTTTATAAAATGAGTTTAGAAGTAGACAGAAAACAGTACGCGAATATCCTTGGACCTACAACGGGTGATAAAATTCGTCTTGGAGATACCAATCTGATCATAGAAGTAGAAGACGACTTCGGAATTTACGGCGATGAATCTATTTTTGGTGGCGGCAAAACCGTACGCGACGGAATGGGACAGAATTCTACATTTCTAAGATCACAGGGCGTTCTGGATCTGTGCATTACCCGCGCAATTCTGATCGATCACTGGGGAATTGTAAAAGCAGATATCGGGATTAAAGACGGCAAAATCGTCGGGATCGGTAAAGCAGGAAACCCAGATACCATGGATGGAATTACCCCCGGAATGATTATCGGCGCTTCTACAGAAGTCCACAACGGTGCCGGAATGATCGTTACAGCGGGTGGAATCGATACTCATGTTCACTTTATTTCCCCGCAGCAGATCGAAACTTCACTCTACAGTGGAATCACTACGATGATCGGTGGAGGAACCGGACCAAATGACGGCAGCAATGCCACAACCTCAACACCGGGAAAATTCAATATTCAGAGAATGATGGAGGCCACTGAAGCCTTTCCCATGAATCTGGGATTTTTCGGCAAAGGAAACTGCTCCACCGTGGAACCTCTAGAAGAACAGATCGAAGCCGGCGCACTGGGGCTTAAGGTCCACGAAGACTGGGGCGCTACTCCGGCAGTAATCGACGCATCGCTGAAAGTAGCCGATAAATACGATATCCAGATCGCCATCCATACCGACACCCTGAATGAAAGCGGATTCCTGGAAGATACCATTGCCGCCATCGACGGACGGGTAATCCACACATTCCATACGGAAGGCGCGGGAGGAGGCCATGCTCCGGACATTATCAAAGCCGCGATGTATCCAAACGTATTACCGGCTTCTACCAACCCTACCCGTCCGTTTACCGTGAACACGATCGATGAACATTTAGACATGCTGATGGTTTGCCATCATTTGAGTAAAGAGATTCCCGAAGATGTCGCTTTTGCCGATTCCCGTATTCGTCCAGAAACAATCGCAGCCGAAGACATCCTTCATGACATGGGCGTTTTCAGCATCATGAGTTCCGATTCCCAGGCGATGGGGCGTTGCGGAGAAGTCATTATGAGAACATGGCAGACCGCCGATAAGATGAAATTGCAGCGCAAGGAACTGGAAGAAGACAAAGGCAAAGGAAATGACAATTTCCGCGTTAAAAGATACATCGCAAAATATACCATCAACCCTGCCATCGCGCATGGAATCTCCGACTATGTAGGATCACTGGAAGTGGGCAAGATCGCCGATTTCGTCATTTGGAAACCCGCATTTTTCGGGGTAAAACCTGAAATGATCGTAAAAAGCGGCTTTGTAAGCGCCAGTAAAATGGGCGATGCTAATGCCTCGATCCCAACACCACAGCCAATCGTTTACAAAACGATGTTCGGTGGTTTCGGCACCGCGGTACAGAAAACGAGCATCACCTTCGTTTCCCAGGCATCCATCGAAAACGGAACCATTAACAGCTATCAGCTCAACAGGATTTTCCTTCCGGTGAAAAACTGCCGCAACATCGGTAAAAAAGACTTGATTCACAATGACAAAACTCCAAACATTGAAGTCAATCCCGAAAACTACAAAGTATATGTGGACGGCGAGTACATCACCTGTGATCCGGTGGAAGAACTGCCGTTGGCACAAAGATATTTCCTTTTTTAAAATTAAACTGAAACTGCGGGAGGACGCTTCACGGTGGACTTCCGTATTTTTTTATGAGCGAAATCGAGGACAAAAAACCAATCTTAACAATGATTATTAACGAAATTTCAGGCAATCTTTCTGAAAGGCCTCTTCATGGTAAAACCGTAGATTATCTGGATCTGGAATGGTATGAAACAACCAAAAGAATTCAGCGCAAAAATACGGTACAGGGACAGGAGATCGCGATTAAATTTCTGCGCGAAGGACAGCGCCTGCGCGAAGGTGATATCCTGTTTGAAAATCAGGAGAAAATTGTCGCCGTAAACGTACTGGAGACCGATGCAATCGTCATAACTCCAAAATCGATGCTCGAAATGGGAACCGTGTGTTACGAAATCGGCAACAAACACATTCCGCTCTTCATCCAGGACGGCGAAGTTTTGCTGCCTTTTGAAATGCCCATGTTCCGCTGGCTGGACGCGGCAGGCTATCAACCTGAAAAAACAAAAAAGAAACTGCTCAACTTGCTTAAATCAAATGTAGAACCGCACGGACACGGCAGTTTGGGATCGTCCCTTTTTACTAAAATATTAAAAATGGCTTCTTCTAAAGATGATGAATAAACAGTTCCTGGCAACACTGCTGCATATCTCAGACCCTGCGCTTCCTATTGGGGGCTACTCGCATTCCAACGGTCTGGAAACCTACATACAGAACAGGATTGTAAACGACCGCAAAACCGCGAAGGAATTTGTGGAAAACATGATCCGCTACAACCTGAAATACAATGACGGCGCGTTTGTAAAACTGGCCTATGATGCGGCAGAAAAAGGAGAATTATATGAAATCCTTAAACTGGATCAGGAATGCCTTGCACTGAAAGCGCCTATGGAGATCAGGCAGGCGAGCCAAAAACTTGGGCTGCGGTTTATTAAAATTTTTAAACGCTACCGCTCTTCCCAGCTTATGGAAGACTACGAAGCCGAAATTAAAAAAGGAAATGCGTTCTCCAATTACTGTATCGCTTTCGGAATCTACGCGCATCTACTGGAAATTCCATTGCAAGATGCACTCTTTGGCTTTTATTACAGTTCCGCTGCAGGAATGATCACCAATGCCGTGAAACTCGTTCCATTGGGTCAACTTGATGGGCAGGACATCCTATTCGAAATGTACCCCGTCATTGAAACAACAGCCAACGAAACCATGGAACTGGACCGCAGTTATGTAGGACTGTGCAACACGTCGTTCGATATCCGCTGCATGCAGCACGAAAGGCTATATTCAAGACTTTATATGTCTTAACATTAAATTAAAGAAATGGAAAACAGAAAATATATTAAAGTAGGCGTAGCCGGTCCCGTAGGATCAGGCAAAACTGCACTGCTGGAAAAATTAAGCCGTAAACTTTATGGCATTTACGATATGGGCGTCATCACCAATGATATTTACACCAAAGAAGACGCCGAATTCATGACCCACAACAGCCTTCTGCCGCGCGACCGGATCATAGGCGTAGAAACCGGCGGGTGTCCCCACACCGCAATCCGCGAAGACGCAAGTATGAATCTGGAAGCGGTCGACGAGCTGGCCAACCGATTCCCCGATATCGAGCTGATCTTTATCGAAAGCGGTGGCGATAATCTCTCTGCTACTTTCAGCCCTGATCTTGCAGATGTCACCATCTTTATCATTGATGTTGCTGAAGGCGAAAAGATTCCGCGAAAAGGCGGCCCGGGAATCACACGCTCCGATCTTTTGGTGATCAACAAGATCGACCTGGCACCGTATGTAGGCGCAAGTCTTGAAGTGATGGAAAATGACTCCCGCCGGATGAGAAACGGATCACCGTTCGTTTTCACCAATCTGAAAACAGAAGAAGGCTTGGACAAAGTCATCGGATGGCTCAAAAAATATGCACTGCTGGAAAATGCGGAAGAACCGGAATTACTGAGATAAATGGAATGCAGACTGAATATCACCGCCGGATATAAAGAAGGAAAATCCTACATCAAAGATCTTTATGTGGGAACCCCTTTCCGTGTGGTTTCTGTAGGACAACGGAAAAGAGACAACAAACTTTATCAGATGATCATGAGTACGTCACCGGGAATCCTGGACGGCGACCAGTACATTATAGGGATCAGTCTGGAAGAACAAAGCCGCTTGCAGCTGGCTTCGCAGTCGTATCAGCGGCTGTTTGATATGGAAAACAAAGCCACCCAAAATCTGACGGTCGATATTGGGGATCACGCTTTTTTCGCTTTCGTTCCCCACCCGGTAGTTCCGCACGAGAATTCAAATTTTGAAAGCCGGGCAAAAATTACATTGGGAAAAGAAAGCAGCGTATTGATCAGCGAGATTATTACCTGCGGAAGAAAACACTACGGTGAAGTTTTTAAGCTGAAAAAATTCCACAACCTGACCGAGGTTTTCCATGAAGGGAAACTGATCGTAAAAGATAATGTTCTCATAGAACCGGGGCGAATACCCATCCAGAATATAGGCATTCTCGAAGATTTCACCCATCAGGGAAGTTTGATTTTTGTGAGCACCAAAAAAGACACTGATAAAACAGAACTTGTCAATCATCTGGTAGAAAAATCAAAAGACTTTCCCGAAGTGGAAATCGGAATTTCTGCACTGGAAAGCGGCGGATTTGTAGTAAGGGCATTGTCGCACGGTGCCGAAGTGATGTATAATTATTTTCTCGCAGTACAGGATTTCCTGTGGGAAGAAAAGATTTTAACTCCCT
The DNA here is from genome assembly GCF_004359195.1 of Chryseobacterium salivictor. NCBI lineage: Bacteria > Pseudomonadati > Bacteroidota > Flavobacteriia > Flavobacteriales > Weeksellaceae > Chryseobacterium > Chryseobacterium salivictor. The sequence continues at coordinate 1,736,072 of NZ_CP037954.1, read as the reverse complement.
AAAAAAATGAATACAGCTTTGTGGGCATTGGCTTTGAGCGCGGCGTCTATCAGTTTCATCCATACTGCTTCAGGTCCGGATCATTACCTGCCCTTCATCGTTCTTTCGAAATCGAAAAAATGGAGCAAAAGCAAAACCGTTCTTCTGACGGTTGCATGCGGCTTTGGGCATGTTTTGAGCTCACTGATGATCGGTGCAGTCGGATTATTTTTAGGCTGGCAAATGACCCGTTTTGCATGGTTTCAGGACATTCGCGGCAATCTCTCGGGATGGGCGCTTTTGATCTTCGGCATCGCTTATCTGGCTTATGGATTTCATCAGGCGCTAAGGAATAAACCGCACAAACATTTTGATGTCATGGGCGAAGAAGTATATGTTTTCGAACACAGCCATGGCGAAATGGTACGGCCGCAAAGCCGTATAAAAGTAACACCGCTCGTCCTTTTCATGATTTTCGTGATGGGTCCGAGCGAGCCGCTTACGCCACTCCTTTTCTATTCGGGGATGAACCGTTCCGTACCGGAAATTCTGGCACTGGTAATTCCCTTTTCTCTGACCACGGTCGCCACTATGCTCGGAATGGTGCTGTTGGGCAGATACGGCCTGACCACCCTTTTTAATTCTGAAAAATTTGAAAAATACATGGGACTCGTCAGTGGCGCTGTCATCACCCTTTGTGGAATAGGTATGGTTTTTTTTGGCTGGTAAAATTTAAACTAAATAGAGATGAAAAAAGTTTTCGAAAAAGTACCTTTTGTAGATCAGGTTCTGAAAGGAGTGGGACAAATTATGCTGCAGGAAAACAGTTGGACCGGCGTGCTTTTCCTCATCGGGATCTTTTTGGGAAGCTGGCAGTGTGGTCTCGCTGCAGTAGTGGCAGGTGCGTCTGGAACACTCACCGCCAAATTTCTAAAATATGATCAGAAAGAAATAAATGCCGGAATGTACGGGTTCAGCGCGTCTTTGGTGGGAGTTGCGCTGGCTTTCCTCTTTCAGGCAACGGTGTTGATATGGGTATTAATTATTGTGGGTTCAGTACTAGCGGCAATATTCCAAAACTTTTTTATCGCAAGGAAACTCCGCGCATTTTCATTCCCATTCATTGTTATCAGTTGGGTATTTGTTTATAGTCTGCAACATTATACACAAATACCGCCTTCAGATTTAATGTCTGTAAAATTCGAAGACTCAAAATTCATTGATGTGTTCACCGCGATCCAGGGTTTTGGTGAAGTAATCTTCCAAGGGAGCCCTCTATCCGGATTTTTATTTTTCCTGGGTGTTTTTATCGGTTCGCCTGTTGCGGCCCTGTACGGTCTGGCGGGCTCGTTATTGAGTGCCTACATTTCGCAGCTTAATGGGGAGGCGCTCGAACATGTGCACATGGGGCTTTTCGGGTTCAATGCTGTTCTGTCTGCCATCTTTTTTTCCGGGCATAAAAAGATTGATGGATTATGGGTACTCATCGCGGTTGTTATTACGGCCGTATTAAATGATTTAATAGTTGATTACAAGATTTTAGATGCATTCGGCGGCGTATTTACTTTCCCTTTTGTTGCAGCAACCTGGCTGACCTTACTGCTGAAAAAAGTGGTTTTGAAAAAATCAGTTTAGAGCATGATTAAATTTAAAAATAAAAACACAGGAGTTAAAAGAACAACAGGATGAGGAAAAACTCCTAACGTTCAATATCAACAATTGTCAAAAATTTGGTATTCTTCTTTTGTTGCTGCTTTACGACGGAGTTATGTTAAGAAAAAAAAGTGATATGGATAATGATTGTTATTAAACTTATCACAGGCGATTAAAGTTGAAAAATGTATATTTTTATTAAATAGAAAGAGATATCTATATTCATGATGAGGGTTCTGGTGCCCAATGCATCTTCTGTGCAATATCATTGCGAGCGTACCGAAGTAAACCCGTCAACAGCAGCATCTGAAAACGAAAAAAGCCACAATTAAGTGGCTTTCTTTAGAATCTTAAAACTTAAGAATATTATTTTGCTTCAAAATAAACTCTTCTGTTCGCTCTGTTTTTCCATTCCGGACATTTGCTCGCTGGGTTACATTCCGGATATTTAAGGTTGGTTTCACCTCTTCCTATCGCGTCGATTTTACCTGAACTTACGCCATTTTGGATTAAATAATTTTTTACGGTATTCGCTCTTCTTTCAGAAAGTCTCTGATTATAAACAGCTGTTCCTGTAGTATCCGCTCCACCAATCACATTGTATGCTCCTGCAGAGGAATTAATATAGTTAGCCGCATTGTTAAGGATTGGGGTATTTGAAGGCAAAATCCTGTCAGAATTAAAATCGAATTCAATTCCTTCCAATACTCTGGTGTTATCTCCCACTACAGAAGTGGAATTCGTAGGGCAACCGTTGTTTTCAACAGGTCCAGGAACGGTAACACACTTGTCATACAAATCAATAACGCCGTCTAAATCAACATCTAAAGCAACACCGGCACCATCAACTCTTGCTCCCTGAGGAGTATCTAACTGTCTGTCCCAGTCATCACAAACTCCGTCATTGTCAGCATCACCTGATTTACAAACTTCGATATCCTGGCTTTTTGCAGCCAAAACATCCGCTCTGTAATACATTTCCTGTAATGGATCATGCCAGAATACATGGGATTCGTGTTTGCCCAAATTCAAGGTCGCCCCTAAAGTAAGGTTAATGAAATTATCAGAATTACTACCACCTTTGGTGCGTGCACCGTCGAAAGTGTCGTCTCCTGTATAGACATACATTCCTCTTGCTTCAAGATCCAGTGAACGGGAAGCACGGTATTTTAAACCGGCACCACCCTGGCCGAATATACTGCCTGCTTTAAATGGTTTGATTTCGGTAACCAACTGTTGGTTATAAGAAGCTCCTGCGTTTTGTCTGTACGCTCTGTAAGCTAAAGTTCCTACACCTGCATACCCGTGCAAAGCCCATCTGTACGGAGACTTGTTATCAACTCTTCTCAAAAGGTTTGAAAAGTTCAAATCACCTAAAATTGAAATGGCATCATACTGTGTTCTTCCAGCATCACCATTGGGAGAAGCTACATGGTCTTTGGTATTTACAGCTCCCTGTCTTGTTTCTCCTTTGTCGTACTGTAACTTAAGACCGAAAGCATGCGAAATCGCTTTATCTACACTCAGATAACCAGACCATCCGATAAGGTTTTGACCTGCTCCAAACTCTTTAAGGGAGTTTAAATCGGCTGAATGCATCAATGGAATACCTGCCCCCGCTGAGATAGCCCAGTCATTGAATCTCTTTGATTCCTGAGTAAAAGGTGAAACATTTGCAGACCCGGAGGTATACGAATTGGGATAACTACCTGTAGAACTCTTTATCGAATCCTGTGCAAATACGGCTGTAGGTAAAATTACCGCTACTGCCAAACTTGTTAAATTTAATCTCATATTACAATTATTTATTAATTTCTATTTTACTGCCCTTTTAAAGATCCTAGCTTTAAAGTTCCAGTCGCGTAACCCTCTTCCAACTTCTATGCCAATTTATGTTAAAAAATTAAAAAAATTCATAACAAGATCTTCTACAAAGGCGCAGGGGACATTGAAGTAAAAGAGAAAACAGCAGCATCTTTTCCGTCATACAGAGGCTTCCGGCACTGTGTACAAGGCAGCTCAGAACGAACCGGCAGAACCGTAAGCATCCATTCGCAAGACGCCTGGTCAATCCCAAATGTTTTGTCTGTGAGAAGTTGAAAAGATCAAAAAAAGAAAAAAAGCTAAGGTTTATTGAACGGCGCTCCCGTCCGGCAGCTTTTTACAAAAAACCCGTAAAGCAAGTCTGTTACTGAAATACTGTTAAAAGCAAAGCAGAAAACAGCGGATATTGGACTATTTTAAAAATCATGTACTCCTTTAGCACGTAAGCACCATTTTAAAGTTTGGCAAGACCGTTGCTGAAGAAGAATTTTAAAATCGGCGGATTAAAGATAAAATTCATCATATCCACCAGAATCCTGTTAAAGTAAAGATTGTTTCTGGGCTGGAGCATTCGTAGCTCCTCAGCAATGCAAGAAATTATACAGACTTAGATTATCTGGTGATTGTTAAAATATTCAAAATATTGCTTCACCAATTTTTCATTTGTCGTAGTCGTCATAGTTTTTTCTTTGGTGTTATTGTTACAGCTTATTAATATAAAAGTGAAAATAAATAAGAACAGTATTTTTCTCATAGCCTCATCTTTTGGTTTTCTAATTTGTTCGGTAAGGACTTCATTTATTGATGATTTAATGTCGCTGTATCTCTATATTAAAACATTATTATTAAATCTAATATAATAAAAGTATTTGCATTTTCTTGGAATCTAAAATACAGATACCCTTCAAGTCCCAGTAACGGTTTGCCATAAAAAGAAAAAGAGCAGGCGGTCTAAAAAGTTACCTTTATTACTTTTTTGGCATTCTCTTTTTAAATTTTCTCTGTGGCTCCTTTGGTTCAAGTATTTTTTATCAATTTTTAACAGGCTCTAAATAAAGAGCAGCTCCTTCACCGCCTCTTTCCTATTGTCAAAAGATTCAAAATTCTTATATTTGGAAACTTTTGCATTAAATTTTTAACACAAATATTAAAAAATGATCCTGATTGTAGATGATGCTCCCGAAAATATAATCTCCTTAAAAAAAGTACTCGAAAAAAACGGTTTTGAGGTGGATACCGCATCATCCGGCGAAGAGGCCCTGAAAAAGATCCTTAAAAAATCGTATGTCCTGATTATTCTTGACGTTCAGATGCCTGGAATGGACGGTTTTGAAGTGGCCGAAACCATCTCCGGTTACAGCAGAGCCAAAGAAACCGCCATCATCTTTCTTTCCGCCGCCAGCGCCAATCTCAACCTCATCACCCGCGGCTATTCTTCCGGCGGGCTCGATTATATCAGCAAACCGGTTGATATGAATATTTTATTACTCAAGGTGAAAACATTTTACCGGATCTATGAGCAAAGCCGTGCGCTGAACGAAATGCAGAAAACGCTGCGCGAAGAAATTGAGTTCAGAAAAGAGGCAGAACGCAAAAAAGATGAGTTTATTAGCATTGCCAGCCACGAACTGAAAACGCCCATGACCAGCATCAAGGGATACATACAGCTTTTGGAACGGAGTTTGGATAAAAACGACATCGAAACAATAAGAACCCGGCTTCATAAAGTACAGAACCAGGTTGAAAAATTAAACCTGCTCATTGCAGACCTGCTGGATATTTCAAAAATTGAAAGCGGAAAGCTAAAGTTTAACAAAAAATATTTTTGCTTCGACCATCTGTTTGGCCATATTACTGAAATCATGCAGCAGTCCAATCCTCAGATCAAAATCATAAAGAAAGGACATGACGTAGGAAATGTGTACGGTGATGAAATGCGCATCGAACAGGTAATGGTGAATTTCATTACCAATGCGATTAAATATTCGCCCGATACCGAGGAAATCCACCTCAGCGCCATGATGCAGGGGGATGATGTTTACTTCTCGGTGCGGGATTTTGGCATTGGGATGTCAGAGGAGCATCAGCAGAAAATCTTCGATAAATTTTACCGGATCGAGGAAACCTCAGAACGGTTCCAGGGACTGGGAATCGGGCTTTACATCTGCCGGGAAATCATAGAAAGACATCAAGGAACCGTGGGCGTCCACAGTAAACCCGGGGAAGGATCGGAATTCTACTTCACTATACCGGCAAATCCTGAAGGAAAAAACCAATAATTTACAATGATGAATTTTAAAAATAATCTTCTGTATGGACTGGGACTGTCTCTGCTCCTTTTATTCATAAGTTCCATGGCTTCATTTATCAGTATTAAAAATCTGATAGACAGTGCTTCGATGGTAAAAAACAGCAACCGGATCATTCAGGATCTGGACCATGTTTTTTCTCTGGTAAAAGATGCCGAAACCGGTCAGCGCGGCTATTTATTAAGCGGCGACGAGCGTTTTCTGGAGCCCTATAACAATGCAAAGGAAAAAATATCAGAAGGCATCAATGCATTATCCGCTGAAGTGACCAATACCAACAGACAAACCAAAAATCTCGAAAAACTAGAGAGCAGTATTATCACGCGGGTTGATATTCTGGACCGGAATCTTAACCACAAAAAAGAAAACAAAGAGGTAACCCCTGAGCAGCTCCTCAGCGGAAAAAAATACATGGATGAAATCCGAAGTACCGTAACCGTTATGCAGAAAGAGGAACAGGCCATTCTGAAATCCCGCACGGAAATTATGGATAAGTTTGCCTCCTACACACCGTGGCTGATTATTGTTTCCGCCATTCTGGCCATCACCATTACGCTTGTTTTTTACCGCAAAGTTCTGCAGGACTTCAACGAAAAAACAAAACTCACGCAGGAGCTTGAAAAAAAGAATGACGAAACAGAAAACCGCCTCATCGCCATCGAAAAAGTAGCGGCACAAATCTCCCGTGGCGATTATAATATCCTTTGGGATCAGAACGCTCAGGAAACCCTGGGCAGTGTCGCTGGACCGCTCAACCGGATGGCAGAATCACTGCAGAGTTCATTTAACACCCTGGCAGAAAAAGAATGGCTGAGTTCTACCATTGCGCATCTGAACGACCGCATGATGGGAAACAAAAGCATGGAAAAACTGGCCACGAGTATTCTGGAAGAAGTTACAGCCAATACGCAAAGCCATGTGGCGGCGGTGTACCTGCAGGGCGAGGACAATCAGCTGCATCTTACCGGAAGTTACGCACTGGCAGACGCTACCGCCAGAAAACCGCTCAAAATAGGCGAAGGCATTGCCGGAGAAGCCTTCCGTTCTGAAAAACAAATCATTGTAAAGGATATTCCGGATGATGCCGTAACCATCAGTTTCGCCACCGGCAGTACGAAACCCAAAAATATCGTTGCACTCCCCATCACGCGGCACAATTTACCCCTTGGTGTAATCGAACTTGGCTCCATGCACGATTATTCCGCCCGGGAGCTTGAATTTCTCCGTTCTGTTGCCGGAAATATCGGTCTGGCCTTTTACAGTGCCCAGAGCCGGATCAAACTTCAGGAATTGCTGGAGGAAACGCAGGCACAGTCAGAAGAACTGCAGACCCAGCATTCAGAATTGGAAAACATTAATGCAGAACTGGAAGCGCAGTCTCAGAAGTTGTTGGCTTCCGAAGAAGAACTTAGGGTACAGCAGGAAGAACTCATGCAGAGCAACCAGGAACTTGAAGAAAGAACCGGCCTGCTTGAGGAGAAAAACGCGCTTATCGAACAGCGCAATACCGATATTCAGCAGAAATCAATTGAACTCGAACAAAGCACCAAATACAAATCTGAATTTCTGGCGAATATGTCGCACGAACTGCGCACCCCGCTTAATTCTATTTTACTGCTTTCCAAGTTGATGACGGAAAGTGATGACCTCGATGAGCAATATGTAGAATATGCAGAAGTGATGCAGAGCTCCGGTCAGGGACTGCTTATCCTCATCGATGAAATACTGGACCTCTCCAAGATAGAATCCGGCAAAATGACCCTGGAAATCAATGAGGTGCCTTTAGCAGAAATTACGGCGGATATGCAGATGCTGTTTAAGCCTATGGCCAAGGAAAAGAACCTGGCTTTAAACATCGAGACGGATGAAGAGGCTGCCAAAATTTTACACACCGACAAACTGCGTCTGGAGCAGATCCTTAAAAACCTTCTCTCCAATGCCATTAAATTTACCTCTGAAGGAAGCATTACGCTGCACGTTTCCAGTGACGAAAAGAAGGAGAAAGTATATTTCAAAGTCACCGACACGGGAATCGGGATACCGAAGGACAAAATCCGTATGGTTTTTGAAGCCTTCCAGCAGGCAGACGGTTCTACCCAGCGCAAATATGGCGGTACAGGCCTCGGTCTTTCCATCAGCCGCGAACTCGCCCGTCTGCTCGGGGGAGAAATACAGCTGCAGAGTACCGAAGGCCAGGGCAGCGAATTCACGCTTGTGGTACCGACCGATTATCAGGAAGGCGTGGCCTTACCCGCTCAGAATCAGGAAGAAGCAACTCCGTATTTGGTTCAGGAAGCGGAAAAACTGCCGGAACGTTTTGTGACTGACCGAATTCCACAGCAGATTGAAGATGACCGCGATGATATTCAGCAAGGCGACAAAGTCATTCTCATCATTGAAGACGACACTGCTTTTGCTAAAATACTGCTGGACTTTTCAAGAACCAAAAACTACAAAGCCATTGTAGCGGTGCGCGGCGATGCCGGCATCGAAATGGCGCAGCATTTCAAGCCGCTGGCCATTCTGCTTGATATCCAGTTGCCGATTATGGACGGTTGGCAGGTGATGGAAGCCTTAAAATCCAATCCGGAAACCAAGCCGATTCCGGTACACATCATGTCTTCCATGAAATTCAAACAGGAAAGCCTGTTGAGAGGCGCGGTAGATTTCATCAACAAACCCTTTGCCTTGGAGCAGATGCAGGAAATTTTCAGCAAGCTGGAAAACGCGCTGAACCGGTCTCCTAAAAAAGTACTGATTGTAGAGGAAAATGAACAGCATGCCAAAGCCTTAAGCTATTTCCTAAGCGCCAATAATATCACGACCGACATCGCAAACAATGTATCCGACAGCATCGAATCCCTGCACAACCGTGAAATCGACTGTGTCATCCTGGACATGGGCGTGCCCGATAGAAATGCGTATGAAACCCTGGAAACCATTAAGCAAAACAAAGGGCTGGAGCAGCTTCCTATCATTGTATTCACAGGAAAAAATCTCTCTAAAGGGGAAGAAAACCGGATTAAGAAATATGCAGATTCCATTGTCGTAAAAACGGCTTACTCCTATCAGCGGATTCTCGATGAAGCAGGCCTGTTCCTTCATTTGGTAGAAGAAAAGAACAAGCAAAAACACGAAAGAATGTCAGGATTTGGAAATGAAGGCGAACTTCGGAACATCCTGAAAGACAAAACCGTGCTGATTGCCGACGATGACGTGAGAAATATTTTCTCGCTGACCAAGGCCCTCGAAATTCACGGAATGAAAGTCCTGCCTGCAATGGACGGTAAAGAAGCCCTGAAAGTACTGGAAAAAGAGCCTGGCATTGATGTGGTGCTGATGGATATGATGATGCCGGAAATGGACGGCTACGAAACCATCCGCGAAATCAGGTCCAGCGCTCAGTTCAGAAATCTGCCGGTTCTGGCAGTGACCTCGAAAGCCATGATGGGCGACCGCGAAAAATGCATCGCTGTAGGTGCGTCCGACTATATTTCAAAACCTGTGGATATCGATCAGTTGGTTTCTTTACTAAGAGTCTGGCTGTACGACAAAATCTAAAATTTCAATGTATGAAAAGCCAAAAGGAAATTCTTATCATCGACGATGACAGCAAAAACATCTTTGCACTGAACGCCGTTCTGAACGCAAAGAAATACCGGTGTGTTTCCGCACTGAGTGCCAGGCAGGGTTTTCAGCTGCTGTCCGACAATAAAAACATCGGCGTCGTGCTGATGGATATGATGATGCCGGAAATGGACGGTTATGAAGCCATCGGAAAAATGAAAAGCGACGAAGAACTGAAAAAAATTCCGGTAATTGCCATCACAGCACAGGCGATGACAGGAGACCGGGAAAAATGCCTTGAGGCCGGTGCCGACGGCTACCTCTCGAAACCGGTGAACGTTGATGAACTGCTGCAGGTACTCCAACAATTAATCCCATAAAAAGTGAAATCCGAACAAAGCGACGAAAACATGGAAACCCTGCTTTCCGATATACTGGAAATATACGGGTACGATTTTACAGGATACTCCAGAGCCTCACTGAAGCGCCGTATGGTAAGACTTTACGAGCTGGACCGGTTTGTAAGTTTTGCAGAATACCGTTATAAAATAAGAACAGAACCGGGGTATTTCAAACGTTTTCTGGAACAGGTGACCATCAATGTCACCGAGATGTTCAGGGATCCTGCTTTCTATAAAACCCTCAGAACCGAAATCCTTCCCAAACTCGGTACCTACCCTTTCATCCGGATCTGGGTGGCAGGCTGCAGCACCGGGGAGGAAGCCTACTCTGTTGCCATATTTCTAAAGGAACTGAACCTGCTCCATAAATCGCTGATCTATGCGACCGACATCAACAGTGCCGTTTTAGAAAATGCAGCACAGGCGATGGTTCCGCTGAGCAAAATACAACTGTATACAGAAAATTACATGGCCGCAGGCGGCAGCGAAAATTTTTCAGATTATTACACGGCGAACTATTCGCTCGGGAAACTCCGCGATGACCTGAAATCAAAAATTATTTTTTCCACCCACAATCTGGTGACGGACCATTCTTTCAATGAATTCCAACTTATTCTGTGCCGCAACGTTCTCATTTATTTTGACAGACCGCTGCAGAACACGGTTTTCGAGCTCTTTGACAACAGCCTTGAAAAATTCGGTTATCTGGCTCTCGGCACCAAGGAAACACTTGACTTCTCCACTGTATCGAAGAATTATGAAAGGCTGAAATCTGCCAAAATATGGCGCAAAATACATTAAAATGGAACCGTGTGAAGCATTAATGATCGGCGGATCGGCCGGCAGTCTGGAGGTTCTTATCAAAATATTGCCGGGGCTCGATCCTGCGCTTGCCTTTCCCATTATTATTGTGCTGCACCGCAAATCGGGCAAGGACAGCATCCTGACCCATATTCTAGCTTCAAAAACCCAGCTTAACGTAAAAGAGCTCGAAGAAAAAGAAAAAATAATACCCGGTACCCTCTACATTGCTCCGCCCGACTACCATGTACTCATCGAAAACGACAGAACCTTCTCATTGGATGCCTCTGAAAAAGTAAATTTTTCACGGCCTTCCATTGATGTAGCTTTTGAAAGTGCTGCGGAAGTATATGGAGAAAATTTGGTATGTTTGCTGCTTTCAGGTGCAAACAGTGACGGCACGGCGGGGCTGCAGAAAGTAAAAGAATACGGCGGCAAAGCGCTTATCCAAAATCCCTCGTCGGCAGTGGTGAGTTATATGCCCGAATATGCCCTGGAACATGTGACCATTGACGCGGTGCTGGATACCGGGGAAATGCCCAACTATATTAATAATTTAGGAAAATGACTGATAAAAATTCAATAAAAGAAACCAAAAAAGTGTTTATTTTCGATGACAATCTCGAAATTCTTGAACTGTGTACGGAAATTCTTGAAGATATCGGATGCGAAGTAAAAACCTCGCCCTCCACCAACAGCGTTGAACAGCAGGTTGCCGACTATATGCCGCATCTTATTCTGATGGATAACTGGCTGCCGGACATCAGCGGTATCGAAGCTACGCGTCTGCTGAAATCCAATGACGCCCTGAAAAACATTCCTGTCCTTTATTTTTCTGCCAACAGCAATATCAGTGCACTGGCGGAACAAGCCGGTGCTGATGATTATCTGGCAAAACCATTTGATCTCGACCTTTTTGAAACGACTGTAAAAAAATACACCGGCATCTGAAATCCACCGCTTTAAATACCGGCAGCTATCTCCTGTCCGCCGAAAAGAAAGCCCTCAGGAAAAGATGGGACAATCATTGGGTGCAGTAAAACATCACGGATTACCGCGACATCAGGATGCGAAAATATATCAGCTCAAAGCCGGGACTTTTATAAAAAAGTATTCTGTGTTGGAAGCTTCACGGATTACAAATTCGCGACATCAGGAAAATGGCGTTGTACTTTCAGTTTTTTAGCTTCCTGCAAAAGGGGTCCCAAATATTCCAACTGCAAGTTCTGTCCAAATGAGTATAAAAGCTAACAGTACAATACCGAAAAGGACGATTCTTCCTTTAGTGCTTCTGACCTTTCTTAAGACAAGTTCACAGAGCAATCCTGTTCCTAACAGTAGAACACTCATTATTATGAAGTCAAAAACTTCCCAGTCAACACCAGTGCTGAATTGCATTGCAATAAGCGGTACGAGTAGCAGTGCAGGCACTGCTAATATAATAAGCAAAAGCCTTTTGTTTTGTAGCGACATAATTATTAAATTTTTATTTGTTAGATGATAAATTAATTTACTGATTTTTCAATAAAATACAACCTAACCGTTACTGCGAAAACTCAACTGTTTTTCATGGCAGGGCGACTTTGGCTAACGGTTGGATATTTCTACAGACGGTATAAAAATACGAAAATTTCGACTTGCTAAAAAACTTAATTAATCGCTAAAATCATCGATGAAAACTTTATACGCGCATGTAGAAATAACTTATTAGCAGAAGTGTTATCTTCTTTCGAGCTTTTCAATATAAAGCTTATTTACCTTTGAGTTACTTTTTAATTTAAATAAACTAAATATTTTTGACGTTAATTCAATTTCTTTATCGGTGTTTGTTCCTTCATAACCACCAATTGAATAAATTCGATGATCTTTTAGCTGAATTACTGTATTTGTATTTGCACCATCAATTATGGGGTATTTTTTTTCATCCTCTTTAAAATCCTTTTCTTGGAAAGAAGTAATGATTTTTTGAATAGCTTTTATCTCGTCATTATTTAATTCCAAATATTCAGGTTCTAATTTTGGATTTTCATCGACAAATTTTTGATGTTCATCTCCTCTTCTTTTTAATTCCTCATCACTTGCGTTTTTAGGAGGCGGCGGCGGTGGAGGTATTAAATATTTTGATGGATTATAAAATAGCAGAGATTTGTTACTCAGATTAGCTATTATTTCAAAATGTTGAATAAAAGGAGGATAATAGCCAACTTTAATTAAATCTGCTTCGTTAGATTTAAGTTTGTTTTCACAACCTACTGAGGTAATAATTAAAAGAAAAACAGAAAGAAAATATTTCATACAGAATCTGGTTTTGACATTGCCGAACGTTTTGCAGCTTGCATAAGTGGCTGAACAATGAAGCCTATACTTCGATTGATCAGTGACTTTAGAAGTACGGAACCCGCTTTAAATTAAGCCCACAACCCGCCATTTTTGCAAACTGCTGTTATAGGCTGCACTTTTTCAATTTTTTTCCCAACTTTCACTTCTCATTAAAAATTCTGAATAGTCTATTTCGGTTATTTTACATTATTTACTTCAATTCCTTCTTCGGTTATTTTTCCGTTAAGTATTCTTTAGGAATTATTTTATTTTCATTTTTAGGCATCTGGATAGGGCAATAATCACAATCCATTTCTGTTCATTCAATTTTAGTTTGATATTATCTTTGATCAGTATTCCTTTAAAGTTGAAACTATCAAAAAATAATAAATTTTCATCTTTTCATTTTCACGATTTTTGAGAATATAGCCTATACTCTCAAATATACGCATAATTTCAAATAGCGCAATAAACCATAGTATCTTAAAAAAAAACAGACAATTATTTTGAATCCCAATAGAAACTCTAATGAAATATTTAAAATACGCAGTTAGGAAATAACGGTCCAGTTGAAAATAACACACGATCCTGTAATGCCTTTACTTTGAGTTTAATAAAGATATAAAACAATATCCATCACCTGACTGTTTCGCTTAAAGCAAAAATGCAGACTCTCCTCAGGATTTTACAAAAAAGCTTCAAAATCAGAGAATTCTGAGAGCGGGGGAATTCCCAATAAATCATAATTAATATTTAATTTATAAAAATTATGACTAACTTCACAAGACCTTAAAAACCAACTTATTATGAAAAAAATACTCCTTCTGTCAGGAATTCTTTCTGCAGCATTATTCTCTTCACAGAATATTGTACTTGCCGAATTTGCCTCAGGATTAACAAGTCCTGTTGAGATCGTAAATGCCAATGACAACAGACTTTTTGTTGTTCAGCAGAACGGCATCATCCAAATTATTCAGCCAAACGGAACAGTCAATTCCACTGCATTTCTGAACATCAGCACGAAAATAACGTTCAACGGAGAAAGAGGACTTCTGGGGCTGGCTTTTCATCCCCAGTATGCCACCAACGGCTATTTCTTCGTTTTTTACAACAACACTGCCGGCAATATCACCGTTGCAAGATATTCGGTGAATTCTGCAGATCCGAATACAGCAGATCCTACTTCTGAAAAAACAGTACTCAACATCACGAAACCTTTTGAAAACCACAACGGCGGCAGCATTCATTTTGCGCCAGACGGGAAACTATGGATTTCTACAGGCGACGGCGGAAGTGCGGGAGACCCCAATAACAACAGCCAAAACAAAAATTCGCTGTTGGGAAAAATACTCAGAATTGATGTAAATTCTACCGCAGCATATACTATTCCACCAGATAATCCATTTGTGGGAATTGATGGTGCGGATGAAATCTGGTCTTATGGACTTAGAAACGCATGGAAGTTTTCTTTCGATTTAGCAACAGGAAATGCAATGATCGCCGATGTAGGGCAAAGTCAGACTGAAGAAATCAACAGAATGCCCATAACACAGGCCGGAATCAATTACGGATGGCGCTGCTACGAAGGAAACAGCGCTTACAATACCACCGGCTGTGCAAACTCTTCCACCATGACTTTTCCAATTGCAGTGTATAATCACACCGGTGGCAAATGCTCGATAACAGGAGGCTATGTTTACCGCGGAACTGCCTATCCGGCCTTAACTGGTAAATATATCTTTGCTGATTACTGTTCCACCCAAATCGGAATTTTAAATGCCGACAACTCCATTGTTTGGACCTCTGCATTTACAGGGAATAATTTTGCAACATTCGGAGAAGATTCAGGCAAAGAACTTTATGTAGCTGCCGTGAATAACGGCAAAATTTACAAAATAAGCACCACCACTCTGGCAACCGGAGAACACCCGCAAAATTCATTTAAGATTTATCCGAGTCCAGCTTCCGGAAAGATTTTTATTGATGGTTTAAAAACCAGGAATAACACTGCAGAAATCAATAATGCTGAAGGAAGAAAAGTTTTGGAAACCAAGGTTAAAGAGGATCAAAGCATCGATATTTCAACCTTAAAATCAGGAATCTATTTCATCACCATTTCATCTGATCATCTTAAAATTTATTCTCAGAAAGTAATCATTAAATAAGCTTCTCTGTGCTGAAGTGAAGGTCGGGAAGTTTTCTAATTGCCAACTGTAGGTCACGAGCCGATTGTGTTTAATATTTGACTCAAATACACTAAAAATACTGAGCCGATTAGAAAGATTAATCGGCTCAAACATTTTGAAATATTTTTCAGTGGTCTTTTTTAGAATATTTGATCTTTATCGAATACCACCTGAAAAAGTTTGATGTGCGATCGCCACACGAAAGGATTGGTGCGGCAGCGGTGGGCGCAGTCGAACAGAGCGCAGCTAAAGCTTGGTTATTAACAGAAGTGCCTTTTTTAAAAGTCGTCAACAGTTTTTGATTTTAGAATTTCAATTAATTCCTTTTGATAGTATTTATAAATATCTGGAATTTTAAGAACTTTTATTTTTTTTGAATATTTATTTTCTGTATTTGAGTCTATTTGATTTTTGTGTTTAGTTTCCATTACATAAATCAAATCTGCATTTTGTAAATCAATTTGGTTTAATGGATTTGTTCCTTCTTTTTGGCATAACTTAATATTTGTTCCCGCTGAATTAAAAATTAGTTCTGGATAAATTTCACTGAAATAATCCTCCGCCGTTTTTGATCGTTGTTTATTTGCTGAACAAATAAATAATATATTTTTCACCATTTCAGAAACTCTTTAAATTTAGGACTTGTAAATAGTTTGTAAAGTAATAATAGAATACCAATTGTTTGGAAAATTGAACCAATTGCCAAAATCACATTTCCTGATAAAGAACCAAAACTCCAATGAGTTATTTTGAAAAAAGCTCCTATCATATTTATTAGAAATCCAATCAAGAATATTATTAAGGCGTGTTTGGTTTTCTTGTTTTTCATTTTCTTTTAATGTGAAATGTTGTTGAATAGCATTTCTGCTAACTCTCAAATATAGAAATCGTTAAGTCGCGGTCGTATTATGCTCATCGTTTATAATGTTGGGCAACTCAAATATACGCATGTACATTAATTCCACCCAAACTATAACCACCTGTTTATTAATGTTTTGCCATTGTATAATTTTGAGGCATACAAGATGTGAAGCAGCAAACTGCCCTCCTCTTTTCTGCCTCGCCAAAATAACCAGCCGCCACGTACAAAGGTCTGCTACTGCAAGGATATAAACCGTCGGAATTGTAAGGCCGCCCTTAAATTTTCGCTTTTAAAACTTACCTTTGCAAAAAATGTAAACTGTTGGAAACAGACCTCTTATTCTACCTCTGCGGCGCGGCATTCTGTGCCGGATTTATTGATGCTATCGTTGGTGGTGGCGGATTAATTCAGACTCCTTTGGCGTTGGTTTTTTTACCACACCTTCCTGTTTCTACGGTAATCGGAACCCTTAAAATTCCCGCATTCAGCGGTACGGCTATCGCGACCAGCCAATACCTTAAAAATGTAAAAATCAACTGGAAGCTTCTGGGCATCATGGCGCTCATTGCATTTGTTTCTGCATTTTTAGGATCGCAGCTTTTAACAGTCGTCAGCAACGATTTCATCAAACCCGTGCTGCTGTTCATCCTGATCGCTCTGGCTGTTTACACGCTTTTCAAAAAAGACTTCGGACAGGCCAAAGAAAAGCAGATTCCGTGGCATACCGCTGTCATCAACGGATGTATCGTGAGTGTTGCAGTGGGGTTTTATGACGGTTTCATCGGTCCCGGAGCAGGCACGTTTTTTATTCTTGGTTTCGTCACCCTCTTAGGCATGGATTTCCTTCATGCCAATACCAACGCCAAACTGATTAATCTTGCCACCAATGCAGGCTCTATTTCGCTGTTCTTACTGAAAGGAAAAATCATCTGGGCCATTGCGCTTCCCATGGCGGTATGTAACGCGCTGGGCGGCTTTGTGGGCGCCAAACTGGCGATTAAAAGAGGAAACCGGTTTATCCGCTATGTGTTTATCCTGGTCATCTTTCTGTCGATCGGCAGATTCGGGTATGAGGTGATGTTTAAATAGCTTTTGCCCTTACTTCCAGCATCAATCATCCCAGCACCTCATAACCAATGAATAATCAGTAAGGAGCAACCAAATCTTTAAAATCCTAGTCGGAGGTCGCATAGGAATTTTCACCGATAAGGTAAATGGAGATCGATTTTATGGGAGGCCGCCATCTTCTGTAACTCCTTCAGCTTGGAGCGCTCGGTGGCCGCATTCACTTATCGTTTAAAATGAATTCAAACATAACCCGCCGGGGAATGAAAGATTCTGCTTCCAGTCTTGCAGACATCAGTAAGAAAATGATTAAAAAACATTTCATAAGCATGGGAACGCCGAAATTATAATAAAGTATTGATAATTTCTCGCTGATCTTCCTTTACTTTAGGATTTTAAAAAAACATTTTCCTTTGCCAAACAAAAATAATTCGATGCTGAAAAATATAAATAGTGGTTCCCACCGACCACCGTAAATTGTTTCTTCAAATTATCGTTTCACACTTCACATTTTTTAACGCATGAATTTGGCTCGCATTATCTTATAGCTGAGTAGAAACTCGTTCATATCCTATAAACATATTTGTGATTGAGTTTTGGCCCTATTGTACAAAACGATTAATATTTGTGCACACAAAATAATTTTGCGATTTGTTATTGAGACCCGAATGTTCTGAAGTTGCGTTTCAGTGCAAAAAACTCACCTAATTGAACTTTTCACCCAGAAAATAGTTTTAGATTTTATAATACACTGTAGGTCAAAAAATAAATTCAGTACTTGTTGACAGCGTCAAACTAAAACACTATATTTGGTAAACCAATTTGGTAAACCAATAATAAAAATGAAATCAAAAATCTTGAAATTATGGCTATAAGTAAAATTCAAAATATTTTCGGCTTCTTTTTTCTGTTTCTAATCGCCCAAAATGTTTTCGCACAGGAACATCCTTCATTAATTTTAACTAAAAAAGGGGTCTCTGAGATCCGTGCGCAATTAGGAACGGTCCCGCTTTTTGACCAGACATTAGTCACCGTAAAAGCGGAAGTGGACGCTGAAATTCTGCACGGAATAGACGTTCCAATCCCTAAAGATTATTCCGGCGGTTACACGCACGAACGTCATAAGAAGAATTTTTTCATCATGCAGAAAGCGGGCGTCCTGTATCAGATTACAGAAGAAGAAAAATACGCCGAGTATGTAAAAGATATGCTTCTGCAATATGCGGAAATGTACCCTACCCTGCCGCTCCACCCTCAAACAAGATCTTATACGCGCGGAAAACTGTTCTGGCAGTGTCTGAATGATGCCAATTGGCTGGTGTATACCAGTCAGGCCTATGACTGTATCTATGACTATTTAAGTAAAGAGGAAAGAAAAAAATTAGAAACCGATCTTTTCAGACCTTTTGCTGATTTTATTTCGATACAGAATCCACACTTTTTTAACAGGGTTCACAATCACAGTACATGGGGCACGGTTGCCGTCGGAATGATCGGTTTGGTAATGAAGGACCATAAACTGATCAAAAGATCTTTATACGGAATAAAACATGACGGTATAAAACCCGGTGACAGAGACAACGATGGCGGCTTGATAAAAAAGCCAGGCGAAAAATCAGGGTTTCTGGCCAATATTGACGAACCGTTTTCTCCCGACGGGTATTTTACAGAAGGTCCTTACTACCAAAGATATGCAATGTATCCTTATCTGATTTACGCTGAAGCGCTGCATAACTTAAAACCGGATCTCAAAATATTTAAATACAAAAATGGCGTTGTACTTAATTCCGTAAATACTTTATTAAATTTAACGGACACCGATGGAGAATTTTTTCCGTTAAACGATGGGCAAAAAGGAATGTCCTACTTTTCCAGAGAATTGGTTTTTGCGGTCGATGCTGCTTACTATTATGGCGGAAAACGTCCGGACCTGCTTTCCATTGCACAAAAACAAGGTGAAGTTACTTTAGATGAAGCAGGTTTTACAGTCGCAAAAGCAATAAGAGATGGATTGGCAGCGCCAATTTCACAAAAATCAGCTGAATACACTGATGGGCCAAATGGAAAACAGGGAGGAATTGGAATATTAAGAATTCAGGGCTCCAAAGACCTGCTGACCCTGGTAATGAAATATACCGCTCAAGGATCCAGTCATGGCCACTATGACAAATTATCGTTTTCTTATTACGAAGGTGCAAAGGAAATTTTCCAGGATTATGGCTTGGTAAGATTTGTAAATATTGAGCAAAAAGGCGGTGGTAATTATTTAAAAGAAAATTCAACCTGGGCAAAACAAACGGTCGCACATAACACGGTTACCCAAAATGAAACCTCCCATTTCGGCGGCGATTTCGATATTGCTACCAATCACCATTCCGAAAAATATGTATTTGATGATTCTGATCCAAATATCCAAATAGTAAGCGCAAAGGAACATAATGCGTATACCGGAACGAATATGCAAAGGGTGATGGCATTAATAAAGGACGGAAATTTTGAAAATCCTTTTCTTTTAGATCTTATAAAAATAAATTCGGATAAAGAAAACCAATATGATCTGCCTTATTATTATTCCGGTCAGATAATATCAACCAACTTTAAATATGAAACGCCAAAAATATTAGCTCCTTTAGGTACTAAAAATGGCTATCAGCATTTATGGAAAACCGCGGAGGGGAATCAACCCGGTGGCAATGCAAAATTTTCCTGGCATAATAAGGAGCGGTTTTATACACTTTCGTCCATTGTTTCCCCAGAAGACCAATTAATATTTACAAAACTTGGTGCAGATGATCCGAACTTTAATCTTAGGACTGATCCCGGATTGATGATTCGGAAAACAAACACGAAGGACACTTTCTTTGTTTCTGTTACGGAGTCTCACGGTAACTATAATCCGGTGACGGAAATTGCACATAATTCATTCAGTAATATAAAAAATCTAAAAATAATATATAGCGATGAGGCGATGATTGCCATAAGTATTGAACCTATAAAAGGCGAGAAAAAGTTATTCCTTTTTTGTTTCAATGATCCCTCAAAAGAAAGCAAACACGAAATAAAAATAAACAATAAGGAGTACCGGTGGGTGGGTCCTTATCAATTGATAAATAATAATAATTAAAATAATAGATATGAAAAGTTTTGGAGCAAGCGAAGAGTTTTTGTTAGACGAAAACCAAGAATGGGAAAAAGTTGGCGAAGGAGTTCAACGGAAAATAATGGGTTATGACGATAAAATCATGCTGGTAAAAGTAAAATTTGATGAGGGAGGAATCGGCTATGAGCACTCCCATTACCACTCACAAACCACTTATGTGGCAAGCGGAGAGTTTGAGTTTATGATCGGTGGCGTAACAAAAACGGTAAAAGAGGGAGATTCGGTTTATATGCCGCCACACGTTCCACACGGCGCAACCTGTACAAAATCAGGAATTCTAATTGATGTATTCAGCCCAATCCGGGAGGATTTTATGCTTAAATAGCCCGCGTTTTTTTTATTATTCAAGGTAATGACGCAAATATTTTGAAGTTCTTTTAAATAGTTGTTAAAAAGCTTTCATAATTCAAAAATTAGATCTATTTTTGGTTTACCAGTTTGGTTCACCAGATTGTAATTAAACGATCATCTTATGAATAACAAAATTCCAGTAGCTGTAGTATTTCTATTTGTCGGCACCCTTATTTCGGCACAGTCTAAAAACTCTGATACGATTTTAAAGGAGCAGAAAATTGATGAAATAATCATGGTGGGTTATGGAACCCAGAAAAAAAGCCATCTAACAGGTTCAATTTCTAAAGTGGAGAATAAGACTTTAGACCAGATTGCGGTATCCCGCGTCGATGATGCTTTAGTGGGACAGGTTTCAGGTGTAAATGTACAGTCAACTGAAGGTGAAGCCGGTTCCGCGCCTACCATTAGAATTAGGGGAACGGGTTCCATCTCCGGTTCATCTGATCCGTTAATCGTGGTGGATGGTCTGGTAGTCGATAATGATTACCTGGGATCTTTGGACATGAATAATGTAGCTTCCTTTGAAGTGCTTAAAGATGCGGCTTCTGCGGCAATCTATGGTTCAAGAGGTGGAAACGGTGTTATCATGATTACGACCAAACAGGGTAAATCCGGAAAGACCAAATTTTCTTACAATACCTTTACAGGGGTAAAGAAAGCATTTCACAGCGACGCGTATACGTTCTCGACCGCAGAAACGGCGGCCAGAGAAATGGCGGAGACCGGCAAGATTTCGGACCGCACCAAGTACATGCTGTTACTGAATACCAATACCAACTGGCAGGATGTTGTTTTTGACGGCGGAACTATCGAAAACCACAGTATCAGCGCGAAAGGGGGAAATCAGGATACCAAATTCAACTTCTCTCTCGGATATCTTCATGATGAAGGCGTCCTCATTACGGATGATTATAAAAAATATAATTTTACCGCCAAAGTGGATACCAAAGTCGGTAAGAAAATAAAAATGGGATTTAATTTTTCTCCTTCGTATACCAACAGAAGAAGATTTGACGGATCTGTTTATGACGCTTTACGTCAGGCACCGTGGTTACCGGTTTACATCGACGCGGACAATATCCAATTTGTCAACAGACTGAGAGATAACGGCAGATATGCGAATGTAAAAATTGGTGATTACGCGTGGGAAAGAATGTTTGATAATTACAGTTTAGTCACAGGAATGCCGGTGGCCACTGGCGGAACGAGTATCAGTGATACCTCCAACAACAATCCTGTCGCCAAGATTCTTGAAAAAAACAGAACGGAGAAGAAATTTAAAGTGTATGGAAGTATGTACGGACAGTATGATATTACCAAAAATTTAAATTTCAGAACTGTTTTCTCGGCAGATTTCCAGAATACCGCCGCAAGAAGATATCAGGGTATTTTATCAGGGAACATCGGTCCTTCGGACGCGCAGTTAGATCTGGGCTCGGAGAACAGAATACATCTGGCCAATGATAATTATTTATCTTACAGCAAAGATTTTGGCAAAAGTGACCTAAGTGCTGTTTTAGGTGTTTCCGCGGAAAGCTGGGACACAGTGGGAGACGAAACTTCCGCGGCCGGCTACACCTCTGATATTCTACAGACGCTTGATGCCGGGACCGTCTTTTTAGGGAAAAGATCGTATTCCTACAAACAGACTTTATTTTCTTATTTCGCAAGAGTTAACTATGGCTATGACAATAAATATTTAGCTTCATTCAGCGTAAGAAGAGACGGAAGTTCCATTTTTGGTTTAGATCAGAAATACGGCTATTTCCCTGCGGGCTCCCTTGGATGGGTATTGAGTAAGGAAGACTTCCTGAGCGGCAACAGTGTTTTAAATAATTTAAAACTGAGAGTGAGCTACGGGTTTACAGGTAATAAAGATTTAAAAATAGGTGGAAATAACGGCTACCTGACAGAAAATTATCCTTCACTATCACTTCTGTCCACTTCGTCCTCTGTGGTCAATAATACAGTGGTCAATGCCTATAATCCTATTAACATTGCCAATCCGTTCCTGCAGTGGGAACGTAACGCGGAGGTAAATCTGGGGTTTGACTATGGCCTGTTTAGAAATATCATCAGTGGTTCAGTGGACTTTTACAGAAGAGACAGTGACCAGCTTTTATTAAATAATCCGGTTTCGGGGACTACAGGATTCTCCAACGCTTTAGCCAATCTTGGAAAAGTAAGAAATTCCGGAGTGGAGTTAGAGATCCGGACAAAAAATATTACCAAACAGGATTTCAGATGGACCAGTACCATTCTTGCGTCACAGAACATCAACGAATTACTTAATTTCGGAGACTCCAACGGACTGATCCAAAGTGTCGATGACAAGAGAGCCTCAGAATGGATCAATTTAATTGGAAACCCAATTTCATCCTTCTACGGATGGGTAGTAGACAGAGAAATTCCAAAAGAATATATTACCAATCCTTACTTTCCTGTCGGCGGACAGGCACAGGATGTCTATGTTAAAGATTTAAACGGCGATGGACTTATAGATGATGAAGATAAAACCATTTTAGGAAATCCTTATCCAAAACTGGTATGGAGCTTTACCAATGATTTTGAGATCGGCAACTTTAACGTCAGTTTTATGTTTCAGGGAAGCCAGGGAGGACAGGTAAGAAATATTGCCGATCAGTATTTGTTCAATCACTTCAACAGTGCGCAGGACTACATTATCGCGACTACTCCGGACCAGGGCTTTATTAAAGAAAAAATCTTTACCAACGCCATCATTCAGGATGCGTCCTATATTTCATGGAGAAATTTAAATATTGGTTATAATCTCTCTAAAACCACATTGGCGAAATTAGGGGTGATTAATTCTGCGAAGATCTATGCTACTGCCCAAAACCTGCTTTATATCAAAGCAAAAGGTTATACCGGTTTTAATCCCGAATCCATAGACAATACATCAGCGACTACGTATGGGTATCAGAGAGGTGGTTCTCCAGCATTCAGAACGGTATCTTTAGGTCTTAATTTAGAATTTTAAAATAAAAGTAATGAAAAAATCAACAATACTTTCAGCGTTTATATTGGTATTTCTGACCACCGCGTCATGCAGTCGTGATTTTTTAAGTCCTGAACCGGAATCGGCTATTAACGCGGATAATTATTATCAGAACGAATCGCAGTTGCTGGCGGGGGTGCTCAATATGTATGACGGAATACAGGGCGCAAATGCCCTCGAAGGTGATTTAAATGCAAATCAGGGAGTTCAGTTTGAATTTTACCTGACAGAAATGCGCAGTGATAATACCAGGACCAAAAGCAGCGAAGGTGAAGCAGCGCAGTTTGAAAATTATACCATCACCGCAACCAATGGTATCGTCTCTGATTACTATTTAAGTTATTACAATATTATTTTCAGAGCAAATACCGTCTTGGAACATTTGGATGTGGCCTCTGATAAAACACGTGCTAAATATGAAGGTGAAGCGAAATTTGTCAGAGCTTATGCCTATTTTAACTTAGTGAGGTTGTTTGGGGATATTCCATTCGTAGATCATGTGCTGTCAATTGATGATAAACGAACCCAGTTTACCAGAGTACCGCAGGCACAAATTTACGATTTAATAGTAAGCGACTTGAAAACGGCAGTTGCCTCTCTGGATAACACCCACAAAAACAGAGCTTCAAAGGCGGCGGCACAGACACTCCTGGCCAAAGTTTATTTAACCCTGCGCACCAACTACACGGAGGCCCAGCAGTTATGTGAAGCGGTAATGGCCAGTAATTATTCATTAATGCCGAATTTCAAAGATGTGTTTTTTACCGAAAACAATAAGGAAGTTATTTTCTCAATTGGCTTTGTACCGGATAATGTATTAGACAGCCAGGGGTTCTCCGCAGAATGGCTGAATTCAGTGGGAAGATCAAGCGGTGTGAATTATGTGACCAATGAGGCGGCGGCGGCTCTGGATTTAGCAGGAGGAAACCGAACCGCGTATTCTTACAGAATAGATCCGGCTCAGCCTTCCCAAAAACAGGTGGTAAAATATTTACCTGTCGCAGATGCAAGTCTTGGCATACCCGCTACATCAGTTAATCCACGAACTGCAGGTAATGACTGGATCGTTTTACGTTTATCAGATGTTTTACTGATGCATGTAGAAGCGATAATGGCAGGAAACAGTAATACCACAGCTCCAGCCGCTTTGAATTCTTTCAGATTAGTGCGGGAAAGAGCCGGGCTGTCCGCGGATGCCGACGGAGACATTACCCGTCAGGAACTGCTTGACGAAAGAAGGGTGGAATTAGCTTTCGAAAATCAGCGCTTCTTCGATTTAGTGCGTTTTGGGCAGGCTCAAACTGTTTTAGCTGCTTATTCAGCTGCCAATAACTATGCGTTTACAGGGACTGACTTGTTGCTGCCAATTCCTCAGAGAGAAATTAACATTAGCGGAGGTTTGTTGAAACAGAACCCAGGCTATTAAACAGCATTTCAGGTTATCAGTTCTAATGAACCGGTCCAATCGCTTCCAGCCGGTAATTATAGCGCAAGATTTTAAAAATTAAATTTCTACTCATGAAAAATAAATTCAAAATAAAAAAAATAAGCACAATTTCAGCTTTTCTGTTCCTTTTGTTATTGATTTTCACCTCTTGTGATATCAGAGGTTACGATATTGCGGAGGAAGGTTCAAAACCAGATCTTACTCCCCCAAGTGCTGATTTCACTTACAGTAAAGGCCAAGGTACCGGTGATGATTATAAAACCTATACCTTCGCTAACCAATCGATAAGTGCGACAGACTATCTGTGGGATTTCGGTAATGGAAACACGTTTAAAACCGTTGATGCGAAATTCACTTTCCCTGGTGAAGGTTCTTATGAAGTAAGCCTCACCGCAAGTGACAAACTGGGAAAAACGAATACGATTAAGAAAACAGTTGAAGTGGTAAAACCGTTGGTACCGGCTGCCTTAGTGCCTGTTATTCTGGCACCGGGTTTTGATTTCGGAAATGTAGACGCAAGTAAAGATCCATGGAGAAACAGTACTCTTGGCGGGGTGATTCAAATCTCTGCTTCATCAGTTTTTGAAGGTGGTTTCGTTGCAAAATTCCCATCGGGATCCGACCGTAGAATCGCCTATCAGGAATTAACCGTTACTCCAAACACGAATTATATGGTGACCTGTAAATATTCTCAGGAAATTGGCCCGGGAAGCATCAGAATGGCTGTTCTCGCAGGCGCTGTAAATGATCCGGCACTGATCAACTCCAAAATCATCAAAAAGGAAATTGGAACCAACGCGACCGGAAAGGGAAATTTTACCACTGTAGTATTATCCTTTAATTCGGGTGCCAATTCAACCATTGCTTTATATGTTGATAATGATGGAGGGACCATTTCTTACGTTGACTCTTTTACAATTGCTCTGAATTAAAAAAACATTAAGATGAAATTACCAAACAGATTCATTCCGTTTATTTTGTGTGGAACCCTTTTACTTTCACTGTCATTAAACTGCTCCGCGCAGGGTAAGAAGGAAAAAACCGCTAAACCGGTTTCAATAGATTTAAGCCATTGGAGCGTCACCACACCGGAACTGGATCCGGCAACCGGCAAAGTGACCAATGTTGAGCCGCCGCAAATCCTGAATTACGCCAATAATGATTTGCTCAAAAAGAATATGTATAACGACCCGAAAACGGGAGCACTGGTATTCTATGCCTACCCGAGCGAAGGTAAAACGGCCAATACCTCGTTTTCCCGCTCGGAACTGAGAGAACAGATGGTGCCGGGTAATAATAATATAAACTGGACCTTCAAACAGGGCGGTACGCTGAAAGCTGAAATGGCTATGGGCGAAGTGAGCAGAGAAGGCGCGGGCCAATACAGTAAAGTAATCATTTTACAGATTCACGGAAGATTAACCGATGAGCAAAAAAAACTGATCGGTCAGAAAGATCATAACGCACCGCCGGTTTTAAAAATCCTGTGGCAAAACGGTAAAATCAGAATAAAAACAAAAGTGCTGAAAAATCCAAACGCAACTTATGAAGAAATGCTTCAGACCGATGCGTGGACCGATGACGAAGGCTACAATTTTAAAGAAAAAGTAGATTTCAATAAATTTACTCTTGAAGTGAAAGTGAAAGAAGGCAGAATGGCCATCACCCTGAACAACGACGAGACCAAGGTTTATGAAAATGAAAGTCTGAGAAAATGGAACGTTTTTGAAAACTATTTTAAAGCCGGAAATTATTTCCAGTCCAAAGAACCGGGAACTTTTGCAAAAGTTAATATCTATAAGCTGTCGGTTTCCCACTAATTGAATATAAAATTTAAAAAACTAAAGAAGGTTAAAATTAAAAGTAATGAGTAAAGTAGTAACATTTGGTGAGATTATGTTGAGATTGGCACCACAGGGATTTTTAAGATTTTCACAGGCAGATAATTTTGATGTCGTTTACGGCGGTGGCGAATCCAATGTGGCGGTATCATTGGCCAATTATGGTATTCCTGTTGATTTTGTAACCCGTTTACCGAAAAATGATATCGGCCAGTGCGCGATGATGGAAATGCGCAAAAGAGGCGTTGGAGTTGATAAAATTGTTTGGGGTGGAGACCGTTTGGGAATTTATTTTCTTGAAACCGGTGCTGTTTCCAGAGGAAGCAAAGTGGTTTACGACAGAGCCCATTCTGCAATGGCTGAAATTCAGCCGGGAATGGTGAACTGGGAAGAGGTTTTTGCCGGAGCGGAGTGGTTTCACTGGACCGGAATTACGCCGGCGATTTCCCAAAGTTCTGCTGATGTATGTCTGGAAGCTGTAAAAGCTGCGAGCAAACTCGGACTTACCATTTCTACCGATCTTAATTACAGAGCTAAACTTTGGAAATTCGGTGGTGACAGAGAAAAAATCATGACTGAACTTACCTCCTACTGCGACATCATCCTCGGAAACGAAGAAGATGCAGAAATGCATTTCGGTATCAAACCCGATGGTGCAGCAGTTCAGACTCACGGGCACGACGTAAAAGCAGAAGCGTTTTTATCAGTTTGTCAGCAAATGATGGAAAAGTTCCCGAAAGCCAAAAAAGTAATTACCACGCTTCGGGGTTCCATTTCCGCTTCCCACAACACCTGGGCCGGAGTTTTATATGATGGAAAAGAAATGTTGCAGACCCGCCAATATCAGATCACAGATATCGTTGACCGTGTTGGTGGTGGAGATTCTTTCATGGGCGGATTGATTTACGGATTATTAACTTATCCTGATGATGATCAGAACGCGTTAGATTTCGCTGTAGCTGCTTCCTGCCTTAAACATACCATTAAAGGTGATGCCAATCTGGTGACCGTAGATGAGGTGACCAAACTGATGGGCGGCGATGCTTCCGGACGTGTGGCAAGATAAAATTCTTTAGCAATGATTATAGATTCACTACATAACGCGGAGAAATATTCCGGCCTGCATCCTTTATTTTCCAGAGCTTTTCAATTTATTCAGGAAAATGATCTGATGGCATTGCCTGACGGAACCATTCAGATCGAAGAAGGACTGAAAGTAATTGTCAGCCAGAAAACGGGAAAAACCGCAGAAGAAAGTTTAAAGAAATTTGAATGTCACAATACCAATATCGATATTCAGGTTTGTGTAAAAGGTCATGAAACCATCGGATGGAAACCCCGCGAAACCTGCGTTTCACCCAAAGGCGAATATGATCCGGCAAAGGATGTTCTCTTTTTTGAGGACCAGCCTGATACGTTTTTCAGTTTGAAAGACCGCCAGTTTGTGATTTTTTATCCGGATGATGTCCATGCACCGATGATTGGTGAGGATGAAATCAGAAAATTAGTATTTAAAGTAAAAATTTAATTCAGATCAAATGAGCAATATTCAGAAAGTTTCCGATGCGGTAGTAAAGCAGGGAATCTTGCCCTTATATTTCAATGCCGATGAAACGGTAACTATAGAAACCCTACGCGCGATTTACCGCGCCGGAATCCGTGCTGTAGAATACACCAACCGTGGTGAAGCCGCTTTGAATAATTTCAAAAAAATGGTGGAAACCAGAAATTCCGAAATGCAGGATCTCCTTTTGGGAATCGGTACCATCAAAAACCTTCAGCAGGCTAAAGATTTTGTGGAAGCCGGCGCTGATTTCTTTATCAGTCCGGGATTTGTACCCGAAGTGGCAGATTTCCTGATCAAACAGGACAAATTCTACAGCCCGGGCTGTATGACACCCACTGAAATCATCGCGTCAGAAAATGCAGGCGTGAAGTTTATCAAACTTTTCCCCGGAAATATGCTCGGGCCTGATTTTTTAAGCGGAATAAAAGATATCTTCCCGAATCTGCTATTTATGCCGACAGGCGGCGTGGATACTACCCGTGAAAACATTGAAGGATGGTTCAATGCCGGCGTGTCAGCAGTAGGAATGGGAAGTAAGCTGATTAGCAAAAAGTTAATGGCAGAAAAAGATTATGAAACCATTGAATCTGAAACTAAAAAAGTACTGCTATTACTTGCGGAATTGAGGTAAGTTGATGTTTTAAGGAGGTTTTGCATACTTTTTAATAAATTTATTTTAACAAAAAAATAAATATATAGAGGTAGACTTCCTATTTGCTAACTTTGCAAAACCAATCTGGTTAACCAAAAAACATCAATATGAAATTAGATTTAATTACAAAAAAGGAAAATCAAACCACCCAACAAGAAATCATCGCTAAAATTAGAGAATTAATCAACTTTAAAAATCTTGAACCTGGCGATAAACTTCCTTCGGAAAGAATGTTATCTGAAAAATTTGGGGTATCACGCAGTAATGTCAGGGATGCAATACAAAAATTAGAATTTTACGGAATTTTAAAATCAATTGCGCAGAGCGGAACCTTTATTGCGAATATCCGTAGAATTGCGATTAACGGGATGATTGATGATATTCTGCGCTTAGATGAGCCAGATTTCAAATCGCTGGTGGAAACAAGAATCCTTTTAGAATTAAAAACCGTAAAACTTGCCGCTTTAAGAAGAACGGATGAAGATATTAAAAATATAGAAGCAGCCCTAAATGCTTATACGCAAAAAGTTTTAGCAGGCGAAGATGCTGTTCAAGAGGATTTACTTTTCCATTTGGCCATTGCAAAAGCCTGTGGCAACAGCACTATTAATACCTTTATGTTAACGATAACACCGGAAATTATTTCCTATTTTAACAGTATGCCGGTGTGCGACGAAAACCAGCAAATTACCGCTATTAAGGAACATGAGGCTATTTTCGCTGCGATAAAGGACCAGGATCCGCAAGAAGGAAAATTGAAAATGAAAGAACATTTTAAAGTTCTTTATAAATTCTGTTACGATAAAAGTTAAGATTAATACAATCAGGACAGCCGTCTGAATTTTGAACGGTATCAGAACTCCTGCTATAAATAAGAATAAAATGAAAGTTAAAGGATTAAGATGGTGGATTATCGGCTTGATAATGGTCATTACGATTATTAATTATTTGGATAGAGGAACTCTGAATTACATGTGGGTTGCCAATATCGAATATAAGTTAGTAGATAAGATTAAACTAAATTCCGGCGATAATCAGGCACGGTTTATAGCAGAAAACAATACCTACGAACTCGTTTCCAAAAGAGGTGAGAAAATTGTGCAGAAAGCTGCTTTCGTTAATTTCAAAAATGACGGTAAAATTGTTGTCAACAGGCAAGGTATTGCTTACGAATTAGGTATTGTCGACAAAGATGCCGCTCCTGAAGAATCATCGAAACAAGCGAAAGATCAGCTGGGCGTCATTACGATCTTTTTTATGATCGCCTACGGAATCAGCCAGCTTTTTTCCGGTAAATTATATGATAAAATCGGGACACGGCGTGGATTTGTTGTTTCTGTTTTAGTATGGGGATTTGCCGATGCTCTTACCTCACTGTCGCAGGGAAAGGTTTCCTTAACAGGATTTAGAATGATGTTGGGTCTGGGCGAAGCCGGTCCATGGCCAGGTGCTACAAAAAGTAATGCGGAGTGGTTTCCACAGAAGGAACGTGCCTTTGCGCAAGGTCTTTTTGGTGCCGCTGCATCGATAGGTTCAATCTTAGCTCCCATCATTATTTTATCCCTGTATATGTCCATTGGCTGGAAGATGACTTTTGTTGTTGTAGGGGTATTAGGAATACTGTGGATCATTCC
The DNA here is from genome assembly GCF_004359195.1 of Chryseobacterium salivictor. Taxonomy (NCBI): domain Bacteria; kingdom Pseudomonadati; phylum Bacteroidota; class Flavobacteriia; order Flavobacteriales; family Weeksellaceae; genus Chryseobacterium; species Chryseobacterium salivictor. The sequence continues at coordinate 1,705,432 of NZ_CP037954.1, read as the reverse complement.
ATGGCTCATTATTAACAAGAAAGGACCAAAAGATCATTCATGGATCACCGATGAAGAGCGCGCCTATATCATCGACAACCAACCTGAAAACCCGCAAAGTAACGCCGTTGGCAAAACGTGGGGAGAATTGCTTTCCAATAAAAAAAATTATTCCGTCATACTGGGTCGCTTCTTTTTAGATCCTATTTGGTGGATGTTTGTCACCTTTTTACCCATGTATTTGGTAGAGGAATTTAATCTTAACATCAAGGAATTGGCATACTCAGCCTGGGTACCCTATTTGGGTGCAATGATAGGCAGCATCGCAGGAGGTTGGTTTTCTGGATTTTTAATCCGAAAAGGGGCAACAGTGGACCGGGCACGGAAAACGGCCATGATTATAGGTGGATGCATAATCATTCCTGCAATTCTAGGTTCTGTTATGGTACCAAATGCAGTTCTAGCTGTTATTCTGATGGCTTTTGTGCTGGGTGGTTTCCAATTTACAATGACCAATATTCAAACATTACCCAGTGATCTACATGATGGTAAATCAGTAGGCTCATTAGCCGGCCTTGGAGGAGCAGCGGCCGTTTTAGGAACCATAATAGCAATCCTGTTTGCGGGTCAGATCGCCAGCTGGCCATTGTTGTTCGGGTTGCTATCGGCATTAGTTCCTTTGTCTCTGGTATCCATATTCTTAACTATCGGGAAAATTGAACAAATAAAATAATAACAATAATAATATTAACAATTAAATAAGTAAAATGACTGATTTAAAGGGAAAAGTAGCTGTAGTAACAGGCGCAACAGGAGGAATTGGTTTTGCGGTCTGCAAAAGATTAGGCAAGGACGGTTATACTGTAATTTTAAATGGTATCAAAAAAGAAGGTGGTGCTGACCAAGTAGCAGAACTTTTGGCAGATGGGATCACAGCGGAGTATTATGGCTTTGATGTTACCAACGAAGAGGAAGTAAACGCCAATATCAAAATGATCGGTGAAAAATACGGTAAAATCGACGTTATCGTAAACAATGCAGGCGGTTTAGGCGGCAGACAAAGGTTTGAGGAAATGACGACGGAATTTTACAGATCAGTAATGGCGTTAAATCTTGATTCTACCTTTTTTGTATCAAGAGCGGCGATCCCTTTTCTGAAAAAAGCGGAAAACGCTTCAATAATCAACTATACTTCCAACGCCACCTGGAATGGCGGAGGCCCGGGAGCTGGGGTATATGCCACTTCTAAAGCTGGGGTACAGGCGATTACAAGAGCAATGGCTAAAGACTTAGCTGAGTATGGAATTAGAGTAAACGCGGTTTCTCCGGGAACTATTGATACGCCTTTTCATGCTCAGATAAAAGAAACTAAACCTGAAGTGTTCGCTAGCTGGAAAAACAGTATCATGCTTGGAAGATTGGGAGAACCTGAAGAAGTTGCGGCAGTAGTGTCGTTCTTAGCAGGTAAAGATGCTTCCTTTTTAACGGCTGAAACAATCCAGATTGGTGGTGGTCAGGCGTTAGGAATTTAATCTTTTTCTATATCAATTGCTTCATCTCAAAAAAAGAAGCCGTCTCAATTTTATTTGAGGCGGCTTCGCTTTTTGTACCGTAACTTTTTTATTTAAAGAAGCTAATTTACATATTTTGATAAAAAAGTAATAATGGCAGTATTAATTTCCCTGTTCTGCTCCTGATCAAATTTGCCATGAAGACCCCCGGGCACGCTGATAAACTGCGAGTCCACCCCCATCTCCTGAAGTTTCCTGTATAAGTCAACGGATTGCTGGTAAGGAACGGTGGGGTCTGCGTCGCCGTGAACGATAAATACCGGCGGACTGTTTTTAGTGACGTAATTGATAGGCGATACTGATTTTATAAATTCCTTATCGGCTATCTTAGAGCCCAGCCACTGTAATGCAGATTTACTTTTAAGCTTTCCAAAAGACCAGTCATAGACGTCAGTAATACCATATTTATCAATGATCGCCGCAACTCTAATCTCTTTAGAAGTCATACAGTTATTATCAAAGCGACGGTCGTTTCCTAAAAGTCCGCCCATTAAGGCAAGGTGTCCTCCTGCACTGCCGCCCATGATGACGATCTTTTTTGGATCAATATTCAGATCCTTTGCATGTTCCACCAGGTAGATCAGCATGCAGCGGGTGTCCTCTATTGCTGCGGGAGCAGTTGCCTGTTGAGACAGCCGGTACTCCATATTAACCACTGCGTACCCGGCTTTAAAGAAGGTATTGAATCCGGTTTGAGATTCCTTTACACCCTTGTTCCACCCGCCTCCGTGAATGTTGATGATTACTGGAGTCGGCGTCTTGCTGTTTAAATTTAAATATAAATCAGCCTTTCCCTCCCACTCCTTAACTTTCGTATAGGTAATGTTTAATTGTGCTGTATAATTCGGGGGGAACTCTACAGGTTTAAATTCTCCGCCTGTTTCCTGAGAAAAACACTGGGACCAAAATAATACGAGAATAAAAAAATACACATTTTTTTTCATAAAGTACAGATTTAAATTAGATGAGATATTTTATAAATGACACCACATGAAGCGGCTTGTTTTATTTAACAAATTAACACAAAATATTTGGTAAACCAATTTGGTAAACCAAATTTTTTATTATACATTTGATATGAAACAGATCCCTAATATTCACTCGTATGAAATCCGTAATTTTTATCGCCGTGGCTTTTATTACTTTAGGCAGTTGCTCCCGGACTGGAAATACTATTTCCGATGAAATCATCGATCCAGTCGTGGCAAACGGTTTTGCAGACATATCGCTTAGCAACTGGAAAGTTACTTTACCTGTTGACGAAAACAGCGATGGCAGTCCCGACGAATACGCAGCTGCACAAATACAGAATGGCGGCTACAGAAACATACCGGCAATTAAGCCATTTATGTACGATGATACCGGTGATCAGTCCTTAGTCTTTTACGCTTATCCGTCCACCTCCACCAGCAACAGCGATTATTCCAGAACGGAATTACGGGAAATGATGAATCCCACCAATACTAAAACAAACTGGACATTAAGTAAAGGAGGAACCATGCAGGGGAAATTGAAAGTCGTTTCCACCACGCCCGATACTTCCAGTTCGGGGAACAGTTTTCATAGGGTAATCGTCATGCAGATTCACGGAATTATTTCACAGGCTGATATGGCCAAATATGGTTTCTCTTCGAATGCCGCACCACCTTTATTAAAGATGTTCTGGATTGATGGTCATTTAAAAGCCTATAAAAAAACACTTGTTAACAACAGTACCACGGGAATTGACCTATACAGCAGTTCCAGCACAATATGGACAGATATTTCTTATGATTTCGGAAAAGTAGGATATGATCCTTTCGAAATAAAAATTGTAGCCTCCACAGGAAAATTAGAGGTCACCGTAAATGGGAATAACACGCATGTTTTCCAGGATACCAGTCTTGAAAAATGGCCCTTTGAAAACTATTTTAAGGCGGGGAATTATTTAATCACCACCGATCCTGCAGCAAAGTCCACCGTAAAATATTATAAACTAAATGTTACACACTAAATTATTAACAATCAAAAATCATTTAAAATGAGAAAAAAACTATTCTTTTTAGCAGCATGCGTGCTTACCGTCGCAAATGCAAATGCACAGACAACATTATTTGCAGACAACTTTGATACGGCAGGTTTACCAAATCCACCGGTATCTCCAAGCCAGTACCAGGCTTTTTCGGGGGCACCCGGAACAACGTCCACCGTATCATCTGCAGGTCATACGTACACCGGTGTTAATACTTCCCTATGGTATCTGGCTTCCGGAAATGGAACGTCCGGTCTTAATGCGATCTACAATGCCACTTCTACTTCGTACACTACCAATTTAAGTATTCAGGGTACAAGTTCTACAACGGCTGGCCAGGCAAACAAAGCGACTGCTACGGTGGCTGTACCAGTACCTTTTTCACCAAAATTAAGTGAAAATACCGATGTTTTAACCTGGTCTTTCGCAATGCGTGTTAATAAAAATGGGCAACTCACCACATTACCTTCTGCCTTTAAACCAGCTGGTGCACTTGCAGGCGGCGTTATTCTTGCTACCGATTTACCCGCGGGAGGAAACATCAACACCTCAGGTAATGGCTACGCAGTTATTCTTTCTGGGGATAGTGGCACTTTAAACGCAATTACTTTAGGATCGTTTGCCGGAGGATTATATGATACCGCCACTTCTACTTCCCATTTTACCCCTTTATTACAAGTGGAAAGCATAGCGTTCTCCAACAGCAGTTCAGTAATTGTGTCCTATACTCCCTCTACAAATACCTGGTCGATGAAGGTAAGACAGGATGGTAGCGCCTCTTTACAGGATCCGCAGGAAACTACTGAAAACACTTACACAACTTCTACTCCTGCAAGTATTGTTGATAATTCCCAAACAGGAATAGCCAATGCGAATATGATGCTGTATTTTAATTATAGCGGAACAAACGGTATTTATATGGATAATCTGAAAGTGACGTCGGGCGCTGTGCTTGCAACAGATGCTGCCAAATCCAAAATCAGCTTCTCGATCGCTCCAAATCCTGCAAAAAATTATTTTAATATAGAAAATAATGGTAAAAAAATTAATTCAGTTGTAATTTATTCTTTGGATGGTAAAGCGGTGAAGAGTCTCATTAATCCACAGTCAAAGCAGGTAGATGTTTCAGCCTTACCTAAAGGAACTTATCTGGTAAAAGTGAACAGCGAAAATTCAGAGTCAACAAAGAAGTTAATGGTCAATTAATTGATCCTGACTTAAATGTATCAGCTTCTCTGCAGGCTGGTTTATAAATCAAAACCTGGAATAAATCCAGGTTTTTTTGTGTTGTTATGCGGGAAAAATTAAAACCATATTGTCACTGAAGAATGAAAATGATAGACAAACACATCTTCAAAAATTAGAAGTCTATTTAGAATTAACTTCTACCTCTTCTCCCGGTTTAAGTAAGATGGTTTTCTTATTTTTAAGATATTGATAATCCAGTATCAGATCATTTTCGCTTAAAGACTGAATAAGAACTGTATTTCCTTTGGTTTTTACAAAAAAATCAGCTTCTTCAGAAAAACGGAACTGAATATTTTTAGCGGTCAGACTTTTCACCGAAAAGAAGACTGCAAGGTTTTCTTTGGTTAAAGAAATGGCCTGCGCACCTTTAGTTTTCCATTGAAGATCATTGATGTTCCATCCTTTTAGTGAAGGATTCTCTCTGTATTGATCAATACTTTGATCAAAAGTTTTAAATGGAACAATAGCAGTGATAAAACTGTAATCTGATTTGTTATTTTTAGACACCACGTTCCATTGTTTCCCCTGTGTGCCTGAAGAACTTACAGCGTCAGCAGGCTTAAGCTGGTAAATATCGTTACCGGAACCATCATCAAATGCAGAACGTAATAAATCGGGTCCCTTCTGCGAAGTGTAGTGTCCCTGCCAAATCTGTTTATAAGTATGCGGCGTGTTGGCTCTGAAATTATCTTTTACAAGCCAAAAATCATTTCTTAAATAAATAACCTGTCTGGAATATTTTACGCCGATATTTTCAAATCCGTTATGACTGCCAATATACAAGTCTAAATCTCCGTTGGTATTCCAAGCGATGTTTTGGGGTTTCGGTAACGATCTGAATTTGCCAAACCCACTGCCTCCCTGATTCCCGGCATACTCTTTTCCCTGTAATTCATCATCCACTAAAGCCACGTTTTTTACCATTGAATTTTTGAAAAATTCATAGTCTTTCAGGGAATAACGTACCTGATAAAAATCACCTTTCCGTTTGCCATCGCCTGGATACCTAACATATCACCTTGCTGATGATCTGGCTTATACGGATCAAGGCCGTTGGAAATGGCCATTACTTTATCGTCTTTATTCCAGCCTTCACGCATGATGAAATAACCGGTTTCAGGAAAATCAACAGATTGTACTATTGGCACCTGGGCTTTCAAATTCCTCAACAATTTCAGCTGAGTATCACTTAAATACCAATAGACAATTGCCGGAACCTGCTCACTTGCAAAATAACCCATTACAGGATCTCTAAAAAGTAAAAACCCTAATGTTAAAGCACCGGAAATATCATTTTTTTCCGCCCACGGCGCATTCGTGTCATCTGAAAATACAGGAGCGGATTTATCCGGATAGGCGATTTTCGGTAGGGTTTCAAATAAAGACTTCAGTTTTAATTCCAAGATAGAATCAATCTTAACATGACTGTTTTTTGCCAGCTGATGAACAAAGAAATAATTGTCGATGTCACTGATATGATAATGTACCGTCCGTTCAAACTGAAAACCATCTTTGTTGATTTCCTTTGATAAATGTTCCTGAAGGAGACCCATCGCACGGTCTTTCCATAAATCCGCATCCTTAAAATCACTGAACAGAATGGAGAGCATCGCCAGCGCGGACATTCCTCTGGTTTGATGATTGCCGGGTACAAATTCCGTATTGGTTTCATATAAACTCGATGCGTGCTGAAGCAAAGTGGCAATCGTGAGGAGCTGGTCATCGTCACTATAGCCTTTTTCTCCCAGAAATAAGTTGTGAATCTGAAGCCAGTTTAAGACACGGTAACCGGAACGGAAAGCTTCATAAACTCCATTTCCGTCATCGATCGTTTCATACCGGTTAAGAGTTAAGGCGGTATTCAATGATTTTAGCTGATCTTTAAAATAGTGAAGATATTCCGGGTTTTTGTTTTGAAACTGATAATAAAAGGCAATATCTGCCATTTTATGCTGACGGGCCAAATGACGCATGGCATATGCGTTAAGGGGCTCGCCGTTTTTATAACAAAATGGCAGTTTCCACGGGGTTACCGCCTCGAATTTCGCGAGGTGATCCAACGCATTTTTGGTATGCGTGCCTTGAGCGTTGGGATAAAGCAGAACATATTCTTTAAATCGTGCATCATTGCTTTTCCAGTCATAAAAGTAGCGTTCCGAGAATTTATCCCTGAAATACTGCGCTAACTTTGCCTGAGTAATCGTATTTGAACCTCCTAATTCCTGAATGACTTCCGGTTTTAAATAATATGGCAGATCATCCGCTCCAATTATTTTTTCTGAAGGAATATTTTGCGCGAATACGCAATTTGAAAAAAAACAGCTAAAAAGCAGGTAAAAAAGTTTGAGGGATTTCATATTATTAGGGTAAGTTAAAGCACGCCGGAATAAATAAAATCCCGCGTCACATTAATAATAAATTGTCGATTGTTTGGGTTGTTATGACCTGCGGCCAATATCAATACATCAGTTTCATCTCTAAGTTCTGAACAACTTTAAATTCACCTGAATCTTCAATGGTATTTTTTCCCGGTGTCTGTCCTTTTTCACCCCATAAAACCGCGATGGTTTTCACCGGATTATTTTTAAAAACATTATTGGTGATTGATACATTTACGATGCCTCGGTTTTTAATAAGGATATTTTCCGGCTGTGCTTTTCCGGAGTTGATGATGGTATTCCCTTCCATTTTTATATTTCCTCCAATAGTGGATTCGTCATAGCCACCGCGGTAATAATCCAGGATAACGCCGCCAATATGATCAAATTTTGAGTTGGTGAAAGTCACAAACTCTGCATTATAATCACCGCCGTCATTTTTTTCTTTGTTGAGCATAAAACCGTTCTCACAATTGCTGATTTTGGAATTTAGAAGCGATATATTGTCGGCAAAGGAACCCTTAGAAACTTCCAGCACGCTTTTGAAGTTGGATATTTCAGAATTTTCAATGGAAATATCATAGGCTTTGCTCATTAATTGATCCAAAGTGGTAAATGCATTCTGGGCTTTGTTGCCTGTAAGAACAATATTTTTAAGAATTAAATGGCCTTTTGGCTGCATTTCAAAAGCCGTTTTCTCTGAAGAAAAGACAAGTTTTGCTTTGTTTTTACTGTTAATGGAAGCAATGGTGATTTGTTTGTTGACAGGCAAAGAGGACTTTAAGTGATAGGTGCCGCTTTTTAGCAAAATTACATCACCCGAATTGGCCTTTGCTAATTGTCTAACCAATTCAGCGGCCGTGGAAACCGCAATTTTGTTAGCAGGCGCTTTTGGTTGGTTAACTTCATACCAATTTGTTCCGTATTTACTTCTGTCAACCAATAGAGGATTGCCTTTAATGGGATTCACGATTGCACCTATGCTGTTGTTAGTTTCAGTTCTGCCGTTTCCAAAAAGATCTTTGGTAATATTTTCAAAATCAAAACCATGGTAGACCTCCCTGTTATTTTCTTTTAAAGTAAACAGGCCGTCCGATACCTTGGTGACTCCAAAATTAGTGGTAATTAAGCCTGCAGGTTTTACTTCGCTGTTGTTTACATTATTGATAAAATTGTTCTTAAATGTTACGCCATCTACTTTGTCATAATTTACAATAGGATGGGTGTCCGGTAATTCATTGTAAATTAAATTATTGGCGAAAAGCACTCGTTCAGGGCGGGCGGAACGGATTTCAGATTTAGGTAAAACTGCACTTTGACTTACATTTGAACCTACGCTCAATTGCCATGGCGATTCACAGTCTATAAAAGAATTATGTGCAACTACAACATCAGTTACCTGGTTGTATCTGTTTAAAGATGACTTAGGAATTCCGTTCATTATGGAAATGGCGCTGCGGAAGGCCTCACCTCTTATTTTATAAAAATAGTTGTTGGTGATCCAATGGCCCGTGTTAACAACCCGGATTCCGCCTATTTGGTTTGATTTGTCGTTTCCGATAAAAATATTGCCGTCGACTACATTATAATTTCCGTGTCTGATCACCAAGGAACCTTCTGACTCTAAAAATACATTATTTCGGTATTCATTAAAATTGGATTTATTTGAAATGACCTCTACTTCGCCATTACACTGATCAAATAAATTGTTGTAAACATTGGTATGGGAAGGCGCCATCGAAGTTTCACTGTCTCCGACCTGGATCGTTTCTCCATGGGGTCCACCTTTTCGGGGTCTGGGCCCAAAGTAATTGTTTACGATTTGGTGATAATTGTAAATATTTTCGTTACCATCCAGGAAAACGCGGAGCGTAGGTCCGAAGTTAGACTTTCCAGTGATGTAAGAGTCGCTCAATTCGTTGTGCCGTCCCCAAAATTCAATCCAGTGATCGCTTACATCTCTGTCGGGCTGCGTAAATTCCTCGATCACGCATTGGGTAAACTTGCAGTTATTGGCAATCGTATTATTATCAATTTTAAAGGATACCACTGAACTGGAAGGCGTGTATCCGTTTCTAAAATGTAAATCCCGTACGGTTAAATAATTTCCCCCAAATTTTAAATCAGAAGCTCCTTCTATAAAAACTTTTCCTGGAGTTTCACCTCTTAAAACGATCGGATTTTCTTTGGTGCCTGTGCCGTAAAATCTAATCTGGACATCCTTCCAAATACCATTTGCCAGGATGATCTGGTCACCTGCAGTCGAATTTTTGACGGCCTTGTTAAGTTCAACTATATTTTTTACTTTAATATCTTTTGCACTATTAACAGGAGTGGCGAATACCATGAGGTTGGATGTAAACAGCAAAATCACTAAACTTAAAATACGAATACTATTTTTCACTTTTTTAAAATTTTTGAAATTACTTTTACTTTTTACTGCGTTTATTTCCATACTTTAAATTTTATAATACTTCTATATCGGTCGTAATTAACTTTGATTTTTCACGCCATTAAACTTCATGCAGCGTCACCGCAATAAAGTTTTTATTTTTCAGAATTCCAGATCATTTCACTGTAACTTTTGACGCCTCGAAACTGGTTATCCAAATTGGTTTACCAAATATAGCAATACTTTACCTTATACACAACAGCTTCATCAGCTCATCTTAGGAAGAACTAAGATAATAATCAACTTATAATATTTGTCAAACATGGAACGTTCTACACGCTCTATCAAAGGAGTTTTTACCAGTACAACGAGGAAGTCAGATGGCGGTGACGGAAATCGGATGGCGGTAAAGCACTTTCACCGCGGGGTAAGGGTACTCTGGCTGGCAAAGTGTCTTCACTGCGGAGGAACTCTCTCAGCCTGTAACCAGAATGATCTGCCAAAGCCCGCTCTATTCCTAAAAAAGCACATCAGAAACAAGTTCTTCACAAATTATCAGCGATTCGTAACCATTTCAAAATAAAGCTCCGAAGCCGTGAGACTTCGGAGATCAGGGACTTCATACCCGCTAATAGAAATATTTTGTTATCTGTTGCCATATTATATTTTACTCAATTTGTCTAATTATATCATCACGATATAATTCATTAAATGCTTCATTATATATGTCATTAATTTTATATCCTTGATCGTAGGAGTCCAGTGCTCTTTTTAATAATATTTGTACAGAATCTTTCTCTCCCAATTTTTTATAGATTAAGGCTTTATTATAATAGGATTCTGCAAATTTATAATTGCTTTTATTTAAGGAAATATCAAATTGTTTGATAGCCAGCCTGTGTAATCCCATATTACCTAACAAAATACCATAATTTACATAACTAATAGGAAAAATAGGATATTGTTTTTCATCTGCTTTAAATAGTTTTTCATAAAAAGTTCTAGATTTTTCAAAATTACCAGCACCTTGATAAGCAGCAGCCAATAAATAATTAATGCTTCCACCATTTACATCAAAATAATTGGGAGTTAAAGAATCTAATTTTTCAAAATCTTTTATAGCGCCCTGATAGTCTTTTAATTTATTTAATTTTATCCAACCTCTGTACCCTAAATGTTCTTTGGGATTCAAATCCACTGCTCGATTCAACAGCTGAAATCCTTCATAATAAAATCCTCTTTTATTGTATGGTACAGATTTTTCGAAAAAAGCGTCTGAATAAGTGGGAAAATCTTTTATCAGTTTTGCAAATATAAATTGGGAAAACTGTGTTCCTTGCGTTCCTGCTCCTATTGCAAACTTTGCTTCCTTATTAATAACATAAACAAAGAATATTGCTAATGAGATAAAACCTAAAAAGAGAACGGAAAATAATATTTTAAATGTTAATAAAATTCTAGAAAATATCGACAATTTTTCCATGTTGTATTTTAAAATTTATTAAGGAGTAGGAATCCACCTTCTTATTTTTTATAACTCCTGGAATCCAATTATTTAAACTCTTAAGTTCTTTAATTATCAAATTGTTATCATCCTGAGATATTTTCATTTTTTCATAATTTGTATCAACAACAAGCAGTCTATATCTGTCGGTTTCTCCTCTATGGTTAACAACAAATCTTGCTGTGACATAACCGTTTTGAATAGATTTCAGAGCTTTAATTTTATCTAGAATTTCGCTTCTAATTGCTGCCCTTCCATAAAAATACTGCGCTCCAGATTGATAATACTGATATATGTAACCGTTAATTTCAAAATTTTTATTATCCGTATTAGCATCGTATTTTATATTTCCAATTTCCTTTGAAAGTCCATTGTATATTAAAACAGATATAACTACAGAAATAATAAAACTAGGAATTAAAATAATATTTACAATTCTATTCAGTTTTCTCATAAAAATTTGATTTCATTTAATTACTGACTTTAATTTTATGCACGTTTTATTTGGTAGTAGATAACGGCCGGGTATTTCTGCAGGCGGAGTAAAAATACGAAAACTTTTTAGTTGTCAAAAACTTAATTAATCGCATCAATCTTCGATGAAAACTTTAAACCCATTGGTAGAAGCACCGTGGCTGAAAAGCTCATAAAGGTTCCGTTCAACACACTTCCATTTCTTGTCTTGCAGACAAAACGAAAGCTTAGTTATTATGAGAAGGCAAATTTTATTTTAGTTTGAAATTTCTACCTTCAATTCCTTTTATTGTATCATTTTCAATTAGGTGTTCTTCATTTCTACTTTTTAGAAGAATTATATCATTTTGCAGTTCTATATTACCTGCAATAATATTAGTTTCATTGGTATTTATGTCAGTTTTAAAAATGGTAAAGTTTATTTTTTTCTTATCAACAAAAACTGAAAATTTTGACCCCTTATATTTAAAACTTCCACCTGAAAAATTTTCCTGCCTAAAGGTTTTGTGCGCTTTGCTAAAGACAAGGAGAAGAATAATCGGTGCTAAAATGATATTCGCCAAGAAAGCATTTTTAAATTTTGTTTTCTTTGTGAAATAAAGAATTCCGAAGATAATCACGTTGATTATTACTGCAATAATAATAATAATAGACTGGAACAAAATTTCTTGTTTAATGCTCGCTGTCCATGTTCTGCTGTCATCTTTCATTGATTTTTTTCTATTAGGGATTTCAGTTTGTGGATGATAGTTTTCTAATTTAAGAAATACGGAATTCCACAAGTAATCGATTAATTGTTCAATTGTTATCCAAAGATTGGAGAGAATTTTCCCCTCTCGAAAATGACATTATCAGCTGATTTGATAACGGCTGTACGATAAAATTCGTAATTTTACGCATTATAATTTTGTTTGTTTCGCAACTTTAAATATAAACTAACAGGTTGCGTTCGCACCAAACTCTTTTAACTTTTATCGTACACTATTTTTAAAAAATATAATAATGAAAGCAATCCATATCACCAGATCTGGCGGGCCGGAAGTTTTAGAACTTCAGGAAACGCCAAAGCCCATTCCGCAGAAAAAACAGGTTCTCATTAAAGTAAAAGCGGCAGGCATCAACCGCAGTGATGTGATTACCCGGGAAGATATTGAAACCTATGGTAAAAGTTCATCACAGACCATCATTCCTGGTTTGGAAGTTTCAGGGATCATTGAAGAAATAGGTACTGAAGTCAAAGATAAAAAAGTCGGCGACAAGGTTTGTGCCCTCATACCCGATGGCGGTTATGCAGAATATGTCGCGGTCGATAGCTCGCACTGTCTTCCTATCCCCGAGGGTGTGAGTCTGGAAGATGCGGCTGGTATTCCGGAAACCGTTTTTACGGTCTGGTTCAATGTTTTTATGATGGGTAAACTACAGTCGGGCGAAAAATTACTCATTCATGGCGGAACCAGTGGCATCGGAACCATGGGATTGCAAATGGCAAAAGCTTTGGGCTGCGAAACCTACAGCACTGCTGGAACGGCAGAAAAGGTAGATTTCTTAAAAAAGATGGGCGTTGATCATGTCATCAATTACAAAGATCAAGCTTTTGAAGAAGTTTGGAAAGATGAAAAGATAGATGTAATTCTCGATATGGTCGGTGGAGATTATACGCTAAAGAATCTTGGTATTCTCAATAATAAAGGCCGTCTTATTTTTATTAACGGCATGAAAAACGTTGACACCACTATTAATATCCTAATGATTATGGCCAAGAGCCTCACCATTACAGGAAATTTTCTAAAACCCCAGCCAACTGAAGTGAAAGCCCAAATTGCGCAGGAAGTAGAAAAAAACATCTGGCCTATGTTCGATTCCAAAAAAATCTATCCGGTAATTTATAAAAAAATGCCATTAGCAGAAGCTGCCGATGCGCACCGGTTAATGGAAAGCAGTGACCATATTGGAAAGATTCTTTTAACAATGGATTAGTTTGCTACTGTAGCAATTTACCAATAACCGACAAAAATCAGGATTTATAAAACGATCTTCTGTAACGCCCAATATTGGGCGTTCGTTATTTACTTACTTTTAGCATTAAAAATTTCTTTAAGCAAGACGCTATTTTCTTTTTCAAATAGATCGATCAAAACCGTGAAATGGTCTGCAGCAGGTATCGCTTTAATGTCCGTTTTGTACTTTTTACGCTTTAGCAGTTTGTGATAATTTTTGGATTGATTTACCAACTCGGGTTGCTCATCTGCGCCATAGTATAAAAACACTGGAACAGACTGATCCATTGCAGGAAGCAAATTGTTGATTGGACTCAATTTTGAAGCTTCAAGCAGATTAAGTTGTAAGGGTCTTCCAATTTTTTTTGTTTTAGAGATCGGTACAAGGTCAAATATTCCACTTATAGGCATTGCAGCACCAGTAATTAAAGGGTGATCTTTTACAATGGCAGCTAAATGTCCTCCAGCTGAATGACCACTTACGTAAACTGGAATTTGGGATGCGGATTCTTTGAACGAATTTGACAGGTGAACTTGTATTTTATCTAAGGCATTACCCAGCTCGTTTACAATAGCTGTCATGCTTACACGAGGTATTTGTTCTCCAAATTTTTCATTGTCTCGGGTCAAATCATACTCAATCAGTATCACATCTATATTTCTTTCGAGTAGCTGTTTAGCCACAAAGGCATAGGATTCTTTTACTTCGCCCTGCCAATATCCTCCGTGAATAAAAATAAACACCCCTTCAGGGTTTTTATCAAATGCAGGATTGTGAAAGTGATCAAAGGTTTCTCTTTTGCCTAGGCCATACGGTATATCGCTGTGCAAGATGTACTTTTCATAGATGGGCTTGCTTCTTTCTTTGAAGCCATTAATAACGCTTAAAGCATATTCTTTACCCAAATATCCAAAAGTATCATATTCTTCTACATTTTTATTTACACTTGGGCGAACTGGATTAGAAGTATCTCTTGATTGTCCAGACGCATTTATTGTAAAAAAACAAGTAAACACAATTGTTGGAATTAAAGTGGTTACCGCACGAACTATAATAATTATTTTCTTCATGTTGTTGTTTTTAAGGATTCACGCGCTTGCCTGTAACGGTTACGGGTCAAGTAGGTAAAAGCATTTCAGCCTAAGCCTCTCACAGAACCGTACATGAACCTCTCGACTCATACGGCTCTTGACATACAATCTTAGATTTTGCTTAGCGACCAATGTACAAATGTGTTTGGATAGCTCGACTTTATGTCTCTTAGCCAATCAAATGCCTTTTGGTAGCTGTTTAATCTTTTAAACTTATTCTTTACCCACTTCGCTATACGGCAGTCCAAATGTCGGAATAATTTCTCTAATGACCGTGTTTCCATCTTGCCAAAATAGTTAATGATTCCTCTGGTCTTTGCATTTAGTAAGGCGGCTAAGCCTAGAAGTGTCCAAGTACTTCTCTCTGAAAATTCATTTGTTTCCAGCTCGATAGGATGCGTGTCCTCGACTTCATACTCTTCTCACAATCAAATCCAAGAAATACACCCGAATTCCTGTTGCTCTTCTTAGACATCGGCTTGAAACTGTGAATAGGTAATCTTGGTCTTCTCTTCGCTTAACCGCAGTTTGCATACTTGCAGCCTAGGCTTGATACTTTCCAACACATAATGACTTTGCTTTTCGCTGATGCAGTTCCCACCGCTGCCGCACGAATCCTTTCGTGTGGCTTCTATTAAAAATAAATCCCTCGCTGCGCAAAGTCTCCGACTTTGAGCAATTTATTATCAGCCATCTGTTATTAATAATAATTAAGTAATTTTATCTATAACTATTTTACAGTCAATACAATTTCAAATTAAAAATAAAAGACATGAAAGATGGATACCTTATTCGAGACCAGAGAAAACCGCATTTCATTACTTGTACCGTAGTGGATTGGATTGATGTTTTTACAAGGAAAAGTTACAGAGATATCGTGATTTCATCGTTACAATATTGTATTAAAGAAAAAGGAATGCATTTGTATGGTTATGTCGTCATGAGCAATCATCTCCATTTAATTGTTCAGTCCAAAGATTCTAAACTATCTGATTTGATAAGGGATTTCAAAAAATATACGGCAAAGAATATTTTAGAGACCATACAATCTGAACCAGAAAGCCGGCGCGAATGGATGTTGGAACGATTTAAAAAAGCGACCGAAACTCATGGGAGAAATAAAAAATATCAGTTTTGGCAATACGGAAATCACGCAGAGGAAATTTACACCCTACCGTTCATGTGGGATAAACTCAACTATATCCATTTTAATCCAATCAGGGCGGGTTGGGTAGAAAAAGCGCATCATTATTTGTATTCGTCTGCAAGCAATTACGTTACGGGAAAAGGATTATTAGAAATAGAACTTGCAGATCAGCCGATTGTAGATACTACAAAAACCAGTGAGTTTTGGAAATATAATAATTATGAAGAATGAAATTATTGTGGCTCAAAGTCGGAGACTTTGCGCAGCAGGGGACTTTGCGCAGCAGGTGGAGTGAAATTATTGTGGCTCAAAGTCGGAGACTTTGCGCAGCAGGAGAACTTGTGTTCTGCAGCGAAGAAAAACCGCAGAAAACCACTTCCAAAGGCTACCAAACGCCACAAAAAAAAGCAGTCCTTCTGAAAAACTGCTTTGTGTATCTAAATTCTGAAATCGATAACTCCATAAGGTTACCAACTGCTGGCAAAAAGCTACCGGAGTTGGAGTTTACCCTGAGGCTCTCGAAGGGTTCAACAGGCTTTCATTTCTTGTCTTGCAGACAAAACGAAAGCTTAGTTATTGTGTGCAGTATTTTTTTCTAGAACAAATTAACAGCAACAAATCCTCCGAAGTTGTTTTGATTGGTTTTCATTGGGCCATACCAATCAAGATTTGCAGCAGCACCGAAAGTAATATCTTTATAAGTTAATCCTGCACGGAGCATTATATAACTTCTCGTATGAAAGTCATATCCTAGATTATGGGTATATAATCCTTGTAATCTTGTATAGATGTTTAATTTTCCGGTTAGTTTTGGTTTATATTCTATTAAAGCAAGAGCATCAAAATTTGCATTTTTTGATAAATCAACTCTTGGATTTACTACTGCTAATAAATCTTGATTGCCATAAGAGAAAATAACACCTGCTGATGGACGAATACCATCAATAGGATTCCATATAAAGCCACCTGAGAGATCAATTCCTCTGATAATACTATAAGTTATATTACCTTGAAGCATATAATCGTTCATTTTGGGTTCTCCCCATTCGGGTTGGATATTGGTAACACCAAAAAAGCCAAGTTTTGGTACACTCTGCAATTTTTTATTGATAATCATTTGGTAAGCTAACGCTCGATCTCCTGCAAAAGTTTCCATAAAGATGGGTGGATTTTTTGTTACAGGAGTCGTTGTTTCCTGTGCTTTGGCTGAAAGAACAGACATAAATAAAGCTGTTCCTAAAAGTACTCTGTTGAAATAGTTCATATCTAAAATTGTTTTGTGCAAAATTAAATCTTGAACACAGCACTTTAGGGCAAAAACAAATCAATTATTGGTACTTTTCAATCATTTTTCGATACTCTAAAGGGGTTTGTTTAGATAGTTTTTTAAAAAACTTACCAAAGTATGATAAATCACTAAATCCCAACTCAAAAGCAATTTCACTTATATCTTTTGTGGTTTGTAATAATAATACTTTGGCTTCTTGTAAAAGAATTTCATTATAGACCGATTGTGCTGATTTTCCCAAGTGATTTTTTATGGTTTTATTTAAGTGATTTGGAGTAATATGTAATTTTTCTGCCAATTCACATATGGTATATCTTTTATCTAAATTGGTATTAATTAATCTTATGTAATCTAATGTTATATCTCTTTTTTTGCTAATTTTTTCTATATTGATTTCTGTTTTTTGAAAACTGATTTCTGAAATGACAGTCCGTAAATATTGAGCAATTAGTTTTTTATTCTCCCTCCAATTCTTTCTATAAAATTCATTAATTATAATGAGTAATTGGCAGATTCGTTCTGTTCTATCGTTGTCTATTATTATTTTATTTAAGTAACCATTTTGTAATTTCCAATTTAGCAAAAGCGAATTATCATCAAGAAAATCATCGGAGAAATGACAATAAAAACCTTTTATATTTTCTGAATAGAAGTCTGTTGTAGAAACTTGTAGTTGTGGTACAATTAGCAATTCGTTTTTGTGAATCTCATAAGAATTGATACCGACTTGTCTTTTTGCATAACCGTCAGTAACAATGAAAAAATCGTTCACTGTTTTTTTATGCGGAGGTAAGGGCAGTTGTAGATTTATAGTTTTGTCGTCAAGAGCGTGAATGAAAAAATTGTTTACACTTTCTTTCCATACTTCTTGATTTATAGTTAAGTCAACAAATTGATTTTTAAAATCAAATGGTTGAAAAATGGAAATATTTTTTTTCTTTGACAAAATTTGAGATTATCGGGCTTCCTAATATTGCACACAACGTTCCGCGGCTTGCAGCTGTGGCGGCAATTTTAATGTTGAGTTGTAAATATATCAAATTTTCTGTTTAGTATTTTCCGGCTAGGAAAATCTAAACCAGCCATGGCTGCAAACCGCTGTTATAAGCTGGCCGTTTCTCCACTAATATTTGACCAATTATTTAATAGAGTTACATATCTTTCTGTTGAGTGTCCAGCTTCGCCTTCTTCGGTTAAGCTTTCAACTTCTAAATCTAAAAAAAGATCTGTAATAACTTCCAACTCTTCTTCTGTTAAATTAACTCTGTAATAACTTGTTGTTTTATCGTCCTTTTTGTTATGCAACTTTGGCTTTTCCACTTCATTATTCTCCAAAATATTTTCAAGCTTGGTAGCAATCTCTTTTTGTCCAATCTTTGATAATTCGGTTATGGCTTCAGATATAGAATTGTAGTCTATCGTATTCATAGTTTCTATTTTAACGTATTGCCGACGGCTTGCTTATAACTCGTTTATATGTACGACAAAATCCTATAAAGCCGCCCAAATCTGGGTGCATTTGTATGACTATAGTGATACATTATTATTAAACCAAATATAGCAAAGTATTTGCATTTTATTGTACTCTAAAAATACAAACAACTTTTCAATCCCAATTACGGTTTCCCCTAAAAACAAAAAATCCCAACTCCCATTAGGATTATTCATCAATTTTATATATTTCTATATCGAAAATAGTCACGGATTGCAATTCCGCGAGATATTTTCACCCTTTCTATCAAAAAACTCACTGATTATCATCTGTGTTTCTATATTTGTTAAAACGAATTCTATGAAAACTGTAAAAATCTACAATGTTATCGCAGTAATAATCATCCTACTGCTTGTTATTTGGGTAAAACAACTTCGAAATGATTTGCAGAAAACTCAAGATCTTCTTGATCAATGTTCCGAACGATACTACAAAGAAGTCAATAAGGAAAAATCATATCAACATTCCAAAGACTTATTCCCTTACTAGTTTAACGCTCATTTTATCATCAAAAAATTTAATCTGGAGCTTGTGCTTAAAGCATCTGTCTTCAAACCGTATAAATCAGAAAAAACCGTATCTCATTAATTTATGAGGAGTGAAATTATTGTGGCTCAAAGTCGGAGACTTTGCGCAGCAGGATCAAAGTCGGAGACTTTGCGCAGCAGGAGACTTTGAGCAGCAGGAGAAATTATTGTGGCTCAAAGTCGGAGACTTTGCGCAGCAGGGGCTCAAAGTCGGAGACTTTGCCAGCAGGATCTTATTACTCATTTACTTAGTCTCATTATATTTAAATCCTAAAAATCTATTTTCTTTTGTAAAAGCTGCTCTCTTTACATCATTTACATTAAAATGTAATTTATTGTTTTGGGCAGCCAACTCAATAAGATCACTATTTAAGGTCACGATGTACTGAAATTCGTTCGGACTTTTTTCATTGAAGCCGTAAAGAAAATTTAAGCTTTTTTCAATAGAGTCATCATCCTCAAAAATATTATCGTGGATTAAAAACCCAGGATGGTACTGTTTTGTGTATTCATTGAGCATTAATGAAACATCATAGATGAAAACTTTCATTCTTTCAGTAGAATGACTGCCATCATCATCGGTTCTCATAACAAATTCGACAACACTTTTATTTTTTGTTGTCTTGATATCAAAATGAGCTTCTCTGTTACCCATTATTTTTTCGTGAATCTCCAATATTGTTTCTCTAAAGCTCTTAATTATTTTAGACTTTTGGTATAACTCTTCATCAAAATCAGAAATTAGAACTGTTTTTTCTGCTTCAAATAGTTTTTTATCTCTTTCGGCAGTATCGTATCTTTCAATCAAGGAACGAAGATTACTTAGTTCGCTGTTTTTATCATTAAAGATTTTGATTGAAGTTTTCAGATCCCTTAAAACTTCGCCTTTATCTACAAGACTAATTTTTTGAGAATAATCATCATCTAATTTCCTAACTACTTCATTGAGTTGAGTAAGCTCTTTTTTTAGAGCAGTTAATCGGTTATTTACAATAGAACTTCTAAACCCATCTATTTTGCTTTTAAATCCCTTCAGGTCATCCAAAGATTTTTCAACTAAATCTCCCAATCCTTGTTTAAATTGATTAAATATTATTGATATTTCATTTTCATTAATATTTTCCGGTTTGGGTAAAGAATCAATTTGTTTAATCTCGTATTTGATAGCTTGCTGACGTGTTCTAAGTTCAGACAATCTATTTTCTAATCTCACTAAATCTTCCTGAAGTAATTCAAAAGACTCATTGTTCTTTAACCCTTCAATAGATTTATTGACTTTTAAAACTTCACTTTCCAACTCATTTAAATGAGCTTTGGCATCTTGAATTTTTAATTCATCGTTTTGAGTTACTAATTTTTTAGTTTCAGTAAAGTATGTTTTTCTTTTTTGTAACTCATCATTCAACGTTTTAATCTCTGAATATTTTTCGAGACCTAAATTCAAATAAAAAAGGTGGGGGCCAAAGTCAGAAGGTATTCTTTTTTTTGTATCGTGGGACTGAATTAAATCTTTAAACTCTGATCTTTCATCTCGGATAATTGGTTGCAATAAATTTCTAAAACTTAGTCGTTTTAAATTTGTTGGAAATAATTCAAAGTACAAAGAACCCAAATAATCGGAAGCATCATCTAATCTGTCAAAAATCTTTTCTTCCCCATTGACGAAAATTGATATTTCTTCTTGGTTTTTTATTGAACGAGATATAGTGATTTTCTTATCATTGAAGTCAAGGTCTAATTTAATTTGACTTTCTGTTATATCAGAATATTTCTTAGGAATCAAATTTAATCTACTATCTGCAATTCTTTTAAGCAGGCAAAAGTTTATAAATTCTATACAAATAGACTTACCTACACCAATTTTTTTATTAGTGCTTTCTGCCTCTTCTCCCATAATGATATTTATCCCATATTCAAAAGAAATAGGCTCAAATATCTGTGGTTCGCTATATAATCTATTAATCTTAATCATTTCTGCTTTCTGACATAAATAAAGGGTTCTTTAAAATCAATTATTCCGGATGAATATAAAAATGCAAGCCCAAAAAAAATATGTCTGTATCGTGTGATGTTGTATTTTTTAAGGTCTTTGGATAATTCGAAAATAGAAATCTTGTCAACCTTTTTACGTTGAATATTTTTCAGAATCAATGAAGCAACATATACAGATGATGTTTTTATATTTTCGTCTTTAGATACTAACATTATTAATTATTGGGAAAAACATTACAATTGATTAATTCATCTAACAAATAAAACTTTATACCAATTTTATCGAACTTAATTCCGTTTTCGGAAAGTTTACCGTAAAATAACTCAGCTAATTTTTCTAATGCCACCTGCGGGTCATTACTTTCAGCAGTTAAAAACTTATCACTCTCATCTTTCAAATAACTCGATATTTTAATTGCTTTTACGCTATCTATTACTCGCTTAGCTTCAATCAATGGTTGCTGATAAACTGTACAAAGTTCTGTGTATAAATTTATCAAAAAAACGCTATGTTCTGAAAACCTATTATAGATTTTAAATTGAGGGTCTACATTTTCCGGTTTCTCAGATATACTACGGTTATCATCTTTGCTTAAATATTCTATAAGAGCCATTATCGTTTCTACCTCATTGGATTCCGTCTTCTTTCTATCTTGTAAGATTTGTTCGTTAAGAAAATCTGCGATTCCTTTAAGCTTAACTAAAGCAGTAATATTGTTTATGCGTGCTAAAATTTTCTTTATATCAAGAACATCTTCTTTATGATTGAAGTTGTTTCCAAATTTGGTTCTGTAATCTTTAGCGTCCTTAGCGATTAACAATATTTTCAATTTATAATCCTTATGGGTAGGGTCTTTGAAGAAACCATCAATTGCCTCCTCTATTTTCTTGTTGTTGTTTTGAGACGTTACTTGGATAGCTAATTTATTTTTGGTATCAATTAAATCAATATGAGCAAAATTGTTTTCTATAAAATTCGTATTATCAAATTCATAGCCTAACCTATTAAAAAAATCTCTATAAAAATTTTCTGCATAAACATTAATATCTGTTAAATTGAGAGAATTAAAAAGCTCTACCTCTGTTTTGAGGTATGCCAATCTTTTTCCAATTAATGTTAAATATAAATGTCGATTATCCATGTATATAAATAAATTATTAATATAGTAATTACTGCAAAGATAGAAAATAATCAAGCTAAATTTGCTGCTAAGCTAGCATTCTTACACGACAAAATACTACAATGGTGCAAAACCATTGCGGCTTCATTGCTTCGCAGAAAATCGGGGTTTCCATATTATTTTATCTCATCAATAAAAAAACATTCAAAAACTTCGCTCGTTCTATCATAATCTTTATATCGGCATGTCATGTCATATATTCCGGCTTTAATTCTTATTTGCCATTTGTCATCGCCAAAAAACAACAACGGCTTTTTAAGTTTTTTTGTATTATCATGGAATTCAATGTCAGTATACCAATTGGGGTCGCAACTATCTGTATTCAGTTCACTATTCCAAATTTCTACAAAATGTTCTCCTTTTTTTATTTCTGCATATTTCTTTATAGTGCATACTTCTCCAAAAATATAAAACATCCAAATACGTTCATTTCTGTTTTTTAGTTGGTTTTCCGGAAAATAATCGAAGCCTAATTTTTTCCAAAAACACTGTGTTTCATTCGGAGCGCAAAACAGATAGAAAGCTTTATACTCTGAATGAGAATAAAGCTCTGCAATTTTTCCCACAAGAAATCTTGCAATTCCTCTTTTTTCAAAGTTTGGATGCGTATTTACAATTTCAATGTAAATAGAAGCACCCTCTAGCTTATATGCAATAAAACCAATAACTTTATTTTCATAAATCGCTATTGCTAAGGTCTTATTTCTAAAAGAAGAATCAATCGAACTCCAATTATTTATAGGAAAAGTAGTCCAACTATATATTTCAGCCATTTGCTGCTCTGTAGGTGAAAAATTGATTATATATTTATTCGTCTGCATAATTAAACATTATTCTTATTGACCAATTCATAAAATTCATTTTCTATCTGCAAAGTTCATTATAATTGACCACCTCGATTCGGATTAAAGTGACCACCACCCTTTTCAGTAAAAACGACTGGCTTTCCTGCCGTTCAACGGGCTTTCATTTCTTGTCTTTCAGACAAAACGAAAGCTTAGCTATTAGATGCTATTAGATTTTCTCAAAGTATTCCTGATCCGTTTCAATACTCATATGTTTTTCTAAATACTTTGCTTGATTATATACATATCCGCTGTATCCAATACTTTTTAGAATAAGTTTACTTATAAGAGTAAATAGTTTTGCTGAAACATACGCCATATAGAGATTTGTTTTTTCTTCATCTTGAGAGTCATCAATCTTTAGTAATATATTCCCATGTAACAAATCATTACGATGTTCAATGATAGTAATGTCGTGTAATGTTAAGTTTATTCCAAGTTGCTCAAATGGACGAGTGAGTTTTTCATTATTCGTTAAATGCTCTTTGTTTATAGGCTTATTGATTTCATTCAACCGTCTTTTTAATTTTGTTATAATTTTATTACTTAAAGTCTCACTATTATCATCAATGACCTTGTGAAGTTCTTTGGTTATTTTGTCTTTCAATATAGAGTCAGTTATTGGTTTTTCTAATCCTATTTCTTCTATACTTAAATATTTTGAAAGTTGTTCAATAATAACAGCGAAAGAGCTTGGAATAATTAGTAGTGACCGAATTGATGTTGCTTCTAAAATGACTAAAATTGCTACTGAAAACTCTGGCTCATTATATATTTTATGGACTAAACTAGATAAGTTTTCCAATGAAATTCTGGTCAGTTTATTATAAAATTCGTCTGCAATTTCTCTGTCAATATCCAAATATGAGTATGGATTTGTTGTAACTGGACTATACATTCCTTTAATAGTTGGTCTGATATAGTTTGAATAATAGAATCCACCTGCATCATTAAATACAAATTTTTCTCCTCCAACCATTAATTTGTTAATGAAGCCTATTGCTTGTTGAATAGAAAAACAAGCATCTGAAAAATCGTCATAGCGTTGTTTCTCTAAACACTCGAAAATGTAAAACCCTTTTGCTTCACTTTTTAGTTGGGTAACATCATAATGTTTTCCATTTAGATTTATGCGTAGGCAATCATAAAAATATTCTATTCCTTGTCTTTGGTGAGTAACGGTTTCGAATTCGGTGTGGAATGTCTTTATCTCCTTTAAGTCAACCGCAAAGAATGCTTTAAATAATCCTTCTTTACTAAATTCTTTTGAGTGAAAACTTTTTAGCTCGATTTCAGTTTGAAAATTAACAGATTTATCTGCTTTTAATTCTGTGCTGCTCGATGAACTTCCGAGTTTTTTTGTTTCATAAATAATGTCATCTATGATAAATGATAAATCAATATTATTCTCATCATCTTCTATTAATCTTGCATTGATTTCAAGTTTGAAAGTTTCAGGTAGTTTCGATAAACAACCTTTTGCACCATCGCTTTCAAGAATATCAACTTCAAATTTGTCCAAAGAATTTAGTTTGTCAATAAAACGTAATTCAGATTCAAAATTCTTACTGTTTTCTATTTGTTGAGTTGAAGTGTTCATTTTTTACCGGATTTCTAAAAAACTCCAAAGTCAGACACTTCGGACAGCTGGGGACACAACGAAAGCTTAGTTATTTGCAGAAGTTTTAAATTACCCAATTGTCTGTAGTTATTTCGTCCAATAATAAATTGGCGATTCTTTTTGAATTATCTATTCCATTACAAAAACTTGGACTCAAAGCAATAGTTATAACTGTGATTTTACCTAAGCATTTAAAAATTTCTTTGCCTATGTTTTTTATATATTCGTCAGTAAAAATTTGATATCGAATCCCATTATTATCATCACAAAAAAAATAATCTAAATCAATATTTACAATCCAATTTTCTTTTGTTTCATTAATCCAATATGCTAGGTTTGTATGTAAATCATAAAACGGAACTTGATACATTTGTTGCCAATCTTCTGGAACAGTTCCATCTTCATGTGTGGCAAATTTTTTTTCATTTATGAGATTGGGAAACAATTTAGCAAAAATTGTAATATAATTATCATATCTGAAAATTTTCGTTTTTTTATTGAAACGATTATCCATATAATGAGCATTGACATATTCTTCAATTGTTGAATTTACAATGTTAAAATTTAGTTCTCTTAATTTTCCTACCCAATCACTTACTGAGCCATTTAAAAGATCATAATGTCGATCAATATGGAAAAAGTTATATTTTTCGTTTACATCAATTTTTTTAGACCAACACCAACTTGCAGCCATGTGATTATCCATAACATATATATATTATCAATGTTATATAATTCATTTAAGGTGTAAACTACATTTTCTGGTTCTGGTATGGTTATTAGGTTTTGCATAGAATTAAGGTTAATTCACAAATATACAAACCCTCCTCCTTACAGCCTTATGGTTTCCTCCAAAACACAAAAAAAGGGTCATTAAACCCTTTTATAAAAATAAAAATCCCAACTCGTCAGGATTATTCATCAATTTTATATTTTTCTATATCGAAAAACGTCACGGATCACAAATCTGCGACAAGAGTCGGGAGATTTCGGCGAGCGGGGTGTATGGAGTTACATTTTAAGTCTATGAGATTCTTTTTTACCATAAAGGCTATTTACTTCTGCTTCTATTATTGGCTGATATATCCTAATAAACTCCTCTACATCAGCTAATTTCGACACTTTTGGATCATAAATAATTAAAAGATTTTGGGTGACGTTACCAGCTTGTTGGAATCCAGGTAAAGTACGTTCAGCAATCCTAGAAAGAAATGCAGTATAGGAAGACATGCGTTTATTCATATCTTCTTTTTTTTCTTCTAAATCATCATCTAATGCATAAAATCCAAATGAATATGTGCTATCACAAGCATTTCTACAAATTTCAAAGCAATGCCTAAATAAACTTAAAGTAAACGTGGGATCAATACAGTGCTTTCCGGTATTCCTCTTGAATTTTGCTATTTTACTGTTTTTTCCATTTACTGACAGAAAAAATGATACTAGAGCAACTTTATAATGGGTGTATATTTCTAGATTAACAATCCATCCTATACTACGATCCTCCCGTTTTATACGTAAACTGTAGGATTCATCTATAAAAGAAACTCCCTCTTTTTGAGAGGGAGTAGAATGAATTTTACGGATATCGATTTTAAAATAATTCTTCTCCAACCGAGCCATTTATTTGTCCATATCCTGGTGATTTTTTGTCTGCAGCAGGTATATATCCGTACCGATCAAGTTTAAAATCATCTAAAATATTATCACTGATAAAAATTATATTTTTGGAATTGATGTGATCGTCTAATCCCGCACGAGCATCTACCCATAAATTTTCAGCATGTGTTATATCCACTAGTTCTACACCTGTAAACTTGCCATATGCTCTCCATATTTCATCTAAATGAGCATGAACCTCATCACTTAAAATTGCAGAGTAATCAGCTTTTCTATCATTAATTTCATCCCCTCTTCTCATGTGTCTGTATTGTTGCCAAACCGACGGTACTACTGGACCCAAAACCCATGCTTCAATATTATCAACAAATAATTTTTTTCCAGTTTTGGCATAAAACCATACCTGCGCATAAAAGAGCAATTTTTGCAATTTTAACGGACTTACACCCTTTTTAATAAAGTGTGATGATATTTGTAAAGCAGTATACATTTTTGCGTATGTGTATTATTTTTAATACGTTACAAATGTAGATCCAATTTCTCTCATATACAATCCTTTTAACTTAATTTATAACAATTATAAATACATATTATTAAAAAAATGCCCTTTACTTCGAAAAATGAATGTATTTGCTTTTTCTTGGAGTCTAAAATACAAACAACTTTTCAATCCCCATTACAGCTTCCCGTAAAAACAAAAAAAAAGGCCTTTTAACCTTTTTATAAAAATAAAAATCCCAACGCTCGTTAGGATTATTCATCAATTTTATATTTTTCTATATCGAAAAACGTCACGGATTGCAATTCCGCGAGATAGGGGGCTCAAAGTCAGAAGACTTTGCCAGCGGAGTTTCTACCTTGTAATATCAATATTTTCTAAAGATTTATCTTTTATCATTAACTTTAAACTGTTGTAGGATATGCTGTGTATGGCTGTGTCCTTTTTAAAGTTTTGAAAAAGATACTTTAAATTTCTTTTATCTACATTTTCAGGGTTCATTGAATAAGTTGTGTCTACCGAAACTAGTAGGTAGTCATCACTATATTTACATTCTACAACACCACTATCAATAATTAACTTATGGTTTTTAATTAGTCTGTTTTGATTGCCCCCTTCATACACAAACTCATATCCTTCAGGTAATTTCTCAACAGAGTCTGACACGTTACAAGAAAGCAATAGAAGTCCTAATAGCACAGTGAAAAATATTATTTTCATATATTGAAAAGTTATCGTTTTCACTAACGGAAATCGTAGCGAAAAGTTTTAGTTTAGCAAAACTGTAATCAAAAGCCAATGAAGTTAGTAAATTTATAAAAAAAAGCAACGGGCTTTTACGAGATAAAAAAGGAAACTTTCACTTAACTGCAAAGTTCAGTAATTGGCCACACAGTTTCGGTTCAAAGTGACCACCACCCTTTTCAGTAAAAACGAAAGGCTTTTCTACCACTGGGCTTTCATTTCTTGTCTTGCAGACAAAACGAAAGCTTAGTTATTAGCAGCAGGGCATATTTTTCATTTTTCACAGAATTTCTTTTGTAAATTTAATTTAAAATCTTCTATTTCACTAAGTGAATATCCACAACAAGAACTGTCCACAATCCAGATTTGATATTCGTGCGTTTTTCCATCGCATATAAACTTGCCATTTGTTATTCTTCCCCAACCTAATTCTGTTTCTTTAGAATTTAAATTTATTCCTGAATAAGTTTTCATTTTTGTCTCACCAAGATCGTCGTCAAAAGATGAAGATGTCAATAAAATACCATTTTCAGGAATTTTAATTTCGTAATTCCAACCATTTGGCAGTTTTGCAGAATGTTCAACATTATAAATTGTCACAACATATTGACTTTCCAGTTTGTCAGGAATGATAAGAGTTTTTGTCCTTTGTGTCCAACAATAAACAAAGTAAATTGCTGCCAATAGAATTAATTCAATAGCAACAATTATAAAATATTTAGTCAAGAATTTTTGTAGAACGAAATCAACTAAAAGTCCGACAAAAATTACAGGAATGAGATAAATGGTGATACCAAAACCCCAACCTTCTGGTCCAGGTTTTAAAGCGAAATAAATTGCAAGTCCAATTGCGAGTACACAAACAATATTTAATGGTGTTGGCTTATATTTCATATCATTGATCGGTCTGCGGTTGCCTTGCTGCTAACGTTTTGCGGCTTTGCGATGGTGCGGTTATAAAGCGGACACTTTCTATTATAAGCTAATTTTCGGAAAATCTAAAATCTTTAAACTTGCGAAGATCCCGCACTATTGCAAAACCGCTGTTATCTGTGGTTTTTAATCTATTTTTGTGAAATATCTTCTAACTGTATCAAGTTTATTGTCTCTTTGTTGCTTCAGGTTGAATATTATCTGTCTTATCATCGTTTCTACATGAAATGATAATTAAAATTGATAATGCTGAAATAATATTTTTCATAATATTTTATTGTCCAACAGGTTTATTTTCTGCATAGGCAGGTGCAATAATTGCTACACCAATTCCAACTAATACTAATGGAATGGTTTTTCCTGCACTAAATTTTAGTACTTTGTTGACGTTAGTTTTTTCAATAATTATTTCTTTATTTTCCTGACTTCCAATAATCTCATTCTCATTTATTTTAGTAAGTTGAAACGCCCTTATTTTATTTCCGTCTTTGGTTTCAATAATATATTTTGAATTAGGTTTGAGAACAGAAAAGTCAAAATTGTTTTCAGAACTTACTTTTGTTGAGACACAAGAAGTCAAAATAGTTAGACTTAAAATAGTTGGTTTAATAATATTTTTCACTTTTAAAGGATTGTTTGGTTAAAATCACAGATAACTCGTTTATATGTATGACAAAATCATATAAAGCCGCCCAAATCTGGGGGTATTTGTAGGACTATAGTAATACATCATCATTAAATCAAATATATAAAAAGTATTTGCATTTTCTTGTACTCCAAAAATACAAATACCTTTTCAATCCCAATTACGGTTTCCCCTAAAAACAAAAAATCCCAACTCCCATTAGGATTACTCATCAATTTTATATATTTCTATATCGAAAATAGTCACGGATTGCAATTCCGCGAGATATTTTCACCCTTTCTATCAAAAAACTCACTGATTATCATCTGTGTTTCTATATTTGTTAAAACGAATTCTATGAAAACTGTAAAAATCTACAATTTTATCGCAGTAATAATCATCCTACTGCTTGTTATTTGGGTAAAGCAACTTCGAAATGATTTGCAGAAAACTCAAGATCTTCTTAATCAATGTTCCGAACGATACTACAAAGAAGTCAATAAGGAAAAATCATATCAACATTCCAGAGACTTATTCCCTTATTAGTTTACGCTCATTTTATCATCAAAAAATTTAATCTGGAACTTGTGCTTAAAGCATCTGTCTTCAAACCGTATAAATCAGAAAAAACCGTATCTCATTAATTTGTGAGGAATGTAATTATTGTGGCTCAAAGTCGGAGACTTTGCGCAGCAGGGAGGTTCCGTTCAACGGACTTTCATTTCTTGTCTTGCAGACAAAACGAAAGCTTAGTTATTATCTGCAGGTTATTTTATTTGTTACTTAGTTCTTTTCGTAATTTTTTATCTAGTGATGAAGGTAGGAATAATCTTTCCATTTTTGAAAATCGATAAAGAGGAGAAACATCCTTGTTTTTGAGTGAAATATCGAATGCTATTTCTTGGATCTTATTGAGATTATTTAAAAAGTACAAGTCATTAATTGGTGTGGAAGGACCACTAATTGATCCAGTAATTGATAGAGTTTTCAAGTTTGTTAATTCTCTAAGAGTTGTAAAATCAAAAACCGCTTTAAAATTTTCAAGTTCTAAATGATCTAGTTTTTTTAATGCTTCAAATCCTTCTAATGAAGTAATTCTTGGGTTACTACCAAAATATAAATGCTCTAAATTCTCAAGATTTTTAATGTTGGAAGTATTGTCAATTTTCCCCCATTTTACGTAAAGACCTTTTAGATTTTTCATTTTACAGATAGAATCAAAAAACTCCTGATCTATTTGATGAGTTGTCATCAAATATTCGACATCATAAAGTAGCGGAAGTGCATTAATCCAATGATTACGTATTTCTTTTTTTTCTTTGCTTGACATCGAATAATATTCAGGATTTAAAGTCGAAGTATCAACAATTAATATTTTAGTGTCAAATATTCTTGAGTCGTCATAACGAAAAGAATTTCCTGTCCAAAAATTAAAGTTAAAATTCCAAAATCCGAATTTTAATTTTATAGAATCACTCATAAAAATTTTGCTAAATAATTAAAATTCATTTTGATATGGGTTTTAATAAACTTCTGACTAACGTTAAATTATTCTATTGATAATCATCCGGTTATGATTTTAATGTCTTTGTCAGTCAAACCAAATTTAGTAATTTCTTTTTGAATCCTCTTTACTACACCTAGTTTTCGTTTTTTATCTAAAATATTGTTGAACTCTCAGCGAAGCCTTAGTGTACAAAACGCTTTCATTTCTTGTCTTACAGACAAGACGAAACCTTAGTCATTATTGCAGTTCTTTATCGGAATTTTATTAGCCTTTTTTAATCAATCTAGTATAGTCTCGGGGGTTACTAATTCCGCTAATTTTGCAGCAACTTCTTCCATCGAATCTTCTATAGTGCTTAAGCCACTTCGTGAACCAAGCAAGGGACTTACATCCCGTAAATCATCAAAAGTTGTATTATGAACAATAGGAACAAGTAAATCGCGAGCTAAAAGTGCAGAAAGTTCTTTATCAGCAATTCCTTCCCCTTTAATACGTTTTAGAAATAAAGGGGTAACTAATACGATTCCAACACGAGACTTAATTAATCCTTTATCGATTTCACGGAGTAAAGATGAACCTAGTAAAACATCCTTTTCGCTAAACCAAACGGAAACTCCTTTTGATTCTAGAATGTCGTGTAATTCCTTAGCAGCTCCTTTTCGGTCATCCCAAGCGTGACAAAGAAATACATCTCGCAAATCTGGTGTTATTTTATCATAATTGCCCCTTCTTTATTATTTTCGCAAATGAACGTAGTAAGTTCAACAAATTTTTCTGAACCGTTTAAATATTTTCTTATTTCAGAAAAAGGAGTTACAATTCCATACCCCAATTTGTCTATTTTTTCTGCATCTTTTGAATCCATTGGAATTTGAATTACCATTCCTACAATATTCCCTTTATTGTTAATGACCGGACTACCACTATTTCCTCCTTTTACTTTAGCATTAAGAATTAAATATTCGATTCCGTCTAGATACGAGTTTTCTTTTCCTATTATCTGCCCATTTGAAAATTTGTAACTATTGTTAATAGAAGATATTTCGTATAGTTGAAAAGCATCAAATCCGGGAATTGGAGGGTATCCAATTGTTAAAACATTTTCAAGAATTTTTGCATTTGTTGCATTAAAAGGCTTGCAATGAGAAAAAACAAAATTTTCAATAAGAATGAACGCAATGTCGATGTTTTTATCATTAGGGAAGCTTATATGTTTAATTTTCGCAAACTCCCCCTTGTCATTTGTTATAGTAATTAATTTCGCATTTTCAACTACATGCCTAGCTGTTATAATAGTATGTATATTTCCTAAAAGAAATGCTGTACCAATGTCTGGAATTCCGTCCTTCGAAAGAACGACAATTGGTCTTACGGAATTTGAGAATGTCTCTGCTATGGATACGAATCCATGAATAAGAAAATTATATGAACCATAATCAGCAAATTCTTCATCATAACTTGGAGCAATTAGTAACTCATTTGCAATAGGAATATTTCCATTTGGAAGCAGTCCTGCAGAAATTAAATGACCTTCATTTTTTAAAATACTTATTGTTTTAACGAATTTATGTAAATCTAACGAATCAATATGTTGTGCTTGACTTACAAATTCATCAATAGATTTTGGTGTTTGTTTTTTTACAAATGAATTACTTATAGTATTAATTGAAAAGAATTCTAGAATTTCGTTTGCTAGATTTGGCATCTTTGATTGAGAGTTTTACGTGGTTATAATTTCTGCTAACTCGTTTATATGCATGACAAAAGCATATAAAGCCACCCAAACCTAGGTGTATTTGTATGACTATAGTAATACATTATTATCAAATCAAATATATAAAAAGTATTTGCATTTTCTTGGAGTCTAAAAATACAAACAACTTTTCAATCCCCATTACCTCTTCCCATAAAAACAAAATCCCAACGCTCGTCAGCATCTATTGTATTCTATGAGTTTTTCGGGAAATACTTGCCATCTAAAAGACTCCGCTCCATTATTTCGTTAGCATCAAATGTCGCAAAATTATCACCTACGATATCCTTCACTTTCTGAAAGTCCTCTTGTGAACAATTAGGATAAACCCTGATCTTTATCTCCTTCAAAACATTTTCATCGATTGGAATATCTATATGCTCCGGAAGATTATGCCTTTCTTCATGCTTACAACCTGCATATAAATAAAATCTAACTTCATCCTGAAATGACCAATACGAATCTTTAAATTTTATTGGAGCTGCTTGGTGTGATAAACTTATTCCATTCCCGTCTTCGTTTTCTCTCCAATGTTCCTTCTTTAACGTGGCGAAGTTTTCATCATATTCAACTTGGACAACAAACCCATTCTCTTCATCCATAGGAGGTACAAAGTAGTATTTCTGACCATTTTGATACCAGTCGAAAAATGGTCTTGGATAAAATAGATTTTTAGCTGGATGACTTTCTTCCACTGGCATTTTTTCCAAATACTGATCGGTTCCCGCAATGGGTATAGGAAATTTTTTATACCATTTAACTGGCATTTCAATGCGAACTCCTTTCGGAGAATACATCGCCCACTGGGGAATTTTTTCATTCATATCTAAAACCCAACATGATAAAAAATAATTCTTTTTCAACATTTCTGGTAATCCATCTGTTTCTGTTCTATCATCCATCAAATCAAATCGTTTGAAGCGGATGGTTTTGTTCATTAATATTAAACCTAAAGTTGTAATATCTGTATAATGGTATATTTTTTCGATCATCGTTTTGTGTATAGTTTATGTTTCCCCCTTGAAGTGATAATTTTACGCAATATCCAAATATACAAAACCTCATTCCTTATCCTCTGATGGCTCCCCCAAAAACCAAAAAAAAGGGTCTTTTCACCCTTTTGTAAAAACTAGAAATCCCAACTCTCGTCAGGATTTCTTCAATTCTATATTTCGTAATACCAAAATCAAATAATGCTCTCGGATTTTTTAGTCGAGATAATAATTCATTCATTCCTCTATTTTATACTTCTCTAGATCAAAGTCAAAATCAAATAACTCTTTTGGCGGAATACCGAACGCAGAAGCCATTTTAAGTAGCGTCTCTATAGTAGGATTACCCTTTCCATTTTCGTATTTATTATAATTGCTAGAATCAAAGGTAGAATTCTGTGCAACATCATCCATTGATTTATATTTAATGGCTCTAATTTCTTTTAAATTTTCAGAAAATGCTTCCATATATAACCTTAAAACTTCTTTGCTATCCACAATTTTGTATTTAAATAGCAATTTTGTAAAAGGAACCAAATAATTCATGGTTATATATTACCATATTAATAAATATTTATTATATTTGCCATAAGATTATGTCTAAAGATGTAATTTTGCGATACTTCAAAAAAATATAGAAGCTATTGCTTAGAATCTCGAATTCGAAAACTGGTAATTTTAACATGCGAGACGATAAGTAAAGTAGCTCACGACCTAGGCGTGGGCTCACTTATCTGCATGTAAGGTATACCAGTACCCCGAATCGGATTTGTTGAGACCCATGCCGTTTTGTATCCGGTATTCTCAATTCCCTAAGCCCGCTTTTCAAAATAAGTATCTACGACACTTACAATGGTGTGCACAACCATTGCGGCTTCATTGCTTCGCGGGAAATCAGGTTTAGAAAAACCCTTGCTACAATAATTTTCATGCTATCATCATGAATCAATTCGTCAACAATTTTACCGACACCTCATAAGAGCTCCTCACATTCATATCAATGCTCTTCAATGGATTTGTCTTTAGTGGGGAAGTATTTCTTTTCTTCATCATTTGTGTTTTGCTTTCCCCTAAGGCGATCCGAGGTTGGCAAGAGCCAAGTAAAAAGTAAAAAGAGCCAAGTGAAAAGTAGTTCTTGATTGAAAACAGGGATGCTCCATAGATACTTCACCATTTGAATGCGCCATCCGCTTTTTAAACGGTACAGCACCTAGTCTATCATCTTTTATCTATCATCTTTTCTCTCCTCTAATAAAAAAACGCCCTTTCCCTAAAGTTTGCAGCCGCAGGAAAGAGCAGAGATAGTAATTAAACTTAATTTAAAAACCAATACAAAACTATGAAAAATAAGTTTTGCAGGGAAATCCTTTCCCTAACATTTATGACCTTGCTGTTTGTGCAGATTCCTGCACAGCTGAAAGCCTTAAAAATTGGGGATTCTATTCCCGAAGAAGTCTGGACCACTCCCCTACAACTCGTCAACAGCCCACAGAAAACCCTGCAGCTCAGCAAGGATCGTGAGAAACTTATTCTGTTGGACTTCTGGGCGACCTGGTGCGGCAGCTGTCTGAAAAACTTCCCGAAAATGGAAGAACTTGAGAAACAGTTCGGCGGCAGGATAAAAATTATTCCGGTCACCAGTGAAAGTTCCGCTGTTCTGGATAAATTCTTTTCCACGGCTAATGGAAAACGCTACAGTAAAACAGCTTCCGTGAAAGAAGACAAAACATTTCACCAGCTGTTTCCGCATACTGCAGTACCCTATATCGCGTGGATCAAAAACGGAAAACTCATCAATACCACAGACGCTGAACAGGTAACGGAACAGACGGTAGCGGAAATCCTTAATGACAAAAACTCATCGCTGCAAACCGTCATTCAGGTAGACCGCTCACGGCCCTTCATGCTTTCTGAAAACTTCGATCTGGAAAAACAGACCGCATTAAGGAACTACACTTTCCTGTCCAAAGGAAGAATCAGGTCGGCGGCTGCAGGAAGTGTTTTCAGGAGAAAAGATCAGGTCGTTTATGGCAGGCTGTTTTCAAATGTGGTTCTGATGTTTATCTATCGGGGGATTGCAGCCGAAATCTTTTCCCAGAATGGCGAGCAGTTCAGTGATAAAAGAATCAGCAACTTCGTAAAATTCCCTTCTGAAATTACTTTTGATCCAAGTAAAGAAACAACCGTACCAGATGCAAGGTATTACACTTTTGAATATATTGACACGGTTGCCAATGCGGACAGTCTCTATAATAATATGCTCTCGGCTTTAAACCGTTCCACCGATTATACCGCGTCCACAGAACAGCAGAAAGTAAAATGCCTGGTGATCCGGCAAAACACCACGAAGATGAAGAAACAGCAGCGTTCTGATACAGGACTGTCCATGCAAAACCTTGTAAGTCTATTAAACGCAGACAATAACATTACCTCCCTACCGATCATCGATGAATCCAAATTTGTTGGAAACACAGGTATTGAAAAGGAAGATATCCGGGATCTCAATTCACTTAAAAGCGCTTTTGCAAAACACCATTTACAAGTCACAGAAGAAGAACGAAATCTAATGATGTTTGTGATTAAGGATAAATAAATTGCTTACTAAAATTAACCCAAAATATTAGATTATGAATAAAATCATTGCATTTATAGGTCTGGTTGCCTGCTCTTCCGTATATGCACAATATACAGTAGCAGGGGAAGTATTGGACGACAAAACACTAAAACCATTGTCGGGAATAACCGTTTCTGCAAAACATTCAGCTGCGGCTTCCGTGACCGACAGCCATGGAAAATTCATTCTTTCTCTTTCCTCTCCCGAAACGGTGATTACTGTATCAGGGAAAAACTATGAAGCTTCCGCAACGGAAGTAAGCCTTCCGCTGACCGAGCCGTTAAAAATATTGATGATTTCAGGGGTGCAAAACATCGAAGGAATCCAGCTGACTACAGGTTACCAGAAAATTCCAAAAGAAAGAGCCACAGGTTCTTTCTCTACAATAGACAACAAACTGCTCAATCAGCAAGTGACGACCAATATAATGGACCGGCTGGATGCGGTGGGGAACGGCCTCCTGGTAAGCAGAGGTATTGACGGCGAACCACAACTTTCGGTTCGCGGGCTCAGCACCATCCGAGGGCCGAAAGATCCACTGATTGTGGTTGACGATTTCCCCTATGAGGGTGATCTGAGCAATATCAATCCTGAAATTGTTGAAAACATCACCATACTGAAAGATGCTTCCGCAGCGAGTATATGGGGAGCAAGAGCTGCGAACGGAGTGATTGTCATTACCACCAAAAAGGGGAAATTCAGCCAGCCGCTTTCGGCAGATTTCAGCATGACTACAACATTAAGCGGAAAACCCGATTTAAATTACATCCGACAGATGTCTAGCTCTGATTTTATTGATGTTGAAAAATCACTGTTCACTAAGGGTTTTTATGACAGCGACATCAGTTCTCCGCTTCATCCGGTTCTTACCCCTGTGGTAGACCTTCTTAATAAGGAAAAAAAAGGCCTCCTCACCCCGAGTCAAGCCAATGAGATGATAGACCGCCTGCGGTCTGCCGATATCAGAGACCAATACCGAACATACATGTACCAGCCAATGGAAAATCATCAGTATGCATTGAACCTCTCGGGGGGCAGTTCCATAATGAACTGGACATCCGCGCTCGGCTACGATGACAATACCGGAAATCTGGGACAGTCTTACAAAAGAATAAATTTCCGTTTGAGCAATAACTGGAAAGTTTCTGACAGAATCACGATGGCAATGGGTGCTTACTTTACCCGGATTAATCAGAAAAGCGGGAAAAATGGCTACGGAAGTATTTCCATGAATGGAAACTGGCGTGTTCCTTACCTTCGTTTTGCCGATGACATCGGAAACCCCGTAGTAATGCCTTATGTATATAATCAGGATTATAAAAACTCACTCGGAGTGACAGGACTTCTGGACTGGAATTATTATCCTTTGACCGACTGGATGAACAGCAAATCTGATACCGACAATACCGAGTTGATCCTGAACGGAAGTGTAAAGTATAAAATAATAACCGGTCTGGATGCAGAAGTAAAATACCAATATCAAACCGGACAGGATCATACAGAAACGCTGAATAATGAAAAGAGTTACTATGCAAGGAATTATATCAATAATTTTGCACAGCAGAACGGAAATAGTATCACCTTTATTGTTCCCAAAGGAGGAATTCTGGATGCTTACCATTTAACATCTGTGGTCCATAATATTCGGGGCCAACTCAATTATAACCGTATCTGGAACAGACATAACCTGACAGCCATCGCAGGTAGTGAAACGCGTGAAAACCAATCAAATATTGAGAATGAGAGATATTACGGATATAACCCGCTCAACAGATCCTCCGGAGCGGTGGATTTTACGAAGACTTATCCTCTTTTGATGACAGGAGGAAGTGATTATATTTTCAGAGGGGAGTCAATGCGCAGTAAAAATATAAGATTTGCCTCTCTTTTTGCCAATGCAGCGTACACTTATGACAGCAGATATACCGTATCCGGAAGTATCCGGCGTGACGGAAGCAATCTTTTCGGACTGAAAACCAACGACCAGTGGAATCCTTTCTGGTCCGTGGGTGCTGCGTGGAATATTACAAATGAAAACTTCTTTCACAGCAGGTGGATCAATACCCTCAAACTAAGGAGTTCTTACGGTTTCAGCGGTAATATTGACCCTTCTATGGCAGCCGTAACGACCATTATCTACGACAGTTCTAATTCGGTATATACGGGAACCGGCACGGCAAGAATAGACCAGTTTTACAATCCTGATCTCCGTTGGGAAACACTGGCAGTCACAAACATTGGCGTAGACTTTACCCTTTGGAAAGGTAGGGTAACCGGATCTGCAGAATGGTTCAGAAAAAAAGGCAGCAACCTGTTCGGAAATGCGCCGCTGGATTATACCACCGGTATTACCTCTATGCTGATGAATGTTGCCGGTATTAAAGGAGATGGATGGGATGTTCAGATCAACACCCAGAATATCAAAGGCGGAAGTTTCCAATGGAACTCCCTGTTAAACTTTAGCAGGTACAGAGACAAAGTCACCGAATACTATAATCCTAACACCTTTGCGTCCGCATTCGTCTCTTCATCAGGAAAGGCCGTTCCTATCGCAGGCATCACCGGCTTGCCCGTATATTCTGTTTTTGCCTACCGCTGGGCAGGTCTCGATCCTGCAACAGGAGATCCACGGGGATATCTCAATGGTGAAATCAGCAAAAATTACACTGCAATGACAGGATCAGACAAAGGAATTGAAGATCTGAAGTATTTTGGTTCTGCCTTGCCTACAACGTATGGGTCTTTCATCAATACCTTATCTTTTAAAAATATAAGCATGGATGTTGGCATCACCTACAAATTTGGATATTGGTTCAGGAGAAGTTCCATCAGTTACACCAATCTGATCAACAGCCGTTCAGGACACAGTGATTATGCACAGCGCTGGCAGCATCCCGGTGATGAACAGCACACCAATATTCCGTCCAACCTTTACACCGCCAATTCGTCCAGGGACCTGTTCTATCTTGGTTCTGAAGTATTGGTGGAAAAGGGAGACCATATCCGTTTACAGTACATCAACCTTAATTTTGAACCTAATGCCTCATGGATGAATATTCCTTTGAAGAGTCTGGTATTCTTTGGTTCTGTCAATAATATCGGGGTCATCTGGAGCGCAAATAAACAGCGCCTGGATCCTGATTATGCTTTTGGAAGTGAATCTTTAAAGCCCACAGTAACCTATAGTTTCGGGCTCCGTGTTAAATTTTAATAATCAATAGTTATGAAAAAAATAGTCCTACTCTTTTCGTCATTGTCAGTTTTGCTGACTATCAGTGCGTGTGACCGTTTCCTGAATGAAAAATCAGATTCGCTGCTCGCAATTCCACAGACGCTTGAAGACAATCAGGCGATATTGGACCGTACTTATGTGTTGGGGCTCAATGCCACTTCTAATGAAATATCAGCAGATGATATCTACATTTCCGAATCGGCCTTCAATACAATGCCTAATGAACCGGAAAAAAGATTACACCTGTGGCAGCCGGATTATGTCTCACTTGCAAGTGGTAACGACTGGGAAAACAGTTATGCCAAAATAAACATTTTCAATACAGTGCTTTTCAATCTTGATCATTATAAAATACCAAATGCCGACAATGTCAGAGGACAGGCTTTAGTATTTA
The DNA here is from genome assembly GCF_004359195.1 of Chryseobacterium salivictor. Lineage (NCBI taxonomy): Bacteria > Pseudomonadati > Bacteroidota > Flavobacteriia > Flavobacteriales > Weeksellaceae > Chryseobacterium > Chryseobacterium salivictor. The sequence goes on along the minus strand of NZ_CP037954.1, from coordinate 1,665,780 downwards.
GGGCTTCTGTCTATCTGGAAGCCGCTCAGATATGGTGTCTTGCTTATGATCCTTCCACCGTTGATCAGGATTTAGGTTTACCGCTGCGTATTGACCCTGACATGAATATCCCTTCGGTAAGGTCAACTTTAAAACAGACGTATAACCAGATTCTTTCCGATCTTCATGCTGCGGCACCCCTTTTACCTCAGCAGCAGATTGCCTCTTCAAGACCTTCAAAAGTAACTGCATTAGGCTATCTGGCAAGAGCTTATCTTTTTATGGGAGATTATGAAAACGCATTAAAATATGGATTACAGGCACTGGCTGTCAATAAGCAGCTGATGAATTTTAATAGCCTGAACGCAAATGCTTCCTACCCGATTCCAAACATGAATGTTGAAGTTCTGTTGCCTACAGGCACTGCCTACTCCCCATTTCTAACGGTTACCAACGCAAAAATCCCTCAGGAAATTTACCAGAGTTATGAGGCGAATGATTTAAGAAAAAGTATTTTCTTCAGGATCAATACAGATGGAACATTTCTGTTCAGAGGAAATTACAGCGGAAGTTCCACCAGAAAAAACCCCATTGCTATTGACGAACTCTATCTGACTGTGGCAGAATCCTATGCCCGCCTCAACAAACCATCTGAAGCAATATCATGGCTAAACTCGTTGCTTGTCACCCGCTGGAAAACAGGAACTTATATTCCGCTGACTATAAATAATGCAGCGGATGCCCTCGTAAAGATCCAGAGTGAAAGAAGGAAAGAACTGATATTCAGAGGTCTTCGGTGGGCAGACATTAAAAGGTATAATAAGAAAGGAGCCGGAATTGGTCTGACAAGAACTCTTAATGGGATCATTTACACCCTACCTCCCAATGATCTCAGGTTTGCCATTGCGATACCTGAAGATATCATTAAAATGACCGGAATACCACAGAACCCAAGATAAAAACAAAACTGTCTCAGCAAAATGCTGAGACAGCTCTGTTTTGACAAACTATTCCGGATTGGATTTATATCCCTGAGATATTGCCAGCACCGCATTGTTGTTTTTTCCGCTTAAAACACTGCTTAGAGTGCTGCCCGCGGGAACTGTGATTTGACAAGGTCTGATAGGATCTGGCTCACCACATTCTCCATTTGCATCGGTGGTACTCCAGTTCGCCGGTTCAGCAAAAGCTCCTGAAGTCATATCACTGCTTATGTAGTGGTAAACAGTGTCGACGGTTTCAACTTTTTCTGGCTTGTCACGATTTTCAGTTTTGCCAGGGGCAAACGTGAAAGATAAGGTCAAAACGATTGCAATCAATCCTGCAATCTGCAGGATATTTGCTTTAAAAAACTTTATTGTTTTCATAATGTCTTTTGATAAAAAAGATTACCATAAAAAATTTAGAGATCTGCTTCATTCCCGAAAAAAAAGATGATATTAAATTGAGTGTACCTATAGCTACGCAAGCTTGTTATACCAAAGCATCTCTTTATTCTTGATTTTATAATCAGATCCTGATTGATTAATAAATACATCATACACTTTGGCTTTTTAGAGGGAGCCTCCCCGGTTCAGGCGGCTTTCGGCCGGCCGATTTTAAAAGTTAAACAATTAGTGATATTCGCTGAGCAGCATATTATTTACAGCTGAACAGGTTTTATTTAATTCCTTGTAGACTTTATTTTTCCTTTACAAAGCACTTGGTTTCAGAAAAATAAGCCGTCACTTAGCCCGTTAAATTAATTTTTGGAAGCGTGTTTTAAAGATAAATTGCTACCACAAGATATCTTACTTATTAATCCATTCTATCCACATCTCACCAGCATCCAGACCACCTTCTTCCCATAATACTCCGGCATTACTGTCCCTTTTGCAAGTACAGCCGTGGTGGTCACGGTACCTACAATCTCCCATTCCCCACTGCAGGGACACCGTTCCCCACTTGAAGCCATTAGGCTTGTCACTTCCTTCTTTGCTTGTAGCGGTAATTGCTCCTTTCCAACCATCATCAGGGTTGCTGTCTCCATTGCTGAAGATCTTTTCTTGGTGGCTCATCATCTTTGCCACCTGCCGATTGGGAACTGGAAATGGAATCCCTTTTAAAATACGCTGAGGAGACAGTCTCCATCTGCTGAATTTCCGGGAGGCCTAATTCATCGGTTACGCTGCGACAGGAAAGAGAGCTGAATAATAAAACAAAACTTAAAATTGAGATAGACTTTTTCATGTAAATAAATTTAAAAGTGATCCCGGCGCCGGTTTATTTTTGTTATAGAATTCTGTCCCAAAATTACTTGCGCATAGTGATTAAAAAAAAGGTTTGGTGTAACAGAAGACGTTTGAGGTGTCACAAAAGATATCCTGCGACTCCATTCCCGTCATGCATTTTGTTCATTTCAGTACTTTGGTATATATTTGTTTTCATTGCCAGAAAATGCTGAATGAGTGAAGTACCGCGGAAAGCCCACGGTGTTGGACCTTAAAAAGCGGGGACATGGGTAGAAACATTCTTCTTTTATGGATCCTTATAGGCTCAGTATGCACTGCGCAGAATAGTGTAATCCAATATACCCTCATTCAGGAAACCTACGAGAATCTCACTGAAAATGACGCACGGGCACTGCCTTCAGTCCGTAAAAACATCGCCTTGGGTAAAAAAAACCAAAATTTCAAACATTTAATGTATGCATACGAAGATGCTGTTTATTATTCCCCACAGAATGCTGCCAAATTAAAATATGCTGATAGTGCAATAGCAGCTGCAACCCGCACGAAAGATCCGGCATTAATCAGCAAAGCTTACCTTGGAAGAGGCATCGTTTATTATTTTAACTACAGAATGTACGACAAGGCACTGCATGAATATCTGTTCGCCGCTGAATATGCAGAAGAAGCCGGCGACAGCTATTTAATTCATAAAGTAAAATACCATATTGGAGTCGTAAGGAATTATCTCGGCTACTACCAGCAGGCGATTCCTTTTTTCAAGGAATGCAGTAACTTTTTCGCACACCAACTCAAATCTGCAAAACATTCAGCCGTACGCTACAACAATACCAGAGGTTATCTGAACAGCACCCATCAGATGACCATCAGTTACCGCCATTTAGGAAAATACAATAAAGTGGACAGCCTGCTCAAATCCGCTGAACCCTATCTGACAAATCCACAGTTTGCACAGGAAAAAGGGTATTTTCTAAAAGAAAAAGGCATTGCCAGCTTCCGGAACCACCGGTACCGCGAGGCAATCGACACCCTGATGGCAGCTACCCAACTGATGAGCGAAAAAAAAGATGAAGGAATGTTGGCGGTTGCCTGGTACTACATCGGCAATTCCTTTTTTAAAATGAATGACAGCCACACGGGCACCGCCTACCTCCAAAAGGTCGATTCCCTTTTTAGAAAAAATAAATTAGCAGTACCCGAGGTACATTCAACTTATGAACTGCTGTTTAAAAAAACAGACCCTGCCGAAAAGCCCGAAGAAGCCACCTATTATATTGGGCAGTTGCTGAAATCCGACAGCATTCTGCAGGCAGAGTTACCTTATCTGTCTTCTCGGATCTTCCGCGAGTATGATGTCAAAGCCTTACATGCTGAAAAGGAAAAACTTTTGAAGGCGAAGGCCGTCGGAGATGGAATCGTTATTTTTTCTTTAATCGTCAGTGCCGCACTTTTGTCGTTCCTGATCAGAGCATATATACGGGAGAAAAGAAATACAGCCGCCTACCAAAAACTTCAGTTAAGACTTCAATCTGTACAGCAAGACGTCGAAACAGCATCCCCAATAAGTGATTTGCCACGCAAGATGGAATACAGCATGGAGATCGTGGGGGAAGTGCTGCAGAAGCTTCAGTCATTTGAAGACCGGCACGGATTTCTCGATCCAGACGTTACCATGGCAACGCTGGGACCGCAGCTGGGAATTACCAAAAATCACCTCTCCTACGTGATCAATGAGTACAAAAAAATGAATTTCAGAACCTATCTGGCACATCTGCGTATTCAGTACATCACTACCTTAATGAATTCCGATACAGACACCCTCTACCTCCGTATGGACAATGAAGCACTTGCTCAGGCATGTGGACTGAGATCACGTCAGCAGCTTTCGCGGCTATTTCATGAAATCAACGGAATTACGCCGGGCGATTTTATCCGCCAAAGAAATAAAGAACTGAACCTTAACTAATTTAAGCTGCACTGTTTGAAGCAATTAATCCTATGGAGTCAAAATTATTGATTGAAAAAACGAAAGAGTTGTTCACCGGTCTGGAAACTCAAATTAAGAACCTGAAAACTGAAAAAACCAACCAGCTGGAATTCATACAGTATGCATTAATGGAAACCGATGAAGCCATCCGCACCATCAAATCATGGGTCATCAAGCACGATTTCGACTGCTGGGAAAACGAAATCACTTTCTTTAAAAAATTAAAACCCCTATTCATTGCAAAATACATCTATTTCAGCAAGGTGGTTGCCCTGCTCTCTGCCACACCCGGTTCGGGCATTAAATACAAAAAGAAACTGTATGAACAGGAATTTGAAAAAATACACTATTTTTTTCTCGAAAACACGGAATTCATCAGCTATTACCGCCGCAAAGCCACCTATCTCGATCTTAAATATTTCATGCGTTTCAAATACGACCTCGATGTTAAACTGGCACCCGATTTTCACAATTATGATGAACGTTTTTCCACTTCCCATGACCATCTTATCGCCACCATTCTGGCGCATGACCAATACGAACTTTTTCTGAAAAAGCAGTTGCAGCAGCTTAAAGAAACGCCACCCGGCGAACCCTCTTATGCAACCAGCGGTTTGCAATGGACCGCTCCCAAAGTTGCCCTCACCGAACTGGTATTTGCCCTCCATCACACCCACTGTTTCAACGGCGGCAACACTTCGCTCTCCGAAACCGTGAAATGGTTTGAAGAAGCACTCAGCGTAGATCTGGGAAATTACCACAACACCATTGCAGAAATCAGAAACAGAAAGTCCAACCCCATTCTTAAAGCAGCTCAGCGAAAACCTTACTGCCTATCTTGAAAAAGATGATGGTATTGCCCTGTAAGAAGATCATGCGGGGTGACGTCGGCAGGGTGTGAAGGGAAAAAGAGGTATGCGCGGGAGAGACCACCCCGGCGTTTCACCTGCGGTGAAGCGCCGCCCCTCCAGGGGAGGGGAATAAGCGTCTCTTTTTTTAAGGGGTTTATTGGTATGATGAGACCCATGCTGCCTTTTGTTTTATTAAAGTACCCTGTAAAAGAGACGGGTTTATTCCCCTCCTTTGGAGCAGGTGGGCTTGCCCGACTGACGGGGTGGTTTTTCCCGCCATTTGCTGAATGTTAATAACTAAAAATCCATACTATCGTATTTCTACGGAATAGGTTCCATTCTGTTTGATAAACTTTGTGAATCAAACAAAACCACCAGCCATGAAACCCAGAATCCCGCGCCTCTGCATTTACACCAAAGACGTGCAGTGCATCACCGGAAAAAGCGAAAGATACAGCCGCGACCTCATACACACCATCAAAAAATCACTCAACAAAGAACCACACCAGGTCCTCACAGTGGCAGAATTCTGCACCTACATGGGAATCCCTCACGAATCCATCCAACACCTCATCATCAACTGAATCACCACTGGCTTTACGGATCCTCCGCCTTCGGGAGCCTCAGGCATCGGTTGCGTACCTCGATCAAAAGGTTTTGAATACGGTGCGCTCCCCGGTGGCTGAGGCTCTCGAAGCCACCAATCGCTCAGTAAAAAATGCAAATTTATAATAGGACTTTACGGATCCTCCGCCTTCGGGAGCCTCAGGCATCGGTTGTATACCCCGATCAAAAGGTTTTGAATACGGTGCGCTCCCCGCGGTGGCTGAGGCTCTCGAAGCCACCAATCGCTCAGTAAAAAATGCAAAGTTATAATAGGGCTTTGCGGATTCTCCGCCTTCGGGAGCCTCAGGCATCGGTTGCATACCGCGATCAAAAGGTTTTGAATACGGTGAGCTCCTCGGTGGCTGAGGCTCTCGAAGCCCGGTGGCTGAGGCTCTCCCCGCGGTGGCTGAGGCTCTCGAAGCCACCATTCGCTCAGTAAAAAATGCAAAGTTATAATAGGACTTTACGGATCCTCCGCCTTCGGGAGCCTCAGGCATCGGTTGTATACCCCGATCAAAAGGTTTTGAATACGTGCTATTCCGCTCTCCGAAGCCTCCGACTTCCCCAGCTGGCACTAAACCCCAATTTAGGAGATTTTTGCGTTAAAAAAAATCAAATTCATTTGCCCCAACCCTAAAGGGAGTGAATTTGATTTTTCAACAAAACTTGGATTTAAAAACGACTTAGGAGATTTTTGCGTTAAAAAAAATGAAGATTTCTTCCCATCCAGTATTTAAACGAGCATACCACCTAAAAATCCCCATTGTTCGAGGGCGGCAATAACTTTAATCGATAACAAATCTCGTTTCCGCCCGAGTTTGGGGATTTTCTAAGAAGAAATCTTCATTTTTTAGCAAAAAGATCCAGTCTTGAACTTTTGGTTCTTTTGTTTCAAGACAAAAGAACTTAAAAAAAAGATGCTCTTGCTACGGAAACCATCATCAGCAGGTTGTTTCCCTACGCCCGCAATGACGCAGCCTTTTATTGAAAAACTGTTTTTAGTTTGAGAGCGACTTAGGAGATTTTTGCGTTAAGAAAAACCTCGAAGAGGTTCGCCGATTCCATTAAAAAATAAAAAAAGAGGAGGCAAATGAAGATTTCTTCCCATCCAGTCTCCAAACGAACATACCGCCTAAAAATCCCCACTGTTCGAGGGCGGCAAAAACTTTTAATCGATAACAAATCTCGTTTCCGCCAGAGTTTGGGGATTTTCTAAGAAGAAACCTTCATTTTTTAGCAAAAAGATCCAGTCTTGACTTTTTTGTTACTTTTTGTGTCAAGACAAAAAGTAAAGAATAAAGAAAAATCAAACTCATTTGCCCCCAACCCTTACTTCGGCTTCGCTCAGCATAAAAAAGGGACTTAATTTGATTTTTCAACAAAACTTGGATTTAAAAACGACTTAGGAAATTTTTGCGTTAAAAAAAATGAAGATTTCTTCCCATCCAGTTTTCAAACGAGCATACCGCCTAAAAATCCCCACTGTTCGAGGGCGGCAAAAACTTTTAATCGATAACAAATCTCGTTTCCGCCCGAGTTTGGGGATTTTCTAAGAAGAAACCTTCATTTTTTAGCAAAAAGATCCAGTCTTGACTTTTTTGTTACTTTTTGTGTCAAGACAAAAAGTAAAAAATAAACCCCCACTGTTCAAGTGGCAAGCAACTGACCCTATTTGCCAAAAAACCAAAATCAACGCAAAGCTCAGTGGCGCAACCACCAGTTCACACGTTCACATGTTCACTAGTTCACTAGTTCACAACCCCACAACCCCACCATTCCACACCCTCTCCACCTATTTTTCGAAGCTGCCCCATAGATGCTTCATAGATGCTTCATGGATGCTTCATGGATACTTCATGGATAGTTCATGAGTAGTTCATGACAACGCCCACGTAGAAACCGGAACAAACAGCACTTTTCGGCAAATCCGGCATAATCCACCCCATTCCGGAAATAAACGGCGTTATCGGCTAAAAACGGCGCAACCGGCATGAACACTTGCTTTGCATGAATTTTATACCAAATTTTGCCCCGTGATCACAACAGGTTTTAACGGATGTACCTCAACATCTGATTATTAATTTTTAAAAACAAACAAAATGGCAAGACAAAAAGGTATTATTAAATTGAAAGGTACCATGGGGGACATCACCTTCTACCGTACCAAAGACGGCTACATGGCCAGAGAAAAAGGCGGAATCACCGCAGAACGGATGCAGAACGATCCCAGATTCCAGAGAACCCGGGAAAATATGGCAGAATTCGGAAGAGCAGGTAAAGCAGGTAAAGTACTGCGGGCCTCTATTCAGAGTCTGCTCAGAACTTCGGCAGACCGGAGAATGGTCAGTAGATTGACCAAAGAGATGATCAAAGTCATCCAGCTGGATGCGGTCAATCCGCGCGGTTTGCGGAATGTCATCGATGGAGAGGCGGAATTGCTGCTGGGATTCGAATTCAATATCCACGGCAAATTGGAGCATTCAATCTCCGCACCGTTTACCGCCACTTTAGACCGGGTTACCGGCGATGCGGTGGTTGAAATTGAACCGTTCATCCCCACGGAAAGCCTCGGAGCACCCGCAGGGAGCACCCATTACAAACTCGTGGCTGCCGCAATGGACATCAATTTCGAAAACGGAACATTTGCTTCCGAAAAGAATGCAACACCCATGCTACCCATTGATACGGTACTGACCACGGCGGTCCAGCTGAACAACAACCTGCCGGAAAATTCAGTCAACCCGCTATTTCTGGTGTTCGGAATCAATTTCTATCAGGAAGTCAACGGTACTTTTTACGAGCTGAAAAACGGGGCGTATAATGCCCTGCAGATTGTCAACGTTTCCGGTACCCCATAACCATGGAACTTCAGTTGATCAGAACATGCTATCCCAAAGGAACCAACGGGATCCTGCTCTTCAACGGGACGGAACTCTGCAAAACGGTTGAACTCCCCTGGAAGAACAACCAGCCGCGGGTTTCATGCATTCCGCAGGGAAACTACAGACTGCGCAAACGCTGTAGCCCAAAATTCAAATCCCATTTTGAAGTCATGGAGGTGAAAGACAGGAAGTACATCCTCTTCCATACCGCCAATGATGCCGGCAAAGAACTCAGGGGATGCATCGCACCGGTCACAGAGCATACCGGTGAAGGAAAAGGCAGCGCCTCCAGGGCTGCTTTGCAAAGAATGAAAGAACTCCTTTATCCGCTAATGGATAATGGACGCCAAATAACGCTAACCATAAAAAACGCTGAAAAATGAAAAACATCATTCAGAGAATGCAGGAACCCACGCCACGGTTCTTCCGCAAAATCAGAAATGCAGGCCTCCTGCTCACCGCCATAAGCGGAGCGGTACTCACGGCACCGGTCGCTCTGCCGGCGGTGCTCATCACGGCAGCCGGCTATCTGGCCATTGCGGGCGCGATTGCAAGTGCCATCAGCCAGACGGCCGTAAACAGCGAAGGACAGCCATGATGTACTTCGACAGTTCACAGCGCATCAGTGCCTTCAGTGGCATGGCACTCATTGTCCTGATGCAGATTGAAAGCGGGGAAGTCCTCAAAACCATTGTTTTGGCAGGCCTCGGAGGAGTCTCGAGTTACCTCTTCACCCTCGCCGTCAAATTTCTCCTGATCCGTTTCAGAAAGAAATTCAAATAAACCCAAAACGGAACCAGCCTCCCTCCGGGGAGGCTTTTATTAAAACACCCACAAAAAAACAAACACTTATAACAAACAAAAAAATGGCAACAATTACCCAAATTACAATGATCGAAAAGACATCGCTACATCACGATTACACCATATGGACTGTCGGCACTAAACCCCCGACTTAGGAGATTTTTGCGTTAAAAAAAATGAAGATTTCTTCCCATCCAAATCTTTAAACGAACATAATGCCTAAAAATCCCCTTTGTCCGAAGCGCGGCCATAATCTCGTTCCGAAGCGGCACTTTGTTCCCGCGCAAGTTTGGGGATTTTCTTGGAAGAAATCTTCATTTTTTAGCAAACCGACGAAGGAGGTTCGCCGATTCCATTAAAAACAATAGAAATCGGTGAGGCAAAAAGATCCAGTCTTGAACTTTTGGTTCTTTTGTTTCAAGACAAAAGAACGTAAAAAAAAGAAATTGGATTACGATTATGGGAATTATCATTGACGGTTTGCCACGTCGTTCTTCCTAGCAATGTATTTGAGTTAGGAATCGACTTAGGAGATTTTTGCGTTAAAAAAAATGAAGATTTCTTCCCATCCAGTCTCCAAACGAGCATACCACCTAAAAATCCCCACTGTTCGAGGGCGGCAATAACTTTTAATCGATAACAAATCTTGTTTCCGCCCGAGTTTGGGGATTTTCTTAGAAGAAATCTTCATTTTTTAGCAAACCGACGAAGGAGGTTCGCCGATTCCATTAAAAACAAAAAAAAGGGATGAGGCAAAAAGATCCAGTCTTGACCTTTTTGTTACTTTTTGTGTCAAGACAAAAAGTAAAAGAATAAAGAAAAACCAAACTCATTTGCCCCAACCCTTACTTCGACTTAGCTCAGCATAAAAAAGGGAGTGAATTTGATTTTTCAACGAAACCTGAATTTAAAACGACTTAGGAGATTTTTGCGTAAAGAAAAATGAAGATTTCTTCCCATCCAGTTTTCAAACGAGCATACCACCTAAAAATCCCCACTGTTCGAGTGGCGGCAAATAACTTTAATCGATAACAAATCTTGTTTCCGCCCGAGTTTGGGGATTTTCTTAGAAGAAATCTTCATTTTTTAGCAAAAAGATCCAGTCTTGACTTTTTTGTTACTTTTTGTGTTAAGACAAAAAGTAAAAGAATAACACAAACCATTAAAAATACTTCGCTGACCCATTTAAAATAACAAAGAAGAGGAAGCAAAAGAACTCATAATCAAAAAATCACTATTACAAAAAACAACAATCTAACCCTTAAAAAACAAAAAAAATGGCAAAAGTAGACATCAACGGCAACTGGCACGGAAAACTCGGAGACTACGTATACTATGTACGAAACGGCAAACAGATGCGGCGCAGCCTCCCCACTCCTCACAAAGGACCCAAAACAGAAGGCATGAAAAAAAATGCCCTCTACGCCACAGAATTCGGCACCGCAGCTTTGACATCCAAACACCTGCGCAAGGCATTGGAGCAGGAGTTTGGGAATTTGGGCGAACGGTACCTTTCCCAACAGGTTAATGCCCTGCTCTTTCAGATTAAAAACTGCGATCCGGCGCCCGTGGGCAGCAGAACCCCTGTCGGAGGGCTGGAGACTGCCGAAGGAAAAGCACTTTTTAACCGTTTCATATTTCATCAGCACCGCAGAAAGTTTCCGAAAATTTTAAACGCCGTACTTAGGGGCGTAGAAATTGAAGTCGTAATGAACCCCTGCCGCACAGAAGCTTCCCTGACGGAACTGCAGATCAACCTAATCACTGGAGACTTCCGCCGTCACGATTACCGCCTGACTCCCGCCGATCAGAAAAAACCGGTCGTCATCAAAAAAAAGTTCCGCGCAAAAAAAGGATACAGCTTCTTTGTATTTATTGCAGGCAAAGATTCCCTGCAGGGAGTCGTTCTGGAAAAAGCTGAGGAATCACCGGAAAAGCAAGCCGCGGAGGAAAGCCTCTAACCAGACATCACATTCCACACCCGCAAACCGGTGAGGATAAAATAAAAAAGAAAGTGGGAATTTTTTCCCACTTTCTTCATATTCACTCACCCTATTCCCACCCCTGGAGGGGCGGCGCTTCACCGCAGGTGAAATGCCGGGGTGGTCTCTCCTCACAATCATCAGATTTCCGGTAACGCCTCCAAACCCCTATACTCCTCCAAAAGCGCTTCCCAAACTGCGATTTGCTCATAAGGCAACACACTCTTTTGGGCATTGCTTTTCAGCTCATCATACAAAGTCGGATCACTGAAAAGCTGTTCCATCGCATTTTGAAGGGCAGTTTCATTTTTTGGCGGAACCACAAGACCATTAAATCCATTGCGGACCATTTCATTGCAGCCGTTGATGTCGGTAACGATTGCAGGCAATCCCATGGCTAAACTCTGAAGAACCACATTGGGAAAACCTTCCCGGTAGCTCGGGAACACCAACGCATTGCTGACTGCAAAATAAGGCCGCACCTCTTCCTGAAAACCGACAGAAATAATATCGGGATTCGATTCTATGTCACTTAAAGTTTCTGCACGCAAAGGATCGAGGTCCTGCTCTAAAGGGCCAACCAATAAGAGCTTTACATTTCCGCCAATCGGCCTCAAACTCTGGTCATCGGGCACCGGTCGTTGAGCGAAGCCGAAACGGGCCGAAGCGACATTTTTGAAAGCCGCAACCAATTCATTAATCCCTTTATCGCAAACCAGCCTTCCTACGAAGATGAAAACAAAATCGTCCGGAGAAAGCCCCAGTTCGGCTCGCAGGTTTTGCTGCTCGTCAGCGGTAATTTGGGCCGGGCTGAAATGGTCGGTATCGATGCCGTTGCTGCTTCCCTGCCCGATGACCTTCATTTTATGGGGCGCACAGAATTGGGCCCGCATGATGATTTTCTGAAGTTCAAAAGAATTGGGATAGACTTGCGTCGCCAGCCGGCACGTGAGTTTTTCGATGTGATTCAGTAAGGTTCTTTTCGAGCCTCCCCTTTCGAGAAGGGGCAAACCGGCAACCGTATGCAGGCGGTGCGGAACACCGGCCAGCCACGCAGCCATCATGCCGACAATGCCGGCTTTCGGGGTATGACTGTGCACGATATGGGGCTTTTGCTGACGCAGAAAACGATAGAGCCGCCAGACTGCTGCAATATCTCTCAGCGGAGAAATGGTACGCGTCATTTCCACATGGTGGTGTTGGACGCCATACTTCGCAGCCACCCTTTCGAGTTCCTTTTCATCCGCAGAAACGGCGGTGACTTCATAAAACTGATTCATATACGTCAGCTGCTCCCCCAGAAGCTTGTCCAGGGAAAGAGGAATGGTCGTAATGCGGATCAGTTTTTTCATCATTTCGGATCTTCAATACCATTTTAGACGGAGTAATTTATCAGTTCCACACGAATATAGCAGTTATGTTGATTATTTACTAATTCAGGATAATATTAGTTAAAATTTTCGAAGTAGCCTCTACATTAAATGTTTTTTCAACAACTTTCCGCCCCTTCATTCCCATTTCTTTACGGGTATCTTCATGAGTGATCAAAAATTTCAGTGCACCGAGAAATCCCTCCTCCGTATTGGCTAAAAAACCGGTTTCTCCATTGATACATACTTCCGCATTCATTCCTACATCCGAAGCAATGACGGGGATTCCCACCGCAAAATACTGGATGATTTTATAGGCACATTTTCCTCTTTCCCAAGGCGAATCCCTCAGAGGCATGATGCCTACATCAAACTTGGATAGATGAGCCACTTCAGTATTTTCTGTCCAGGGGATCAGTTTTACATGATCACCCAAAAACACCTCTGTTTTGGTAATTCCAATCACATGCAGCTCCACGTTCAAAAGTTGCTGTGCCTTAATCAACCAGTCCTTAATCGATAGCAGATGTTTTTCAAAAGTAGATTTAGTACCGATCCAGCCGATCACGAATACATCTTCCTTTTTTTCGCTTCTTACGGTATATCTTTTCAGATCGACTACCGTAGGAATTATTTCGGTATGTTTTGCACCAGCATCGGTGGCCCGTTGAGCCAAATAGGCATTTCCTGCGATGACGACCTCCGCATATTTCATGACGGAGTCGATTTTATTTTTAAGGAAGATTCTGACGATTACATTTTTATTCCGGTCATAATTGTGAAAGATGGCGTCATCATAGTCCACAATATATTTTTTCTTTAAAAGAAAGAGGATCCATTCCGCAAACGGAGGCAAATAGGGGAAAATTTCTTTTTCTATATAAATCTTATCATATTTCAAAATGCTTAAAAGAACGAGAAGTCTTTTCAGGTAAAAAGAAAAAACAAGTAAGTGAATTCCCTTACCATTGTAAAGACGCTCTAAATAGGAATCATTAAAAAAGGGCTCAACGATACATTCAATACCCGCTTCTCTATAAAAGGGCAAATACTGAAAGGTTCTCAGCCTGCTGCTGGCACCCAGCGCGCTATATTTGGTCAAAAAAAGCACTTTCATCGCTTCTTCTTTTTACGGATCAGATATTGTAAATACGCATAAAGCACCACCCCAAAAGGAACAGCGAAAAAAGTCATCATCCTTTTTGGAGACTCGAAAACAAAGTTTTTATTTTTAGCAATGATACTTCCGGAGACATAATGGATGGCATTTCTGAAACGGTCTCTGAAGGAGGGAGAATAGCGCATTCTTACTGTTCTTGCATAATTAAAACCTTTTGCATTTTTAAAATAAGACTGTACAATATTCTTCGTGGAACCATCTTCCCGATAATCAACAATACAGACCACCTCATTCAGCGTAAGCATTTTGTAATCCTGATCGATCCTAAAGGGCATGCAGAAAATAGGTACAAATTTCTCGCCCTGAAACTCCGGATACCGTTCATACTTTTTGACTACCGCTGTTCTGTAAATTAATTTCTTATCTCCTTTTAAGCGATGAATCCAATAAAAGTCTCCGACAGTCGTTTCCTTTAAATCCTCGGGAAACCGATCCCCAATCACTTCACCGTTTTTTAGACAGTCTAAAGCAAGAATACCGGCATACTGGTCAGAACCCAATTTCTCCCAACAATCAACAATGAGTTCTACAGCATTATCCGGACAATAGTCATCAGAATCCATACACATGTTCAGTTCGGTATCAATCAGCTCATAAGCCGCATTATAACCGGTATGCATGCCGCCGTTTTCTTTGTAATGATAGCGGATTTCTATTTTACCCTCTTCCATCCATTCCGCCACCAAAGCGGCTGTGCCATCACTAGAGCCGTCGTCAATCACCAACCAGAGGAAGTCGCCAGACGTCTGTCTGCAGAGACTCTCGTATAAGTCACCGAGACAATAGGCGCGGTTGTAAGTAGGCGTGAAAACGGTGAGTTTTTTCATGTACGGTTCGTGTCAGAAACAGGGATTATTATTCATATTTACTTTTAATCATGCTTAGTTATATCTTTTAGCTGACTTTTACATGGAGAACCTGTTTGTTTGTTTTACCACCCCGCCCCTTCGGGTCACCCCTCCAGAGGAGGGGAATAGGGCTTCGCCTTTTTGGCTTCGCCTCTTGCTTCGCAAATGGTGGCAGTCATCATTCACCATTCACCATTGACACCATTCACCTCATTCACCTCATTCACACGTTCACACGTTCACACGTTCACACGTTCACACGTTCACACGTTCACCCCCTCCACCAACCGATACTCCACCACCAGCGCTTCCCAAACCGCTTTTTGCTCATAAAGAAAGATACTTTTGCGGGTTTTATTTTTTAAAGACTGATAAAGGCTGGTATCCGTGTATAATGCTTCCATGGCGGTTTGCAGGGCTTCGGTATTTTTGACAGGAATGATGAGTCCGTTTTCACCAGGGGTGATGATCTCGTTGCAGCCATTGATATCGGTGACGATGGCGGGCAGTTCCATGGCTAAACTCTGTAAAACGACATTGGGGAAACCTTCGCGGTAGCTAGGGAAAACCAAAGCGTCGCTGAGGGCAAAATATGGTCGTACCTCTGTCTGGAATCCTACCGAAATAATATGGGGGTTGGTTTCTATCTCCTTTAAAGTCCCAGGCTCCAGAGGATCGAGCTCCTGTTCAAGGGGACCGACGAGCAATAATTTGAGAGAACGAAGTGCATCGGAAGCGTGGTCGCTGAGCGGAGTCGAAGCGAGGTTTTTGAAAGCCGCGACGAGCTCGTTGATGCCTTTATCCCTTACCAAACGGCCAACAAAGATAAAGACGAAATCTTCCTCAGACAGCCCAAGCTGGCGCCGCAAGTTCTCCTGACCGCTCTCTGCAATAGTTTCGGGATTAAAATAGGAGGTGTCGATGCCATTCACATTTCCATGGGCTAATATTTTCAGCGGTTTGCGCGAGATGCGGTAGCGTTCCAGATCTTCCTGTACGCCTTTTCCTTCGGGATAAATATGGGTCGCACTGTTGGCCAGGAGGCGGTCCATCCAGATTAAAATGAATTTCAACAGTCCTTTTTTATAGGGAAAAATGAGCCCGGTGAAGGTGTGCATCCTCACAGGAACGCCTGCAAGCCTTGCCGCCATCATCGACAGCAAACCGGCTTTCGGCGTAATGGAATGCACGATATCGGGTTTTTCTTTTTTGAAAAGGCGGTAAAGCTGAACGAGCGCCACGAGGTCTTTTAGAATAGAAATCTCTCTTGACATCTCAACGGCTTCTACTTTCACGCCTTCTCTTTCTTTGACTTCCTCCAAATCACTGCCCGCCCCGGAGATGGCTGTCACTTCATAAAACTGATTCAAATAACGCAACTGTCCCTTCAATAAGAGATTCAGGGACATCGGAATGGTGGAAATGCGGAAGAGCTTTTTCAATGGTTGATAGATGCTTATTAGAGCAAAGATAAAATATTTCTTTCAACGGGGGGATTTTTGTTGGGGTCACCGATTGAGTGACGCAGTGAACGGGTCAATGGTCAATGGGAACTTTGTTGGAGAGCCACAATGTGCGACGCAATAGGCGAAGCCAAAAAAAAGGCGAAAGCCCTATTCCCCTCCTCTGGAGGGGTGACCCGAAGGGTCGGGGTGGTTTATGGTAACAAGAACTTAGGCTTTCAAAAAGCAGAATGTATTAAATAAAATGAACTTAGCCTCACCTATGCAAAGTACACCTAAAGCTCATTGCTGTTAATCACCTTTCTGTTTTTAAAGAGTACGATTGCGTAGAGCACCAAACCTAACGGAAAGGCCAAAACAGTCATTGCTTTGCGTGGGGATTCTGCAATGAATTTCCTGTTTCCGGACAGCAGACTGCTGGAAACATAATGAACCGCATCTTTAAACCGCTTGACCGGTGACTTTGACAAGACCATCCCCTGCTTTCTGATAAAAGCGAAACCACGTGGATTGTTATAATACTGGCGAAACATATTATTGGAAGAACCGCCCGGCTGATAATCGACCAACACTAAAATTTCATTTAAAGTGACCAATTCAAAATCCTGATCTGCGAGTTGGTATTTATAGCCTAGCCCTACGTACTTCTCCCCTGGAAATAGGGGGTACGGAGGATACTGTTGCATCACTGCTGTGCGGTACACTAATTTTTTATCACCGGTACCGCCCTGAAGGTAAAAATCTTCCAGTGTGGTGGTTTCGGTGCGAAACGGGGAGCCGATGAGGTTTCCTTTCAGATCAGCATCCAAGCCCACCAGCCCACTGTATTTTTCTTTATGCTCAACCGTTTCCCATTTGCGGAGAATTTTCTCGACAGCATCGGTTGGTAGATAATCATCCGAGTCAATACAGGTGTTCAGTGGAGTAATGATATTTTCATAGGCGGTATTGTGTGCCCCATGCATTCCCTGGTTTTCCTGAGCAATATATTGTATTTCTATTGTATCTTCCTGAATAAAAGCAGCGACAACCTGCCGGGTATCATCTACGGAACCGTCATCTACGATTAACCAGATAAAATCCTGACAGGTCTGGTCTTTCAAACAGGTATAGATCCGCGGCAGAAGATGCGCACGGTTATAAGATGGTGTAAAGATGGTCAGTGCTTTCATGAAAACTGGTCGATTAGATCACTATATTTCTGCTCCAACTGTGAGGCATTGGTTTTTATATCATACCCCACCTTAGTGATGTGGTGCGAAACATCAGTCCGGATGAAAGTAAGATGTCTCTTTATCATCTTTTCAGCCCAGTATTTTGCTGAATCCTGCAGCGAACATACCTCGACAATATCCGGCACCAAGACGGCCTCCCGGGGGATGGCATTAGAAACAGCGCAGAGGATCCCAGACGTTTGCGCCTCAACCAATGCTACGGGTAATCCTTCAAACCGGGAAGGAAATACAAATACATCCATCGCCTGCAAAAGATCAGCAACATCACTGCGCAGACCTAGAAATTCAACTTTTTCGGTGAGATTCAATTGATCGATTTTGGTTTCTATTTCTTTTTTAAGCTCCCCTTCACCCACTAAAAACAATTTACTTTGCGGATTAATTTTTATGATTTCAGAGAAAATATCGATTAAAAAACAGTGGTTCTTTTGAATATTGAAACGGCCGACATGGACTACATTAAAGCTATTTTCTGTATGCAGTTTTAAACGCATCCGTTCCCGCAAAGAGGGGTTGAAGACAAAATCATCCGTATTAACAGCGTTATTCATCTGATAAGCCTTAGTTGCAAGCTTTTTACCGAAGAGCCATTTCGCAGCCTCCTGTCCACAGCTAAAGTAGGTATTGATGTATTTTCGCATGCCGTGTTTCCACAACATCCGGAACAGCGCTTTCTGATCCCAATCCATCTTAGAATTATGCGCATGAGCAATAATCACAGGGATCTTTCTTTTCTTCGCTTCCCGGTAAATAAAGATGCCCAATTCGGAGCATTGACCATGAATGATCTGATAACCGGGATTCTCATCAAAAAACTTACTAACCGCGACTTTATACTGTTTAATCCTAGTAGGATGAAGAGCGGGCAACCGGAAAATCTCACCCCCCATTTTTTTTATTTCCTGTTCGTAAGCACCCTCTTCCTGCCGGTGGACTAAAAAATCAAAATGTACCCGTTCCCTATCCATCTGACGGTAGTAATTCATCAGATTGGTTTCAGCGCCGCCGCGGTTAAGGACGGTGAAAACCTGAAGGACTTTTAGGGGTTTCATTTATTTTTTCTGTTAATGTAACGGTAAATCAGATCTGCCATCAGCGTTACCGCAAAAGCATTTTCAGTCTTTGCAAAGTAATAGAAAATCCTCCAGATGACCGGGATATCATTGATCGCGAAAAACCCAAATGCATTGACGTAGAGTGGATCACTAAGAATTTTTTTAATATTTGCTTTTTTCTCTCCGAAAGATTGACTGCTGTTCATCTCATTGAATGCCAGATTAAGTGTGGTAACGCTGATCCGGTTGCGCAATGCCTCCTCAAAAATTTCAGGTTTATCATGCACCAGGATGAACAAACGAATCCACTCAAATTTATTCTTCCATTTTAGATACAGTTCGGGTTTATAATTTGTGGTGTAGGTGCTTTGCAGTGGCTTTCGATAGTGATATAATGGTTTGTTGATCACCCGCACTTTACGCGCTTTCTCTAATACCTCTATATTAAAAATACCGTCTTCCCATGTTCCAAAATGCTTCAGATCTTTAAAGCGGATTCCTGCGACAGTTTCCTTTTTATACAGCTTCCCCCAACACGTAATTAATGCGTCAAACGAGTTTATATCTTCCATTTCCTCATCAACAAGGCCAATAATCCGTCTCTGGATATAACCTGAATCGAACATCCCTTCCAACCCCAAATCTTTGGTCAACTGTCCGTGCGCGAAATTACGGTAATACGAAAAACAGATCATATCCTCAGAGCAGTCTTTTAAAACTTTCTCAAATGCATCGGTCTCTAACCAGTCGTCAGCATCAACAAAGGCAATATAATCTCCTGTCGCTACATTTAATCCTGCATTTCTTGCCTCAGCAATACCGCTATTTTCCTGAGTAATGATTGTAATCCTGCGGTCCTGATCAGTAAATTGCTCTAAAATAGTAAAAGTTCCGTCCGTAGAGCCATCATTCACACAAATGATTTCTAAATGAGGATAGGTTTGCGCCAAAACACTCCCCAAACATTGCGAAATATATTGGTCCACATTATAGCAGGGAATGATTAATGATATTTTCAGCATTTCTTTTTAGCAATAAGATTATGAAATAAATCCATCCAATTATCTGCAATAATATCAGGAGAAAAAGACTCTGCCCGTTTATGTGCATTTTCCCCCATTCGAGCCAATAAAATAGGGTCATCGATTAGTAATTGCATTTTAGAAGCTAACTTTTGTTCGTCATTGAGTGGAACTAAAAACCCATTGATCCCATTTTCGATAATAAATGAGGGTCCGAAATCACAATTATATGAAATGACCGGTAATTTGTGTACCATCGCTTCCAGTAAAACCAAAGGAAACCCTTCTAACCGAGAACTCAACACAAAAAAGGAAGCTGAAGATAATACCGAAGCTACATCGGAGGTGGCACCCATTAATTTCACAATACCATAAAGGTTTAGAGATGAAATGACCGATTCTAGATTTTTTCTGTCATCACCTTCACCATAAATCTCTAAAATCCATTCAGGATTTGATGAAGAAATCAGTGCGAAAGATCTGATGAGGGACTCAAAATTCTTTTGGTAACTTAACCTTCCTATAGCTACTATTTTTTTTGCAGAACTATTACTTTCAAAACTGTTCTCCTTATTTGCCGGTCGGGAAATTGTTAAAGGATTTGGCATCGAGGCTACATTCTTTCGTCCTCTCCAATTTTTATTTAAATCTTCTGGTGTTAGGCAAACTACAATATCATAGTAAAATCTACAAAGTATGCCAAAATCTATAAAAGAAAGGATTCTCCCAATCATTTTTGCCTTTCCATTCTGCGCCAAACTTTCTCTATAATTGGTTGCAAAATGCAACTCACGGATATAGACAGGATATGAAGTCTTAACCAATCCTTTTCTACAAAAAAACTTTTCAGACTGCCCTACGGCGATTACAATGTCGGGTTGAATCTTATTTAACACTTCCCTAAGTAATTTTTTATGCAGTCCCCTTTTTCGAATTTGAGATAATTTCGCAGATAAACCAGGCTGCCAATCATTATCATAATAATTAATATTCAAATTAATAAAATCAACTTTCTTACTGATAGTATCACAATAGTTTCCGTGATTATCATCAGTCACTACGACAAAGATCTGATTGCCTTCTATTTCTGAAAGCGCATTCGCTTTAATGAGGGTAACTCTTTCGATACCACCTATACCTCTGATACTGTTCAAGCAATATACGATTTTCATAATCTTCTGATAAAACTATTATTTCCCTCGATAACTATTTAATGACATTCATAAAATAGGTAAACATAAAATAAGCGAATAATATCCCGCCAAAAACTTTGTACTGATCCTGCCACATTTTATAGCGGAACATGGGATAGGCAAAAATGACCGGCATGAGGAACCAGGAGAGATAGGCAAAACGATTACTAAATGCGGCCGTAATGACTAGAATCCAGAAAGCGTTCGCAATACAGTAAATCCCAAAAACATGAATATAGAAAGGGTCGGTGATTTTCTTTTTAAAAATAAAATAGGCACCTGCAAACACGGCTGAGCCACTATAGACCAGAAAATCCCAACGAAAACCGGTCTGGGAAAACTGATTCATACTTTCGTCAGAATTGGTCAAATAACCCGCGGTTCGGTCTTCAAACCCTAAACCTGCCATTAAAGTTGACCAGGAACTACCTCCCACCAACGACAAAGGAATCGCTAACAGCCAAATATAAATGTAAATTTTAGGATTTTTATAGAATCCAGAAACAACAAATGCTGCGATAGGAATAACGAGGGAAGCATGCATGAAATAGCCTAAAACAAACCAAAAGTACATCCAGTATTTCTTACCGTAACAATACAGACCCATGATAAAAAATGAAGTTGCCAAGCCATTTCGTAATCCATTGGTCCCATAGGTCCAGAAAGAATAGGAGCAGATAAACATAAACATGGCGAAAAACCAGTAGCGGCCGAAATATTTCTGTGAAAATAAAAAACAGGGTATTATATATAGAATATCGACCAGTAAGAAAAAGCTGTGAACATCCATAAAACCACTGCAAAACCTCATTAAGTAGTTAAACAGATAGTCGCTTTTTATTTTAACGTCAACTCCCTGCTGCAACAAATCATAACCTCTTGAGTAGTTAATGGTATCCCCAAAATAACCGGTATTAACTTGCCGCAACCCCATATAGAAAATCAAAGTAACCACCACTATATAGCCAAAAGAATAAAAAAAGTTGATGCTCTGTTCATCTTTGACATCAAAAATTATTGCATGAAAAGTAATCAGTAATGCAATGACGAGCAATACGTGATAGTGAATAGCGGTATAAGATGCTGCGGGGATCCAGTCGAACAAGGGGTCAGGTGTTAGGTGTTAGATATTAGGTGATGGATGTTGGCTGATGGGTGACAGATGTTGGATGTTAGATGTTTTATTGATTAATGAAGTAAATAGATCTTTCCATTGGTGCATTACTTTTTCAATACTGAAGCGCTGTACATTTTGTCGTCCTTTTTGTCCCATTTCATGGCGGAGGTCTTCATTTTGCATCAGTTCTGTAAGTTTCTCTACAAAAATATCTAAATTTTTATAAGGGACAAGAAAAGAATCTTCGTTATCGGTTAAAATATGTTTTGGACCGGTGGGACTGTCGTAAGAAATTACAGGCATCCCAACAGATAACGCCTCTAATAAAACCATGGGGAAACATTCCGTTTCAGAAGTCAGGGCGTAGATGCTGTAATGTTGCATTTCCGTTTTCAGATCGGGGGAAACGCCCATGAATTTGATATGGTTTTGCAGACCGTAAGCATTGATTTTCTGTTCTAATTTCCCTTGAGTACCGACATAGTCTTCACCAAAAAAATGCAGTTCCCAGTCGGGGAAATCTTTGATCACTTTGGCGAATGCTTCTATCAGATCACCGAAATTTTTGACGGGTGAAATCCGACCGGCAGCCATTATTTTTTTGGAAGAGACCTCTGCCCTTTTTTCTGAAATTTCAGCGGGGTTGGGAATGACTGTAATCTGATTGTTTTGATAAAACTCCTTTTCAGACTCGTTGAGAACAACCAACTGATGGTACTTTTTCTCTAAAGTCGCTGACAGTATATTCAACAGTTTGTCTTTTGCTGAGTAGGAATTTTCACTGTAAAAATGCCGTGAGGAATGAAACTCTTTGATTTTCGGAATCTGTTTTTCCAGAAAGGGCATAAAATAAAAATCAGGTCCAAAACTGCAGCTGATTATGACGTCTGGCTGAATATCCTTTAAAACTTTCTTTAAGCTGGCGAAATGGTGCGGAATTTTTTTCAGATTATGAGGATGGAAATAACTTTTTACAATCTCATAATCCACTCCTAAATCGATCAACTTTATCTTATCGCTGAAAGCGTACACCGGTTTCTGGTTCTGTTGCCGGTAGGTTACAATGGTTACCTCATCACCCAACTGATCTGTAAGATAGTTGGCTTTCTGGGATAGAACCTTTTCTACCCCACCGTGGAGAAAAGTTTGATCGGTAAGGTAAAGAACTTTCATTAAAACTATTTTTTAATTAATCTCAAAAACCCAATAACAGCATTAATATTATGCACCCCAAACATTTTCATCAATGCCCTTTTAATATTTGGAAGCATCTTTTGATTTGTCGGAATCCAACTCATTGCAAAATGATGTATTGCGTAGGTATTGTTTGTTTTCTTAATAACACCGGTACCCATATTTTTAGGACTGAAAAAATCTTCTTCGAAAAGATAAAAGTGTGATTGGTAATTTCGGTCCATATTCTCACCAATTTCTTTTTTGTCGGCTACTATAATCTGTCTTTTTCTTTCAATAATGCTGTTCATGACCTGAGGTAAAGTAACCATGGCGTAACTGCCATCCCCATTGACAAAGGGCTTATCAAAGTAAGTGAGAATATCTTTCAGCCAATCAGCACTCTTTTCAGCGCCCAGGACTGCAGCCTCAATCCAGTTGCCACCTTCAGTCCCGGCAAAATAAGGCAGATGGAGTAAATCATCAAAGCTCTTGATTACCTCAACGTCGGTATCCAAATAAATACCACCGTACTCATACAATGCATAAATTCTGATATAATCTGCTGCGAAGGCATATTTTTTTGCTTCAAATGATTGCTGTACCCATAGATTTTCGCCTATCTGATCCCTGCTTAAATCCCATAGCATGAACTCATACTCCGGCAATTTGAGTTGCCATGATGCTATGAATGCTGCGATATCTTTGGGAAATGGATCATTGCTGAGCCAACAATAATGGATGATTTTTGGTATCATATTATATTTTCTAAAAACTTACGAATTCTCGGACTGGCTTGTCCGTCCCCGTATGGGTTATGCGTTTGCTTCATTTTATTATATTCCACTTCATTGTTTAACAATTTCTCAGATGCAGCAACAATCTTCTGGCTGTCTGTTCCCACGAGAATAACGGTGCCCGCATCAACTGCTTCGGGTCTTTCTGTTGTATTTCTCATAACTAAAACCGGCTTTCCTAACGATGGCGCTTCTTCCTGTACCCCACCTGAATCGGTGATAATAAAATAAGAATTACTCATCATCCATACAAAAGTCGGATAATCTAATGGATCAATCAAGTGTATATTACTTATACCTGAAAGAAGTTTCAGAATAGGCATCTGCACATTAGGATTTAGATGTACGGGATATACAATTTCAACCTCACTGTTTTCAGCAATTTTGATTAAGGCATTACAAATATTGAGAAAACCATCGCCAAAGTTTTCGCGCCGGTGACCTGTCACTAAAATAATCTTTTTTGTAAAATCAAGTTTTTGTTTTAACTCTTTTATTCGGAGATTTCCAAAATTATGATCCAATTTATTTTTAGTCCAAAGTAAGGAATCAATTACCGTATTGCCGGTTATTAGAATATTATGTGGGTTTATTTTTTCTGCCAATAGATTTTGTGAAGAAATTGAGGTTGGCGCAAAATGAAAATCTGCAATTCTTCCCGTAATTTGTCTGTTTACTTCTTCTGGAAATGGGCTGCATTTATCAAAAGTACGAAGACCGGCTTCTATATGTCCTACTTTTATATTTCTGTGAAAAGCAGCCCAAGCGCAAACAGCGGAGGTTGTAGTATCACCATGTACTAAAACCAAATCAGGATTATAGTCCTGCAAAACGCTGTCGATTTTCATAAATATTCGTCCACACAATTCATTTAAACTTTGGTTCTCCTTCATGATGTCCAAATCATAATCCGGAACAATTTCGAAAAAATCCAGAACTTGATCCAGCATTTGACGGTGTTGCGCGGTAACCGCCACCTTTATTTCAAACTGGTTGGAAGTTTTAAGTTCGTGAACCAATGACGCCATTTTAATCGCTTCTGGGCGCGTTCCGAAACAAAGGAGGATTTTTTTCATAGTGAAGCAAATTTATTGATATTTAAATCATTTCGTGACATAATAAGACGTTTTATAAATGTTATAACTATAAATAATGCGTCTTTAAATTCCTTTTAATCGCTGGTAAAGCAGCAGAGTTTTAGCGAGTCTTAATGGACGTGATCCAATGCATGCAGCGATGCCCATTTTTTAATTTCCCGTATCTGATTATAAGATTATTCAATTTAATACTTATGCTTTCCTAAACTGCCACCACCTGCGCACAGACACAAGCACTCCTACAGGGAAAGCCAGCACGGTCATTAGTTTATCATTCGATTCTGCAAGATAGAAAATATTTTTACCGAGTAAGGTGTAACAGATCATGAGGTAAGCGCTGGTGAATCTTTCTTTAAAAGTTTTTTTATATTTCAGTTGGTGGTTGAAAGACATGGCGTAGCCCATTGGGTTTTTTTTGAGAAGACTGAAAGCATTCACGGTAAGTCCGTCTTCCAAATATTCTGAAATTACGCCCACTTTGTTGTACCAGCGAACTTTGTAGCCGTGCAAATCCATTTCATATAAGACGATTTCTTCGGGAGAGAAAAGCTCCCCCTCCCATACGCGGAAGGGAAATTGCCTAAGAATTTCTATTTTATAGAGTTCATTACAATCGAAATTCAGACCGTATTTGTTTCTTTCGAGATGAGGAGCATCTATAAAATCTTGGTCGCCGAACCTTGGCGATCCTAAAGGTTGGTGTGGGTTGTTGCCTCTCATAATACCTAAACCTACTAATTCAGGTTTTCGGACAAAATCTTGCAATTCACTTAAGAAAAATGGTATAACGTCATCTGTTAAATAATCATCGCTGTCAATAATGAATAAATAAGGGGTATTTGCCAATTCAACAGCTTTGTTTATCGCGCGCGGTTTACCACCGTTTTCCGTTTTGAAATAGCGAATTGGGAACGGTCCATCAGCGACCCACCCTGCTACTAATTGGGCAGTCTCGTCGGTAGAACCATCGTCGATAACCAACCATTCAAAATCATTAGTTTGCTGTCGCAATAAAGAATGATAGAGATTGGGTAGAATATAAGCCCTATTATAAGTTGTAGTGAAGACGGTAATCTGCATGATTAAAATATTTGTTCAATGATTTGATTTTGATACTTAATTTTACAATCATTCTGATTTACTCCTAAACCGTCGTTCTGGTACTCGTCATATTCTAAACTAATATGACCAATATCCAAAATCCGATACCCATGTTTACTGACATCTGCTGCTAGCACAGTTGCTGTCGGGCCTAAAGAAACTAAAATCAAGTCATAGTTTTTTGCCACTTTCAAGGTTGTTTCTAAAATCCAAGCGTACACAATCCATGCATCACTTGATTTGGTAATAATTCGGTTAACAGAAGCTGTATTATCAAAAAGATTATTTTGAACTCCCATTCTGGAGGCAGCACCCTCTACAACAAGAACCTTTTTATTTCTCCAAAGTGCTTGAATCTGCTGAAACCATAATAGGCTCTGCTCCTTTTCCTCATAATCGATATAACATCTTGTCAAGCTTGCATTAATAAATTTTTTCCGCAATCCACAATATCGAAACCAATGCATACGACCAGAACTAAGGTTCATTTCCCAAAAATCTTTTGCTGTCTTATTGTATCCGGCAGTCGTATTGATCGCCAAGGGCACACCAATTTTTAAAGCAGATTGTTCATCGTAAGATCTCAAAATTTCTTTTAACCTTCCTGCTAATTCACTATTATACGGCTGAAAGTGAATATCACCGCCCATCATAATATTTAATTCACCATCGCCATATCGAGCCATTGAAAAATTATTTTGACATAAAAGTTCGATTGATGCACCGGTATCGGAAATATTTAACTTGAACACATTAAGCGCTTTGTTAAATTGGTGAACTACAATAGTGGACCATTTCATATTATTAATGATTTTGTTAATTCTAAATTATTTTTCGCATTCACTACCACAATCTTGCTTTTTCTTAATTTTTTTTATATTCTCCACCCCATTTTTCCATGAAGTATTTCTGCAATGACTTGTTTTGGTGCAAAATTAGATACTGGTTGCCTTACCAGTTCTTCATTACCTAATTTAAATGAAATAATAGTATTTAGAATGTTCTCCTTTGTGTTTTCGCAAAAATGGTATCTATTAAATTTGATAAAATATTCTTTGATCATTTTTTTTTCCCTTTCCGTGCCGTCTAAGATAAATAAAATTGGTTTGGTCGTGGCAGAATAGTGATAGATTTTACCAGGGATTTGACCACCTTTCAGATTACAAAGATGGACCAACACCTCCACCTGATTTTGCAGAAGGTTTAATCTATCTAAAGTTACCCGCCCGTTTACAGTAACATTTTCTGTCGAAGGTAGCGTTAAGTCGGAATCACCATAGATATATGCTTCGGTTTCACTGTCCACCACTGCATCATAAAATGGGTTTAGATTTCTAGTTTTAGAATAATAGTCACCAAAATAGCCAAATTTAAGATTACCAACATTCTCTCTTCGCGTTCCTTCGCTAAGGTGTAAGAAAGGCAGTGGAATATGCTTCATTTTAGAAGCACAGTTCGGGAAATGTTGTTTTTGATATTCCAGCGTGAGTGGACTTACATAAAATATCTCTTCCGCTGCTCGCAATAAGCGATGTTCTTCATTCCTTATCTTTTCATTATGACCTCCATAAAGATCAAAAAACCAAGGATCTTCCCAAATTTGAATCCAACGAGTTTTTGAAATATGTTTCTTAGAAAATAAATCTAAAACCAGCTTATGACTTGAAGCAGGACTTGAATTAGAAATAATTAAATCATAAGGTGAGGTTTCTTTAAAATGTTTGGCATTTCGTAACCAGATGCGGTCTAAATTATAGATGTAAGAAGTGTTAAAAAGAAAATCATACGTTGTCTTTATAATATTTCTTATAGCTATTTTAAAACTGTGATTCGGAGTATCTTCTCCAGATGTAAACTCACTGGCTACGTCAACCTTTTTATCATTGGTACGCGTTTTATCTATTTTATTTTTAAATGCTGATTTTACTCTGTCAATCAATGATACAGAGTTGTATATATGATATTTGGCATCCGTCCATATTGGAAGCGCATCATCTTCTTCGCCCCAACTTGAACTTGACATCAAAATTTCCACTTGACATCCATTTTCCAATAACCCCTGAACATAAGCATTATGGCTGATGTTTGCTGAAGTATTCCTTCTTAAATTAGTTCCAACGACATATAAAACTCTCATATTTTCATTTTAACTGATCATCTGTTTGCGCAAATCTATATACAAAATTAGTATTAGATTGGAGTAAATAATGATTCTATTTCTATAATTTTCTTTTTTGTTACTGTTACATAAACATCACCTTCACCCGCAAAAAAAAGAAGTTCATCCCGCACTTTAACCACCGAAGAAATGTAGCGGCAACCCGGCACTCGTCCTCTCGCTCCCGCTCCAGTAAAGATGGGTTTGGAAGTGATCTGCACTGGTAATACTGTAGCTTTGTCAATAAGCACTGCCCAATGCACATACCATCGACCGGTAATTTTCTTTTTAAACTGGTGGATGATGACGAGCCAATGCTTTTCATCAAAATCAATTGGGTTAGTACTGAAAGACACCATGGTTCCGAAGCCACCGGGATCAGTGATCTTTCCGGAAAGTTGCTGATGGATTCGGGTTTTAAAATTAAAATTTTCTTCGTCCTGTAAAGCCAAGACCCTGTAAGGATTGACTGAATACCACAACAGCAACTGCTCCTCTTTTTCAGCGTACACCCAGTTTTTTTCAAACTCTTGACGCTCAAAATCAATTTTGGGCAACGCACAAAATTTGAGGGTTTGATCGCGATCGTCTAATTCTGATAAAGCCGAGGAAGTTGATTTTATTGAAAGATATCCTTGCACTCTTTGTTTTGTGATGATGGTATGGTTAATCATTTTATGGTCTCCCCACTTGAATAATCTTAAATCTTCAATGGCATATTCCTCTTCTTGAGGGAAACCGACCATCTTAGGTATCGTCCAGGATTTAATTGTTTGCAAAGAAGAGGTATCTACTAAAAAAGCAACAGGGCTGCCTTTTAAATACAACTCCCGTTTTTTACCCACTGCTTTAAAAAATGGAAGCACTTGAGATTTTGCTAAAAGTAGAACATGGCAGTCATCAACGAGGAGCGCACCCGGATTGAAAACGCCACCTTCAAAAGACAAGGTACCTGGTTTTGCGACTACTTTGGAATTCATCCTATTTTTTAAATAAGCAGGAGAGCGAGTAAGTGTACCCACAATAAAAGGCAAATACTTATGCAGCGTATCATAAAGCCACAATATCCTACTTTTAAGATGTGGAGTTTTATTTATAGTTCTACGAAATGCAGATGCGCTTCGTTTTTTCATTTTTGTACATTTAACCGTTTCGACTTTTTATCCATATATTTCCGTAGCGACGCGTAGCCGTTGGGCGACCATAAAAAAAGCTTATACCACACCAAATCCTTCCACCTCCACTTTTTGAGCTCAGTCCAATAATTGTAACTCTTTATTTTTTCTAATATAATATTTCGGTGGAACTTATCCGGATCAACCTCATTATGTTGTCTTAATTGAATATAATTATCGATTAATACAAAGCAATAAGCCTTTCTGACATCCTGAACAAGATTTGGAAATTTCATTTTTAAATAATCAATTTTTTCTTCGTAAGCATCTAAACTGTCTAGACGCTTAATTGAGTATCTGCTCCCCATGATGCTATCGTCTCGCAGACGATAAAAGTATAATTCTTCGTTTATTTTCACTGTTTTTATGGCCTCACCATATATTCTATACGTCCAGAATACATCTTCACTTATGCGGTTCACAGGAAAAAGCTTACCACGAACTAATGCAATCTTGTAGAGCTTATTCCATACCATAACGTGCAACGGCCCTTTGAATAGTGCTTCCATCATTTTTTCACTTTCAAATACCTTTATGGAACTTTCTGCCTTATCGGGAAAGTACTTGATTTCCTCCTCGTTAGCAAATTTCTTAAATTCACATTCTGCGATATCCGCATTGTGCGTGGTGAGTGCTTGAAAAAGTTTCTGAAAAAAGTGCGGTGAAAGCAAATCATCACTGTCCACAAAAGAAATAAAATCACCGGTGGCAATATTAAACCCTGCATTTCTTGCGTCAGATAAGCCACCGTTTTGTTTGTGGATTACTGTTATCCGGGAATCTTTTTCAGAGTATGCTTCGCAAATCTGAGGACAGGAATCTGTTGAGCCATCATTAACTAAAATGATCTCCAGATTTGGGTAGGTTTGGGTGACGACACTGTCTAAACATTGCGGTAGATATTGCTCTACATTGTAGATTGGAATGATGATGCTTATTTTGTGCATTTAAAAAGAATGATCGGTGATAATACTCTCTTAACCTGAATTATAGTATTCTAACTTTAAAAAGTCAATCATATATATATATGAAACTTATTCTATTTCATAATATACATGTGGTGTAAATGGTGCAAGATGACTTTTATCGGTAATATTATTAAGTTTATATTTTATATTTCTTTCCCTGAACTTCAGATAATATTGTTGAAAACCAGATTTATTTGAGAGGTCTAAAATAATCGTTTTTTTACCAACAGAATTAACGAATTGATTCATTATTTTTTTGTTGTTCTGCAGTTCATTGAAATTTAAGTATCCCGGTATTAAAATATTCAACATAAATATAAATAAAGATAGTTGAGATAATAATTTAGGTAATTTCTTTTTAGAAAGAAGGCCAAAAATAATTATTGTTATTGGTAATAACCAAATCTGTGCAGATAATCTTGCCCACCAACTGGCGGGATTAACAATGATCGTGGAAACAATACATGCAAGAACAATGATTAAGATTTTTTTATAAAATTTCTCTTCCTTTATAAAAAGTATACATAGGAACATCAATAATGTAAGTACTATAATGCCACTAAAAAGAAATCCAAATCCTCCTAATCTCGTATCATAGCTAATGTATAAGTTCGCTTTATTTACCTCAAAGGGCATTTTTAATCCCTCATAAAGGATTGCTTTTGTGCCATTACTCGACTCCGAAAATAAGGACACCAATATTCTTTCCACTCGATTTTTATTTAACAATACTTCCGGAATATTCTGGTTGAGGATATCACTTTTTTTAGCGCCCGCAAAGGGATGTAAAATGTGATATCCATGTTGCACGTTTGTTAAAAACGGATGAACATTGCAGATACCAGAAAGTAGGAGGACTGTTAAAAAGGGCATTATCATTTTTTTCTTATGAAAAAACAGATGATAAGAGAAGGCGAAAACTGCAATGACGATAAAAACCGGAATGGAGGTTAATTTTAACGAACAAAAAATCACAGAACTAAGGATGAAAATAATCAATCCTAACCGTTCTCGGTTTGAAAAATAAGTCAATAGTGATGATAAAGAAATAACCAGAGTCAGGTACCAGTTGGCATCGAGGTAGTTCGTAAAAACCTGCGTAAATACGACGGGGTTAAAAACTACGATAAACGTAATGATCCATTTGTAAATATGTTTTATTTGCAAGGTCGATAAAAAAATAAAAAAGGTGACCAATGCGATATAGATAAACAGGACATTAATCATCTTGCCGGCTTCAATTTTATCTGTTAACAAGTAGATATTGGATTGAATAATTTCATTGCCCTTTTGGTAATAATTAATCCAGGATCTGAAAGCCTTGGTCTCTCCATAAACAGGATTCCAGCCGTTTTTCAACAAATAAATGGTTTCCTGATGGTATCCTTGACCATCATAAGAAAGATCAAAATAGGTAATTGCTAAATAGTAACTCACCA
Organism: Chryseobacterium salivictor; assembly: GCF_004359195.1. Lineage (NCBI taxonomy): Bacteria > Pseudomonadati > Bacteroidota > Flavobacteriia > Flavobacteriales > Weeksellaceae > Chryseobacterium > Chryseobacterium salivictor. The sequence continues at coordinate 1,634,070 of NZ_CP037954.1, read as the reverse complement.
CCGACACGAGGAGTGCCGCAACGATCGAAACAATAATATCAGTGCTTTTTTTAACCATATAGATCATAATAAAGACACTTATCAGCACGCTACCGACAACGTTAAAAACAGTGATATCAAAATTGCAAAGAAAGGATATATTTGAAATAATTAATATCAATGACAGGGAACAAAGTAGAAAGAAAGAGGAGTGAAATAATATATTTTTTAACATCAGTATTGATTGGTTTTTTTTGCCAGAATTAGTAGTTGATTCAAAAAAGACTATGTCATTTGTTCGTATTTGCTTCCGAAAATCAGTTCTATATTGTGGTTAATTGACAAATAATTTAAATAAACCTAGCTTTCGTAATACTTTAAAAATGATTGATTTATTATAAGCAGCAATCTCCTTTTCCAGTGAAACCTCTCTCCTACTTTGTAAGGCCTTTTCAATAAAAAGATCTTCTATGTTAAGGTTTCTTCTTTTTGCGGCATCCATAATTGTAACCCAATACCAAAAATACGCTTTATCCTGATTCCGATTGGTAGAAATACCATTAGGGTGAATGCGGTATTTGTACATGGCCTTGTCTTTCAAAAAAGCTGGGCCGGTTTCGTATAGTTTTAAAACCAAATCTTTATCTATCGCTCTCTGCAGGTAACTGTTGATGCCTTCAGTTTTATGGTAGAAATCATTTTTGTAGGAAAGGAAAGCGAATAAATAGCCGTCTAGATCAAAAAAGTCAGACACACCGTTTTCTACTTGTTGAGATTTTCTTTCGCTTTGTATATTCAAATACTCATCACACCAAAACGGTTTGGAATAAATCATAGAAGCCTCAGGATGTTTTGCATGTTCGTCAACCATCACCGAAAGTGCGTCTGGGGTAATTACATCATCAGGATCCAGAAAAGCGCATATTTCACCTGTTGCCAGTTCGGCACATTTTCTTTTGGTAAAGCCACATCCTTTGTTTTCAGAGTTGATCTCAATCTTAAAACGGGCATCATTGCCAATAATTTCTTTCATCACTGCTACGGAATCATCGGTCGAACCGTCATCAACAATAATGACTTCCCAATGATCATAGATTTGTGCCATAATACTTTTGTAACAGTCTTGGAAATATTTTCCATTGTTATATTGGGCGATGAGGATGGAGAAGAGTGGATTGGTCATTTAAATTTATAATTACATTAAGGGAGTATTTTAATGCAATTCAAATACTCCGTACATTATTATTTTACTATTGATATTTTATCCGTAGCCAAATTATATAAATAATATGATTTTGATTTAGCTTCATCCGTAGAATAAAAATAGTGAATTTTGAGATCTTTGTTTAAATTTAATTTTCTTACATAATACCTGTGCTCCCACGTTGCGAAAAACATCGGCTCCTGAAGGATAAAATGTGGATCTAAAAAAAAGGCATTACGGTCTTTCTTACGTTGTTCACTAAAATTAGTTTTTAAATCTGTATTTTTCTGGTCGAAAATTACATAAAGTATTTTGATATCATTATCAGTAGATATTTTATGAGCACTTATTTTTCGAAATATTTCATTATTAATTTTAAAACTATAAAGCCAGGCATTTTTCACACTGATGGCACTTACTGAGAAAATCAATATAACAACGAAAATTAAATAATGATTTCGTGTTTTAAACAAAAAATAACTTAAAGATAAAACACCATAGAGCCTAAGCGCTCCCATTGTTCTGTTATTATAGCCAAAAAGATCAGGAAAATAACCGGAGCCAAAGTAAATTAAGGTTGCACAGGCAACTCCTAATATTATAAAGAAATTAAATTTGATATTCAGATTGTTAGAGAATTCGACAACTATATTTTTACTTCTTATATAGTAAAATGTAAAAAGGTTAAACAAACTTAGAAGCAAATAATCATACAAAGTGAAATATCTTATTGCGCGAATGGATCTGCATAGTGAAAGCAAAAGATCATAGGTCAAAGCCTTTATAAAATCAAAAATCACCATAATGTTTCTTTTAATTTGAAACAATTGCGCAACATCGCTTCTGTGGAAATAATTGGTGAATATTTGTGGTTCTATTAGTTGCCTGTATATAAAAATGGAAGTAATTACACTCAATAAATAAATAATTTTATTTCTTTTTAATAACAGCAGGCTTAAAAAAATCAAAGGTGCAAAAACCTCATACGAAAGAACCGACAAAATGAAAAATAGTATGCTAAAAAACAATGTTCTAGTGGTCTGCTTTTTTTCTATTAAAACAATAAGACTGATACAATAAAAAATGGTAGCAAGACTAGAATTCAGCATCAATGGGGAATATAGAAGTGAAGTGCCAATAGGAATAAGACAATAGATTGCAGTAGTTATAATTGAGAAAAAAATATTGTTCGTAAGGCACTTTGATAATTTAAAAACAAAATAGATAGCGACAATAAAAAAGATATAGCCTAAATAATAAAGTTTCTCATAAAAACCTGTCCAATAAGAAATAACCGCAGTAAAAAGACCCGAAATAGGCCGCGATGACATCGTTTCCGTATTTAGGTATCTGTATAAATAATCTGGAAAATATTTTATTTGATGGTACAAAAAAGCCCCATACACTCTTGCCAAATCATCAGTCAATAGAACATTATTAATTACAAATGGCAACAATAAAGCAATAATAAAAGCGAAAATTGTTAATAAATACAATTTATCAAGAGGCTTCAGCTGGGACATGATCATAATATTAAATAATTCAGATTAAAGTGAGTTTTGTCGTACTAAAATTCTGTAATATAATCCTTTGAGAATTCTTGAATTTATATTGGCTTTTCTAAATAAAAACAAATTAAACATCACTACATGATAAAAGCTATTTTGGATTTCATTTCTTTCTTTTAGCTTTTTCAGCAATGCGGCATTGTCATAATAATCGCCGTAATGAATAAAAGATAAATAATTGGTTTTGTAAAAGGCAACAACATTTCTGCAATTTAATTCGGTGGCACAAAGATCATTAAAATAATAATTCAAAACCCTGAGGCGGTCTTTGTGAATATTCCCGTTTTCAAAACTTTTCTTCGTCGTATTGTGCTCATGCGACCGCATAAAATTTAATGGTTTAGAAATATAAACAATATTTGACTGTAAGGCAATTCCCAAATAAACAAATCGGTCACCGGTATTGACGAATTTTTTAAGTTCTTCAAAATTAATAGCCACCAAACTACTTTTTCTAAAGAGTACACTGCTCGCATTTGCGATAATCATTTCAGAGACCAGAAATTGAGAAGCATTGTCTTTATTGATGGTATTGTCTAAAGTTGCTAGTTCAGCATAACAATTAGATTTATTTTCTTCAGTAGTCCAGCGGAATTCCCCTTCACTATTTACCGTATTCGTATTGGTAAAAACCATCCCAATAAAATCATCCTTTTCAATTACTTTTAAGGTTTGCTGTAGAAAGTTTTCATCAGCATAATCATCACTTTCGGCGATCCAGATATATTCACCTTTTGCGTTTTCTATTCCTTTGATCCACTGCTTAAAGACACCGCCGGAGTTTTGTTCATTATACACCATTTTGCTCACTTTGGGGTGCGTACGGTATTCCTCAATTATTTGTCGGCTGTTATCTGTGGAACAGTCGTCCAAAATAATCAATTCAAAATCCTGAAAGGTTTGCTGCAGCACAGAATCGATCCTTTGCTTTAGGTATAAAGCATGGTTGTAGTTGGGAATGATTATTGAAACTGCTACTGGGGGAGGCATATACTACATTTATTTTAAGAGTAATTTAATAAAATGAAGATGAAATTTTGAAACGGGCTTTAAACTTATTAATTTGATCCAGTATTTGATTGCCTCAAATTTCAAATCGTTATTTATTAGATATAAACAAAACGTCGTTCCGTTTTTTAATTCCTGTAATCTGAAATCGGATTTAGAAATGATATCATTCACTTTTAAAGGTAAATATCTTCCATATTCAGTATCGAATTGTAAAGCAGAGATATACCACGATTTGTCAATTTTCCCAATAGAAAAATGTTCTATCAATACGTTTCTCGTTACGATAACTTTATAATTTGCATTTTTATAAGCGAGTGAAAGATTTAAATCGTAATTATGAAAGCCGCTCAATTCTTCATTAAATTTAATGGAATCATTTTTCCTACCCACCATAAAAACACCATCAATAACAGAAACTTCCTCATTGCGGCTGTCTTTCCAGCCCCGTTCCCACAATTTAACTTTATCTGAGTTAAAATGTTGTATCAAAGAATTTACTTTTAAACTTTCGTCGCAATCAAACCAAGCAGAGGGCATTCGGGTTTTTATTTTTGAACCTGCAATTCCAATTAAACCTATCTCCTCGTCATTTTCGAAAATTTTCTTGATCTCCTTTCCCCAATTTTGAGTATGTAACAAAATATCATCATGAGCAAAACACCAGTAATTTCCTTTGCTATTTTTAATCCCTATATTGTACGCTTCAAAAATAGAATAGATTTTTTTTGAGTTATCAATTACTATTATTTCATAGTCATAACCAATTGATTCTTCAATATTTTGAAAAAGTTGGGGACTTATTTCCGGAGTTCTGGAACAAATTATTATTGAAATCATTTTTATCTCTCAGTCAGGATATATTTTAAACACAATTCCCGAATTGTGCTTCTAAGATTGCTATTCTAAAAAAATCATGATAAAATTAAAGTGCTTTTATATGCATTCAAAGAGTTTTTAGTTTCTATAACAGAATATATTTAACTGTTGATTGAATATTTTAGGTCGCTCACCACAAAATGGATAACGCATCGTTTCTCCGGCAACTCTTATGTAATATTGAAACCCCACACTGGAAAGCATATTTAAAATATCTCCAAGATTCTGGTTTTCACCTACAATTCCGTGATATTCTAAAAAGAGTTTATCAACATTTTTTAAATAGTCTTTTATGTCAAAAATCACCGAGTTTTCCGCTCCTTCAATATCCATCTTCAAAAAATCAATCTTTTGATTGAGATATTTTTTAAAGTCAATTGCTTTTACTGTGTAATGATTCTGTTCAGCATTTGATATTCTTCCTCCTAAAGATCCTTCTGAATAAAAATTCAAATCTGTATCTACTGTCCAGACCGCTTCATTATGTAACTCTACATCTTTAAGATTGTAGTTTATAATATTCCTGTTCAGAATTTGAAAAATTTTTGCATCAGGCTCAAAAGCAATAATTCTAGATTTAGGAAAAAGTTTTTTTAAGTAGAGAATACTTAGCCCATAATTGGAGCCACAGTCGATAATAAGAGGAGCTTGGTTATCAGAATTAAATTTATAGACTTCCTGATCAAAGATTTCATTTAGTGAATGTAAAAATCCATTGTTATCAGAAAAATAAAAATCTTTAGAAAATAGTTTCGCTTTATTCTCCTGAAGACTTGCTAAATTAGATATTCTATTTACTTCAGCAGTGGTAATCCCCGTTTTAATATTAGTCTTGTTCCTATCCAAATAATTTTTAATAAGCTGTAAAATTTGCAACAGCAGAGACTTTAAATCTTGTATTATTTTCATCATTTCCAAGTATGTTTTGCGAACACTGAACCATAATCATAATCGCCATGTTTAGAAAGGTAAGAACTGGCATCTAATACAACAAATTTACATACATCTTCTGCCACGTCATGTTGTTTTATTTTCGGTTCATTAATAAAAGCATGGACTGAGTAAGAACCTCTGACTAAAGTATTTGCTTCAAAAGAGAGTATTATTTCGTCCTTTATATTTTCAGTCTCACAGGCGAAAATTCTTTTTTTTCTAGAATCAAGTATCATAACAAATAAGCTAACATACTTATTTTTGTTTTTAATTTCGATATTAAACTTTAAATTAATTATTTCATCGAAATAGAATTCACTGCTTACGCTTCCGGTTGATTTCTGAACTTCAATTTTCTTGATAAATATTTCTTTTGAACTGCTATCAATAGGATTAATATACACCGCATCATCTACACCATCGCTTAAATATTTTGATATTGCTTCCCTTGCTGGACCTCTGTATTCAACTTCACCATTATTTAAGAGAATTCCCACATTGCATAATTGTGAAACAGCGTTTAAATCATGACTCACAAACAAAACCGTTCTTCCTTCCCCTTTGGAGACATCCCCCATTTTCCCCAGGCATTTTTTCTGAAACTCGGCATCGCCTACCGCCAGCACTTCATCGACAATGAGGATCTCCGATTCCAAATGCGCGGCAACGGCAAAAGCCAGTCTTACATACATCCCGGAAGAATAGCGTTTCACGGGCGTATCGATATACCGCTCTACGCCTGCAAAGTCCACGATCTCATCAAACTTTCTTTTGATCTCCTGGCGGCGCATTCCTAAGATCGCCCCATTCAGAAAGATATTTTCCCGGCCCGTCATTTCGGGATTAAAACCGGTTCCTACTTCCAGCAGAGAAGCGATCCTGCCCTGTACTTCAAAATGTCCGGTGGTGGGTTTGGTCACCCGGCTCAACAGTTTCAACAGGGTCGACTTTCCCGCCCCGTTTCTGCCGATAATTCCCACGGCATCGCCTTTCTCGATCTCAAAATTAATGTCTTTCAAAGACCACACATAATCGCTTTCACCTTTCGACGTGCGATCATTGCTTTCCCCAATCTTCAGGAAAGGGTCTTCCTTGCCCCGGAGTTTTGCCCAGAAGCGGTTCAGATCATGCGTAAGGGTGCCGGTTCCTACCTCACCGAGGCGGTATTGTTTGGAGATGTTGTGGGCGGTGATGGCGGTGTTGGGGTTCAAGGGAGGGATGTTGGGGGAATAGATATTAGACGGATAGATGATAGACGGATAGATGTTGGGTGATGGATGTTGGATGTTGGATGTTGGATGTTGGATGTTGGTGGTTTTTTATTTTAGAGGGTGGTTTTAAGTGTTTTATGAAATTATTTACAAATTAAGCATTAAGTTTTTAATTAAGCAATGGTGTTGATGAAGATTTCTTAGGGAAACCGGAGTTTATGTTATCGCTGCCGGAAAAATAAATGGGGGTGCGGGGTGCGGGGTGCGATTTTCGCTTCGGCTCCGCTCAGCGACCGGTGACAGGATTCACCATTCACACATTCACCATTGACCATTCATACATTCACCAAAATCATCGCAATCACTGCGTAGATACCACCCCGACCCTTCGGGTCACCCCTCCAGAGGAGGGGAATAGGGGCTTTCGCCTTTTGGGCTTCGCCTCCCGCTTCGCAGATGGTGGGAATCGGCAGTCATCCAAAGGATGCACCCTGCATCCTGCACCGTGAATCTTGCACCGTGCAGGATGCAGTGCAGGATGTTATACAGATACCGGCTTCGGCTACACTCAGCCTCCGTATGACATGGCAATCACTATGCTGTTATTCCACTAAAGTACTCAACAAACATTTCATTAAAATCACTTAAAAACTCAATCACTCAAAAACTCAATCACTCAATAACTCCCACTTGTTCACACGTTCACAAGTTCACAAGTTTTCACACCCACACCTCACACCGTATCCATAAAACTCTTCTCCACCTTATTAAAAATCACCGTGCCGATAACCAGAATGAAGGTGATGAAAATGCTGCTCCAGAGGATGCTCATCAGATCGAAACTGCCGGACCCTAGAAAGGCGTACCGGAAACATTCAAAAATGGAGGACAGCGGATTCATATAGACCAGAAACCTGAATTTCTCGGGTAAAGCCGAAATGGGATACACCACCGGTGTGATGTACATGAACAGCTGAACGCCAAAGGTTAAAAGAAACGTAAGGTCTTTGTATTTGGTCGTCAGGGACGAGAAGATCATCCCCATTCCCAGCGCGAACATCGCCATGAGCAGTATTAAAACCGGCGTAAACAACATCCAGATATTGGGGTGTACCTCATCGGTAAAAATAACGAAGTACAGCAGCACGATTGCAAAGATGCCAAACTGCACCGCAAATTTCATAAGCGACGAAGCCACAATCGACAGCGGCATAATCAACCGTGGGAAATACACCTTCCCAAACATCCCGGCATTGGCCGTAAAGACGGAAGAGGTCTTGGTTAAACTTTCGGAGAAGTAATTCCACACCGTAATTCCGGAGAGGTAAAAGAGCACCTGCGGCACGCCGTCGGTCGATAATTTGGCAATATTTCCAAACAGGATGATGTAGATTACCGTGGTCAGCAAAGGCTGCACAATAAACCACAGCGGCCCTAAAACCGTTTGCTTATAGAAGGTAATAAAATCTTTTTTCACCAACATCAGCAACAGATCGCGGTACTCCCAGACTTCTTTTAAGTTGAGCGAGAAAACCGATTGTTTGGAGTGGATGTAGTAGGTGGGTTGGGTTTCTTTGGTCATTGTTTTTTTTTAATGTGAACTTGTGAACCTGTGAACGTGTGAACTTGTGAACCTGTGAACTTGTGAACCTGTGAACTTGTGAACCTGTGAACCTGTGAACTTGTGAACCTGTGAACGTGTGAACTGGCTTTCTTGTTCGCATATTCTCTTGTTCTCTTGTGAACCTGGGAACTGGCGGGCTTTCTTGTTCACTTGTTCACATGTTCTCTTGTTCACATGTTCTCTTGTTCACATATTCACATATTCACTTGCCGTCCAGTTTGTCAATCAATTTCAAAAGCATCCTCTTGATATGCAGAAAAAGTTCTGTAAAAGCAGTAAGATCTGCTATAAATCCTAAACGTCTGGAAATCTCCATCTGCGTTTCCGCTTCATTTAATGACCCTAATGCAATATATAAAAAGTGGATAAACTCTTTTGTTCCTTTTCTTCCGGCCCCTTCTGCAATATTAGAGGGCAAAGATACCGCACATCTTCTCAGTTGGCTGGTCAGTCCAAATTTTTCTTCGGCAGGAAATGACTGCGTAATCCTATAAATTAATTCTACTAAATCGAGCGATTTTTGATAAACAAGCAGATCTTTGTGGTTATTCATATTGGTGGTTTTAAAGCTGTGAACTTGCGAACGTGTGAACCTGGGAACTTGTGAACTTGTGAACTTGTGAACCTGGGAACCTGGGAAGGTTTGAACAGTGGGTCGTAAATAGCTTAGTAATCATAATGCAAATTTGATAATATAAATCTTAATCACTCATTCACAAGTTCACTTACTATAAGATTCTCCTGTTAACATGCTCTCTCGTTCACACGTTCACTTACTATCTGGTTCTCTTATTCACAAGCTCTCTCACTGTCAGGTTCACATGTTCACTCGTTCACAAGTTCACTTACGATTTGGTTCTCTTGTTCACAGGTTCACAGGTTCACATGTTCACTTATTCACTCATTCACTCATTCACAAGTTCACTTACTATAAGATTCTCCTGTTAACATGTTCTCTCGTTCACACGTTCACAAGTTCACTTACTATCTGGTTCTCTTATTCACAAGCTCTCTCACTGTCAGGTTCACATGTTCACTCGTTCACAAGTTCACTTACGATTTGGTTCTCTTGTTCACAGGTTCACATGTTCACATGTTCACTTATTCACTCATTCACTCATTCACTTGCTCACATCAGCCTCTCCCACCATTTCTTCTCAATCTCATGCGTATAAGAATAATACCCATACCCATACTTCTTACCATACCTCGTATTTTCAGGTTTCACACTGTTCAGCACAAAAGCCATGTTGCTGATCTGGTTTTCGATTTGGAAGCCGGCAGCAAAATCGATCATCCCCTTTTCTGTAAATTCGGATCTTACGACGTAGAGCAGGACATCGGCTTTCTCTACCAGCTGCAGGGTATCACTCACCAGCATGACGGGCGCAGAGTCTAAAACAATATAGTCGTATTTGGTTTTGAGATAGCTGATCATTTCTGCAAACTTCTCCATATCCAGAAGGTCGTTGGGATTGGGGGCGATCTGACCGCTGAAAAGGACGTCGAGATTGTCGTTCACTTTGGAAGGGACGATATAAGAATCGGGCACGGTCTTGTCGGAGACCAGATAGTCGGTCAAACCAATATTTTTTCCGTGGACAAAACGGTGCAGCTGCGGATTCCGGATATCGGCTCCGATGATGATTACTTTATTTTTTCCGGCTAAAGTTAAGGCGGTATTAATGGACACCGTGGTTTTTCCTTCGCCTTTAATGGAGGAAGTGATCAGTACGACATCTCCGAGTTCGGTCTTTTTAGCCTTTAACAGGTATTTGAGATTGGAACTTAAGATCCGGAAAGATTCGGCAAAAGTAGAAAAGTCATTAGGGTGAACCACGGCATTCTCTTCACTGTTGACCGGGATTTCTGCAATGACCACGGCAGACACAGGCATTAAAGCCATGATATGTTCCTTGGTGTGTACTTTGGTATCCAGGGAGTTCCAGACAATCAGAAAGAGCAGCGGCAGCAGAAAGCCAGCCGTGAGCGCCCCGTTCATAATGCGTTTGGAATTGGGCTGTACAATGCCGGTGGTGAAGGCGGGATTGATAATCTTCGCTTTCGGTGCCGTCACTGCCAGGGTAATGGCATTTTCTTCTCTCTTCTGTAAAAGATAAAGGTAGAGCTGTTCTTTCAGTGTTTGCTGCCGGTCGATGCTCCGGAACATTTTTTCCTGGGTGGGAAATTTGCTGATGTTTCCTTTGGCCAGATTGAGCTGGGCATTGGCCTGAGCAACCTGAAGCTGCAAGATTTCGCGCGCTTCTATTAAGTTTTTCCGGATTAAATTTTTGGTAACGGCGATCTGTTTGTTCATTTCAATCACCGATGGATTTTCGCCCGTCGCCTGTTTTAAAACCCTGTTCCGGGTGAGCAGGAGATTGTTGTACTCGGTGATATTGCTTTCGGCACCGGCAGGCAGACCCATTCCCGTTGGCAACAGCTGTTCTGTCGCGCTGGCTGCCAAGACTGAATTGACCAGATCCAACTGCATCGACTGGGTCAGAATGATCTTCGTATTCTCCTCTGCTTTGCTTAAGGCCATACTCCCCTGTGCCTCCAGATTGGTCATCTGATTGGACTGTTTGAACCGTTCTTTCTGCCCTTCAATACCCGAGAGGTCATCGGTAATCACTTCTAAACGCTCATTGATGAAATTCTGGGTATTTTGTGCTTCCTGGTTTTTATCGTTCACCCCATCAATGATGTACTGTTTGGCGAGTTCATTTAAAATATCTTCTGATTTTTTCGGAACAGGTCCTACCATGGCTACTTCCATGAGCAGTCCTTTGTTTTCCGGTAAACTTACCGAGATTCGCCCTTCCAGATTTGCTACCGCGCTTTTGAGACTGTTAAATACCACCTTGATGGGATCGGTCAAAACGACGCCGGGTTTTGCATTGATCTGTACGGTGCCGAAAGGAAAACGGGCAGGAGACCCAAACCGGTAAACGGTCTTTGAATCGTTGAGCTTAAAGGAATTACGGCCCACGGGATTGATGGTATAAGTTGCTCCGGAAAACTGATCGGGCTGATCGATGCTGATGATCTTTCCCGATAAAGGGCTGTCATTATAAAGTTCCACTTCTTTAATTTTACCCAAACTAAAAAAGCTGACGCCCAAATTAAGGTTTTTTGCTACCGTTTCTAAAATCGGTTTGGAAACGATGATCGTGGTTTCACCCTGCAGCTCATTGTCTCCACTGACACCCATTCCAAGGTTTTTCAGATCACTCAGCGCAGCGGAACTGTTTCCTTTCGATTCCCTCAGTTTAAGAGAAGTCTTGCTGCTGTACTGGGCCTGTGTATATTTAAGGTAGATTTTAGCACCCCCATAAAACACGGCGAGACTGAGCAAAAACCAAGGCCATTTCTTCAGGTACTTCCCGATTTCTTTTTTGATATTAACCGTCTTTGTCCGTTTTAACGGCTCGGAGTTTTCCAACAATTCCATTAATACTTATTTTCGGGTTAAACTGAGGATTAAAGTGAACAGACCTAAACCAATCCCGCCATATTTAATCCAGTTATCAACATTGGAATTGGTATTCACCGACATCTGCTTGTTGCGGTCGGGTTCCACATAGAGAATGTCATTCTGCTGCAGATAATAATAAGGCGAATTCACGATGGAAACTTCTGAAAGGTCAAGGGAAATCACTTTATCTCTAGCTTCTTCTTCGGAATAGCGGATCAGCTTGACATTGGTTTTGTTGGCGTCGTAAGTAAGATCTCCAGCCAGGGCAATAGCCTGAAAGAGATTAAGCTTCTCTGTCGGACTTGTTTTCTGTCCCGGCCCTTTCACCTCGCCTAAAACTGAGAAATTAAAATTGGATAAGGTAACCGTCACCATAGGATCAGTAAGGTACCTTTTTAAGCGGCTTTCTAAATCCTGTTTGAGCTGCTGCTTGGTCATCCCTTTGCAGTAGACACTTCCCAGAACCGGGAACACTATGGTACCGTCGGTGGTAACGGTATATTCCGATGCGCCGGAAGATCCGCCGGAACCGCTTCCTGTCCCCGCTGCTCCTGTCGCTGCCATGGTAGAGAGATTGAAAGGACGTACCGCGATCTCTTCGAAAGCGGAAACTAAAATCTGCAACCGGTCGCCTTCCTGAATATGAAGCCCCTCGTACCGGGCTTGTGAAACTTCCTGTTCAAAGTTATTGTTCGAGAGATAAACGATGTTTTTCTTCGGTTGACACGACTGAAATACAAGGAGCGCAACGATTATAAATACTGAAAAGTATTTCTTCATTTCTTATTTTTAAGACTACAAATGTAAAACTATTTTTAGCAGACCAGTCTCTGACAGTAATCTGACAGTAAATGGACGGTCAGCTGATTACCACCAGTTCTCTTATTACCACCAGTTCTCTTTCCAGTAATAATTAAGCCCTACCCCCAACATCCTGTTATAGGTATTGTGGCTGTCATTATTGGGATATACTTTGCTGAAACCTCGGTCATACCTCAGAAATCCTTCAAACTGCTGGCTGATTTTTATACCGACACCGAAAGAAACACCATACCCGAATTTCTTAACCTCATCGTCCTTATTGAATTTAAAATAGGCCAAATCATACGCCGGATCTACCTTTCTTTCCTGTCTTACTAAATATTCAATACGCGGACCGGCAAATAAAAAGACATCCCGCTTCATGTTTCCCTGATGAAAAAACCATTTCATATACACCTGCATGGCCACATAATCATGATGAAATTTCTGGACCCCGAATATATCCTCTTCTGCTTTCGCAATTTCACCACCCATGTGGTATTCGATCTGTGGGGTAATAAAAAGCCACGCCGAATCGAAGACATCATTTTCTACGAGCGACCACTGTCCGAAAAATCCGAGACTGCCGCCATACGCCCCTTTCGAAACATCGTGCACGCCCACGATAGACCCTTTGTGGAAATTGCCGGTAATACCGTACTTGAAGGTTTGCCCGTTCACCATAATCAAAAGGAACAGCGCAATGAGTATATTAATTTTCTTCATACCATTAGAATCGATATTGACGAACTGTGTTTTTTAAGAATTCTTATGCAAATTAATTAAAATTATTTCAATTATGCTGTTTTTTTTATAAACGGTGAGATATTCGGTGCTGGATGTTGGGTGTTGGGTGTTGTGATTGAGTATTTGAGTATTTGAGGGATTAGATGATGATGGATGATGGTGACCGTATAATTTATTAACCGGCATAACGGGCTACCTCACTTTGCCAAAGTTCCAAACTTTGGCAAAGTTGATTCCCGAGATATAAAATAGAAATTAAAACGACTTAGGAGATTTTTGCGTGAAGAAATCTCAAAGAGATTCGCCGATTCAAATAAAAATATAAAAACAGGAGGCAAAAATGAAGATTTCTTCCCATCCAAATCCTCAAACGAACATAATGCCTAAAAATCCCCACTGTTCGAGGGCGGCAAATAACTTTAATCGATAACAAATCTTGTTTCCGCCCGAGTCTCGTCTTAGGGACGAGATAAATTTTGGGGATTTTCTTGAAAGAAATCTTCATTTTTTAGCAAACCGACGAAGGAGGTTCGCCGATTCCATTAAAAACAAAAAAAAGAATGAGGCAAAAAGATCCAGTCTTGAACTTTTGGTTCTTTTGTTTCAAGACAAAAGAACTAAAAAAAAAGATGCTCTTTCTACGGAAACTATCATCAGCAGATTGTTTCCCTACGCCCGCAATGACGCCGATTTTTTTTAATGAAAAGAGGGTCGATTTAGAAGATTTTTGCGTGAAGAAATCCCGAAGAGATTAGACGAAGTCAAACGCCCTTGCGTTAAAAAGAAAAGCAAGGAACCATCATTGACCGATTGCTTCACCGTTCCTCCCCGCAATGACACCGTCTTTTTAATGAAAAACTGTTTTTACATAGAGGATCGACTTAGGAGATTTTTGCGTGAAGAAAAATGAAGATTTCTTCCCATCCAGGTTTTTAAAAGAACATACCACCTAAAAATCCCCTTTGTCCGAAGCACGGCCATAATCTCGTTTCACAGCGATATTTTGTTCCCGTGCAAGTTTGGGGATTTTCTAAGAAGAAATCTTCATTTTTTAGCAAAAAGATCCAGTCTTGAACTTTTGGTTCTTTTGTTTCAAGACAAAAGAACTTAAAAAAAAGATGCTCTTTCTACGGAAACCCTCATTAGCTGACTGCTTCCCACCACCCGCAATGACGCCACCTTTTAATGAAAAACTGTTTTTACATAGAGGATCGACTTAGGAGATTTTTGCGTGAAGAAAAATGAAGATTTCTTCCCATCCAAATCCTCAAACGAACATAATGCCTAAAAATCCCCTTTGTCCGAAGCGCGGCCATAATATCGTTTCACAGCGATATTTTGTTCCCGTGCAAGTTTGGGGATTTTCTAAGAAGAAATCTTCATTTTTTAGCAAAAAGATCCAGTCTTGAACTTTTGGTTCTTTTGTTTCAAGACAAAAGAACTAAAAAAAAAGATGCTCTTTCTACGGAAACTATCATCAGCAGATTGTTTCCCTACGCCCGCAATGACGCCGATTTTTTTTAATGAAAAGAGGGTCGATTTAGAAGATTTTTGCGTTAAGAAATCCCGAAGAGATTAGACGAAGTCAAACGCCCTTGCGTTAAAAAGAAAAGCAAGGAACCATCATTGACCGATTGCTTCACCGTCCCTCCCCGCAATGACGCCGCCTTTTAATGAAAAACTGTTTTTACATAGAGGATCGACTTAGGAGATTTTTGCGTGAAGAAATCTCAAAGAGATTCGCCGATTCAAATAAAAATATAAAAACAGGAGGCAAAAATGAAGATTTCTTCCCATCCAAATCCTCAAACGAACATAATGCCTAAAAATCCCCTTTGTCCGAAGCGCGGCCATAATCTCGTTTCGAAGCAGAACTTTGTTTCCGCGCGAGTCTCGTCTTAGGGACGAGATAAATTTGGGGGGTTTTCTTGGAAGAAATCTTCATTTTTTAGCAAAAAGATCCAGTCTTGAACTTTTGGTTCTTTTGTTTCAAGACAAAAGAACTTAAAAAAAAGATGCTCTTTCTACGGAAACTATCATCAGCAGATTGTTTCCCTACGCCCGCAATGACGCCGATTTTTTTTAATGAAAAGAGGGTCGATTTAGAAGATTTTTGCGTTAAGAAATCCCGAAGAGATTAGACGAAGTCAAACGCCCTTGCGTCTTAAAAAACACCCGCAACACAGCATGCATGTC
Source organism: Chryseobacterium salivictor (assembly GCF_004359195.1). NCBI lineage: Bacteria > Pseudomonadati > Bacteroidota > Flavobacteriia > Flavobacteriales > Weeksellaceae > Chryseobacterium > Chryseobacterium salivictor. The sequence continues at coordinate 1,618,442 of NZ_CP037954.1, read as the reverse complement.
AAATATTTTTTGCGCCCTTGCGTTAAAAAGAAAAGCAAGGAACCATCATTGACCGATTGCTTCACCGTTCCTCCCCGCAATGACGCCGCCTTTTAATGAAAAACTGTTTTTACATAGAGGATCGACTTAGGAGATTTTTGCGTGAAGAAATCCCGAAGAGATTAGACGAAGTCAAACGCCCTTGCGTCTTAAAAAACACCCGCAACACAGCATGCATGTCAAATATTTTTTGCGCCCTTGCGTTAAAAAGAAAAGTATTAACAGATTTCTCCACTCCATGACTCAGCGTTTTAATCATCCACTCAAATACTCAAATACACAAACACTCAAAATCCAACACCCAGTATCAAGCACCCAGCATCCAACATCCAGCATCCCACACCCCTCCTTCCACAATTTCTCCCACAACCAGAATTCTTCCCAAAAAATTCCATAAATTTGAATTCTTTATTAACGAGAATTTTAAAACATTATTTATACCCTATGGATCCAATTTTTGACCTTATTGAACAGGAAAGACAAAGACAGACACACGGCATCGAACTCATCGCTTCTGAAAATTTTGTTTCAGAAAATGTAATGAAAGCAGTAGGAAGTGTTCTGACCAATAAATACGCGGAAGGCTATCCCGGAAAAAGATACTACGGCGGTTGCGAAGTCGTAGATGAAATAGAAACTTTAGCTATCGAAAGAGCAAAACAACTGTTTGGTGTCGATTATGCCAATGTTCAGCCGCATTCGGGGTCGCAAGCCAATGCTGCCATTTATCTCTCTGTTCTCAAACCGGGTGATCAGATTTTAGGACTTGATTTATCGATGGGGGGCCATTTGACGCATGGTTCTTTTGTGAACTTTTCTGGAATTCAGTACAGTGCCAATTTCTATGGTGTAGAGCGCGAAAGCGGGCTGATCGACTACGAGGCCATGCGTCAGAAAGCTTTGGAAGTAAAACCGAAAATGTTGATCGCCGGCTATTCTGCCTATTCCAGAGATATCGATTTCAGTAAATTCCGCGAAGTGGCGGATGAAGTAGGAGCAACGCTTTGGGCAGATATCGCGCATCCAGCGGGATTGATTGCCAAAGGACTGCTGAGCTCGCCATTTGAACATTGTCATGTGGTTACTACCACTACCCATAAAACCCTTCGTGGACCAAGAGGCGGACTGATTATGATGGGCAAAGATTTTGAAAACACCTACGGTCACAAAACGCCAAAAGGAGAAACCAAAATGATGAGTCAGGTCTTAAACGGTTCTGTATTCCCTGGAATCCAGGGCGGACCACTGGAGCATGTGATTGCCGGAAAAGCAGTGGCGTTTGCAGAAGCCATTGATCAGAAATTTGAAGTCTATGCAAAACAGGTGGTGGCCAATGCCCGTGCGTTAGCAAAAGCAATGATGACCCAGGGATTCGATATCGTAAGTGGGGGAACCGATAATCACCTGATGTTGGTCGATCTCCGGAATAAAAATGTCAATGGTAAAGAAACCGAAAAAGCGTTGGTAAAAGCCGATATTACCTGTAACAAAAACATGGTTCCTTTCGATGACAAATCTGCATTTACCACCTCGGGGATCCGCTTAGGAACTGCAGCGATCACGACCAGAGGTTTAAAAGAAGCCGATATGGAAATCCTTGCCGGCCTGATCAACGACGTGGTCATGAACATCAACGACGACCACAAAATAGCTGAAGTCCGTAAAAAAGTCAATCAAATGATGGAGGGGAAGGCTTTGTTTAATTATTAGACGGGAGACGGAGAGATGATAGACTAATAGATGATAGACTAATAGATGATAGACAATAGACTGTTAGATTATTGCTTTTAAATATAGGAACACCAATTCCAAATTCACTGCCGCGATAAAGGCAGTGAATTTGTTTTTTCTACAAGATAGATATTCACGTGTCACCTCTCTGGTATGTTGCCCTTGTTGGCGATTGAGCGGAGCCGAAATCACCTTGACGGTGATGGGAAAACTGCCATCAGGAATCCCACACAGATTCAACAGATTTTCACCTATCACTAGAGTAAATTCTCATTTTAGGTAATACGCCCAGCACCCTCAGGCCGATAGAGATAGACTATTAGATTATTGACTTTAAATATAAGAGTACCAATTTCAAATTCTCTGTCGCGACAAAGGCAGTGAATTTGTTTTTTCTACAAGATAGATCTATGTGTCGCCTCGCTCTTTCGGTGCCCTTTTTGGTAATTGAGCGAAGCCGAAATCATCGTAGTGGAAAAACTGCCATCAGGAATCCCACACAGATTCAACAGATTTTCACCTATCACTAGAGTAATACCTCATTTTAGGTAATACGCCCAGTACCCTCAGGCCGATAGATGATAGACTATTAGATTATTGCTTTTAAATATAGGAACACCAATTTCAAATTCTCTGTCGCGACAAAGGCAGTGAATTTGTTTTTTCTACAAGATAGATCTATGTGTCGCCTCCCTCTTTCGGTGCCCTTTTTGGTAATTGAGCGAAGCCGAAATCATCGTAGTGGAAAAACTGCCATCAGGAATCCCACACAGATTCAACAGATTTTCACCTATCACTAGAGTAATACCTCATTTTAGGTAATACGCCCAGCACCCTCAGGCCGATAGAGATAGACTATTAGATTATTGACTTTAAATATAAGAGTACCAATTTCAAATTCTCTGTCGCGACAAAGGCAGTGAATTTATTTTTTACAGACATTAAAGTCTACATGCAGCCTCGCTGTTATGTTGCCCTTTTTGGTGATTGAGCGGAGCCGAAATCACCGTATTGCAGATTCCATAGATCAATAGAGAAATACCTCATTTTGAGCGGCACGCCCCGATCACGTGATGATTGCATCGCTGCGCCCGCAATGTCGCCGTCTTTTTAATGAAAAACTGTTTTTAATTGGAGGATCGACTTAGGAGATTTTTGCGTTAAGTAAAATCAAATTCATTGCCCCAACCCTTACTTCGGCAGGCTCAGCATAAAAAAGGGAGTGAATTTGATTTTTCGACGAAATCGGGATGTAAAAACGAAATTGGAATGACTTAGGAGATTTTTGCGTGAAGAAAAATGAAGATTTCTTCCCATCCAACTTTTTAAACGAGCATAACGCCTAAAAATCCCCACTGTTCGAGGGCGGCAAATAACTTTAATCGATAACAAATCTTGTTTCAGCCCGAGTCTCGTCTTAGGGACGAGATAAATTTTGGGGATTTTCTTGGAAGAAATCTTCATTTTTTAGCAAAAAGATCCAGTCTTGAACTTTTGGTTCTTTTGTTTCAAGACAAAAGAACTTAATAAAAAAAGATACTCTTGCTATGGAAATCCTGATTAACAGATTGCTTCCCTGCGTCCTCAATGACGCCACCTTTTCAATGAAAAACTGTTTTTCCCTGGAGTGTCGACTTAGGAGATTTTTGCGTGAAGAAAAATGACGATTTCTTCCCATCCAAATCTTCAAACGAACATAATGTCAAAAAATCCCCACTGTTTGAGGGCGGCAAATAACTTTAATTGATAACAAATCTTGTTTCCGCCCGAGTCTCGTCTTAGGGACGAGATAAATTTTGGGGATTTTCTCGGAAGAAATCTTCATTTTTTAGCAAACCGACGAAGGAGGTTCGCCGATTCCATTAAAAACAAAAAAAAGGGATGAGGCAAAAAGATCCAGTCTTGAACTTTTGGTTCTTTTGTTTCAAGACAAAAGAACTTAATAAAAAAAGATATTCTTGCTACGGAAACCCTCATTAACACACTGCTTCCCTCCACCCGCAATATCCCCGCTTTTCAATCATCCAAAAACTCAAATACCCAAACACTCAATAGCACCCCTCAGCAATCAGCCCTTCTCTTCATCCTGCATCACCTGCATTATTTCTTCATATTCAAACCCTTTACCCATCAAATACTTAATGGTTTTGGAATTTTTCTGGTAAGCCTGCAGACCTTTTATTTTGGAGTGGTAACTCAGGAATAATTTAGCTAAGGTTTTGTGATAATCATCTTCGTCAATTTCGTTAAAACAACTGTTGATGAGTTTTTCCGGTACTCCTTTGAATTTAAGATGATTGCGGATTTTGTTCCGTCCCCAGGATTTCATGTAGAATTTTCCACGGATGTAACTGCGGGTAAAGCGTTCTTCATTGAGGTAATTTTCCTTCATCAGATAAAGAAGGATCTCCTCTTTGGCTTCCGGAATCAATAGATAATCCCACATCTTCTGCTCCACTTCCTGGTGACAGCGGTCCTGATAAACGCAGTAGTTGACCAGCTTTTGTTTGATTTCCAGAAAGGTGTATGATTTTTTTTCATTCATGGGTTAGAAAATGAAGTGGAGGGTTAGTATTTATTTTTCTTATTTCTTTTATTTTGCGCTGATGCAAAAGTAACAATCCCGAACGGTCGGGGCAAGACTGTATTCGTTTGCGGAAGAAAATTAGTGAACTGTTGAGGGCCGTCCCTCGGTCTCATGTTTAAGTAAGACCTCACTTCTCATCTTTACCAAAAAAAAGAAGACCTCTCACGGGGAGAAGTCTTCTGAATCAATAATTAATTATTTATTTGGTCAGGATGTATTTTTTTCTGCCAAAATAAAGGGCCATTCCGGCCCCCGCTATAGCGAGGAGGGGAAGGTAGTCGTCTATGGGAGCAGGATCTCCTGGCTCACTGGGAGCATCTGTCGTTTCTTCCTCAGAGGAAGCACTCTGGCTTGAATTATTAAAGAACTTATAATCTTTAGATGCCTTTTGGCTATACCCAATGGTGGTAAATAATACAACCATTATCATTATTACTTTTTTCATTTTTTTAGTTTAAAATTATTTGATAATTTTTTTAGAAACCGTTTCTGTTGCAGTGGTTATTTTAAGAATATAAACCCCTCTGGACAAGTTGCTTACTGTTTCTTTATTACCATTTGATTTCAACGATTTCATTAATTTTCCTGAAGCATCATACACTTCAACAGACGCTATTTTTGAAGGAGAATCGATTACAAAGTCATCTCCATTTCTATAAACCGCAATCGTACTTTTTGCGGCAGCATTAGTTCCTAAAACAGTTTTACTATAAACTACTTCAAAACGGTCTGTAAAATCACCAGCATTTGAAGAGAATGAATAAGTTCCTTCCTGAAGATTGGTCTCAGTTCCTGTTACTTTATCTCTCAAATAAATTGCTTGTCCTTCTGCAAACAGACCTTCAGTCTTCGTAAGTTCGATTTTGAAATTACCATTTTCGAAATGCTTGTTTCCTAAGACAACCACATCATCAGCGCTAAAAGGTGCTTTACCCTGAATAATCACTTTTTCAGCACCTGCGAAACTATAAAACGCATCAGACCCGCTGCTTAATGCTTTGGAATCGTAAGCATCATAACTATTAGAACCTCCGTTTTGATAAGTGATTGCTTGTGTAATTCTGGTATTATATGGAGTGGTTAATGTTAACCAATATTTACCCTCATCAGTTTTACCTGATGATCTATTAAAGTTATTACCGGTATCAGCAACTCTCATATCATTATTGAAGAGAAGCGTATTAGTTGTTGTTGCTTTAACAATAAATCCCTGTCCAATTTTAGCCGTAGCTCCGTCAGGCGCATTAGTTGCAGACGCACTCGTTGCTTTTACCCAAGTACCACTTCCTGCTGCGTTAAAAGTTGCATAGCCATTACTGGCGGCAGTAGTTCCGTTTTGTGTTTTCACCGGACCACTTGTGTTATCCCAGAACCAAAGGGTAGATTCAATATTTGTAATATTATCATTTAAAAATTTGGTTAAATCTAAGTTGGATGGATAAGGGTTGCCTACCAGATTGTATTTGTCACCCAATAAACTCAAAGGTGTGGTGAAGGTACCATTATTTGGAGCGCCTACAAAAGCTGCTCCCGTATTATCCGGAGTTTTAATTGAATACCCTACTCCACGGGCTGCCGTAGCAGATTGATCAACCGTGTCATAAAAATTGGTTGCGGTATTATAGGTCATCACAAACGCTGGCTTATTGATGCCAAATAGACCGTACATATTCTGGTCCGCCACCGGTGAACTCCAGAAAGCATATTTATCTTTCGCGCTTGAAGTGTTTCTATCTACTGTAAATGTTCCGCTGCCCTCATATTTTGCACCGGTAGTTTGAAAGAAACTTGCACCATCGTTCAAAATGATTGAACCGTTATTGGTTACATCTCCTGTTGTAACAGAACTGTTGATTGTTAGTGTTTTTCCTAAATTTACTTTTACAGAATTTGCCTTGAAAGCTGCTCCTGTATAATCGTAATCAATTACAGCATTTTTTGCTGCATCTGGACCTATTTCGTTTGACCATCCTGAATTACCCCAGGTAATAGAACCTAAGGTGGTCACATCAATTACATTAGAATTTACCGATTCTGAAGTAGCGTCTTTTGCACGAACTCTGTAGTAATATTTTGTGCCTGAATTTAGTCCAGTAACATCACTTATTACTGTAGAACCATCTGTAATTGTTTTCGGATTATAACCAGACACATAATTTTCTGTAACAGAAGGTGAAGTTTTAAGTAATTCAAAATCATCGAAATAAATTTTAACACCACTATAAAGTCTCAAATTAAGTACAAGGATTGAACTATTAGCTGTAAAAGTTTCTTCAATGTCAACCCATGAACCTTTAGTGTTAAAATATGTAGAAGAAGACGGCAGCTGAATAGTCCCTCCAGTGGTCGTCCAAACTCTAAAGCCATTTCCAGTTGAAGCCTGATCGATGTAATAACTGAACTTCAATTTATACTCTTTCCCCACTTCAACATCGATTGCCTGACTTAAATTTTTAGTGGCTAAAACTGTTGAATACAACGAAGATGTACCTGTTTTCACTTGAGAAGTTGAAATTACTTGATTCATACCTGATTCAAAACTCCAATCATTTAGGTTTGAACTTTCAAATCCTGGATTAACTACTAAATTAGGAGAGATCCCGATGACTTTATTAAAAACATCAAGTTCGTATCCGGTCGCACCAGCAACCGCTTCCCAATTTGCTGTAAAACCTGTTTCGGCAATATCAGTTGCAGCAGTTGCTACAGTTGCAGCAATTGCAGTTGTTATAAAAGTCCCTTGCGTACTATAAGCAGTACCACTTTCTGAGGTAGCGAATGCTTTATAATAATAAGTTGTACTAGAATTTAACCCACTAGCATTTACAGTAAATACACCAGTAGTAAAAGATCCTTCTTCAGAAAGTTTAGTTCCAGTACCCTCTGCAAAATTATTAGTTGTGCTGTAATAGATTCCTCTTTCTGTAATTGGAGAACATCCTTGAATGGTAATGTTTCCACCTAAAGTTGCTGTACTTGCAGTTATTGCTGTACTGGTAGGGGTAGTAACTGTTGGTGGGGTATTTAATCCTTTCCCAGTTAATCCATAAGTTGCGGTATTACTGCCTGCTGTTGTACTCGTCACTGTTATTGTTGAACTCTTATCCCCTGCTGATGTAGGAGTAAAAGTCACTTTAAACGTTGCTGTTCCATTAGCAGGAATTGAGGTTGAGGATATATCGCTCACTACAAACTGAGGATCAGATGATGTTACTGTAATTCCATCCGCTAAAGTACCATTATTAGTAATCGTGTATGTAATATTAGTTGCTTCTGTATTTTCACATGTTGCACCATGACCTAAGTTTCCTGAAATTGACAAATTAGGGACAGTAGTATTAAATGATGTAGAAGTTACAGATAAATTATCAATCCCTATTCTAGGGCGACTACCCGTTGAACCTCCACTTCCATTATGATAATAAAATCTAAACTTTACATTTGCTTCATTATTTAAAGCAGATGGCAATGTTATATTAATTGCACTACTTCCTGCCACATTATTTGTTGCAACGTATGGTAAATTAGTTCCTGTTAATTCCGTCCAAGTTGTGCCATTAAGTGAATAATAAACTTTCAAAGAACTCACTCTATTTCCAGTCCCATTAAAAATAGTAGAAGCATCAAAACTTAAATTTCCTGCTGTTCTATTTGCGAAATTCAAATTCAAATCAGTTGCAATAGATGTAGTATTGTCAGTTGCACCAGTAGTAAGAAAAACTAATTTTGTAGAACTTGAAGCATCTATACCAACTGCTGCTGCTGAAGCAACTACGGCAAGTGTATTTGTTGATGAAGATGTAGTCTTAGTTGCTGCTGGAATTGATCCTGTATTTAATACGCTTACAGTATTAAAATTTGTTGGCAATGTAGTAATTCCATTAAAATTTTGGGAATAGTCTGCACTCGACATGTCAAAGTAGGTCTGCCCCCAGACACTGGCAGAAAAAGCGAATACCCACAATAAGAGCAGTCGCCGCAAAAATAAATTTGTTTTCATAAAATATTGAATTTTTAATTAGTTGTCAAACTTAGTGAATATTATCACATTAATTATGAATAATGTATTAATTTAACATGAATAAGTATAAATTATTTCTTTCTTCTGTAACAAACAAGCAAAAACCTTATCTCACCGACCAGAAAATACAGTCAAGTTAGCCTTCGAAATTTCTTTAACTCACAGCGCACAAACCCATTCTCAGGGTTTCCTGTTTTAATTAGATAGAGAAAAATTTACGCGGAAACTGTATTTTAATGTAACCAACCTCAACTTTTGGAATACCGGATAACTTACCGTAGCCGGAGGCGAAAAGAAAATGGTCAAATCTTTTAAATTTTGATACGGGATTTAAGAATAGAAATCATTTACCATTGGCATCCGAAATTGAACTACCCCCTTTGATCTTTTGAAAAACCTTCAGAGCCTGTTTAAAAATTATTCAAAAATCAAATTTTCAAAGAATTTTTCTTTTTCCCAACCCTAAAAGGTGGAAAAATTCTCTGAAAATTTCATCAAAATTACGCCCTTTTTTATGCTGAGCGAAGCCGAAGTAAGGGTTTGGGAAATTAATTTTGATGAAATTTAAACAGGCTCTCAGCAAAATTAAATTTTCACCTCTCTGGGGATTCTCTATTTCAATTTCCTTAATTTTGCAAAATAAGGAAAAACATGAAAACAGGCGACCCCGTTTCGGTAATCGATGACAACCTGAAAGGGAAAATCATGAGCATCAAAGGAAAAAAAGTGACGATTGAAGATGAGCACGGATTCCGGTATGAATACAATGCTGAGGAACTCGTCCTGCAGCAGGCGGAAATTTATGAACAGATAAAAACTGTTCAGAAAAAAGAACTGTCAAAACCCGTTTCTAAAAAGCATGATAAGAAACCTTTTGTGCTGGATCTGCATTTCGAACATCTGGTAAAGAATCCCGCAGGTTACAACTCCTTTGACCGGCTCTTTCTTCAAAAAGAAAAACTCCTGACCACCATCGACTACTGCCGGAAAAACAACCTGAAAAAACTGGAGATTATCCACGGAATCGGAGACGGCATTTTGCAGCAAATGGTCCACGACGTGCTGGAAAGCCAAACCCATCTGGAGTTTCAGAACAAAGAAATACTTCACCATCAATCGGGCACCGTATTGGTGTATTTTCGGTAGTTGGATGCTGGGTGATGGATGATGGATGATGAATGTTTGGATGTTTGGATGTTTGGATGTTGGACAATAGACGATAGACGATAGACGATAGACGATAGACGATAGACGATAGACGATAGACGCAAAATTAACTATTCGCTACTACCCATTACAGCCTGCATCCTTGCACCTTGCACCCTTGCATCCTGCACCCATCATAAACATCTTGCATCCTACATCACGCAATGAGTGAATTTGGTGAATTTAGTGAATGCGTGAATAACTTTATGAATTGATGATTGAGTATTACCATCAAACCTCCTGCACCAATTGTCTGCATCCTTGCACCTTGCATCCTGCACCGCACATCCTACATCAAACACCTAACATCCCTCACCCAGCAGCTCCCTACTCTACATACTTAAAACTGGTTGCATAAAACTTCCCTTTCTTAACTTCCCCACTGACAACCGCTTTTTTCATGATTTTGCAATAGCCGTCTTCGGCGTGAGCGTCACCGTATGTTTTTTTGTCTAAACCTTCGACGTGATAGACTTTGCCATCAATTTTGACGGCCATGGCGCACCCTTTATCGGATTTGATTTTGAACTGACACATTCCGCAAGCCGCGTCAACCGTCTGGTTCTGAACTTTCTGGGCAAAAATACTTACTGAAACTAACAGCAAGAATACCAATAAGACTCTTTTCATACTATTTAATATTGATTAAAAAATTCGTTTAATGGATTTGGTTTCAATCTTGAGATCGCTGTATTTTTTCACCGCAAAAGATGCAAAAGTTTAATTTTAATAAAAGTAAATCAATAGTCTGCAAAAGAAGCCCTGTTAAAAGTGGTTCCATTTTCGGCATTCTTTTGAAGAACTTTTTCTGCAATGATCTTTTGTCCCTTTTGCGGTTAAATCCTGATGGTTTGAAATCTCAGATCCTTTATTAAAAACCTATGTAAAAGTAGCAAATCTCTTTCACCCGGGCTCATGACTTTGCTCATAACTCTTCAAAAATAAGAAAATTTCAAAAGCCGATTAATTTTAATAAATTTGCGCTCGTAAAGCATGGAACAACTCAAATTACTTTTTACCAAAGACGGCGTACAATACCAGATTTCCAGGAACAGGAATGTTTCTGAGGAGCACTCTTTTTTTGTAACCGAAGAATCGCCTGAAAACGCGCTCAGCCAAAAGATTGATGAGATTTTAGCGCTGAAAAAATATAAAGAAATCACCGTCATTTCTGCTTTGAATCATTTTACCTTAATGCCGGAAGGTTTTAAGGAACACGATTTGGGATACGGTCTGATTGCTTATAACGCTCCTGTGGATGAAGATCAGGAAGAATTAATGCTTTCGGTAAATAAAAAATTCGGCGTTCAGTTTTATTATACCTTCCCGAAATCTATCTATCAGAAAATAAAAAACACCGCCATCCCTGCGAAATTCAATTTTTCGGGCGAACAGTTTCTGAATCAGATAACGGCCAAAAACCAGAAGGAAATTCATATTAATCTGTATCATCAGCAATGTGAGTTTTTCGCCTTGGACCATAAAAAAATAATCCTTTACAATAATCTGGATGTGAACTCGGAAGTCGATTTTCTTTATTTCATTATGTTTACCATCAGTAAAATCGGATTTGGAATTGCGGATACCCAGTTTTTTGTTTACGGCGAAACGACCGAAAATGAAACATTTATTTCAGAATTAAAGAAGTTTGTGAAAAGCCTGAAAATCGTTTACGATAATATTCCGAACAAAAACTTTATTTTGAATGCACGATAAATGTAGTAAGAGCCAAGGAAAAAGTAAAAAGAGCCAAGTAAAGTGAATCGTCAATAAATTTTAAACTCCTCTTATTTAACCACAAAAGACACAAAAGCTTTACTTATCTAAAGTAAATAAAAGATAAAAAAGCAAATGTTGAAATTTTCTTTGCCAAGTGAAATCGAAGATTCGACGAAGTCAAACGCCTTTGCGACCGTAATTTTTGTAAAGCTATTTTTTCAAAAATCTTTGCGCCTTTGCGTTAAAATAAAACAATAGATATACATTTAGAAATAAATTGACTTAAATTGCACTTCTTGTGCATCCACCCCAAACCCCCAGCACCAAACATCCAGCACCTACACCCATGTACAGAATAATAAGTGGCCAATGGAAAGCCAAAAGAATTTCCGCTCCGAAAAACTTCGATGTAAGACCGACGACCGATTTTGCCAAAGAAGCCCTGTTCAGTATTATCGAAAACCGTTTCCGACTGGATTACGCCTCGATTTCTGTACTTGATCTTTTTGCCGGAATCGGATCGATTTCACTGGAATTCGCTTCCAGAGGCTGCAAAGACGTAACTTCAATCGAGATGAATGCCCGCCATGCCGGTTTCATCAATGCTACCGCAACAGAGCTTGAAATGAACACGCAGGTGAATGCCATCCGGGGCGACGTTTTTGAGTATTTAAAGAAAAACAGAAACCGCAAATCCTACGATATCGTGGTTGCAGATCCGCCGTTCGAAATGGAGGTAGAAAAGTACCAGGAACTCATTTCTCTGGTATTGAAGAATAATTACCTCAAGGAAAACGGCGTCTTTATTTTGGAACACCAAAGCCGTACAAAACTGGAACATCCGAATATTACCGACACCAGAAAATATGGAAACGTAAGTTTTTCTTTCCTAAAACCCAACGAACCACAACCGGAAGAAACGGCTGAAAATGGAGAGAGCATAGAATAGACGGATAGATGATAGACGGATAGATAACAGACGAAATGCTGTTTTCAGAGTCATATTGCCACGAATGCACGAATAAATGTTAGCGGTAACATACGAATTCGTGTATTCGTGGCATTTTTTTTAGAAAAGCTTTTGCCACCTTTTGAAAGACTTTTTAGAATTAAACTTTTGCGTCTTTTGCGGTTATGAGAAATTGAAAATCATCAGCAGCAATTGAACCATTAAGATTCGATGAAGGAATTAAGAATATTAAGCTGTCCCTTGGAAGAATGCACGAATAAATGTTATCGGTAACATACGAATTCGTGTATTCGTGGCATTTTTTTTTATAGAAAAGCTTTTGCCACCTTTTGAAAGACTTTTTAGAATTAAACTTTTGCGTCTTTTGCGGTTATGAGAAATTGAAAATCATCAGCAGCAATTGAACCATTAAGATTCGATGAAGGAATTAAGAATATTAAGCTGTCCCTTGGAAGAATGCACGAATAAATGTTATCGGTAACAGAAAAATTCGTGTATTCGTGGCATTTTTTTTTATAGAAAAGCTTTTGCCACCTTTTGAAAGACTTTTTAGAATTAAACTTTTGCGTCTTTTGCGGTTATGAGAAATTGAAAATCATCAGCAGCAATTGAACCATTAAGATTCGATGAAGGAATTAAGAATATTAAGCTGTCCCTTGGAAGAATGCACGAATAAATGTTATCGGTAACAGAAAAATTCGTGTATTCGTGGCATTTTTTTTTATAGAAAAGCTTTTGCCACCTTTTGAAAGACTTTTTAGAATTAAACTTTTGCGTCTTTTGCGGTTATGAGAAATTGAAAATCATCAGCAGCAATTGAACCATTAAGATTCGATGAAGGAATTAAGAATATTAAGCTGTCCCTTGGAAGAATGCACGAATAAATGTTATCGGTAACAGAAAAATTCGTGTATTCGTGGCATTTTTTATAGAAAAGCTTTTGCCACCTTTTGAAAGACTTTTTAGAATTAAACTTTTGCGTCTTTTGCGGTTATGAGAAATTGAAAATCATCAGCAGCAATTGAACCATTAAGATTCGATGAAGGAATTAAGAATATTAAGCTGTCCCTTGGAAGAATGCACGAATAAATGTTATCGGTAACATACGAATTCGTGTATTCGTGGCATTTTTTTATAGAAAAGCTTTTGCCACCTTTTGAAAGACTTTTTAGAATTAAACTTTTGCGCCTTTTGTGGTTTAAAGAAACTCAGACCTCCTTTTATAATTGGTTATAAAACGTTTTGCCTTTGCTAAGTGAAACGCCTTTGCGTCCGTAATTTCCATGAAGAATGTTAAGTGAAATCTTTGCGTCTTTGCGTTAAAAATCTTCAGTATTTATACAAGTCACCTTTAAAAAAACTGCATCTTTTTCAGTATAATAAAACCAGCACCAACTCTTACAGTACTTTCAATTCCAGATCGATGGTTTTACCAAAGAATTTCTTAGAGATTTTCTCAAAGTTTTTGGTAATATCTGAAAGGTAAAACTGATAAGTAGGTTTTGGATTTTCTTCATTCAGCAAATGATGCTTTTCCAGAATAATTCTCAGCTGATTCGCCACGATACTCGGTGAATCGATTACCCGAACGCGGTTTCCGTAATATTGTTTGATTTCGTTCAGCAAAAGTGGATAATGGGTACAGCCTAAAATCAGGGTTTCAATATTTTTCAATTTACTGTTGCTCAGGTAATTATAAATAATAGAATGCGTAATCGGATGATTCCGAAAACCCTCCTCGATGGCGGGCACCAAAAGCGGAGTCGCCAGTTCATCGACTTTAATAAACTTATTGTGCTTGCGGATCGATTTTTTATACAATCCTGAATTGACCGTTGCTTTGGTTGCAATCACCCCCACATTATTGTGTATTTCGTAGGATACTTTTTCAGCAACCGGATTGATCACATCGATCACCGGAACTTGATTATTAACCAATGCCAACACTTCTGTTAACGCATTTGCGGTCGCAGAATTACAGGCAATTACAATGGCTTTACAATTTTTCTCCAATAAAAACTCGGTGATTTTCGTACAATATCCCACGATGGCTTCCCTGGATTTTTCACCGTACGGAAGATGTTTGGTATCGCCGAAATAGATTAAATTTTCATGAGGAAGTAATCTTTTAATTTCTTTGGCAACGGTTAATCCGCCCACACCGGAGTCGAAAATCCCGATGGATTGGTTGGCGGAAAGATGGCTGAAATCTGGTTTTATCGTTTTCAAGGGGAAGAAATTTCTGCAAAAATACGAATAAAGAGCCAAGTAAAAAGTAAAAAGAAGGCAAGTAAAGTGAATGGTGAATATGGGTGAATGGTGAATTTCTTTAAAAGCATTTACGACAAACAAAATGATGCTCTTAGTGAAACCATTTGTACCATTAGTGTTCAAAAAAACTCCTCGAACCTCGAACCGGCACCACGAACCCGCAACCCGTACCTCGCAACTCCCTACACCATAAACAGATCAGCAGCAATTCCATCTGCCAGGAACCAATGCTTTTCAGGAATAATAAGATGGTTATTTTCAATCATCAGCAGTCCATCATCGAGTTTGGATTTGATTTGGTTTTGAAAATACTCCAAAAGTTCGGCACTGAATTTTTCATTTAAGGCAGACAAATCTACGCCCCAGGTTGTTCGCAACCCAATCATCAACATTTCGTTGAACTGGTCTTTTTCGGAGAGCAGTTCCGTTTCTCTGGGCAAGATATTTTTATTTAAAGAATTGATATACAGCTTATTATTGGCAATATTCCAGCTTCTTTCGTTTCGCCCGTTATAGGAATGTGCGGAAGGGCCGATGCCCAGATATTCCCGGTATTTCCAGTAGGCAGAATTGTGTCTGGAATGAAAACCGGGCTTTCCGAAATTGGATATTTCGTAATGATCGAAACCGTGATCTTTCAGAAAATCGGTCATGTAGAAAAACTCCTCATGTTGCTCCGCTTCTTTTGGAGCGGCGATTTTTCCCTGAGAGATCCAGGCATTCAACATTGTTTTCGGTTCAACCGTCAGTGCATAAGAAGAAATGTGCGGCACCTGAAGTTCAATAGTTTTATCGAGATTCTGTTTCCATATTTCGAAACTTGAAGTCGGCGAACCGTAGATTAAATCGATGCTGATGTTTTCAAAACCAAAATCCTGCGCTCTTTTAATTGAACTTTCAGCTTCGCCTGCATTGTGCGCGCGGTTCATTAATTTCAAATCTTCATTAAAAAAACTTTGGGTCCCGATTGACAAACGGTTAAAAGGTGTTTTTGATAATTCTTTAAGAAAGTTTTTATCCAAATCATCGGGATTGGCTTCCAGGGTAATTTCAATATTGGAATCAAAAGAGAAATGTTTTAAGACCTCATCAATAATCGACTGAAGTTCATCTGCATTAAGAATGGAAGGAGTTCCGCCACCGAAATAAAGGGATTTTAAATCCTGGGTTTCCAACTCATTTTTTCTTAAAGAAATTTCTTTTTTTATCGCAGAAATCATCTCCTCTTTATATTGTAAAGAAGTGGAAAAATGAAAGTTGCAGTAACTGCATTTTTGTTTGCAGAAAGGGATATGGAGGTAAATCATTTTAAATAAGAGCCAGGGAAAAAGTGAAAAGAGCCAAGGTTAAGAAGTGAAAAATTTCTGTAATTTACTTAATTTTCAAAGGTAAAAATTATTCAGTTGAATATCTATTTTTTCTTTTCATTGTTTTAAATTTATAATGCATTAAATTTGTACTCTACAATTTTTCTACTTAAATTTATTTTTTTAAAGTAGAAAACTCATTAATCTTTTAATTGGAATACCATGAATTTACAATACATCAATGATTCACAAGGAAACCCAACTGGTGTTTTTATCCCAATTGAAGACTGGAAAAAATTGGAAAAAAAATATCAAATAAATGATAATTCAGACCTTTTTCAACTTTCGGATCTGCAGAAAAAAAACCTTGATGAAAGAATAAAATCCGATAAAAAAGATTTTATTCCTGCAAGAAAAGCTTTGGATAAACTGCGTCAAAAACATGGGTTATAATCTCGTTATTCTTAATCGTGCTCAGGAAGAAATAGATCAAGCCTATGAATATTATTCAGAGATTTCTTATTCGGTAATGAAATCTTTTGATGAACAATTAGAACTGGCTTATCAATCTTTGGAAATAAATCCTTTCTTCCAATTTCGATATAAAAACTTGAGAGCGATTCCTTTTAAACCGTTTCCTTATATCCTATTTTTCACGATTGACGAAGAGGAAAAATTGGTTTACATTTATTCTGTTTTTAACACCAACCAAGATCCGCAGAAATATCCTAATTTATAAATAACAAAGCCAACACTTTTAGGAGTTGGCTTTTAGATTATTTATTACTCTTATTTGGCTTATATATGGCAAGAAGTCTTTTGGCAGTAAGTATTAATGCTAAAGGCATACTTATAACTAATGAAATTATAATGTTCATATCCATAATAATCATTGTCAAAATATTCTATAATTGCTAAAAAAAATAGAATTCATTATGATCAAGCATATAGCATACAATAAAAAATCTTTCTTCTAATTCTTGAATAATCATTATAATTAGTGATTATAAAAAAAATTAAACAAAAAGCATTTAATAATTAATACCGGTACCCTCTCGTATTGATGAAATTTTCTAATTTATAACCGATACTCAGCATGAAACTGCTGCCGGCATACTGTTGAATATCAGACAGTCCGAAATTATAAGTGGCACCGAAAAAGAAATTATTCACCGTTCCTTTGATAACCGGAGAAAATCCTAAACTTTGATTACCGAATTTATTGATTGCTGTTCTAAAACTCACCCCGGCTGAAAAGGAGTTTTCGTCTCCGTTAACGGTTCCCATCACATTGAGATCCACCAGTTTAGATGAATTGGTATTAAAGTTCGCCAAAACAGACGGTGTTACATAAAACTCATCGGTCACATACCAGTCATAACCCGTGTGGATCAGAACCTTGGTCGGTTCCGGTTCAATACCGTTCACAATAGGAATATCATTGCTTAAAGCGATATCGTTCACAGAAACTCCTGCGAAAAAATTACGGTAATTGAGCGCCATCCCAAGATTGGCATAGACCAGAAAGAGGGAATTTGAACTTAAAACCGGGTCGCCGGGATCCTGTGGATTCAGCATGCCCAAGTCGATATTCATATTATAGAAATTCACATTCGTCCCAAAAGAGAATTGGTTTTTTCGCTCGCCATCATCATCAATAGGAATAAAATAAGCAGCACCTGCCGAAATACCGTTGGAAGAAATCGGCCCGTTTTGATCTCTGAAAAAAGACAATCCGGCTCCCAATCTGTCAATTACGTTGGCGTGCATCCCGATCGACTGTACATTGGGCGACTGATCGAAATTCGAAAACTGCTTCTGGTAGTTTAAATTCAATACAACATCATCGGTACTACCATAGAGCGCGGGATTAAAAAGAAAATCGCCGCCAAGCAGATACTGTTGATAAAATGGCAATGTTTCCTGGCTTTTGTAGCTTCCGAGAAAGACCACCACGAAAAATAACGTATATATTTTTCTCATAATAAGAGTTGCGTGAATTTTAGCAAAGATAAAAAGTTTTACTGAATCTAAGATTCTAAATATTTTCTCCATTTATTCAGGGCATCGTCCATATCTTTCGGCATTCTACTTTCAAAATACATTTCTTTCCCGGTCGTCGGATGGATAAATCCAAGCGTGTGGGCATGAAGGGCGTGACGGGGCAAAATTTCGAACACATTTTTCACAAACTGTTTGTACTTCGGCATATTGATTCCTTTTAAAATCTGATTTCCTTCATATCTTTCATCATTGAAAAGAGTGTGCCCGATATGTTTGAAATGCGCCCTAATCTGATGGGTTCTGCCGGTTTCCAGTTTACATTCTACCCAGGTGATGTACCGGAAACGCTCGATGACTTTATAATGAGTAACAGCGTGTTTCCCCAAAGTTCCGTCTTCGAAAACGGCCATCTGCATTCTGTTTTTCAGATGCCTGCCGATGTTTCCACGAATCGTTCCCTGCTCTTCTTCCATATTCCCCCAGACAAACGCCCAGTATAATCTTTTGGTCGTACGGTCAAAGAACTGTTTGGCAAGAAAACTCAGGGCATATTCATTTTTGGCAATGACTAAAAGGCCTGAGGTGTCTTTATCAATCCGGTGCACCAACCCAACGCGGTCCAGATCTGATTTTATCCCGTTTTTTTCAAAATGAAAAGCCAGCGCATTGATCAAAGTTCCGTCATAATTCCCATGACCGGGATGCACCACCATTCCTGCTGCTTTATCTACCACGACCACATCGTCATCTTCATAAACGATATTAATGGGAATATCTTGTGGAATGATGATATTTTCCCGTGGCGGCTTGGTAAGCAGGACGGAAATTTCATCCCCGGGTTTTACGCGGTAATTCTGCTTAACCGGCGAACCATTGACCACGACGTTCCCCGCACGGCAGGTTTGCGAGATTTTATTTCTTGAAGAATTTTGCCGGAAATTCACCAGAAATTTATCGATCCGTACCGATTCCTGGCCTTTATCAACGGTGAGGGAAAGATGTTCAAAGAGACCTTCCGATTCAGTTTCGTTGGAGTCCTGAGTCAGAAAATCTTCTTCCGCGAAATTTTCGTTGTCTTCTGTCATTGTATTTTTGAAAAATAAAGCTCCAACATTTTCGGTTGAAGCTTTAGTGAGAGATGTATTAAAAAACTATTCAACAATCACCTTTTTAACTTTGGGCTTTTCTTCTGTTTTTGCAGGAGTTGCCTTTGCCGGTGCCTGAGTTGTAGCGGTTTTCGGTTTCGCTTCAGTGGCTTTTGGTTTTTGCTCCGCCGCTGTTTTTGGTATTTCCTGCTTTTTCACTTCCTGCTTTGGAGTTTCTACTTTTGGCACAACCACTTTTGGCGTTTCCTCTAAAGGGGGTTCACTCCGGTTGGGGACAGGTTCATTATAAACAGGGGTTTCTTCGTAATTCCGAGGCTCGTAGTTGTCTTTAATTCGATACATGGAATTCAACTGTGAGATTTTTCCGCGCATTTCCGCCGGCGTTTTTTTACTGGCCCAAAGATCAATCTGCATTCCCTGATCCCTCACATCAAATGCTGCCGGATCCTGGTAGTACACAATATCTGATTCATCGCCACCGCCATCTTCATATTCGATTAATCCTATTTCGAATAAATTTTGCGCAATAATTAATTTCGCTTCCTGTACGGTTAAACCCACCAGATTCGGCACGCTGATATTTCTTTTTGGCCCCGCACCTATGACCAGATCAATCGTTGTGAATCTCGGTAACAGGGCACCAGGCTTCAAAACCGCCCCATTGTAGAGCATTCTCAAAACAGCATCACGCTGGATACTCGGCTCATAGATGGTATCGCCTATTTTCAACCCGACCTGCTCCAGTTGCCTGAATGCCAAGCCCTTGTAACGGTCTAAAATATCCGGTACTGAAACCTGTGCATAGGTTCTCGGATTCACTTTCAGTACGATCGTTCTGCCGTCTTTCACCCGGGAACCCGGTGAAGGATAAATTTGTAAAACCTGAAAAGGTTTGAATTTGGGGTCGTATTTAAAACTGTCGACTTCGTATCCCAAGCCTGAATCATCTAAAATTTTAATGGCTTCATGCACCGATTTATTCATCACATTGGGTACTGCGATTTCTTTTCCGTGGTTCGTATGAATTTCTAACCAACGAAATGTCAGCCAAACTGCCCCTACGAAGATGGCAGCCGCTAGAAGTATATTGACCAGGACTTTCCAATGGAAGAACGATTTAAGCATATTTATAAATCTTTTATTAAGTGCAAATATATAAAATAATCTTTTCTGTCATTATCGAAAATTTCAGAGCCGTCAAAATTTAATAAGTTGATTCATGTTTTAATGGGTAATAAGTAATGGGTAATGAATATATTGGGTAGCTTGACTAAACTGGGAATCTGCGGAATCTGTGTGGGCTTTTTCATAAAGATGGTTTTGGAAACACTTATTTTAACCTGCGGCACAGCATTTATTCATTTTAAGATTTAAAAAGGCTTTGATCTTTCTTTTTTAAGTTTAAAAGATTTGAAATAATTATCTTTGTAAGATAAAGCAAATACATGATTTTATCCATGACCGGCTTCGGCAGAAGCGAAGGAGTTTTCGAAGGTAAAAAAATAACCGTCGACATTAAATCCCTCAATAGCAAATCTTTTGATTTAAACATCAAAATCCCATTAAGATATAAAGAGAAAGAATTCGAAATGCGCAAAATACTCAACGACCGGGTTCTCCGCGGGAAAGTTGATTGCTACGTGAATATCGAATCCCTCAATAACGCCAGTGATGTGAATATAAATCACGATCTGGTACAGGCGTATATGCAGGAACTGAAAAAAGTGGCCGGAGACGGTCCCGATTTCGAATATCTGAAAATGGCGGTGAGAATGCCGGAAGCCATTTCTTCCAAAAGCGACGAACTCAATGATGACGAATGGATTTTTTTAATCGAGTTATTAGAAGAAGCTTTAACGAAATTTGACAATTTCCGACGGATAGAAGGTGAAATTCTACAGGAAGAACTGCACCGGAATATCAACAAAATTGAGAACTGCCTCCATCAGATAAAACCTTACGAAGAAGTGAGAATGGATGCGGTAAAAGAACGCTACCGAAAATCACTCAACGAATTTGATCAGATCGACGAAACCCGTTTCTATCAGGAAATGGCTTATTATACTGAAAAACTGGATATCGCTGAAGAAAAAGTCCGGCTTACCCAACATTTAAAATATTATCTGGAAGTAATGATTGAAGAAAGCTGCAACGGCAAAAAACTCGGGTTTATTTCTCAGGAAATCGGCAGAGAAATCAATACCCTCGGCTCCAAAGCCAACCACGCAGAAATTCAAAAACTCGTGGTCATGATGAAAGATGATCTGGAAAAAATAAAGGAACAGACGCTTAACGTATTGTAGACTAAAAGATAATAGACTAGAAGATATTAGATAATAGACGGATAGATAATAGACGATAGACGGATAGATGAAAGACCACAGCATTGATTGCCGTAATTAGAAGTAATTGTAAAATCTTTACGAACTTTAGTAAGTGGAGACAACAAAGATTCGACGAAGTCAAATGCCCCTTTTCGAACTTAAAAAAAGCTAAAAACAGGGCATTTATAAATAAAAACATTATATTACTTTGCGTTAAAAAATTAAAATCATGACCAAAATCGGAGATGCATAATCATCTATCAGTCTATCATCTATTATCTAACAGTCTATCATCTATTATCTATCCGTCTATCATCTATCCGTCTTCTCAAAAATTAAAAAACCAATGAACAAAGTAATCATATTCTCCGCACCCTCCGGAAGTGGAAAAACCACTCTTGTAAAACACTGTCTCGAACATTTTTCGGAACTGGCATTTTCAATTTCCTGTACGACCAGAAATCCGAGAGGCGAAGAACAGCAAGGTATCGATTATCATTTTATCACTCCTGAAGAATTTCGTCAGAAGATTGCTGAGGGGGATTTCGTGGAGTTTGAAGAAGTATATACCGACAAATATTACGGGACTTTGAAATCAGAAGTCGAACGCATCTGGGCCAGCGGAAAGGCCGTTATTTTCGATGTGGATGTGCAGGGCGGAATTGCCTTGAAAAAATATTTCGGCGACAAAGCATTGTCTATTTTCATTATGCCGCCTTCGGTAGCCGCTTTGGAATTAAGATTGATTGCAAGAGGAACCGACGACCTGGAAACCATTCACCTGCGTGTTGCAAAAGCAACAGAAGAAATCTCTTTTAAAAATGAATTTGACAAAATTGTAATCAACGATCAGTTGGAAGTGGCTAAAATTGAAATCGATAATTTAATAACGCAGTTTTTGAAATCATGAGAATCGCCATTATCGGCTGCGGCTGGGTTGGAGAAAAATTAGCCAGATACTGGACTGATCAAAAGCATCATGTCATCGCCACAACCACGACACCTGATAAAATAATTCCGCTGAAGAAAGTGGCGGTAGAAGTTCATCTGCTCGACTTTCGCTCAACGGTAGATTTTGATTTTTTAAACGAGGTCGACATTGCGGTTTTCAGCATGCCGGTTTCGAGAAATGACTGGCATCGGGGTTTTGAAAAACTCGATGAGCAATTTTCAAAAACCATCTTTTTCAGCTCTACCGGAATTTATCCGCAGGAAGAGAAAACTTTCACTGAAAACGATACCGAGAATTTAAGAACCGATATTCTCACTTCAGAAAATATAGTCCGAAAGAAATATCCGCAAACCACTATTTTGCGGTTTGGCGGATTAATGGGTAACGAACGGTCGCTCCAAAATTTCTTTAAAAACAGATTGCCGGAAAACCCTGATAAACCCACCAATTATATTCATTACGAAGATATTGTAGCGATCGCAGAACAACTGATTCATTCTGAAATAAAAGCAGAAACTTACAATGTCGTTGCTCCGGAACATCCGTCAATAGGAGAGGTTCTGAATTTGGAAAATAAAAGCAACAGCGATAAAACAGGAATGCTACCGCAACGGATTATTTCGTCCCAGCATTTGATTCAAGATTTTAATTATACATTTATACATCCCAATCCTAAATGTTTTTAAGCATTAAACAATAGATTTGTATTCAGGTTTGGAGCAGACATTATTGAAAATTTGACTGCAATTGCCCGCTCGAAACAAGTTGCACAATTATACAACTTTTAGTAACTTTGCGATGATTAGAGAAATCATAACTTTCGGTCATTATTTTGATGATTTTATAAAGAAACTTCATCCGAAAGTTGTTGAAAAAATAGAATATATTTTTGATATCATTGAAACTCAGGAAAGGATTTCAGAAAAATTTGTGAAACATATTGAAAATGGTTTATTCGAGATTAGAATCGAATATCAAAGCAATATTTACAGAGTTTTCTTTTGTTTTGATGAGGGAAAATTAGTTGTTCTCTTCAATGGATTTCAGAAAAAATCTCAGAAAACTCCAAAAAAAGAGGTAGAGAAAGCTTTAAAAATAATGGCTCAATATTATGAACACAAAAGAACCGAAAATTAGAAGCTACAGTAAAGTTCTTGCCGAGAAACATGGCGAATACGGAACTAAAGAGCGCAAAAAATTCCAGGAGAAAGCAATGGCTTTCTATACCGGGCAAATTATTGAGCAAGCCAGAAAAAACGCTAACATGACCCAGGAACAATTGGCAGACAAAATTGGTGCCGACAAATCTTATATTTCAAGAATTGAAAATGGCAAAACAGAACCTAAAGTTTCAACTTTTTATAAAATAATCGAGGCATTGGGTTTGAAAATCGAATTTAATCCCGCCTATTAATTTTAAGAAACACCATACTTAAACAGAATTTCGCATGAGCACAGAAAATTTAGACACCGCAAAAGCCAACCTTCCCGTAAGAGGTTTTTTAAATATTAAAGACTTAATCATTCCGCAGGGTGAAGATTTGGTAAAAGCCATTTTAGATCTTAAAAAAGAAAAAAACGCCGTGATTTTGGCGCATTATTACCAACCTGCAGCCATACAGGACATTGCAGATTATTTGGGCGATTCCCTCCAGTTGGCACGTGCGGCGAAAGATACCGATGCCGATATGATTGCTTTTTGTGGCGTTCATTTTATGGCAGAAGCAGCTAAAATCCTGAATCCTACAAAGAAAGTCGTCCTTCCCGATACGCAGGCTGGCTGTTCGCTTGCAGACGGTTGCAGCGGCGAAGGATTGCGGGCTATGCGGGCAAAACACCCGAACGCTTTAATTGCAACTTACATCAACTGCAACGCCGAAACCAAAGCAGAATCAGACATCATCGTTACCAGCTCCAACGCCGAAACCATCATCCGTTCTTTACCGGAAGACCGACCGGTTATTTTCGCGCCGGACAAAAATTTGGGGAAATATTTAATGAAGAAAACCGGCCGCGACATGATTCTCTGGGACGGAAGCTGTATCGTTCACGAAGCCTTTTCCATGGAGAGAATCGCCCAACAAATGGCCGATCATCCTCACGCAAAACTCATCGCGCATCCGGAAAGTGAAACGCCTGTTTTAGATCTGGCTCATTTCGTCGGTTCTACTTCTGCGCTCTTAAATTTTGTGGAAAAAGACGATGCGCAGGAATTCATCGTAGCCACCGAAGAGGGAATTCTTCACGAAATGCAAAAACGCGCTCCGCATAAAAAACTAATGCCGGCCTTGGTTTTCGATGAAAGCTGCAACTGCTCGGAATGTTTTTACATGAAAAGAAATACGCTGGAAAAACTCTATCTCTGCATGAAATACGAATTGCCGGAAATCACCATGGATGAAGAATTGCGCCTGAAAGCTTTGAAACCGATTGAAGCGATGCTTGAATTATCGACGACGATTAAGTGATGGGATGATGTGATGATGTGGTGATTCGGTGATGGGATAAGTGATAATGAGAAACAGGGGCAACTTATTAAGTCACAGTATAGAAAATTCTTTCATCATTACAATTTAGAATTCATCAATAGGAAGGGACTTTAGTTCGTTTAATAAATCTTGGCGTCTTTTGCGTTACAATAAATTTAAAAAAAATGACTTCAAAAATAATTATAGAAAATCTGAAAATCTACGCTTATCACGGCGTGCTTGCCGAAGAAACGCTCATCGGAACCTATTATCTTTTGAATGTAGAAGTTCAGGCCGATTTGTGGAAAGCCGTAGGAACGGATGATTTAAACGACACCATCAATTACGCAGCCATCAACGATATTATTCATCAGGAAATGAAAATCCCTTCGAATTTGATGGAACATGTGGCGGGCAGAATTCTGAAAAATGTAAAACTGGCCTTTCCGCAGATTTCTTTTATTAAAATTAAAATCACCAAAACCAATCCGCCAATGACGGGCGAAATGCACGGCGTAAGCGTGGAGATCGAAAATCAGTTTTAGCTTTAAAGGACATCAGCCACGAATGCACGAATAAATTACATCAAAATAAACCCGTGTATTCATCGCAAAAATAAAAGCCACGAATGCACGAATGTTTTCTCAAATCATTTTAATTTCCAGTTAAACAAAATGGACCTTTACGAATAATTTCATTCCTCAAAACAGTAAAAAAATTCGTGCATCCGTGGCAAAAATGATTAAAGCCACGAATGCACGAATAAATTATATCAAAATAAACCCGTTTATTCATCGCAAAAATAAAAGCCACGAATGCACGAATGTTTTCTCAAATCATTTTAATTTCCAGTTAAACAAAATGGACCTTTACGAATAATTTCATTCCTCAAAACAGTAAAAAAATTCGTGCATCCGTGGCAAAAATGATTAAAGCCACGAATGCACGACTATTTTCTCCAAACAGTAAAAAACCCATGCATCCGTGGCAAAAAGATTACTTTTCAATGCGGAAGCAGAAATCCTTATCTTTGAAGACTAAATTCGTTTTAAACAACTTATGAAATATATTATTTTGTCCTTACTCTCGGCGGTTCTGCTGAGTATTTCATGGCCCACTTACGGCATTCCTTTTTTTATATTTTTTGCGCTCGTTCCTCTTTTAATAATGGAACACGACATTTCAAAATTTTCAGAAATCAAAAGAAAAGGCGGGACCATTTTCGGACTGACTTTCCTCTGTTTTGTGATTTGGAATATCGTCACCACCGGTTGGTTATACGGAGCGAAAAATCCGGACGGCACCAATTCCCTATTAGCCGTTGTGGTACCGGTTTTATTGAATTCTCTCTTTTATTCCTTTATTTTTCAATGTTATCATTGGTATAAAAACGCGCAGGGAACTTATTTCGGACTGACATTCTTCGTTGCCGTGTGGATGGTTTGGGAAAAAATCCATTTGAGCTGGGAATTTACCTGGCCGTGGTTGAATTTAGGAAACGCATTTGCCGATTACCCGCAGCTGATTCAGTGGTATGACACCTTTGGGGCAACGGGCGGAAGTTTCTGGATCTTGCTGGTGAATGTTTTTGCTTTCTACACATTGCGGATTTGGGAAGCCGGCAGAAAAAGAAAATCCTTAATCATCAACTCCTCCATTCTTGTTGCAGGAATTGCTTTGCCCATGATAATTTCAGTGGTGAAATACCAAAACTTTGATTTGAAACCCATCGGGTCGGTCAATGTTTTAATGCTGCAGCCGGACTTAAATCCCTACACCGAAAAATATTCAAAGGACAGCTTAACCATTTTAAATGATTTACTGACTTTAGCCGAAGAAAATTCGAAGGGACAAATCGATTATTATATCGGTCCCGAAACTTCACTTCCCGGTTTTGGTTCAATTTCGGAAACGGGTTTTGAACACAGCGAACTTTTAAATAAAACGAAAGAATTTTTAACGGAACATCCGAAATCTGTTTTTGCCACGGGAATTTCTTCCCACCGTTTTTATACCGATGAAAATCACAGATCGAAAACCGCGTACCAGACTTCCCAGGGAATGTACGTGGACAGTTATAATTCTGCCATTCAAATTATCCCTAACCAAAAAATAGAAGTTTATCACAAAGGTAAACTCGTGCCGGGAGTAGAGATTTTCCCTTACATCAATGTACTGAAACCCATTCTCGGAAATGCGATGCTGGATCTGGGCGGAACAACTGCTTCCCTGGGAATTGATGAAGAAAGAAAGGTGTTCGGCAATCCTTTTAACAAAGGAAAATTGGCGCCGATTATTTGCTACGAAAGTATTTACGGCGAATTCGTTACTGATTACGTTAAAAAAGGCGCGAACTTTTTAGGAATTATGACGAACGACTCCTGGTGGGGCGTTACGCAGGGTCACAAACAACTTCTGGCTTATGCCAAAATGCGCGCGATAGAAACCCGACGTGAAATTACAAGATCCGCCAACAGCGGGATTTCTGCGCATATTGATGTGAAAGGCGATGTGGTGGCCGATACCTTTTATGGCGACAAAACAGCTCTTTTTGCGAAAATTGATCTGTATGATCACCAGACTTTTTATACCCGAACGGGAGATTTATTATCACGGCTTTCTATTTTCGTTTTCGGCTTTCTGATTTTTTATAATTGGATTAAAAAATATCAGAACAGAAAACCGCAGGAACCG
Organism: Chryseobacterium salivictor; assembly: GCF_004359195.1. Lineage (NCBI taxonomy): Bacteria > Pseudomonadati > Bacteroidota > Flavobacteriia > Flavobacteriales > Weeksellaceae > Chryseobacterium > Chryseobacterium salivictor. Next base: position 1,591,043 of record NZ_CP037954.1, on the reverse strand, counting down.
GTAAAGAAAATCGTGATTAAAAGATAAAAAGTAAGCTCACGGATTTCAGGAATTGAGATTATTGTAAGTTTAAAAATTTTTATTAAAAGTAGCTTGAAGAATTGAATGAAATTTTTTAAACATTAAGGTATTAAAGAAGATTAAGAATTGACCGCTAAAAGGAGTGTTCTCTTAATTATTCTTAATATCTTAATGGTTCAATTTCTGCTGCGAATTTTCATTTTTTTTAACCGCAAAAGGCGCAAAAGTTATATTTTAATAAGGCTTTCAAAAGTTCGCAAAAGTTGCTGTAAATTATTTTTTCAACCACACAGTCACAAACTTGTGTTGAAGTTTTTAAGCTGCTGAAAAGTGCATGAAGATTTGTGCGAAGGAATTCTAAATGAACTTAATTTCTTCATTAAATGTTAATGGTGAAAATCACTATAAAATTCATTGAAAATTTTGTAAACTTTTCAGAAGAATTATATTTTCTTGAGTAACAATAAAACTTTTGTGACTTTTGTGGTTTAACTTCTTACTTAGATTTCTTGTGGGTAAAGTGATTCAGCAGCAAACGGATTTCATTGAATTCAAAATCGTTCGGCAATGCTTTTTTCCAATCGTTTAAGGTTTCGTAGGAATTGTTCCTGAACTCCTTTTCAAAAGTTTTGATTTTATCTTTATCAAAAATTCTGGATAAATCCAATAATCCCTGCTCGGCGAATTTGGCCAGATGACCGAAAATAGTTTCGGTGACCAACCCTCTTTCTTTGGCGATTTCAGGAATGGTTTTGCCTTCTTCAAATAACTGGAAGGTCAGGATATGAGAAGGGATTTTGGCAACTTTCGTTGAAATGGTGATATTATTTTCGGTATTGAAAAGGGGCGCTTGCAATAAATACACTTTTTTCAGATCATTCAGATAATCTTCCAAATCATCCAGAACAACCCGAAAATCTTCGTTGTATTCTTTGAGCCCTTTGGTTCCTTTGTTGTCAGAATAAAAATCGAGCAACGGCTGAAAAACTTCTATATTTACTTTCGTAAAAAAGAAATTCACCGCTCCTTTTGCTTTGGTTTCTATTTCGCTCCATTCCTCATCACCATTGATGAATTTATGGGTTTTCTGAACCATTATTTTCTCAAACTTCTGGTAAACGTTCCCAAAGTTTTCAATCTTCGGTTTAATGCTTTGGTACAAAAAAGTGGCTTTGTTTTTATCAAGTGCTTTGCTGGTTTTGGTGGTTTGAAACCATTTCTCCAGGGAATGTTTGAACCACAAACAGTCTAAACTGCTGATCACTTTTTTGATGCTGTAATCATATTTTTCAGCCTGAAGAATCTCTTCAACTTTTTCATTGGCGTTCGTTTCATCCTGAAACTTCGAAACCCTGCGGTCGGCGAAAATAACATTCGGTGTGATTTTAGACTTTAACACAATTCCCTCTAAAGTCCGGCACCGCGAAAGCGCTACATAAACCTGTCCGGAAGCGAAAGATTTTCCGGCATCGATAATCAAACGGTCAAAAGTTAAACCTTGCGATTTATGAATGGTCACGGCCCAGGCAAGGCGAATCGGATATTGCTGGAAACTCCCCAACACATCTTCCGTAATATTTTTATCGGCATCCAAACCATATCTTTTCTGTTCCCAGGTTTCTTTTTTTATCTTAAAAACTTCATTGTCACCATCGATAAGCACGGTAATTTCTTTCTCATCCAAACCCATTACTTCGGCGAGTTTTCCGTTGAAATATCTTTTTTCACCGCTCGCATCGTTTCGGATAAACATGACCTGGGCACCTACTTTCAACTGCAGTTCTTCTTCGTTGGGATATTGATTTTCATTAAAATTCCCAATAATATCTGCACGGTATATAAAAGGTTTTCCTTTCAGTTCGGTCAGTTTTTTCTGGTTGATTTCGTCGGCCATTCTGTTGTGTGAAGTCAGATAAACGTAAGGTTCATCGGTCGGTTCGAAATCGGGAACATATCTTTCATTCAATGTTTCGAAATCGATATCACCCACTGCCCCATCGCGGATATCATTCAGAATATCCAAAAACTTTTCGTCGGTCTGCCGGTAAACGGTCGTCAGTTCGATGGTGATTAAAGGCATTTCCTTCAAGGCATAACTTTCGAAGAAAAAAGGCGATTTATAATACTTGCCTAAAAAATGTTCATCGCGAACCACCGGCGGAAGCTGGTACAGATCGCCAATAAACAACATCTGAACGCCCCCGAATTTCTGCTGATTCCTGCGAACGAATCTCAGCGAAAAATCCATCATATCCAAAACATCGGCACGCAGCATGGAAACCTCATCAATGATGATAATTTCTATTTCGCGCAACAATTTGAGTTTGTCTTTTCGGTATTTGAAATGCTGCATCAAATCGGAAATATTGTTTCCCAAATTGCTGTCGATCCGGTCGGTCGTCGGAATAAAAGTTCTCAATGGAAGTCCGAACATGGAGTGAATCGTAACGCCACCAGCATTGATCGCAGCGATCCCGGTTGGCGCTACGACAATGTGTTTCTTCTTGGTTTTCTTTACAAACTCGTTCAGAAAAGTCGTTTTTCCCGTCCCGGCTTTCCCTGTTAAAAAAATACTGCGGTTCGTATGTTCGGCTAAATTAAAGAGAGATTCGTCCATCGGTCAAATTTAAGAAAATTGAATGCAATTACCATAGTGGAAATCGGTGCATCTGGTTTTTAGCCACTAATACACGAATTTCATTTAAAAATGACAAATTGAATACCATAAAAAAAAGCCTTTTTAAGAGGAAAAAATTGAATTTTAATACATTTGAACTCCGATAATCCCACTGCTCCTTTAACATTGCAAAAAAGACTGTATTTTTGTAAAGCAGAAAAAAAACATTTACAATGAAACATCTATTGATTATTACCATTTCACTTTTATCCTTAGTCTCATGCTCGTCCAAAAAAAGAGTGACAGACGTGGAGACCTTGCCTAAAGATATTGCGCTGAAACCGGAAGATCATTTTTCACAGCAGGCAGACCAGATTGAAATGAAAAACCTCATCAAAGAAATAGATTCCCTGATCAGCACTGAAAAATGTGCGGATGCAAAAGATTGGAAATTTACTGCCATTGGTTCGAAAGCGTGTGGTGGACCAAGTTCTTATATCGCTTATCCCGTTAAACTGGAAGATCAAATTTTACCGAAAGTAACCCAATTCACTTCGATGCAAAGTGCTTTCAATCTCAAATATGGCCTCATGTCAGATTGCGTAATGGTTCTTCCTCCTGCGGAAATTCGCTGCGAAAACGGAAAAGCTGTTTTGACTGGAAACCATTCAGAAAAAGAAAAGGAAGCTGAATAATCAACTTCCCTGTTATGGTTATTAAAGAACAACTTCTTTATACCAGGAAGAATATTTCACATAATTGTTAGCGATTCTGTTGACTTCACCTTCCAATAATTCTGCCGACATATCTTTGATTTTCCGTGCCGGGGCGCCTGCCCAAACTTCACCGGATTTAATATGCGTTCCCTGGGTGACCACCGAACCTGCGCCAATAATCGAGTTGCTTTCGACCAAGCAATCGTCCATCACAATGGCGCCCATTCCGATCAAAACATTGTCGTGAATCGTGCAGCCATGAACGATTGCGTTGTGACCAATCGACACATTATCTCCAATGATCAGCGGGAATTTTTCATACGTGCAGTGCAACATCACGTTGTCCTGAACATTAACTTTATCACCCATTTTAATGTAATTCACATCGCCACGAATAACGGCGTTATACCAGACACTGCATTCTTTACCCATAGTGACATCGCCAATGATGGTTGCTGTTTCTGCCAAAAAAGTGTTTTCTCCGATTTGTGGAGTTTTTCCTAAAAGTTCTTTTATAAGTGCCATGTTAATTTTGTTAATTTGATAATGTGCTAATTGATTTAAAGTGCTGAAGTAATTTTCTGTTGCAATTTAATTAATCCCCGATGGTTTTCAATAACAACTGATATTACTCATTGACAGCGTCTAAAACCTGCATGATGAAATCTAAATTGTTATCCGTATTTTTGTACTCAAATTTAAGAAATTAAAATGAGACCAATTATTATAGAGCCCACAGAAAACCCAAAAGTAATGAAGTTTGTAGCCGATTACAACTTAATTCCCGGTTCTCTGGAACTCGACCGCAATTCTGATATCGCAGAAATCCCTTTAGCCCAGGAACTTTTCAAATATCCATTCGTAGAAAGAGTTTTCATCACCGCCAATTTTATCGCTGTCGCAAAACAGGATGGTATCGACTGGGAAAATCTCGTTGATCCTCTAAAAAGTGTGATTCAGGATGAATTGGCGGCAAATCCCCGAATTTATCTTCAGAAAAAAAATGATGAATATCTTGTTTATGCAGAAATGACTCCCAATCCAATGGTGATGAAATTCGTTTCTAACAAAGCATTAATGGACGGTTTCATCGAAGTGAAATCCCGCGGAGAAGCTGGTGACATTCCTTTAGCTAAAGCGATTTTCGATGAATATGATTTTGCTAAAGAAGTTTTCATCTCTGATAATTTCGTGGCAGTTACCAAAAATGTTTCCGTAGAATGGCATGAGGTAATGGTTGCAGTAAGAGCATTTGTGGCTGATTATCTTCAGAACGGAGGTGTCATTTCTAATGCAACTCCGCAGAAACATGAAAGCCCGGCAGCCGGCATCATGAACAGAGAATACAATGAAGACGAACAGAAAATTTCTGATATTTTAAATGAATATATTGCGCCAGCCGTGGAAGGCGATGGTGGGAAGATTTCATTAATGGAATATGACGCAGACACGAAAACCGCTAAAATGCTGTTGCAGGGAGCCTGCTCGGGTTGCCCAAGTTCGACCGCCACTTTGAAAGGAGGAATTGAAAATGTTCTGAAACAGTTTTTACCGGAATTGGTAGAAAACGTGGAAGCGGTTAATGGTTAAGTAATTAACCACAAAAGTCACAAAAGTTTTATTCTTTAAGTATCTTTAAAACTTTTTATAGTTCAAATAATGATAACGCAATCTTATCTTACAGACTTAACCTATAAAATAAATGGGGCTTGTATAGAAGTCCACAAAATCTTAGGTCCAGGCTTGTTAGAAAAGGTTTATCATGAAGCATTAAAAGAAGAATTTACTTTAAGGGGAATAAATTATAAATCGGAACTGCAAACAGAAATCTTCTACAAAAGCAAGAAATTGAATTGCGACTACAAATGTGATTTTTTAATTGAGGACATTATCGTGTTAGAAATAAAATCGGTAAAAAGCTTTGATGACATACATCGGGCAAAACTTTTGAATTACATGGCTATTTTAAAAGTTCCAAAAGGAATTTTAATTAATTTTAATGTAAAAAACATATACCACGAAGGACAGGAAACGCTTGTAAATGAGCATTACAGTAAGTTGCTATAAATTATTTTCACTTTAAAACGAAGTCAATTCCATCTTTATAGGAAACTTTTGTGACTTTTGTGGTTTATAAAAAAAAATAAATATTTTGTCTAAAAAAGGAATTTTATTGGTGAATCTCGGTTCGCCCAAATCGACGAAAGTTGAAGATGTAAAAGAATATCTCGACGAATTTTTAATGGATGAAAAAGTCATCGATTACCGTTGGTTTTTCCGGACTTTATTGGTGCGCGGAATCATTTTGAATACCCGACCGAAAAAATCGGCTGCCGCTTATGAAACCGTTTGGACTGAAGAAGGTTCACCGTTAATTTTCATCACGGAAAGAATTCAGAAAAAACTGCAAAAGTTGGTTGATGTTCCCGTAGAAATCGGAATGCGATACGCCGAACCAAGCATCGAAACAGGAATCCGAAAACTGACCGAACAGGGCGTTACTGAAGTCGTACTCTTCCCGCTCTATCCGCAATATGCGATGAGCACGACGGAAACAGTGGTTGAAAAAGCAGAAGATGTTCGTAAGAAGCATTTCCCCAATATTAAAATCAATTACGTTCAACCGTTCTATAACCGTGAAATTTACATTGATTGTTTAGCAGAAAGTATCCGCGAGAAATTACCGGAAACATTTGATGCGTTACAATTCTCTTATCACGGTGTTCCGGAAAGACATATTTTTAAAACAGACCCAACCAAAACCTGTAATTTAAACGACTGTTGTTCCCGAGACAGCAATCCGAGTCATCAGTTTTGCTACAGACATCAGTGTTTTAAGGTAACGGAAGAAGTGATTAAGAAACTCAATTTACCGAAAGAAAAAGTTCTGGTCACCTTCCAGTCCCGTTTGGGAAATGACAAATGGATGGAACCGTACACCGATGAAACTCTGGAAAATTTAGGCAAAAAAGGAATTAAAAATCTGGCGATTGTTTGTCCGGCTTTTGTTTCAGATTGTCTGGAAACTTTAGAGGAAATTTCCGTAGAAGGTAAAGAACAGTTTATGCATGGCGGCGGTGAAAACTACCATTATATTCCCTGTTTAAATGATGAAGACCGCTGGATTGAGGTGGTGAAAACTTTGTGTGAGGAAAGATTGCATGAGTTTTATCTGGTATAAAAAAAATTACTACATGACAAAAAATTATTATTGAATTTTCCAACCACAAAAGTAACAAAAGGGGAAAGTATAAAAACACTCCTTTTAAAGTTCAAATAAGTAAAGCGCTTTTGCATTAACCTTCTTTAAACTTTAACACGAAATTTTTTAATCTTCTAAATGGTAAAAACTTTTGTGCCTTTTGTGGTTTACTTTTTTTGTCATGTACTAAAGGTGAAAATTGGCATTTGGAATTTATACAGGATGAAGAAAAACCTCAATCCAAATTTGATGAAGATGATGCTTTGGTTTTTTATCCGAAAACGCAGAAATCTTATGATAAAATTTTAGAAAATATTGGAAAGTTTGAAGTTCCATTAATCAAAACAAAAAATCCTTATTGGAAAGATAAAGGCATTTTTTTTGAGGATTGCGATTTGTAAAGGATTATTGTTTCCACAGAGAGGATATCAAAATAAAACTTATCTCAAAGGCGTTCTAAACTCGCCGTAACCCAGCAATCCATCATAGTTCCTACCAAAAGGCTGGTAATACAAAAAGGCCTGATAGAGGTTTTCTGTCTGCCAGAAATTACCGTTAATTTCACCCAGATTTAAAGATCCATCAGCGTTTTTGGTGGCTAAAATATAATTGTAGAATCCCTGTTTCAAATAAATTTTTGCGATGTATTTTTTCGCGGTTTCATCATAGAACATTTGATTTTCTTTGCTTGCTTTAAAATCATTAAAACCGCCAACTACATAAATCTCTTTATTGCTTTTTTCGGAATCCAAAGCAAAATACACCCAGGAATAGTCCGCTTCCCGATCCGCATTTCTTTCAATACCCAAATCATTTCTGCGGAAATAAAAAGCACCGTTCACATCCGGCTGGTATTGATAATTCATCGGAAACGCCCACACAGAATGCAAATAGGTATAATTTATTCCATTGACATTTTCTGACTGCGCAACCATATCGAACGGCTGGTTCATATTCTTGTTATCGAAATAATAAAACTCATTATTTCCGGGAAACGCTAAATTCATCTGTTGAAAAAGAATTTTATTTCCCAGAGAGGAACTTTGTTTTTGATTGTAAACTCCCATATCCCAATTATTATTTTGGATGACATTTAAAGTCAAAGAATTCAGATTGGAATTCATTACTGAACCGTTGCCGATTGCCTGTACTTCAACTCTTTGATTGATCTGCGGTTTTCCCGCGTCAGAAATTCGGGAAATATTCAAAGCCAGGTTAGCACCATCTTCAACCACACAAAATCTTTTGGTAAACAATGGCTTGCTGACTGAATCCTGATAAACAACGAGTTCAAAATTCCCGGAGATTTTGGGCTGAATTTTATCGTTCGGAATCGTTAATGTATAATTGGTGTACGCCTGCAAGGTATTGAACGAATACTGAAACTGATCAATCATTCCGTTTAAACTTCCGGTGGCATACTCGGTAAAAAATAAGCCGTCATCATTCCAGTTCCGGTCGAAATGTTTCAAAGTATACCGATAAATCGTACTGGAATTCGATAAATCGTCGAAACGTAAAATCAACTGTTCATTAAAACCAATGACCGGCGTTTCATCATTGGTCTGCGGATTAAACAATTGAACGCTGCGGATATCCTGTGCAAAGAAAAATGCACTGAATACGAAAAAGAAAGAGGATAAGTATTTCATTGAAACGAAGATAACAATTTTTAGCGAGGTGATAATCTGTTGATGTGGTGATCTGTTGATTTGCTGATTAAAAAGAAAACCCTTTCCGCCTTTAGAAGGCCGAAAGGGTTTAGCGTTGGCAAAAAAAATTGCCCAAAATATGTACTGCCTACTTGGCTCTTTTACCTTTTTACTTGGCTCTTATTATAACTCAACCATTTCTGTCACTTCCACATCGTAACCGCCTACCAAAGGTTTTTGGTTAACATTCTGGGAAATGACACGGAATTTATTAATCCCTAAGTTTTTTAAAATCTGCGTTCCGATTCCGTAATCATGAAAGTTGGAAGCCAAAGTCGGACGTTTTTCCTGACCGTCCTGAAAATCTAAAAACTGCTGCAGTTTGCGCATCGTATTTTCAGAATTTGAGACATTATTAATGAAAATTATCGCCCCTTTCCCTTCGTCATTAATCATTTTAGTTACTTTTTCAAGCAACGGTTTTTCGCCCGTCGTCAATCTGCTCAAAACATCGAAATAAGAATTCGAAGCCTGAACCCTTACCAAAATCGGCTCGTTTTCTGACCATTTCCCTTTCGTTAAAGCAAAGTGAATTTGATCCGTACTCGTTTCTTTAAAAGCGTAGAAATCAAAATCGCCGTAGAATGTTTTCACTTTTCTTTCTTCCAGACGCTCGATTAAATCCCCTTTTCTTAACTGATATTGAATTAAATCCTCAATAGAGACCAGTTTCAAATCGTGTTTTTTCGCCAGTTCATATAATTCGGGAAGTCTTGCCATAGAACCGTCATCATTCATAATTTCGCAAATCACCCCTCCTTCCTGCAGGCCGGCTAATTTGGTTAAATCGATCGCCGCTTCGGTATGACCAGCTCTTTTCAGCACGCCTCCTTTTTTTGCTCTCAGTGGAAAAATATGTCCCGGACGCATAAAATCTGTCGGTTTGGTATTTTCGTCCATTAAAGCTAAAATCGTTTTACTTCGGTCGCTGGCAGAAATTCCGGTAGAAACTCCATCTCCCAACAAATCCACAGAAACCGTAAAAGCTGTTTCCTTTGGATCGCTGCTCCGTGTAACCATAATATCGAGACCAAGTTCGTCGCAACGTTTTTCAGGAAGTGGCGTACAAATCAAACCGCGACCGTGAATGGTCATAAAATTGATAATTTCCGGCGTAGTTAATTCTGCCGCAGAAAGAAAATCTCCCTCATTTTCCCGGTTTTCATCATCAACTACGATGATTATTTTTCCGTTTTTTAGATCCTCAATCGCTTCAGGAATCGTATTAAGTTGAATATCTGACATTTTACTTTTAGATTTTTGCAAAGATAGTTAGATTTATGGCAATCGACAATTCTTATTTGGGCGTCTTTTCCCGTCTGGATTTATCCTGAGCTTGTCGAAGGACTCGCGCTTTTTTTGGGATTTCCGCCTTGCTTTTCCCTTCCCGAAAAAATCTAATAAAGAGCTCCGTTCAAGCTGGGACGCAGGTTTGGACACCAATTTCAATTCCGGTTTCAACTGTTTCAGCGCAGACTTGTCATGCATGATAATTTTGCCCGCGTCAATCCGCAAAAAAAGAAACATTTACAGCCCGGCATTCAATGCATCAGTCGCCTTTCTGATAATTCCGTATGATTTTAAACGGGCTTCATGCTCATAAATATGAGAAGTAATCATCAGTTCATTCACCTGAAATCTTTTCTGAAACTGTGACATCTGGTTTTTTATGGTTTCTTCACCGCCGGTAAAGCTATAGTGCAACATTTGCATGACGTGGGCTTTTTCCATAGGATTCCAGATTTCATCCATATCATCCACAGGCGGCGCATACGGTTTTCTGTCATTTCGAATCAAATTGACAAATGCCTGATAAAGTGTTGTAGAGAGTTTTTTCGCTTCCTCATCTGTTTCTGCCGCAATGCCATTGACACAGGCGATGGTATAAGGTTGCGGGAATTCTTTGCTCGGTTGATAATTCTGATGATAAATTTCAAAAGCGGTTTCCATCATCTGAGGCGCAAAGTGTCCGGCAAAGGCGTAAGGCAAACCCATCTCTGCCGCCAGCCACGCGCTGTCTGTACTGGATCCCAAAATATAAATGGGAATATCGCAACCTTCACCCGGAATCGCTCTCACCAAACTTTCTGAATTTTCCACCGAAAAATACCTTTGCAACTCCTGAATCTGCTGTGGGAAATGCTGATTAATATTCATCGGATTTCTGCCCAAAGCTTTTGCGGTAATACCGTCAGTTCCCGGTGCTCTTCCCACGCCGAGATCAATTCTGTTTGGGAATAAACTTTCCAGGGTGCCGAATTGCTCTGCAATAACCAGCGAACTGTGATTGGGCAACATAATGCCTCCGGAACCCACTCTGATTTTTGTGGTTCCATTGGCGATAAACCCTATTAAGACAGATGTTGCAGAACTCGCAATGCTTGCCATATTATGATGTTCCGCCAGCCAGAATCTTTTATAATCTAATTTCTCGACGGCTCTTGCTAAATCCAGACTGTCATTGAAAGTGTCGTGAATGGTTTTATTTTGTTTGACTGGTGCTAGATCCAGTACAGAAATTTCAAATTTTTTCATTGCGATAAGATAAGGAATAGAATTAAATTTTTAGCCTGAAAATTATTCAAAGAACCAATCTCTTTAATAGAAAAAAAGACATTCATTCAGAGTTTGTTTAAAAAGAATTAAACTGCTAAAGACACAAAAGAAAATCTAAAAATAAAATCTCCAAAAGAGCAAAAAAGACAGCTTTTTTAGGACACTTCTCTTTTTTGATCTTTGAAACAATTAAAAAAATATCACTTTTGCGTCTTTTGTGGTTTTTAAAATAAATTTACACAGGCTCTAAAATATTTATTCTGTACGTATCCAAATTTTATGCAAATTTGCGTTTCACTGAAAACGTAAAAATGCGAAGCTTTCTCATTCTGATGATTCTACTTCTGGCTCCGAAAATATTTTCGCAGCAAACCATCGCGTATTCTTCAGTTCCCGTTTACAATTTCCCAAAAATCAAATCATCGGTTACCATGCCGGTGAAAATTCCGCTGTCGGAAATTGGGAATATAATTAATAACTCTTTGCCTGCCCTGATTTTTCAGGATGATTCCTATACCGATAATGACAACGACCAGTTCAAAGTAAAAGTCTGGAAAACGAGACCAATCCGACTGGTTGGCGGAACACAACAGAATCTGCTGATCGAAGTTCCTTTAAAAATATGGGCCGAAAAAGGAATCGGAACCTTGGGGATTTATCATTACCAAAACACCACTTTTGAAACGGTGATGTATTTCAACACCCAACTCACCTTTAATAGTAACTGGAAAATGGCGACCAAAACTTCGCCCATGGGTTTTAAATGGATCACAAAACCAGTTCTTGATTTTGGAAGAATTAAAGTGCCAATCACTTCATTAGTAGAATCGAGTTTGAAAAAACAGCAAGCCGACTTCTGCAAAACCATCGACGAAATGATGCTGGATCAGTTAAACTTTCAGCAATATGCCATCATGGCGTGGAATCAATTTTCGGAACCTTTTGAAATTTCGGAAGAATATAATACCTGGTTGAAAATCAGCCCTGTAAGCGTCAATATTACGCCACTTACCTTTCATGGAAACCGTATTGACACCCATATCGGAATTGATGTGTATTCTGAAACTTTTACAGGCACGAAACCGCCTTCTTCACCGTTGATAAGCAGCATTGCCAATTTTAATCCGGTACCGCAACTCCCAAACAATTTTCTGTTACAGACCACCGTTAATATTCCGTTTACGGAAGCAACCGCGATTGCAGAAAAATTATTTTCAGGTAAAGAATTTGATTTTAAAGAAGGAAAATCAAAAGTGAAAATTACTTCCGTTAAAGTTTACGGAGAAAATGACCGAATCATCATCGAAGCACACACAGAAGGAACAATCGAAGGTATTTCCTATATCACCGGAATTCCTGTTTATAATGAATTCAGAAGAAAAATCGTTTTGTCTGACACGAAGTTCAAACTGAAAACGAAAAACATTTTATATAAAACCGCAACACTTTTATTTCAGGGAAAAATCGTGAAAATGATTCAAGAACAATACGGAATCCCGACCGCGGAACTTGAAGATTCTTCCAGAAAAAGCATCGAAGAAACCTTTAATAAAGAATATTACAAAGGACTGATGATGAAGGGAAAAGCTGTTAAACTGACACCTTCGAGTATTATCCTCAATCCTCTCGGAATTACCGCAGTGATCGATATACAGGCACAGTTGGAAGTTTCCGTAAAGGGAATGTGATTCATTAAAATTAATTAATTAAATATGGCAAGAGTTTTACAAGTTGTAGAGAGAAATAAAGCAGATAAAGGATACCGCTTTGTCAATTACATTATCGATTTTGGTTTTTCAGTCGTGATGATTTGGATGCTGGCATTCCTGTTCGTCTTTGCACAATACCTTGTCAACGGCACCGAGATGGAAGAAGCGATAGATGACATTACCAATATCAATCCTTTGGTTGACCGCGTGGGAACCCTTTTAGTTTACGGATTGATTATGTTTTTGGTAGAAAAATTCAGTAATGGCAGAAGTTTGGGGAAATTAATCACCGGAACTAAAGTGGTAAAAACCGATGGAAGTGATCTGACGACTGATGATTTGCTCAAAAGAAATTTTGCGCGCGCAGTTCCGTTTGATCAGCTTTCATTTTTAGGAAATAGCGGCTGGCACGACAACTGGTCGAATACGCGGGTGGTTAAAGCTAAAGATTATACAGGGCCAGAAACATGCAAAATGAGATCGAAAGTCTGGGGATGAAAGAAAATCTTCAATAAAATTTTCTCTGAAAAATAAAAAGTCCTATATTTGCAAACCCAAATGGTTCTTTGGCCGAGTGGTTAGGCAGTGGTCTGCAACACCATCTACAGCGGTTCGAATCCGCTAGGAACCTCTAAAACCCTATTAATCTGCTAGTGAGATTTTTAGGGTTTTTCTTTTTTGGTGTGATTATTGGGAATTATCCGGCCGAAGCTCTACGCTTTTAAACCTCTCATTTCTGAATTTAAAGAAATGGGTGAAAGTAGGGTTTGTAAATAAATCTTCGTGAACCTTTCCGGTGAAATTCCCACTTATCATTTAAACGGAAATACCTACAGTTTTAAACAACAGTTTAAAAATTTCAATTTTAAAAAAAATAATTGAAAAATCACAAGCCAGGATTACCGCTCTGCACCAAGGAATTCCATTGATTAGTATTTTTTTCAAAAACTTTAACAATTCATTAACATAAGATTGGTTCTCTTTTTGGCGTTAGCATATAAAGAAAGATTAGCCGCTAATCTACTTATCAAACCGTATTAAAATTTATCATTATGAAATCAACTCATTCAATACCCCAAGCAAATAGAAAGAACTTTACTTTAAAAAATATCTTTTTAACAGGAGTAACTGCAGCACTTATGTTGACGGCGTGTAAAAAAGAAAACACGGTAGTTGAAAAATCATTAGATCAACAGAAAATAGAATTCCAACAGAGACAGCTGGAAATTGAGCAACAAAAATTAGCGATTGAAAAAGAGAAAATCGCGTACGAAACTCAAAAGAAAGCCGATAGTATTGCAGAAAGAAAAGCAGCCATCGCGGCACAACCAAAACCGCAGGTGATCAGAGAAACCAAAACGGTTTATGTGAATAACACGCCGAGACAAAGTGCCTCGTCTGGCTCCAATTCAGGAGTTTCACAGGGAACAAATCAAACCGCTCAAAAACAGGGAATGAGCAAAGCCGCTAAAGGAACCATTATCGGTACCGTAGGTGGAGCCGCTGCCGGAGCGATTATCAGTAAGAAAAACCGTGGCCTGGGTGCAGTTATTGGCGGTGTTGTAGGTGGGGCAACCGGTTACACCATCGGTAGAGCAGGCGACAGAAAAGACGGTCGCGTACAGCCGAGAAATTAAAAATTTCAAATTGACAGTATAAAAAGATTGCTTATTTTTAAGCAATCTTTTTTTATGCTGTATATTCTACTGATGGTGATTTTGCTGCTTCCGGCGATGGCGGGTTTAGGAGCATTTTTCAAAAACATTTTCGGAGATTTTTCTGCAGGAATTGCCTTGCAAATTCTTGCAGGTATTTTCTTTACGACCGTCACCTGGACAATTCTTGCCTGTTTTATTCCGCTGAATATTTATGTAGAAACAGGGACTTTAGTTATTGGACTCTCTGCTTTTTTCTATTTTAAAATGTATCTGGATTTCTGGAATTTCATCACCCGGAATTTCATTTTATCTTCGGGTATTTCAGCAGTGATTATTTTCTTCGGGTCTTATTATCCGTTTATTTTAGACCACTTCGGTTATTATGTTCCGACCATAAAATGGCTTGCAGAAGTTGGTTTGGTGCAAGGAATCTCAAATCTCGATTTACTTTTAGGACAGAGTTCTTTCTGGCATATTTTCCAGGCTGGATTTTCCAATTTTTCGGATCCTTATTTAAGATTAAATGCATTAGTAATGATTGTTTATCTAATCTACATTTTAGAAAAAAAATCATGGATCCATTTGCTGTTTTTACCTTTTCTGTTTCTTTTTATCCAATCGCCTTCACCGGATTTACCCGCAATCGTTTTCTCATTGATTATTTTAAATGAAGTTTTTAATTCCAATAAAAACGCAGGATTTCTATTCGCAATTTCCGTTTTCGTATTGGCCATAAAACCGACCATGATGTGGCTGCCTATTTTTGTTTTTTTTTATAATTTCTTTATTGTAAGAAACAATTACAGATTCCTTCTCGGTGGGACAGCCATTTTATTTCTTTTCTTTTTTAAAAATATCTGGACTTTCGGATTTCCCATTTTCCCGGTTCAATTCCTTGACCTTGGATTTTCATGGAAACTTAATGATGAACTTTTGGAAAACTCCTCCAAAGTAGCACTTCTGAAAACCTACGACATGCAATACTCCTACGGCGAAATCCAGCGGTTTTCAAGATTGGATCATGTCAGAAACTGGTTGTTTTTAAATGGAATAAAAAGTAAAATCCATCTTTTATTTGTTTTAAGTTTAACAGCATTTTTTGTTTTTGCAATGATCAGGAAGACAAAATTAATTTGGATCCTCTTTATTTCTATTTTAATAAAAAGTGTTTTAGTACTATTATTCTCCGCTCAATACCGATTTTTCTTTGATCTGTTTTTTGTGATGTTCTTCGTTGTTTTTTATCAGGTTATTCCGAGAAAATTTTCACTCATTTTCTTTACCGGACTATCAATCTTTATTGCCGGATTTCTATCTTTTCCAAATCTGCCTCAAACCTATATTCCCAGTTTCAAACTCGGAAATTTCATGACGGGTTTTAATAAAAATCAATTTATAAAACCTTCTTCTTTTGAATTAAATAAATACAAAACCCATCAAATCGGCAATCTCAAATTCAATGTTGTTGACGGATATTTCTTCAGTTTCGACACTCCAATCCCGACAATTACTCCTCAATTCATTCAGGAAGATTTGGATGCCGGGATTTTCCCTCAGCTCAAAGGAAAAACTTTAAAAGAGGGTTTTGTCTGGCGTAAAATTTCAGACGAAGAAAAGATGAAAATTGCTGAAATTCTGAAAGAATATTCAGAAGCAATTCCTGCAAAAGAGGATTAAAATAAAATATAACTGTATAAAAAAATATACTCCCGAACTCTACGAAACTCGAATTCTGCCTCACAAATATGATGAGGTTAGTTCATTAAAAAACATTCGTGAATTTGTGGCAAAAAAATTCACAACTAATAAGTAACTTTGTCTTATGTTCAATTTAGGAAATTTTCTCACGCTCTCTACCTTTGGCGAAAGTCACGGCGCAGCGTACGGCGGCATTCTCACCAATTTTCCCGCCGGCTTACCCATTAATTTAGAAGAAGTTCAACACCAGCTGGACCGTCGGAAACCGGGTCAAAGTTCGATTGTAACCCAACGGAAAGAAAGCGACACGGTAACGTTTCTGTCCGGTATTTTTGATGGAAAAACAACGGGAACTCCCATCGGTTTTATGATTGAAAACGAAAATCAGAAATCGAAAGACTATGATCATATTTCGAAATCTTACCGGCCAAGTCACGCCGATTTCACCTATGACCAAAAATTCGGAATCCGGGATTATCGCGGTGGCGGAAAATCTTCTGCCCGTGAAACCGTCAATTGGGTGGTGGCCGGAAGTATGGCAAAACAGATTCTCCCAAAAAATGTAGAGATCAACGCTTATGTTTCTTCTGTCGGAGACATTTTCTGTGAAAAACCTTATCAGGATTTAGATTTTTCTAAAACCGAATCCAATGACGTTCGCTGCCCTGATACAGAAACTGCAGAAAAAATGATTGCTAAAATCAAGGAAATTAAAAAAGAAGGAAATACCATCGGCGGCACAATTACGTGCGTGATCAAGAATTTACCCATCGGAATCGGTGAACCTGTTTTTGGAAAACTTCAGGCAGAGCTGGCAAAAGCAATGCTCAATATCAATGCCTGCAAAGGATTCGAATACGGAAGTGGATTTTGCGGTGCAAAGATGACCGGCAAAGAACACAACGATTTGTTCAATGAAGATTTCACCACCAAAACCAATCTCTCAGGCGGGATCCAAGGTGGAATTTCCAATGGAATGGACATTTATTTCCGCGTCGCTTTCAAACCTATAGCGACTATTTTACGTCCGCAAGAAAGTTTTGACAGCGATGGAAATCCAATTACCGTAGAAGGAAAAGGAAGACACGACCCTTGTGTTTTACCAAGAGCCGTTCCTATTGTGGAGAATCTGGCAGCATTCGTTTTGGCGGATCTGTTCCTGATCAATAAACTCCGCAAATATGGAGATGGTTAAACTTAAAATAAAGCTCCATTTCTATCCTCATTTAACAACTAATTAAAATCATCTAAGTTATCTGGGTTAATTTACCGTTAAAATTTGTTTAATGTGATTTAGATCACCTTATAATAAAAGTTTAATACTGAAATTTGTATAAATAAAAAAAAGAATGAAAAATTACTGGCAAAACGCCATCACTTTCGATGAGTATCTGAAAATCGCAGAAGAGCGCTTCCACAACAACCCCAACAAAAACGATGAATACCAGGAGTATTATGAGTTAGGTTTACAAAGAACCAACCGCACAGTTAAGACCTATAAAGTTGATGCTGAACACCTTCAGCAATTAGAACCGAAAAACTTTAACGGTAAAATTTTAATTATTTCAGAACCGTGGTGTGGCGACGCAAGCGCTACTGTGCCAGCGGTTTCCAAATTTTTCGAGGCAGCCGGAATCGAGGTGAGAATTTTCTTAAGAGATACCGATCTCTCCCTGATCGACCAATTCCTGACCAACGGAACACAGTCGATTCCCAAAATAATTATCGTGAATGATGATTTTTCTGTAAAAGCAGATTGGGGGCCAAGGCCACAATTCGGAAATGACCTTCTGAAAAAATTCAAAGAAAACCCGGAAACTTATCCAAGAGAAGATTTCTACAATGACCTGCAGATTTATTATGCGAAAAACCGTGGCAAAGATGCAATTGAAGAAATTATATCTTTGCTGTAATATTTAATATAAAAACCACGCATGAAATTTTTGAAGAAAAACGCATTTTTTATTTTGGCTATGGCATTTTTGGCCGTACTTTATCTTTTCCCTTCGGTGAAATTAAAACTGAAAGATCTTTTTTTCCCGATTGCAGCGATCGAAAACGCAATCACTTTAAACGATCAAGATTACGACATCCAGCTCAAAGGAATAAACGTTCCCGATATTAATCTTAAGAGTTTGAAGGGCAATAAACTCGTCCTGCTTAATTTCTGGGGAACCTGGTGTCCGCCGTGTCGCGAAGAATGGCCTACCATCGAAAAACTGTATCTGGCCAGAAAAGACAAAATCGATTTCGTGCTGATTGCAATGCAGGACAAAGAGGAGGATGTGATCGCCTTTATGAAGAAAAATAATTATACCGCACCGGTTTATATCGCTGAAAGCCCGATTACCAGTCACGTATTGCCAAAAGTCTTCCCGACCACTTTTCTACTGGATAAAAACGGACGAATTCTTCTGAAAGAAGACGGATCCAAAGACTGGAACTCCAAGTCAACTAATGATTTCATCGATAATGTCACGCAGTAATTTTAACAAAATTTACGAAATGGTGGTATGGATTTTGCGAATTAGATAGCGTTTTAAAAATCAAAATACACAATGAAAGTATCAAAAATTCAGTTGGCCAAAGAAGCATTTAAACATAAAGGATTCATTTCCAAAATTCCTGTAATCATTCGGATGATAAAATCTGCAACTAAAAAAGGAGGTTACAAACCGCATTTCAAAGACGTCATTTTACCGGGATTGGTGCTGCTTTACCTCATCTCCCCCATCGACATTATCCCAGACTGGATACCGGTTATCGGCGTTTTCGATGATTTGGCTTTGCTTGCGTTTGCTATTCCATTATTGGTGAAAGAAGCTGAGAAGTTCATTGCCTGGGAAGCCGCCCGACAGTCCGACGATTCGATGATTGAGGAAGCCGAAGTCATCGGATAATATTAAAAATTAAATACGTAACCGTTCTTGCAAAAGAACGGTTATTTTTATGAGGAGCAACAAGATTTTCGCTTCTTACAAAACCAGTCCCGCTGTCCGTTACAATCTTTTTTCTCCTTCGTCGGAAAAAGGATTTCCACTTCCATCGGGGCTAAAACTTCAGACAGTTTGTTATTATAAAAACAAAAAAGATGAAAAATCAAAATTATTTTCAGAAATCAGTAAGAGAAGCTTCAACCAAAAGGGAATTATTTTAAAAATTAAGGCATTAAGAATTCATTAAGACCACAGTATGATATCATTAATCATTACAAAAATCTTAATTTACCTTAATACCTTAATGTTATATTTTCCAATTTAATTCATAAAAAAAGCACGTACTTCACGTTTTTTCGCAAATACCACTCCGCAAAATCGGCGGGAGAAAAAACAGTCAAATGCTGCAGATTTTAAATTCAGGATTATAAATTTATTATTCAAAAAAAATCAGGAAATTTGCAGTGTGAAAAAACTCATCTCTATTATCGGCACAACCGGCATCGGCAAAACAAAACTCGCCATCGAAATCGCCAAACATTTCGGGACCGAAATTATTTCCTGTGATTCCCGACAGTTTTTCAAAGAAATGAATATCGGAACTGCGACGCCTTCAAAAGAAGAGTTGGCCGAAGTTCCCCACCATTTTATTGGAAATCTTTCCGTACAGGATTATTATTCCATCGGACAGTTCGAGAAAGACGCCATTCAAAAAACCGGCGAACTTTTTCAGAAACACAATGTCGTTGTTTTGGTTGGCGGAAGCATGATGTACGAAAAAGCCGTCATCGAAGGACTTCACGATTTACCCGAAGCCAACGAAGAAAACCAGCGAAAACTGGAACAGCTATTAGAAGAAGACGGCATCGAAAAACTGCAAAATATCTTACAAAATCTGGATCCAGGCTATTTCGATAAAGTAGATAAAGACAATCCGAGAAGACTTTTCAGGGCAATCGATATTATCTGGCAAACGGGAAAAACGTACACCGAAAATATTTCTGCCCAAATGAACCAACGGGATTTTGAAGTCATCAGAATCGGATTACAGGCACCGCGGGAAGTCATTTATGAGAGAATAAATCAGCGCGTAGATCTGATGGTAGAAAACGGATTATTAAAAGAAGCAGAATCTTTAATTCCTTTTAAAAACAACCTGGCCTTGCAAACCGTTGGCTATTCCGAACTTTTCAACTATTTCGACGGAACATGGACTTTGGATTTTGCGTTGGAAGAAATCAAGAAAAATTCCCGACGCTTTGCAAAACGCCAACTGACCTGGTATCGGAAAGAAGAAAATATCAACTGGGTGAATTTTGAAAATCCGGTGGAAGAATCCTTATCTATTTTAAATGCGGTGATGCGATAATTTGTTAATTTGAACATTGTTTCTTTCTTTGCCGTAGTTTATCATTATATTTGTATCATCATTTTATCACATTAACTCATCAACAAATCATCATGGCAAATACACCTTCAAATATGCTCGCACTCGGAACCAAAGCACCTTTCTTTGAACTTCCGAATCCTTCCCAAAGCAACGAAATGCAGTCTTTGGAAGATTTAAAAGGCGAAAAAGGAACACTTGTTTTTTTCATGTGTAACCATTGTCCGTTTGTGCTTCACGTGATCGATAAATTAACTGAACTGTACGAAGATTATCAGGAACAGGGAATTGAATTTATCGCTATCAATGCCAACGACGCAGAAAAATATCCAACTGATTCCCCGGAAAAAATGGTTGAATTTCAGGTGGAAAGAAAATTTGATTTCCCGTATTTATATGATGAAAGTCAAGCGATTGCAAAAGCATACGATGCAGCCTGCACGCCGGATTTTTTCTTTTTTGATGAAAAATTAGATTTAATTTACCGCGGACAGATGGATGATTCCAGACCGGGAAATCAAAAAGAAGTTACCGGTGAAGATTTAATTATCGCTTTTGAAAATCTTCTGGCGGGCGCCCCTCAGGAAGAGATACAGAAACCAAGTATGGGTTGCAATATCAAGTGGAAAGCTTAGAAAGAGCCAAGTAAAAAGAAGAAAGAGCCAAGTATGACATGCATTACTTGGCTCTTTTTACTTTAACCTTTTTACTTTTAGAAATAAGGACTGTAATTTTTCTCAAACCCAATCGTGGTGGGATTTCCGTGGCCGCTGTACACTTTTGTTTCTGCATCAAGAACAAAGAGTTTCGACTTGATATTGCTGATAAGTTGGTCGTGATCGCCTTTGTATAAATCGGTTCGGCCGATACTTCCTTCAAATAAAACATCTCCCGAAATCATGAATTTCTGAGTTTCATTATAAAAAGCAATACTTCCCGGTGAGTGTCCGGGAATATGAATAATTTTAAATTCATCTTTTCCTAAACTGAGAATTTCGTCTTCTTTGACATAAGAAATTTTTCCTTCAAAGGGTTTAAAGAAAAATCCAAACCTGTTTGCGTCCATAGGATTGCGATCCAGAATTTCCTGTTCAATTGGATGCATCAGGACAGGAACCTTGTATTTGTCAGATGCTTTCTGCAAACCCAAAACATGATCGATATGCGCGTGAGTTAAAAGAATATGCTGAACTTTCAGTTGATTGTCGGAGATGAATTTTTCTAAAACAGCGGTTTCTTCATCGGAGAAATTTCCGGGATCGATAATGTAAGCGTCTTTATTATCATTAAAAACGACATAGGTATTCTGTGAAAAAGGATTAAAAACAAAAGATTTGATCTGCAACATTGATTAATTTTTTACAAAGTTAAGGGCTAATTTTTTATAAACCACAAAAGTCACAAAAGTTTAATTTAAAGATAGAACATATTGCGTTTTTAAGTTCACATTATAAATTGTTACGTTGCGCTCTTTTGATATTTATTTTTTTAAACCACAAAAGGCGCAAAAGTTTAATTTAAAGATGGAACATATTGCGTTTTTAAGTTCACATTATAAATTGTTACGTTGCGCTCTTTTGATATTTATTTTTTTAAACCACAAAAGGCGCAAAAGTTTAATTTAAAGATGGAACATATTGTGTTTTTAAGTTCACATTATAAATTGTTACGTTGCGCTCTTTTGATATTTATTTTTTTAAACCACAAAAGGCGCAAAAGTTTAATTTAAAGATGGAACATATTGCGTTTTTAAGTTCACATTATAAATTGTTACGTTACGCTTTTTTGATATTTATTTTTTCAAACCGCAAAACGCGCAAAAGTTTGATTTTAAAAAGTCTTCAAAAGGTAGCAAAAGTTGTTGCTCACGGGGTGGAAAAGAAAAATTCCAATTAGATTAGTTTATTGATAAACTATTTTCTGAAATCTCAGGGAGCTGTTACACTTTTATCTGCCCAAAGGCCTACTCTATTTCTTCTTGCCATATTTTCCAACTGCGCATATTCCCCACTTTTTGAATATTTTTTATAGTGCCAGGCCAAACCTGACTTCACCATTTCTTTGTTGGCGCAGATTTTATCGTTCACGTAAATCTCGGCGATCATACGTCCGCGTCCATCATAGTTTCCTTTTTTTCCTTTGCTGATGAGGGTCACATTTTTCCCGAAACACAATTCTGAAAGTTTCTGTTTTGAAACAGTGCCGAACGCCTGTTTCTTTTCCGGCGCATCGATATGCTCGAGCCGAATGACCATGGGAAGTTGGTAATACAAAACCTCAACCGTATCGCCGTCTTTTACACCGATTACTTTTACTTTTAGAATAAGTTGGTCGGTTTGGGGTGAATATTGAAAAGATGCTGGAATAGTTAAGGTTCCGAAGAAAATAAAGAGGAGAAGGAAGATTGATTTTTGCATTGGAAAGAGGTAATATTTTTGAGGAAGATAGGAATTTCCGGAAGGTTTGGCAAAATTCGGTAAGAATTTATTGTTTTCAGGAAAAGCTGCGAATGCACAAATTTTCAACGATTGCGTATTTCTTTGAAGATAGAAACATCCCTTCAACCTAGCCGCGATGGGAGCGGCATCCTTTCTTGGCTCGTCCTCAGACGAGATAAGAAAGATACAGCGGACAGCGCGACCGGTGGTCTGGGAAGCGAAGATTTTGATGCTTCTCATTAATCTGTTAAACAAAAAAATCCCGATTCAACTGAATGAACCGGGATTTCTATTTTGAAAAACTTTGGCAAAGTTTGGAACTTTGCCAAAATAGAAAATTTTATGCCTGTACGTTGTTTCCTCCTAATACGAACGGCTCAATTTCTTTGATTTCGCCGAATTGTTGTTCGTAGTTATTGATGTTTTGTTGCAATGCAGCCATTACTCTTTTTGCGTGTAACGGAGCCAAGATTACTCTTGATCTTACATTAGCCTGCTGAACTCCTGGCATCATTTGGATGAAATCTACTACGAATTCTGATGGAGAATGATTTACTAAAGCTAAGTTACAGTAAACGCCGGCCGCAACCATTTCGTTTAACTGAATGTTGATGTTGTTTGGATCTTGGTTTTGATTTTGATTGTTGTCCATTTTTTTTAATATTTTAAATTTTATTTTTAGATGATAGACTTTTAGATAATAGACTTTTGGATGATAGACTAATAGACGATAGAAACATATTATGATCTATCTGTCTATTATCTATCCATCTATTATCTATCCGTCTTAATTAATGTCTTCGAATTCTTTTTTAGAACCCACGATCACGTTTTGGTAGTCTTTCAGACCGGTACCTGCAGGAATTCTGTGTCCTACAATTACGTTTTCTTTCAGACCGCTCAGGTAATCTACTTTTCCTGAAACTGCCGCTTCGTTCAATACTTTCGTTGTTTCCTGGAAAGAGGCTGCAGACATGAATGATTTGGTTTGTAGCGCCGCTCTTGTAATTCCCTGCAATACCGGTGTTGCGGTTGCTGGAAGTGCGTCACGAACTTCTACTAAAGCCAGATCCTCGCGTCTCAGTTTAGAGTTCTCATCTCTTAATTCTTTGGTGGTAATCATTTGACCTGGTTTGAATTCTTTCGAATCACCGGCTTCCACAACTACTTTAAGACCGAACACGCGGTTGTTTTCTTCTAAGAAATCCCCTTTATGTTCCAGTGCACCTTCTAAGAACTGAGTATCTCCACCATCAACAATTGAAACTTTGGTCATCATCTGACGCACAATAATTTCAAAGTGTTTATCATCGATTTTCACCCCTTGCAGACGGTAAACTTCCTGAATTTCATTCACCAAATATTCCTGTACGGCAGTTGGCCCTTTAATTTTCAAGATGTCATCCGGTGTGGTAGATCCATTTGATAATGGTGATCCAGCTCTTACGAAGTCATTTTCCTGAACCAAAATCTGGTTGGATAATTTCACTAAATATTTAGTGATTTCGCCGGTTTTTGCTTCTACGATCAACTCACGGTTACCTCTTTTGATTTTACCGTAAGATACCACTCCGTCGATTTCCGTAACTACCGCAGGGTTTGAAGGATTTCTCGCTTCGAACAATTCGGTAACTCTCGGTAGACCCCCTGTAATATCTCCTGATTTAGCAGATTTTCTTGGAATCTTGATCATTACTTTACCGGCCTTAATTTTCTCACCATCGTTGACCATGATGTGTGCTCCTACCGGTAAGTTGTATGCTTTTTGCTCAACTCCTTTAGAATCCACAACTTTCAGGGTTGGTACGGCTTTCTTGTTTCTGGATTCAGAAATTACTTTCTCTTCGAAACCGGTCTGCTCATCAATCTCCAGTGAGAATGAAATACCCTGAATAATGTCTTCATATTCGATCTTACCTGCAGATTCAGCGATGATTACCGCATTATACGGATCCCACTTACAGATTAAATCTCCTTTTAGTACTTTATCTCCCGGTTTCACCGCCAATTCAGATCCATAAGGAATATTGGCAACCATCAACGGCGTTCTTGCAGCATTGTCTGCTACCAAACGGAATTCTGTTGAACGGGAAACTACGATTTCTGCTTTTTTACCGGCTTCGTTTTCAGAAGTAACGGTTCTAATTTCGTCCATTTCCACGATACCATCACGTCTTGCAACGATAGAAGGGTTTTCTGAGATATTTCCTGCAGTTCCCCCTTGGTGGAAGGTTCTCAATGTTAACTGAGTTCCTGGCTCACCGATGGATTGTGCTGCGATAACTCCTACCGCTTCACCCATGTGAATAGGTTTACCTGTTGCTAAGTTACGACCGTAACATGCTGCACAGATTCCTTTTTTCGCTTCACAAGTTAATGGAGAACGAACTTCTACACTGTCAATTCCAGCTGCTTCGATTTTTTTCGCGTAAGCTTCATTGATCAGTTGATCAGCTTCTACGACGATTTCATCGGTTTCCGGATCATAAACGTTGTGTAAAGAAACTCTACCTAAAACTCTTTCAGAAATACGTTCAACGATTTCGTCATTTTTCTTAAGTGGAGTAATTTCTGTTCCTCTTAAAGTTCCACAGTCGTTTTCAGTAATGATTACATCCTGTGCAACGTCTACCAATCTTCTGGTCAAATAACCAGCATCGGCAGTTTTCAGTGCGGTATCCGCAAGACCTTTACGCGCACCGTGAGTAGAGATAAAGTATTCTAAAATTGAAAGACCTTCTTTAAAGTTGGCTACAATCGGGTTTTCAATAATCTCTGCTCCAGATGAACCGGCTTTTTGTGGTTTTGCCATCAATCCCCTCATTCCTGAAAGCTGACGGATCTGCTCTTTGGAACCCCTTGCTCCAGAATCAAGCATCATATAAACAGAATTGAATCCACCTTGATCGGTTTTCATTCTGCTCATAATCATCTCAGTTAATCCTGCGTTGGTGTTCGTCCAAACATCAATGACCTGGTTATAACGCTCTGTATCGGTAATCAATCCCATGTTATAGTTAGCCTTGATTTCATCTACTGTTTCTACAGCCGTTGCAATCATGTCTTTCTTTTCAACAGGAATTACGATATCACCTAAACTAAAGGATAATCCTCCGCGGAATGCGTGGGAATAACCTAAGTCTTTCATATCATCTAAGAAGTCTACGGTTGTAGGGAAATCTGTATCCGCTAAAATTCTACCAATAACATTTCTCAATGATTTCTTGGTTAAAAGTTCGTTAACAAATCCTACCCCTTCAGGAACAATCTGGTTGAATAATACTCTACCGGCAGTTGTTTCTACCAATCGGGTTATCAATTCACCTTCTTCTTTTACAGGAACTCTACATCTTACTTTTGCATTCAGGGAAACTTTTCCTTCTGCATAAGCAATTTCTACTTCTTGTGGAGAATAGAAAGCCAGGCCTTCACCCAGTACTTTCATGTCATCCGTTGAGGATAATTCTTTGGTCATATAATACAGACCCAAAACCATATCCTGAGAAGGTACCGTAATTGGAGAACCGTTTGCAGGGTTCAAGATATTCTGAGAACCTAACATCAGAAGTTGTGCTTCTAAGATTGCCTCAGGACCTAAAGGTAAATGCACCGCCATCTGGTCACCATCAAAATCCGCATTAAATGCAGTGGTACACAATGGGTGAAGCTGGATTGCTTTTCCTTCGATCATTTTCGGCTGGAATGCCTGGATACCCAATCTGTGAAGAGTAGGCGCTCTGTTCAAAAGAACCGGGTGACCTTTGATGATTCCTTCCAGGATGTCATAAACAACTGGCTCTTTTCTATCAATGATTCTTTTCGCCGATTTTACGGTTTTTACAATTCCTCTTTCAATCAGTTTTCTGATGATGAACGGTTTGTACAATTCCGCTGCCATATCTTTTGGAATACCGCATTCGTGAAGTTTCAGGTTTGGTCCAACGACGATTACGGAACGGGCAGAATAATCCACACGTTTTCCCAGTAAGTTTTGACGGAAACGACCCTGTTTACCTTTCAATGAATCAGAAAGTGATTTCAATGGTCTGTTGGATTCCGATTTTACTGCAGAAGATTTTCTGGTGTTATCGAATAATGAATCTACAGATTCCTGCAACATTCTTTTTTCGTTTCTCAAGATTACTTCCGGAGCTTTAATTTCCAAAAGTCTTTTTAAACGGTTATTTCTAATGATTACTCTTCTGTAAAGGTCATTTAAATCCGAAGTCGCAAAACGACCACCATCCAATGGAACCAAAGGTCTCAATTCTGGTGGAATTACAGGAAGCACTCTCATAATCATCCATTCCGGACGGTTAACCATTCTGGTATTTGCTCCTCTGATCGCTTCTACAACGTTCAGTCTTTTTAATGCTTCTGTTCTTCTTTGTTTTGAAGATTCGTTGTGCGCTTTGTGACGCAGGTCGAATGATAAGGTATCAAGATCGATTCTGCTCAATAACTGCTCCACTGCTTCCGCACCCATCTTCGCGATGAATTTGTTCGGATCAGCATCATCAAGATATTGATTGTCCGCAGGAAGAGTTTCCAGAACATCCAGATATTCTTCTTCTGTTAAGAATTCTTTATCATCGAAGTCAGCACCATCGGCTCTTTTAGCCATACCTTGCTGAATGACAACATATCTTTCATAATAGATGATCATGTCTAATTTCTTAGACGGCAATCCTAAAAGATACCCGATTTTATTCGGTAAAGAACGGAAGTACCAGATATGAGCCACAGGAACAACCAGGCCGATATGCCCGATTCTTTCTCTACGTACTTTTTTCTCAGTAACCTCTACACCACAACGGTCACAAACGATTCCTTTGTATCGGATCCTTTTGTATTTCCCACAGGCACATTCGTAATCCTTAACAGGACCGAATATTTTTTCGCAGAAAAGACCATCTCTTTCCGGCTTGTGCGTACGGTAGTTAATTGTTTCGGGCTTTAAAACTTCACCTCTTGAATCCTGTAAAATAGATTCCGGTGAAGAAAGACCAATTGTAATTTTACTAAAATTACTTGTTTTATTTTTGTTTGACATTTGTTTAAATTTAGATTAAAAGATTGAGAGAGCGGCGAGTAGAGCAATTAAAATCTCTAATCTCACGTCTAAAAGTCTCTATTCTATTCTTCCAGTCTTACATCAAGACCAAGACCTTTCAACTCATGAAGCAATACGTTGAAAGATTCCGGAATACCTGGTTCAGGCATTGCTTCTCCTTTCGCAATCGCTTCGTAAGTTTTTGCTCTACCAATCACATCATCTGACTTCACGGTCAAGATTTCTCTCAGGATATTTGAAGCACCAAATGCCTCCAATGCCCAAACCTCCATCTCTCCGAATCTCTGTCCACCAAACTGCGCTTTACCTCCTAACGGCTGCTGCGTAATCAATGAATAAGGTCCGATTGAACGTGCGTGCATTTTGTCATCTACCATGTGGCCCAGTTTCAACATGTAAATGATCCCAACCGTTGCTGGCTGCGCGAATCTTTCACCTGTTCCACCGTCATATAGATAAGTACTGCCGTATTTTGGTAAACCTGCCTGCTCGGTATATTCTGTAATCTGCTCTAAACTTGCACCGTCGAAAATTGGAGTTGCAAATTTCAACCCTAATTTTTGTCCAGCCCAACCTAGAACGGTTTCGTAAATCTGACCGATGTTCATACGGGAAGGTACACCAAGTGGATTCAATACGATATCTACCGGAGTTCCGTCTTCTAAGAACGGCATGTCTTCTTCACGAACGATTCTTGACACAATCCCTTTGTTACCGTGACGTCCCGCCATTTTATCACCTACGTTCAGTTTACGTTTTTTAGCAACGTACACTTTCGCCAATTTGATGATACCTGCAGGAAGTTCGTCTCCGATTGAGATTGCAAATTTCTCACGGTTTTTAACACCGTTCAGATCGTTGTATTTGATTTTGTAGTTATGAATTAACTGTTTAACCAGTTCATTACGTTCAGCGTCAACAGTCCAGTCAGCACCGCTTACATTTACATAATCTTCAACAGACTGAAGAAGTTTCGTTGTAAACTTCACTCCTTTTCCGATGATTTCTTCAGCCAGATCGTTATTCACTCCCTGAGAAGTTTTACCGTTTACTAAAGTTCCTAATTTTTCAAGAAGTGTTCCTCTTAATTCGTCGAATTTCGCTTTGTACGTGTTTTCGATTTCTTCAAGTTTCAATTTCTCTTCGGATCTTTTCTTTTTGTCTTTGATATTTCTTGAGAATAATTTCTTGTTAATTACAACTCCTCTTAATGAAGAATCTGCTTTTAACGAAGCATCTTTTACATCTCCGGCTTTGTCACCGAAAATTGCTCTCAATAATTTCTCTTCCGGCGTTGGATCAGATTCCCCTTTTGGCGTAATCTTACCAATCATGATATCACCAGGCTTCACATCAGCACCGATTCTGATCATACCGTTTTCGTCCAAATCTTTGGTTGCTTCTTCTGAAACGTTAGGAATATCTGCGGTCAATTCCTCCATACCTAATTTGGTATCACGAACTTCCAGTGTATATTCATCAACGTGAATTGAAGTAAACCAGTCCTCACGAACTACTTTTTCATTAATTACGATCGCATCCTCAAAGTTGTACCCTTTCCATGGCATAAATGCTACAGTAAGGTTTCTACCGATTGCCAATTCACCGTTTTCAGTTGCATAACCGTCGCAAAGAACCTGACCTTTTTCTACTTTGTCACCTACTCTTACGTTTGGTCTCAAAGTAATCGTGGTACTCTGGTTGGTTTTACGGAATTTGGTTAATTTATAAGTTTTTGTCCCTGAATCGAAAGAAACTAAATTCTGGTCATCAGTTCTATCATATTTAATGGTGATTTTATCAGCATCAACATATTCTACGATTCCAGTTCCTTCAGCATTAATCAAGACTCTGGAGTCACTCGCTACCTGTTTTTCTAAACCTGTACCTACGATTGGTGCTTCCGGTTTCAATAATGGAACTGCCTGACGCATCATATTCGATCCCATCAATGCTCTATTCGCATCATCATGCTCCAGGAAAGGAATCAATGAAGCAGAAATACCGGAAATCTGGTTTGGTGCAACATCAATCAAATCTACCTGCTGCGGCTCCACTACCGGATAATCACCATCCAAACGAGCGATAACTCTGTCTGTAAGGATGGTACCGTCGTCCTTCATTTCGATATTTGCCTGAGCAATTACTCTGTCTTCTTCATCTTCAGCATTTAAATAAATCTGAGTTCCTTTTAAATCAACTTTACCGTTTTCTACTTTTCTATATGGAGTTTCGATGAAACCTAAAGTATTGATTTTTGCATAAATTCCTAAAGAAGAAATCAAACCAATGTTTGGTCCCTCAGGAGTTTCAATCGGACAAATACGACCGTAGTGCGTATGGTGAACGTCACGTACCTCGAAACCTGCTCTCTCTCTTGATAAACCACCAGGTCCCAGGGCAGAAAGTCTACGCTTGTGCGTGATTTCTGATAGCGGGTTGGTTTGGTCCATGAACTGAGACAACTGGTTGGTTCCGAAGAACGAGTTGATCACTGAGGTTAAAGTTTTCGCATTAACCAAATCAATTGGCGTAAAGATTTCGTTATCTCTAACGTTCATACGCTCGCGGATTGTTCTGGCGATTCTCGAAAGACCTACCCCGAACTGTCCTGATAATTGCTCACCAACAGTTTTAATTCTTCTGTTTGACAAGTGGTCAATATCATCAACTTCCGCTTTAGAATTTACCAACTGGATCAAATGTCTTACGATCGCGATGATATCATCTTTGGTTAAAACTTCAGTTTTTTCAGGAATATTTAATCCTAATTTTTTGTTCAGTCGGTAACGGCCAACTTCACCTAATGAATAACGTTGCTCAGAGAAGAATAATTTTTCAATAATTCCACGTGCTGTTTCTTCATCGGGCGGATCTGCATTACGCAACTGACGGTAAATATACTCTACCGCTTCTTTTTCTGAGTTGGTAGGGTCTTTTTGTAATGTATTCTGGATGATAGAGAATTCATTAGCATTTTCCTTGTGAATCAAAATTGATTTCACACCGGAATCGATAATCATTTCAACATGTTCTTTTTCAAGAACGGTTTCTCTATCAAGGATGATTTCATTTCTTTCGATAGAAACGACTTCACCGGTATCCTCATCAACGAAATCTTCGAACCAGGTGTTCAAAACTCTCGCTGCAAGAACTCTTCCTTCTACTTTTTTCAACGCTGCTTTAGAAACTTTCACTTCTTCGGCAAGGTCGAAAATCTGTAAAATGTCTTTATCGGATTCGTATCCGATAGCTCTTAACAAAGTTGTTAATGGTAATTTTTTCTTACGGTCGATATACGCGAACATTACATTATTAATGTCGGTTGTAAATTCCATCCAGGATCCTTTAAAAGGAATAATACGGGAATAGTACAATTTGGTTCCGTTGGCGTGATACGTTTGACCAAAGAAAACACCTGGTGAACGGTGCAACTGGGTTACGATAACCCGCTCAGCGCCATTAATAATAAATGATCCAGACGGCGTCATATAAGGAACCGGTCCTAAATAAACGTCTTGTACTACCGTTTGGAAATCTTCGTGTTCCGGGTCGGTACAATACAATTTTAGTCTGGCTTTAAGAGGAACCGAATAGGTTAAACCTCTTTCTACACACTCGTCTCTCGAGTATCGGGGTGAATCTACCAAATAATCTAAAAATTCTAAAACGAAATTGTTTCTAGAATCGGTAATTGGGAAATTCTCTTCAAAGGTTTTGTACAAAGATTCTTTGAGTCTCTGCTCCGGAAGGGTATCCAACTGGAAAAATTCTTTGAAAGATTGGATCTGAATGTCCAAAAAGTCAGGGGTAACAATTTTTCCTTTTGCTTCGGAGAAATTGATTCTTTCATTGGCCTGAGTTTTAGCGACTGCTTTAGATTTACTCATAAAAAAATTAAAGAATGAGGGTTAAAAAATATTTTGTTTTCAAAATATCAGGTTTAAACAGGAAACGAAAAGATTGGTGATTAGCGACGAACTCGATAAGAAAATGATATAGAAAACTTTGGCGCAGTTATCCGAATAATTCTTATTATAAGTCTCTGATCGATTACCTATCAGTCTTTTATCTAAACCTAACTGCAACATCGGTATATCTTTTCACGACGTAGTGCAAAATATTTTCACTGTAATTTTGGCGGTAACTTTTGTTTGACATAGCTATAAACACGAAATCCCTTTCAATCGATGAAAGAGTTGATATTCAATATTTTAAAGTCAAGTAAACAATTATATGCGCCAAAATTGAGTGCAAAGTTACATATAATATCTGGAATCAACAAATAAAAAAGCCACTCCACGGAGTGACTTAAGCAATTGATTGCTCGTTTTTTAGGGTTTCCAGAAAGTCCATTTCGAGCCATTAAAAACGGCAAGTCTTTACCCCACCTTTATTAACGTATATGATCATTCCCAGCGAAGACTCGGAACGATCTTTCTCATTTGACTTCGTAGAATCTTCAATTTACCATAAGACAGTCGGCAGTGATTCATGATTACCGGATACAGATCTATAGTATTCTTTTTAGAAATTTCAAAAAAGGTCTTTTCGGTGCCTCCTAAGCATTCATGGGGCATCTACAATGAAACGATACTTTAATCCTCTGCAGCAATAGCTAATAAAACCTTCAAAAAGCACAAAAAAATCTACCAATCAAAGAATTACTTACCATCATCCGATTTAAGAACACATCAAAAAAGCCGCTTCTAAAAGGAAACGGCTTTATTATAAGGTTGATGAAGAATTATTTCAATTCTACTTCAGCACCAGCTTCTTCTAATTGTTTTTTCAAAGCTTCAGCTTCGTCTTTAGAGATACCTTCTTTGATTGCAGTCGGAGCTGAATCTACCATATCTTTAGCTTCTTTAAGACCTGCACCAGTTAAATCTTTAACTAATTTTACAACTGCTAATTTAGAAGCACCTGCAGCTTTAAGGATTACGTCGAATTCTGTTTTTTCTTCAACAGCTTCACCTGCACCTGCAACAGCAGCTACAGCTACAGCAGCTGGTTCGATTCCGTACTCATCTTTAAGGATAGTAGCTAATTCATTTACGTCTTTAACGGTTAAGTTTACAAGCGTTTCCGCTAAGTTTTTTAAATCTGACATTTTAATAATGTTTTAATTGTTGAACGATTTATTTGATTTTTTTTTGAGTCTGATTACTCTGCACCAGGTGCATCGGTTGCTTCAGCGCCTGCTTCTGGAGCAGCTTCTTCAGCTGGGGTTTCTTCTGCAACTGGAGCAGCTTCTTCAGCGTTTCCGTTTGCTTCATCTTTATTTTGAAGTGCAGAAAGTACATTTCTAAGTGGAGACTGAAGTAATGTGATGATTTCACCGATCATTTCTTCTCTAGACTTGATGCTTACTAGTGTAGCCAAGTTTTCGTCACCAACATAGAAGGTTTCTTGTAAATAAGCAGATTTCAATGCTGGAACTTCTGCTTTTTTTCTGAATCCTTGAATCAACTTTGCCGGAGCATTTGCTGTTTCAGAAATCATCAACGCTGAATTTCCTTTGAAAGTAGGGAACATTTCAGAGTAATCTACTCCTTCGATTTGCTCCAGTGCTTTTTGTAGTAAAGTGTTTTTTACAACTTTTACAGTGATATTTTGTTTGAACGCCTGTCTTCTAAAATCTGAAGTCGCAGCAGCATTCATTCCTTCTAGACTTGCTACATAAACAACTTTCGCGTCTTGTAACACTTCTTTTAATTCTTGTATTACTAATACTTTATCTTCTTTTGTCATTGTCTTACAGATTTTAGTTTACAGATTTAGTATCAATTGCAATACCCGGACTCATGGTAGAAGACAAGTAAATGCTTTTCACATAAACACCTTTTGACGCAGTTGGTTTCAATTTAAGTAAAGTCTGAATTAATTCAGAAGCATTTTCTCTGATTTGACCAGCATCGAAAGATACTTTACCAATTCCTGCATGGATAATACCGTATTTGTCAACTTTAAAATCAATTTTACCTGATTTTACTTCTGATACCGCTTTACCGATTTCCATGGTTACCGTTCCTGATTTTGGATTTGGCATTAGACCTCTTGGACCTAAAATTCTACCCAACGGACCTAATTTACCCATAACAGCTGGCATGGTAACGATAACGTCAACATCTGTCCAACCGTCTTTTATTTTCTGTAAATACTCATCAAGACCTACATAATCAGCACCAGCTTCTCTTGCTTCTGCTTCTTTATCAGGTGTTACCAAAGCCAATACTTTCACATCTTTACCGGTACCGTGTGGAAGAGAAACTACTCCTCTTACCATTTGGTTCGCTTTTCTAGGATCAACTCCCAAACGAACTGCGATATCTACAGATGCGTCAAATTTTGCAAAGTTTACTTCTTTCACCAAAGCAGATGCTTCGTCAAGGGAGTAAATTTTATTTTTTTCTATTTTGCTTAAAGCTTCTTTTTGCTTTTTTGTCAATTTTGCCATTTCTATAAGTTTTAAGCGTTAGTTGGTTTAGTTCCTGTTACTCTCAATCCCATAGATCTTGCAGTTCCGGCAACCATTGTAAGGGCACCATCAATAGTAAAGCAGTTAAGATCTACCATTTTATCCGCAGCAATTTTACCAACTTGATCCCAAGAAACAGCACCTATTTTAAGTCTGTTCGGCTCTCCTGAACCTTTTTTCTGCTTTGAAGCTTCTAAAAGTTGGATTGCAACTGGTGGAGTTTTAATAACGAATTCAAATGATTTGTCTTCGAATACTGTAATTACTACAGGTAAAACTTGTCCCGGTTTGTCTTGAGTTCTTCCGTTAAATTGCTTACAAAACTCCATAATGTTCACCCCGGCAGAACCCAAGGCTGGACCTACTGGTGGAGATGGATTAGCTGCTCCTCCTTTTACTTGGAGCTTCACCATTTTAAAGACTTTTTTAGCCATTTTGATTTTTTAAAAAATTAAATAATTTATGAATGTGGAAGCATTTATAAATCTGCAAAGAAGTGATATAAAAACACAACTCTACATTTCGGATTGCAAAATTAAGAATAATTTTTAATTACACAAGTGTAAAACATTGATTTTTAATGATAATTTGAATTAAATGAAAAAAGAACCAATCAAATTGGTTCTTTCTATAATCTATGTGTAAATTTATTATACTTTTTCCACTTGCATAAAGCTTAGTTCCATTGGAGTTTTTCTTCCGAAAATCATTACTGAAACTTCTATTTTCTTTTTGTCTTCGTGTAGTTTTTCTACCGTACCATTGAAACCATTGAAAGGTCCATCGATTACTTTTACGTTTTCACCAACTACGAAAGGAATTGCTGTTTCAACTGCGAACTCCGAAAGCTCATCCATTCTGCCAAGCATTCTGTTCACTTCTGATTTACGCATTGGTACAGGATCACCACCTTTGGTGGAGCTCAAAAAAGAAATTACTCCTGGGATATTTTTGATAATGTGAGGAACTTCTCCTACCAGATTAGCTTCTACCATTAAGTATCCCGGGTAATAAGGTTTTTCTTTGGGTACCTTTTTACCATTTCTGATCTGGATTACTTTTTCCATAGGAATGACTACTTGAGTTACAAAATCCTCAAGGCCATAATGCTTCATTTCGTTCTCAATATAGGCTTTCACCTTATTTTCCTGTCCACTGATGGATTTCAGAACATACCACTTCAAGTCACTCATTTTGGGAAAATAATTTTAATTGAACAGATTGATAAAGAGCGATATCATATTCGCAATAGATTTACTGAACAATGAATCTACACCAAAAGTAAAAATAGCCAATAACACGGTACCAATAGTTACCACTATGGTAGATGACTGCAACTCTGGCCACTTTGGCCACTCTACTTTGTCTTTGAATTCGGTATAAGAACCTTTAATAAAATCTACTAAACTCATTATCTTTTATTTGCACGGGCACAAGGACTCGAACCCTGATCAACGGTTTTGGAGACCGGTATCCTACCATTGGACGATGCCCGTAGATTAAAAAAGGTTCCGTAAGTTTCCCTACGGAACCTTTATTATATTTTCAGAAATTAATCAGTGATTTCAGTTACCTGACCAGCACCAACTGTTCTACCTCCTTCTCTGATCGCAAATCTAAGACCTACGTTAAGAGCGATTGGCTGCAACAATTCTACAGTAATCGTTACGTTATCTCCTGGCATTACCATTTCTACACCTTCTGGTAAGAAAATCTCACCTGTAACGTCTGTAGTTCTTACATAGAACTGTGGACGGTATTTGTTGTGGAACGGAGTGTGACGACCACCTTCTTCTTTAGAAAGGATATAAACCTCAGCTTTGAAGTGTTTGTGTGGCTTCACTGAATCTTTCTTAGCGATTACCATACCTCTTTTGATGTCGGTTTTTTCAATACCTCTCAACAATAGACCTACGTTATCACCAGCTTCACCTCTGTCCAAGATTTTTCTAAACATCTCAACACCGGTAATAGTAGAAGTTAACTTCTCATCACCCATACCTACGATATCTACTGGATCTCCAGTGTTAATTACACCAGCTTCGATTCTACCAGTTGCAACAGTACCTCTACCTGTAATAGAGAAAACGTCTTCAATTGGCATCAAGAAAGTTTTGTCAACATCTCTAACTGGAAGTTCAATCCAAGAATCAACAGCATCCATTAATTCTTCAATTTTCGCTACCCATTTAGCATCACCGTTTAATCCACCTAATGCAGATCCTTGAATTACCGGAGCGTTATCTCCATCATATTCATAAGAAGAAAGAAGATCTCTTACTTCCATTTCTACTAATTCTAATAACTCAGCATCATCTACCATATCTACTTTGTTCATAAAAACAAGTACATTAGGTACATTTACCTGACGACAAAGAAGGATGTGCTCTCTTGTTTGAGGCATTGGTCCGTCTGTAGCAGCTACTACTAAAATAGCTCCATCCATCTGAGCAGCACCGGTAACCATGTTTTTTACATAATCGGCGTGACCTGGACAGTCTACGTGAGCGTAATGTCTGTTTGCAGTTTCATATTCAATGTGTGAAGTATTAATTGTAATACCTCTTTCTTTTTCTTCTGGTGCAGAATCAATAGTAGAGAAATCTCTAGCTGTTCCGAATCCTTTGTCAGATAATACTTTACTGATTGCTGCAGTAAGTGTAGTTTTACCATGGTCTACGTGACCGATGGTACCAATGTTCAAGTGTGGTTTGTTACGATTAAACGTTTCCTTTGCCATGATTTAAATATTTATTTAATTAATTATTCATTTTTTCGGTGCGCAAATATAGTCATTTTTTGAATATTGAAAACCTTTTTAAGAAAAAAAAGTTGAACATTCAAAAATATTGATTTACACCATTTTATATATAAGCGAAATACCGGAGTGCAAATTTACGGAAAAATATTTATGTGAGAAAATCTATAAATTAATTTTATAAAAACATTTTTCTTTTCAGACCGACTTTAATAAAGTCCGACAATTCTTAAACACTCTTAATCCCCTTATCACCTTCGCTTTCTTCCAAAAACATCATTCGTAAAATTGCGAATTAAATTTATGTTAAATTTTTAATTCTGATAAAATAGATCTGATTTTTTAGTTTTATTGAAAATCCAGAAGATAATCGGGAAAACCATTAAGGTGAGAACCGTCGCTGTAACCAATCCGCCAATGATCACAATCGCCAGTGGTTTTTGGGATTCTGACCCAATTCCAGTGGAAAGTGCAGCAGGCAGAAGCCCTACCGACGCCATCATCGCTGTCATAACCACCGGTCTGGTTCTTACTTTTACCCCTTCTAAAATTCCGGAAGCGATATCCATTCCCGTTTTAATATTCTGGTGGAATTCTGAAAGAAGAATCACTCCGTTCTGAATACAGATGCCAAAAAGAGCGATAAAACCTACTCCGGCGGAAATCCCAAAGTTCATCCCCGTCATGTGCAAGGCGATAATTCCACCGATTAATGCAAAAGGTACATTCGCCAAAACCAATAAAGAATCCTTTAAATTTCCAAATAAAATAAACAAAAGGAAGAAAATCATAACTAAACTAATCGGTACTACCTGTGCTAAACGCTTGGTTGCCCTTTCCTGATTTTCAAATTGCCCGGTCCAGCCGATTGAATACCCTTGTGGTAGTTTAATTTGATTTACTTTTTTCTGTGCATCAGCAATAGTGCTACCCAAATCCCGATCCCGGATCGAAAACTTCACTCCAATATATCTTTGAATATTATCGCGGTAAATAAATGCCGCACCATCATCCTGATGAATCTCGGCGATCTCTTTCAGTGGAATCAGCGATCCTTCCTGAGTGGGAACCATCAGTAGCGCAAGATCATTTTCATCTTTTCTGTATTCTTCAGCATACCGGATCCGGATATCGAATTTCCGTTCACCATCAAAAAGTTCGGAAGCTGTTTTTCCACCAAATGCCGTTTCCAAAACAGATTGTGCATCAGAGAGCGACACGCCGTATTGTGCCATTTTGTTCCGGTCCAGCACAACGCTCAGTTCTGGCTGACCAATATTTTTGATGATTCCCGGCTCTTTCACGCCGTCTACCTCTTTTAAAATATCATAGACCTGTTTGGCATATTTGTCCAAAGTATTCAAATTGTCACCATAGATCTTCACTCCGTTTTCG
Source organism: Chryseobacterium salivictor (assembly GCF_004359195.1). NCBI lineage: Bacteria > Pseudomonadati > Bacteroidota > Flavobacteriia > Flavobacteriales > Weeksellaceae > Chryseobacterium > Chryseobacterium salivictor. The sequence goes on along the minus strand of NZ_CP037954.1, from coordinate 1,552,685 downwards.
GCTTTGAAACCGGCAACAGCTTCTGCCACGTTATCGGAAATCGGTTGCGAGTAATTATAGATGATTCCTTGGTATTGCTTTAATTTCCCATCCATTTCTTCAATAAGACCGTCCATTGTAATTTTTCTGGTCCATTTTTCTTTTGGTTTAAGGCTTACCGAAAACTGAGCAAAACCAAAACCATTAGGATCGGTACCATCATTACTACGGCCGGTTTGCGACAATACATCTGTTACCTCAGGGAAACTTCTCAGCGTATTTTTAAGCTGTTCTGTTTTTTTCAAAGATTCTTTTAAACTGATGCTCATCGGCATTTCTGCAGTTACCCAAAGGGCACCTTCATTTAATGGCGGCAGGAATTCTGTTCCTAAAAACCGTGCTGAAAAAAGTGTTACTGCCAGAAACGCCACAGAAACCAATAAACTCATCTTTTTATTTCTAAAAGTAAAAGCCAGACCTTTTCCGACAATCCGTTCCCAAAACGCTACAAAAATATTTTTCTTTTCGCGCACATTTTTATTCAACAACAAATGAGAAAGAACAGGCACCAGGGTAAGTGTCAACAGCAGTGCACCCAGCAATGCAAATCCCAACGTAAAAGCCAAAGGCGAGAACATTTTTCCTTCCACTTTTTGAAAAGCGAATATGGGAATAAGAGAGGTGATAATAATTAATTTTGAAAAGAAAATCGCCTTCCCCAGACCGATTCCTGTGGTTTTAATCCAACCGCCCTTTGCCAGTTTATTGAATCGTTCCATGCCGTATTTTTTGGCTTTATGATCCAGCATTACGAAAATCCCTTCGACCATGACGACGGCACCATCAATGATGATCCCGAAATCTACAGCGCCTAACGACAGCAGATTCGCACTCATTCCCGCGATCTTTAAACACAGAAAAGCAAACAGCAACGACAGCGGGATAATAATCGACACAATAAAAGTCGTACGCCAATCTGCCATGAAAAGAAATACGATTACCGTAACGAAAATAATTCCTTCGATCAGGTTATGCATAATGGTTTTCGTGGTGAAATCCATTAAATTTTCCCGGTTGTAAACGGTGATTATCTTCGTGTCTTTAGGTAAAATCTTGGTATTCAGTTCTTCTATTTTATCTTTAACCAGTTTCAAAACCTCGACAGGATTTTCTCCTTTCCGCATGACAATAATACCGGCGACCACATCATTCTGATTGTTGAAGCCCGCCTGACCGACTCTTGGCAATGAACTTTCGTGAACCGTTGCGACACTTTTAATTAAAATAGGATTGCCATGGTCATTTTGAATGGTCACATTTTCGATATCGGCAATGGATTTCAGTAAACCGATTCCCCGAACCACATAAGACTGCCCGTTTTTTTCGATGACATCTCCGCCGACATTTAAATTCCCCTGATTAACGGCATTGTAAACCTGGGAGGTCGTCAGATTATATTGCTCCAACTTTCTGGGATCGATGCTTAATTCAAATATTTTCTCCTGACCGCCAAAAACATTCACATCTGCAACACCCGGAATCCCGCGCAAAGCACGGTCAACGACCCAGGTTTGCAACGTCAACAATTCACGCGAATCTTTCTTCGGACTTTGCAGAATATATCGGTAGATTTCTCCGGTTGGCCCGTACGGCGGCTGAACTTCGGGCTCTGCACCTTCGGGAAACTTCACGGTCCGCAGTTGGTTGTTCACCTGAATTCTGGCAAAAGCATCATCTACTCCATCATCAAAAATAATTTTAATAATAGAAAGTCCAAACATCGTCGTACTCCTGATACTGGATTTTTTCTGAACGGAACTCATCGATAATTCTACTGGAGTGGTCACGAAACGTTCTACTTCTTCGGCGCTTCTACCGTTCCACTGGGTAATGATGACCATCTGCGTATTGGTAACATCCGGAAATGCTTCGATCGGCATATTTTTAAAACTGATATACCCACAGATCGCCAGGAGTGCAACCCAAATAAAAGTAAAGGCTTTATTCTTAAGTGAAAAAGCAATGATATTTTTTATAAATTTATTCATGAATTTTATATTTGCTAAAAACCAATTTTTGTGGATTTCATTTAATAGAAACAGCGCTTAAATTATTCGTTTAACGATCTGTAAAACAACAGTTGATTATTGGTAACCACCTTGTCGCCTTCTTTAAGTCCATCAGAAATATAAGAAACATTCCCAGTTTGTTTGGCTACTTTTACTTCCTGCACTTTTACATTACTCTGGCTTTTAAAAAGAATGACATAATATCGGTTATCATCGAAAATTAATGCGTTAGAAGGAACAGAGAGTGCGGTTGTATTTTCTGTATTAAAGACTTTGATGGTAGCTTTGCTTTCAGGAATCAGCTCGCCGTTTGCATTATCCAAAACAACTCTAGCCTGCATGGAATTGGTTTCGGGATCGATAATTTTAAAGATTTTATCGATTTTCCCGTAGAAAACTTTATCAGGTGCCGCCAAAGTAGAAACCTCCGCTTTCATCCCCAAAGAAATTTTATGAATATCACTTTGGTTAATATTTAAAATCGCCCAAACATTCTTCGTATTGGCAACATCGAAGATATTATCTGAACGGTCGCTTCTGAGCTGCATATCTTTATTAATGTTTTTCTGAACGATATACCCGCTGATCGGCGAAACCACCGAATACACATTTCCTTTGCTGATATTGTAAACCTGATTCACCGATTGTGATCTACGCAGCTCATCTTCCGCTTTTTGAACCTGGCTTTTGGCTTCCAGAACTTCTCTTTCGGTACTCAATTTCCCGTTGTACATATCCTGCGCCACCCGAAGGTTTTTCTGAGCAACCACTAAATCTGTTTTCGCGTAACTCAAATCTTTTTGATAACCTGCAACTTCAGTACTCCGGATCGTCGCCAGCACCTGCCCTTTTTTCACGTAATCGCCCAGCTCCGCATTGATGGAAATTACATTCCCGCCGACCAGAGGAAAAACATCGATGTATTGATTTTTATCGGCTGCGATTTTTCCGAAAAAGCTTATTTCATCTTTAATGTAATCGTTCTTAACTTCCACAACTGTGGTGGATTTCATCATCAGATTACTAATAACAAAACCTTTTGCAGCTTCAACCTCTTTTTTATCGTCCTCTTTTTTACAGTTTATCAAGGTAAAAAGGGCGAGCAAAATGATTAAATTTTTCTTCATGGTTAATTGAAAATGGGAGTTTGTATAAGTTGATTTAATTGTTCAGCCGAAATCACGACCTGCTTTTTTATTTCGTCGATTTGTAAAACAGTTTCTTTATAACTGTTGCTAAAATCAGTAAAGTCCATCAAAGTAATATTTCCTTTTCTGAAATTGTTCTGCATTCCTTTATATACCGCATTCAAATTATTGAGGTCGGCCAGCTCGATACCAAAATATTGGGTATAATTATTTTGCCAGTTTTGATAAGCCGCCGTTATTTTATTTTCGAGTTCTTGTTTTTGATAGTCGGTATTTTTCTGACTTTGCTCCACTAAGATCTGCGCTTTCTGAACGTTCCCCTGATTCTGCTTCCACAAGGGAATTGGGATTGCAACGGTAAAATTAATTTCGTTTTTGAAAATACCGCTGTTTTGATTCCATTGTAATCCACCGGTCACATCGGGAATGTTCAGGGATTTTTGCCATTTGTAATACGACTTGCTGTTTTCAATGGATTTTAAACCGTATAAATAATCAGCATTGTGTTCTAATGCGATCTTTTTTAATTCATTTAAAGAAATGAGTGGTTGATTTTTAATCAATATTTGAACTTCGTCTTCCGACATTTCAGGAATAATATCGTCGCTGATTCCTGTCAAAGTATGAAGATTCTGAAGTTGAGAAAAAACAGCATTTCTTATTTGAAATTTCTCGTTATTAAGGGCCAAAACCATTGTCTGCAACCTCACTTCATCTTTAAGCGCGATGTTTCCTTTCGCTGTTTGTACTTTGTATGCTTTGACCAAATCAGTTAAAAAAGCCAACTGACCATCGAGATTCTCTAATTTTCTCTGATCGAAATAAATGGAATAAAAAGTTTCCCGCAGCTGGGACTTAAGTTCAAATAATAATTGATTAAACTGAAGCTGGCTCAGCTCTTTATTAGATCTTGCAAATTCTATCTCATTTTTTCTTTTTCCGCCCAACAGAAAAAGCTGCTGCAATGCCAGACTTTTGCTGGGTCCAAGATTAAAAAAGGTGTTATTCTCCGGGCTGAAAACGTTGGCTTCAAAAGATGCCTGCGGAAGTTCCCAAATTTTTGCCTGTACAATATCTGCGTCCGCAGCAGAAATATTGTACTGTTGCGCGATAAGCTGCAAATTGTTTTTAACAAAAGATTGCTCTGCCTGTTGAAGGGTGATTTTTTTCTGTGAAAAAGCGCAGGAAGAAATCAGCAGAGCGATCACGAGTATTCTATTCATATCAGTCCTTTTTAAGAAGGGCAAAAATGAAGAGATAACCTTAAAAGGAACTTAAGTTTAGCTTAAAAAAAACTTAAAAAGCTACAAAGGAAAGTTAATCGTAAAGATATTTTGGTTGGCTGACGCACTGTGATAAGAAATTGTTGCTTTGTGATATTCCAGAATCCGTTTTACAATTTTCAGTCCCAGACCAGAACCGGAAGTTTTTTGAGAATTACTTCCTCTCATAAACGGATCGAATAAACGCTTTTGTTCTTCCGCAGAAATAGTGCTTCCAAAACTAAGAACATTTACCACTAAAGTATGTGAAGACTCTTCAATAGTTACATTGACGAAATCGTTATCAGTATAAATCGCGGCATTTTTGAACAGATTGATAAATACAATCTCCAATAAAGACTTCACTCCGAGAACCGACAGTTGAGAACTTTCTACGCTCTGTTCAGAAATTTGAAAATCCATTTTCAATTTCGGGAAGTTTTTTTCCACTTTTTGGTAGGCATCAAAAATAACTTCATCAATTCTTACCTCTTCATAAATAGTCTTTATATTTTCTTTATCAAATTTGGTAAGCACCAAAAGCGAATTCGTAAGATCCGACAGCTGGAAAATCTCTTTTGAAATCTGCGACAATACTGCTAATGTTTTTGGGGAATGTTGGTCTGATTTTTTTAAATTCTCCAGCTGAAAAGCCATTCTCGTTAAAGGAGTTCGGATCTCGTGAGAAGCACTGGCTGTAAAATCTTTCTGAGACTGAAAAACATCATTTAACCGGACAATCATTGTATTAAAAGACTGCGCTAAAACACCGATTTCGTCATTGGAAGCTTTCACCGGAATCTGAGTAGTAAGTTTATGTGCCGTAACTTCTGAAATTTCTTTCTTCAGTTTTTCTAAAGGCTGCAAAAATTTACCTATAATATAATAACAGAAAAACCAAATAAGCGCAATACTCAGCAAATAAGAAAAAATCAACAGGTATTTAAGATAAGCCAGTTTCGACTGACCAGAGCTATCGATTGCGCTGGTTATGATATAATAATTTTTGCCATGGATACTTCGTAAAGCAGCGTATGTCTCAGGCTTTGTATTTTCAGTATAAATGGTCTTTTCCCGGTCGAGCCGGTCGAGCAACTCATTTTCCCAGGTTATATTTTGATCTTTAACCGTGCTGTAAAGCAACTTTTTGCGCGCATCAAAAATAATGATATTTTCATTGAACAGGATATTATCTGCATTTTCACTGAAAACGATTGGCCCTTTCTCATTAAATCCTTCAGATTGTGAAATGAAATTCGTTGTAAAATCAAGTCTTTGCACAAAGCGGTCTTTAAATTCTTCTCTTCTAAAAGAATTAAAAGAGACATAAATAATAGTCATTACGATACCAAAAAGTAATGAAAACGCAATGCTCAGATTTAAAGCAATTTTACGTTTAAGAGACCTCATTATAATGCATTCAGATAATAACCGTACCCTGACCGGGTATGAATTAATTTTACGGCAAAATCCTTATCAATCTTCTTTCTCAAAAAATTAATGTACACTTCGACCGTATTGGTATTGGTATTAAAATTCTGTTCCCAGACATGTTCAGTAATCTGTTGTTTAGAAACCGTTCTTCCCTGCGCTTCTGCCAAAAAAACCAAAAGTTGAAATTCCTTCACCGTCAGTGCGATTTCCTGTTCGCCCCTGAAAACTTTCTGATCCGTTTTATTAATCGTAAGATCTTCAATAGAAAAAATGTCGTCAACGGACTTTTCCTGCGTATTCTTCCGTCTGATAAGCGACTGAATTCTCATCAGTAACTCTTCGAACTGAAAAGGCTTCACCAGATAATCGTCAGCAAGCCGATTGAAGGCATCTTTCTTATCCGATAAATCACCGTAGGCAGAAATCATAATGATTGGGGTATTGTGATCTACCAGTCTTATTTTCTCACAAACATCCAGGCCGTTTATTGTAGGCACATTGATGTCGAGTAAATAGATGTCATAAGTATTTTGCTGAACTTCCTGCAAGAAGAGATCGCCATCATACACTTTTTTTACCTCAAATTCACTGCCCTCCAAAAACGCAGCCAGTTCGGTCGCGAGGATAAGATCATCTTCTAACAAAAGAATTTTCATAATAAGAATTGAAAAGTAAATTTAGGAAAATATAAGCAAAAAAAAATCTCCCTTAAAAAAGAGAGATTAAAACAGAGCCAACTATGAGATTTGAACTCACGACCTCTTCCTTACCAAGGAAACGCTCTACCCCTGAGCTAAGTCGGCGAAAATTTAAAAAAAAATCACAAGCCGCTGTATTGGTTGTGATTTTTTAGAGCGGAAGACGAGGGTCGAACTCGCGACATTCAGCTTGGAAGGCTGACGCTCTACCAACTGAGCTACTTCCGCATTTTTGTTTCCAAAAACTGTTGGTAAACGGTTTGCAAATCTACTATAAAATTTACAACTACGCAAAATAAATTAGAAAAAAATGTGGGGAGGGTAGGATTCGAACCTACGAAGTCGTAAGACAGCAGAGTTACAGTCTGATCCATTTGGCCACTCTGGAACCTCCCCAATTTTATTTTTTTCAATGAGCCTCCAGAGGGACTCGAACCCACGACCTGCTGATTACAAATCAGCTGCTCTAGCCAGCTGAGCTACGGAGGCAAATATTTTAAAGAACTTCTTATCTGTTTTTGAGAGTGCAAATATAAGGTAGTTTATTTTAAATCCACAAGTATTTTGATACTTTTTTTTAAAAAAAATTTGTAGATTTTAAAAGAACTTCTTATCTGTTTTTGCGAGTGCAAATATAAGGTAGTTTATTTTAAATCTACAAGTTTTTTGATGCTTTTTATGAAAAAAAATTTAAGCAAGTTCTTTCTTCTTGATTAACAGTTTTTTAGCTGCATCAGCACAAAGATCAATACTCTCTTCAAAAGAAGCAGAAGTCTTTTTAACTACAATATCATCGCCCGGAACTTCCAGTTTAATCTCTGCTGTCTTATTATCTTTACCTCCGGTATTTTCTACTTTCAGAAAAACCTGGCAGCCATGGATCTTGTCATAAAAAGTTTCTAACTTATTGAGTTTCTTGTCTAAATACTCTTCAAGTGGTGCATGTGGAGTCAATCCCATTGACTGAACTTTAATTTTCATAATCTACATTTTTTATCGCTCTAGGATGAGCATTGTTAAACACTTTTTTTAATTGTTCAATATTCGCTGTGGTATAAACCTGGGTTGAGGCCAAAGACGAATGTCCCATTAATTTCTTCAGCTTAGAAATTTCAGCCCCATTTTCTAAAACATGAGTAGCAAAACTGTGCCGTAAAATATGAGGGCTCTTTTTCGACTTCGAAGTAACAAGACCAAGGTAGGAATTTACAGCAGAATAGACAAATTTATCATTGAGTTTTTCACCTTTTTTACTTACAAAAAAATACGCCTCATCCGTTTTCAGAGGTTTTCTTGTGGGTAAATACTGTTCAAAACCTTTAATAAGTTTTTCGGAGACAGGGATGATGCGAGACTTATTCCCTTTACCGGTTACCATGATTTCTTTTTTGCTAAAGTCAACATTATCAAACAAAAGACCTGTTAATTCTGCCCTCCGCATTCCTGTTTGATACAGCGTTTCGATAATTAATTCCTTCAGGAAACTTCCGGTTTTAGGCTTCCCTTCAATCGATTCGAGTTCCAACATTTCCTCTTCTGAAAAAGGAATTTGTTTTTCGGCAAAAAATTTCAGGGAGTGAATACTTTCAAGCGGCGAAACCTTCACTTCATCAATCTTGAGCAGAAAGAGAAAAAAGCTCCGCAAAGAAGAGAGTTTTCTATTGATGCTCCGTTTAGAAATCCCGGACAAACTCAATTCGGTCATAAAATTTTTAATGATCTTTTTATCGACTTTTGTAAAATCCTGATGCGATTCCGTCTTTAGCAGAAAAGCTGAGAAATCAGTTAAATCTTTGCGGTAACTCGTCACCGTATGTGGCGAATATCGTTTTTCTACTTCAATATATTCTAAAAACCGGTCTGTCATCATATTATAACCAACAAAAAATCACTTTCCAAATATAAGTATTTGAAAAGTGATTGAGGTATTTTCTGAAAGAAATGTTTCTTTAAGCTTGTTCTTCGATGCTTAAGTTTCTTTGTTTGTAAGCTGCTTTGGTATTCGCTGCTCTCTTCACAACAGAAGGCTTATTGAATTGCTGACGACTTCTAAGAGCTCTGATAGTTCCTGTTTTGTCAAACTTTCTTTTGTACTTTTTTAAAGCTCTGTCGATGGATTCACCATCTTTTACTGGGATTATTAACATAATTTACATCTCATTTTGGACTGCAAAAGTAAGATTTTTTTCCGAATTGACAAATTATTTTACTATTTTTAAACTCAATAAAATATAATGATGCAACCCGACTATAAAGTAATCAACGCCTCGGCAGGATCCGGAAAGACTTACGCACTGGTTCAGAACCTGTTAGCCATCTGTTTAAAGTATCCTTCTCAGGCTGATAAAATCCGAAATATCCTGGCATTAACTTTTACCAATAAAGCAGCCAATGAAATGAAACACCGGATCATCGATTGGTTGAAAAAGTTTTCCCTGGACACTTATGAATCGAATAACGACCTCATCAATATTCAGGAAAAATTGAAAAATGAAGGTTTTACTATTCCGTTGAAAGAATTACACGAGCGTTCCAAAAAAATGCTGGATTACGTTCTACACCACTACTCTACTCTAAATATCGGTACGATTGATAAGTTTAATTCAAAGCTGGTGAGAAGTTTTGCTCAGGAATTGGGTTTAGCGCAAAACTTTAATCTGGAAATCAATCCCGAGCCTTTTCTTATCGAAGCCGTGGATAAAATGCTGGAAGATATCGGTGAAGAAAATAAAATTTCTGAAGCATTTATGGATTTCGTGAACTATACCCTGGATAATAATGACCGGATCGACCTCAACAAAACATTGTATAATTCCGCAAAAGAATACGTTCAGGACAAACATTATTTCCAGTTGAATGAAAACAAAGATTTCGATTGGGAAGTTTACGAAAATACGAAAATAAGTCTGAGGCAAAGCATCAGAGATTTAAGGGAAAACTCCCTGAAAATCGCCGACGAAGTGATGATTCTGCTGCAGGAAAAAGATCTGGAAATTGGTGATTTTGCCGACGGAAAGAACGGAATCGGTGGTTTTTTCGAGAAATTCCTGCATAAAAAAATTCCGCTTCTCTATGAAACTATAGAACAGGAAACTGGCAGAGAAGAGAAAATCCGGAAAGGAGCTTCCTCGAAATCCAAACATAAAGAAAGTGAAATTTTTGAAATTCTGGATCACCTTTTACAGCACCGAAAAAACATCATTAATAATCACGTTGAAGCGGAAAAGAAACAAAAAATCCTCAATGCGCTTTTACCTTTAAAAGTAAATAAAGATATTCAGGACAAATTAGCCGAAATCGAGCAGGAAAACGATTTGGTTCTACTGTCGAAATTCAATATTATGATTCATGAAAATCTTCGGAAAGAACCTACTGCATTCATTTATGAAAAAATAGGGACGAAATTTTCTCATTATTTCTTTGACGAATTTCAGGATACTTCTTTACTGCAATGGCAAAATTTTTTACCGTTAAGAGATCATGCAGTTTCACAGGAACACATGAGTTTTACTTTGGTTGGCGATCCAAAACAAAGCATTTATCGCTTTCGTGGCGGCGATTCTCAACTGATGCTGGACATCATTAATCAAAAAGAAAACTCACCCGTTAAAGCGAGAGTTGAAAATCTGGAAAACAATTACCGGAGCGCAAAGAATATTGTCGATTTCAACAATCAACTGTATCAGTATATGTCGCAGTTTACTGAAAAAGAACATCAGGAAATCTTCGGAAGCGGGTCGCAGCAGGCAGCAAAATCCGATTTGGAAGGTCGGGTGAGAATTAATCTTATTGAAAATGCCAGTAAGAAAATCATGTTTTATGAAGATGCTACGGAAAAAATGCGCGATGATATTGAAAGCTGTTTAGCGAACGGTTACCGATTTTCAGACATCACGATTCTTTGCCGCGGAAATTTTGATATTTTTACTTTCTCTCAGTTATTAGGGAATTTAAAAGCGAACTATAAAGGTGAAGAAGTTTACATTAAAACGATTTCAGAATCAGGATTAACCTTGAATTTATCGCTGACTTTATTAGCGTTAACCGAGTTTTTAAAATGGGAAGAAAATCCCAAAAACTTTCAGTTTGTCGTGAAAATGCTTTATTATTTAAAGGTTTTAGGACGAATTGAAATGGAGGATTTCAGCAATGAAATTATGGAAATACTGGCTTTGAAAACGAAATCAAAAATGGAAGTTCTGATTGCAGAAAAATACGGACTTCAACTTCAGTCGAAGGATTTGCTGCAACTGAATCTGTATAATTTCATTGAACATTTCTTACATGAATTTTCGGTAAAAGACAAAGAAACCGATTTTCTTTTCAATTATTTAGAAATGCTTTACGCGTATTCTCAAAATGCGGGTTCTACCTTGAAAGAATTTTTAAAATATTGGAATGAAGAAGCGAACAGTAAAACGATTCAAGCTTCTGAAAACGTAGATGCGGTACAAATTATGACGATTCATAAATCAAAAGGTCTGGAATTTCCGGTTGTTCTGTTACCGATGAAAAATGCGGCAGGTTCCAAAAAAAGCAGCTATTGGTTTGGAACCAGTTCCGAAGACCAGCTCAATTCTGTGAATGTCAACTTCTTCGACAGCACTTTGGAAATTTATGATGCTGAAATCGCAGACTTTAATTATGAAAATTCTTATCAGGAAAAAATTGATCAATTCTGTTTGCAATATGTGGCGACCACCAGAGCGGCAGAACAGCTTTTTTTCTATATCGAACAACCTAACAAATCGGCCAATCATCTAGAGATTTACGATTTTCTGGAATCTAAAATCCCCAGAGACGAAGCCGCAGAACCAATTTCTTCATTTGATTTATATCCTGTTTCAGATGAAAATCTGCGAAAGAAAACGGAGAAAAAAAACGCGGAATTTATAACAAAAGCCATTCATCTTACGACCGAAAAAGAGAAATATCCGGACGCGATTAAGATTGCAACACCTACGAAAAACTACCAAAACCGGGTTGAAAAAGTAAGAATGGGAATTTTCACGCACGAGATTTTAGCCCAAATCAATACGGCAAAAGATGTGGAAAAAGTATTGGAAAGCTATTTGCTGGAAGGAACGATTACCGATGTAGAAAAATCGCAAATCAATGATCGGATTTTCAATATCATTACTCATGAAAATTATTCGAAATATTTCAAAGAAAATCAAACCGTCATTAATGAAAAAGATATCATGATTTCGGAAAATGGAACTTCAACCGTATACCGCCCGGACCGGCTGATTGATACCGGAAACGGGTTCATCATCATTGATTTCAAAACCGGTGATGAGCAGGAAAAACATCAACTGCAGGTTGATGAATACAAATCGGTATTAGAAAAACTGGGCAAGAAGGTTGTAGAAACAGAGATTATTTATGTGTAATAAAAAACCCTGCCTCTTAACCGGAGGCAGGGTTTTTATTTCAAAATGTCGAATTATTTTTTCTTCACCGCAGTTACCACTTGCGCTTCCATCTTGGTGACATTGTCATAAATCTGTTTGAAAGCAGGATAATACTCTTTCGGGAAAACGGTATCATCAATGGTAATCGTGGCCTCCACCGTTAATTCATTTCCGTTCTGAGTAACTACATAACTGTATTGTATCGAGTTGTCTTCTGTTCTAAACTTTTTCGAAGCCGGTACATTTTCAAATACATAATTATCAGGAAGGGCGATGGTTACTTTCTTCACCCGATCATAGGCGGAATAAAACTCAAGCGGCGCACGCCTTTCTTCTTTTTGATTATAACCATGATTTTGAGAATATAAAAACAGCAACGGATTAAACACTAATTTGCTCCCGATATTATCTACAAAAGTATCTGAAGTAAAATCAAAACTCGTTTCAAAATCATTGTTCGGCTGCAATCCGTGTTTCATATTGGTAAAAGGGAATCTGTATTCATCCTGATAATTTTTAGCAAAAACTTTTTCATTATCTGTATAATTTTCATTGGCAATCATCGCATATAATTTAGTGTCGCGATCGGCAAAACGGCCTTCGAAAGTTCCATCCGGTTTTAGTTTTGCATCAATAGATAGTACGGTTTTACTTAATTCGGGAAACAATACATTAATCTGTTTTGCATCATTCTTGGTCATCACAATTCCGTATTGATTAAGAGCCCGCGGGGAAATCATATTAATTTCCGTCAATTTTGAGGTGCCGTCCAAAAGATAAATCTTGCCATTTTCCTCAAAAGATGCCAGGACAAAATTAAGCTGGGAGATGGATGGATTGTAAGCCAGCAACATTCCTCTTTTTACAGTCGACAAAACAACCGGATCAGCGTTAATTGCTGCACTTTTTAAAAGCATGGTTAAAAGAAGATTAATTTCAGCGGTATTGCCGATTTTTGTTGTTAAAAGATTTTTAATTCCTTTGTCGGTAAAAGTATCATCTTCTTTATTCCAGGTGTAATTTTTTTGTACGAATTTCAGAATTGCATTTGCTTTTGCCATGCTGGTGGGCAAAGCTAAAATTTCTGCCGGCAGAATATTTTTAATCAGATTTTCTTTTTTGAGCTGTAAACCAAAATTATCGTGCTCGTACAAGCGTTTTTGAATATCTTTCCAGGACAAGGAATATGACTTAAAAACATTATTAATCGACGTAGAATTAAGTTCTGCCTTAATACCTGTTTTATAATTATTATTATTCAGCACAAACTTCTCATCTTTGAAGGCAGGAATATTTTCGTATGCAAATCTATAGGTATTATATTCATTTCCATATAATTGTCTTTCGCCGCTATCACGATGAGTAGGCGTCACACTTCCTTTATAATTAATGGAGTAGCCCAGCGGTTTCGGATTGTCAAAAACATACTCCACGTATTTCACGGGGACTTCTTCTTCAATCAAAATCCTTGGTGTTGACGATAAAAAAGGACTGTAAAGTGAGTATGAATACTCTACCACAGAACCATTTTTCACATTGGCATAGGCAAATTTGGTAATGGTATAATTTTTATCTTCTTTTGATTTAAATTTTTCATCACGTTCAATTTTCGTGGTTACTTTTTTACCGTCTTCCCAATTATAAGTCACCGCTTTCAGGTTACTCAGGGTTTCGCGGTCGCCCCGGCCATTATCATAAACCGAAATTTCGTGATCCAGATAATCTCCGGCATTATCTTTATTATAAATTTTCACCCGGCTTACAATTTCCTGCGTCAGATAGCCATTATAATCAATCATAAAATGCACAGAGCGGTATAAAATTTCTGCGGGAGCATCAACTTCAATTTTAGATTGAGTACTTTTTAAATCCTCTTCAGACAGTTTAGGATCGTTTAAAAATTTGTGTTGGGAATAAACAATGCTTGCTACGAAGCATGCTGTAAAAAGAATAAATTTTTGCATCATATTTTTGAGATTAACATTTTAGTATTGTCTTTGCTGGCTGTTTTTTTTCTGAAATCGACGTAATCTTTGAATTTCTCTTTTTGATAAATTCCTTTTTTAATCGTCAGAACCCTATGAACCAGAAGCTTTTCGTCTTTCATTTTATAATGCAGAGAGTAGGAACCGAATTCCGTAGTAAATTCTGCAGGCTCAGGCAGGTCGGCAAATTTATAACCGACAGGCGCCGTAAACTCTATTTCATAATCATCCTGAAAAGGAAAAGCCGTTTCAAACGGAAGTTTTCTTTCGGTATTTGAGGAAAAAGCAACCGTCTGATAGAAAGGCATTACCGGAAAAAACAGATCGTTCCCGAGTTTTTTAGAAAAGCTTTTGGCTTTCAAATTAAGATCATAACTGATTTTCACATCATCTTTATTGTTCAAAAGATGATCAACTGCAATTTTATCGATTTGTAGATTATAATGCCGGCTTTTCATTGCCTCCTGAATCTCCTCATTTTTTAAAGTAAACAAACCAAGATTCGTATCGTACTGTCCGCCGGTGAATATGAAATTTGCACTGGAAGTAATGCTGCCGTCTTCCTCTAACTGAACTTTGGCAACCAATAATTCTTTGCTTTGTTCCGGTTTATAAGTCGGCGTATCGATGATTTTAATTCCGTTTTCATCAACTGCCAAAACATTTCTGTTGTGTGAGGAATACGAAAGGTGATTAAAGGCGATCCGCTGAGAAGTATTCTCTAACCAGATAGGATCTTTTTCTGTAGGAACCATTAAAATCGCATGATTACCCGACATTTTAGGAAAATCTTTATCAAAAGTAATGACAGAATCATCATTATAAATGACTGCAAAATAAGAAGGAATTCCCGCTGCCTGCAGTAAAGTCCGCATATAATTGGTGAGCGCTTTACAGTCTCCATATCCTTTTTTACTCACTTCCGAAGCAGGCATCGGTTGCCAGCCGCCGATTCCCATCGCAATCAATACATACCTAGTTTTGTTCTGCATATATTGGTAAAGCGTTTTTACTTTTTCAGAAGTTGTTCCCGATAAATTCAGAGCGACAACTTCTGCAGAAATTTCAGCAGTGATGTGTGAAACCGGACTTATTAAATCATGATAATACCATTTTCCAAAACTCGTCCAATCGGTGAGATCGCCCTGTCTTCCTGCAAGAGAAAATTTTTCCGGAGAGAACTCTACATTTGGGATCAAATAATCTAAACTCGGCGACAAATCCTCATGGGTAATGGCCGGAATATTCTGATATGAATATTTCCACATGTTGCCGTCTTTGGT
Source organism: Chryseobacterium salivictor (assembly GCF_004359195.1). Taxonomy (NCBI): domain Bacteria; kingdom Pseudomonadati; phylum Bacteroidota; class Flavobacteriia; order Flavobacteriales; family Weeksellaceae; genus Chryseobacterium; species Chryseobacterium salivictor. Next base: position 1,537,413 of record NZ_CP037954.1, on the reverse strand, counting down.
TTCCGAAACTTTAGCCAACGCTTTATCATTGATTTTTGTACGGATCTTAATTCCTGAATTATTGGTAATGGTAAAAGTACTTTTTTCCAATGCCATATTATAAGAATTAAAAGGCGAGAAATGACTGAGATAAACCGTGTTCGACGTGCTTGTTTCGTAGGACGTTTTCAGCGTAAAAGGATACGCTGTAGAAATTGTTTTAAGGACTAAAATCCGGTCATCAACATACAAAGCCGCACTTGGGGTATTGGTATAGTCCGAGAAATCTTTCCTGGCATAAGTTTTAATCATTTTCCCGGTCCTGTCATACATTTCAACTTTAATGTTGTTTACTTTGGTAGTAGGATTATAAGGAATTAAAATGGTTGAATACCGATCACCAGCTGCACTCATAACTGTCACCACGTGAGTTTCTTTTATCGTCATCTCGTTGACTGATTTCAAAATATAATCCTCGGAATGTTCTCTGATGACCGCATTGGCATTTTCGAGAAGATTCTGGGGTATTGCGGCAACAGCATAATCCTGCGCAAAACTCCACAGTGAAAAAACGGTGAAGCACAGTTGGTAGATTTTAATCATCCTTATAGTTTATTAATCGATTAATTCGCTGCTAGAGGAACCAAAACCCGCTGCGCTAACTCCTGATCGAAAAGATACAAAGCGGAGGGGTTTTCGCAAACCATTTTGATCTTGGTTACCAGTTGAGATGCATTGGCTTCTTCTTCTACCTGTTCGGTAACAAACCACTGCAGGAAAGATACGGTTGCAAAATCACCTTCATCATTGGCATTTTTTAAAATATTAAAAATACTTTTGGTGACTATTTTTTCATGTTCCAAAGCTTTTACAAATATATCGGTTGCGTTTTCGAACTCATAAGGAGGCTGTTCAATGGCACCCATTCTGATTTCAGCACCCACATCGTTTAGGTAATCAAACATTTTGTCAGCGTGCAGCAACTCTTCTTTACTCTGAATACGGAAATAATTGGCAATCCCATCTAAATCTCTGGCAGAAAACCAGGCAGACATTGATAAATAATATTGTGCAGCGTACTGCTCGTTGGTAATTTGGTCGTTGAGCAAATCTGCTATTTTTGTACTGATCATCATAATTTCAATTTAAACAAATATAATTAAAAATTGAACATTAAAAAAGCGGAACATGTGTTCCGCCTAACATTAAAAAATAAAATTATGAACCAGTTATTTCGCTTTCTGCATTTCCATCATTCTTTTCCCTTTCATCATCTTTCCTTCATGCTGCATTTTTTGTTTTTTATTGGCTTGCCATTTTTGGTATTGTTCCGGAGTTAAAATCTGTTTCATTTCCGCCTCGTGCTGCGCTCTCAATGCGTTCATCTTCTCCATCCTGGCTTTCCTTTCCGCCTGCTTTTGTGGAGCATTCTTCATTCGTTCGGCCATTTTTTTATCTTGTAAGGCTTTGATTTTAGAGACCTGCGCATCGGAAAGATTTAATTCTGACTGCATTTTTTTCAGGTGTTCTGCTCTTTTCTGTTCCATTTTCACAGGATCCATTTGCTTCATCTTTTCTGTTTGCTGCGCCATTGCAAATGTTCCTATTGCTAAAAAGGCGGCACTTAAAATTAATTTTCTCATATTATAATACTTTATTGGTTTGTTCTTATACATGTTTTTGATATGGTTTTTAAAAGATAGTTAAAATCCAAACTCATAAACTTTTGTTAAGAAACCCACAAAAGAAAAAGGAGAACAAAATATTTGCTCTCCTTTTTTTTATTAATCATTACAAAATTATTTATGACCCTTTCCGTTTTTTTTTCCGGCATTTTGATGGTTCACATTTGCTTTGCCGTGCGACTTATTCCCATTTGTATATTGATATGTCCGTTTAGTATTATGTCCGTTTACAGATTGCTGCGCTCTCTTGCTCTGAATGCTGCTGTATTTTTTTACCTGGGCTTTTTTATGATTGTTTTTGTTCCTGTTATAAACAGCAACCGGATTTTGACCTTTGTAATACTTATTCTTAAATTTCACATATTTATCCTGGCCCATTATTCTTTGAATAGATGAATATCGGTCTGTCGTCCACTGATCTGGATTGTTCCCATACTTATTATTCCAGGAATTGTAGTCGGTATACTGATTGTTTAATGAAAACAAATCTGATTTTTGCTGTGGGCTTAATAGTAAGTTGGCTGCGACAGTCTCCCAATTTACATCGGTAATACTTCGCTGGTAATCGCTGTAAGATGCAGATTGAGAATATCCTAAAGCAAAAGCGCCTAAACTTAAAACGGTGATTAACTTTTTCATATTGTTTGGTTTATGTATTTCATGAACCTCCATAACTGTGCCACAAAAAAAACAGATTGTATGAAAAAGAGCAGTTTCTTTCAAAACTGCTCTCCATCATTATTAACATTAAAATCTAAAATTATCGGGCTGTAAAACGCTAACCCGAGTTTCTTGAGTTTGAACCTGACGTTCTGGATTCACTATTCTGATTTCCGCGATTCCCAGAATTATTTTCCATCTTTCTCGCAGGCACGCTATTTCTTTGGGTTTCTGGTCTGTTGCCTGTATCATTCCGAAGTTCCCGATTATTTTCCCACCTTGGAGATTCTGTTCTGATATTGTTATTTCGGGTAACGGCCTGGTGTTCTCTAATCCCGCTATTCCCCTGATTATAATTTTCAGGTCTTATGGAATTGTTTCTGGTATTACCTACATCATTTCTAAATCCATTATCTCTGGTTCCGTTCGGAGCGGTAATTTGTGCCTCTCTTCGGGCTGGCTGAAAACCTATATTCTGTCTCGGGTTACTTTGATGATAGGCAACTCTGTTCACTTTATAAACATTGATGTTGACATTGCGGTATCGGGGAACTACGTAAACATTTCTCGCATAATGTCTCCGGTTATAATTCTGATAATACACCACCGGATTGTAACCGTGATAATAATTATTCTGGAAAACAACGAAAATGTTCGGCCCTAAAATTCTTTGGATTGCATAAAAACGATCGTAATACCATCTGTCTGGATTGTATCGGTAATAAGAACTCCATGACGCGAAAGAAGGATAGCTGTTATTCAACATTATAATTTGCTGCACTTGCCAAGGTGACAATCTGTGCGCCGCAAAAAACTGATTCCAGTTTACATCATAAATACTTTTGCGATAGTCATTATAATAATCATAATACAAATCACTGGTATAATAATCGGCAGGATATTGGTAATAATAATCATCCGGAAAATAATATTCATCTTCATTATCACCGTAATTATTAATACCGGAACCGTAATTATTATTTGAATAAGTATCCGGATAATGCTGAGCGGAAACCAATGTCATCATCAACACTGATAAACCGAGTAGTATCTTTTTCATTAAAATCTTTGTATTAAATTAATCATTTTAACTGATAGGGAAACCGTGTTTTTTTATTTTAATTATAAGCCCAATTAAAAAATAAACAACTATTTCTTTACTGTTATATTGTTTGGATACCTAAATAAAAAAGAAGTTAAACCATAAGTCTAACTTCTTATACAAAATATTGATTATCAACGTTTAAAAATACAAACTATCTTTTTTTTAATAAAGATATCATTTTTTTTAAATTCGGTTTGCATCAGCAATCCAACCTGCAATTTTCTGATTAAAATTATCGTGATTCAAAAGCTCCTCTACCTTCAAATGCATTCTGTATCTCCAGTAATGTGGGAAGACTGCGGGATTATTAATCCTCTCCTCGTCCATATTTGGATTCGTCAACTCTTTTTCCGTTGCCAAAAACTCCTGAATTGGAAAAATCGCCAACATTGCATTATTAAAAAGATGCTGCTTCATAATCATCTCCGCCAACTGAGGTTCCAAATTCCACGGCGCCGTCCCATACTGACCAAGTTGTTCGTGAAAATATTTCTGCGTTAAACCGCGGTCTTCATGCCACCACTGTCTCAGTGTAGAACTGTCGTGGGAACTCGCCGTGACCACATTCATATAATCGGCGTTTTTCGGATTGTACCACGGGATATTATCCGACGGCATTCTCTGTACTTTCAGAGCGGTAATTCCTAAACGGTCCATTACCACAGGAACGGACTCTGGAACCAAACCTAAATCTTCGCCACAAATCAACATGTCTGTCGCATTCAAAATCACCGGAAGTTTTTCCATCGCTTTTTCATACCACAAACCATCCTGCCTTTTGAAGAAATAATCGACGTACAAATCAGAAATTTTCCTTTTTTCGGCTTCGTTTAAATAGTGATAAGATTCTGTTTTTTCAATATTAAATCTTGGGTGATAAACCACTTGTTTTTCACTTAATTGCTCTTTTAAGAACAGAACATTTGCGGCCAGCGAAATCAAACGTTCTCCTGCTGAGCCCACCGGATTTGTTTTAAAATAATCCGCTAATTTCCGTTGCGTATCAAACTCTTCTTTGAAACTATACGTCCCGTCGAAATGACTGTTCATAAAACGGTTCCGGATTCCGTCTCTTTCTTCCCCAAAATAATCCCACAGAATCTGATCATTGATAAATGGCTTGCAGTATCGGTCTTCATTAAAAGAAATTCCTCTAGCCGAAAACTCTTCAGCTTTCACCGGAACTGCTGGATAAAAATAGCCTAGAATTCCCTGTGTTGCGCTCATCGGCATTCTCCAGATTCTGAAAAAACCCAGAATATGATCAATCCGCATCGCATCGAAATATTGCTCTAAAGCTTTGAAACGGTTTTTCCACCAGCAGTAACCATCTTCTTTCATCGCTTCCCAGTTATAAGTTGGGAATTCCCAGTTTTGACCTAAATCGGTGAACTGATCTGGCGGTGCTCCGGCCTGAAAATCCATACCGAACAATTCCGGTTCTGCCCAGGCTTCTACCGAATAGCGGTAAATCCCAATCGGCAAATCTCCTTTAACAGAAATCCCTAAATCATGGGTATAATCGATGGCGTCTTTTAATTGTAAATGAAGTTGATACTGCACCCACGAATGCAGCATCGAATTTTCATACTCTTTATTTTTTGGCAGGAAGAAAGGAGCAATTTTCCCGGCGATATATTTCCTGTGCGTTTTCCAATCATTAAAGTTGGGCGTTTTGTATTTATCTCTTAACACACAAAAAGCCGCATAAGGAATCAGCCAGTCTTCATTTTCTTTAATGAACTTTTTAAAGTTGCGGTCTTTTAAAATTTCTTCTTTATGGGCTTCAAAAATGATGGTAATATATTTCCATTTTCCGGAAATCATTTGCTCGTAATCAATCAGACTTAAAGCATTCAAAGCTTCTTTTTCAGCTTTAAATTCCTGAACCAAATCCTTTGATAAAGGATACTCCAATTTCTCAACCGACAAATATTGGGGATGAAGCGCATACACTGAAATCGCGGCGTAAGGATAAGAATCCGTCCAGGCATAATTAGCAGTCGTATCATTAATCGGTAAAATCTGCAAAATGGATAGATTTGTTTTCTTCGCCCAATCTGCCAGATTTTTCAGATCCGGAAATTCGCCAACTCCGAAACCGTTTTCTGTTCTTAATGAAAAAACAGGAACTGCCACGCCCGCTGCGTGATACATCTCATGGGATTTGAATTTGAAAAAATGATCCGCTTGAATCTGCAGCACATTTTTTTCAGTATTCGGTAACGTCCAACGGTTGTCGCCGTACTCGATATCGAAAACCTCACCGGAATCGGCATTCATTAATCCATATTTATACTGGATCATTTGATCTTGCTCAATATCCACAGCAGCTTCCCAAATCCCGAAATCGGTTTGCAACATCGGTACGGTCTTTAAATATTGCCAGTTGCCAAGTTCTTCGCAATTTCCAAGAATTACTACTTTCCAGTTTGGGTGATAAACCGGTGCTTCCAGACGGAAAAGATGGGTGTGTTTTTTTAAGACGGAAATCTTTTCAGCTTTAAAGTGGCGGAGTTTATTTTTTAAGATTTTATTATTGAGATAATTCTCGGGGAAATTTTTAGCATTCCAGAAATCACAAATAACGAATTCATCATAGTTATGAGAGAAATTCAAGTGATGCAAAGAAAACTCCTCATCCAGAATTATCCCTTTATTATCGATCAACTGATATTTATAGGAAATCGATTTTGAAAAATAATCCAGTTCGGCAGACCAGTTTCCGTTATCGGTATATTGTAAAGGATGAATTTTTCCCTCAGCTCCTCCGTGTTCAAAAACGCAAACCTGCAGATTCTCACCTACTTTCGTTCTGAAATTGATATTAAGATATAGTTTCATGAAAATTATTCTTTTGTGTCTGCAATTTAGGAAATTTTTGCTGAATTATTGATTAAAAAAGGTTTGTATAGATTTTCTTAAACAGAGCTTACAAACTGAAAACCATTAAGTTACAAGAACAACTTGTAAACATGCCATAAATCATTAAAAATGAAGGAAATGAAATTTGTCAAATGAAAAAACCTTCCGAATTTTCGAAAGGTTTACTATTTAAATATGGCGGTAAATTAATTTCTATGAAATCGAATAAGTCGTTCCTTCTCTTCCGTCTTTCAGTTCAATTCCTTCTGCGAGTAAACGGTCGCGGATCTGATCGGAAAGGTCAAAGTTTTTGGATTTTCTGGCTTGATTTCTTAAGTCGATTAAAACCTGTAAAGTCTGGTCTAATTTCTCATTATTGTTTTCTTCGATATTCTGCAAACCGAGAACATCGAAAATAAAATCATTCATCAAAGTTTTTAATTCCTGCAAATCATTTTCGGTAATTGTTTCTTTGCCATCCTTTAATTTAAAGATGAAATTTACGGCTTCAAAAAGATGCGCAATAAGGATCGGCGAATTGAAATCGTCGGTTAAAGCAGCGTAGCATTTTTCTTTCCATGCTTTTACATCAAAAGTAGAAACCTCAGCAGTCGGAAAATTATTATTTGAAAGCACTTTCATAGCTTCCATTAACCGCTGAAATCCTTTTTCACTGGCAACCATCGCTTCATTGGAAATATCTAAAACACTTCTATAATGCGCCTGCATAAAATTGAAACGCACAATCGTAGGATGAAAAGGTTTTTCAAAGAAATCATTTTTGCCGGAAACCAGTTCCATGGGCAGAATATAATTTCCGGTGGATTTACTCATTCTTTGTCCGTTCATGGTCAGCATATTAGCGTGCATCCAGTAATTCACCGGTTCTGTTTCATTGCAGGCTTTTCCCTGTGCGACTTCACATTCGTGGTGCGGGAATTTCAAATCCATTCCGCCACCGTGAATATCGAATTTTTCACCGAGATATTTGGTTGACATCGCCGTACATTCCAGATGCCAGCCGGGAAAACCTTCACCCCAAGGGGAATTCCAACGCATGATATGAGCGGGAGAAGCGGCTTTCCAAAGGGCAAAATCCTGCGGGTTTTTCTTTTCGTTCTGACCATCCAGATCTCTGGTATTGGCAAAAAGTTCTTCGATATTTCTGCGGGAAAGTTCACCGTAATTTAATCCCCGTTTATTGTATTCTAAAACATCAAAATAAACGGAACCATTGCTTTCATAAGCAAATCCTTTATCGATTAATTTCTGAGCCAATTCAATCTGTTCTAAAATATGTCCGGTTGCGGTGGGCTCTATCGTCGGAGGAAGAAGATTAAACACTTCCAAAACTTTATGAAAATCGACGGTGTATTTCTGAACGATTTCCATCGGCTCCAGTTTTTCCAAACGGGACTGTTTGACGAAACGGTCATTATCAACATCGCCGTCATCGGTTAAATGTCCGGCATCGGTGATATTCCGGACATAACGGACTTTGTATCCCAAATGAACCAACGACCGGTAAATAAAATCGAAAGACATGAAAGTCCGCACATTTCCCAAATGCACATTGCTGTAAACTGTGGGTCCACAAACGTACATCCCGACATTATGATCGTGAATGGGTGTGAATATTTCTTTTTCGCCGGAAAGGGAATTGTATATTTTTAAAGTCATTTTTTGTAAAATTTGATATTAATCCAAATTCGAACGATTTCCTACATAATGCAGGAATTCCTGTCGGGTAATCGGATTGGTTCTGAAAAGGCCACTGAGCTCTGCAGTAGTGGTCGAACTTGCGGTATCTTTTATACCGCGACAATTCACACACAGATGTTTCGCTTCGATGATACAGGCAACATCATTCGTGCCGAGCGCTTTTTTCAAAGCATCTACAACCTGCATGGTCAAACGTTCCTGAACCTGTGGGCGCTTTGCATAATAATCTACGACTCTGTTGATCTTTGAAAGACCGATTACCTCGCCATTTGAAATATAAGCAACATGCGCTCTGCCAATAATCGGCAGGAAGTGATGCTCGCAGAACGAATAGACGGTAATGTCTTTTTCCACCAACATCTGGCGGTATTTGTATTTATTTGAAAAGGTAGAAATCCGTGGATTATTTTCTGGAAGAAGACCGCCAAAAATTTCATTCACGTACATCTTTGCCACTCTTTTGGGAGAATCTTTCAGAGAATCATCAGTCATATCCATTCCTAAAGTTTCCATAATCTGATGGAAATGCTGCTGGATAATTTCAATTTTTTCTTCGGTAGATTTTTCAAAAGCGTCAGGACGCAAAGGCGTATGCTCTTTTCCGGTAAATACATCGTCGTCGTTATCGATATTTTGATTCATAGGTTTGTATTATGAATAGCAAAATTAAGGATTTAATTTCTGTTTTCGCGAGGTTGGAAAATCTTAAGTGAGAAAATAGTGAATCTCTGAAAAATCAGATTTTTTTTAACACAGGGGTGAAAAAGATAATAAAAAATGCTTCTGAAGCATTGCGGACGCGCGGGCGATTCTGAATAGAAATTATTTTAAATGTCAATTCTATAACCGATGAGAACCATAAATAATATTAAAACTTTGAGAAACAACAATTTAACCATTAAGGAATTAAGAAAAATCAAAAGAACCTTATGGAATATATTATTAATATTTGTTTGAAAAATTCTTAATTCTCCTTAATTTCTTAATGGTAGATTTTTAACGTATTTAAATTATAGTGTTTAATAATGAAATTGATATTTTAATAATAAAAATTCTTTGTACAACATACCACGCACGATGGCGCTTCGCTTCCCAATACCTTTAAATGTAATTTAAGAACGGTTTTAATTCTAAACAAAAAAACTCAGAATTGAAATCCTGAGTTTTAATTTTAGCTTAAAAATTGATTAGAAACCGCTGCTTCCACCAAAGGTAAATGTTGCCGTTAAACCTGCCCGAACTGTTGAAAGCGGGAAGGCGGTAGAAATTTTATATTTCGTCATCAACTGATCGTAGAAGAATCGGATATTGAAATTCTGGGACATATTATAATCTGCAGATAATTTTACACTCATCAATTTCTGTCCTCCGGTGATCTGCGAATCATCCTGTAAAATATTGGTGATTCTGGTTTGGCTGTCTCTTAAAGAGAAATCTCCACGGATGTTCAAATCACTTTTAATGGTTCTTTCTTTTCCTTTGAAGTTCATCTTCATTTTTAAATCTTTCAGAATATATCCAAATCCAAGAATGTATTCTTTGCCCATATCTTCCGTTAAAGTATGGTTTACCAATCCCAACATCAGTAAGCGGTCGATATTATACTGCGCCCGGAACTGCATGTTGTTTCTCATCGTAACATCGGCTCCGATTAATGGTGCAAACGCTTCTACATAACCGACCTGAGAGAAAGTGTAAGGATTATAAATATCACCGAACGCATCTCTGTCTGAAGCTCCGTTCTTCTGAACATTAAAATAATCAATACTCGACTGGATTCCCGACGCCGTATAGGTAGAAGTATACCCGTGAAGAATATCAAACTTAGAAAACTGACTGTTAACCAACGGGATGTTTTTCAAACCGGAATAAATTACCCTCCAGTTCGGAAGTGGGAATCCTGATTTCTTGGCGTCCGTCATTCCGGTTGGTGTTTTCCCTTCCACTGCTGCCTGGAACGCCGGTACCAAAACGTAGGCATTGGCTAAAGAATGTCCGTCTGTAAATCCATTGGAATCAAGAGTCCCGCCCATTTGTTGAGAAATGATTCTTGCATTCGAAATGATATTGTCGTAAATGTTTTTACCATCGGTAAATGAAGTTCCGAAAGTCCACGCTGTTCTGGAATAAGTAATCATCTCGGTTGCAAAGGCAAAATCATGATTTGGATACGCTAAGTTTTGTCTTACGTTGTAGCCTGACTGCGTGAAATTACTGGTATAATTTTTTAAGAAATTAATATCAATTCTAAATTCATTCACCGGCACGATCTGCACGTTCGCCAGGAAATTCTGGTTTTTCATCTGAACATAAGGATCGGTCATATAATCTGAATCAGAAATCCAGCCGCGCTCCAAAACCGTTCTGCGGATATCTGCCTGCGAACCTAAAAGGAAACCGTAAGTTGGCCCGCCCAGAGTTTGCCCGTAACCGTACCAATTTGGCGCAGACAGCAATCCCGGCAGCACGGTACCGTTATTTTCATTATAAGAAACATCCATTTGCTTGATTGAAGTTAATGCATAAGCAATACTCTGCATCGGATTCAGTTTATTTTTAAATTTATAGCTCTTGAAGGTTTTTTTCTGATTGGTCTTTTGCCATGCTAAATTGTACACATTATTCAGGGAATCTATTTCCTGTTTGCGCTTCTGCATCTTCATACTGATGTTTTGGAAATACTTGAATTTTCCAAAGAATTTCGGCACATCAACGGCGGAAGTCGCAATGATATTACTGGTGTTTTGGCCAATACTTCCCAAACTTTCTGAACGGTTGGTTTCCGGATTTACGAAACTGGTCATCACCGTACTTCTGGCATTCCAGTTATAGGTAAAGCCGTAGCCTAATTCAGCATTAATAAAATCCAGATAAGGTAAATATTCAAATGGCAATCTGTAATTCAGCTGAACGCGGTGGTTGTATAAAACAGGGCGGCCTGCTCTGAAAGGATCCGCAAAAATCGATTTGTTGTTCATATCATAAACACTCAAATTGTCATTTAAAGTTCGCATAGAAGAATTAATTTCCAACTTCAGTGATTTGGTAAAATTAAATCCTAAACCGTATTGCCAGCCGAAATAGAAGTTTCTGTTTCTAATGACATCAAAGTCCTGACCAGCATTTCCACCAAGAATAGCATCGATATTTCTGAACTCCAATTCGTTATAATTACGGTCAATTTCTGTTCTGAAAGATAATCTTGTTGGTACAGGATTAATGTTCACTTCTTTCAGCCATCTTAAATACTTATAAGATTTCGCGGTATCGCTCACTATTTTATTAAACGGCCTGATGACAAATGGCTTGAAAGAATAATTGTAATCTGCGTATCCTCTCAAATATTGCCTGTAATTCTTCTTGGTATAAACATCGCGGTAATAGTCGTCATTATAAATAGCAGTTACCGACACGTTTTCTACGTCGTAGAACTTCGCTTTTTTGTTTGGATTCATCCGGTCTTTACGCATATTCACCACGCCCAAACTTCTTTGCTGCGTATAGGTTCTCGCTACTTTTTTCAGTTCTTCTCTGTTCGGCGCATTTTCGAAAGTCACATCATTATCCAGTGGATTATACTTCGGATCCTCGATGGTTTGCGTGTATGAATAGTTTACCGGAATTTTCAAACCTGCTTTTTCCGGCAAGAATTTATCAACATTTACAGTGGTATTAATGCTGTATGCAGAATGTTCCGCCTGCGATCTTTCAGAAGGTTTTTCTGCAATTCCACCGAAGCCGATTGTTGAATAGGAAGCATTCGCATTGACCAAAGCAAAATCTCCGAGGTTGAAATTCACGCTTGCATTTCCGGCATAACCGCCTTTATTTTCAATCTCCGAGAGACGGATTTCATCAACCCATAAAACCACTTCTTTATTGATCAGGGTATTTTTATTTCGGACTCCCAGCATAATCGTGGTCACATTCCCTAAACTTGGGCGACCTTTGATATAGATTTTTTTGTTGGGATCCTGCGCACCATATTCCACATCTTCACGACGGATATCTATTCCCGATGGGAAATTCTGATCTCTTCTTAATTTCGCATCCACAAAATGCTGAATGGCAAGATTTACTGTATTTTCAGTTGGCCAAATTTCCAGGGGTGACCTTGCGTTTTTAGAGGTGTATTTTAAAGATGCTTCGTATTCATAATAGTTATCAGTGGCATCGCTTCCGAAACGGATAAAGAATTTTGCATCTTCATCATAGTCCGAAGAATTTACATTTTTCAAATCTTCAGCGTGAACGAATAATTCTAAATTTTTGTAACGGCGCATATCCAACGCTACATTCTTGAAAACTCCACGGGAAGAATTTTTCTCCAATGGCTGCGCTTTCATATATAATGATGCTTCGTTTTGTCTTTGTGCACCGGCATTTCCGCTAAGAATCTGTCTTTCGATTCCCGGAGGAAGCACATAAGGAGGTTCGTTTAAACCATTTTCTTCTAAATTTACACTTCCGACATCCAAATTCTGATCAGTCACAAAATTAGTTCCTTCATCAGAATCATTGAGATTGGTTGCTATATTTTTGGTGTATTTTCTCCAGTCGCTTCGCACCAAATCCAAGGTTCCGAAACGGATGGTTGAAGCCTGGTCAAATCCTGTCAGTAGCATTCTGGCATAACGGACATTATTTAAAATAGAAGGATCAGCCTCCCCACCAGCACTTGAAGGATCAAACTGCGCCACAGGAACACGGAATAAAAACCACTTATTTTTTCCGGTTTGCCCGTTCTGGAATTTAGCTTCTACTTCTTTAACATCAACAATAAAATTCTCGCCCAACACCATTTTGTTCTTGTCAAGTTCTATAGTATATTGGTTGTAATTTTCATTTTGATCTAAATTATAATCACGGTTGATGTCCTCGGCATCCGGCATTTGAGTTGCAACTTCCAAAGTATTGCTTTTCGAATTGCCTTCCGGCCCGCGGAAATATTTATAACGCTCCGTTAAAGAAGACGCTTGATTTCCCTGGAATTTATCCGACAGATAAAACACGAAATCATCGGAAGCAGGATCCAAAACATTGGTCACCGGATTCACGTAATTGGTTCCGAACTTTGCAGCTTCACCTTCAGCATCTAAACCGTCATATCCTAAATCCTGAGCGGCTCTGTCTTCATTTTCTGAAGAGAAAGCGTAAAGAACCGGAAACTGACTTGGCTGAATTCCCCAGTTAGTAGTCGTGGTATTTGCCGGAGTTGTCGGCGTTGGCATTCCGTTTTCATACTGAAGTTTGCCGTCTTTCAAAACATCTTCAGAAACATTTCCTAAGTGTAAAAGTAATTTCGGATTAGTTCCCAAGGGATTTCCATCAGCATGCGGATCCATCATCCAGAATTCTACATATTCAATATTGGAATTCACAAAATTAGAAACCGAAACCGGTCTCATTAAACCTGCCCATCTTTCCTTTGTCGTTTCTATATTTTTATTGATGTTATAAGGCCCTCTTTCATTCGGGAAATAACTGATATCAAAAGTATTGGTGTATAGCTGTTCACCTGCTACGAAATCTCTGCTGTTGTACAGTTCCGACATTTGAACCCGCCGTGAAGCATGATTGGAAACTGCTGCAGCATTAATTCCGTTCGGAGCTTTACCGCCAATTCCGTAAAATCTCGGGTCGATGTTATACCAGGTCAACAATCCCCTACCGTTTCCGGAAGCAAGATTGTCATTTAAACCTCCATTTAAAAAGAAAGGTTCAGGATTTTTTTCCGGCTTTGAAGCCAAACTCCACATCGCCGGTTCTTTCAATGAAATCTTGGATGTACTCTGTTCGAAATCATCGATATATGACTGGTCGCCAATTCCTTTATTTTGTCCCGGAATAAGATAAGCACCTTCGGCAAGGAAACTCAGATTCGACGGCGCTTCTGTATTTACAAAAGGAATTTTATCGGTTAATCTGGTCAAAAACGGCAATTCATTATTATATAAAATATTGAATCCTGCCATGGTATTATTCACCGCTTCCTGGCCAAAGTTTACTTTCTGTGTTAATGGAGTTTCGGCATAATTAACAACAGTTGCACCTACGGTAAGGTGTTCATTGAATTTTCTTTCTAGGTTTAAACCTAAAAATCTTTTTCTTTGGGTATTAAAAATCAATTGATTTTCCAGAGAAATACTTACCGCCTGACCGGATTGTTTCACCGTTTCATTAATAATATTTACCGATCCCAACATGTAATCTACCGTATAATCTACCCCTTCCTGAAGTTGCACACCGTTGGCAGAAACTTTTACAGAACCTTGCGGAACATTGATCGCGCCAAGAGAAATCCCGGAACCCTGCGTTCCTTTAAACCGACCTTCCATCGTGTAACGCAGCGCCAAATTGCTTTGAGAAGCCACCTGTTTCTGTTGGTCGTATAATTCATTAAAAACAAATTTTGGATCACTAGTTCCCAAGACATTTTGCAGATAAGTACCGAAAGGTTTTGCTTTGGTGAAAATCACTTTTCCATTTTCAGGATCCACCGTTATTCCCGGCACGAAATCGAAAATACCGTCGCCGGTTTCTCCGCCACCTTCCTGTAAATCGTTATTCATATTCAAACGGTCCCAGTTGAACAGTTTCAAAAGATTAGGATTAACCTGCGTTGTTGGGGAATTAACGGTTGTTGGCAGATAATTTACCTTTCCGCCATTTTGCGGATCACGGTAATACACATTTAATAAAAAACCGTCCGGATTGATTTGATTCGTATTTAATGGATAAATATTCTTCATCATCAAATCCCACATGGGCGAAGTGGTTTTTACGGTACTGTTCGGTTTCAAAACTTTGGTGATCAAAACCGGACTTTCTTCTGAAAACTCTCCGACTTTGTATACCTTATTATCACCATTCAACGTAAAACTGTAAGAAACCGCCAAAAGCTGGTTGTCATTTAATCTTTGATTAAGCGACATATATCCCAGTTGCGGATTAAATGCAAACTCGTTTGGATTTAATTTTCGGGCTTTTCTGTTGAAAATATATTGCTCTCCGTCAGCATACGCTTCCGGTGAACCGTTTGCATTGGGGAAAAGCTGACCTTTGATGATATTTCCATAATCTGTTCCTGCATCTCTGGGAATCCCAATAGCAGCGGAAATGCTTTGATACAAATTATTTTGAGAATTATCCGGATAACCGGAAATCCCTTCACCCAAATCCCGAATTCCCAAAATCCCTTTTTGATCCTGAAGATTTCCTGAACCTTGGTCCAAAACCCAGGCTTCAATTCTGGTAATGCTGATTCTTGAATTAATCTGTGGATAATTGAGAAGTGCTTTGTCGTAATTATTTAAGAAATAATGGTCTAAATAATAATGCTGATTATCTTCATAATCAATTGCGTTTAATTTAAAGGAATTCATTACCCCGCCACCTTGTGCGATGATGGTCCGCGCTTCACCCTGCTGTTGGGAAAACACCAAAGTTCCGTACGTTTTACCTAACTGGAATTCGGTCTTTAAACCAAACAAAGATTCTGACCCGCGAATTAAATTGGTAGAAAGCGGCATATTCACATTTCCGAATTCTACTCTTTTTATAATTTTATCCTCGCCGCCAGTGGTTTTATCTGTGAGACCTTTTGACTGTAAATCCTTCCACGATCCTTTTGCCTGCCAAACCAGATTCATCCTGTTCTCAAAAGCGAAACCACTTTGGGTATCGTAATTGGCTTTAAGCTGCAGGTTCTCACCAACCTTACCGATTAATCCCATTTGAATTCTCTGCTGGATATCAACGGCGAAATTGGTTCTGTTCTGAGGTAAAATTAAAGGATTGTCGATTTTCTGGTAAAGGCCCCCAATATCGAATGAGGCGAAACCTTGCGGAATAATTTCGATTTTATTACCTCCGAATATACTCTCGAAAATTTTATTTTTAATATCAACACTTGGGAGCAGTCCTTTTTTAATGGCTTCGGTTTGGTCTTTTCTGTAACCTACAGCATTAGTGGCAGATTTTTCTTTGTAATATTCACTCAACTGATTCTTGAGCATGTACTGATGATATTCCGCAGAGGTCATAGACATGGGATTACCGACGACTGTATTTCCTATTTTGGGATAAAGGATGTACATCCCGCTTGACACGTCATAAAACGCATCATACCGCATCGGATTAGGCAAAGAAAAATCGGTCCTAACTGATGAACTGTCGCTGGGCTTCTGTTGCGCAAAAATGCTGACAAATGAGAAACACGTCAAAACAAAAATTAAAAATCTATGCTTAAAAAAACTGTTCTTCTCCAAATGTTAAATATTTTTTAAAATTTGCTTCACCAGATCTTCTACCCGAAGATCAGGATTCTGCTTTAGAATTCGGTCTGCCATTTTCTCACTCATCTTCCTGGAAATTCCCAAAACCTCTAATGCAGATAACGATTCTTCTTTCACTTTATTATTCACAAATATAGAAATATTTTCATCGGAACTGCTGAATTTTTGGACTTTGTCTCTCAAGTCGACAACGATCCTTTCCGCAGTTTTCACACCGATTCCTTTTACTTTTTGTAACAGGGCACTGTTGTTTGAAAGAATGCCTGCCGCAATCTCTGTAAGGGACAAAGAAGAAAGCATAATCAGGGCAGAAACCGGTCCCACTCCATTAACGCTTATTAACAGATTAAACATTTCTTTTTCTAAAATTGTGTTAAAACCGAAAAGCAGATTGGCATCTTCGCGGATAATCTGTTGAATGTTTAAAAAGGTTTCTTTTCCTAACACTAATTTCTCGGAAGTTTGCAAACTGACCCCAACTAAATATCCAACTCCCTGTACATCAATTACTATGGAAGTTGGATTAAGTTGTTGAACAATTCCTTTTAAAGAATAAATCATTTTGTGTTTTTTATACTGAAGTTTATAGTTTTGATGAAAATTTATTTCTTTTCTCTCATCTGGGCATCCAGAACAGCGATGGTCGCCAGATTTACGATTTCATCTACACTGGCGCGCATCTGCAATACGTGAACCGGTTGTTTCAGCCCCATCAAAATAGGACCCACTACCTGTGCCACTTTCATTCCGCGGATAATTTTGTAGGACAGGTTGGCACTTTCAAGATTAGGGAACACAAATACATTCGCCGGCGTAGTCCCCAGTTTGGAAAACGGATAATCTGAAAGATGATCAGCATCCATTGCAAAATCAGGCTGTATTTCACCGTCCACAATCATGTTCGGGTATTTTTCATGAAGCATGGAAACCGCTTTCGCTACTTTTTTCGAAGTCTCGGAGATTCCTGCAAAATTTTCAAAAGACAGCATCGCGATTCTTGGCTCGATGGCAAAAGATTTCACCACCATTTCCGACATTTTTGCAATGTTAACCAAATCTTCGGAGGTAGGATTCTGGATAATCGAAGTATCGGCAAAGAAAATAGGTTTTTTCTCGGTGAGAATCATCATCATCGATGATACTTTGTCAACGCCTTTTTCTTTTTCAATGACCTCTAACACCGGTCTCAGCGTTGACGAATAATTCTTGGAGAAACCGACAATCAAAGCATCGGTATCACCGTTTTTCAGCATCAACGGACCGAAATAATCTCTCTGACGGACATATCTTTTAGCTTTATATTCGTTCATGCCTTTTCGCTGACGGAGTTTCCAAAGCGATTCGCGGTACGTTTTACGGTTTTCTTCCTGATCGTCATCTGCAGGATCCACAATCGGAACATTCAGTTCAATCCCGAATTTCTTCATCTGTTCCCGAATGTATTTTTTATCACCCAACAGAATCGGTTGTGCAATTCCTTCTTCATAAAGAATTTGCGCTGCTTTCAGAACGTTGTATTCTTCGGCATTTCCGAGAGTCACTCTTTTCGGATTGGCTTTTGCGCGGTTCTGCATCATTCGGATGAGTTTTTCGTCACGGCCCATTCTGTCCAAAAGCGTATTTTCGTATTCGTCGAAATCTTCAATCGGTTTACCCGCAATTCCACTGTCCATAGCGGCTTGGGCTACTGCTTTTGAAACTCGCGTAATCAGTCGGTTATCAAAAGGTTTTGGAATGAAATATTCGCGGCCAAAACTCAAATTCTTTAGGTTATAGGTCAGAATAACCGCTTCAGGAACGGGTTCTTTGGCCAGATTTGCAATAGCATGAACTGCCGCCAGTTTCATGGCTTCATTTATTCCAGTCGCCTGAACATCCAGCGCGCCACGGAAAATATATGGGAATCCTAAAACGTTATTCACCTGATTAGGATAATCACTTCTACCCGTTGCCATGATGGTGTCTTTTCTGGTTTCCATGGCCAGATCATATTCAATTTCGGGGTTTGGATTTGCCAAACCAAAAACCACAGGATTGTCTGCCATGGTCAAAAGCATTTCCGCCGTCATGACATCTGCTTTGGAAAGTCCAATGAAAACGTCTGCGCCTTTTAATGCATCTGCTAAGGTTTCGATTTCGGTATTGGCAACAAAATCGAGTTTTTCCGGAGTTAAATTTTCTCTTTTATGGTTGATGACTCCTTTGGAATCGCACATCAGCACATTTTCCTTTTTCAGACCGAGTTCCAGATAGAGTTTGGTACAGGCAATTGCCGCAGCTCCCGCGCCATTAACAACTACTTTTACCTCACCTATATTTTTACCCGCGATTTCAAGGGCGTTTAATAATGCCGCAGCAGAAATAATCGCAGTTCCGTGCTGATCATCGTGCATCAACGGAATATTCAGTTCTTCTTTTAATCTCTGTTCGATGTAAAATGCTTCCGGAGCCTTGATGTCTTCCAGATTGATTCCGCCAAATGTTGGGGCAATTCCTTTAACGATTTCGATGAATTTATCAGGATCTTTTTCATCAATTTCAATATCAAAAACATTAATGTCGGCAAAGATTTTAAACAAAAGCCCTTTTCCCTCCATCACCGGTTTTGAAGCTTCTGCACCGATATCACCCAATCCCAAAACAGCCGTTCCGTTTGAGATTACTGCTACTAAATTTCCTTTGCCGGTGTATTCGTAAGCTAATTTTGGATCTCTTTCAATTTCCAAACAAGGGATAGCGACTCCCGGAGAATAAGCAAGAGACAAATCTCTTTGTGAAGTATGTGGTTTGGATGGAATTACTTCAATTTTCCCTTTTGGCTCAACGCTATGATAATCAAGTGCTGCCTGGTTAAAGTTTTTTTCGTCTCTATTATTTTTACTGGACATAATATATTGATTTTATATAAAGGTACGAAACCTCTATTGATGTATGTTTTAAATAGTTTCTATTAATACGGTCTGAAGAAAAATCAGTCGAGGTTTAAGATGTATTTCTTATGATAACCGACCAGACTTTCAATCGGTTTCTGAACCACTTTTCCGATGTTTAAATTAAGTTCGGCGGCGGCGGCGCGCAGAATATCTTCATAAATATAAGCGATATAACCAATGAAATTAATTTCAGTTTCTCCTGATTCCGGATAAGGCAAAACCTGGTAATCCAGAAAATTTTTCATTTCGTCGAAAACCATATTTTGAAAATAAGGATGGCTTTTATGGTCCGCAATAAATTTATTAAATTCCCCCAAGTACGCATTGGCCCGCGGATTATGGTACATCATTCGGATGGCTTCTTCAATCGTCAGGTTGTAAGTTTTATTAAACTCGCGTTCTAAATCTGCCGGCAGTTTTTTCATAAAAAAACGACGCAGAAGATGTTTTCCTAAGGCGCTCCCGCTACCTTCATCACCAATTAAAAAACCAAGCGAAGGCAAATCTACCCTAATCTTTTCGCCATCAAAGAAGCAGGAATTAGAGCCGGTTCCCAAAATGCAAACGATTGCTGGCATACCATTGTAAGCGGCATAAGCAGCGGCGGTTAAATCTTCTTTAATCCTAACCTCTGCCTGCGGAAAGGCTTTTACAAACTCATTTTCCACTTTTTTTACATTGGCGGGCGTCCCGCAACCTGATCCATAAAAAAACACTTTTTCGATGTGATTTTTTACAAAAAACAAATCTTGGTTTTTATCGATTTCCTGGCCGATAAAATCGGGATTTATAATATTGGGATTAAAGCCCAAAGTTGTTGTTTTCAAATGAGGTTTCCCTGCGTTATCGAGGATCACCCAATCACATTTGGTAGAACCGCCGTCTATTATGGCAATCATATAATAATCGTTTAATCTGCTAAAATATTAATTTAATTTCAATCCATTTTAGATTTAAAGAAATAATTGATTTTAAAGCTGCGAAGAGCTTTTCAAATAAAAAACGGACAAAAGCCCGTTTCCTGATTGTATTAAATCTTTTTATTTAAAATCACTCTATTGCCAACACTTCCAGAATTTCCGGAGCAAATTGTTTTACCGTGGTTTCCACGCCCAACTTCATGGTAGAAAAACTCATTGGGCAACCGTTGCAGTTCCCGTGAAGCTTCACCAAAACTGTTTGCCCCTGCACATCGATGAGTTCGATATCGCCGCCATCTTTATTCAGAAACGGACGAATACTTTCGAGGGCATCCATCACTTTGGTTACTGTTTCTTCGTGTTTCATTTCTTTGTTCATCGTTTTAAATCATGATTTGTTATTGTAAACCACCCGTCAAAATTTTCTTAATATTTTTTTTGACACTCCGGATTATAGTTTCCCTATTTTTTTGGAGAACAACCTGCCATGGTCGTGATTTTTACTGCTTCCGTTGCGGGAAGGTTTTTATTTCTTTCGACCAGACTTTCAATCATATTCTGAGTGGTCTTCATATAAATTTCAGCAATCGCCGAACCGTCCTGCAAAGCAGCAGGTCTGCCAACATCACCGGCTTCACGGATACTTTGAATTAAAGGAATTTCGCCTAAAACAGGAATTCCTAAATCTTCTGCCAAATACTGTGCTCCCTGATTTCCAAAAATATAATATTTATTATCTGGTAATTCTTCAGGGGTAAAATACGCCATATTTTCGATTAAACCTAAAACTGGGATATTAATGCTTTCCATTTGGAACATTGCAATTCCTTTTCTCACATCGGCAAGCGCAACATGTTGTGGAGTACTTACGATAACCGCTCCTGTTACAGGTACTTCCTGAATAATCGACAAGTGAATATCGCCTGTTCCCGGAGGCAAATCGACTAAAAGAAAATCCAGTTCTCCCCAAGCCGCATCACGAATCATTTGATTCAACGCTTTCGAAGCCATCGGTCCGCGCCACACTACCGCCTGATTAGCACCTGAGAAATAGCCGATAGACAACATTTTGACACCATAGTTTTCAACGGGTTTCATTAAATTTTTACCGTCGATTTCTACGGAGATTGGTTTTGCGCCTTCGGTATCAAACATCGTCGGAACAGACGGCCCGTAAATATCAGCATCTAAGATCCCGACTTTGAAACCCATTTTCGCTAAAGTTACCGCGATGTTTGCTGCAACCGTAGATTTCCCAACACCTCCTTTACCGGAAGCAATTGCGATAATATTCTGAATGCCTTTAATCTGCTTTCCTTTGATCTGACTTTGTTGAATTTCAGACGGTTCGGGAGAGGCAATTTTTAATTTCAGAACGATTTCCTCACCGAATTCAGAAGCGAAAGCCTGTTTCATAGCAGCTTCTAATTTTTTCTTTTCGTGCATTGCCGGTGAATGCGCAGTCATATCGATATATACATCGTTCCCCATTACCTGGAAATTCTGAACCAAATCATCTACTTCTATTTCTTTCAGAAATGCCTGAACTTTATCTTTTGTCAACATAATTCTATATAATAAATTGAGTGTCAAATTTACGCAAATTTTTGTTATTTAGAATCAGTAAAAGTTATGATAAATGTTTGATTCCATGTCTTTCAAATATTAACTTTTT
The DNA here is from genome assembly GCF_004359195.1 of Chryseobacterium salivictor. Classification (NCBI taxonomy): domain Bacteria; kingdom Pseudomonadati; phylum Bacteroidota; class Flavobacteriia; order Flavobacteriales; family Weeksellaceae; genus Chryseobacterium; species Chryseobacterium salivictor. The sequence continues at coordinate 1,515,572 of NZ_CP037954.1, read as the reverse complement.
TATAAGACACACCTTAAATACTTGAGGTTGGAAGAATATTATTATTTTTTTAATATAGATCTCACTTAATTTGACCAAAGAAGTACCAATGGTTCGGCAGAATCTTTCAACGCAAAAAATTAAAAAATTTAGAAGCAACTTCAGAGGAGTCAGAGATCGGGCGTTGGTACTGTACTAAAAAAGTGTGTAAAGTAAAAAGTTGTATTTTTAAATTACAACAAATAAACGTACAGACTTATAAACTTTACACAAGAACAAATTTCGGATTTATTATTAGATGTAGCAAATTCTGAAAATGGGAGCAACTTATTGATGCAATTAACCTTAAATGCTTTTATGAAAATTGAAAGACATCTTCATCAGCAGGAGAATGAAGGAGACTATTGCAATGGATACCGGGAGAGAAAAGCCAGGGGATTTGGCAAAGAGATGATTTTAAAAGTACCAAGAACAAGAAATGGTACATTTTATCCAGTTTTATTAAATGTACTTCGCAACGAAGATGAAGAACGCCGCAAATTAATTTTCAGTTTATATCGTCGTGGCTTAACCACGGAGCAGGTTAGCGATGTATACGAAGAGATTTATGGCAAAGAATACAGCAAACAGCAGATTAGTTATCTGATGAAAGATAGTCGTGAGGAAGTTGATATTTGGCTAAAACGAAAATTAGAATCACATTATTTGGTACTTTACATTGATGCTACTTTTGTACATACACGAAGAGACAAATCAGTTAGTAAAGAAGGTTATTATACGATTTTGGGGATCAAAGAAGACGGATCAAGAGAAGTTCTGAGTATTGTCAATCATCCAACAGAAGGTGCTACATTGTGGCAAATGGAACTGGAATCCCTAAAAGAAAGAGGTGTACAAAGTGTTGGATTAATTGCTTCAGATGGTTTGACTTCAATTGAGAATGCGATTGCAGAATCCTTTCCCAATGCTTCACATCAGCTTTGTGTGGTGCATATCAAACGGAATATATTAGCAGTTTTTCCACGTACAAAAAGACTGGAAATTGGTAAAGAACTACTGGAAATATTTGCTATTGAAACAAAAAGTATCACTGCTGTAGAAGCATTTAAAAATTTGTGTAGTTTTGTAGAGAAGTACCAAAAAAGTTATTCAAGTTTGAAATCGTTCTCAAACGAGCGAAACATCGCTTATTTTACCTACTTAAATTATCCACCCTCGATCCAGCGAATGATTTATACAACGAACTGGATCGAGCGCTTGAATAGGGATTACAAAAGGGTTTTGAAAATGCGTGGAGCGATGCCTAGTCCAGAATCAATACTTTTTTTAATGGGTTCTGTTGCGATGGAAAAAGAATATAAATCTTACAGTTATCCAGTAACAGCGTTTCGAGAAATAGAGGAACTTAAAAAAAAAGCAAACATAGAAGTAGCGGTTTGGTTTAGAAATGTGGGTAACTTTAAGCGAAGCGTAAAAAAGTTATCCATATTTCTAAATCAAATCAACAACAACGACAACATTTTTTTTACACACTCTTTAAGACACTACCTAAACTGGCGATTTAGTTCACCTTTCCCCCTGATTTCAGGTCACAAAAAAAGCCCATCAAAATAAATTGATGAGCTTTAAAAAAACTGGCGGCGACCTACTCTCCCGCGTTAGCAGTACCATCGGCGCTAGAGGGCTTAACTTCTGTGTTCGGAATGGGAACAGGTGAGCCCCTCTGCTAAAACCACCCTAAAGGTTGTTTTGTACAAAAGGTTGTACAGTATATGTATATTAGTAGGTTATAGATGCTAGGTGGTAGACCGTGGTCTATCATCTATCCGTCTATCATCTTTTAGTCTAACTAAAAAATCGATAAAAACGTTCACAAAGAGCAAACCTTGTTGCACTTCCAAGTACCTTAATTAGGCAATAAATCTACGGGTAATTAGTACTACTCGGCTATGACATTACTGCCTTTACACCTATAGCCTATCAACGTTGTCATCTCCAACGACCCTTAAAAGATGTCTCATCTTGAGGCAGGTTTCGCACTTATATGCTTTCAGTGCTTATCCTTTCCAAACGTAGCTACTCAGCGGTGCTCCTGGCGGAACAACTGATACACCAGAGGTTTGTTCAAATCGGTCCTCTCGTACTAGATTCAAGCCCTCTCAAACATCTAACGCCCGCAATAGATAGAGACCGAACTGTCTCACGACGTTCTGAACCCAGCTCGCGTGCCACTTTAATGGGCGAACAGCCCAACCCTTGGGACCTTCTCCAGCCCCAGGATGTGACGAGCCGACATCGAGGTGCCGAACCTCCCCGTCGATATGAGCTCTTGGGGGAGACTAGCCTGTTATCCCCGGAGTACCTTTTATCCTATGAGCGATGGCCCTTCCATACGGAACCACCGGATCACTATGTCCTGCTTTCGCACCTGATCGACTTGTAGGTCTCACAGTCAAGCACCCTTATGCCATTACACTCTACGCACGGTTACCAAGCGTGCTGAGGGTACCTTTGAAAGCCTCCGTTACTCTTTTGGAGGCGACCACCCCAGTCAAACTACCCACCACGCAATGTCCTTCCGTTAAGAAGTTAGGCTCCAAATAAACAAAGGGTGGTATTTCAACGTTGACTCCACCGACACTAGCGTGCCAGCTTCAAAGTCTCCCACCTATCCTACACATTGTTTATTCAAAGTCAATACGAAGTTATAGTAAAGGTTCACAGGGTCTTTTCGTCCCATTGCGGGTACTCGGCATCTTCACCGAGACTACAATTTCACAGAGCTCATGGTTGAGACAGTGCCCAGATCGTTACACCATTCGTGCAGGTCGGAACTTACCCGACAAGGAATTTCGCTACCTTAGGACCGTTATAGTTACGGCCGCCGTTTACTGGGGCTTCAGTTAATTGCTTCGGTTACCCTAACAACCTTCCTTAACCTTCCAGCACCGGGCAGGTGTCAGACCCTATACAGCATCTTTCGATTTAGCAGAGTCCTGTGTTTTTGATAAACAGTCGCCTGGGCCTCTTTACTGAGGCCAGCATTGCTGCTGGCGTCCCTTCTTCCGAAGTTACGAGACTATTTTGCCTAGTTCCTTAACCATGATTCACTCTAGCACCTTAGGATTCTCTCCTCGACTACCTGTGTCGGTTTTGGTACGAGTTGCTTCACTTCGGCTTTTCTTGGAAGCACTTTCCCTACAACAACTTCGCCCGAAGGCTAGGTCTTGACTATTCCGTCAGTCTCCAGTAAGTACGGCACTCCGTCCCCTTTTTAGTGTGAGCAAGTATGGGAATATTAACCCATTATCCATCCACTTCCCCTTTCGGGTTCGCGTTAGGTCCCGACTAACCCTCAGCTGATTAGCATGGCTGAGGAAACCTTAGTCTTTCGGTGAGGGGGTTTCTCGCCCCCTTTATCGTTACTTATGCCTACATTTTCTTTTCTGTCCGCTCCACAACATCTCACGACACTGCTTCGGCGCAAACAGAATGCTCCCCTACCAGATATAATTCAAAAATTATAAATCCATAGCTTCGGTACTATACTTATGCCCGATTATTATCCATGCCGAACCGCTCGACTAGTGAGCTGTTACGCACTCTTTAAATGAATGGCTGCTTCCAAGCCAACATCCTAGCTGTCAATGCAGTTCAACCGCGTTATTTCAACTTAGTATAGATTTGGGGACCTTAGCTGTTGGTCCGGGTTCTTTCCCTCTCGGACATGGACCTTAGCACCCATGCCCTCACTGCTGCGAAACATTTATTAGCATTCGGAGTTTGTCAGGAATTGGTAGGATTTGACTCCCCCGCATCCAATCAGTAGCTCTACCTCTAATAAACTTGTCGCAACGCTGCACCTAAATGCATTTCGGGGAGTACGAGCTATCTCCCAGTTTGATTGGCCTTTCACCCCTACCCACAAGTCATCCGAAGACTTTTCAACGTCAACCGGTTCGGTCCTCCACTTTGTGTTACCAAAGCTTCAACCTGCCCATGGGTAGATCACAAGGTTTCGCGTCTAATACTACTAACTAAGCGCCCTATTCAGACTCGCTTTCGCTCCGCCTCCGTACCTGAAGTACTTAAGCTCGCTAGTAAAATTAACTCGTAGGCTCATTATGCAAAAGGCACGCCGTCACCCAACTTGTGGGCTCCGACCGCTTGTAGGCGTACGGTTTCAGGTTCTCTTTCACCCTTCTATTCGAAGTGCTTTTCACCTTTCCTTCACAGTACTTGTTCACTATCGGTCTTTCAGGAGTATTTAGCCTTGGAGGATGGTCCCCCCATATTCAGACAGGATTTCACGTGTCCCGCCCTACTCATTTATCATCTATGTATGCCTTTTAAATACCGGGCTATCACCGTCTATGGCTGTTCTTTCCAGAACATTCTTCTAAACATATAAAGACTTTTGGGCTAATCCGCGTTCGCTCGCCACTACTTACGGAATCTCTTCGATTTCTTTTCCTCCGGGTACTTAGATGTTTCAGTTCTCCGGGTTTGCTCTCTAATAAATTAGAGTGACTGGTCTTCAACCAGCCGGGTTGCCCCATTCGGACATCTGCGGATCAATTCGTGTGTGCCGATCCCCGCAGCTTTTCGCAGCTTACCACGTCCTTCGTCGCCTCTGAAAGCCTAGGCATCCGCCATACGCCCTTAACGATTTCTTTCCTAATAATATATTAGTTCAGTTTTGTTGTCTCGTCACCTTAGTGACGAGACTAGTTTTATTTAAACTCGGCACTCGAAAGTGCTCGGTTTTCTCTTTGTGATGTTCTTATCGTTAATGTCAATGATCTTGTATCTTATTAATCGTCTAATGAACAGAAATTGTTTTTGGCTCTTTCCGTAACTTTTAAACTAAACGCTTAATACGTGAATAATTAAGGTATCGCTCCTTATAATAAACATTCTATTATGTCTATTCTGCCTCCTCTGGCATCATTCTTAATTCTATATTGTAAATATCTTCTGTGCTTGCTTCTTTTTGAAGCGTTTCGTTACATCTCTGTAACTATTCTCACTATATTGCTATAGTATCGTGGAGAATAAGGGAGTCGAACCCTTGACCTCCTGCGTGCAAGGCAGGCGCTCTAGCCAACTGAGCTAATTCCCCGCTAGTCTGAGTAGGTGAGTGATCAGTAATTGAGTCTTTGAGTACTGCTACTCTACAACTCATCTATTTTACAACTCCTGTACTCGCAATTAGTAGTCTCGGGCAGGCTCGAACTGCCGACCTCTACATTATCAGTGTAGCGCTCTAACCAGCTGAGCTACGAGACTCTCAATGAGTAATGGGTGATGGGTAATTAGTAATGTTTTTACTTAATTCCTCCCTCATACTCTATCTCCTTCCCTGATTACTAATCCTAGTGGGTATATTTTTTAAATAATCAACCGTCCAAATAAGAAAAAACTGAAGCTAACTTTGAGCAAGTGCTCTGATACTTGCGTATCGTGTTGTTTGTTTATACTCTCCTAACGGAGAGTCTCAAAAATGAGATGTTCCAGCCGCACCTTCCGGTACGGCTACCTTGTTACGACTTAGCCCTAGTTACCTGTTTTACCCTAGGCAGCTCCTTTTACGGTCACCGACTTCAGGTACCCCAGACTTCCATGGCTTGACGGGCGGTGTGTACAAGGCCCGGGAACGTATTCACCGCGCCATGGCTGATGCGCGATTACTAGCGATTCCAGCTTCATAGAGTCGAGTTGCAGACTCCAATCCGAACTGAGACCGGCTTTCGAGATTTGCATCACATCGCTGTGTAGCTGCCCTCTGTACCGGCCATTGTATTACGTGTGTGGCCCAAGACGTAAGGGCCGTGATGATTTGACGTCATCCCCACCTTCCTCTCTACTTGCGTAGGCAGTCTCACTAGAGTCCTCAACTAAATGTTAGCAACTAGTGACAGGGGTTGCGCTCGTTGCAGGACTTAACCTAACACCTCACGGCACGAGCTGACGACAACCATGCAGCACCTTGAAAAATGTCTTGCGAAAGGTCTATTTCTAAACCGGTCATTTCCCATTTAAGTCTTGGTAAGGTTCCTCGCGTATCATCGAATTAAACCACATAATCCACCGCTTGTGCGGGCCCCCGTCAATTCCTTTGAGTTTCATTCTTGCGAACGTACTCCCCAGGTGGCTAACTTATCACTTTCGCTTGGTCTCTGAGACTTGCGCCCCAAAAACGAGTTAGCATCGTTTACGGCGTGGACTACCAGGGTATCTAATCCTGTTCGCTCCCCACGCTTTCGTCCCTCAGCGTCAGTTAAATTATGGTAACCTGCCTTCGCAATTGGTGTTCTAAGTAATATCTATGCATTTCACCGCTACACTACTTATTCCAGCTACCTCTAATTTACTCAAGACCGACAGTATCAACGGCAGTTTCATAGTTAAGCTATGAGATTTCACCACTGACTTATCGGCCCGCCTGCGGACCCTTTAAACCCAATAAATCCGGATAACGCTTGCACCCTCCGTATTACCGCGGCTGCTGGCACGGAGTTAGCCGGTGCTTATTCGTACAGTACCTTCAGCTATCTACACGTAGATAGGTTTATCCCTGTACAAAAGAAGTTTACAATCCGTAGGACCGTCATCCTTCACGCGGGATGGCTGGATCAGGCTCTCACCCATTGTCCAATATTCCTCACTGCTGCCTCCCGTAGGAGTCTGGTCCGTGTCTCAGTACCAGTGTGGGGGATCTCCCTCTCAGGACCCCTAAAGATCATTGACTTGGTGAGCCGTTACCTCACCAACTATCTAATCTTGCGCGTGCCCATCTCTATCCACCGGAGTTTTCAATATTAAATGATGCCATCTAATATATTATGGAGTATTAATCTTCCTTTCGAAAGGCTATTCCCCTGATAAAGGTAGGTTGCACACGTGTTACGCACCCGTACGCCGCTCTCTCTATTCCGAAGAATAAATACCGCTCGGCTTGCATGTGTTAGGCCTCCCGCTAGCGTTCATCCTGAGCCAGGATCAAACTCTCCATTGTATGTTTGTCTGACTCACTCAAAGTTATTACCGCTTTAGTTTTTCCTTACTTTTTTGGTTGTTATTTGTATGTCAATGATCTTTTATTCTTCTCGCTTATATCCGAAAACTCTTTCTGTCGTTGGTTCCGAATTGCGAGTGCAAAAGTATAACGTTTTTTATTAATGACCAAATGTTTTTCAAAGAAATTTAAAAGTTTTTTAAGTAACCAATAATCTCTCCTCATACCCATCCAATCCGCTTCTCCTTCGCTCCCTACTCTTTCGATTTGGGATTGCAAAGATAAGAAGTTTTTGTTAATCCACAAGCTTTTTTAAAATTAAATAAAAGAAATCTAATCCTCCTACCCTTTCTACATTACCTGCTCTGTCTACTTCGCTACTCTGTTTTTTAGAGTGGTGCAAATGTAAACACACTTAAAAGATCTCGCAACTCTTTTGTGAACTTTTAGTAACATTGAAGAAAATATTTTTATAATACTATGATTGACAGAATGCTACAGCTTCATAAAGTTATCCACTTTATCTAGAGCATCCCTTTTGCGGTAGGGATAGAAGTGGAAATCCCGCAGCAAGCGCAGGCTTTAGCCAAGGCGTGAGGAATTGAAACGGATAGCCCGACCCGAAAGTGGGAAAACGATACGGTGCTTGGCTAAACCCGCAGAGGGGACCGCCCTAATTAAAAAAACGTACTATATAATAGTACGCTGTAATTTTTTAAAGATAAAGTATCCAATAAGGACTCCAATAATGTCTGCTACTAAATCCAGACCTTCCAAGGAGCGGCCTAAACCCATTTCGTCCTGAAGAATCTCAGTGAGCAAAGCATAGCTAATCATAATCTGAATAAAATAACCAAACTTGATTTTCGGGAATGCCGCAACGAAAGAGAACCCCAGAAACGCGAAAATACTTAAATGCAAAACCTTGTCTATACCCTCGAACATAAAAGGATATTCGAAATTTTCTACGCCGGGTTTTAGAAGCATATAAGTAAGAAATGCCCAGTAAATGGGCAATATCTTACGAAATATTTTTAATATTTTATCCAAGTGATGCTTGGTATTCTTCTGCAGAAAGGAGTTCTGACTGATCAGCATCCTCTGCTATTTCTAATTTAATAATCCATCCTTTCCCGTAAGGATCGGTATTTAGAAGTTCTGGCTGATCTTCCAGGTCTGTATTGAATGCTGACACAGTCCCTTTCAACGGTAAGAATAAATCTGAAACTGTTTTCACGGCTTCTACACTTCCGAAAACATCTCCTGAAGAAAGTTCATCGTCTACAGAATCAACATCTACAAAAACGATATCACCCAGTTCGCCTTGTGCAAAATCTGTAATTCCTATGGTTGCGGTGTTTCCTTCAATCTTCACCCATTCGTGATCTTTGGTGTACTTTAATTCAACTGGTAAATTCATTTTTTTTATTTTATTCTTCAAAAATAATTAAAATTATGTGATATTCAAAAGTTTCTCCCGTTTTTAGTAAACACATTTCCAGAATTTACTGCGGGAATTGTTCCGATTGATCCATCTTATCATTTGAAATGACGATTATTGCCTGCATCAATCCTTTAATTTATCTTGTTTTCTTAAATTTGCTGATTCTAAATTAATATATTGTCTTTTGCTGTCTTTTACTTTTATATAAAGAGCACTTTGCAATTCCAAAAAATTTTAAAAAAATGAACATTGAAAATAAATTAAAAATCTCCCAAAAAGCTTTTAACACTTGGAGAACTGTTCCATTTAAAGATAAGCAGCAACTGCTCAAAACTTTAGCGAAACTTCTTGACGATAATGCTGAAAAATTCGGGAAAATCATCACTAAGGAAATGAACAAGCCGATCACGCAGTCCATAGCGGAAGTTAAGAAGTGCGCGACGATGGTCAGCTATTATGCCGCTGCGGAAAATATCCTTAAACCTGAAAAGATCAAAACAGAATTCCGAATTTCTAAAATTCATTATATTCCTAAAGGTGTTATTTTGGGGGTAATGCCGTGGAACTTTCCCTTTTGGCAGGTTATCCGTTTCGCAGTTCCTGCGATTTTGGCAGGAAATACAGTGGTATTAAAACATGCTTCCATTTGCTTCGGAAGTGGAAATGAAATTGAAAAGATTTTCTTGGAGGCCGGCTTCCCGAAAGGAGTTTTCCAAAATTTAGAAATCGGTCACGCTGAAGTGAAAACCGTGTTGGAAAATCCTGTTGTGAGAGGTGTAAGTTTAACGGGCAGCGAGAAAGCCGGTGCAGAAGTCGCTTCAATCGCCGGAAAAAACATTAAAAAATCCTTGCTGGAATTAGGTGGAAGTGATGCATTCATCATTTTGGATGATGCAGATTTCGCAGCAGCGGCAGAATCCGGCGCAAAATCGCGCTTAATGAATTGCGGACAAGCTTGTAACGCAGCGAAAAGATTCATCATTCAGAAAAATATAGAAAAAGAATTCCTTCCTATTTTTGTTAAAGAATATCAAAAATTTGTACCAGGCAATCCTTTAAAAAAGAAAACCAATATGGCGGGAATGGCCCGTCCGGACCTGGCTGATGAGTTGGAACAGCAATATAATAAAGCGCTTGCAAACGGTGCCGAAATTATTTTGCCGCTCGTAAGACTTTCAGCAAATGAATTTGTTCCCGGATTAATTAAAGTAAAATCCGGAAATCCTATTCTTCAGGAAGAACTTTTCGGACCACTCGGAATGGTGATGACTGCAAAAGATGATAAACACGCTCTTCAACTGGCAAATGAAATTCCGTTTGGACTGTCTGATTCGGTTTGGACCAAAGATAAAAAAAGGCAGCATTTCTATATCGATAATTTGGAATCCGGAACGGTAAGCATTAATAAAGGAACCAGTTCAGATCCGAGACTGCCTTTTGGCGGCACGAAATCTTCCGGTTATGGAACAGAACTTTCATTGGTTGCGCTGAAGGAATTTGTAAATGTAAAAACTGTAGTTGCCAATTAAAAGGCAACTTTAATCATCAGAAACCAGAACCTTCAGGATTATTCACATCCTGAAGGTTTTTTTACAGCGTTTTCGCTTCAACTTTTAATTGTGATCTGTATAAAGTCGCGTAATAACCGTTTCTTTCCAAAAGTTCGGCATGCTTACCTTCCTCGACAATTTTCCCGTGTTCCATCACAATTATTTTATCTGCATTTTCAATCGTAGAAAGCCGGTGTGCAATAATAATTGAGGTTCGGTTTTTGGTTATTTTTTCAGTAGCACGCTGGATTAATTTTTCACTTTCGTGATCGATGGAAGATGTTGCTTCATCGAGAATTAAAATCTTCGGATCTGAAAGATAAGCTCTTAAAAATGACAACAACTGCCTTTGCCCCAAAGAAATTGAAGAACCTCTTTCGCGGACAACATAATTGTAACCGCCGGGAAGACTTTCAATAAAATCATCAACTTCAATATCTTTCGCAATACTTTTTATCTTTTCTAAAGTAACGGTCTCATCACCGAAAGCAAGATTCTCAAAAATACTTCCGTGGAATAAAAAGACATCCTGCAAAACAACGCCAATATGACTTCTCAGATTATAAAGTTCATATTCTTTTAGCTCAACATCATCCAATAAAATTTTACCGGAATTAATATCGTATAATCTTGTAATCAAACTGATAATCGTAGACTTTCCGGCACCGGTCGCGCCAACAATCGCAACGGTTTCACCTGGATTTACTTTAAAACTGATTCCCTTTAAAACCTCCTGTTTTTCGTCATAAGAAAAATGAACATTCTTAAATTCTATTTTTCCCTCAAAATGAGATTTAGCAATTGTACCGTGATTCGGCATCGCAAAATCTTCGTCCATCACGCCAAGAACTCTTTCTGCACCAACAATTCCTCTTTGTATATTATTAAAACGATCCGCAATTTGCCGAAGCGGACGGATCAACATCGAAATATATTGAATAAAAGCGATTACCGCTCCTGCTTTAATGGTAATAAATCCGCCGTAGAAAAGGATGAATCCTATAAATAAGGAAGAGATTAATTCGACAACGGGAAAAAACAGCGAAAAAATAAAAACCGTTTTCAGCAAAGCCGATTTCAAAATAATATTAATATCATCGAACTTTTTGAATTCCGCCTGCTGTCTGTTAAAAACCTGCACAATCGACATTCCCGAAAGTCTTTCCTGTACAAATGAATTCTGGTTAGACGTCCAGGTTCTTTCATCGCCAAAAGCTTTCTTTAATCTTTTCTGAAAAAACCTCGTAATCAAAACCATCAGCGGAAGAATCGCCAAAGAAATATAACTTAAATGAACATCCACCTGAAACATCATAATCAATACGAAAACGATGCGCAGAATATCACCGAAAACCATCAGAAACCCATCGGTATAAACCGTGGCAATCGTTTCTACATCGCCAACTGCTCTTGTTACCAGTTGTCCGATTGCGGTTTTATCAAAGAAAGAAGTGCGGAAGTAAATAAGTTTATGATACAGTCTTTCGCGGATATCCCGAATGACGTTTTGCGAAATAAAGTTGGAGAAATAAACCAGAAAGAAATTCAAAACCGTTTCACCGAAAACCAGCGCCACCAAAATATAAATATGCTTCATCATCAACCCCTTATCGCGAAGCTGAATAATGTCTGTATCTACAATCTGCATCGTCAAATACGGCCGGTAGGTAGAAATAACCGACAGAACGATGGAAATAATCAGCGTCAAAATGAACCAGGAACGAAATTTCATTCCGATTACAAATAGTCGTTTAATAATATCCCAGGTCGATTGCTTCTTCATATTTTATTTAAAAATTCTTTGCAAAAATACAGAATTTTGCAGGGATGAAAGATGCTTAAAGATTGAGTTTTGAAATTACCGCAATCGAAAATTAAAAATCATAACACACATCCACCAAAAACAAACCTTGCGCCGGCGCTGATGTTCCGGCAGAATTTCGGTTTTTATCTTTGATAATCCGGTGCAGATCCTGCGGTTCCAATTTTCGGTTTCCGATTTCCACCATGGTGCCTACAATTGCCCGAACCATATTCCGTAAAAAGCGGTCCGCAGAAACGGTAAATTTCAGTTCAGAACCCTCCTGCTCCCAAAACGCTTTATAGATTTTGCAGTTATTGGTTTTATTATCGGTGTGTAATTTAGAAAAACTCGTGAAATCTTCGTATTCAAACAGAATTTTGCAGGCCTCATTCATCCGCTCGATGTCCAAATCCCGTTTCCAGATTTGCCACGAAGAATCCTGCGTAAAAGGATTTTTATCCAGAGAAATATAATATTCATACGTTCGAAAAGTCGCATCGAAACGGGCGTGGGAATCATTTTTCACCGCAAATATTCTTTTCACCGCGATATCCTGCGGCAAAAAACTGTTCAGCTGATAAGCCAGATTATCCCCGATATTTTTTTCAGTATCGAAATGCGCAAATATTTTCTTCGCATGCACGCCAGTGTCTGTTCTTCCCGCTCCGGTCGTTTTTATCTGCTCACGAAGAATGGTAGATAGGGCTTTTTCCAAAACTTCCTGAACAGAAATTTGGTCCGGCTGAATCTGATAGCCAAAATAATTTTTACCCGAATACGAAAACTCTATAAAATACCTCATCGCCTGCAAATTTACTGAATTTTCAGGAGCCACAAAATGGGAAATATGTTGGGAAAGCAGTCCCGCTATCCGCTATATCTCTGCCTTTTTTTTCAAAAAAGCCAGAGGATGCCGCTTCTATCGGGGCTAAAATATAAAGCAGGTTGTTTTTCACATTTTTTACGATCAAAAATTAAAGAATCTGCATGAGCAATTGAGCATAGGAAAATTTCTAATTGATAGATTACCTTTTAAAAAAATTTAAGAAATTTACGGCATGAAAATACTCCTCCTCTCCGACTCTCATTCTTATATCGATGACCGAATTTTAGAGTATGCCAAAAGCGCAGATGAAATTTGGCACTGCGGAGATTTCGGAAACATGGAAGTCATTGAGGAACTGGAAAAAATAAAACCTTTACGCGGCGTTTACGGCAATATCGACGGAACAGAAATCAGAAAAATATTCCCGGAAGTTTTACGGTTTAAATGCGAAGATGTAGAAGTTCTGATGATTCACATTGGTGGCTATCCCGGGAAATACACGCCTTTGGCCAAAAAAGAAATCGAAGAGAAAACGCCGAAACTATTTATTTCCGGACATTCTCATATTCTGAAAGCGATGTATGATCAGAAAAACAAACTCCTTCACCTGAATCCCGGTGCGATGGGAAAAGTCGGTTGGCATCAGATGCGCACGATGATGCGTTTTGAAATCAACGGCGATCAAATCGAAAATCTGGAAGTGATTGAACTGGGGAAAAAGTAGAAAAGTTTCATTTTAATTAAATTTACGGATACCTAAACGATAAAAAATAATTAAACCACAAAAGAACATTTGAAAAGAGAAACCGCCAAAAAAGCAACTTTTTTAGACCACTTTCCTTTTTTGATCTTTAGAAAAAACTTAAAAAGTATCGCTTTTGCGACTGTTGTGGTTTTTTAAACAAATTCAAACTGGCTTTTAACTTATTATGATGAATATTATCACTTTAATTAAAATGTAAAATGATGCAAAAATACCGCAATACGCCGATCTTTAAAAAATCGCAGGAAATCTTTGACACTTTACGGATTATCACCGACTTAATTCCTGAGGAAAACGAACATTTAGAATTTACCAAACAGCACATTTTAGAAAACATTTACACCATACAGGCAAAACTGGTGGGTGCTGAAGCCGTAAAATTGTGGGATTTGAAAATGGAAAATGCCGCTCTTATCAGAAAGTGCGCGAGAGAATTAATGGTCCTTCAGCATTCGCTGAAAGCTTTTGGATTTTCCGATGCAGATTATTATCAAATTGTGCGGGTACAACTGGAAGAATTCCGTTTGCTGTTCAGAGATTGGGTAGCCGGCTTTAATCCAAAACATTTCATTGTTGATGAATGGGGTCTTTTTAATCCTCCGGGAATTCCGCAGGATTATGAACAGAGAGATGACGAACTCAATTTTTTGGACGAAGATGATGACGGGGAATTCTAAAATATACGAGGCTATTTCTGTCGCAACTCTTCATAAATACTGTGAATCAAACCATCAGCAACAGAAATTTTCGGAACAAATATTTTATCGATATCGCTCCAGGACATCACATTATTGAAAATCTGCAGCGCCGGAACCAAAACATCGGCCCGGTCTTCGCGCAGGTTGAATTTGCTCATTCTTTCGGTTACCGAAAGACCGCTCATTTCTTTGTAATATTTTTTCAGAAAAGCAGTTGACATCGGTTTCCCGTCTTTTGTTTTGCTCATCGAGAAAATTTTATTGATGTTTCCGCCGGAACCAATGGCAACAATTGGTTTTTTACTGTTGATATTTTTGCGGATTTCCTCTTTTAATTCCTTCCACAAATCGTCTTTCACCAAACCATTCAGCAATCTGATGGTACCGATGTTAATGGATTTCTCATATTCCATCTTTCCGTTTTCATAAAACATGAGTTCGGTAGAACCACCGCCAACATCGATGTAGAGATAGGCATTGTTTTTATCGAGCGCGTCTGCCACGTGATTTTCAAAAACCAAAGCTGCTTCCTGATCACCGGTAATAATTTCGATATCAATCCCTGAAGATTTTTTAACCTGTCTGATGATTTCTTTTCCGTTTTTTGCGTCGCGCATCGCACTGGTCGCGCAGGCACGGAAATGTTCGACTTTATAAATTTTCATCAGATTACTGAAAACAGTCATGGAATCGATTACCATCTGTTCTCTTTCCGGACCAATTTCACCATGGGTGAAAACATCCATTCCCAGACGCAGTGGAATCCTGAGGAGATTCAGCTTGGTAAACTGCGGTTTCCCTTTTTTGGGTTCCGTCACTTCATTAATCAGCAGTCTGGCTGCATTACTTCCGATATCTATCGCTGCTATTCTCATTCGTTAAAAATAAATTTTATAAAATTGCTCTTTAAATCCACAAAAAATAATGCCAAAATTCAGGTAAATTCAGCGATCGGAAACTTTTGTTTTTGAGTTTTAAAGGTAAGAAGCGTCGAAAGAAAAGGGTAACAGTTCCCGGATTGATTTGGTTTTGTAAATTTCGCCGCCCAATGACGCAAAATAGATTTCTATATCATCCTTCTGTTTCGCTTCATATTCCAGAATCGATTGCCTGCAGGCGCCACACGGCGGAATTGGAATAGAAGAAGTAGCTTTTCTCGGCGCACCGATTACAAAGAGTTTTTTAATTTTCACTTCCGGAAAATTAGCTCCGGTATAAAAAATTGTCGTTCTTTCTGCGCACAGTCCCGAAGGATAAGCCGCATTTTCCTGATTGCTTCCTGTTATAATTTCGCCGTTCTCCAGCAAAATGGCACAACCAACGGTGAAATCAGAATAGGGTGCATACGCTAAATCGCGGATTTGCATTGCTTTATCGAAAAGCGTTTTCTCAATCGCATCGAGGTGGTCGTAACTTTCGATGGCTTCGAAATTAATTTTAAATTGTTTTTCCATTTATTAAAAATCGGAGAGTAAAGATAAGGCTTTTTTTTAGATTGCCTGTATTCTCTTTTAAAAGGAATAGTTGCTTAATAGGTTCTTTAAAAAACGTCATTTAACAATCATTACTTTGGGCATGAATCTCTTAAACGTTTTTGGGAATAATTTGTGAATTTCATTCGTTAGGTCTGGATTTTGTTTATAAATTCATTCTTTCCGGCAGCAAAAAATAAACCTATTAAAAAAAACGTTATATCATCAATATCGCATTTTCGCCGGTTCAATTTCTGGATTTCTGTATTGATCAACCCAATAAATAAGACTTATGCCAAATTCACATCACCCCCTTCAGTCAGCGAAAAAGGATGAATATTCACATTCCAGATCTCTGTTAGACAACTTTTTCATTAATTCTTTACGGGAAATGTATTTTGCAGAAACTGCAATAGCAGAGGAATTCGCCCTTATAAAGGATAAAATTGTTTCTTTAAAATTAAGGGAAATTCTTAAAACTCATTATGAAATTCACCTGAAACATAAGGCGCGACTCGAAAAAATCTTCCAACAAAGAAATGAATGTATAAAAAGTAAAACCTGCCCAACCTTTAACGCTTTGCTTACTGAGGGGAAAAATCACCTTTCCGTTTTTTCAGATGATATCGTCAACTGGGAAATCGCGCTTATTCTTCTTTCGCAAAAACTGGCTCATTATAAAATTGCTTCTTACGGTGGCCTGGCTCATCTAGCCATCAATCTGAACTATTATAAAGCGGCAACCCTACTGGCAATCAGCGTTCAGGAGGAAGAAGAGTATGTTTCCAAAAATTTGGATGACATCATCAGTACTTTTCTGGCGTCTCATGTAGAGGGCTATAAAAATTAAAGCAGTTTTTTCAGCTTCATTTACACATTTAAAATTTTTCTTGTGGATGCTTTTTTGTTTTATCATAGGCATTATAAATAATGTAATCTACATTGTCCTCTTCACTTTTCGTAAATTTGGCACTTTAATAAAATAATAAGAAATATGATTTTATATTCTCCGCTAAAACTTAGAAACCTCGAACTCAGGAACCGTTGGGTGATGTCGCCGATGTGTATGTACTCCTGCGAAAACGGCGTTGCCAATGATTTTCATTTTGTTCATTACGGCAGCCGTGCACAAGGCGGAACAGGTTTGCTCATTGTAGAAGCAACCGGCGTAGTTCCCGAAGGCCGGATTACGCACAAATGCATGGGACTTTGGAATGATGAGCAGGCGCAAAGTCTGAAAAAAATCGTGGATTTCGTGCACCAAAATTCTGAAAGCAAAATTGGAATCCAATTAGGTCACGCCGGCCGAAAAGCGTCCACCTGGAATGGCCAACAGCTTTCTCTGGAAGAAGGCTGGGAAACGGTTGCGCCTTCAAAAATACCGTATGCTGAAGGGGAAAGAATCCCCCATGAATTAACGGTTGAAGAAATCAAACAGCTGGTTCAGGACTTTAAAGCGGCTGCCCAAAGATCAATCGATGCAGGTTTTGATTTGATTGAAATTCACGCTGCACACGGTTATCTCATTCATGAATTTTTATCTCCATTATCCAATGTAAGAACCGATGAATACGGTGGAAGTTTCGAAAACAGAATTCGTTTTTTGGTAGAAATCGTGGAATCTGTGAATGAAGTACTGGACGAAAACCATCCGTTACTGGTCCGGATTTCCGCCACTGAATATGCTGAAAATGGTTGGGATATTGAAGAAAGCGTACAGCTTGCCAAAATCCTGAAAGATAAAAAGGTCGATTTAATGGATATTTCAAGCGGTGGAAATATTCATGGAGCGAAAATCACTTTGTTTGATGGTTATCAGGTTCCGCTTGCCGCAGAAATTAAAAACAAAGCAGGAATGAAAACGGGCGCTGTCGGTTTGATCAAAACAGCGGAACTAGCGGAAGAAATTCTACAGAAAAAGGAAGCAGATTTAATTCTTGTTGCCCGTGAAATTTTAAGAAATCCATATCTGGCAATTCAGGGATCTTTTGAGGGAAAAGGAGACTGCGATTTTCCGCACCAATACGAAAGAGCAAGAATTTAATATTAAAATTGCCGTGAATGCACGAATGAGTTTTTATTGGTGACTTCACGGCAAAAATTATCGCAAAAAAAAATCCGCTCCAATAAAATTTGAAGCGGATTTTTTTCTTTATGAATATTCAAAATTTCTGATAACTTCCAGAGTTCTGTCGATTTCCTTTTCCTTAATGGAATTTGAAATAAACCAGGTTTCATAACCACTTGGTGGTAAATATATTCCTTTTTCTAAAAGCTGGTGGAAGAAATTATTGAACAAAGCATGATTGGCATTGGCGGCTTCTTCAAAATTAGAAACGGCATTCACGTGGAAAAAGACACTCATCATCGACCCTTTTCTATTGATCCGGTGCGGAATTGATTTGTGGTTAAGAATTTTCCCGATTTCAAAATCTAAAGTCTCTGTTGTTTTATTGATATTTTGATAAAAATTTTCATCATTTTTAATGAGTTGCAAAGTGGTTAAACCCGCCCGCATGGCCAGAGGATTTCCGCTCAAAGTTCCGGCTTGGTAAACCGCACCTTTTGGAGCCAGATGGTCCATGATTTCATTTCTTCCGGCAAATGCACCAACGGGGAGTCCTCCACCGATTACTTTTCCGAAAGTGACTAAATCAGCTTTCACGCCGTATAATTCCTGCGCGCCGCCAAAAGCGAGACGGAATCCCGTCATTACTTCATCAAAAATAAGAAGAGTTCCGTTTTCGTCGCAGAGTTTTCTCAGTTTTTGCAGGAAATCATTTTCAGGCAAGACACACCCCATATTTCCGGCAACCGGTTCGATGATGATGGCGGCAATTTCACCTTGATGGTGTCTGAACAAATCTTCGACCTGCCCGATATCATTGTATGTCGCGAGCAAAGTGTCTTTTGCCGTTCCTGCAGTGACTCCCGGAGAATTTGGATTTCCGAAAGTTGCCATTCCACTTCCCGCTTTAATTAAAAAAGAATCAGAATGTCCGTGGTAGCAACCTTCGAACTTGATGAATTTATCTCTTCCGGTAAAACCTCTGGCCAAACGGATGGCACTCATACACGCTTCCGTTCCGGAAGAAACCATTCTGATCTGATCGATATTGGGAACGTTTTCTACGATAAACTTTGCAATTTCAGTTTCGAGTTCTGTAGGAGTTCCATAAGAAAACCCCTTTTCTGCCTGCTTTGTAATGGCTTCTAAAACTTCGGGATGCGTATGTCCGAGAATCGCAGGACCCCAGGAATTAATGTAATCGATATATTGATTATCATCTGCATCGGTCATATAAGCGCCTTTGGCAGATTTCATAAAAATGGGAACGCCTCCCACGGATTTAAAAGCACGAACCGGTGAATTTACGCCGCCCGGAATATAGTGATAGGCTTCATCAAATAAAGCTGAACTTCTTTGGTATAACATTTTTTCAGATATGAGATATTAGATAATAGACGAATAGATAATAGACGAATAGATGACAGGCAGATCAAAGAGTTTATTTTCGATTTCCATTTATCAAGTTTTCGGTCTTAGATTACTTTTTTGGTTTTTTGCTTTGAAGGTAAATTAACTGGCCGCTTGTTGGTTGCTGGCCGTAATCCATCCGGTTTTTGGAATAAAGCTTCTTGAGTTTGATTCCGAATTTCTGGGCGATATCGTGCATCGATTCTCCAACCTGGGCTTTATAAGTCGCTACGTTTCCGGTGGAAGATTTGTGTTCCAGAAACAGAATGTCATTTCTTTTTAATTGAGTTCCATCGAGCTCGTTCCATTTCATCAGCGTAGTTTCTGTAATCTGGAATTTTTTTGAAATTGCTGCCAAATCAATATCCTCAGGAACAATTACGAATTTCTTGCCGCCATTCGGATGACTTTTAATTAAAATAGACTGCAAGGTTTCTGCCTTTGAGACTATTTTCTCTACATTTTTCTGCTGTTTTGCATAAGAGGTTTGTTCGTAAGGAACCTTTACGGTGACAGGGTTACCCGAACTCCCGCTCTGATCCAACCTGGCCATAAAAATACGGTCGTTCTTTAAGTCGGGATACATTTTCAAAACCGCATACAACACTTCCCTGGAATTGGTTTTATCAAATTCGTAGAGTTTGTTTTTTTCAATTTTATCGATCAGAATATAGGCGTATCTTGGATTCGTCGCATAGCCGGCTTTTTTCAAACCATGCGCCCACGCTTTATAATCCATCATGTCGAGTTTGAAAAGATTCACGTAATACGGTCTGTACGCCAAAAACTTCGAATGATCTTCGTACGAATCCCGGGGATCATCATAAACCCGGAAACATTCATTCGGCGCATCATCAGTATGGGTCATGGTTTTTCCGTTCCAATCTTCTTTACATTTGATGCCGAAATGATTATTTCCTTGTTGTGCGAGCCGGCTTTGCCCGCCACCGGTTTCCAGAAGTCCCTGTGCTAAAGTAATTGAAGCCGGAATTTTATATTTTTCCATTTCTTCGACGGCGTAGGTCGCAAATTTCTGAATGTATTGCTCATCCGTCTTCCAACCCTGGGCGTTGAATTTTGCAAATAATATTAATGCAAGAGCAAAAAATATTTTCTTCATATATTATATTTAATGACTTTTAAACTGATTGAGTGATGAACCATAAAGTCACCAAGTTTGGTTTTAATTTTTATTCAATAAGATCATCTTTATGAACTTATATTTCTGAACATCTTCACATCACTTGTGGTTAAATCTATGTGGTTTAAAACCTAATCAGTTCTCGGTTTTGTTTTTTCAGCAATTCATTAGCTCCAAATATCCCCTGCAAACCACCGGTATGAAAAGCCAGAATCCTGCTCTCCTCCGGAAACTCCTTTTTTTCAATCATTTCGAAAAGCGTCTTCATCATCTTTCCGGTATAAACCGGGTCGAGCTGAATACCGAACTTTTGTTTAAAGTCATTGATAAAACGAATATTTTCGTCGGTTATTTTACCGTACTTTCCATCGTGTGCTTCAATCAGTTGAAAGTTATTTCTGGTTGAAAGGTCCGACACCTTATTATATAAGGACGGGTCATCTACTGCTTTGAAACCCAAAACCTGCTGTTTCTCTTCTGCAAACTTCGAAATTCCGGCGATTGTTCCGCCCGTTCCGACTGCGGTGCAAAGATAATCAAAACTTTTTGTTTCCTCTGTGAGCATATATTTTATGCCTTCCACAGCGTGTTCATTGGTTCCGCCCTCAGGGATAATCAAAGCCTGAGGAAATTCTTTTTCTAAAATTTGGGTTAAAGTTTCTTTGTCTCTGTACATTTCGCGCGTCACAAACCGAAAATCCATACCGTTTTCCTGTGCGAGTTTCAAGGTTGGATTTTCCTGCCATTTATCCTGAATTTCCTCCCCCCGGATAATTCCTAAAGTTTTTAAATGACCTTCTTTTCCCAAAGCGGCAACTGCAGCAATATGATTGGAAAAAGCGCCACCAAAAGTAATCAGGAAAGGATCTGCCGGATTCCGGTCTAGATAGGAATTGATATTATAAAATAATTTCCAGTATTTATTCCCTGAAATCTGTAGATGAATGAGGTCTTCTCTTTTCAGAAAAAGCCGGATGTTTTTTTCTAAAGGGATTTCAACGATGGGAATTGAAATTGCAGGGATTTTCATGGAGCAAATTTCGGAGAAATAATTGAAAAAATCTTCTTAGATGCAAAAAGTTGTACAACTAACCTACAATTGTACGTATAAAATTATTATCTTTGTTCGTATAAAACAGCATTATGGATTCTAAACTCACTCTTAAGCTCAACGAAAGTGTTATTAAACGTGCTAAAAAATACGCTTCAAATAAACACCTAAGCTTATCAAGACTGATAGAAAACTATCTCGACTCTTTGACTAATGAACAAAATGACGATTTTGAAATCTCTCCATTTGTCAAGAGCATTTCGAGCGGAAAAAGTATTCCTGCAGATCTGGACGAGAAAACTTTGCGCAAAGACTACACCGAATATTTAAGCCAAAAATACCAATAAAATGCAAAAGGTATTTTTAGATACAAATATTGTTATCGATTTTTTGGGCGAACGTGAAGAATTTTATCTTCCTGCTGCAAAAATGATGACTTTAGCAGATCAAAAGAAAATTAAAGTTTTCGTTTCGCCAATAAGCATTTCTACCACTTTTTATTTGCTGTCAAAATTTGAAAACACAAAAATGGCGTTGGAAAAGATCAGAAAGTTTAAAGTACTCTGCTCCATTTCGATAATGGATGATGAAGTTATTGAAAAAGCAACTAATTCTGATTTCAAAGATTTTGAAGATGCGATGCAATATTATAGTGCTGTTGCTTCGCATTGTGATTTAATCGTCACCCGAAATGAAAAAGATTTTAAAAATGCTTTAATTCCCGTGATGAATGCCGAGAGTTTTTTGCAAACGCTGAAGAAGTAGTCACTGGAAAACTTTTTCTAACAGCTTTTTTCCGTCCACAAACAAGCAGGTTGAGAAAACTAAAAAAGCTCTCAAATAAAAACTACTTGATATACTTCCAGAAACTCCAGTGGTTCCTGTTTTCCAAATAATCCGGATTGGCTTCCATGGCGTAGGCTTCGCGTTCGAAGGAAATGGACCTGTAGGCGAGATCGCGATTCTTAAGTTTGAACAACCGGTAATAATACTCCATCACATACCAGAGATAAAAGAAAATAATTAAAAGTTCCAATTGCTGTCTCAGATGGATTTTTTCGTGATTGATGAGAATGGGATCGTGCCTATATTCCGGCTTTCTCAGAATGATGAACGGGAAAAGAGTAATCCCTGAAATTTTTGTATTTTTGAGAAGTCTTTGGCAAATCACAATCATGAAACAAAGATATTCATTTCGGGAAATCTGATTTAACTTATGTACCAGAAAATCATCAAAGAGCACGAGGACTTTTATTATAACGAACAGGGTTATAAGGTTTTTACAGAAGCATACCATTTAAAACGCGGTTATTGCTGCAAAAGCGGCTGCAAACATTGTCCGTATGGTTATGATAAAAAAACGGATACGTTTAAAAAGATTGTTAGACCTGAGACGAAGAAATTTGGGGAAGATTGAGAGTATTCGGGTGATTGTGATATAAACTGAACTTTTTTAAAAATTTAAATAAACAAGAAAATATAAACGTCATGAGCAAAAAATATATCTTACTGCTGCTGGCTTCTGCCACATTGGGACTTTCTTCTTGCAGCCCTTTTCAGATAAAATCTGATTATGCCGCAACCGCCAATTTCAATTCTTACAAAACGTATAAATTACGGATCGACGATCTGAAACTGAACGATATCGATAAAGACCGGGTACTGAATGAAGTTTCGAAACAATTGCAAACAAAAGGCTTAAGTGTTTCAGAAACTCCGGATTTGATCGTGAACGTGAAAGCCAACCATAAAAAAATTCAGGACATCCAGTCTTCAAACCCTTACGGAATCTACGGTTGGGGCGGACCTTTCGGTTGGGGAATGGGAATGAACAGAACCTGGACACAGAATTACTCTCAAGGCACCCTGATTGTAGATTTAATAGATGCCAGAACCCAAAAACTGGTTTGGCAGGGAATAGGAAGCGGAATTGCTGTAGATTCACCAAAAGCGAAACAAAAACAGATTCCGGAAATTGTTTCGGAAATCATGGCGAATTATCCGCCGAACAGAAACAAATAATTTTATTTAAATAGAGAGAAGACTGATTTTGTAATCAGTCTTTTTTTTAGCCACAAAGAGTCATATTTTTTTGTGTGTTTTTTAAGACATGAACTTTCAGCGCTTTTCACTATGAGTTTCTGAAAAAAATATTCATAAATATTCATTTTGTAATGTTTAAATTAAATAAAATTTTTCAACACTAAAGTCACAAACATTTTCAATAATTACACGATAATTAAAGAGCAGAAATAGTTGGAAGATATTTAATTATTCGCTTTCAGATTCTGAAAAAGCAGAAAGAATGCTAATTCATTAATACTATAAAAGTTGTTTTTTAGACCAAAAAAAACCGCCCAAAGGCGGTTTTGTATTGATACTGAATTTAAGAATAAAAAACTTATTTCCCAATCGCTTCGACAATCGGGTTTCCGATATTTCCACTTGGAAACTGGATTCTTAATAATGCAGACAAAGTGGGTGCGATGTCGGTCATGTTGTAATCTTTATTGCTCTCGCCGCTTTTAATTCCCCAACCCATAAAAATTAAAGGAATATGGGAATCGTAAGAATTCCACGAGCCGTGCGTGGTGCCCAGTTTCGAATAACTTGGCAACCAGGAATCGTGGTAAATCACCTGAATATCACCACTTCTCTGCCAATTGTAACCATTCACAATCCGCGTTTTAATCGGTTCCGGAACGGAGGACGAACCTGCTTTTTTCATATCGACCGCGAATAAGACCGATTTGTCTTTGTTCAGAATATCGATCAGATATTGCTTCACCTGTTCTGCATCCAATTTATTATCAGCGATTAATTTATCGTCTAAATAAACCTGATTATTGGTTATTTTAGTAATTAATTTATCGACGTTAAATTTATCTTTTAACTGTTTATTAAATTCCTTATTGTCTTCGCCATAAAAACCGGTCGGCATTTTATGTTCTTCCATAAAACCCTCGGAATGGGCGCCGCCATGATCCGCAGAAAGGAAAACGGTGTACTGATCCTTACCAACTGTTTGATCTAAATATTTAAAGAAATCTGCCAAATCCCGGTCTAATCTCAGATAAACATCTTCAACTTCAATAGAATTCGGGCCGAATTTATGTCCCGCATAATCGGTAGAGGCCAGGTTGACGGCGAGAAAATCGGTAATGGCATCAGCGCCCAGCTGCTCTCCTCTGATGGCTGCTTCTGCTGCTTTCAATGTTAAAGTATTTCCGAAAGGTGTAGAACGGATATTGTCTTTCTTGGCCTGATAATCTGCGGCCAAATTACTGTAAGGAAAAGTCGGCGTTTTCGCACTTCCCAAAAGTCCTTCCCACGGAGAATTATCAGGTGAACTCTCGGTATATTCGGCAATAGGAAGCAAAGTGCTCCAGCCGTTTTTCACCAGTTGATCTCCCATTTTCTGGCTGTTAAAATCATTCACCCATTTTGGCAATTCATTCCTGTAATAAGAACTTGTTACAAAATTTCCGGTGGTATCATCGAACCAATAAGCTCCCGTAGGATTATGACCGGCAGGAAGAATCGACGCGCGGTCCTTTAAAGAAACGCCTACCACTTTTGCTTTAAAATTGGTTGCCAACAGAAGTTCGTCTGTAATGGTCGTTGACCACAAATTTCTTGGTGAATGACTGCCGACTTTAGCATCGGTGGTCCCAACCGGCTTTACCGAATCATCTGCCGTACAGTACACATTTTTTCCGGTCGTTTTATCAAACCAGTCATTGCCTGAAATCCCGTGAATTGCAGGCACAGAACCAGTATAAATGGTAGTGTGACCAATTGCCGTATAGGTCGGAATATAATTAATGTGAACATTATTGAGAGAATAACCCTGACTCAACAATCTTTTGAAACCGTCATTCCCATATTTTTCATAATAGCGGTAGAGGTAATCCCAACGCATCTGATCGACGACTAATCCAACCACAAGTTTGGGTCTTTCGAGTTGTGTTGATCTATTTTTCTGTGCATTCAACGAAAAAGTGGAAAGCGCAAGAATCCCAATAATCTGAATTTTTCTGAACATTTAATAAATTTTTAGCTTTTGTAAAGGTAATGTTTCTTATCAGATTTTAAAAACCTTTCATGATCTGAAAGGTTTTGGGATTTTAGGTCACAAGCAAATCTGAGTTATTTACCAGATCTGCGGGCTTCATTTTCTCGGTGTTCAGCTTTTTTTAAAAGCCGTATTTTCAATTTAATAACGAAGAATTATTGCTGTTTTAAACTAAAAAAAACGCACCTTTTTCAAGATGCGTTTTCAATATCATTACAGAAAATTCTTAGAATTTTAAGTCGCCGTTTACTTCTCTTACTGCTTTTGCAGCGGTTGCGAATTTTTCTTTTTCAGCGTCAGTTAAACTGATTTCAACGATTTTCTCAACACCGTTTGCGCCGATAATTGCCGGAACGCCTAAGCAGATGTCGCTTTCACCATATTCTCCGTCCAACATTAATGAACACGGAATCATTTTTTTATGGTCGCAAAGAATGGCCTGTACCATTACAGAAACTGCTGCTCCCGGTGCATACCAAGCGGAAGTTCCTAATAATTTCGTCAATGTTGCACCACCAACTTTGGTTTCTTCGGCAACGTAAGTCTGTTGTTCTTCACTTAAGAATTCAGTCACCGGAACTCCGTTTCTTGTTGCTTTAGTCATCAAAGGAAGCATTCCTGTATCACTGTGAGCAGCGATGACCATTCCGTCAACATCTGAAATTGGACATTCCAATGCTTCCGCCAATCTGTATTTGAAACGTGCAGAATCTAAAGCTCCACCCATTCCAATGATTTGATTTTTTGGTAAACCAGAAGTTTTGTGAACCAAATACGCCATCGTATCCATTGGATTAGAAACCACGATGATGATTACGTTTGGTGAATGTTTTACCAGGTTTGCAGTCACTTCTTTCACGATTCCTGCATTGATCCCGATCAGTTCCTCACGGGTCATTCCCGGTTTTCTTGGGATTCCGGAAGTAATTACGGCAACTTTTGACCCAGCGGTTTTGCTGTAATCTCCGGTTGTTCCGGTAATTTTAGTATCGAATCCATTCAGAGAAGCAGTTTGCATCAAATCCATGGCTTTCCCTTCGGCAAAACCTTCTTTAATGTCAACCAAAACAACTTCTGCTGCGAAATTTTTCATCGCGATGTATTCTGCACAACTTGCACCAACGGCTCCTGCTCCAACTACGGTAACTTTCATATTAATTTATTTATTTATTTTTTAATGGAAATTTGGAAACCTGCGTTTTCCTATTTATTAATTTATTGTTTTTTTTAAATGATCATCAAAACCTGGGTTTTCATTTACACTCCTGAACCTTATTAAATATCAGCATTCAAATTTACGAAATGTTAAAGTTTTGACCAATTTTTGCACTTATTAAAGTTCTGTTCTGGTTTTCAGAATTCCTGCTGAGGCCAATGATGGTTATTATTTTTATTTATTACCCTAGATCAACCTGTTTGGCAAAGCTTATGCTGTAACTTTGCTCAAAATATAAATGCCGAATGGATTTTTCTAAACGTTTACATCAGGGTTATGCCCACCGGAAATATGACCTTGATAAAAAGAAGATCGAACACTTTATCGACCGGTTTTTCCGCTTTATATTTTTTCTGGAATATCAGCGGTGTTCAGAACTTAGCGACATCCAGATGCGTTTGAATCATTTTAAAAATGAGTTTAAAGAAATCCTGTATTCGGTTACAGATGATAAAGAAAGTCCTGAAACAGAGCTTTTCTTTGAAAGCTTCCCCAAAATCTACGAATCTCTGGAAAAAGATGCCCAGGCAATCTTCGATAACGACCCTGCCGCAAAAAGTATGGAAGAGGTCATGTTTTCATATCCAGGTTTTTTTGCCATTGCCGTTTATCGCTTCGCCCACGAACTCTACAAAAGCAATGTTCCGTTAATCCCAAGAATATGGACAGAATTTGCCCACAGTAAAACCGGAATCGACATCAATCCGGGAGCAGAAATCGGTAATAATTTCGTTATCGACCACGGCACGGGAATCGTCATCGGTGAAACCACCGTTATTGGAAATCATGTGAAAATCTATCAGGGCGTAACTTTGGGTGCCCATTCGGTGACTAAGAATTTGCAGAATACCAAGCGCCATCCGACGATTGAAGATCATGTGGTCATTTATGCCAACGCCACTATTCTCGGTGGCGACACGGTCATCGGAGAAAATGCATTGATTGGCGGAAACGTCTGGATTACACAAAGCATTGCCCCGAATTCGGTGGTTTTCCATAAAGGACAAGTCACGGTGAAAAATAAATTCCCGGGTAATGAACCGATCATTTTCAGCATTTAAATAAAATCATTTTTCCATATCAATAATTACCAACACAAATACTAACCCAAAAAAGACATTTATGAAACTGAATACCATATTAGAAGCCATCGGAAATACACCGGTCGTGAAAATCAATAAAATATTTCCCTCCAACGTAGAAGTTTGGATGAAATTAGAAAGACAAAATCCCGGCGGAAGTTTAAAAGACCGAATTGCTTTGGCGATGATTGAAAGAGCGGAGCAGGAAGGAAAAATCAATAAGGATACTTTAATTATCGAACCCACTTCAGGAAATACGGGGGTTGGTCTGGCCATGGTCTGCGCGGTGAAAGGTTACAGACTCGTTTTGGTAATGCCGGAAAGCATGAGTATTGAACGCCGGAAACTGATGAGTTCCTACGGCGCTCAGTTTGTTCTGACCCCGAAAGAAAAAGGAACTTCAGGCGCGATTGCCAAAGCGACGGAAATGGCCGCTGAGATTGAAAACTCCTGGATTCCGCAGCAGTTTGAAAATCCTGCAAATCCACAAATCCATGCAAAAACGACGGCAGAGGAAATTTTAAATGATTTCCCACAAGGTTTTGATTACCTCATCACCGGTGTTGGAACCGGCGGACACATCACCGGTGTCACCGAAGTTTTGAAACAGAAATTCCCCAATATGAAAAGCTTCGCGGTAGAACCGAAAGATTCAGCCGTAATTTCCGGAGGAGCGCCCGGACCGCATCCTTTGCAGGGAATTGGCGCCGGCTTTGTACCAAAAGTTTTGAATACAGAAATTTTGGATGGAACAGTTCAGATCGAAAAAGACGAAGCTTTTGCCTTCACAAAAAGATTGGCCAGCGAAGAAGGCATTTTAGGTGGAATCTCTACCGGCGCTTCTTTGGCAGCGATAAATAAAAAACTGGCAGAAATTCCGGAAGGCTCTAAGATTTTAACCTTTAATTACGATACCGGTGAAAGATATTGGTCTGTGGAAGGTCTTTTTGAAGAGAATCTTTTCAAGGCGTAATGTCGTGATACTACAAGTTTAACAAGAAGTTTTTAACCACAACAGTCACAAAAGTTTTGGATCATAAAGTTTAAAGAATTTCTTCTTAAAGAGAAAAAAAGGCTTTCGATAAAATCTGCGAGTGAAATCTTAATTTTCCTCAATTTCTTAATGGTGAAAAATAAGGGTTCTGTTTTTTTAACCAGAAAGTTTTAACCACAAAAGTTTTGGATCATAAAGTTTAAAGAATTTCTTCTTAAAGAGAAAAAAGGCTTAACATAAAATCCTGCACAAAGCAGGATTTTTTTATTTGAATAACTTCTGACACTTTGGACAAACGTACGTTTTACTATTTCCGGTCTCTTCAATAATAATTGCAGATTTATCTTTCGGACAGATTTTCTTTTCAAAGATTAAAGCGTTTTTTTCTACGCTGTCTGTTTTTAATAAAGTCAAAATCTCTTCCGCGTAATCAACTGTTACCTTCAGCAGAAATATTAACTTTTTCTCAGGAATAGCTTTAATCAAACTATCTGGATGAATTTTGGCATGGTATAAAGTTTCAGTTCTGATAATTGGTCCAACACCTGCAAGAATATTTTGGTTCAATAAAGCGTCGCCAATACTTTCTTCCGCGTGCCTGGTTTGCAATTCATTTAAAACAAATTCAGCATCGAACTCCGGTTTGGAGATATCGGTTTTGAAATTAAAATAATCGGTCGGTTTTCCCTGATAAACTGTAGGCTCGGAATTATAGAAATTGATTTCATTTTCCTCAAAATGGAATGAAAAACCAGCGTTGATTTTCTTGCGTTTGTTGACCAAAACATTTCCAACCGAATTGACTTCGATTGCCACGAAGAATTCTTTAAAAAGAAAAAGGAAATGTGTACCGAAAGTCTGAATATCGATTAGATTTACCTTATTAAATAAAGTGTGATCGATTGCGGCATCACCCGAAACTTCAGAAACGGTTTTCCCTTTGTAACGTTGCAATTTGTTTTTCAGAAAAAGTAGGAATGGTCCTTCCGGCATTTTTTAATTCTTAAAAGTTGAGTAAATCAGTCGAACAGCTTATTGTTCTTTCTCGAAATACAGCCGGTAATATTTTCCATTTTCATCCTGGCCCTGTTCAATCATTTTTCGATCACCGTGGACATAAATACTGAAGTTCTTGTCGAGCTTGATAATGCTTTTGAAACCGCGGCTCTGTTTTTTCACGGCAGATTCGTTGATGGCAAAATCTTCTGAAATCGACACCTGCATTTCCTGTTCGTAATCGGATTTAAAGTTTCCGAAACTTTCGATCACATTCTCATCCCGCAAAACTTCTTTGGTAAATTCATCGTAGTCAAACTGTTCTTTCTCTTTGAAGAACTCAATTGATTTATTAAGAAATTCCGCTTGATCCGCTTTTGTAGTTTCAAATTCCTGCGGCAATTGTTTGGTGATGAATTCTTTGTAAACGGACAATGTTTCCTGAGTATGGAAATATTCGTCGTCGCGTTGTTTTACCTTCAGAAAATCTTCGAACCAGTAATACATATCGCCGTTCTTATTATTGTCTACGACCGAAACCGCATAACCGGATTCTTTGAAATTGTTGTAAATGATACAGCCTTTATCCAGTTTTGTAAGTCCGATTCCGTAATCTTTTTCGATCTCAAAAGTTTCGCCTTGGGGGGAGATTTTCAGGAAAGGGTTTTTACTTTCTGTTTTAAAAATCCCTATAGAATCGATCTTTATGCCATCGGTTTCTTCCCCTTCGAAATAACATATAAAAAGTTCACCAGGCTGCACACGGGGATTCTCGGTAATATCATAAAGATGTTCAGCTATGTTTTCGGACTCATATCTGAACTTGGCAGGATCTTCAAAAATTTCTGAAACCGAACTGAACACCGGATTATTAACCAAATAGGTATCACTGTAAAACTGAAACTGTTCTTCGGATTTAAAGGCTTTGAGGAAAAAATCTTCGAGTAATTCCAGCATGCCTTCCTCAGGTTGATATTCCTCCTGTGAAAGAACCAGCGATTCCTGATTGATTTTGTTTCCGACTTTATGGATGATTATTTTGGAGATCATGGTTTAGACAAATTAAGACTGCAAAGATATTTTTAAAAGATTGAAGCAGGAAATTTTTAAAGAAAAATAAAGCCGTTAAAAGTTAAGTTTTTATAAAACCATTAAACTTTAGAAAAATGCAGAAGCGTGAAATTATTGTTGACATCAACAACCGCAATTTTTTCAGTAAATAATACAGAACGCCTGTACTGACTGTTTTTTTTCTACCGATGACAGCCAATGACAACTGTCATTCTATATCATGACCAGCATCATTGCCTGAAACGGATTTCTCTGCTACTTTTACACCAATCACAACAGCAAATACAGGGAGAACTCCTTATTCAAAACAATATCATATGAAAAAATTTCTGGCAGTTTTTGATGGATTTAATATGTCAAAAAGCACATTGGATTATGCGGTACAACTTACAAAAGTTGCAGATGCCCATCTGGTGGGTGTATTTCTCGATGAATTTATTTACCGAAGCTATAATCTGGTAAAAGTGATCAAGACGTACGAGAATTACGGAGAAAAAATGAAAGAACTGGACGCAAAAGATCAAAAGAAAAGAGATGCGGCTGCCCAGAAATTTCAGAAAGCATGTAACAAAGCCGGTATCCACTTTTCCATCCACCGAGATAAGGGCTTTGCCATCAACGACCTGAAACAGGAAAGCATGTTTGCCGATCTGGTGGTGATCAATGAGTTTGAAGCATTTACAAGAAACAAACAGGAATCGCCGACATGGTTTATCAAAGATCTGCTTCGCGATGTGCAGTGCCCGGTACTGGTGGTGCCCAATAATTTTAAAAAGGTTGACAAAATAGTCCTGTTGTATGATGGAGGGGCTTCGTCTTTATATGCGGTAAAAATGTTCAGCTACCTTTTTGACAGTTTTATGGAGGTGCCGGTGGAGGTGGTTACCGTAAAAGAGGATGCGATGGCTACCTCAAGGTTGCCTGATAATAAACTGATGAGAGAGTTTATCAAAAGACATTTCCCGAAAGCCAGTTTCACTGTTATTAAAGGTACCGTTAAAAATCAGATCACCGGCCATTTACGCCATCATAAGGAAAATGAACTGGTCGTGCTCGGCGCCTACCGGCGCAGTGAATTTAGCCGCTGGCTGAAGACCAGTCTGGCAGATATACTGATGACAGAACTGGATACGCCCTTGTTTATCGCACATCTTTAGCAACATCTTCCAGCCCTTCGGAAATTGCGGTTCTGCCTGCTTGCCAGACAAAACGAAGGCTCTTAAAGCCTGCCGATAAAGTTTAAAAATACAAACCAATGAACGCATATACCATTCCCTTTAACAGGATCGAACTTAGTGCCCTTCCGCAGGTAGGAGGCAAGAATGCATCTCTGGGTGAAATGTTCAATAAACTGTCTCCACTCGGTATTGAAGTGCCGGACGGATTTGCGGTGACCGTTGAAAGCTACCGGTCGTTTCTGCTGCAGAACCAGCTGAAGGAAACCCTCCAACAATTACTGGATACCATCGACCGCGAATCGCTTTCCAATCTTCCAAAAGTGGCCGCACAGTGCCGCACACTGATAACAAATGCCCATCTGCCGGAAGAGGTGAAGACTGAAATAATCAACGCGTACCGCCTGTTGGCAGCCGATAAAAATAATTTACCGGTAGCGGTCAGGAGCAGTGCTACCGCTGAAGATCTTCCTACCGCGAGTTTTGCAGGACAGCACGATTCGTTTTTAAATGTTAGGGGTGAGGAAAATTTACTGAATGCTGTACAACAATGTTATGTCTCTCTATTCAATGACCGGGCCATAAAATACAGGATTGATAATGGGTTTGATCACATGCAGGTGGGCTTATCGGTAGGCGTGCAGTACATGGTACGGTCAGATGAAGGCTGTGCGGGTGTAATCTTTACCATCGACCCCGAAAGCGGATTTGAAAATGTCATTTATATCACAGGAGCATGGGGTCTGGGTGAAAATGTGGTACAGGGCGCTGTAAACCCTGATGAGTTCTGGGTGTTCAAGCCCACGCTGGCTCAGGGTAAAAACGGACTGATCAGCCGTAAAAAAGGCGAAAAAAAACACAGGATGGTGTATGATGAAACAGGTGAATCAGGCAGACCCGTTAAAACTGTTGAGACTCCCCTGAATAAAAGCACCGCCTGGATTTTATCGGACCCCGAAGTTTTACAGTTGGCCAAATGGAGCTGTGAAATCGAAAAACACTATCGGGTTCCGATGGATATCGAATGGGGAAAGGATGGTATCAGTAATAAAATATACATCTTACAGGCAAGACCCGAAACGGTTCATTCACAGAAAACCCATGGGGAAGTTTACACTTATAAATTAAAAGAAAAAGGCAGGGTGATCTGCACGGGAAAAGCAGTAGGCAAAAAAATCATCAGTGGCCGTGCCTGCATCATTCATTCTTTAAGCGAAGCACACAAATTGCAGCAGGGCGACATATTGGTTGCAGACATTACGAACCCCGACTGGAATTCCCTTTTACGAAAAGCCGTAAGTATTGTAACCAACAAAGGCGGACGCACCAGTCACGCTTCCATTGTTGCCCGTGAACTGGGTATTGCCGCAATTGTAGGAACAGGCAACGCCACACAGGTGATCAGTGATGGGCAGATCATAACAGTCGCCAATACCGAAGGCGATGAAGGCCATGTATTGGAGGGCAATATCCCGTTTGAAATGGTGACGACTGACTTATCGAAAGTACCGGAAACGGAAACCACCCCACTCTTTATATTGGCTGACCCGGACCGGGCATTTGAGCTTTCACATTATCCCGCGAAAGGCGTAGGGTTGCTTCGGATGGAGTTTATCATCAACAACAGTATCCTTATTCACCCAATGGCACTGGTACAGTTTGACCAGTTACCGGAAGGTCCGGTGAAAAACACCATTGCTCAGATGACAGCGGGCTACAACAGTAAAACCGAATATTTTGTACAGCAGCTGGCGGAAGCGATAGCAAAAGTGGCAGCAGCCTTTCATCCCAATCAGGTGATTTTGCGGATGAGTGATTTTAAAACCAATGAATATGCCTCACTCGTTGGCGGACAGTATTATGAGCCGAAAGAAGAAAACCCGATGATTGGTTTCCGGGGTGCATCCCGGTATTACGACCGGCGTTATTTACCAGGTTTTGGACTGGAATGTGAAGCAGTGCTGAAAGTGAGAAATGAAATGGGCCTCACGAATGTAAAAGTGATGATCCCTTTCTGCAGAACAGTTGAGGAAGCGAAGAAAGTATTGCAGACCATGGAATCATTCGGATTAAAACGCGGCGAAAATGGGTTGGAAGTATATGTAATGGTCGAGATCCCAAGCAATGTAATCCTGGCAGATCAGTTTGCACAACTGTTCGATGGTTTTTCGATCGGCTCCAACGACCTTACTCAGCTGACCTTGGGTCTTGACAGGGATTCGGATATCGTAAGCCATTTATTTGATGAAAACAATGAAGCGGTCACCATCCTGATTGCGCAGGCCATTGCTGCAGCAAAAAAAGCAGGCATTAAAATCGGTTTATGCGGCCAGGCACCCAGCGACTTTCCGGAGTTTTCCCAGTTCCTCGTAGAGCAGGGGATCGATTCCATTTCTTTTACACCCGACTCCTTGATAAAAGGGATTGAAAATATATCAAAAGCAGAATGGAAGAGGAGGGAATCCAATAATGGTCTGGTCAAACAGGAACAATGGGAAGGTAATAATTTATTAACAGCAGCAGCGAAAAACGAGGGTACGGATTAATGCAGTTGTTATTTAGCGTAAAAAAAATCTGTTATCATTCTTCCATCTATTATTCAATATTCCTGACATTCAATAAGTCTGTTCAGGAAACTGTACGTTTCCGGGAGTGCAGTAGGTCCTGTACTGTCTCTATTTTAAAATAACGAGTCTTTCAGTTTTCTTACGGATACCATTTCCTTTTCAACCAAAAGGCTACATTTACCAGGGCAATCAGCGCGGGAACTTCTACCAGAGGACCTATTACTCCCGCAAAAGCCTGCCCGGAATTAATCCCGTAAACCCCTATCGCCACTGCGATCGCAAGCTCGAAATTATTGCCGGCGGCAGTAAAGGAAACCGCCGCATTCTGAGAATAATCTGCACCGAGCTTTTTGCCGAGAAAGAAACTCACCAAAAACATCAGCGCGAAATAAATGAACAAAGGAAGGGCAATGCGCAACACATCAAAAGGGATCTGCACGATCATGTCCCCTTTCAGACTGAACATGAGCACGATCGTGAATAACAGCGCGATTAAGGTAACGGGTGAAACCTTCGGAATGAAAACACGGTCATACCACTCCTCCCCTTTTGCTTTCAGCAGGAAATACCGCGTCAAGAAACCCAGAACAAAAGGAATTCCCAGATAAATGGCCACACTTTCAGCAATCTGCACAACCGTAATATCGACTTCGGAGCCCGAAATTCCAAAAAGCGGTGGCAAAACGGTGATAAAAAGATACGCGTAAAAACTGTAGAAAATCACCTGAAAGATGCTGTTGATTGCAACGAGTCCGGCTGCGTATTCGCGGTTTCCATCGGCGAGTTCATTCCAGACCATGACCATCGCAATACATCTTGCCAAACCGATGAGGATCAGTCCGGTCATGTATTCGGGTTGGTCATGCAGGAAAATAACAGCCAGAAGAAACATCAGAAGGGGCCCGATCACCCAGTTCAGAAGAAGGGAGACTCCGAGGATCTTTGTGTTTTTGAAAACCTTCGGCAGTTCTTTGTACCGCACTTTTGCAAAAGGCGGATACATCATCAGAATCAGACCGATGGCCAAAGGAATATTGGTGGTGCCATAAGAAAACCTATTGATCACGGTGGAAGAACCCGGATAAAAATACCCGATACCCACTCCGAGGAACATCGCCAGGAAGATCCAGAGCGTAAGATTTTTATCCAGGAAGGAAAGCTCTTTTCTTTCATGGGGTGCACAGTTGTTTGCTGACATTGTTTATTTTTTAAGAGAGGAGTTTGTTTTTACATTTTCCAATAATTCCGGAAGTAAATCTTTGACAGGCATATATGGAATGCCGAAAATTCTTTCAGTTAGATTTTCCTTAATGTTACTGATGATTTCTTCCTCTGCGTGGGCACGGCTTTTCAGCAATGGATCGGTGATTCCCGGAACCATGGATAAACTTTGGTTGATCATCCACGCATAGGGACTGATGCCGGCTCTTTTCAAATCTTGCTGCAGCGAAGCAGCTTCCTGCATGGGGGTGGTTTCAGGCAATGAGATCAGCAGCACTTTCGAATGTGAGATATCCTGAAGTGCCATATACGGCGTGCGGATTTTCCAGTTCATTAGAACCTGGTCTGATCATTTAATCCGGCTCATCACATAATGCATTTCCGCTGCGATTTCCAGACTGCGGTTGAAGTAAGTGCGGTCCATTTCATGCGTACCGTCGCTGGATTTGGGATCTTCAAACTGTACGGGAATTCGCTTCTCAGCTCCCGCTATGAAAGGACAGCCCGCATCAGCATTAGAACAGGTCATGATGGCGGCAAAGCCTGAAACCGGATTGAAGGCATCATCATATTTCTTGGAAAAACAGATGACCGGATGCGCATTTTCCGCATATTTTACAGCATACACCGGATTTTCTGTTTCTGAAAGTTTCTGAATCTGCAGTCCCTGCCATTCCAGTGTTTCTGCCACTTTAGGAAACATTGCCGTGGCTTCGGTTCCGCCGGAGTAACAGTACACATTTTTGATACCGAAATGTTCTGCCATCACCTGCGCCCAAATCTGGGAAAGGTGGCTTCTGCGCGAATTATGAGTGCAGATAAAGTTGAGGTTGATTCTTTCACCGGCGTCTGCCTTTTTCTGGATGAATTCCGCCAGCGGCTTCAAGATTTCCATTCTTTTATCTGATATCGTCATCATGGCAATGACCTCAATGCTTTCCATTACGTTTTTGAACATGCTGTTATGGTGTTTTGATTAAAGAAGAATTGAATGATTCCGTTTTCTTTTTTAGCAGCAGCCGGATCCCGGAGCGCAGGTGCTGCCCTGAAGATCAGCCATTTTAAGTTTCGGTTTTCCCTGCGGAATTCCACAGGCATCCTCTGCAAGGCACGCGGTGGTTTTTGCAGTAAGCACAAATTCGCTTCCGTTGAAATCCAGCCCAAATTTACCGATGGTAGCCTGTTGGTATTCCACTTCAATTTCTGCATCTTCAAGACCCAGTTTTTCTTCGGAAAGAGCGATGATTTTTTTTAGTTTTTCCGCTTCCAGCCGGTGGTCATTGTCTGTGGAAAACCACAGCTGGAAGTTGATGGCTTTTTCGTCGCGCATCA
This sequence comes from Chryseobacterium salivictor, assembly GCF_004359195.1. Classification (NCBI taxonomy): domain Bacteria; kingdom Pseudomonadati; phylum Bacteroidota; class Flavobacteriia; order Flavobacteriales; family Weeksellaceae; genus Chryseobacterium; species Chryseobacterium salivictor. The sequence continues at coordinate 1,478,619 of NZ_CP037954.1, read as the reverse complement.
CCCCGCCACAGTCGATAAATTTTTTGTTGATCTGGCCGACTTCGGTGACGTGAAAATATTGGGGGACCTGCTCACCGTTTTCAAGAACAAAGTGAAGTTCCTGAAGATTGGTGAGGATGTTTTTAATTTCTGAAAGTTTCATATTTGGTTGATTTTAATGAGGTTAAAGTTTAACAGCAGCCGCTTTCCTGTTTTTCGATTTTGTGAAAAATATGGTCGATAAAGGTTTGGAATTGATGGATGGTTTCTTTGTTGATGCAATATTTTATTGAGGCTCCCTCGATGGTTCCCTGAATGATTCCGGCATTTTTCAGTTCCTTTAAATGTTGCGATACGGTGGCCTGCGCCAATGGAAGTACGTCCACAATATCATTGCAGATGCAGGTATCGGTGGAAAGCAGGTAATCGATAATCGCAATTCTGGCGGGGTGCGCCATCGCCTTTAACAGTACCGCCATTTCATTCTGTTCGTCGGTAAAATGTTCTGTTTTTGTAAGCCCCATAATTCTTTGCTGTATTATTCTATTGCAATATTACGATATGTTTTTCAGAGCGAAATGTTTTTTTCGTAAAAATGCTGATTTTCTATTTGGTTCTTTCTTACATCATCGTAGTGTAATCTTCCCTTGTTTAGGCACACTCAAAAGTAGAGTTTTTTGATAATATTTTATTGTTGTCGTTGTTGAAATTTTGTTGGAATGTGGGAAACTCATTTGCGCTATTTTGATTGAGTTTTCCATATTTCAATAAAAAATCCCGTGGTGTAAGGTATTGTAACGCACTATGCGGTCTCTCATTATTGTACATCCACATCCATATTTCTGCATAATTTCTCATTTGTTTGATGTTCTCAAAGAGGTAAACACTTAAAAACTCTGTCCGGAATGTTCTGTTAAATCTCTCAATCAATGAGTTTTGTGTAGGTTTCCCTAGTTGAATGAAGGCTAGTTCGATATTCTCTTTGTTGCAATAATCTTTCATTTTTTCTGCAATAAATTCCGGTCCGTTGTCCACTCTTATTTTTTCAGGTTTTCCCCGCCATTCAATTAATTGTTCCAATTGCGAGATTACTTTTGCAGAGGGCAAGCTGCTGTCAATAGTGATGTTTAAAATCTCTCTGTTAAAATCGTCAATGATATTAAGGGTTCTCACGCTTTTGCCATTTTCCAAACTGTCGTGCATAAAATCCATGCTCCAAGTAACGTTCGGATAGATGGGGCGAACCAGTGGTTGTTTTATCCGTGCTGGAAGCCGCTTTTTCCTTTTACTTCGCAAATTTAATCTCATCGACTTATAAATCCGATAAACCCTTTTGTGATTCCATCCAAAGCCTAAGTTTTTCAACCGATTGTGCATCATCCAAAAGCCCCACGTTTGATTAGAATCTGCAAGTAAAATAAGTTCTGCACGGATTTCATCATCTGAACTTTTAAATACCTGACGATAATAATAAACTGAACTTCTTAAACTGAACACTTTGCACGCCTTGCGCAAACTCATGTTATGGATTTCTTTCGAATAATCCACCAACTCACGCTTCTCACAAGGCGTTAGAGCTTTTTTTCGATCACATCTTTTAAGACGACAATCTCCAAAGTTTGCTCAGCTACGATCTTTTTATATTGCGAAAGTTGCTTTTCCATCTCTTTCATTTTTGAAAGTTGCTGAACATCCAATCCACCATATTTGCTCTTCCACTTGTAAAAGGTTGGCTGGCTAATTCCATGCTCCCGGCAAATCTCATTTACCGTTTTTCCCTGATTTTGTTCAGATAATATCTTGATGATCTGAACTTCTGAAAATTTACTGTTTTTCATAGTCTTTCAAATTTAAAAACTATATTTTTAAATGATCCTATTTTTGGGGAAGATTACAATTGATATTAATTATACAGTTCGTTCAACTTCAAGAATATTTTGTAAAGTATTTTCTTTTGCCAAATATTTTCTTTCAATTTTGAGTTTTTCAAGTAAATACTTAAGTCTTCGTTCCACTTCATTAATTATTTCACTCCATTTTTTGACATAAACACAATGATTGTTTGATTCTCTAATTAGTCCTGTTTCGATATTTCTGATGTCCCTTTGCACAATACTATCATAGTCTTGCCCAATTAAATAAAAAGACCAAAACTCGTTATGGTCGTTAAATTCGTCCTGTTCCAAAATAACATCAATATATCTTTTAATTTGTCCTACTTCCTTGTCTCCAAGTTTTTTTATTGTTGTAGGATTTTTTATTTCAACAATAACATTATGCGGTTTTCCATCTCTAAAATCTGTTCCTGCTAAAAACAAATCCATTTCTTTGTACTTATGAGGATGACTAATAAATTGTTTTTCTGAAACCCCTCTTAATAGATAAATATATCTTTTTAGTGCTTCCTCAAATTTTACTTCTTCTGCACATACCATTTTATATTCTTCACCAAAAATCCAGTAGTGTTTTTCAATATATTTTTGTAGATGGTCTCTTTCATTTGCTTTTAACTCATCATTAAATACAAGCTGTTTAAGATTTTCGAGAATAAGAAGTCTGTTTTTAATTATATTAATTGTAGTAATGACATATTTTAATTTTGTATCCTCTAAAAGTTTAGCAAATTCCTCACGATCATTCGTGTCAAGGTCAACAACCGCACCTATAATTTTTAATAAATTTTCGCTTTCAGAACTGTCCATCACGAGATTAAGCAATTCAAGAAATATTCTTTTTTGCTCTTTATTTAGTTTCATAAAAATAGCAGGTTCGACTTCGTAAATCTCTCTAACTAAATTCTCAAGACCCTCCTTACGGGCAATGTCCCATTCATTATTGCCAAAATCGGGGAAAACCTTTTCCTCTTCATATTTGTCAATAAGTTTCTCAGCTTGTTTTTTAAGAAAAGGTCGTCTTCTTGTTTTTAAGTAATTATCTAAATCCTTGATTAATTCTTTTAAAATTTTATTTTCTTCGCTTTGAGTAAAAAGTTGTGGAGTGCTTTCATTCACTTCTTCTTCATCAATATTTTCATCGTTAAAGAAGTCACTCACAATCAACAGACTATGCCAGAAATCATCCCCTTTCTTGTTTAATGAAGTAGTTTTTGTTTTTTTTAACTCAAGATTTTCGTTTAAAAAATAAAATCTAGAATATTCATCATTTAATTTTTTTGTCCAACGAATGTATCTGCATTCAAATCGAATATTTCTTTTCTTTAAATTTACAGTAAGTGGAAAACTATCGTTTTCAGCAATTATTGAAGAATAGTCTAGTTCTCTTCCGTTTATAAAAATCTTATTTTCTTCTTTAAGTTCCAAGTACCACGCAAATTCTGCTCGTAAGTATGGTGTTAATATTTCAGTAATGAAAGCACTAGAAATTTCAGAGTTGATGTCAGTGAATTGCACAACCGTTCCTCTTGTACCCTGAGCTACAATAGGAGTACTTGGATCATATTCTTTTAAATTATCGCTATTGATTAATATATCATAAGAATATAGTGCATGTTCATTTCTGGAATATTTTGTACACCATTTGGCAAATCTTGCAAACTTATGAAAGGTAAAGCGTCCATATCCGTTTTTACCTCTAGTTAAATCAGAACTATCACTACTTAATCCAGCTTTATTTGATTCGTGAAATTTTCTAAATCTTTCTGATAAATCTTCATAAATTATTCCTTCTCCATTATCACTTATACGGATAGAGCTGTAAGTATCAAATTCTGCAGTTCCGATCTCAAAATCTACTTTTATTACCGTTGCTTTCGCATCAAACCCATTCCAAATGTATTCTGATATTGCTCTCTCTGCTGTATATTTTTGAAGTATTTTTTTTATCCCGGAGCTTGTAATTTCTACCGATTGAGTACTCATAATTTTCTATTTTCGTTTGTTTGTATTCCTTTTCCTACACAACCCCTTTCATCAATACAGGACAAAATGGCTTGAGGCTATATTTTAGTTGTTAGTTGTTTATTAATCTAAAGCTAATCTAGAGAAATAGTTATCCCGCAATGCAATTTTAACGCAGGATTATTTTTTTCAATTGTATTTATAGCAGTATCAATTTTCAAAGAAATGTCGTTTTGCTTAGCATTTCTAATTATAAAACGCCATCTCGAAATTTCATCAAGGAAAAATACATTTTTCATTGCATAGAAATCCTTCATTCTTACATATTTCTCTTTGCCAAATGCAACATGTTCTTTTTTCGAAATTCAAATTTGTCACTTGCAAATTAGCCCAAGAACAAAGTGTTTGTATTCTTACAACTCTACGGAACCTCTTAATTTATTGGCAGAATCCCAGAGGATTTCTTCGGTACTTTTTGATTGTAATTTTTTAGCCATATTCATTTAATCTCAACTGGGAGATTACTGTTGCATTAATTAATCGTTAAATATAACTAAAGGAAGATAAAGGAAAAAACGGGAAACCTTATAATCAATGTTTTTTTAAACTTTTTTTATTTTACAAGCCAAAATTAGCTGCAGATTAAAATAAAATTAATTTATGAAAAGTTTTAATGATAGTTTTTTGAGATTCTAATCATTTTTACAAAACAAAAAATACCAACTCTCGTCGGTATTTTATTCATTTATAAGTTTAAAAAATTGTTCAAGAGTGAGTTTTCTTGCTTTGCAAATTCTGTAAAGTGTTTCAACAGGAATTCTATAAGTATTGTCGCTCTTAATTTTTCTTACAGTACTTTCTTCAATATCATGATTTTTAGCAAACGAGTTCTGTGACTTATTTTCTTTAAGCCAAGGAATTAACCAATTTTTAGTTATGTATGAACATATTTTCTCGTTGATCTCAATCATACAACAAAAGAAAGATATAGTTGTTAAAATATTACGGTCGTTCGACCGTAATTAAATTATTTTTATTATATTTGGAACAAATTACTTTTAAAGGTAATTTTGCGATAGTTCAAAAAAATATAGAAGCTATTGCTTAGAATCTCGCATTAGAAAACTGGTAATTTTTATGTGTACGAGAAGATAAGTAAATGTGCCCACGACTACGGCGTGGGCTCACTTATCGTACACGGGTATACCAGTGCCTCTAATGCTGTAAGTTGAGTTCCACGCTTTTCTTTTGTGTCAAAGTAAAAATAAGGCTACACATTAAAAGTAGAATTCATTTATTGATTTAAGCAGTTCCTTCCAGCAATAATTTTGCTAAAAAACGCTGCTTATGAAAACAACAGACTCATTGCCCCGGAAATTAACCGATCTTCAGTTGTACGAACTGCTGAAAAAAGGCGATCCTGCCTCGCTGGAACATATTCATTTACGCTACAAAAGATTGCTTTTCTGGATCGGAAAACAAATGCTTGATGATGATTTTGTCGTGGAAACGCTTGTTCAGGATACCTTCCTTAAATTGTGGTTACACCGCGACTCTATTGAAACTCCGAATCATATCATTGGCTTTTTACGGTTTGTTTTGAAGAGGGACTGTATAACTTATTTTAACGCGCCCAGGAATAAATTTTCCCGTTTAATCAATTCCCTTGAACGGTATGAGAATTACCAAGATTACCTCGCAGGTTACGATCCCCAGCAGGATAAAGAGCATCTTCTCAGTCAGGAAGCTGATCAAAGAAATTTTGATGAAGTACAAAAGGTTTTAAACGTACTGAACCCCAAAAGGAAACACCTGATTGAACTTTGCCTTGAATATGGCTTTCAGTACAAGCCCATCGCAGAAGCAATGGGAAGCAGCGTGACAGGCATCAGCAATGAGGTGAGCAGAGCCATCGATGATCTTCGGAAAATTTTGAATAGAAGTTCTTTTGAACAGTCACAGAGTAAAGCTTTCGATAATGAAAAGCAACTAGATAAACTAAGCAGTCAACAATTGGAGATCATGAAAAGAAGGTTTGAACAGAAATCTTCTTTTGCGGTGATTGCCAAAGAACTTAAATTACCTGAAAATGAAGTCCATCGGGAATTTCTGTATGCCTATCAATATCTACAAAATCAAAAAACTTCTGAAATAAAACTTTGACATGGAAAAATCCACAATGACATTGACCCGAAAAATTCAGCTGCTGATCGACGTTCCTGCAGATGAAAAAAGAGAGATGTGGGAAAAACTCTACCGCTATCAGAACCGCTGTTTCCGGGCGGCTAATTTAATTGTTTCCCATCTCTATGTGCAGGAAATGATCAAAGATTTCTTTTACCTCACAGAAGAAATCCAATACAAGCTGGCTGATGAAAAAAAAGATGAAATGGGAATATTTACCCGTTCGAAAACGCACACCACCGCACGCATGGTTTTCGACCGCTTCAAAGGGGAGATTCCCGTCGATATTCTGGGAAGCCTGAACAATACGATACAGTCTAACTTTTCTAAAGACAAAGTGGATTACTGGAAAGGCTTAAAATCATTGAGAAACTTTAAAAAGGACATTCCCATTCCTGTTCCGGTAAAATACACCACCAAAATGAGGTATGATCCGGATAAAAAAGCGTTTTGCTTCAATATGCTTGCGATTCCGGTAAAAACGTATTTAGGAAGAGACTTTTCTGATAAGCGGGAGATCCTGGAACGCCTCTTAAGAAAAGACATCGCGCTTCGTACCTCACAGATTCAGTTGAAGGCAGGGAAAATCTTTTGGCTCGCCGTATTTGAATTTGAAAAAGAGGAGCATCTTTTAAAACCCGAAATTATTGCTGAAGCTTCCCTGTCTTTGGAACATCCGATCGTGGTACAAGCCAATAAGGTGCGGATGAATATTGGCTCAAAAGAGGAGTTTTTATACCGCAGGTTGGCGATTCAAGCCAGTCAGAAAAGAATTCAAAGCGGTATTGCTTTCTGCCATTCGGGAAATGGTGCCAAACGGAAACAAAAGGCGCTGCACAAAACAGAAAATAGGGAAAGTCGGTATGTAAGTCATCGGCTTCATCTCTACAGCAGGAAGTTGATCGATTTCTGCGTTCAACAGCAAGCGGGCACCCTTATTCTGAAAGATCAGGAAGACAAGATAGGAATTGCAAAAGAACAGGAATTTGTGCTTCGCAACTGGAGTTATTATGAATTGCAGACCAAAATAAAATACAAAGCAGAAAAGGCAGGTATCGAATTGATCATTGGATAGCTGAAAAAAAAATAACGAGGGTGCTTGTACATCCGCAGGGTGAGGTCATGAACACTCACTAAATACTCAAGAGTATATACAACAGAGCTCCTCACATTTTTATGCAACAAAGGCAGGTATCGAACTGATCATCGGATAGCGGAAAAAAATAACGAGGGTGCCTGTACACCCGCAGGGTGAGGTCTTGAACACTCACTAAATACTGAATAGTATATACAACTGAGCGGTTTTCTTTTTTATGCAACAAAGGCAGGAATCTACTTCCATCGGTAGGAATCTGGGGTGTCTTTCTTAGTTTACACCGTTGTGGGCAGGAATCAGATCTTTTGGATCAAGATAACCGGTGCCAAAAAGATGGCTCGGCTTTGTTTGATCTGCTCCGAAGTCGGAGACTTCGGAGAGCGGGGAAATGGCGCGAAACGGAAACAAAAGGCGCTGTATACAACAGATAACCTGGAAAGCCGATATGCGAGTCACCGGCTTCATTTGTATAGCAGAAAATTGATCGATTACTGCATCCAGCACCAAGCGGGCACCCTTATTCTTAAAAATCAGGAAGACAAAATTGGCATCGCAAAAGAACAGGAATTGGTGCTGCGCAACTGGAGTTATTATGAATTGCAGACCAAAATAAAATACAAAACCGAAAAAGCTGGGATCGAATGGATCATTGGATAGCTGAACAAATAACGAGGGTGCTTGTAAACCCGTAGGGTGAGGTCATGAACACTCACTAAATACTGAAGAGTATATACAACGGCGTGGGCTCTTTTTTTTGTCTCAAAACTTGGATTTCAATAAATAAGTCAGAGTACTAAGTTCTATAACGAGTTGCGACCCAATGCCAGTCGTGATGATGCAACCCCAATGCAGGCACATCTAAAATCTGGAAAATTAAACAGGAGATGGGAAAACTATAATAACAACTTTAACTATAGAAATACAACGGTATAGTTCATTCAGGATGATCATTTATAAGGGTATAGTTATATCAGAATTTATTGAGTAATCTGTATCCTTATTTTAGGACGGGTCACACTGAGCATACCCGAAGTGCCTCCCAAAGTCATCCCCTTGGCATCCCCCAGGAATCCCCCACGATAAAGCATGAGAAAGCATTAAAAAAGAGATCGGCAGATTTGGTCGTTTTCGGCAAATCCGGCCGTTTCCGGCGGAAAGAAATTGGTGTAGGAAATAGAACAGTCCGTTATTCGCTTTTCAGCCGGGATTTTTTTTAAAATACTGTTTTGTGATAAAAAGTGCGCGTCAAGCGAAACAATCTATAACTGAGTTCCCTTACCAGGTTCGGATTTGATCCCACGATGGAGTCGTGCGGTAAACCGTGAGCAACCTTGCGCATGGATACTATTATCAAACAGCCATCAGATTAACAATTTAAAAACGTTGAAGGTGCAATCGTACAGTAGTGGGAGGAACCACGGCAATTGCGCGGCCTGGATTTCAATAGAAACAGAACAGTACAGGACACTCAGGAAACGGCTGAATCCCGTCACGGGCACGATGAAAATCTGCGGTGGCCATGGACTTTTTGTTAAAAAACCTTTGCACCGTGAAATCTTAGATAGTGAGTGGTCTTTAGGTGAAAACCCCGAACTCAAGGTACACTTCAAGGCCCGTTCATCTATTTCACAATGCCTTTTGCTTCGTTTAATTGCATTGCCACTATTTTTTCCAGTTGCAATTTTTTAAAAGCAAACCATTCTTCTCTAAAATCAGAGTTGTCGATTGAATTCTTAAAATTCTGAAAGGGCTTTTTGTTTTCTAAAATACTTTCCAGTTCTGCTTGATAACGGGTGTCATTTAGCTGGTCAACGAATAGTTTCATTATTTTAAAGGATTCCTTGCTTTCTACAACTTCTATTTTAATGAAATCCGGCCTGTTTTTCTCAACCGCCTGTAGCTCATCTTTAAAGCATTCCTGAAATTCCTCTTCATCAAAAAAGTTTGAAAAGTTCGGAATTGAAATTATTTCATGACTTGTGGGATGATAATAGCAGTCATTTCCGCAATCCAATTCCTGTGCAATTTCTGCAATTGCTTTTAACATGGAATTTTCCATTTTTTTTAAAATTCAATAAGTTTATTTTACCATTACCATATTCAGTGGAGATCCTACGGATCCTTTCGTGCAGGTGATTTCGGTTCCGTTCAATCACCGAGGAGAATGATTTCGCCTCTGCGGCCGGCATTCACAAATAACTTCGCTCCGTGCTGTATTTGACGGAAAATTCCAGTTATGCTTTTGGAGGGGTTCCTTCTGCGTTGGCAACAACTGCATCAATCTGGATCAAAGCATCTTTCTGTAAAGCGGAGACACCCACTGTTCTTCTTGCAGGAATACCGCCAGGGAAGAATTTTTTGTAAACTTCGTCTACGGCATCCATATCTGCAATATTTTTAACAAAGATATTGACTTTAACGACATCTTCCATAACGTGGCTGATGCTTTCGACAATGGCCTTGATGTTTTTCAAGCACTGTTCCGTCTGTTCTCTTATACCACCGGCAACCAGTTCACCCGTTTTCGCATCCAAAGGCAGTTGCGCTGAAAGATGATTGTAATGAGAAAAAGCTACGGTTTGTGTACACAGAGAACATTCAGGTGCATTTTGAGTGTTATTTGCCCAAATAACGATTCCATGCCTGTGCTCTACGGCTTGCGGAGGTGTACCGTCTCCGTGTGACACCACTGCTTCAATCTGGATCAGGGCATCCATCGGTAAGGCTGAAGCGGCAACTGTTGTGCGTGCAGGAACATACCCTACAGTTCTGGCAATCGCAGAGTCTGGGAAAAATGTGGAGTACACTTCGTTTACGGCATCAATATCTGCGAGGTTTTTAAGGAAGATATTAATTTTGACAATATCGTCAAAAGGGACATCGATACTTTCTAAAATCGCCTTGATATTTTTCAGGCACTGGGTCGTCTGCTCTTTTACACCGCCAGCCACCAATCTGCCCGATTTCGGATCGACTGGTAACTGAGCTGAAAGGTTATTGTAGTGAGAGAAAGCGACCGCCTGCGCAGATAAAGTACTTACGGGCGCATTGGGCGTATTATTGGTCAGTTTTATAAGATCGCCGGATTGTGGTGCGTCTGGAATGGTACCTTCGCCGTTCGAAATAAGAGCTTCAATCTGGACCAGCGCATTCATCGGTAAGGCTGCCACGGCCACTGTCGTCCTTGTCGGAACATAGGTTGGGAAGAATGTTTTATAAACTTCGTCTACAGCATCAGCATCTTTGATGGCGGTTACGAATACAGTGATTCTTATAACATCGCTCATCACATGGCCGATACTGTCTACAACGGCCTTGATGTTTTTGAAGCACTGTTCTGCCTGCTCCCTGATACCGCCGGATACCAATGCACCTGATTTCGGATCCACCGGCAATTGGGCCGACAGGTTATTGTAATGGGAGAAGGCTACCGTTTGCGAGTAGGAACCGATTGCTTTTGCAGCATTTTCCGTATTTCTTGCCAATAAGGAATTTACTTTTGAACTCATCTTTATCAATTTAGTCGGTTAATAAATAATGTGAGTTACGCTTTAATTTAGCTTCAATGGCGGAAATTAAGCGCTGCGCTCCATCGTACAAAATTACTGTAAAATCTTTTTAAAGAAATGTCTGAAAACCATAAATTTTACCGTCGAAGCAAAACTTTATGATATTTTAAGTAGACGTTAACATACTGCATGTCTTGTCTTTGCAGACAAAATAAAAGTCCAATTTTTGTCTGCAGTAATGCAACGACAAACAAAGATTTCTTTATACTTTTAAGATGATCCAAGACGCTAAAGCTTATTGGAGTAAGACAAATTCACGAGAAAGCATGAGAAAGCATTAAATAGGAGATCGCCATATGGAGTCGTTTTCGGCAGAAACCGGAGCAGCAAACAGAGCAGTTCGCTCTCCCTTTTTTCATCCGGGAATTTGTTTTAAAAATACTGTTTAAAAGTCTGTTTAAAAGTCTGTTTAAATTTCATCAAAATTAATTTCCCCAACCCTTACTTAGGCTTTGCTCAGCATAAAAAAGGGAATAATTTGATGAAATTTTCAGAGAACTTTTCCACCTTTTAGGGTTGGGGAAAAAGAAAATGTTTTTTGTAAGCAAATGTAAACAGGGCTCTAAAGTTCAGTGCCGTTATCGGGGAAACTTTTTAGGTGATCGAACCGGGTCTTTTTGTTCTTTTTTGCGAAAGTATTGTCATGAACTCCTCATGAACTATCCATGAAGTATCCATGAAGCATCCATGAAGCATCTATGAAGCATCTATGCATTATGACATTATCGTCAGTTGGAGGGTGAAAGGCGGAAGAGGTGATCTTCTCACAGCGCCTAAGTATAGCAGTGCTAAGGAAGCTTTTAGCCAGGCGGCACCCAAGAGGTAAAGAAATATACTGCAAGTCAACCGCTTAACTATAATATTAATGGACTGGTTATGGATTCGTTATGGAGTTGCTATGGAGTTGTTGTGGATCGGTAATGGAGAAATTAACCTGCGATGACTGAAAAGCAGTTCAAAATGCCGGACGATTGCCACGATAACTGAGGAACATGCCAATTCATTTTTATAAAGATATAAAAAATTCCCCAAGTTTTCACCTGGGGAATTCCAATTATTTTTCCTCACCCTAAATCCTTCTCCAGAGGAGAGAGACTTTTTTTGTGGGGATTATTTCACTTCTTCGAAGTCAGCATCCTGAACATCTTCGCCTCCTGCATTTCCAGCAGGATTTCCCTGTGCCTGGTCAGCACCTGGCTGTCCCTGGTTGCCTGCAGCGTACATTTCTTCAGAAGCTGCCATCCAAGCAGCATCCAAAGCTTCAGTTTTCGCTTTTACACTCTCCATGTCTTTCGCTTCGAAAGCGGCTTTCAATTCTGTATGCGCAGCTTCAACTGCCGCTTTTTTATCAGCAGATAATTTGTCGCCAAATTCTTTCAGTTGTTTTTCAGTCTGGAAGATCAATCCGTCTGCTTTATTGAATACTTCAACTTCTTCTTTTTTCTTCGCATCCGCAGAAGCATTTTCTTCAGCTTCACGCTTCATTCTTTGGATTTCATCATCTGAAAGTCCTGAACTTGCCTGAATTTTAATTGACTGTTCTTTTCCGGTTCCTTTATCTTTGGCAGAAACACTCAGGATTCCGTTGGCATCGATATCGAAAGTTACTTCGATCTGAGGAACTCCTCTCTGAGCCGGTGGAATGTCTGATAAATCAAAACGTCCGATTTCTTTATTGTCATTAAACATTGGTCTTTCTCCCTGTCCTACTCTGATAGAAACTGCAGGCTGGTTGTCACTTGCTGTTGAGAAAACCTCTGATTTTTTAGTCGGGATTGTGGTATTTGCGTCAATCAGTTTTGTAAATACAGAACCCATGGTTTCAATACCTAATGAAAGTGGCGTAACGTCTAATAAAAGTACGTCTTTCACATCACCAGTTAAAACTCCACCCTGAATCGCTGCTCCTAAAGCAACAACCTCATCAGGATTCACTCCTTTTGAAGGGGTTTTTCCGAAGAATTTCTCTACCTGTTCCTGAATGATCGGGATTCTTGTAGAACCACCCACTAAAATTACCTCATCAATATCTGAAACAGAAAGACCAGCATCTGAAAGGGCTTTTTTACAAGGCTCCATAGAACGTCTTACCAAGTCAGCCGCCAACTGTTCGAATTTTGATTTGGTCAAAGTTTTAACCAAGTGTTTCGGACCTGTTGCAGTTGCGGTAATATAAGGAAGGTTAATTTCAGTTTGTGAAGAAGAAGACAATTCGATTTTTGCTTTCTCTGCGGCTTCTTTTAATCTTTGAAGCGCGATTGGATCAGCTTTCAAATCTACCCCTTCTTCGGTTTTGAATTCGTCTGCTAACCAGTTGATGATCACATCATCAAAATCATCACCTCCAAGGTGAGTGTCACCATTGGTGGATAATACTTCGAAAACACCGTCGCCCAAATCAAGGATAGAAACGTCAAAAGTTCCTCCACCCAAATCGTAAACTGCGATTTTCTGGTCTTTGTGATTTTTATCTAAACCATAAGCCAATGCTGCTGCGGTAGGCTCATTGATAATTCTTTCTACTTTTAAACCGGCGATTTCACCCGCTTCTTTGGTAGCCTGTCTCTGTGCGTCATTAAAATAAGCAGGAACGGTAATTACGGCTCTTGTTACTTCCTGTCCCAAATAATCTTCGGCAGTTTTCTTCATTTTCTGAAGAATCATTGCAGAGATTTCCTGAGGGGTATATTCTCTGTCGTCGATCTTTACTTTTGCGGTATCGTTAGGACCAGGTACTACTGTATAAGGTACTCTGGAAACTTCAGATGCATCATCTTTAAAGTGGGTTCCGATAAATCTTTTAATAGAATATACGGTCTTGGTCGGATTGGTTACCGCCTGTCTTTTTGCAGGATCACCTACTTTTCTTTCACCGTCTTCTGTAAATGCAACGATGGAAGGAGTTGTTCTTTTGCCTTCTGCATTAGGAATTACTACCGGATCTTTACCTTCCATTACAGCGACACAAGAATTGGTTGTTCCTAAGTCGATTCCAATTATTTTGCTCATTTTATTTATATTTTTAGTTGTTATTAATGTTAATTTTTACAATCTGTACTTCTCCAATTTTATACCAAGGGAAAATTTATGACAAATTGACAGATTGGGTGCCGTCCCAGAAATGAAACGGAATATTTATATTGCTCCATCCACCTCAGGAGTGCACAGATAGTCGTTGAGAAGAAATATATTTTTAGAGCCTGTTTAAATTTGTGTAAAAACCACAAAAGGCACAAAAGGGATATTCTTTTAAGCTTTTCAAAGAGCAAATAAGGAAACTGTCCTAAAAAGTTGTGTTTTTTGCTCTATGGAGTGTTTTCTTTTTAGATTTTTTTTGCTCATTTTGCGGTTTAACTATTTTAATCATTTTTAAACAGGTTCTTAATCCTCATTACGGATATGCATATTGCGTTTTCAGCAAAACACAAATACCCCTGATTTTTCCACAAATAACACGACTTTTCGTAAAACGTTTTTTTTCAAAAACAGATTTAAGTTCAAACTCTATTTCCATGCAAAATGTCACAGCGCTTCATTCATTAGATTTGCTTCTGACTCAGAAACAAAAAAGACACCTTACCCGGTAAGATGTCTTTAATTTTTAATGAAGTGGTCTGTTATTTTTTAAGCGTCATGATATATTCCACCATTTTCTTAGCATTTTCTTTACTCATGCCCGTATGTGGTGTCATCGGGATTTCTCCCCAGTTGCCTTTTCCGCCTTCAATAATCTTGTTGGCAAGCATATCAAGATCGCCTTCTGTATATTTATCTGCTACTTCCTGGTAAGAGGGCCCAACAAGTCTGGCATCAACTTTATGACAGGTTAAACAATCTGCTCCTTCGATCAGAGCCAGCCCTTCATTTTTACCTGCTGCCGCAGAATCTACAACTTTCACTACAGGTTCCTCCTTCATTACATTGCTGTCCATATTGGGATTGCTTTCTTTCTTGTTACATGCTATCAGTGCTAAAACGCCGCAGATTACGAGATACTTTTTCATTCTTTTCTTATTTTAAATATCAGTTAAAATTTTGTATCACAAATTTGACGATAATTATCATACGGTATATATGATTACAGTCATAACGAGAATCAAGCAAACGGTAGTACTTTTGAACATACAAAAAAATCAAAACAATGAAATTAGTAAAAACAATTGCCCTGGCAACGCTTACCTTCGCCTTATTCTCTTGCGGAGGAGACAAAAAAACCGATTCAGTTCCTACAGCATCATCTGACGCTGCTACAACTGCAAATGAAACTAGCGCTGAAATGGAGGCTAGTGCTGCGAAGTACGACCCAAACAGAGGTCTGGGTAAACATGAAAACGTTGATGTAAGTAAGTTTGATCCGGCAATGGCTGCTGCAGGTAAAAAAATAGCTGAAGTAAAATGTACTTCCTGCCACAAACCAACCGACGAAAAATTAGTGGGTCCGGGCTGGCTGGGCGTTACAAAAAGACAGACTCCGGAGTGGATTATGAACTTTATCTCTAATCCTGACCCGATGATCGACGTAGATCCTGAATTACAGAAACAACTGGAACTCTGTTTGGTGAGAATGCCAAATCAAGCCCTTACAGATACCGACGCCAGAGAAGTTCTCGAATACATGAGACAGATCGACGGCGCCAAATAATACCTCCTGATGATGAATGGTAAACAGATTCTTATTTACCATTCATCTTCTTTTCCTTTCTATTCCGAAAGAATTAATCAATAATATATGAAAACTTACAAGAAAATTGGACTCGCAGCTTTTGCTGCGGTGAGTATTGTCGCATGTAAACCTAAGGGTACGCAGACTGCTGTATCAGGCGATGCTGCGGAGAAAGTGTATGTTGCTCCGGGAAAACATGATGAGGTTTACAACTTCGTCAGCGGTGGTTTTAATGGGCAAATCAGCGTTGTCGGGCTGCCAAGTGGCAGAACTTTGAAAATCGTTCCCGTATTCTCTGTACATCCGGAAAATGGTTATGGATTCAGCGAAGAAACAAAACCGATGCTCGAAACTTCCCACGGGTTCGTGCCTTGGGATGACCAGCACCACCTTGCCCTGTCACAGACCAACGGAGAAATTGACGGCAGGTATTTATTTGCCAACGCCAATAACACTCCGCGTGTTGCTAAGATTGACCTGACCACTTTTAAAACAACAGAGATTATTGAAATCCCTAACTCTGCAGGGAACCACTCCTCTCCTTTCTTAACGGAAAACACCGAATATGTCGTTGCCGGAACCCGTTTCGCCGTACCTGTTGACGGACAGGGCGACGTGCCAATTGAGTCTTTCAAAGAAAATTTTAAAGGTTACCTTTCTTTCATTGGAATTGGAAAAGAAGATGGAAAAATGGACATCACGTTCCAAATTGAAGCTCCGGGATTCAACTTTGACCTGTCGCACGCCGGTAAAGGGAAATCCCACGGCTGGTTCTTCTTCTCCTGTTATAACTCCGAACAGGCCAACACGCTTCTGGAAGTAAATGCTTCTCAAAACGAGAAAGATTTCATCATGGCCGTCAACTGGAAAAAAGCTGAAGAATATCTGAAAGCAGGAAAAGCCAAAAAAATGGCGGTAGAATACGCGCACAACACCTTTGACGAATCTACCCAAATGGCGAAATCTGAAATCTTAAAAGAAGTTTCTGTTCTTTCTGCTAAAGAATTAAAAGACATCTGCTATTTAATTCCCTGTCCAAAATCTCCGCACGGTTGCGATATTGATCCAACGGGGGAGTACATTATCGGATCTGGAAAACTGGCTGCTTTGATCCCTGTATTCAGTTTTGATAAATTAATGAAAGCAATTGCAGACAAAAATTTCTCAGGCGAATTTGACGGTATTCCAATCGTTAAATATGATGCCGTTTTACACGGTGAAGTTCAGAAACCGGGTTTAGGGCCACTCCACACCGAATTTGACGGAAAGGGAAATGCCTATACCTCGATGTTCGTTTCTTCTGAAGTCGTGAAATGGGATATCGCAACCTGTAAGGTTTTAGACAGAACTCCAACGTTCTACTCTGTAGGTCACTTAATGATTCCAGGTGGAGATACTAAAAATCCTTACGGAAAATATCTGGTTGCTTATAACAAAATTACGAAAGACCGGTATTTACCAACGGGTCCGGAATTAACGCAGTCTGCCCAGCTGTTTGACATCAGTGGAGACAAAATGAAACTGCTCCTGGACTTCCCAACCATTGGTGAGCCGCATTATGCACAGGCCGGTCCGGCAGCTTTGTTTACGAAAAACCAGATAAAATTCTATAAACTGGAAGACAACAAACACCCGTATGCGACCAAAGGTGAAGCCGAAAGCAAAGTCGTCAGAGAAGGAAATAAAGTTCATGTTTATATGACTTCTATCCGCTCTCACTTTGCACCGGATAATATCGAGGGCGTAAAAGTAGGTGACGAAGTTTACTTCCACGTGACGAATCTGGAACAGGATTGGGACGTGCCGCACGGATTCGCAGTCAAAGGCGCACAAAATGCAGAACTCCTCATCATGCCGGGTGAAACCTGTACCCTGAAATGGGTTCCCCTAAAACCGGGAATGTATCCGATGTACTGTACCGACTTCTGTTCTGCCCTACACCAGGAAATGCAGGGATACGTAAGAGTATCACCGGCTGGCAGCAATACCCCGCTTATCTATTCACTGAATAATAAAAAGGACAATGCTCAAAGCCCTGTAAAACAAGGTGAAACCAAGTAAAAATCAGGAATAAAGGGCAGTTTTTTACTGCCCTTTTTAATTTAAATAATTGAGGTCATTTACTGAAAAACAGTAAACCGTCACTTTACTGAATCCATCAGCAAAAACTTAAATACCTTAAAAAAAACAAAATGAAAACAAACGCAATCCAAAAATGGAGTAAAATACTTCTTATCCTTTTGGGCATCGGATTAATTGTTGCGATTTTTGTGCCCATCTGGTCCATCTATCTCAACGCGCCACAATATCCGGAAGGCCTAGCGATGTTCATCCACGCCGATAAAATATCCGGAGAATACGCAATCATTAACGGTCTGAATCATTATATCGGGATGAAAGAAATACACGCCGACGAATTTTGGGAATTCAAAATCCTGCCTTACGCATTAGGAATTTTTGCACTTCTCTGTTTTTTGGCCGCTTTCTTGAACAGCCGGAAACTTCTTTATACCCTAACCGGCATCTATTTACTCTTCGGTGTAGGATTCGTATTTGATTTCTGGCGGTGGCTCTACGATTACGGCCACAACCTGAATCCTCATGCAGCGATTATCGTTCCCGGAATGTCTTACCAACCTCCACTTTTCGGCTATAAACAATTGCTTAATTTTGAAGTATGGTCTTATCCCAATATTGGAGGCGGCATCATGATTGGCGCTGGTGTTATTTTGATTATCTTAGCATTGATGGAAAACAGAATTGCTAAAAAAGCAGTTTGAGACCTTCCATTATTTCAACTTATTATCTATTTAAAAAAATTAAAAATTATGAAATTATTAGGAAGATTATTTTTAGCAGGCAGCATGATTGCTTTGACCGCATGTACGAAAACCGGACCTCAGGAAATTGCGGTGGGCAAAGACCAGTGCGACAACTGCAAAATGACCATTACCGAGCCGAAATACGCTACCGAATTAATTACCGAAAAAGGCAGACTTTATAAATTTGATGATATCCACTGCATGGAGGATTACCAAACTTCTAATCCCGAAACCACCGGTAATGCAAAAGCATATGTGGCCGATTTCCCAAGTGGAGCGTTTATAGAAAGCAATACGGCCACTTTTATTAAAGGAGGCGACATTAAAAGTCCAATGGGCGGAAACACACAGGCTTACAAAGACAAAGCCTCTGCAGAAAAAGCAGCGACCGAATTACACGCAACCCTACTCCAATAACAATCTGCAAACTTGTAATCCCCCAAGGATCGCAGTTGGTATGAAATATGAAAAATAAAATATCCTGTTTACTGTTTATACTTTTACCGGTTTTTGCGTTTTCCGCAGTTTTAAAAGTCGGTAAAAACGGGCAGTACAAAACCATCAGACAAGCCATTGCCGCCGCAAAAAACGGCGACACTATTTTCGTGCAGAAGGGCCATTATCGGGAAGGAACCATCGATATCGAAAAATCATTAACCCTGATCGGAATAGACCGACCGGTAATTGACGGAAACCTCGACGGAGAAATCATCACCTTTAAGGCTGACCGTATTACTTTGAAAGGATTTAAACTGATCAACAGCGGCAGAGACGAAATCAAAAGTGTGGCCGCCGTGCATATTTACACCAGCGCCGATTCGGTCATCGATAATAATATTTTTGAAAACAACCATTTCGGAATTTATGTTCAGAGAGGATTGCGCTGTATGATCAGCAATAACAAAATCACCAGCAACCGCGGCACTTCTGAGGAAAGCATCGGCGACGGAATCCATCTTTTGGGAAGCCGTGAAATTTGGGTGAAAAACAATTACATCAGCGGGCACAAAGACGGAATTTACCTCGAAAAAAATGCAAAATGCTTCGTCTATCGCAACCTTTCCCGACACAATCTCCGGTACGGGCTGCACTTTATGTTTTCCAATGACAGTGTTTACACAGGAAATGTCTTTGATAATAATGAAGCCGGTGTGGCCGTAATGTACGCCATGAATGTGAGCATGTACCACAACAAATTCATCAACAACTGGGGCGACAGTGTTTTCGGACTTTTATTAAAAGAAATTTCATTCAGCAAGATCAAAGGAAATACCTTCACCAACAACACCACCGCCATATTTGCCGACGGCGCCACTAAAATCGATTTTTACAATAACCAGTTCGAAAACAACGGGTGGGCGATAAAAATCAACTCAAACTGTATGGAAAATAAAGTCATCAGAAATAATTTCATCAATAATACTTTCGATGTCAGCACCAACGGTTCTACCGTGATGAACGATTTCCGGTTTAATTACTGGGACAAATATGAAGGCTATGATCTGAATAAAGATAAGATCGGCGATGTGCCCTTTCATCCGTTGAGTTTATACTCGGTTTTGGTGGAACAGAATCCATCGGTGATGCTGCTCTTCAGAAGTTTTATGGTAGACATGCTGGACCGGACGGAAAAAATAATTCCGAGCTTGACGCCTGAAAGTTTTGTTGATGATCAACCGCTGATGAAACCTCTCCGCTTTAAAAATAATCTGTAGGATTTTTATTTAAAACTTTGGCAAAAGAAAAATTTAATGAAAGTTGATGTTGAAAATTAACATCTCAATGATATGATTGAAATTAAAAATTTAACGAAGAAATTCCAAAAGTTCACCGCCCTGAACGGGATTGATTTATCCTTTGAAAACGGCCATTCTATCGCACTAATAGGCCCAAACGGCTGTGGAAAAACCACCATGATTAAATGCATTTTAGGTTTAAATGTAGTTGAAGAGGGCGATATTTTGGTCGATGGCAAAAGTGTAAAAGACGATTACAAATACCGGGAAAACATCGGCTATATGCCACAGATAGGACGATATCCCGAAAACATGACCATCGAGGAAACCATTAAGATGATCAAAGATACGCGCAAAAACAGCAGCGATTATCTTGACACTGAACTTCTGGAAGCATTCGAACTTGAAAATATCTACGGTAAAAAAATGCGGACGCTTTCCGGCGGAACCACGCAGAAAGTAAGCGCCGTACTCGCTTTTCTTTTTAATCCTAAAGTAATTATTCTGGATGAACCTACCGCCGGCCTGGATCCACTGGCGACAGAAATCCTGAAAAACAAAATCATCAAGGAGAAAAACAAAGGAAAACTCATCATCATCACTTCTCACCTGCTGAGCGAACTGGACGATATCATCACCGAAATCGTTTTCATGAACGAAGGCAAAGTGGTCGTGCACCAATCCGTAGAAGATTTGAAAAAGGAAACCAATACCGAAAAAATTTCCGACGGGATTATTTCCATCTTAAAAGCAATGAAAAAATGAACAAAATAGCCCGCTTTATTTTATTTGACATTTTAAAAAATAAGATCGTGATTCTTTATACGGTTTTACTTTTCATTATTTCCTGGTCCGTTTTAGGACTGGATAACAATTACACCAAAGCCACGCTGAGTTTACTGAATGTGGTCTTGCTGGTGGTTCCGTTAGTCAGTATTATTTTCTCGACGATTTACGTTTATAACAGCAGTCAGTTTATCGAATTGCTTTTGAGCCAACCCGTTCCGCGCGGCAAGGTTTGGTTCAATCTTTTTCTGGGACTTGCTACGGCTCTTATTTTAGCATTTTTAATCGGATGCGGGATTCCGATCCTGTTATATTCTTCGATTGCGACCGGGATTTCTTTGTTGATAACGGGCGTTTTTCTGTCGGTTATTTTTACTTCTTTAGCGATGTTAGCCGCCATTTTCAGCAGAGACCGCGCCAAAGGAATCGGGATCTCCATTTTCATCTGGATGTTTTTCGCCATTATCTACGACGGGATTTTATTGGTCTTAATGTTTCAGTTCACCGATTATCCGATTGAAGGCATCATGGCCACTTTGGCGGCAGTTAATCCGATTGGACTTTCCAGAATTTTTGTGCTGCTTCAGTTAGATGTGGCCGCGATGCTGGGACAGGCCGGTGCGATTTTCAGACAGGTTTTTGGTTCAGGCGGCGGCATGGTGATATCCATCATCATCTTAGGAATCTGGACTTTGGTTCCGTTCTTATGGTCACTGATTATGTTCAATAAAAAAGATCTGTAAGTATTTTAGAACGCTTTATAAAAACTGATAAAACTCACCTAATTAATTGTTTGATATGTGATTACAGTCATAGCAGCTTACGGATTTTTCAGCTTAATTTTATCTCAGATTAAAAAAACTGATTCAATTTCAATTTTTAAAAATTAACCCATAAAATAAAAGCTATGAAAAAATCAATGATGATGCTCGCACTGATTGCCCTCACTTTTTCTTCCTGCTCGAAGAATGAGACAATAGCAGCTGCGACTGAAACCACAGGCACAGAAGCGGTCGGCGGTGGCCAGGAAGCAGTTGTGGATAATGACAGCGCTCCCGACATTGTGAAACTGGCGGTGAGCAATCCGGATTTATCGACTTTGGTAAAAGCAGTACAGGCGGCAGGTTTAGCGACCTCTTTAAGCAACGCCGGACCTTTCACCGTTTTCGCACCTACCAATGAAGCGTTTGCCAAACTTCCGGCAGGAACTCTAGATGATTTAATGAAACCTGAAAACGTTGAAAAATTAAATGACATTCTGGGCCACCACACTTATGTCGGAGTGATAAAAACCGATCAGCTTACAGATGGTCAAAGTCTGGGAATGGTCGACGGAACGCCCATCAGCATTAAAATCGTCAATGGAAAACCGGTGGTGAACGGTACCGTAAATATTATCGCATCTGTTCCCGCGTCCAATGGAATTGTTCACGTTGTTGACAGCGTCATCTTACCCAATTAAGGATCGAATAAGTTGTTTAAATTTAATTAATGTTTTGTTCAGCTTCCCGGAATTCAGTTTCAGGAAGCTTTTTTAGGCCTTCTTTTTTAAATTGAATAGGATGATTCCCAGCGAAATCAACATTAATAAAGAAACCGCCAACAGTATTTCCGGGGTAAAAGGAATTGAAATATATTTAATCGAGAAAATCCCCATCAATCCAAGGACAGCTTCATTTAAGAAAATCCCGAGAAGCAGAAGTTTAAGTCCGGTAATCACAGGTTTGGTCATTTTGAAAACGTTGGTTGCCAAAATCTGGTTGATCAGGAACACCGAAACACACATTAATAGAATTAAGTGCAGATAGGCAATCACTACATTCCGGAATCCAAAGGCAAACTGACTTAATGCCGGTATGGTAGATCCCAACTGCAGAAGCGTTTTCGCGAAGAATGCAAAACCGACATACATTAAGACCAACCTTTGTAACGCAGAAAAATGAAGAACCAGTTTCGCCCAGTTTCTTTTGACCAATAGATATAGTTTGCCCGCTCCAAAAGTCTGAGCGACCGTCGCCAGTACAATGGCGATAAAAATCCAAAGGGGGATTTTCATCCAAAGTACCGAAAGTCCAAAACCAACTAAACAGCCTGTAAACATCAGCCAAAAAATCATTTTGTTTTCCTGATCAGAAATTTCAGCTCCGATTTCCTTTAGTGAATGAATAAGTAATCCTATACAGCTGAAAATAAAAAATCCGTTATACTGAAAATGCAGGTAATAATAAGTGGAAGCCAGATATAAATTTTGGGGCATATTTCCTGAAGCCATCATATAACTGAGTCCAAAAACGCCGACCGAGGAAATAACAGAGAAAAACAATCCTCCCAAAAACCACGGTTTTGCCAAATCGTGATTATTCCGCAAATCTCTCACTAAGAAAAAGAAGAAGACGAAACCAGTCAGCAAAGCGGCAGTTGAGGCGGCAATAGATGCCCAGTAATAGCCATTATAAATAAAACTCGGAATCATCGCGTACGCCGACACCGCATTGACAATCAGTAAAGCATGGTATTTTTTCAACTGCTGTTCAGAAAGAATCCCGTGCAAATACCGGATCATCAGCACATAAATAATCTGTGTAATCCAACCGTAGAAAGCGAAATGAGAATGCGCTTCCTGCACATGTTTCTGATCAACTATCGGCAGTGAATAGGCGATTTTATATCTCATCAAAACACCCAGTACCGCAACGATTAAAAAGTTAAGAACTGAAAACCGAAGCCAAAAAATAATATTCTTCATCCTACAAAATTATGCTGAAAAAACAGATTACGGATATGACTCCCGTCATGATTTAAATGAAAATTTTACCGTTAACAATCTCAAGTTTTCCCTCTTTTTCCATTTTTTTAATGGTCCGGATAACGGTTTCAATTCTCAGTCCGGTCATGTGGGAAAGTTCTTTCCTGGTATAATTAATCATTATTTTTTCGCCGTCGCAGCCATTCTCACTTTTAAAATCACGCAGCTGCAGCAGAATGCGGTCTTCCGGATTAAACAAAACAATCTGCTTGAGTAAGTGACTTTTTTTAATGGATTTTTTAGCGATAGAAACCGTAAATTCAAAGAGTTTTTCCGGGTGTTCTTTTAAATAAGCAATCAGGCGCTCGCGTTCAATTTTGATGATTTCCACTTTATCAGAACACACTTCTATGTTTCCCGGCACAGGCTCATTTAACAAAATGGCAGGTTCTGCAAAAAAATGACCTTCTTTCACTTTGTGCTGCAAAAGTTCTTTTCCTTTTTCCGTTAAATTAAAAACAGAAAGTTCGCCATGTTTTAAATAAAAAAAGCATTGGGAACGGTCGCCCTCGTGTAAAATAATATCCCCTTTGTAATATCTTTTAGATTCTGCTTTTGTGGTGCTTATTAAATCATCGTCCAATAAAAACTTCATGTTATATCTTTGTAATTCCTTCAAATATACCAAAGTTTTAACAAACTTTTAGGATAATATTACTACAATTTAATCAAAAAACCGCTGAAAACCCATTAGGAATCTCTATTTTTGAATTCATAATTAAAAAAATGTCGAATCAGTTCAATCCAAGAGATATTACCTGGCTTTCTTTTAACGAGAGAGTTTTACAAGAAGCTATGGATGAGTATGTTCCGTTGCATTTGCGGATTCGTTTTTTGGGAATTTTTTCCAATAATCTGGATGAGTTTTTCCGGGTTCGCGTGGCCGGTTTAAAACGGGCGATGGATTTCAAAGATAAATTCATCACGGAATCCTTTTATCAGCCGCCGACCAAGATTCTGCAGAAAATAAATGAAATTGTAATCCGGCAACAGCAGAATTTCGCGAAAACCTGGAAGAAAATTCAGGTTGAAATGGCCGACCAGAAAGTCTTCATTAAAACCGCCAGGAATTTAACCTCCGCTCAGAAACAGTTTGTCACTTCCTATTTTGATGAAGTGGTAGAAAGCAATGTCATCCCGATTTTATTGCATGACAATTCACCCATGCCCTATTTAAGGGACAAATCTCTTTACTTAGGAGTGGCGATGCGGAAAAAAGAATTTCAGTACGAAAGCAAATTTGCGATTATCGAAATTCCGTCGCGAATCGTCGGACGGTTTGTTTTACTGCCTTCGGCCGTCCCCAACGAAAAAAATGTCATGTTGTTAGAAGACGTTATCATTTACAATCTGCCGCACATTTTCTCTTACTTCGGCTATGAAGAGTTTGAAGCGCACTGTTTTAAAGTAACGAAAGATGCCGAATTCGATTTGGATAATGACATCAAAACCACGCTCGCCGAGAAAATAGAAAAAGGAGTAAAATCCCGGCGCAAAGGCAAACCCACCCGTTTCACTTTTGATAAACTGATGGACAAAGCGCTGCTGGAATTCCTGATCAGAAAACTTCATTTAACAAAAAAAGACAGCATTATTCCGGGCGGAAAAATTCATAATTTCCGGCATTTCATGGAGTTTCCCGATGTGTTTGAAACCTATAAAAAACCGGTTGAAAGGACCTCTTTTGACCATCCTGAACTGGTAGGAAAAAGAATTACCGATGTGATTCAGAAAACCGACATTCTGCTCACTTTTCCCTACCACAAATACACTCCAGTCATCGATCTGTTGCGGGAATCTGCGATGGATCCCGACGTGAAGTCAATTCAGATTACGGCGTACCGGTTAGCGAGCAATTCCAAAATCATCAATGCCTTAATTAATGCGGTGAGAAACGGTAAGGAAGTGACGGTGATGCTGGAACTTCGCGCAAGATTCGATGAAGAAAACAATCTGAAATGGAAAGAGATTCTGGAGCAGGAAGGCGTGAAGGTTTTAACGGGGATTCCGAATAAAAAGGTTCATGCGAAACTTTGCGTCATTAAAAAAAGAGCCAACAATAAAACCCTTCAGTATGGTTTTGTAAGTACCGGAAACTTCAATGAAAAAACGGCAAAAATTTATGGTGACCATTTGATAATGACTTCTGACCGGGGAATTATGGCCGACATCAACAAAATATTTACCGTTCTGAAAAAACCAAAACAGGACGTGATTCCCGCTTTGAAATCCTGCAAAAATCTGGTGGTTTGTCCGGAATTCATGCGCGAGAAAATCATTGACCATATTGAGAAAGAAGTTGAAGAAGCCAAATCCGGCAGAAAAACTTTAATTATCATTAAAGTCAATTCCCTGAGCGACCGGGATTTAATTACCAAACTTTATGAGGCTGCAAAAGTAGGAGTCGTGATCAAAATGATTGTACGTGGGATTTACTGCGCGATTAATCAGAAGGATTTCAAACAGAAAATCCAGGCCATCAGCATTGTTGATGAATATCTGGAACATTCCCGCATCATGTATTTTTACAATAAAGGTCATGAAGATGTCTATATTTCCTCTGCCGACTGGATGACCCGTAATCTGGATTACCGGATTGAAGCCGCCGCAAAAATCACTCAGAAAAATCTGAAAAAAGAAATCAAAGACCAACTGGAAATTCAGCTGAGCGACAATGTAAAAGCCAGAATCCTCGACAAGAAAATGGCGAACGAATATGTAAAAGCCGACACTAAAGAAATACGGTCGCAGATTGAAACTTACCATTATCTGAAAAATAAAACAGCGCAGGAAAAGTAAGGATAAGAATCTGAATGTTCAGAAGTTTTCGTGGTATAAAAAATAAACAATACCTTTGCCCTGCTTTTAGAAAAGGGAATTGTGTGCGAATCACAAACTGTCCCCGCAACTGTAAATCACCATTAGTGAAACTGCGATACAACCACTGAGCAATCGGGAAGGTGCAGTTTTGTGAAAGTCAGGAGACCTTACTGAAAGTATTATTATTAAACGCTTTCGGAGGAAGAGTCGTGAATTACTGAACTTTCAGTTCTGTTTTTTTACCTGCATTTTTTTCCGATAAGTCATCTTTAACCTAATTATTTTTTATGAACAAAAAATTAATCCTGGTTGGAGCAATGCTTGTCGTAAGTTCAAACATTATTGCCCAACAGGAAACCACGATCGATGAAGTAACAATCGCTTCAAAAACACCACAACAACTTTACAAAACCGGAAAAAATGTAAAACTGATTTCCCAGGAGGATCTTCAGAAATACAAAGGTCAAAATGTAAACGATGTCCTCGACCAGGTAGCCGGAATTCAAATTACAGGAAATTTCAACAACGCTCAGGAGCCAAAATCAATGAAAATCCGCGGTGGGAAAAGCGCCAATGTTTTAATTTTAATTGATGGAATCCCTTTGAAAGACGTTACAGGAAATGATTACAACGCGGCTGACCTTCGGCTTTTGTCTTTAGAAAATGTAGAAAGCATCGAGGTTTTAAATGGAGCATCTTCTGTGTTGTACGGTTCAAATGCTACGGTTTCGGTCATCAATATTAAAACTAAATTTTCTTCGGTGGACAAAATTCAGGGAACTTTAGGCGCAAGAGCCGGTTCTTATGATACGTTTGCGCAAAACTTGGGACTGCGCGGAAAACTCAGTCAGTTCAATTATCAGATTTCCGGATTCAATGAAAAATCCGAAGGTTTTTCTTCTGCTACCGGCGAAAATTTCGATAAAGACGGTTTCGAAAAACAAAATATTAATGCCAATTTTGGCTTTAAAACTGATAATTTCACGGTTAATTTGAATGGAGGATGGAAGCATCATTTATTCGATTACGATGAAGGCGCTTTCACCGACGGAAAATACCGGGGAAATGATGAGCAGAGTTATGCCGGAGCAAATGCAAATTTTAAATACAACAAAGGTGAAATCACCTTCAATACAAGGTTTTCCGGAAATGAAAGATTAGGCCAGAACTTTGTTTCAAACGGTTACCAGGACCAATTCAGTTATTCTGGAAGAACTTTTTTCTCAGAACTTTTTAATCATTATACCTTTTCTGATCACTTCAGTTTTATTGTAGGACTACAGTATGAGACACAAAAATTGGGCGCAAAATCTCTTCCATGGGGTGGAAATTCGATGCAGGATGATTTGATTATGAACGATACCAAACTCAATAATTTTGATGTTTTCGCAACGGCAAACATCAATTATGAAGGTTTAAATCTTGATCTTGGAAGCAGAATGACCGATCATTCCAAATTTGGAAATCATTTCGTGTACAACATCAATCCGTTTTATCTGCATGAAATGGAAAGCACCTATTTCAAAGTAGGATATTCCTTTGCGACCGCTTTTATTGCCCCAACTCTTTACCAAAATTACGGTTCGCTTCCTTACACTTTACCGAATTCCGACCTGAAACCTGAACTCAACTCTTCACACGAAATCGATCTGAGTTTCGGAAAAAAAGACAGAAGTCTGAATGTTACCGCAAGCCTTTTCCAAAGACAGGAAAAAGAAGCTTTTGCTTATCAAACAGTTGATTTTGTTACCTATGCAGGGCAATTTAAAAATGTAGGAGACAATAAAGTAAAAGGTTTTGAAATCGCCGCAGATTATCGTTTCAGCGAAATGTTTAAACTGGGCGGAAATTTCACTTTTGTGGAAAAAGAAAAAGAAGAAACCATGCTCCGTCAACCGAAACAAAGGGTAAATTCTTATCTTGAAGTTTCGCCTTTTTCGACAACAAAAATTAATTTCGCTCATCAATTTGTATCGAAAAGAACTGATGCTTATTACGACGCTACTACTTTTTCCAACAAAAATGTGGAGTTAGAAAGTTTCAATTTATTTAACCTCAATATCAATCAGAATATCATTAAAAACGTCGATGCTTTTGTAAATATCGGCAATCTTTTTAATACTTCTTATGTTGATGTAATTGGCTTTAATACCAAGGGAAGAAATTATACCGTTGGTGCTCAATATCAATTTTAAACAGATAAAAGACCTCAATCAACTTTGCCAAAGTTTCGAACTTTGGCAAAGTTTTTTTTGTTTTTACAAAGAGAATTTATTGCAGAATTAATCCTAATAATTCCCCTTCGCGAATCACGAAACTTTTCGCTTCTTCTTTATCGTTTCCGATTTCGCCTTCCAGAATGGCTTCTTTTACTTTCTCTTTTAAAATCCCAATTTCTCTGCCGGGCTGAATATTAAACATTTCCATAATTTCTTCACCTGAAATGGGTGGCTGAAAATTCCGAACCTGATCTTTTTCTTCAACTTCTTTAATTTTCAAAGCAACATATTCGAAATTCTTTTTAAACTTTGCCTGTTTTGAAGAATTCTTGGTGGTAATATCGGCTTTGTTCAGAATAAACAAATCTTCCAGATCTTCGCCGGCATCAAACAAAAGTCTACGCAGCGCCGAATCAGAAGTTCCATCATCAACCAGCGCAATAGGTCTCGAGGATAACTTCACTAATTTCTGAACATATTTCATGTCGGCTCCGAGCGGAAGTTTTAACCGGTAAAAAATATTTTTCACCATTTTTGATCCTAAGAATTCGTGGCCGTGAAAAGTCCAGCCCGTTCCGTCAACAAATTTTTTGGTTGGCGCTTTTCCGATATCGTGGAGCAATGCTGCCCAGCGAAGCCAAAGATTTCCTGTATTCTGGCAAATGTTGTCAACGACTTCCAGCGTATGCCAGAAATTGTCTTTGTGCGTTTGTCCTTCTACTTCTTCAATTCCTTTCAATGCGGTAAGTTCAGGAATGATGAGTTGCATTAGACCGGTTTGTTCCATTAATTTCAACCCCAGAGAAGGTTTTTCGGAAAGCATAATTTTATTGAATTCCACCATGATGCGTTCCAGCGAAACAATTCTTATTCTTTCTGCTTCCTGCTGAATGGCTTTCAGAGAATTTTCTTCAATTTTGAAATTTAAGGTGGATGCAAACCGAATCGCGCGCATCATCCGCAAAGGATCGTCTGAGTACGTTTGGCTGGGTTCAAGGGGAGTACGGAGGATTTTTTTCTTAATATCATTAATTCCGTCAAAAGGATCGATCAGGTCACCGAAGTTTTCTTTATTTAAAGAAATCGCCAAGGCATTAATGGTAAAATCCCTGCGTTTCTGGTCGTCTTCCAAAGTCCCGGTTTCTACAGAAGGCTTTCGGGAATGCTCAGCATAACTTTCTTTGCGGGCACCTACGAATTCCAAATCCAGTCCTTCATGTTTGAACATTGCAGTGCCGTAATTTTTGAATACAGAAACTTTCAGTTTGGGATTAATTTCGTGTGCAACAGCTTTTGCTAAATCGATTCCGTTGCTTTCTGTAACAAAATCAATGTCAGTGGGTGTTTTTCTTTTCATCAATAAATCCCGCACATAACCGCCAACAATAAAAACCGTTTGGTTGTTTTTCCCGGCAACTTCTGAAATAATTTTAAAGAGTTTCAGATTTTTATTTTGATTGAGATTGATGTTCATAGCTATTCTTCGACAATTTCTGCAAAGATAAAGCTTCTGATTTAATCAGCCGGTATTGAAGAACTACGGCAGATTCAAAAAAAGTGATCACCGGTAAAAAACCGCAGTATTGAGGGGTTAATCTACCGTTGGGGAATTATTTAAAAGCCAGTCATCAATTTCTTCTTCTAAATATTCGGTCTGTAATTTTATCGCTTCCATAAAATCATCGGGTATGTTGGCTGTGTCGGTATTTTCCAGATTCCATAATTCGTCAGACATCAGTTCGTACTCGGAATATATTCTTTTGAATCGGGGGCTGTTTTTCTCTAATTCCTCAATTTTCTTTTGTTGAGGCGTAAATTTTCGGTAAGGTCTTTGTGTGGTCATGTTTTTTCGTGATTAAATTTTTGACTGGTTTATAAAACTTACTTCTGGTCTCAGACTCCATTAACTCATTAAAAATGAAAAAGTTACATTCACACATCTCTCTTTCACAAAATAAAAGTAAACAATATATCAAAGCGAAAAAATATTTTAACAAGTTTTTCTGATTGTTTAACATATAGTTTTAAATTTGCAACAATTAATATGAAGGAACTTTTACTCAAACAAAAACAAGTATTACTTTTCGTGATCGCGGGAGGGCTCAGTGCTGTCATAGAAATCGGTTCATTTAAAATATTCAGCGTATATCTGCCGTTGATTTTTTCCGGAGAAAATAATTATTACGGGATCCATTTCCCACTAAGCAATATATTTTCAACGAGTTGCGGAATTATCACTAATTATTTCCTGAGCATCTGGTTTGTTTTTGAGCGCGGCAAACATTCAAAACGCAAGGAATTTGCTTACTTTATGTTTGTTTCTTTTTTCTCAACTTTGCTGAGTTTAACTTTCTTCCAGCTTTTCTTTAGATTTGCGTTCAAAGAGAATATCGATGTAGGATTCTTCGTTATCAGCCAGGCGGTTATAAGTAAAACAGCAGCGATTCTGTTGGTTTCTGTCTTGAATTACTCGGTGAAGAAAAAAGTGATTTTCAATGGTTAATCATTAGAGTAATGAATAGCCCTTCTGTAATTTACCTAAAAAGTAATTTTCAAAGTACATGACAAAAGTTTTGAATTATATCTGGCGAGGCTGGATGGTGATTTTAGGAGCCGTCCTGACCCCGATTCTGGGCATTCCTGTGTTGCTGTTCTCCATTAAAAAAGAACATTATCCGTATGCCTATTTTTTCATCCGTTTATGGTGCTTCGGGATGTTTTACGGAATGGGATTCCGCTATGAGCTGATCAACCTCACCGATAAAAAGATGGATAAAAATCGACCGTATGTTTTTGTCTCCAACCACACCTCTATTATGGATGTGATGCTGCCGTGTATTCTGATGCCGCACCATCCGCTGTGTTATGTCGGGAAAAAGGAATTGGTGAAGATTCCGATTTTTGGAACGATTTATAAAAGGATTTGTGTGATGGTCGACCGGTCTTCTGCCCGCAGCCGTGCAGATGTGTACCGCCGTTGCGCAGAAAGAATGGAAGAAGGACAAAGCATTGTCATCTTTCCGGAGGGCGGGGTTCCCGATGACACTTCGGTACTGCTGGATTCTTTTAAAGATGGTGCTTTTACACTTTCATCGAAACATCAGTCCCCGATTGCCGTATTCACATTTGTTGGTTTAAAGGAGATGTTTCCTTTCAATTATGGAAAAGGGCATCCGGGAAAAGTGAAAGTTTATTTCAATGATGTATTGGAACCCAATCAGTCTGCGGAATTGCTAAAAGCAGAAGCACACCAAAAGATCAAAAACATTTTGAAAAGCTCAGTTTGAGAAATTAAAATAGCTATATTTGTTTTTAAGAAATAAATAAATATGTCGACAAATTCTAATTATTCTAAACAAACCAATTGGGGGCAATTTGTACCTTTGGTAACTGTATTTTTCTTTTGGGGATTCGTTGCGGCGAGCAACGATATTTTGATCCCGGTATTTAAAAAAGCATTTAATCTTTCCCAAGGTCAAAGTCAGTTGGTTTCGGTGGCATTTTATGTCGCATATACAGTGGGATCACTGATTTATATGTTTATTTCTAAAGCCATAAAACAGGATGTAGTTAATAAAATCGGATATAAAAACGGTTTGATCTTAGGACTTCTCATCTCAGCATCGGGAACCTTACTGTTTTATCCGGCAGCAAATCTGGGTTCTTTTCCTTTAATGATTACAGGGTTATTTATTTTGGGACTGGGCTTTTCGCTACAACAGATTGTGGCCAACCCGCTGGCAATTGAAATTGGACCGACTGAAACGGGATCACAACGCCTTACCATGGCGGGAGGAATTAATAATTTGGGAACAACGATTGGACCATTAATCGTCGCATTTGCTATTTTCGGTTCGGCGACCGCTTCTAATACGGAAGCGAGTATAGAATCTGTAAAAATCCCTTATATGGTTCTGGGAGGCGCGTTCATTCTGGTCGCAATTTTATTGAAATTCTCATCACTTCCACAAATTACACCAACGATTACAGAAGATACAGACGATGTTGTTCCTGGTGAGCACAGAGATTCTGCTTTGAAATATCCGCAACTGGTATTAGGAATGATTGCCATTTTCGTCTATGTCGGCGTAGAAGTATCTACGGCAAGTAATTTGCCGGCCTACATGGAAAACTCACTAGGTTTTTCAACCAAAGATATTGCTCCGTACGTTTCCTTATACTGGGCATCTTTAATGATTGGCCGATGGACCGGTGCAGTTGAAGCGTTTGACATCACATCAGGTTCAAAAAAGATCTTAAGATTTTTAGCTCCCTATTTAGCATTTGGTGTTTTCCTTTTGGTCAATGCAATTGCACAGCATGATTTATCCCATTTCTATATTTATGGTGTGATTATTCTGGTAATGATTGCGTGCGATATCTTAAGCAAAGGAAATCCTGCAAGAATGCTGCTGATCTTTTCATCAATGGGAATACTGTCCTTAATCACCGGAATGATGACCACGGGAATGATCTCTGTATATGCCTTCACCAGTGTTGGATTATTTTGCTCCACCCTTTGGCCATGCATCTTTGCTTTGGCAATTAATGGATTGGGAAAACACACCAACCAAGGTTCTGGTTTTTTAATTATGATGATTATGGGTGGCGGTATCGTTTCCTGGCTGCAAGGAATGCTTGCTGATTACACGAATATTCACTTCAGTTATATCGTAGGTGTTATTTGCTTTGCCTATCTTGTATTCTATGCTTTGCGGGTAACGAAAATACTGAAAGAGCAGGGAATCAGTCTGGATCAAGTTCAAAAAGAAAATGCTCATTAAAGAGGGTCATATCTACAATAAAAAAAGATTTTGGGCAGGTGTATTACTTGCCCAATTTGTTTTGTTTTTAATTCTTTCAAAAATCGATTTTGCCGTCGGTATTTTTGAAAGAATTTTTGAATTTCAGAAAAGAATTCATCAACACATCTTTTCTATAATCCCTTTTTCTGTCGGTGATATATTCTATATTTTCTTATTGGCGATTTTTCTTTTTTTCATTTTTAAAATTATAAAAAAAAGAAGCCGGAAAAGATATTCTTTAAAATTATTAATTCTTCTTAACATTCTGTATTTCACCTATCAGATTTTTTGGGGAATGCTTTACTTCCAGAAACCGCTCTTAGAAAAATTACCGGAAAAAGAGATCAATATCGAGGACGTAAAAACCCTCAGCTTAGAATATCTTGAACGCTGCAAAAAAACAAGAACGCTGGTACAAGAAGATCAGAATGGAGTTTTCATTGTTTCAAACAATTTGCCTGTTAAAGAGGAAATACTGAAGAATCAGACTCAACTCCCCGCTTATTTAAATAACAAGAAAGGGACACGGACCCGGGCTTTCAAATCGAGTTTATTTAAACCGGTCATGAGCTATACCGGGATCTTAGGATACTACAATCCGTTTACAGCTGAAGCGCAGTATAACGCTGCCCTGCCCTCTACTTATATTCCTTTCACGCTGTCACATGAGAGCGCCCATCAATTGGGCTACGCAAGAGAACAGGAGGCCAATTTCATCGGTTTTTTAATTGGCAGGGATTCGAAAAATGCAGATCTAAAATACAGTACCGAATATTTTGTTTTGAAATCTTTGCTTAATTATCTGGCAGAACATGACCGGAAATTTGCTGAAACCATATTAGAAAACTATTCTATTGGAATGAAACGTGACCGGATTGCAGAAAAACTTTTCGTTAAAAAGCACGAAGGACTTTTTAATGTGTTTTTCAGATTCACCAATGATCTATTTCTGAAAAGCAACCAACAGGAAGGCAGCATAACCTATTCCTATTTCATCGATCTGCTTATCCGGTATCAGTAAGTGACAACAAAAAAAGAATCGCACCTTACGATGCGATTCTAAAAACACAAATGATGAAAAAAAATTTATGCTTTCAATCTGGCTGACGCCATCTTTAAAGCGATGTAAATGTAGAAATAAATTTTGTAATAACAAAGTTATTTCTGAGGATAATTAGTTAAAATTAACTTACAAAACCTGAAGTTATTCTTTCGGTACCACTCCTTTTTGACCGTCCTGATTATGACAGTTAAAATGAACTTTTATTGAAGTATCGAGAAAGCCTAACGGCAATAAAAAAATGAAGATGGTAACGGAGATTCCGTATTTTAAATTTCATTTTTAACACGGAACTCAGCAGAATTTACACAAAAATAAAAGTCCAGTAAAAATACTGGACCTTTTTTGTAGCGAAGACGGGAATTGAACCCGTGACCTCAGGGTTATGAATCCTGCGCTCTAACCAACTGAGCTACCTCGCCGTTTTTGAGTGGTGCAAATATAAAAATATTTTACGAGGTAGCAAAAATTAATTTAACTTTAAATAAGAAATTACATCTGCAGCATGATCCGGCTTGGCAATAATTTTATTGTGACCATCCAATATATAATAGCTAGGAGTTGCGTGGACATTATAAGTGTCTGAGAATGAACTATTCCAACCTTTCAATTCAGAATCATTAATCCAGGGAAGCATTTTAGCTTTATTTTCGTACGCCAGGGCATCACTGTCCAAAGAAAAAGCGATAACTTCACCCTTCAACCCTTTAATTGCGCTATATTTCTCGATAATCTTGGGTAATTCTGCTTCGCAATGGGAGCATGTTGAAGCCCAGAAAACAATAATTTTCTTATCCGCCTTTACATCATAAATGGATTTGGCTTTGGTATTCGATGCTCTATTGAAAACATAATTGGGAAATGTTGCTCCAATTTCTGTATTAATATTTGTTTCAATAGTATTCTTTAATCTTTCGTTAATTGTACATTTCAAATTCTTCGCTTCGGTAAGGTATTTGTCTTTTAAATCCTGCATTGCATAAGTATCAAAAATCTCAATAAGTTCAGAAAGAACTGTTTGTCCGCGGGGAGTTTCTACATTTACGGCCTTTAACATCTTATCTACATCTGCAGATAGGCTGGCACTGGAACCGGCATTTAAATAAGCAACCAGAATAGGCCTCAATAAAGATGAACTCTCCAGCAATTCATTTGATTTTGTCAAAAAATCGATAATTTGGTCATGAGTAACAGCGCTCTTATTGGCATTTTTTTCCAAAAACTTATTATAGTTGCTTCCGTAATATGCTACAAACGGGAACTTGCTAAGATCTGGCGCAGCATTGGAGAGACGGAGAACTTCATTGTTGAGGGCCGTGGCAAAATCACTCTTAGTTTTGTAATACTCTTTAATTTGATATAAGGCCGGCAAAATATATTCTTTCTTTTTCTGAATATCCTGCATTTGATCCATCACATAATTTGCTTCGTCTATATAATCAATATTCACGATTTTATCTTTCTCAGTTTCAAATTTCATTTTAACATCCTTATTTTCTGAGATAAAATTAATGGATGCGTTCGTCTCCGGGAAATACAGCTTCATCATCCCGGAATAGGGTTTACTGACATTGATCTGCCATGAATTGCCTTTCTTTATCTCCTTGCTGTTCAGGACATCTTTGGAACCATTCAGCGTATAGAGATACACTTCTTTGGGAGTAAAGGAAGATGGGACTTCTACATTGATTTTAAACTGCGCTTCATAAGAATTTACAGCCAACAAACTCAAGATAAATATTACTTTTTTCATAATGTAAATATAAAAAAAAACTCATTGTAAATTCAATGAGTTCTTTGTATTGTTAAAAGGTTATACTATTTGTTTTCTGTGTACTCTTTTAGCATAAAGAACAATAAATAAAATCGCTGCTGCTGCTAAAATAAAAATGTACATATCGATTGGTGCTGCCGCTGTTTCGGGGGTTGTTCCTCCAGTACCGCCACCTGGTGGAGGTGGTGTCTGGGCATTTAATAAAAAACTGCCAAGCAAAATAAAAGCGGTTACGAATGTCTTAACTATATTTTTCATCATCTTGTGTAATTTGTGTTGTATTATCTTAGGATTTTGGTTACTACTTTCTCACCTTTCTCTGAAGTGATCTGTACTATATAACCCGCAGAAGTTCTTTGAAGAGGCAATTCATAACGACCTGCCGCTGAAACTTTAGAAGCATCATGTACAAGTTTTCCACTCATATCATACACTTGAATATCTGCATTTTTCCATGTTTTATCAAAGATTACAAAATAGTTGTCATTCTCTGGACTGAAGACTACAATGGTGCTGCTTTTTTTCAAACTGGTATCCGTACCCAACGCAATGCTTTGGGGCTTACCATAATAAATATTATATTCTACCCCATTTTGATAATTTCCCGGAACGCTGTTTACGATTGCATTCTGTATGATGGGGTGCGCTGTGGATTCGGTTTCTTTTCTATAATAAAAGCCCTCTCCCTGCGATAATAAATGAGTTGCGTCATTAACCAACTCAGCATTTTCTCTAATTTCAAATTTGAAACTTACAATATTTGAATTGTAATTCACCATTTTAATATTTTTCCCTTTGAAATCATTTTCGTTTGCTTCGTTAAGATACAACCAGTAGGAAACATTATTGTTATCATATCCACCATTGATTGGATCCTCTTCAAAAGTGCCAAAAAGTTGATCGCCCTGCGCTCCAATCTGAGCTTTCACCTGGGTGGAATTACCTGATACAGTAGTCTCTCCTACAACATAATAAGTTCTTTCAACTTCATTACCATTTGCATCTAGACCAATAATACCAAGTTGCTTAACCGTAGAGGTATTACCTGCTCCTTTTGCCGCCGTAACAGTGTATGGTGTAGTTGCTGATCTTGGATGATATTTAAACCTTCTCAAGGTAGAAAAATCGAGAATGGGCTTAGCTATATTGTCATTTAATTTTATAACAAAAGTACCCATTGGGCGGATAACCTGGTAATCTACATCACCAGTTGCAACTCCTGTATTAAAGGTTATTGCTTTATATGAAGTTGATCCACCAACTTCATTGGGCTTAAATTGCACTCCTGAAACCTCTAATCGCACTCCGTAAATATTGCTGAGATTGTTACCGTCACCATTCGCTTCGGCGATAGCGATCTGAGACAAATCTAAATTAGTCAGATAAGGATTGCCAAACTGATAAATGTTTTTACCAAAATCACCATTCCATGCTGTACCGCCACTGGCAATATGGAACCCATCCTGTAAATAGGTATTATATCTTCCACCGTATTCGTTGATTCCGCTTCCACCAACACCGAAGAACATACCTTCTCCTGCGTTTTCGAGTGTTATTTTTTTATCGGCATCAAGAACATCTGCAACCGGTCTACCTTTTAAAGTTCTTGTGAGTGAAGAAACATCCAATGCTTTTCCTCCTAAACTAAAATAGGTAAACGCTTTTGTATCTTCACCAAGTTTAAAACTCAAATTGGGCAGGTTATCAAATACAACTCTACTGTTGTTCCAACGTAAAATTTCATTTTCTGATCTTCTTACCGTATTAAAAAATTTTCCTAATTCGGAATTTAAAGTTGACGCTGATTTACTGTAAAATGGCATACCTATCTGCTGGTAAGCACCATGACTTACCTGCCGATATTCCTGATCAACAATACCTTTAATATTACTTTGAATGATACCAGAAATAAATAACTGCCCATAGGTGTAAACGGGCGGCGTAGTGGGATTAATAGAATTAGTTGATGCATAGGCAGTTGGCTCATTCAATTTATTAATAAAGTTACCTCCTCCATTCGTTTCAACTTTATCCGCCCCAGCAGCATCGATTGTTTTAAAAACATCTGTCGTACCGTTTCCAACTACCATAACGTTTCCGTGGTTTTCGAAAACAGCATTTCCTTTCATCTGAAGACCACCGCCATTATAAAACAACGAACCTTTACCGACGTAGAGAACCCCGTCAGTGTCTACATGGCAAACAATTTGGGCTCCGAGAGTTACGCTCAACGCCAAAAAGCCTATCATAAATAGATTTTTTTTCATTTCAATTTGTGTTTTGTGTTTGTGTTTGTGTTTTGTACTTTCTTAAAAAAGAATGCCTTACAAAGATAATTAATTTTTGTAAGGCATCATCAGAATGTTCTCAAAAAGCTAAAAAAGGGTGTTTTCACGGTCTATTACCACTTTTTTCTGAGCAGCAATATTGAACATGTAATCTTCCAGCACTTTTTCAGTAGTCCCACGAAGTCCTCGTGCTCCCAGACCTTTTTCCATTGTTTCTTCTACAATACTTTCAAGGCCCTCATCTGTGAATTCCAACTGGACTCCATCCATTTTAAACAGTTCTACAAACTGATTCACAATTGAGTTCTTAGGCTCTTTCATAATCCGAATCATCGTTTCTTTGGTTAATTTATCCAAATAGGTAATGATCGGAAATCTTCCTAAAAGTTCAGGAATCAGACCGAACTTCCGTAGATCAATGGCATTCAGTTGGCTTAAGATATATTCTTCCTCCTCTATTTTATTTAGCTTTTCTGCACTGAAACCGATAGCCTGTTTATTCAACCTGCGCTCGATAATTTCTTTGATCCCATCAAAAGCACCCCCGGCAATAAACAGAATATTCTGGGTATTAACCTGGATGTATTTTTGATCAGGATGTTTTCTACCTCCCTGCGGGGGAACATTGACGATGCTTCCTTCTAATAATTTTAGTAAACCCTGTTGCACTCCTTCACCGGAAACATCTCTGGTAATACTTGGATTATCAGATTTACGAGCAATTTTATCGATCTCATCAATAAAAACGATTCCTTTCTCTGCTTTTTCTACGTCATAATCAGCTACCATTAAAAGTCGTGATAAAATACTTTCAACATCTTCTCCTACATAACCGGCCTCTGTAAGAATAGTTGCATCTACAATACAGAAAGGCACATTCAATTCTCTTGCAATCGACTTTGCCAAAAGCGTTTTTCCCGTACCTGTTTCACCGATCATGATGACATTTGATTTTTCGATTTCCACCTCGCGGTTTTCATCTTTTGCATGCAATAACCTTTTATAATGATTATAGACTGCGACCGACAACTGCTTTTTTGCCTGATCCTGTCCAATCACATATTGATCCAGAAATTCTTTTATTTCTTTCGGCTTTTTTAAATCCTCTATCTTTTCTGTAGAAACAGAACCAGCTGCTGTGCTGGTTTCCTTTACGATGCCGTGTGCCTGTTCGATGCATTCTTCACAAATAAAACCATTATTTCCAGAAATTAGCATTTGCACTTCATTTCGTTTTTTTCCACAAAAAGAACATTGGTTTGAATTCATATAAATTTTATAATTAAGAATAAGTTTAAAAAAAACTTTGTCAAAGTTCAATACTCTGACAAAAGTTGGTGTTTAAGAATTAATGATATGCTGTTGGGCTTCCCGATACTCTTCATCAGAAAATTTCAATCTTACATTTTTGAAGTTCATATCTTCCATTTTAGTAATCGGAATCAGATGAATGTGGGCGTGGGGAACTTCTAATCCGACCACCGCAACGGCGACTCGGCGCTCGGGGTATGCTTTCGCCATTTTTTTCGCAACATGCTGTGCAAAACTCCACAGGTTTTTGAAATCGTCATTTTCCATATCAAAAATAAGATCTATCTCCTGCTTGGGAATGACCAGACAATGGCCTTTAACCAAAGGCATCGAATCAAGAAAAGCCAGATGCTTTTCATCTTCTGCAATCGTGTAAGACGGAATTTCGCCCTGTACAATTTTTGTAAAAATAGAAGCCATGATGATTGTATTTAATTAAAAACCCACGCATATGCGAGGGTACAAAATTACAAAATGTTAATAAAGAAGATGTTAAAAATTTGGTAATTTTTTAAAACATCCCGGTAACATCATATTTTACAACTCCTTGTTATTAATTATCCCAAATAGATTTCTAATACTTCAAAAGATAGTTTATTACCGTTTGGCAAAAGAATTTCAGCATTATCGCCTACTACTTTCCCTAATAAACCTTTCGCAATAGGAGTATTCACTGAAATTTTCCCCAATTTCAAATCGCTTTCATTATCGGGAACCAAAGTGAATTTCTGCTCTCCTTTGGTGGTATTATTTTTAAGACGTACGGTCGTCAGAATCGAAACTTTTGAAGTATCCAGTTGTGTTTCATCGATTACCTTTCCGTTTACAATAAGGTTCTTGAGTTTAGAAATTTTCATCTCCAACATTCCCTGCGCTTCTTTCGCAGCATCGTATTCTGCATTTTCAGAAAGATCGCCCTTATCTCTGGCCTCAGCAATTTGTGCGGTGATTTTTGGTCTTTCAATGGTTTCCAGTTGCTCCAGTTCAGCTTTCATTTTATCCAATCCTACTTTGGTGACGTAACTTGCCATAATATCTAATATTTAACGTTAGTATAAAAAAATAATCCGACATTTGTCGGACAAGTTTTTGTGTGTTTGTTTCACAAAGATATAAATATATTTTAAATGAAAAGAAATATCTTCAACGTCTTTTTTTCTGTAATTTTAATTTTTGTCATTTTAAATTTCACCTCCTGCAGCAACCGCGAAGAAACGGTAAGCTGTTTCCCGAAGACCCCGATCAATGTAGTACTCAACCTGAACCTTCCCACCTATTTTACGCTGCAAAATGTTGGCGGATGGATGTACATCAATGAACAGCAATCCGGAACCCGTGGTCTGATTGTCGTAAGAACAACCAACGGATTCAAAGTATTCGACCGGAATGCTCCGCATATCTGCCCCGATTCCAACACCACTTTGAGTGTGGAGA
Source organism: Chryseobacterium salivictor (assembly GCF_004359195.1). Classification (NCBI taxonomy): domain Bacteria; kingdom Pseudomonadati; phylum Bacteroidota; class Flavobacteriia; order Flavobacteriales; family Weeksellaceae; genus Chryseobacterium; species Chryseobacterium salivictor. Next base: position 1,437,410 of record NZ_CP037954.1, on the reverse strand, counting down.
ATGAAATCAAAATTGTTTGTCCAAAAGATGGTGCAGAATGGATTACAATTACCGGTGAACCAACGAAAATATCACAGGTTCCACCCAAAACTTATCCTTACAGTTTCGATACCTACACCAAAACTTTATCTGTTTATTATTAATCAAAATTTCAACTCTATCTTTTTAAATATGAAAGCAGTAATCCAAAGAGTTTCTGAAGCGAATGTAAAAGTTGATGGTAAAATAGTCGGCGAAATTTCTGCTGGCTTACTTTTATTAATAGGAGTTGACGAAGAAGATGAACAAACCGATGCAGACTGGCTCATTCAGAAAATATTAAATTTAAGAATTTTCGGTGACGAAGAAGGAAAACTCAATTTATCTATTTTGAATATTTCCGGTGAAATCCTTTGCATCAGCCAGTTTACTTTAATCGCCGACTATAAAAAAGGAAACCGGCCGTCTTTCATCAAAGCAGCAAAACCCGAAAAAGCGATTCCTTTATTTGACTATTTTAAAACGGAGATTGCAAAATCAAATTTAAAAATCGAAAGCGGAATTTTCGGTGCAGACATGAAAGTCTCTTTATTAAACGACGGCCCCGTAACGATTGTGATGGATTCTAAAACCAAACTTTAAAATAAAATTTCTTCAACTTTAAAAACAACTCTTATTTTTAATTAAATTTGAGCATCTTATTATTAAAAATGAAGAAAACCATCCTGATTATTTCCGCGGCAACCCTTTTATCCTGCTCAAAAAAAGGGAATGAAAACACGGCTGTCATTTCTCCGGAAGCCAAAAAAATAGAATCCATTAATATTGAACGGCAAAAACTGAATGACCGTATTGCGATTCGAAATCAACAAAATATTTTCAGGGATTTGAGCGGCATGCATAAGCTGAAATTTACGTCAGATGAAACCTCAGCTCTTTTCGGAACGGCAGATTTCAAAAAAACGGGCAGGGATTTATATACCGTATCCGGAAATGCCCAATCAGGAAAAAACACATTAGAAATAAAAGGAACGGTAAAAAGAGTTTCAGAAAAACACCTTAATTTTGAAGGGGTGATTACTCAAAAAATCAATGGAACTGTTTTTAAAAGAACTTCAAAGACCACTTTTCTGGACGAAGGAAAAGGGAAATTCTGGCGTTTACAGAATAAAATAAATGGTTCGGGATTTGTTGATTATATTGATATCTATTTTTAAAAATAAGCTATTATGTTAAATTACGAAATATCCGGCAGCGGAAAAGAACCTCTCGTTTTACTTCATGGTTTTATGGAAAACCTGTCTATTTGGGATGATATGGACACTTACCTTTCGGAGAAATTCATTTTAATTAAAATTGATCTGCCGGGACATGGCTTGTCTAAAGTCTATGACCACGTGCACACCATGGAACTTATGGCGAAAGAAGTAAAAAAAGTGACAGATTATCTAAACATCGGCAATTTTCATTTGCTTGGTCATTCGATGGGTGGCTATGTGTCGCTGGCTTTTGCCGAGAAATTCCCCGGGCTTCTGAAAAGCCTCACTTTATTTTTCTCTTCCTATTTCGCTGATGATGCCGAGAAAAAAGAACAAAGACAGAAAAGCTTAAGAATTATCAAAGAAGCATTTCCCGCTTACGTAAATGCCGGCGTTCCGAATTTATTTAATCCCAATGAAAAAGATTTTCTGGAAGCTAAAATAGACCACGCCAAAAAAATCGCACTTTCTACTAAAAATGATGGCGTTTTGGCCGCGGTGAAAGGAATGATTGAAAGAACAAATAAAATGACTGTTCTCGAAAATTTCGACGGTAAAATTTTGGTCATCGCCGGAAAACACGACGGCGCGGTACAAACAGATTTGATTCTCAAGCATCTGCCGGATCAAACCAACATTAAATCCTACCTGCTGGATTGCGGTCATAACGGCCATTGGGAAAAACCAAGTATCTGTGCAGAAATAATCAATACAGAATTGCTACACCATCTTCCAAAAAATCTACTGTTTTAGAAATCTTCCTGCTCGATTTTCTCTTTGAAATCTACGATTGTTTCTTCGATGGTTTTCATGTACTTTCCACCGGCAGCGTTGATGTGGCCACCTCCATTGAAATATTTTCTAGAAAACTGATTGACATCAACATCTTCTTTGGAACGGAAAGATATTTTGATAAAATCATCGTATAAATCTTCCATAAAAAACGCTGCAACCTGAGTTCCCATAATACTCAAGCCATAATTGACGAAACCTTCGGTATCTCCTTTTTGAAAACCGAATTCTTTTAATTCTTCACGTTTTAGCCAGAGTATTGCCACTTTTCCATCTTTCACGACTTCTATTCTGCTTAAAATCAAAGCCAGAAGGTGCAGTCGGGAAACGGTATTCGTATCCCAGGTATTTGACGTAATCATCGCAGGATCGGCTCCTTTTTCAATTAAATTGGCGACGATTCTGTGTGTTGTGGCACTGGTCGAGCGGAACCGGAACCCACCGGTATCGGTCATAATTCCTGTATAAAGACATTCTGCAATATCTTTGTTGACCAAATTTTCTTCATTCAGTTCCTGTATAAAATGATAAATCATTTGCGACGTTGCCGGAACCGTAACATCCGAATATACATAATCGAAAGCATCAGGCTGCTGATGATGATCGATCAATATTTTTTTAGCTCTGGCTTTTTCGAGCCAGGGCCCAACCAAATTTCCACTTCGGTGAGACGCATTAAAATCCAAGACAAAAATGACATCTGCATTGTAAATCGCTTCTCCGGCTTGCTTCCTTTTGTAATCAGCAATAATGATCTGTTTCGCTTCCGGCATCCATTTCAGAAATTTAGGAAAATCATTGGGAACAATTACATCGGCCTCTAAACCCATTTGTTTTAAAAAATGTTTCAATCCCAAACTGGATCCAACTGCATCACCATCAGGATTATAATGGGTAATAATAACGATTTTATGACGGGGTGTTAAAAGCTTTTGAATCTCTGAAATTTCGGATGAAGTAAACATGTATTGGGATATTTTTTAAGAAGAGCAAAGATAGGGTTTGTTTTTATTTTATTTCCATAAAAACTTGTTCACCAAACAGCAATTTTGAGTATTGCCACATACAAAAAAACATATAAAACGCTGATTAAATATAGAATAACATCCGTTCATCTCTATCAAAAATTTATTTATAAAATCATTTCCAACTTCTTTTTGTTTCTGAAAAATATCGGCCAACAGTTAATGATCAGGCTAAACAAACATAAGCGGAAATATTTCCGGAAACACACCAAAGGGTTTTATACAAACCTAAAATGTATCTTGTGATAAGTATTAAATAAAACGGGGGAAAGATACCTGCAACGCTTCTGTTCGTCCGCTCCTATTTTTCTTTTTAATTTATTTAAAATATTGCTTGTAGTAAATAAAAAGTTTCCTATATTTGCAATCTGAAAAATAAGATATAGTTTTTTACTTAAAAATATAAGCAATGAGCAAGAGAACATTCCAGCCATCTGAAAGAAAGAAGAGAAACAAACACGGTTTCCGTTTAAGAATGTCAACACCTAACGGTAGAAGAATTTTGGCTGCTAGAAGAGCAAAAGGCAGAAAGAGTTTAACTGTAAGTGCACAGCGCGCTAAGAGATAATCTCAGGAATTATCATAACAGATTATGCTTGAAAAGTTATTTTTCAAGCATTTTTCGTTGTTAAAATTTGCTAAAGTGTAGGCTCAAAAGAAAGATTTTTTTTACTTTTGAGCAGCTATTGCAGCGCACCCATTTCATCAATAACAATCAAACACGATATGCCACATACTTATCAGGAAGGCCAGGATGTAATTCATCTGAAAAATGCGAAAATTGCGCAGAAGAATTTTACTGTACTCAATGAAGTCAACCTCAACATAAAAAAAGGAAGATTCTGCTACCTTATCGGGAAAACAGGTTCCGGAAAAAGCTCACTGCTCAAAACACTCTACGGACATATCCCACTGAGTGCAGGACAAGGACATATTGCCGGATTTGATTTGGCTAAGTTGAAACCCTCAGACATACCGAATTTAAGAAGAAAGCTAGGCATTGTCTTTCAGGACTTTCAGTTGTTACCGGACAGAACTGTGGAAAAGAATTTAAAATTCGTTCTCGAAGCAACAGGCTGGAATGATAAAACCAAAATAGATGACCGAATCAATGAAGTTTTGGCAAGCGTGGGAATGAAATCCAAGAAACACAAAATGCCGCACGAACTTTCAGGAGGCGAGCAACAGCGTATCGCTATCGCCAGAGCACTCCTGAACCACCCAGAATTGATTCTGGCTGATGAACCGACCGGAAATCTTGACCCAGAGACTTCGAACGAAATCATGACCCTTCTGAAGCAGGTAGCTTTTGAAAACAATTCTGCAGTCGTAATGGCAACTCACGATTACCACATGATCCAAAACTTCCCGGGAGAAGCGATCAGATGTGAAGACGGAAAAGTTTCGGTTTTAGATACTGCTGAACTTTTTGAATAATTTTCAAATTCCATTTAAAATATAAAAAACTCTGTAAGCAATTGCAGAGTTTTTTTGTAAAGGCTAAAACAGTACACTAAAATTAAGTTTAGGCTAAAGCCTATAATTTTTCTCATAAAAAAACGGGCTAAAGCCCGTTCCTATTGATATATCTAGTTTCCTTAAATAAAAAATCTGTAAACTTACCCTTTGAACTGACCCATTGCGATGAATTTCTCCTGTCTTTGGATTTCTAATTCTTTACCGGTAAATTTAGAAAACGCTTTGATGTTCTGAAGAATAGAAGCCTTCAAATGATCATAAGCAACCTGTGGTTCATAATGCGCTCCACCAAGTGGTTCTTCTACAATTCCATCAATGAATTTTTCTTTTAAGGCATCTTGCGGTGTCAGTTTCAAAGCATTGGCAGCATCTTCTTTATGATCCCAGTTTCTCCAGAGGATTGAGGAACAACTTTCCGGTGCGATCACTGTGTACCAAGTATTTTCGAGCATATATACTTTATTTCCAACGCCGATTCCCAAAGCTCCTCCACTCGCTCCTTCACCAATGATATACACGAAAATGGGAGTTTTGAGCATGGTCATTTCAAAAATATTTCTGGCAATCGCTTCCCCCTGCCCACGTTCTTCAGCTTCTAAACCGGGATATGCACCTGGTGTATCAATTAAAGAAATTACAGGAATATGAAATTTTTCTGCAAGTTTCATTAATCTCAAAGCTTTTCGGTATCCTTCGGGATTGCTCATCCCGAATCTTCGGTACTGTCTTTCTTTGGTGGTACGGCCCTTTTGGGTTCCGATGATCATTACTCTCTGTCCGTCGATCGTAGCCAAACCACCGATCATTGCAGGATCATCTGCGAAATTCCTGTCACCGTGAAGTTCAAGAAAACTGTCCTTATCTGTGATACCTTTAATAAAGTCCAAAGTATATGGACGATCTGGATGGCGGGAAAGCTGCACTCTCTGCCACGGCGTAAGATGATGATAGATTTCTTTTTTCTTTTCTATAATTTTATCTTCGATTTGCGAGCAGGCGAGTTTTACATCTACCCCACTTTCTTCGCCCACCAATGAACAGGTTTGATACTGATCCATCAGTTCTTTAATCGGAAGTTCAAAGCTTAAGTATTCCATTTTAATTATTAAAAATATCCTTCAAATTTAGTAAAAATTAAAGAAAGTTATTGAATATTATTCACTGCATTTTTTATTCTGGCGATAGTTTCTTCTTTTCCAAGGATTTGCATAATATCGGGAACATCGGGTCCTTTCAATTCTCCCACTAAAGTTAACCGAAGCGGCATCATTACTTTTCCCATTCCAAGTCCTTTGCTTTCTGCAAAATCATGAATATCCTGTTTTAGAGCTTCAGGTTCAAAGATGGAATCCTGTAACTTTAGTGAAAATTCAATCATCACTTCTGCTACCGTTTCGTTCCAGGCTTTCTTTACTGCTTTCTCATCATACTGAGTTGGTGCTTCAAAGAAAAATTTGCCATCGTTATAAATATCTTTTGCAAAAACGGCTCTTTCTTTCATTAATGAAATGATTTTCAATAAATGGACATCACTTGAATTTGTAAGATTTATTCCCTCCACATTTTTTAGCAATTCTAAAACCTCTTCGTCGGATTTTGATCTTAAATATTCGCTGTTAAACCATTCTGCCTTTTCTTTATTGAATCTTGCACCCGCTTTATGTACTTTATGCAAATCGAACTCGGTAATCATTTCTTCTAAAGTCAGCACCTCTCTGTCATTGGCAGGACTCCAGCCAAGAAGGGCGACCATATTGATAAATGCCTGCGGCAAATACCCTTCTTCGCGGTACCCTTTTGAAATATTTCCGGTTTCGGGATCTTTAAAATTTAATGGAAATACCGGGAAACCGAATTTATCACCATCTCTTTTGCTTAATTTTCCTTTCCCTTCCGGTTTTAGAATTAATGACAAGTGCGCAAATTCCGGTTTTTCCCAACCCATCGCTTCATATAATAAATAATGCAGTCCCAGGGAAGGTAACCATTCTTCGCCACGAATGACGTGTGAGATTTCCATTTCATGGTCATCGACAATATTGGCAAAATGGTAAGTGGGCATTCCGTCGTTCTTCACCAAAACTTTATCATCTAAAGTATTGGTATTCACAGATGATTTACCGCGGATGATATCTTCCAGATTCAGGACTCTGTCTACCGGCATTTTGAAACGCACAACGTATGGAACCTTTTCATCTGTTAATTTCTGAACTTCTTCTTTAGAAAGCGTCAAAGAATTTTTCAGTCGGTTTCTGGTCATATTATTATAAGCGAAAACTTCTCCGTTTTTTTCGAACTCGTTTCTCACTTCATCCAGCTCTTCCGGCGTATCGAAGGCCAAATAGGCGTAATCTGTTTTTAGAAGTTCTGCTAAATGTTTATCGTAAATATCCCGTCTTTCCGATTGTCTGTAAGGTGCAAATGGGCCACCATGTTTAGGACTTTCATCAGGAATGATTCCGCACCATTCCAGGGCTTCCATAATATATTCTTCCGCACCTTCTACATATCGGGCGGTATCGGTATCTTCTATTCTCAATACGAAATCACCACCTTTGTTTTTGGCAAAAAGATAATCGTACAATGCGGTTCTTACTCCTCCTAAATGTAAAGGTCCGGTTGGACTTGGTGCAAAACGCACTCTTACTTTGCTCATTTTCCTTGAAATTTTAAGTTGCAAATTTAAAGAAAAAAACGGTGTTTCATCTCTTTATTTTTATGGCTTTGATTGGTCAGACGGGACACTTGCTCAATTATTTTCCTGCAGATCATATTCTGACAGGCGTGTTTCATAAAATTACTTATTTTTGCACTATAAATATACTGTATATGTTAGAAATTGGTGACAGACCGTGGGGGAAATATTATGTTTTGGCAGATGAGCCTCATTATAAATTAAAGAGAATTGAAGTAAATCCGGGTCAGCGATTATCTTACCAGTTTCATCATCACCGGCAGGAATTCTGGACGGTTGTAGAAGGCGAAGCAGTTGTTATCTTAGACGGTGAAGAAATCACGGTGAAATATGGCGAGAGTATTCATATTCCTTTGGGAGCAAAACATAGAATTGAAAACAGGACATCAGAACTGGTTGTTTTTGTAGAAGTACAGACCGGAACTTATTTCGGGGAAGATGATATCGTGAGATTGCAGGATGATTATGCCCGCGGGGAATAAATGAAATACCCGGCTACTTTAAAAATAAAAGTTTGAAAAATAAAACAGGATTCTTGTATTTAAGTTCATATTTTTCTCTGGTCCATCTTTTTTGAAATTCTTTTTTTTCCTCTTCAGATATTGCCTCTGAAAGCATAATTTCATACTTGAACTGCAATAAAGTTAAAAGATATTTGGTTCTCAACTTTTGGTCAGCATTTATATAATCCAAATACTTTGAGGTGACTTTATTATAGGAATCACTCATGAGCGTCCAATTTCTGGACAAACTCGTAGACAGGATTCTATAGTAGAACAACTTTTTATCAATAAAACCGATTTTATAACCACGGGAACTCAGCTGCAAATTCATATCCCAGTCTTCAGTATGTAGATTTTCATCAAACGGATATTGATCCAAAAGTTCCTTTTTAACGAAAGTCCCAACATTAATTGTTTTATTCTGAACTACATTTTCGTGGAAAAAAGAATTCAGCGACTTTATGACCTTTGTTTTATCTGTATTTTGATAAGCTTCAATTGTTTCGCCAGTCTCCTGGATATATTTATAACCATCGGAAAGCACGAAATCAGAGGGATGATTTTTTATATAATTAACTTTCTCTTCAATGATATTTTCTGCCCACCAATCGTCTCCAGATAAAATGGAAATATAATCTCCGGAGGCTTTAGAAACTAGAATATTTAAGTTCTTCGATACTTTAAATTTCTCCGTATTTTTTATGAATGTGCATGAAATACCCGAATCTTCTAAAATTTTCTTCCCTTTTTCATAGGTATTATCATCAGAACAATTATCTAAAAAAACAATTTCAAAATTATCGTAGGTTTGGGAAATTGCAGACCGACACGCCTGTTCAATGAATTTCTCATGATTCATTGTTATAATGACGATACTTACCAAAGGTTGCTCCATCTTAATATTTGTTCAAAATCTCTATTATTTTCTCTACTTCCTCTTCTGTCATTACCGGGCTGACAGGCAAACTTAAAACCTCATGATGAATTTTCTCTGTAACCGGAAAAGAAAGATGATTGTAATATCTATACGCTCTCTGTTTATGTGGCGGAACAGGATAATGAATCAAAGTTTGGATGCCGTTTTCCTGGAGAAAATTTTGCAGTTTTTCTCTATGATCAGTTCTGACCACAAAAAGATGCCAGACATGTTCTTTCTTTTCCTCTGGAAAAATGGGTAGAATTATTTTTGGATTTTTTATTTCGGAACAGAATTTTTCAGCAATGCTCCTCCGCTTCTCATTATCCTGATCAATGTATTTTAATTTCACGTCTAAAACCGCTGCCTGAATTTCGTCTAACCGACTGTTTAAACCCTGGTATTTATTGATGTATTTTTCTTCGGAACCATAGTTAGCTAAAGTTCTTATGGTTTTTGCTAAAAGCGAATCTTTACACGTAACTGCACCACCATCTCCTAATGCACCTAAATTTTTACCCGGATAGAAACTAAAGCCGGCCGCGTCACCAAGATTTCCGGATTTTATACCGTTCCACGCTGCACCGATTGCCTGCGCATTATCTTCGATTATTTTTAAATTGTATTTTTTTGCCAAATCATCCAATTCTTCCGACCAACAAACCTGCCCATAAAGATGGACGACCATTATAGCTTTCGTTTTGGGAGTGATCAGCGCTTCTATTTCGGCAATGTCTATATTATAATTTTCGATATTAGGTTCTGCAAAAACGGGCTTTAACCGGTTGTCTGTAATAGCCAGAACAGAAGCGATATAAGTATTCGCCGGAACAATAATTTCGTCACCGGCTTTCATTTGACCAAGTTCTAAATAAGCTTTGAATATTAAGCGCAAAGCATCTAAACCATTGGCAACGCCTATTGCATTTGGTGAACCAATATAGTGCGCTAAATTCTTTTCAAAATTTTTCACTTCATTTCCTAAAAGATACCATCCACTGCGGAAAGTCTCTAAAAGTTTGGCTTCGATTTCTTCCTGATATTGAAGATTTATTTTTTGTAGATCTAAGAATTTAATGTCCATAAACTGTAAAGTACTTTGACTTAATTTTAATTTTATATTACCATCTTGATAGTGACAAGACGGATTTATTTTTTCCTCGCGGGATTTCCTAACCAGTTTTCATTAGCCGGGACATCCTTTGTCACTACACTCCCCGCGCCAATAATTGCATTTTCATTAATGATGAGCCCCGGAAGAATTGTAGAATTGGCACCAATTGACGCTCCCGATTTCACTATTGTTTCCAAAAGCTGGAAATTTTTATTCTGGGAAACAGGATGCTTGTCATTGGTAAAGGTAACATTGGGTCCTATAAAAACATTGTCTTCAATGGTAATACCATCCCAAATCTGCACGCCAGGCTTTATGGTCACATTGTTACCAATATTCACATTATTCTCAATGAAAACATTAAAGTTGATATTACAATTTTTTCCAATAACAGCATTTTTCAGAATAACACAAAATTGCCATATTACGGTACCATCACCAATATTTTGAGACTGCACATCTGAGGTAGGGTGTATTGTTTTCATCTGGAAAGTAATTGAATAATCTGCCGTTCAAATATATTAATATCTATCTTATAATTTTCATGAAAATCTGAACTTTCACTCTTGTACCTGTAATAATACAAATCAAAATTCACAAACTTGGCAAGGGTAGAAAATACAGAAAAATCACTCCAAACTGAACCTAACCAAATTAAACCTTTGCTGTTTTCTTTCGCAAATATAAGATTGGTAAATGCAGCGCCGCTAGGCCCTATAATATAATCCGCATTTTGAAGGAGGAAAATTTGCTCATGAATATTTAACTCCTCAAAACAGACCGCTTTAAAACCATATTTCTCAGCAACAGCAAGCAGTTCAGTTTCGTTATACTTTCTGAATTCAGATTTTCTCGCAATAAATACTTTTTCTGCGTTTTCGATTCTAACTTTATTTACATCATAATTCTCAAGAACCTTTTCTCTTATAAAGCGAACGGATTTTTCGGAAATCTTAGTGAATTGTGCTTCATACTTTGATCCTTCAGAAATATTTGGAATTGTTGTATTTGGAGATGTTATAAACCATAAGGTTTTGAAACCGTGATACTGATCATGATTCAAATACTGCAATCGATAACCTTTCAAAAAAAACTCCGCAATAGTTTTTAAATTATCATTTTGCTGGACAGAAATATCTAAAATAACCGCTAAATCTGCACTTCCCGGAATATTGGCAAGGAACTCCGCTTTGGAAATGATTTCTAACAGAAAATGATAATAATTCCCGGTGAAAGTTCCCCCAAAAAAGACAGCATCAATGTCATAAAGAGCCTTTGGTAAATTATTGACCTTAGCTAAACTTTGACCATGGGATAAGAGATTTGGACTGTTATATACATAAATATCCCTTTGATCTTCATGCCATTTTTCGAAATAAATTGCTTTTAAATTTTTTGTCAGAAAACAGGCAGAGTTTGGGGTAACATACCCATTTTTTAAGGCGTATATTTTTACAGGAAAAATACCCGTTTCAACTTTTTTTTCGTCTTTATCAAATTCTTTTGGAGTAAAAGCGGTTGTGGTTTTAGTATCCTCAACCAAAATACTTTCGCTGCAATAGGTCGGGGTAATTTCATCCAGAGGCACGAAATCCACAATCAATCTATTCGCTTTCTTAAAAAAAGATTTCAGAAAATATTTCTTCCTTTGTAAGGATAACAGTTTATCTAATTTCACTTTTCACCTAAAAAAATTTGGTAATCTCTGATATAATCCTTTTCATCATATTCATTGCTTGCAATACAAATTTGCACTGCATTGTGCGTGTATTTCATTGTCCGCCAACACATTTTCGGAATGAAAAGTCCCATATTTGGACGATCCAGTACGAAATGAAGTTTTTCACCATTTAACAGTTCGGTGGTTACTTCTATTTTCCCGGCAACGGCTAAAAGTATCTGCTGAAGATCAAAATGAGAATGCCCTCCTCTTTCCACATCTTCTGGCGTATAATAAGTCCAGTATATTCTTTTGGGCACAAACGGTAAATCTTCTTTTTCTGCTATAGAAATGAAACCTAAAGAAGGATTCCCAACTTTGGGAAATTCAAGTAAAAAGGGTCTGCTATAATCTTTCATATTATTTCTTTATAATAACTGATGGTTGCCTGAATCATTTTTTTTAAATCAAATTGTTTCACAACCGTTTCTCTTGCATTTTCAGAAAGTCTGGTTCTTAATTCAGAATCATTAAACAATTTTTTGGTATGCATATAAAATTCAGAAACGCCACTTGCAATTAATCCATTCTCGTTATTTACAATTATTTCTCTGAAAGAATCTATATCGGAACAGATTACAGGTTTTCCCATCGCCATCACTTCCAGCAAAGATAAACTGAAATTTTCTCCTTTTGAAGGAAAGTACACGATTTCTGCTCTGCTGATCAACTCAACAATCTCTTCTTTCTTTTTCTCACCATAAAAAAAAACAGATTCCTGAATATTATTTTTCATAATATTTTCCTGAATATACAGATCACTGAGATTAACCTTACCAATGAAATGCAAAGTGCTTTCCGGGAAACTTTTTTTCACTTTCAAAAATGACCCGATCGCCAACTCTGCTCCTTTTTCAGACGATACATTACCTAGATAAAAAATTGATTTTGCAAGAATAGAATTTGTTGCGTTGGGTTTAAAAAAATCCGTATCAATACCGTTATAAATAAGTCTTGCATTTTTTATATTGAAAAAACGTTCATTAATTCTTTTAGAAAAATTCGAGATCACAATATTATTTCTGGACTTTTCAAAGGCTAATTTCTCGCAATGTGTTCTCCCCTGAGAAACATTTTTATAATTAAAGTACTTTTCCAAAACAGTCCAGGAGCCATGGCATCTGATTACATAGGGAATTCTCTCATCAATGCAGAGTGCCATTCCTTCGAAATCATGGGTCTCAATTAAATTAATTTTATAATTATTCGTTCTGATCCAATTATTAAGTTGCTTCTGAATTGCTTTTTTTTCGTGTTCATAAATTTTAAAATGCAACGGTTTCAAAAAACCGATTTTTCCAGTAACCGATCTTAGAAATTCTAAAAGAAAGTTCCTTTCAAAAATACCTTTTATGGAATAAACTTCAACTCCTTGGTCATCAAAAGAAACAGTGTTTTTATTGACCGCAAAAACACTTACTTTAATTCCATTTTTCACGAGCTCTTTGGCCAACACACTGTTAAAAACACCGGTTCCGCCCACCCTTTGTAATTTAGGATGATAATATTCCCGGGTCAATATCAAAACATGTTGTAAACTGCTCATTTATTTTAATTCAAAAACCGTTTCCACCCAATGCTTAATCCGGTATTTTTCGTACACATCGACCGGAAGCTCCTGATAGTCACTTTCAAAAAATGACCGGTCCAGATTAGAAAGATCATCATTTAAAACCAAAATGTTTTCAGGCCGGTAGAAATCGTACTCTTTTACAGTCGGATTATTGGTGATTATTTTCTTCTTTAAAGCCATTGCTTCGAAAAATCTAAAACTCAATCCGGTTTGGTTGTCCCGCATTAAATCCACCAAAACTTTCCCTTCACTGTAATAGCGCGGTATATCGTTATGCTTGATCCTTTTCCGCGTAAAAGTGATTTCACCGGCATTCTGCACCAGTTTTTTCGTCCATGTTTTTTTACCGACCACCACACAGCTGTAACTTAAGTTCAGTTCTTCAATCTTAGCGATGATCTTTGCCAGCGGGCCGATTCGGTTATCAAATGAACCCAAATAAATCAAATCATATTCCGCAGGTTGAGTTTGTTTGAGTTCTGGCAGATAATTATAGTTGGTAATCAACTGAAAACTGTTTTTTGCTGCATCTGCTTTGTCAAAACTGAAAACATTATCAAACAAATCGAACAAATGCTGTGCGGGACAACGCGCTAAACTGTCATATAAATAGGCGATATATCTTTTAGTAAACTTCTTTATCTGAACATGAAATTCGCGGTCTATCAATTCCGGATTGATGACCAAAATCTGATCTTGCGGCCCCAGTTTATTGAGCTTTTCCAGAATCATTTCCTGCCGCAGTTTATTTTTCAAATTGCGCTTCAGCAGGATTTTAGAAATGGAATTTTTTATTCTCGCCGAAAAACTTCCGTGACGATAGGCGCCAATATTAATATGATGGGCATCCACACCTTTTCTTCGAAGCTCTTCAACAATATGAGCGTCGTAATTCCAAAAATCAAAACTGATTACACAGATTTTCATAGATTATTTACAGTTCAGTTTGACCAAAATTAACGTTGAATCATTAAAAAAATTACGTTTGAGGCTTGTTATTTTTGAGTATAATTTCCAGCTACGAATTTAGTCATTTTTTTCACTATTCTTAAGGGATTCGTACGTTTTATAGACACTCAGGGTCTGCAATACCGAAAGTTGATATCCTTCTTTACCATCAAGAAATCCCAGCCGTAAAAAATAAGTTTTAATAAACTTTGCTGCCATTTTAATATACATAATTAAGCTACTGAACTTCTTACCTTTAGCGAAAAGCTCTTTCCCTTTCAGTTCGCCATAATGGATCATTTTTTCTTGATACGACTCATAATCGGCCACGGAATAATGCAAAAGTTTGTTTCTGAGTTCACCAATACTGCCATTGACCTCCAGCGTTTCATGCACTTTTTTCCCCGCGGTATATCTGCATTTACTTTTCCTGAAAAGACGAAAGTTTTTATCGGTCTGCGTCCCGGAATAGTGTAAGGGTTTTCCTGCGAAAAAGAATTGGCGGTAAAAATAGTAGGCGTCTTTTTTATCGGACTTATTAAGTTCTTTGAAGATTTCTGCGCGAAGTTGCGGGGTTATTCTTTCGTCGCCATCCAGAAAAATAACCCAATCATTTTTTGCAGATTCCAGGGCGAGATTGCGTTGTTTTGTAAAATCTTCGAATGGATTCTGGATGATTTTTACCTTCGGATTCCGCGAGGCAATTTCTACCGTTTTATCCGTGCTGAATGAATCCACCACAATAATTTCGTCACAAAATGTAAAACAATCCAGAATTTCCTGAATATTTTTCTCTTCATTAAAAGTGATTATTAAACCACTTATTCTCTCCTTAAGCATCATTTCTTTATTCGTATTTGAGTAATTTACGTATAAAAAATCAAAAAAGTTTCAGTTTTCCCAATATTAATTTAAGTTTAAAGCGTTGCAGCGAGTCCTCACCTTTGATGTCGATTCTGCAAAGTTCGTAAGGTTTCGCATTTGGGAAATAATTTATTTTATTGCCAATCCTTACGGCAAAGTCAATGCCTAATTTCTTTAAAGTATGAAAAAGCTTTTCCTGCTCTGCACCATTTTTAGGATATTTTCCGTACGGGTAAGCCAAAACTTTTGAATACTGAATTTGATGAGATTCCAGAATCTGCATATTCAATTTTAAATCGTTTTCAATTTCACTGTTGCTTAAAGTTCTGAAATTTTGATGCGAATGACTGTGGAGTGCAATTTCGAAAAAATTTGAACTGAGCTTTTTAAGATCTTCAAAACCCATCATTTTATTTTCATCATATCCGTTTTCAATAAAGGAAGTGGAAATAAAAATGGTCGCTTTAAGATCATATTTTTGAAGCAGCGACGGTAAAAATTCGTAATTGTTATAGTAACCGTCGTCAAAGGTAATGATAATTTTTTTCCTGAATTCGGAATGGATTTCTTTAAAAAAAACCGACCGGTAAGCTTTTTCCTTTATATATTTAAACTGTTTTTCTAGATTTTCTGCACTCACCGTAAGTTCTGTATCTCCTTCCTTTTCCACTTTATGGTACATCAGGATAGTTAGTCTTTTTCGCGGAAAAAAATAAAGATAAATTCGAAAATAGCTGAAAAACAAGCCCAAAAGAATAGCAAAAAATATCATCGTGCTGATTTTTTTTCCAGTTTGCTGCGTTTTATTATGCTGTATAGTTTAATGTATTTCATAAAATTATAAAAAGCCATTGTTCTTGCAATATAGAAACCCGCAAAACCATCCAGAAATCCAAGCTTAAGGAAGTAAGTTTTGAAAAATTGAAAAGGAGGATTTACGATTATTTTCAACTGGTTCACTTTTCTACCACTTTCAAACATTTTTTCGGCCATCATATCAGAATAATTATTCATTTTCGACAGATAATGATGGATGTTTCGGTAGGTGTAGTGATTAATACTTCCTTTTATAGATCCTTTGTCGTTATCGGTCATCAGATACTCGTGAATTCTGTCGGGAGAATACTTTGCCGCATTTCTTTTAAAAAATCTTTCACGGAAAACTCTTCCCCAGCCTCCATGTTCAATGAGATGCGTGCCGAGATAATTGTTAAATTTAATATCGTACACCTCAAATTTAGAATTGCCGGAATCCACAATTTTTCTGATGGACTTTTTCAACTCCTCATCTGGAATTTCATCGGCATCGAGAAAAAGCACCCATTCATTGGTACATAAATCTAAGGCATAATTTTTCTGTTCCCCGTAACCATTGAATTTTTTTTCGTAAAATTTCACTTGGGAATATTCCGAACAGCGCTCTTTGGTTTTATCTTTAGAATAACTGTCAACAACAATAATTTCATCGGCAATATCATTTACTGAATCCAGAAATCTTTTGATATTTTCTTCTTCGTTATAGGTGATAACAGCGACCGAGACTCCCATTATTTTATATACTCCAAAACGGTTTTTTCGATAATCGAAACGCAGTCCAAAAGTTGCTCTTCGGTAATCACCAAAGGCGGCGCCAATCTGATAATATTGCCATGAGTCGGTTTTGCCAGTAAGCCGTTTTCTTTTAATTTCAAACAAAGATTCCAGGCCGTAGAACTTTCCGGAGTATCATTAATGAGAATTGCATTTAATAAACCCTTCCCACGGACTTTGGTAATGAGTGAAGTTTTCGCAATCACTTTTTCAATTTCTGAACGGAAAAGATTCCCTAAAGATTCGGCTCTTTGAGAAAGCTTCTCGTCCTCTACCACATCCAGTGCAGCCATCGCAACCGCACAGGCAATCGGGTTTCCACCGAAAGTTGAACCATGTTGACCCGGTTTTATCACCTTCATAATTTCGTTGTTGGCCAAAACTGCAGAAACGGGATACATTCCGCCGGAAATGGCTTTTCCTAAAACCAAAATATCGGGTTGTACCTCTTCGTGATAACAGGCGATCAGTTTTCCGGTTCTTGCGATTCCGGTTTGTACTTCATCTGCAATGAAAAGAACATTGTATTTTTTACATAATTCCGAAGCAGCTTTTAAATAACCTGCATCCGGAACGTAAACGCCGGCTTCACCCTGGATAGGTTCCACTAAAAATGCCGCGATATTTTCCGCATCATTTTTCAGAGTTTCTTCTAAAGCACCGATATCATTATATGGAATTTTTATAAATCCCGGTGTAAAAGGACCGTAGTTTTTGCTGGCATCAGGATCGTTTGAAAAAGAAACAATAGTCGTAGTTCTTCCATGAAAATTATTTTCACATACGATAATTTTGGCCGCATTTTCAGAAATACCTTTCACTTCATAACTCCATTTCCGGGCTAATTTTACTGCTGTTTCCACTGCTTCTGCACCTGAGTTCATCGGTAAAACTTTATCAAATCCGAAAAGTAAAGTTATTTTCTTCTCATATTCTCCCAAACTTGAGTTATGGAAAGCGCGCGATGTCAAAGCCAACTTCTTCGCCTGATTTACCAAAGCACCGACAATTTTCGGATGAGAATGCCCCTGATTCACCGCGGAATATGCAGAAAGAAAATCATAGTATTTTTTACCTTCAACATCCCAGACAAAAACCCCTTCTCCCCTGTCTAAAACCACAGGAAGCGGATGATAGTTGTGGGCGCCATATTCGTTTTCTAAATCAATATAATACTGAGAATTCTTTTGTTGAGTAGCTTCTGACATTTTTTTCTTTTTACAAATTTAACGATAATAATTGAAAAGTATTGAAACAAAAACTGCCTCAAAAAGAGGCAGCTTTTGTTAAATATAAATGATATTAGTTATCAAATTTTTTATCCATTTTGAAATCTTCCATGAATTTCGTGGTATAATTTCCTGCGAGATAATCTTCGTTTTCCATTAACTGTCTATGGAAAGGAATAGTCGTTTTCACGCCCTCAATATAAAATTCCTCTAAGGCACGTTTCATTTTCGCAATCGCTTCTTCCCGTGTCTGTGCGGTGGTAATTAACTTTGCAATCATCGAATCGTAATTGGACGGAATCGAATACCCTGAATAAACATGGGTATCTACACGAATACCGTGTCCTCCCGGAATATTCAGTCCTGTGATTTTTCCCGGTGACGGCCGGAAGTCATTAAAAGGATCTTCAGCATTGATTCTACATTCAATGGAATGCAGCTTCGGGAAATAATTAATCCCTGAAATAGCAGTTCCGGACGCTAAAAGAATTTGTTCCCTAATTAAATCAAAATCTACAACCTGTTCTGTAATTGGGTGCTCTACCTGAATTCTGGTATTCATTTCCATAAAATAGAAATCACGGTTTTTATCAACCAAAAACTCGATGGTTCCTACTCCTTCATATCCGATATATTCTGCAGCTTTTACAGCAGCATCACCCATTTTCTGACGAAGTTCATCGGTCATGAACGGCGACGGAGTTTCTTCAGTTAACTTCTGATTTCTTCTTTGTACGGAACAATCTCTTTCTGATAAATGACATGCCCTTCCATACTGGTCACCAGCAATCTGGATCTCAATATGACGTGGTTCTTCAATGAGTTTTTCCATGTACATTCCGCCATTTCCGAAAGCGCCGACCGCTTCCTGGACTGCAGATTCCCAGAGCTGCTTCATATCCGCTTCTTTCCAAACGGCGCGCATTCCTTTTCCACCACCACCGGCAGTCGCTTTAATCATTACGGGGTATCCGACTTCTTTGGCGAGTTCGACAGCATGTTCGTAAGAATCAATAAGACCCTCTGAACCTGGAACGCATGGCACCCCAGCTTCTTTCATCGTTGCTTTAGCATTCGCTTTGTCACCCATTCTGTCGATCTGTTCAGGAGATGCACCAATAAATTTGATCCCGTTTTTCTGACAGATTCTGGAGAAATTTGCATTTTCTGACAAAAATCCGTAACCGGGATGAATTGCATCAGCATTGGTAATTTCCGCTGCTGAAATAATATTGGGTATTTTAAGATAAGAATCTTTGCTCATCGGCGGTCCGATACAAACTGCTTCATCAGCAAACCTCACATGGAGACTGTCCTTATCTGCAGTAGAATACACGGCAACGGTTTTAATTCCCATTTCTTTGCAGGTACGAAGAATTCGCATTGCAATTTCGCCGCGGTTGGCGATTAGTATTTTTTTGAACATCTTGTTAAGAATTTTAAATTTTGAATCTTAAATTTTAAATTATTTCAAATGAATTCTCATCTAAAATATATAATTTATCATTTAAAATTACTTAAGAAGGATCAACTAAAAATAGCGGTTGATCGTATTCTACAGGAGTTGCATCGTCTACCAGAACTTTCACTATTTTCCCGGAAACTTCAGATTCGATTTGGTTGAATAATTTCATTGCTTCAATGACACAAACTACTTTTCCTTCAGTAACTTCGTCCCCCACATTTACAAATAGATCCTTGTCTGGAGCTGGCTTTCTGTAGAACGTGCCAATCATTGGCGATTTGATGGTAATAAATTTACTGTCGTCTTCCAACGGTGCAGATGGTGCAGCAACAACTGCAGCAACTGGTGCTGAAGCAGGCGCTTGCTGCGGCGCAGTGTGATAAACTGCAGGTGAACCCATATAATTCATTTCGCTTCCTGCAAGCGGAGTTTTAATGGTGATTTCGAAATCTTTAGTTTTGTATTTTACTTCTGAAACCTCAGCTTTAGAAACAAATTTTATAAGATTTTGGATGTCTTTAATGTCCATATAATTGGTATTTGTTTATTATGTCAAAGATACTAAAAAACAATAAAAAACCACTCAAAATTGAAAAAATTGAGTGGTTTTTGTATAAAAACAGAGTTTTCATTAGATTTTAAGCCTAATTCTCTTCTGCAGTTTCTACTTCTTTTTCTATTACTACTTTCCCTCTGTAGTATAATTTACCTTCATGCCAGTGTGCTCTGTGATACAAGTGCATTTCACCTGATGTTGCATCTTTTGCCAATTGAGGAACTACTGCTTTGTAGTGTGTTCTTCTTTTATCTCTTCTTGTTGACGATTGTCTTCTCTTTGGATGTGCCATTTCTTATAATTTTTTAATTTGATGAGCGATGAGTATTTGATTTCTCAATTCTCATCATTTTAAACTATTTAATTTTTAATCTTTTAATTTTTTCAATGCTTCCCACCGTGGGTCAATTTCCGGTTCTTCTTCAATAATATCTTTTGGACTGAACTTTTCCAGAATTTCTAAATCTTCCTCTGAAAGATTAGGCGAAACTTTCTTCATTGGGATCGACAGCATCACATCTTCATAAATCAGCTGCGAAACATTGAAAGCGTGATCCGTTCTTGGAATGGTAATCACATCAATATCGCTGTCATCATATTCTTCCCCAAAATTTACCAAAACTTCAATTTCATGTGCTATCGGATAGTCAAAATGTTCGTTTGAAATATCACAAACTAAATTAACCGTCCCTGAAGTTTTAATCCAAAGCTCTAAAAAAGTAGTATGCTTATCCATAAGGACATCAGCAACTATTCTAGGCTCTGTAAATTCTTGTTCAGTATCGAAAAGTTGAAAGAACTTCTTATCTATCTCAAACCTGAACTGGTGTTTTCCGTTTTTTAGTCCCGAAAACTCAATATCGTAGTTTCTAAACTTGTCCATAAAATGAGTGTGCAAAAATATGCATTTTTTTTAATATTACAAATTAATCTTAAACAAATCTGTAGTAAATATTTTCCGGGCGTATTTACTAGGCTCGATCAACCGGCAGATCCTCATCGGGGCTGTTAGCAGAAGAGCTTCTACGCGGCTGCATCCGATTGGTTATTAAGTCATTATATTCTTTTCTGTTATTGAAGATTTTGATGGCCATGAAAATTGCCTCGGTAAAACTCTGTTCATCCGCAATATTTTTACCGGCAATATCATAAGCAACGCCATGATCGGGAGAAGTTCTGACATAAGGCAAGCCGGCGGTGTAATTTACCCCTTCTTCGTAAGCCAGTGTTTTAAACGGCGCTAAACCCTGATCATGATACATGGCCAAAACTGCATCGAAATTTTTATATTTACCAGGTTGAAAATAGCTGTCTGCAGGATAAGGTCCAAAGGCCAAAACGCCATTATCAAACAATTCTCGGATTGCCGGCTCTATGATTTCGATTTCTTCTCTGCCGATCGTTCCGCCATCGCCCGCATGCGGATTCAAACCCAACACTGCGATTTTTGGTCTTTCGATGCAGAAATCCTCAATTAAACACTGATTCAAAAGTTTGATTTGTTTTTTGATCTTCTCCTTAGAAATATTTTCCGCAACGCTGGCAAGCGGAATATGATGTGTAGAGACCGCAACTTTTAAATCATTTGTCACTAAAAACATCAGGCCTTTTTTGCCAAATTTCTCTTCCAGATAACCGGTGTGTCCTGCATGCTGAAAACCGTGTTTCATCATCTCCTCTTTGTTAATGGGAGCGGTAACCAAAACATCAATTTCACCATTTATCAAAGCATTGGTCGCGGCTTCCAAAGAATCGATTGCCATTCGGGTAGATTCTTCAGTTGGAGTGCCTAGATTTACATTCACATTGTCTTTCCAGAGATTCACCATGTTTATTTTATCGTCCTGCGCCTGTGCAACTTCTGTGATATAATTAAAATTATGCTGAAGTTTGAAAATGTTTTTCTGATAGGTAAACAGTTTTCCCGAACCAAATATAATG
This sequence comes from Chryseobacterium salivictor, assembly GCF_004359195.1. Taxonomy (NCBI): domain Bacteria; kingdom Pseudomonadati; phylum Bacteroidota; class Flavobacteriia; order Flavobacteriales; family Weeksellaceae; genus Chryseobacterium; species Chryseobacterium salivictor. The sequence continues at coordinate 1,415,762 of NZ_CP037954.1, read as the reverse complement.
GGCGTAAAAAAATCGGTAATAGATTTATCTTTCAGAGATTTCATGATAATTTCCGGACCGATTCCATTGTAATCACCGATAGAAATTCCCACTTTTATTTTATATTGTTTCGGACTCATTTTTATTATCTTTGAAAATTAATAGAATTTTACAAATTTAACAAATTAGGATTAACTACTATTACTTTATTTTAATTCTAAGGAATTAATTGATTTTCAGTTCATCTTTTCTCTTAAAAAATATCAAAAACATGTTCACAGGAATTGTAGAAGCAACCGGGATTGTAGAAGCGATCAATCATAACGAAAGCAATATCGATTTTATTTTAAACTGTCCTTTCACCCAGGAATTAAAAATTGACCAAAGTCTCGCGCACAACGGCTGCTGTTTAACTGTTGTCGAAATTACAGAAACCCACTATCGGGTCACCGCCATTGATGAAACTTTAGAAAAAACGAATCTCGGCAAGTGGAAGATCGGCACTGAAGTGAATTTGGAACGGTGTTTGAAGTTCGATGGACGGCTAGATGGTCACCTGGTTCAGGGTCATGTTGACAAAACGGGTATTGTAGAGAAAATACAAGACAAAGACGGAAGTTTTCTCATCACTATCTCCTACGAAAACACCGATGAATACACAACTGTTCCGCAAGGTTCCATTACGGTAAACGGCATTAGTTTAACTGTTGCCGAGAGTGGCTCCGATGATTTTTCAGTTGCGATCATTCCCTACACTTGGGAATTCACCAATATGAAAACGCTGAAAGTGGGCGACACCGTAAATCTGGAATTCGATATCATCGGAAAATATGTTAATAAATTGATGAAAAAAAATGCCGTTCTCTAAATACAAAGGTTTTAGTTTAAGAAATAGAGTCTTCTGGGGTTTTCTGCTGATTTGCTTTCTCAGCATCACAGGCTCTTCAACTTTATCCTATTTTATTTTAAAGAACAATGCGACCGAACAAAGCAGAACCGATTTGCAGAAAAGAGCCGAATCGCTCATGTCTGCCCTCGATTACGCGGTAAGTCACACCCAGGTGCAAACCAACGATTTACCGAAAATCTTGTCCAACGCAATTTTCGAAATCGCAGATATCAACAATCAGGACATTATCATTTATGACTTGAACGGGAATTTTGTAATTTCTAATAAAGACATTAATCTTATTCCCAACAAAAAACTTTCCTTAGAAGTGATCAATCAGGTTTTGAAAAGTGACAAAAGAGTTGATTTTCAAAACTACGATCCGAAAACGGGTTCCAACGTAACCTCTTCCTATATGATTCTGAAAAACAATATGCTGGAGCCGATTGCTATTGTATATTTCCCTTATCATCACAACGATGCCTCGTATGTAAGCGTCTTCAACAAATACCTCAATTACATTTTCATTGTTAATCTTTTTGTGATTGGATTTGGAGTCTGGCTGAGCTGGATTATCTCGAATCACTTAACCAGAGCGGTCACCAAATTTTCTGACCTTATCAATAGAATCACTCTTTTCGAAAATGATCCGCAACCCATCCGCTATTACCAGAATGATGAATTGAATCAACTGGTAAAAGCCTATAATAAAATGATTCTGCAGATTAAGGAACAGAAAGAACGGCTTAGTTTTAAAGATAAAGAGGAAGCCTGGCGCGAAATGGCGAAACAGGTTGCTCATGAAGTAAAGAATCCTTTAACACCGATGAAACTGACCATTCAGAATTTTGAAAGAAAATTTGACCCGAATGACCCGAAAATATATGATAAAGTAAAACATCTGAGCAAAACAATGGTAGATCAAATTGATTTGGTTGCCACAGTTGCAAATGCTTTTTCTCAGTTTGCCCAGTTGCCCGAAAAGAATAACGAGGTTTTTAACCTTAATAAGGAAATAAAAAACATTATTAATATTTTCAGCGACGAAAAAATATATTTCCACACCAATAAAGAAAAAATAATGATCGAAATGGATAAAATATATTTGTCCAGAATCATCACCAATCTGGTTTCTAATGCGAGACAGGCAACCGATGATGAACGTGAAAATATTATTAATGTAGATGTAGAACAACGGCAAAAAAGGATTATCATCACCGTAGAAGACAATGGTGTCGGTATTTCCGAAGATCACTACAACCGGATTTTCGAACCTAATTTCACTTCAAAGTCGAGCGGAATGGGATTGGGATTAACGATGGTCCGTAAAATGGTGGAAGATTATAAAGGTGAAATCTCAGTGAAATCTGAACTTGGAAAAGGATCGACTTTTACCATTTCACTTCCAAACAACATGAAATCCGTTCAAAATAACTAAATCATCAGCGCGGGACGCAGTACAATTCCGAGCCGCTATTTTTGTGAAAAATACCAAAATCTACTACTTTCAGTGAAACCTTTTCATTTTAAACAATTCAGCATTCAGCAATCGAAAAAGGTATTTCGTGTTGGAACAGACGGTGTTTTGCTCGGTGCCGCTTCTACGGTAAACAACGCGAAAAACATTCTGGAAGTGGGTACAGGAACAGGCTTGATCTCACTGATGCTGGCCCAAAGAAATCTTCAGGCAGAAATCCATGCCATCGACATTAATGAAAATGCAGTAGCGCTCGCCGCAGAAAACTTCGAAAACTCACCATTCCAAAACAGAGTAAAGGTTTTTCTGCAGGATTATAAAAAGTTTAATTCAAAAGAAAAATACGATTTAATTGTATCGAATCCTCCTTATTTTGAAGAAAACGCGTCCCAAAAAGACATTACCGCGAGACAGCAAACTGAACTTTCCTTCGGGTTTTTAGTTGAAAAATCATCGGATTTATTATCTGAAAAAGGGTTGCTTTCGGTCATTATCCCTTTTGACTCCGGAGTATTGTTTGAAGAATATTGTTCCCAAAAATCGCTGTATTTAAACAAAAGAATACAGATTTACGGCATCAGAGATGCTAAACCTAAACGACTGATTTTAGAATTTGGACTGCAGAAAAAAGAAGCCAATCATTCAGATTTCGTCATTGAGAAATCTCCGAGAAAATATACAGACGAGTATCTGAAACTTACAGAAGAATTCCATCAATTCTCAAAATAAATTTTTATTTCGGAGCATTCAGCGTGATCACAATATCTTTTGCAATATTTTTAGCCGAAGAATATTTTGCATCGCAAACCATGGTGGTAATAGAATAACTGCCTTTTTCTACCATAATGAAGTTTTCGTTATTTGCCGGAATATTGAGGTTATAAAATTTCTTTCCGCTGAGTTTCACAATCAAATTACATTTCGACTTATTTTTGATCAGCACATAAGCGGTTTTGCTGCTGGGATCATTATTGAAAAGATGATTCAATAAATCTTCAGTTCCCTTATGGTTGGCATTCGAACCATTTTTCGCAACCTCTTTTTTTACTTCATTTTTAAGGGTCGTTTTATTGACCGGTGTAATTGTAGGTTTCGCAACTTTAGCCTGCTGAACCGGTGTTTTGTCGTTGTTCATCACCGCGAAAAGCTTCCTTTTAAACTCTGGAGTTCTGGGATGATCAGGATTGAATTTAATAAAATTGGCAATGACCTGTACATCGGTACTTTTCTCGACCTGACCGACAGTATATTTCGACTGGGCGTAAGAGAAAAATGAAATAAATAGCAATAAGAAACAGATAGATTTTCTCATCAATGAATTAATTTTTAGAATTCTACATTTTAGGAATAACGGAAAATTGTACTTTTTAGTTTGTGCGAAATTTATTATCTTTGCAACGCTTAAAAACATTAGCTAACTTAATCAATTTTTAATAAAAAAAACAAGAATATGTATACACCAGTTGCTGCAGATGTAGCTAAATTAAGAAACATTACAGGCGCAGGAATGATGGACTGCAAAAAAGCGTTGGTTGAAGCTGATGGAGATTTCGATAAAGCCATCGAAAACCTAAGAAAAAAGGGACAGAAAGTTGCAGCAAACAGAGCAGACAGAGATTCTCATGAAGGTGCAGTAATTGCGAAAGTAAACCAGGACAACACCATGGGAGCAATTATCGCTTTGAATTGTGAAACAGATTTCGTTGGAAAAAATGACAGCTTCGTAGAGTTAGCTCACGAACTGGCTGAACAGGCTATTTTCTATGCAAACAAAGAAGAATTTTTAGCTTCTGATTTCCACGGAATGACTGTTGCTGAAAAATTAATCGAGCAAACAGGAATTATCGGTGAAAAAATCGAAATCGGTGCTTTCGAAAGAATCGAAGGACCTTTCTTAGGAGCTTATATTCATGCTGGAAATAAAATTGCTGCTATTACTTCTTTATCTGCAAATGTAGATGGAGCTGCAGAAGTTGCAAAATCTGTTTCTATGCAGGTTGCTGCAATGAACCCAATCGCTTTGGATGAAACGATGGTTTCCCAGGAAACGATTGATAAAGAATTAGAAATCGAAAGAGAATTATTGACTAAAGAAGGAAAACCTGCTAACATTATCGACAATATCCTTAAAGGAAAAATGCAGAGGTTCTACAAAGACAACACTTTGGTACACCAGTCTTTCATCAAAGATTCAAGCGTATCAGTTGCTGATTATGTAAAATCAATCAACAGCGATTTGAAAGTTGTAGGATATATCAGAGCGAGCCTTACTTAATTTCCCGAACTTCATTATAATTAAAATCTCTTTCTATTTTTAGAAAGAGATTTTTTTTTCGGGTTATAAGCAGTAATTTTGTAACCATTTTTATGTATGAGAAATAATTATCTTTTAAAATATTTTTTAACGTTTGTCCTTACAATATCGATCATTTCATTAAACGCTCAATATATTTCGGTTGACACCCAAACTTACACTCCGGAACAATTGGTTAAAGAGGTATTTTTTGGAAATCAAAGTTCCAGTTGTATCTCCGTTGAAAATGTAAGTATTTCGGGATGGGATTTTGGCAATGGAAAAAAGAGCTACGGATATTTTGATCGAACGGGCAGTGCCTTTGAGATGGAGAAAGGAATTCTTCTTTCTACAGGTGATGCATTAACCGCACCAGGACCGAACGATTACATCCAAAGCGGAAATGACTCTCGTTGGATCGGAGACAGAGATTTAGAAGATGCCTTGAATGTTAGCAGTACCTATAATGCAACGATACTAGAATTTGATTTTACGGCGACTAATACCAATAGAATTAGCTTTGAATATCTCTTTGCCTCAGAGCAATATTTGGTAGATGGTAAAGGATCTCAATGTAATTTTACCGATGGATTTGCTTTTTTAATTAAAGAGGCTGGGAGTTCAGATTCGTACAGAAATCTAGCCGTAATTCCGGGCACTAACATTCCTATAAAATCTAGCACTGTAAGAGGTCCTGGAGGGTTATGCGCCGCAATTAATGAACAATATTTCGCACAATACAACCCATATGAAAGTCCAACAAATTTTAATGGCCAGACCAAAATTTTAAATGCAATTACCGATATTATTCCAGGGGTTAAGTACCATCTTAAACTCGTTATTGCCGATGAAGGAAATGGACTCTATGACTCGGCAGTTTTTCTAAAAGCCGGCAGTTTTGTGGGAATAAAAGATCTAGGAGCAGACCTTGTTATCTCTTCCCAAACGGCACTTTGTGAAGGATCTACGACACAATTAGATGCTTCGATCACCGCTCCCGGGGCAACATATCAGTGGTATAATGCCCAAGGCATCATTACTGGTGCTACCAATCCATTGTACACTGTTCGTGACGCAGGCACTTACGAGGTGTTGATCGATGACCGAGGTTGTAAATTAAAGGGGTCTATCAAAATTGAATATGCGGAAAAACCGATCTACAATCCGAACAATTCTTTTTGCAACTATAATGAAGGAAAACCTATCGCAATTTACCTTCAACAATTAAATAGCCAAATCATTTCAAATTACAAATCCTACTTTAAGGTAAAATACTATCGATATGAAACAGATGCAATTGAAGGAAACGATAATACAATCGACACCATTCAATATAGCGAAGATACAACCATTTATGTTCGTACTGAAAGTAGCGAATGCGACACACCAGTTGAAACCATTAATTTTAAAACTCCAAAGAAATCTGCGTTTCTTATAGATCAAATAATTTGTCCAAATTCGACAACAAGATTAGAAGTAGAAGACATCTTTGCTTATTACAAATGGATGCGCGAAAATGGTGAAATTATTGCTGAAGGTGATTCTGTTAATTCCATTAATAATGTTGGTATTGGTAAATATTTTGTGCAATTAAAATCTTTAAATGGCTGTTTCTTACAACAAGAAGTTAATGTATTACATTCTGAACTTCCGCAAATTACCAATGTAGAAGTCACCGGAAATACCGCCACCGTTTTTGTAAATGGCGGAAACCCACCTTATCAATATTCTTTGGATAATATTACTTTCCAGAGTTACAATACTTTGACAAATATTCCACGCGGACTCCGTAAAGTTTATGTGAAAGACGCACAGAATTGCGAAACTGTTCAAAAAGAATTTTTAATTCTCAATTTAATTAATGTCATTACGCCCAACGCAGACGGCAAAAATGACGTTTTGGACTATTCTGATTTAAGCATTAAAAAAGACGTAAAAATTGAAATCTTCGACCGCTACGGAAATCAAGTTTTTATCTCGCAGAAAACTCCTTATATCTGGGACGGAAAAATGAACGGCAGCGTTCTTCCGACCGGAACATATTGGTACATCCTAAACTGGACCGAGCCTGACACCAATTTACCGGTTTCCTATAAAGGCTGGATTTTATTAAAAAACAGAAATTAAATTAAGCCATCGAAATATGATCGAAATGCTGAAAACCATTTAAGAAATCCTTCAAAGACATTCTTTTTTTCCCTTCCAGCTGAACTTCTTGCGGGAAATAAAAACCGTCTTTTGTGAAAATTTTGAATTGATGTTTATCTATTTCTAAAGTTCCCGGAGTTTTATCATGTTCCGTCTTTTCAAATTTTCCTTTAAATATTTTTAAAAATTTTTCGTCTTCTCCAATTTTAATGGTCGTAAAAGAAGCAGGATAAGGCGACATTCCACGGATGAAATTATGAACGGTTTCTGCGTTTTGATTCCATTGAATTCGGGTGTCTTCTTTGAAAATTTTAAAAGCATTTTTTGGATGTTCCACAATCGGTTGCGGCTTCTCCTGAATTGAGTTTTCAGACAGTCCATCGAGGGTTTTTACGACGAGTTCCGCACCCATTTCCATTAAACGGTCGTGCAGTTCGCCGGCATTTTCTTCAGGTGAAATTTCGAGTTCCTGTTGCAGAAGAATATTTCCCTCATCAATTTTTTCATTAATAAAGAAAGTAGTCGCTCCCGTTTTTTTCTCACCATTAATAACGGCATAATTAATCGGAGCCGCACCACGATAATCCGGAAGCAATGAGGCGTGCAGATTAAATGTTCCCATTTCCGGCATTTCAAATAAAATCTTGGGCATCATCCGAAATGCTACCACGACAAAAACGTCGGCATTGAGTTTCTCTAGCGCTTCTAAAAATTCAGGATCTCTTAATTTCTCGGGTTGAAAAACCGGTAAGTTATTTTCAACGGCGAATTCTTTTACTGCAGACTGATGAATTTTCTGTCCGCGTCCGCTCGCTTTATCTGCAACAGTTACCACACCCACAACTTCGTGAGAGGATTGGTGAATCGCTTCTAAGGAAGTTTTTGCAAATTCCGGAGTTCCGAAAAATATAACTTTTAATGATTTCATTGAATATATAATTGAGGATATTTAATAAATAACAATTCACTTTTAATCGTGATTGTAACAGTATGTTCTAAAATTGAGCATTTTTACTTTACCTGAATCGAGCAGGTGAATCAGATTTTCTAAAATATTTTCTTTGACAAAATAATTCAGTTTAATGGAAATCTCTTCTACATTTGCAGGACCATTTTTCAAAATTTCTAAAATTTCTCTCGAAACATCCCGTCCGAAAACCGTTTCTTTCTGTTGTTCACAAACCGAGCAATGTCCGCAGTTTTTCACATTTTTCTCACCGAAATAAGATAAAATCAATTTCATTTTACAAAACTCACTATTCTGGACAAAAAATTTCATTTCCTCCCATTTCTGAATTTTGTTTTTCTGGATCTGGGCAAAAAGATTCCAGTACTTTCCTTCTATTGCCCGCTGATCTCGGTGTTTCAAAAACTTAACACTCGACAAAGCGCCATCGATATAATCCAGATGTCCCTGATGCTGCAGTTCCCGAAGTCGCTCTTTAATCAAATGAGGATCCGACTCGATTTTGGTACTCAGTGATTTTTCGCTGAACATTACTTTGTGCGTGGTGAGTCCCGAAAGAGCCCTCAATAAGAGTTCGATAAAATAGGCGTCTTTTTTTGGCAATAAATCGATTTCATCAGGCGCAATTTTTAGCTCAAGTGATGAAAGAGAATTTTGATAATTATAAAAAATAATTTCCTGATGGTGCAAAAACTGAAGAACATTTCTAATCTTTGCTAAAGACACTTTTGTAAATTTCTGAATCCTTTGAATATGAAGCTGAAATACATTTTCCGGCAAATCATTCTCAGCAATTTGAAAGGTTGAATACAAGTAAGATACAATATTCTGAAATTCTGCTTTCGACGGAATTTGATTGATTAAAATTTGATCAAAATTCTTTAATTCCTGTTCATTCCAAAGTAGAAAAGCATAGGAAACTGAGCCATCCCGACCAGCTCGGCCGATTTCCTGATAATAATTTTCTATGGATGCCGCGGGAGAAAAATGGATAATGAACCGCACATTATCTTTATCGATTCCCATCCCGAATGCATTGGTAGAGATCAAAACCTGGTTTTGACTTTGAAGCCAACGGTTTTGTTTCGCATTTTTTTCTTTTACCGGAATCCCGGCGTGAAAGAAATCGACATTCGTGATCTGATTTCGGTGAAGAAAAGCGGTAAGTTCTTCGGCTTCTTTCCGGGTTCTGACATAGATAATTCCTGATGAATTATTATATTTCAGGAGATTTCGAATTCTTTCATATTTGTCAGCAATTTCATCGGAGACAATTTTAAGATTACTTCTTCTAAAACTTTTCTGAAAGATTGCCGGGTTTTTCAGATTGAGTTTCAACTGTATTTCCTGTAAAACTTTTGGAGTCGCGGTTGCAGTTAATGCAATGCAGGGAATATTTTTTAACTGATTTCTAAAGGCTTTGATATGCTGATAACTCGGCCGGAAATCCTGCCCCCATTCCGAAATACAGTGCGCTTCGTCTACGGCAATAAATGAAATCTGAATTTCTTCTAAATTTTGAAGAAATAACCTGTTGGTTAGTCGTTCGGGAGAAATGTACAGTAATTTGGTCAAGCCGTCTTTGCAACGGTTAAAAATAATTTCGGCATCGTATTCATCCAGTTCCGACGAGAGATATTCAGCTTCAATGCCGATATTTTTCATTTGATAAACCTGATCCTTCATCAAAGCCAAAAGCGGAGATATCACCAGACAGGTTCCTTCTAAAACCAAAGCCGGAAGTTGATAACAAAGTGATTTCCCGCCACCTGTTGGGAGCAGGGCCAAGGTATCTTTGCCGGAAATAATTGAATTAATGATTGTTTCCTGCGAATCCCGAAAGGTATCGTAACCCCAAAAATGCTTTAAGGTCTGCTGTTTTAATTTTTCAAAATCCTGGCTAGAAATCATTGAGTAAAATTACTGAAATAGATGGCATAAAACAAGAAAAGCCACGGCTAACGTGGCTTTTTCTTTAGTATTTAGAAGCGCTTAGAGAATTACTTTGCTTCAAAGTAAACTCTTCTGTTCGCTCTATTTTTCCATTCCGGACATTTGGTTGCAGGATCACATTCTGGATATTTAAGGTTGGTTTCACCTCTGCCTATCGCATCTAATTTACCTGAATTCACGCCGTTTTTGATCAAATAATTTTTAACATTATTCGCTCTTCGCTCAGACAATTTCTGGTTGTAAGCATTGGTGCCTCTGGCATCTGCACCTCCGATTACATAGTAAGAACCTTCAGATGAATTAATATAATTAACTGCATTGTTCAAGATTGGAGTATTAGATGGAAGAATCCGGTCTGAATCAAAATCAAACTCAATCCCTTCCAATGTTCTGGTCTCATCAGAAACAGTAGATTTTAAATCCCATGGACAACCGTTATTTTCAACAGGTCCCGGAACAGTTACGCACTTATCATACAAGTCGATTACGCCGTCTAAATCTGCATCGAGAGCAACACCTGCACCATCAACTCTTGCCCCTAAAGGTGTATTAAGCTGTCTGTCCCAGTCATCACAAACTCCGTCATTATCAGCATCTCCTTTTTTACAAACTTCAACATCCTGGTTTTTATCAGCCAATACATCTAATTTATAATAAATTTCCTGCAATGGATCATGCCAGAAAAGGTGAGATTCGTGTCTTCCTAAATTCAATGTTGCTCCTAAGGTAATATTAATTAAGTTATCGGAAACATTATCATTTATCGTATTGGTACGTGCGCCATCAAAAGCATCATCTCCGGTCACCACATACATCCCTCTTGCTTCAAGATCTAGGGATTTTGTAGCCCGGTATTTTAAACCGGCACCGGCTTGACCAAACAAACTTCCAAACTTAAATGGTTTAACTTCTGTAACTAAACTCTGATTATAAACAGGCCCGGCATCTTGTCTGTACGCTCTATAAGCCAGCGTACCCGCGCCTGCATATCCGTGAAGCGCCCATCTAAAAGGAGATTTATTATCTATTCTTCTCAAAAGATTTGAAAAGTTAACATCCCCGATAATAGAAAGCGCATCATATTGTGTTCTTGCTCCATCACCACTTGGTGAAGCAACATGATCTTTTGTATTTACAAATCCCTGTCTTGATTCCCCTTTATCATACTGAAGTTTAAGACCAAAAGCATGGGTAATTGCTTTGTCAACACTTAAGTAAGCAGACCAACCAAAAAGATTTTTTCCCGCTCCGTAACTTTTGATGGAAGTAAGGTCAGACGATTGCATCAGTGGAACCCCAGCACCAGCCGACACAGCCCAGTCATTAAATCTTTTTGACTCTTGCGTAAAAGGTGATACTGTTGCCGATCCTGAAGTATAAGGATTAGGATAATTACCAGTGGAACTGGTAATGGAATCCTGCGCAAAAACCGCTGTAGGCAATACGAGCGCTAATGCAATACTTGTTAAATTTAGTTTCATATCGTTTGTTTTTTTTTAAGTTTATAAATATCCGTTTTTAGTAATGATGCAAAAATTTAACGCGGAGATTTTACAAAAATGTTATTTGTAAACACAATTTTTTCACATTATTTTTAAGCTCTCCAAGCCTTTTTACATATTAATATTGGATACTCAATTAATAAGGTAGCTTCATTGTTGTCAGATACAACATTTAATTCTTTTTATTTTGGATTCACATTAATTGGGCAGCCGTTATTCTCAACCGGCCCCGGCACAGTGACACATTTATCATACAGATCGATGACGCCGTCCAGATCCATATCCAAAGCAACACCAGCTCCATCCACTCTCGCTCCTGCAGGAGTACCAAGCTGTCTGTCCCAATCGTCACAAACCCCATCATTGTCTAAATCACCTTTTTCACATACTACAAAATCCGTTGCAGCATGATCTAAAACATATATTCTGTTATTAATATTCTGCAAAGGATCAAACCATGCGAGATGAGTATCATATTTTCCTAATTTAAAAGATAATCCCAGGTTAACGCTGAACATATTATCAGAGGAACCAGATTTTATCGCATTATAGGGCGGGCGGGAATTTCTTGCGTAACCACCGCCATCGAAAGAGTCGTCACCGGAAAAAATATACATTGCTCTGGCTTCAATATCAATCAGTTTAGAAGCATTGTATTTCACGCCCGTTCCAACTTGGAAAAAAAAACTGTCGAAGCCTAATTTTTGATCGATTTCGATAGGGATTCTGTTTGGGGTCGTACTCCATCTCGACATATCATTATCTAATAACAAGGTGTTATACGCTTGAAGACCAACTCCGCCGTAACCATGCAAAGCCCATCTATAAGGCGAATGATTATCGGTACGACGCATTAAATTAGAAAAATTAATATCACCTAAGACAGAAACCTGATGATATTTTGTGTAAGCAGTGGCCACGCCTGCGGCTACTCCTGCAGCTCCTGGTAACAGGGCTTTTTGATTGGTCTTACCCGTTTGATAAAGCAAACTCAATCCGAAGGTATGAGAAATCTGTTTATCTAAACTTCCGTAAGCATTCCAACCAAAATCAACTTTGCCATCGTAAAAGGAATTAACGTCTGCACTATGCATAAATGCACCTCCACCCCCTACTGAAACAGACCAGTCACGAAACATCCTTGATGAATTATCAAAAGGTTTGATGTTTGCGGATCCGGAGGAATAAGCGTTGGGATAATTCCCAAGAGTGTCGGCAACAGAATTCTTCTGCGCGCAAAAAGCAATGGGTATTGCTAGTGCTAATAATAAATTTAATTTCATATTGTTGTTTTTAGTGTTTCGATAGCTCACCTAACAATTTCCTAGAAAATTCACGTTGATATAAATGCTTGTGATGCGGAATTTTTAATTCCTTACAACAGAAATTGAGATTACCGAAAAACACTACATCTATATCGATTACTCTGTCTTGGTACTCTCCTGAAATCAATGTATCATCGCACCTTCCCATCTGTCTCTCAATTAATTTCACATAATTTAAGAGTTTTATAGGAGAAAATTGTGTTTTTATTACTAATGCAATATTACAAAAAATATTATTACTAACAAACTCTACAGGGTCGGTAATCAAGACCTCACTTTTCCTTAAAACCTCACCAATCTCTTCCTCTATTCTAAGGAGGGCTACCCCAATATTATGTTCAGGATTTCCTAAATTGCTTCCGAGTAACAAAGTGACCTCATGTTGCGACATATCGTAGAAATATTTAAATTATGAAGAGTTTTTTTAAAAATGTTATGGCAAATATAGTGGCTATTATTATTATAGCCGCCGTGTTTTCACTGTTTTTAATAATGATGATTGCAGCAAGCGCATTAAGCGGTGAACAAAAACCTAACATTAAAGACAATACTATACTCACCCTTGATTTTAAAACCAACATCATCGATAGCCCTACGGAAGATCAGAATGAGATGTTTGCCTTTGGTGATAAGCCGAAAAATATTTTAATATTCGATATGCTTGAGGCCATTAAAAAAGCAAAATCTGATGATAAAATCAAAGGGATAAGTATCGAGACTGATGGAATCCATGCTGGCCTTACTCAGTTGGATGACATTCGCGGCGCTCTGCAAGATTTTAAGAAAAGTGGAAAATTCGTCTATGCTTACGGCAATGTGGTTTCCCAGGCCGCTTATTATCTTGGTTCCGTTGCTGACCAATACATTCTAAATCCGGCTGGCGGAATCGATTTAAAAGGATTATCAACCGAAGTTTTATACATGAAAAGCTTCGCCGATAAATACGGAATCGGAATAGAAATCATCAGACACGGAAAATACAAATCCGCTGTAGAACCATTTATGAGAGATGATATGTCGCCGGAAAACAAAGAACAGCTTTCAACTTTATTAAATGATATCTGGTCCGTCAATTCACAGAAAATCGCCAGTTCACGGAAAATTGATCCTGCACAGTTCAAAACAGTTGTTGACAGTCTTTATGGAGCAATTCCTGATCTTAGTTTAACTTATAAATTAGCAGATAAGTTAATGCAGAAAAGCGAGTACGATCAAATGATTAAAACAAAACTGAATCTGGCAAAAAAAGACAAACTCACCAAAGTATCATTTAAAAAATACATCCACTCTTTCAGTGACGACTCTTCTAAAAAAGAGGACCAGATTGCAGTACTTTACGCATCCGGAGCAATCTATAACGGCGAAGGATACCAAAATATCTATGCAGATAATTTCGTAAAAGAAATAAAAAAAATAGCAGATAATGACAAAGTAAAAGCAGTCGTCCTCAGAATAAACTCTCCCGGCGGAAGCGCAAACGCGTCTGATGAAATCCTGTTCGAACTGGAACAGATGAAAAAGAAAAAACCCATTACAGTCTCTTTCGGTGATTACGCTGCCTCAGGTGGATACTACATTGCGATGGCCGCAGATAAAATCTACTCCGAACCAAATACCTTGACTGGGTCTATCGGAGTATTCGGGATGATTCCTTACTTTAAAGAAGCTGCAAACAAAAACGGCCTAACATCTCACCCGGTCACTACCAATGCGAATTCTAATATGTACTCCTTCGTAAACGGGGTTACTCCAGGTGGCGTAACCATTTTAACCAAAAGCGTAGAAAAAACGTATAAACGATTTGTACATTTTGTAACAGAAAACCGCAAAAAGTCATTTGCCCAAATTGATGAAATCGGTGGCGGAAGAGTCTGGAGCGGAAGCCGTGCGAAGGAAATCGGTCTGGTTGATGAATTGGGCACATTACAGGATGCGATCAATTTCGCAGCACAAAAAGCAAAGCTGAAAGATTATAGCGTAACTGCTTACCCAAAGAAAATGAGCCAGTTCGAGCAACTATTTAAAAATCTGGATGAAGATGAAATTTCTGCAAGAGTGATTAAAAATAAAATCGGCACAGAAAATTACAGACTATTTGAACAAATAACCAATCCGAAATTACAGCAGGGCGTAATGATGAAAATGCCTTTTGAAATTAAAATTGATTAAATCCTTTAGGGAAATCTAACAAAAAATCCCGCTCTGAAAATCAGAGCGGGATTTTAAATTTTTAGTTATTTGGTTAACCTCGTTTGGTGGCCATTCCGTAAATCCACAAAACAATTAAGGCACCTGCAACAGCCAAAAACATACTTCCGATGTTGAATCCTGTTACATCACCCAAACCTAAGAGCTGGCCGACAAATGCACCGACATAAGCACCTATGATTCCTAGTACAATGGTGAGTAACCAACCCATTCCCTGATTCCCCGGCATAATGAATTTTGCAATAGCTCCTGCGATAAGACCAAAAATGATCCAAGTTAAAATTCCCATAGTTTTAAAATTTTTAATGTTAATATTAAGTAATTATTATTGTTGACTAAATATCAAACATAAGACCAAAATGATATAAATCATATAAATTGGCTCTAAAAATAAAAATTTACTAATTAAAACACATTGGATTCAAACTACATCACCTATACTTTACCTTTTTTTAAAGAAAGAATCTACAAATTCAGCTCCGTTAAAGAACTGTAAATCAGTCATCTTTTCACCAACGCCGATATATTTTACAGGAATTTGAAACTGATCAGAAATCCCGATCACCACTCCTCCTTTCGCAGTACCATCGAGTTTTGTTACGGCTAAGGCATTAACTTCCGTTGCGGCTGTAAACTGCTTTGCCTGCTCAAAAGCATTTTGTCCGGTAGAACCGTCCAAAACCAAAAGAATCTCGTGAGGAGCATCAGGAATTACTTTCTGCATCACTCTTTTGATCTTCGTCAGTTCGTTCATCAGATTCACTTTGTTATGCAAACGACCGGCAGTATCTATAATAACGACATCTGCCTGATTGGCCACCGCACTTTGCACCGTATCAAAAGCCACAGATGCAGGATCGCTGCCCATATTCTGTTTCACAATCGGCACACCAACTCTTTCGCTCCAAATCGTTAATTGTTCTGTTGCCGCTGCCCGGAAAGTATCTGCAGCACCCAGTACTACTTTTTTCCCTTCCGATTTAAACTGGTGCGCCAATTTCCCGATTGTCGTGGTTTTTCCCACTCCATTAACGCCGACAACCATTATGACATAAGGTTTTTTCGTTTCATCAATATTTCCGGTTCCGGCGTGCGGGTTTTCCAGAAGTAAACCGGTAATTTCTTCACGAAGAATCTGATCGAGTTCATCGGTTCCTACAAATTTATCTCTTGCAACACGCTGCTCAATTCTTTCAATGATTTTAATGGTGGTAGATGCACCAACATCCGAGGCGATAAGAATTTCTTCGAGATGATCCAAAACATCTTCATCAACGGTACTTTTCCCAACAACTGCTTTAGAAATTTTCTCGAAAAAACCTTGACTGGATTTTTCTAAACCTTTATCTAAAGATTCCTTCTCCTCCTTTTTGAATATTTTTTTATACCAACTCATTATAAAAATTACAAATTTGAATTAAACATTTGCCACTGGCAAACAAAGATAAAATAAAAAAACTATCCATTTAGGATAGTTTTATATATTCTCGTGTGAGTGAAAATTATTTTTTCAAATAAGCATCAACTTCATCAGCGTTCATTACTTTCTCATCGAAAACGTAAGCTCCACTTTTAGCAGACTTTACCATTTTCACAACTTTGGTCATTTTTTTTGAACCTGCACCACCTTGAAGTGTTGCTACTACTTTTTTTGCCATTTTTTATTCCTTTAAAAAATTACTTAATTTCTTTGTGAACAGTATATTTCTTCAGTACAGGGTTGAATTTTCTCAACTCTAATCTCTCAGTAGTGTTCTTCTTGTTTTTAGTAGTGATGTATCTTGACATTCCTGCTACTCCGGTTTCTTTATGCTCTGTGCACTCCAAAATCACCTGTACTCTATTCCCTTTTTTTGCCATGATTTCTTATTTTTTAATGAAACCACTTCTGGTCCCTCTTACAATTGCTTCTTCAATCCCTATTCTATTGATAATTCTCAATCCGTGAGCTGAAACTTTTAAAGTTACAGATTTCTCTTGCTCCGGAAGGTAAAATTTCTTTTCCAATAAGTTAATTTCAAAACGACGCTTCGTTTTGTTATTAGCGTGAGAAACATTGTTTCCTACCATGGCACGCTTTCCTGTTATTTGGCAAATTCTTGACATATCTCGACGTTCTTATTTCTGAATAAATATTTGAGAGTGCAAAATAACGAAGAATATTTTAGTTAGACAAATAATATTGTAAATTATTTCAAAGAAAATTCAATCTTCTGCACTGCTATTATCGGTAACGGGAAATTCCTTTTAGTATTAAACAATATTTACCTCTCTTTCCAACTCAATCCCGAATTTTTCTTTTACCGAATCAATGATCTTCGTAGAAAAATCATAAATTTCTTTTCCAGTCGCATTTCCTGTTGCATTCACAATCACCAGAGCCTGCAATTGATGTGAAGCCACATTCCCTATTTGCTTCCCTTTCCAGCCGCACTGTTCGATCAGCCAGCCCGCCGGAATCTTCACCAAATCCCCATTTGGATAATTCGGTATTTCCGGATATCTTTTCTGAACTTCTAAAAACTGCACCATCGGAACCGAAGGATTTTTAAAAAAACTACCCGCATTTCCGATCAGTTTCGGATCCGGTAATTTACTTTGTCTGATATTAATAACAGCTTTAGAAACATCCTGAATCGTTGGATTTTCAATTCCCGATTTTTTTAACTCAGATTGTATTGCGCCGTATTCTGTTTTGATGAAATGGTCTTTTCGGGTCAGTTTAAAAGTCACTTCCAGAATAACATATTTCCCTTTTCCTTCTCTTTTAAAAATAGATTCCCTGTAACCGAAACGGCATTTTTCATGATTGAATTCTTCTACTTCCAAAGTCCCCAAATTCAATACTTTACAACTCACGAAAGTATCCTTAATCTCCGTCCCGTAAGCTCCGATATTCTGCATCGGTGACGTCCCAACATTACCGGGAATCAATGATAAATTTTCTAAACCCCCGTAATTTTTGCCCAAACTGTACTGAACAAACTCATGCCAGTTCTCCCCCGCTTTTGAAGTTACCAGAACCTCATTCTCATTGATAATTTCTTCTGAAACACCTTTCAAATCTAATTGAATGACAACTCCATCAAAATTTTGGGTAAATAAAATATTGCTTCCACCACCGAGGAAAAGCATGGGGAGTGATTGGGTTTTTGAGTGATTGATTGCCTCCAAAAGTTCGCCTGAAGAAGTAACTTCTGCGAAAAATCTGGCGGACACATCAACGCCGAAAGTGTTGTGATTTTTTAAAGAAAAATTTTGTTGAATCTTCATATTTTATTTCGGACTGTTGGAGAGCATATTATGAATTCTTTTTTCGGCCTCTTCTTTGGTAATTCCATGGTAAAAATCGTGCACAAAAGGATGATCAAAATCTAAATGTGGATAAATTTCCGGCCTTTGATTTCCACTTTTGGTTTTTACATCCATTGGAATGCTTTTTTCAAATTTGTAATCCGGAAGGGCATTGCTCAACCATCCAAAATAGAGGGTTTCGTGATTTTCATTATTGAAATTTGCGGCATAATCCTCATAACTTTCTTCGCTTAAAGAAACCCAAAGACCATATTCCAAATAAAGAGCCGATTTTGCAATCTTCTGTTTCAGCACCACCCGAATAAACCGGTCAGTTCGGTCCGGATATTCAATCGTACAGAAATCTGAATCGATATGAACAGGATAACTGTTTTTTTGTTCCTCCGTAAGCCAATGATAAGAATTGGGATAAGCAAAAGTGAGCGCCGGATAGTCGTGATGAATCTCACCACAAACTGAACATTTATATTTTGAATTCATTATTTAAGTTAATATCATTATTAAATAAAAACGTTCTGCAAATTTACTAAAATTTAAAACGCTTTATTTTTTCAATGTTAATTTTAATCGACGAAATTTATATTAATTTAGTCAACACATTCGACGCAATTTACTTATAAAGCAACTATCTTGATTTTAAGATTAATCAAAAAAGCCACGAATACAATAAATATTCGTGGCTTTTATTTATTTTAAAAACATTACAGACCGAATTCAATCTTATATTTTTGAAGCGCGTCATTCAACAATTCCACACTTCTGCGCAAGTCAGCTTCTTTCAAAACATATGCAATTCTCACCTGTTTTTTACCCAATTCCGGATTGCTGTAAAAACCGCTCATCGGCGCGACCATAATAGTTTCGTTGTTATGAGAATAGCTTTCCAGCAACCATTGCGCAAATTTATCGGTATCATCTACCGGAAGTTCCACCGCACAGTAAAATGCTCCTTTCGGCTTCGGACAAATCACGCCCGGAATTCCGTTGAGTAAATCAACCAAAACATTTCTGCGGTGCGTATATTCTGCACGGACTTTCAAAATATATTCTGTATCATTGACGTGAGCCGCAGCCGCTGCAATCTGTCCCAAAAGAACCGGACTTAATCTCGCCTGCGCAAAAAGCATCGCAGCATCATGAATTTCTTTCGAACGGGTCACCATAAAACCGATTCTTGCACCACACATTGAATATCTTTTGGACTCAGAATCGATGATCACACAGTTTTCTGCAATTTCGGGGAAATCAAACATTGAAACCTGCTGTTTTCCATCGTACACATATTCTCTGTAAACCTCATCGGAAATAATCACAATATCGTGTTTCAAAGCAATATCTGCCAACTTCTGCAACTCTTCTCTGGTATAAAGATACCCTGTTGGATTCCCGGGATTACAAATTAAAATCGCTCTTGTTTTCGGTGTGATTTTTTTCTCAAAATCTTCAATCGGCGGCAAGGAAAATCCACTGTCGATGGTAGAAGAAACCGCGACAACATTTACATTGAAAGTATTGGTAAACCCATTATAATTCGCATAATAAGGCTCAGGAATAATAATTTCATCACCATCATCACACAACGTAGAAATCGCAAAATTCAACGCTTCAGAACCACCGTTGGTCACGATGAAATTATCGGTCGTCAAATCGGTAAATCCTAAAGAATGATAATAATCCTTCAGCGCTGTTCTGTAATCCAGATTGCCTTCGGAAAGTGCATATTCAAAAATCTTTAAATCATTGTTTTTCACAGCATCCAAAGCAGATTGCGGTGTTTCGATATCGGGCTGACCAATATTCAAATGATACACTTTTATTCCTTTCTGTTTTGCTTGCAACGCGTAAGGAACCAGTTTTCTTACCGGCGATGCAGGCATATGCTGCGCTCTGTGAGATATTTTTGGCATTATGATATATTTTTTACAAAATTAAGAATTTTTTTGGAGCAGGACGATTTTTACTTCTGTGAGGTTTCGGTCCGGCTCTCCGTTACAATCTTTTTTTTCCACGCCCCGGCCAATGTTAAAAAAAAAAGGATTTCCTCTGCGATCCGGGCTAGAAGTTCAGGCGGTTTGTTTTTCACATTTTTTTTAAACACGAATGACACACCAACAATTTTCAAAACAAAAAAACCGCAGAAAAAATCTGCGGTTCATATTGATAAATTTTATAAAAGTCTATTTAATAAATCCTTTGCTTTTCAACAGTGGTTTCAAATCAGGAGTTCTGCCGGTAAAGTTTTTAAACGCTTCATTTAGATCCATTGAATTCCCAACAGATAAAATGTATTTACGGAAACGGTCGCCGTTTTCACGCGTCATTCCACCATGCGTTGTGATCCAGTCCCACGCATCAGCATTCAGCATGTCGCTCCACATATAAGCGTAATATCCCGCAGAATAACCACCGCCCCAAATGTGTGCAAAATAAGGAGAATGGTATCTTGGCGGAACTTCTTTCAAATTAAAACCATATTTTGCCAGAACGGCTTTTTCAAATTCCAAAGTCGGTTTAAACTGGGAAGCGTCGGTTACAGAATGCCAGTTCATATCGATGGTTGCCGCAGAAACCAGTTCTGTTGTAGAATATCCCTGATTGAAAGTTCCTGCTTTTTTAATTTTATCAACTAAAGCCTGTGGCATCGGCTGTTTGGTTTGATAATGCAAAGCGTAATTTTTCAGTACAGATGGTTCCAACGCAAAAAACTCATTAATTTGAGAAGGAAATTCCACGAAATCACGCGGCACGTTGGTTCCCGAAATTGAAATGTATTTTTGGTCTGCAAACAATCCGTGCAGCGTATGTCCGAACTCGTGGAACATCGTGGTAACATCATCATACGAAATCAACGAAGGTTTTCCTTCCGCCGGTTTCTGATAATTAAAGACATTTACGATCACTGGTTTTTGACCTAATAAATGTGATTGCTCGACGAAGTTGCTCATCCAGGCTCCGCCGTTTTTGTTATTTCTGGTGTAGAAATCCAGATAGTAAATCGCGAGAGATTTCCCGTCACGGTCGAAAACTTCATAAGCCACAACATCGGGGTGATAAACAGGAAGGTCATTTCTTTTCTTAAAAGTAATTCCGTAGAATTTTTCTGCAGCGTAGAACACTCCTTTTTCTAAAACGGTTTTCACTTCAAAATAAGGCTTGATTTGATTTTCATCCAAATCATATTTTGCTTTTCTTACCTGTTCTGCGTAGAAATTCCAATCCCAGGGTTCTACGGTGAAACCTCCTTTTTGCTGGTCGATCAGTTTCTGAATTTCGTCGCTTTCTTTTTTCGCAGTTTCTACGGCAGGAGTTGCCAAACGTGCCAAAAGGTTCATTGCATTTTCGGGAGTTTTCGCCATCTGATCCTGAAGTTTCCATTCTGCAAAAGATTTTTTACCCATCAGATGTCCTTTTTCCATTCTCAGTTTTGCTTCTCTTTCCAGGATGCTTCTGGTGTCGTCCGCATCTCCTTTTTCAGCTCTGTACCAGGAGGCCTTGAAGAGTTTTTCTCTGGTTGCTCTGTTTTTCAAATTCTGAAGCAATGGCTGTTGCGTGGTATTTTGTAAGGCGAGTAAATACCCAGTTTTTCCGGCACTTTTCGCATCGGCAGCAGCGGCGGCGATTTCATCAGCAGAAAGTCCATCCAGTTCTTTCACATCGGTAATCAACAGGGCACCATCTTTTCTTGCATTTAACAGTTTGCTGGTATACTGCGTAGAAAGCGTGGCTAATTCTTCATTAACTTTCTTAACCTTCGCTTTGTTTTCAGGAGAAAGATTGGCTCCGGCGATTTCGAAATTGGTGGTATACAATTCCAAAAGTCTTTTTTCTTCGGAACCTAAATTTTCTTTTTTAATGCCTTTGATTCTGTTATACAATTTCTCATTCAGCATAATTTTATCGCTCAATGCCGAAAAAACGGGAGCATACACTTCTTCCAGTTTCTGTAAGGTGGGGTTGGTATTGGATCCCGTCAAATTATAAAATACAAGCTGTGCTCTTTTCAACACTTCACCGCTGTTTTCTAAAGCGACGATGGTATTTTCAAAAGTTGGAGCTGCAGGATTATTGGCGATATTATCTACTTCCACGATTTGCACTTTCATCCCATAATCAAATGCGGGTTTGAAATGTTCGTCCTTAATTTTATCAAATTCGGGAGCCTGATATTGCAACGGACTTTTTTTCATAAAAGGATTTGCTGCCAGAGTGGCATCCGGAACTGGAATTTCGGCAGGGGAAGCATTGGTGGTTTTCATAGTTGTACAGGCGGTTGTCATCGCCAAAGATGAAATTAAAAAAACAGATGTAATATTTTTCATTCGTAAATTGTTATTAAAGGATAAAGGTATTAATTTTTAGATATATCTTTAACATAACAAATCACTAATACCCCCAAACTATGAAAACAATTTCTATTTCTGCACTCGCCGCATTGCTAACCCTGTGTTCCTGCAACATCAAATCTGAGAATGGATTTCCTTTTAATCTGACCCCAAAAGAAGGAACCGGCATCCTCAAAACGCAGGAATATAAAATGTCTTTTGACGAAATTAAAGTTGCGCAGTCCATTAATGCAGAAGTACTAAAAGCGAACGAAGAAAAAGTCGTGATTACAGCTCCATCTGATATTTTAGATGATATTTTAGTGGAAAATAACGGCGGTAAACTGTACATCCACTTTAAACCAAATCTTAATATTTCAGCACGGAATATCACGGTGAAAATTTTTGCTAAAGATTTTAATACCATTAAAGCCAGCTCATCCGCAACGATAATCATTAAAGATAAATTCACCCAGGATAAAACCGATATTGGAGTTTCCAGCTCAGGGACGATTAAAGGAAATCTGGAAGCCAATGATTTATCGATTGACGTATCGAGTTCGGGAACCTATTCCGGAACGGTTTGGGCAGTAAATCTGGAATCTGAAGCGACTTCTTCCGGTGATATCATTATTGCCGGCAAAACAAAGAACGCTACTTTGAAAGCCTCCTCATCCGGTACCTTAAACGCCAAAAACGTCATCGCTGAAAATGCTGAAATCAGCGCATCGAGCAGTGGCGACGTAAGCCTTTCTGTTTCCAATCAGCTGAACGCTTCGGCAAGTTCGTCAGGAGGAATTGAAATTATCCGAAAAGGGAATCTAAACATCGTCAGCCAGAAAGAAAGCAGTGGTGGAAGTATTTCGATCCGATAAAAGTTTCGGTTTACTCCAAATAAAAATTCAGCTCTGAAATACCGGAGCTGAATTTTTGAGTTTCAAAAATAACAGGTGATTTTTCCTCAAATTAAAACAGCAATAAATACTCCATCAACAATGCTTAAAAAAACACGTTTCCTATTTCTTTTATGTGCAACTTTTTTCATTGTAAAAGCACAGGAAACCATTCCTTTCAGAATTACAAAACACAATAATATTATTGTAAAAGTTTTGGTGAATGACAAAGATTCTCTGGATCTCATGTTCCAAATTGCGATGGAAGACGCTTCAATCTCTCCGGAAAGAACAAGAAGAGCAGATCATATTCTATTTAAAGATGAAATAAGTGACGGCAACATTATAAAAATCGGAAATAAAAAGTACGAAAATATACGTTTTTTCGACAATGAACTGACAGGTCATGAGGCCGACGGAAAAATCGGAACGGGAATTTTTAAAGGAAAAGCTTTTAAGATTGATTATGACAACAATCGATTTGTGATTTACGACAAAATGCCGGATCTGAAAGATTATCAATCAATTCCGTTATTTTCAGAAAACGGACAGTTTTATATCGTTGCTGATAACATGATTGACGGTGAGCAAAAAGAGGTTTATTTCCTTTTACAATCAGGATATTCCGGCGGAGTGGTTTATAGCAATGAATTTGCAGACGGAAAAACATTAGATACAAAACTGAAAATAACGGGTGAAAAAATCATGAAAAATTCTGCCGGACAGAGTGTAACAACAAAACAGGGAATTTTACCATTTATGAGAGTTGGGAATTTTGTATTAAAAGATGTGACTGCAGGATTTTTTGTCGGAGATATTAAAACGCAAAAGCGAAATTATTTCGGAGCAGATTTATTAAAGAGGTTTAACTGGATTTTTGAGGCCGATAGAAATACAGTTTATATTAAACCGGGTAAATATTTTTATGAGCCTTATTATAAAATTAATTAAAAGTTACTTTGTTTTTAAAATCTTGATGAGTTACAAAAAGCAGCGTTTTAAAAACGCTGAAAAAATAAAAAGCCAACTGGAAAAGTTGGCTTTGTTGTTTAATTTATTGCGCAAAATTGAGCATACTACTTATAAAACTTTATTTTTCTTGGACAAAAGTTGCCTTCCACAAACAGAACATTCTACTTACCAACCGCCAGAAGCGCCGCCACCGCCGAAACTTCCGCCACCGCCGAAGCCGCCAAATCCGCCACCACCGCGGGAACCGCCGCCAAATCCGCCGCCACCAAAACTGCCTGGGAATGGGAAAAATCCACCGGGATAAATACTTCGTCCTCTTCGGGAGAGAATCACATCCTCGTCATCGCTATTACCGCCACCACCGCGGCCGCCATTTTTAAATAAAAAGCTAAGGATGATGAATACAAAAAAAGCAATCATTACGAGTTGGCCCGGGCTCAAACCTTTTTCACTGGAAGTATCTTTAACAATAGGTTTAAATTTTCCCTGAACAGCTTCCATCAACGCGGTTGTTCCGCGGTTGATTCCTTCGTACCACAACCCTTTCTTAAAATTTGGGGTAACGATATAATCCATAATCTGGCCGGCAACCGACGCAGTTAAATACTGTTCAACGGCGCGTCCCTGCTGGATCGACATGGTATGATCCTCGGTCGCGATAAGGAAAACAATTCCATTATCAATTCCTTTTTGGCCGATTCCCCATTTTTCACCATACATGGTCGCCAAATAATTCACATCTTCGCCACCGGTTGTGGGGATGATAATGACTTCAATTTCAGTAGAAGTTGAATCTGAAAATTTGATCAATTTCTGGTTGATCTCGTCTTTTTGTGCCTGAGTCAAAAGGCCAACCTGATCATAAACCGGATAAAGTATCGCTGGTTTTTCCGGAACTTTCTGGGCAAAAACAAAAATGTTTAAACCTAATAAAAGAAAAGCTAAAAAATAGTTACGAGAACGTAATCTCATTGGGAAGTTCATTTGGATTTTCTCCCACAATCGGGAAATATTTTTTCAGTTCGGTACCGGTTTCTACAATGGCTTTTTTCAAACTTTCGAAATACCGGCCTTTGGAAAATGCAGTTGTTAATTCATCATGCATCTGATCCCAGAATTTTTGGTGAACTTTTTTATGAATTCCTTCGTCACCGATGATGGTAAGATATTGCTGTTCAAAATTCACATGAAAAAGTACAGCATTTTTTTCAGCAGTCTGATCCTTACAAAGTCTTTTGAAAACTTCAAAAGCAATCTCTGCATTATTTCCTTCGGTGGTGGAATCGATATGAATCCTGATTTCTCCGGTGGATTGGTTTTCTGCTGTCTGAATGGCTTCTACCAGAGAAGCCATTTGATAATCTGTGAGGAAAGTATTCATCTAATTTGTAAAAACTTCTGGTGCTTTTTCTGCGCCAACTTCAGCTTTAAAATAAGGTTTCTCTTTAAAGTTCGTAAAATTGGCCAAAATATTATTTGGGAACGTTTTAATCGCCGTATTATAATCCTGCGCAGCTTCGTTATAATAGACTGTTTCGCTTCGGATGCTGTTTTCAATCGCCGTATATTCTCTTTGGAAATTAATATACTGCTGATCTGCCTTCAGATTGGGATAACTTTCTACCACGGCCATCAATCGGCTTAAAGAACCTGTAAGTTCCCCTTGAGCAGCTTGAAACTTCGCCATATCTCCTTCGGTCATATTGGTAGGATCTATGGTTATTGAGGTCGCTTTTGAGCGCGCTTCTATTACTTTGGTCAAAGTACCCTGTTCGAATTGCGAATAGGATTTTACCGTACGTTCCAAATTGGGAATCAAGTTTGCACGTTTCTGATAAACGGTTTCAACATTTGACCATTTTGTATTGACTGTCTGTTCTTTGGCAACAAAATTATTGTAGCCATTTTTGCCCCAGAAAAAAACCAGTACGGCAATTACAAGAAGAGCAATACCGATTGTTCCGGCGCTCATGCATCCTTTATTTCTCATAGTTTATTATTTTTTTTAATTTAAAGTGATACCCAAATATACAAATTATGTGCTAAATTTGTAAAAATTAAAATAAAATGATTACAATTGTTGTGGCAATGGGCTTAGACAATGAAATTGGTGCTGACAATCAATTGCTTTGGCATCTTCCAAAAGACTTGAACCATTTTAAAGAAATTACTTCCGGGCATCCCATTATCATGGGCCGCAAAACTTATGAAAGTATTGGCAAACCGCTTCCCAACCGCACGAATATTGTAGTCAGCAGAAAAAAAGACTGGTTCGAAGAAGGGATTTTGATTGTCGGCAGTATCAAAGAAGCCGTGAAATTTGCCAAGAAAATTGACGAGGAGGTTTTCATTATCGGCGGCGGAAATATTTATGAACAAACCCTTGAATTAACAGATAAAATCGAGGTAACTCTGGTAAAAACCAATATCAAAGCGGATACTTTTTTCCCCAAAATAAGTCCTAAAATCTGGAATAAAACAGAAGAGGTTTGTCATGGAAAAGACGACAAAAATGAGTTTGATTTCTGTTTTCAGACCTATGAGCGAAAAGTAAAATTAACTTAAAATTCAGGAATTCTACATAGACTTCAATTCTCGACACAAATTATTATCTTTGCACCACTAAATTTTAACAATGAATAAATACATAAAATTCGTCATCACAGCCATAATGATTGCCTGCGGAGTTTATCTGATGATGAACAGAAATATCGGCTGGGGAATCGTAGTGGTTATTTTATCTGCCATTCCTGTTTTGCTTTTCTTTAAAAACGAATATATTTTATTGGCATTTTGGTTTTTAAGAAAACAGAATATGGTAAAAGCCTCAAGTTGGCTTGATAAAATCACCAATTATAAGTCGCAGTTGCACAGGACTCAGTATGGTTATTTTCATTATTTACAGGGACTTACTTTGGCACAGGACAATCCGTCGAAGGTAGAACCATTTATGAGAAAAGCCCTGGAATATGGTTTGAATATGAAACATGACCGCGCCATGGCCACCTTGAATATTGCAGCAGGAGCGATGCAGAAAGGAAGACGCCAGGAAGCGAAAAACCTACTGGAAGAAGCAAAAAAATTAGATACTGCAGGAATGATGACCGACCAGATTAAAATGATGAAAGATCAGCTGAAAATGCCGTCAATGCAGAAACACATGCATAATCCAAATATGCGGAACAGAGGAAAATTCTCTTAATAGAAAATAATTATTTAAGGTAAAGTAAGAAAGTCTGAGTTATTTCAGACTTTTTTTATGGGGAATTGTGAGCGCAGGAAAGGGCTGTTTATAATCCGTTTGACTGAATTTCATGAAACTCTTTATGACGGAAAGAACAGTTGCTGCTTTTTGAAAAACAAACTGAATGGTATTTTAGCCCCGATCGCAGTGGCATCCTTTTTCTTTTTTGGAAAAAAAAGGAAAAGATAGAACGGAGAGCGGGACCGGTATTTCTGAGAAAACCTGCTCTTGTTGCTCCTAAAAAACACAATAACACTTACATTTCCGAATTATTATCTACCCCGTAAAATTTCGGTATCTGCCACTGGTATTTAATCGATAATGTTCGGATGGCAACAATCAGAAATATGGTGGAAATCTGTACAAAAGCGTAAGAAAGTGCCGTGTACTTCACCAACATCAAAAATATACCGCCGCCGACAATACAGGCTGTTGCGTAAATTTCTTTCCGGAAAATCAGTGGAATTCTGTTCAGTAAAATATCGCGGGTAATTCCCCCAAAACATCCTGTAATCGTCCCTAAAGTAATACAGATCAAAGGATGCAGATCGGCATTCATCCCTTTCTGAATTCCAACAATGGTGAAAAGCCCCAGCCCAAAACTGTCGAAAATAAAAAGGGTGACCTTGAACTTTTTTTCTAGTGACTTGAAAATCATAGAAACAATACAGGTAACGAAAATTACCGAGCATATCACCATATCGTGCATCCAAAAAATGGGAACGCCGAGCAACAAATCACGGATCGTTCCGCCGCCGACAGAAGTGACAAAGGCAATGATGAGCACACCGAAAGGATCCAACCGCTTCTGCATCGCAGCAAAACTGCCCGACATCGCAAATGCAATAGTGCCCAATATTTCAATGGCTAATGTAAAGTTTTCCTGAACCATGTTTTTTTAATGAGAATGGGTAAAAGGTAATGAAAAAACTCGATTATTAAAGCCAATTATTTGAAAGTTTCTTTTTGTGACGGCTTATAGCATTACAATTTTATCATCTTCTATTTTTAAATAATTTAATCTTCATTTGGCTTTTGGAAAGGTCTCAACTTGACCCTAATTACTTCTTATGAACACGCACCGCTTCCGGAACCAGGATTTCATAATTGCCTTCAAAGGTGATGATTTCACGGACGATGCTGCTGCTGATAAATGATTTGCCGGAAGAAGTCAATAAGAATATCGTTTCAATCATATTGTCTTTGGTCAATTCCCGGTTGGTTTGGGCAATGGCTTTCTCGAACTCGAAATCTGCTGGGTTTCTTAGTCCGCGCAAGATGAAATTTACATTTTTGCTCCGACAGTAATTGATGGTTAAACCCTCAAAATGATCAACTTCGATATTGGGAAATTTCTCAAATGATTTGCGGATAAACTCCATTCTCTGCTCCAGAGAGAACATGTATTTTTTCTGTGAATTTTGTCCGATCGCGATAATTATTTTATCAAATAAAGGATAAGCCCTTTCGACAATATCATAATGACCAAGCGTGATAGGATCGAATGAACCTGGGAAAACAGCGACTCTCATAGATGAATTTAGATTTTGAATGATAAAATTTTAGATGAAAAATAATTTTAAATCTAAAATAAAAAGGTTTTATTTAATTTTTCGCTAATGCTTTTTCTACTTCATTCCCACACAGATCTTTAATGGAAATCCCATAAATAGCAGCCTGTTGCGGCAAAATGGATGCCGGTGAAAATCCAGGATTGGTATTCATTTCGAGCATATAAGGAATTCCCTTCATAATGATGAATTCACTTCTTGAGAATCCACTCATTCCTAAGGCTTCATACGCGCGTTTCGAAATCTCTTCTACTTTTAAACGGGTTTCATCATCAATTCTGGCGGGAGTAATTTCTTCGGAAGCGCCTTCATATTTCGCTTCATAATCGAAAAACTCTTTGTGAGGAACAATTTCGGTAATTCCTAAAACAATGGTTTCATTATTGAAATCAACAACGCCCACTGAAACCTCCATTCCATCGAGGAAACTTTCAATTAAAATTTCTTCGTCTTCAGCAAAAGCAAATTCCAGTGCTTTCTTTAATTCTGATTGTTCTTTCACTTTCGAAATTCCCAGAGAGGAACCCGACTGATTCGGTTTTACAAAAAGCGGCAAGCCTAATTCTTTGAGGATTTCATCCTCCTTAATTTCTTCACCATGCCTTAAATAAATACTTTTCGCCGATGGAATTCCGTATTTTGAAAGAACGGCTAAGGTATCTTTTTTATTAAAGGTTAAGGCACTCTGATAAAAATCACAACCCGTATATTTTTGACCGATGGTATTCCAATACGCCTGAAGTTCGCCGTTCTCGCCAGGTCTTCCGTGGATAATATTAAAACAGGCATCAAACTTCACCTGAAATCCAATGCTTAAACTTACCGAAAAATCTTCTTTATTAATGGGGGCTTTTTCCCCACGGTCGTCCAGAAAGTACCATTCATCTTTTAAAATGACTACTTTATATACATTATAAAGGTCGCGGTCCAGAGAATCGAAAATCAACTGACCACTTTTCAGGGATACTTTATATTCATCAGAATATCCGCCCATCACGACGGCCACATTTTTTTTGCTCATGAGGTAAAACTAAGGAAGCAAAATTAAGCAAATTGTTTAAACACCACGGTCATAATTACAAAATTTATATCATTCATTAAAATTAAGGAACTGACAAAAATGAGGTTTTAACTGTTTCCTGTACTGTTAAAAAGTCGTAATTTTGAACCCTATGAAAAGATGGTACCTCTACCCTTTTTCCCTGGGTTATCATTTGGCAACTGCCATTAGAAATACAATGTATAACTGGGGAATCTATAAATCGACCACATTTAAAACTCCGATCATCAATGTCGGAAATCTTTCCGTGGGTGGCAGCGGAAAATCGCCGATGGTCATGTATATCGCCGACTTACTTTCCAGACATTACCGGACAGGCGTACTGTCGCGCGGTTACGGAAGAGTAACGAAAGGATACGGAATTACCAACTACGACAGCAATTACAAAACGGTAGGTGATGAAGCAATGCAGCTTTTTGAAAGATTTAAAAACCGTTTTGTTATCGGCGTTTCTGAAGAAAGAGTTCCCGGTGCAAAAAAGATGATCGCCGACATGGATTTAAATGTCTTATTACTGGACGACGCTTATCAACACCGCGCCATAAAACCTGGCTTTAATATTTTGATGACGGATTATAATGATCCTTATTTTAAAGACTTTCTTTTACCTGCAGGAGATTTGCGGGAAAGCAGAAGCGGCGCAAAACGTGCCCAAATCATTATGGTTTCCAAATGCCCGGAAGATTTGACTGACGAAAAAAAACAATATTACATTTCGAGAATCAAACCTCAACATGACCAGAACGTTTTCTTTTCGAGTATTGGTTATGATGAAAATGTGTATTCCAGGGACAAAATGCTTCCTGATAATAATCTGGATTACTATGACATTTTATTAATTACCGGAATCGCCAATCCAAAACCTTTGCTGAAACATTTATCTCGTTTTTCAAAAAAGGTAAAGCATTTAAAATTCCGGGATCATCATAATTTTACCGATCAGGACATTAAAAATATTATTGCAGAATATAAAAAACTCGGCGAATATAAACTCATTCTCACCACCGAAAAAGACTACGTAAGACTGAAAACTTTTGATTATCTTAGAGATCTTGTTTACTATTGGCCCAT
This sequence comes from Chryseobacterium salivictor, assembly GCF_004359195.1. NCBI lineage: Bacteria > Pseudomonadati > Bacteroidota > Flavobacteriia > Flavobacteriales > Weeksellaceae > Chryseobacterium > Chryseobacterium salivictor. The sequence continues at coordinate 1,384,573 of NZ_CP037954.1, read as the reverse complement.
CAATGTGAATATTGACCGAAAGGAAGATTTTAATCAAATCATTTTAGATTATGTTAGAAAAAATTAAAGAGACTGCTGGTTTCATTAAAAACATCATTCAGGACACCCCCGATTTTGCAATCGTTTTAGGTTCCGGTTTAGGAAAACTGAAAGACGAAGTGGAACCGATTCATATTTTAGAATATCCTGAAATCCCGAATTTCCCCCAAACGACCGTCGCCGGACATGGCGGACAATTAATTTACGGAAAACTTGAGGGTAAAAAAGTGCTGATGATGAGCGGCAGATTTCATTATTATGAAGGGCACAATATTCAAACCATCGTTTTCCCTTTCCGGGTTTTTCATTTATTGGGAATTAAAAATCTGATTTTATCGAATGCTGCCGGTGGCGTAAATCCCGCATTCAATGTTGCCGATGTAATGATTATTAACGATCATATCAACATGATGCCGGAACATCCGCTGCGTGGAAAAAACTTAGACGAACTCGGCCCACGGTTTGTGGACATGAGCGAGCCGTACAACAAAAAGATGATTGAAGTCGCTTTAAATGTTGCCAAAGACTTAGGCATTAAAGCGCATCAAGGTTGCTATGTCGCGTTGCAGGGGCCAACTTTTGAAACACCGGCAGAATACGGAATGATAAAAGCCATCGGCGGTGACGCTGTTGGAATGAGCACCGTTCCGGAAGTAATCGTCGCTAAGCATCAGGGTATGGATTGTTTCGGGATTTCCATTATCACTGATGTGGGCGGACCGGATATCGCTTTCACGGTTTCGCACGAAGAAGTTCTGCAGGCCGCCGATAAAGCAATGCCAAATGTCATTAAAATTGTAAAAGGTTTGGTGAAAAATTACAACGCTTAATTTTTCAGCATACAAATAGAGAAACGCATCTTTTCGGGATGCGTTTTTTGTTTCAAAATCAGTAGAATCAAGCACAAAATGCGGAAAGATACATCAAAATAAATCGGTGCACATTTTACTTTTACTGCACTCTCCCCGATACCAACCTGCACTGTATGCTGACTGTATACTGACTGTATGCTGACTCTTAAGGCAGGATGATTTCTGTATGACCAATTAATCCTAAATGATTGACTTTTTTAATGATTTGAGTTCTATAATTAAGAATATCAAACCATTAAGTTTTGGATTAAGAAATGCAGAACATTAAGATTCTCTTCGATAATAGAAAACATGCAACTTTTTTAGTCTTTTGAAAAACTTAAAAAAAGAATAAAACTTTTGTTCCTTTTGCGGTTAAAAAAAATCACCTAAATCTATTTCACCTTCACATAAATATGCCGAATATTATTCACGCCGGTTTCGCGTTCATCAATTTCAATCTTGCCGATACTTTTAATCAAAGGTAAAAGTTTTGGAAAACCGAAATTCCGCGGATCAAAGTCCGGTTTCTTTTTGATGATGAAACTGCCGAGATTCCCGAGGAAAGTCCAGCCGTCTTCGTCTCCCAGATCGTTAATACTTTCCGTAATTAATTTAATGGTTCTGCCGTCAACTTTACTGAGCGGTTCTTTTTTTCGTTTTGGTTTTTCCGTTTTTTTAGTGACTGTATTTTCAGACTCTTTTTCGGACTCCTCTGTATCGTTTAAAATCTCGAGATAAATAAATTTATCGCAGGCTGATATAAATGGTTTCGGTGTCTTTTTTTCGCCAAATCCGATCACATTCATTCCGGCTTCCCGAAGTCTTGTCGCCAGTCTCGTAAAATCGCTGTCGCTGGAAACGATGCAAAAACCATTGACCTTTTCGGAATACAAAATATCCATCGCATCGATAATCAAGGCACTGTCGCTGGAATTTTTTCCGGTCGTATAACTGTATTGCTGGATTGGAGTAATTGCATTTTCAAGCAAAACATTTTTCCATCCCGAAACAGTGGGCTTGGTCCAGTCGGCATAAATTCTTTTGATGGTTGGCGTTCCATTTTTGGAAATTTCCTCCAGCATTTCCTTTACATTCTTGTACGGAACATTGTCCGCATCGATGAGTACTGCTAATTTATCGTCTGTCATATTAGTTTTATTTTTTTTAAGTCTATAATTTGTTGCTGCCTATATCCAAATTTACACCATTTTTTCTTAAAGCCATAATAATTAATGGGGATGCCAATCTCATTTTATAATTTTACACCATGCAAACCGACCGAAAAATTATTCATGTAGATATGGATGCGTTTTACGCTTCTGTAGAACAGCATGATTTTCCTGAACTGAAAGGAAAACCTTTGGTGGTCGGTGGTGGACAATATGGCGTGGTGGCTGCAGCAAGTTATGAAGCCCGAAAATACGGAATCCGTTCTGCGATGCCAGGGAAAATTGCTTTAGAAAAATGCCCGCATCTGATTGTGGTAAAACCCCGTTTTCATCGCTACAAAGAAATTTCACAACAGATCAGAAAGATATTTTATGAATTCACCGATTTGGTAGAACCGCTTTCTTTGGATGAAGCTTATCTGGACGTTACAGAAAATAAAAAAGGCATCGGATCTGCACAGGAAATCGCGCGACAAATAAGAACCCGTATTTTCGAAGAAACCGGTCTTACAGCTTCTGCGGGGATTTCGGTGAATAAATTTCTGGCAAAAGTCGCTTCCGATTACCGCAAACCCAACGGACAGAAAACCATTCATCCGACCCAGATTCTTGAGTTCATGGAAAAGCTTCCGATTGAGAAATTCTACGGAATCGGAAAAGTGACGGCCAACAAAATGCACGAACTTCATATTTTCACCGGTAAGGAATTAAAGGAAAAATCACTGGAAGAACTGATTCGGCTTTTCGGAAAGGCAGGGAACTACTATTACAACGTGGTTCGCGGAATTCACAAAAGCGAAGTAAAACCTCACCGAATCCAGAAAAGTGTCGCGGTGGAAGAAACTTTCTGGGAAAATCTTTTGGATGAAGATGCTGTTTTTAAGCAGTTGCAAATCATCAGCGATGAACTGGAAGCGCGGCTTTCTAAAAAAGAAATCAAAGGAAAGTCTTTAACACTCAAGATTAAATATAAAGATTTCACCGTTTATACCCGCAGCAAAACACAGGAAGTATATTTTGACAATGCTCAGGACTTCTACGAAACTGCTCAAAACCTTTGGGGACTCCGACCTTTTGACAAACCCGTGCGTCTGCTGGGATTATCACTTTCCAATCTGAACACCCAGGAAAAGAAGCAGATTTCTGTGCAGCTTAAAATTCCTTTTGAGGAATTTATGAGATAAATCACTTTAGCTTAGTTTTATTAGTAAATTTTCACTATATTTATAATATTATTCTTCAACACGGAGATAAAGACAATTATAAACACAGTTAATGATAACTTTAAGAGATTGGGGACTTAGCGCCCTTACAGATATACAGGACGAAGATAAGATGATTAATTTTTCAGGATATTCCATCTTGTATTCTGCAACAGAAAATGTACACCTGCTTATTTTCGATAATGTAGTAAACATAACTCCCGAAACCTTCTATTTTATTCCTCCGGAAAGTACGGTTCAGTTTATGGGTGAAACCAAACACGCTATACTGATATGGTTTAAAGTCGATCTTTTCATAGACAGGCTGGAGTTTCTGCAACACATCAAGAAGGGAATATTTTTCAGAGATCCACTGGGCTGGGCTGTACCAAATAACTTTATGCCCTATGAATCAATCTTGAAATATTATTACCAACCCACTCAGGAAAAGTTCATCAATAAACTGTTTACCAAAAATCTGTTTCTCAACTTTTTGGAATTCATCCTGATCCGCTCATTGATGGACTACGATCCCAAGTTGGAGGAATACCGAAAAGAAAGCTATGAGAAAGAGATAACAAATGACTTTATTTATCTCTTGCAGAAAGAAACAACATTTAGCTTTACTATGGAATATTACGCAGAGAAACTCAATATTTCCAAACGGACACTGGATAACGCGGTGCAAACAATGTACGGATGTACCGCGAAACGGTTCATTACCGCCAAGGCGTTGGAAAAAGCCAAAAGACTACTTCGGGGGACAGAAACTCCCATCAAGATTATTAGTCAGGAATTAGGATTTTCAGAAGAGAGCAATTTCAGTAATTTCTTCCGTAAGCACACAGACTGTTCACCCAGTGAGTTCCGTGACCGTGCTGTAAGCCAGATCCCAAATCTTCGGACAAAACTTTCTTAGTTACAATCAATATTTTGTGCCATGAAAAACATTATAACTTTCAGTTTCATGCTGCTTACCGCACTGTTTGCGAAAAATTTAACTGCTCAGAGTGACGGTGCTGCAGTCCTGAATATTGTTTTGCATCCCGTTCAAACCCTGACGATCAATACTGCTGATCAAACCGTAAATCTGGAATACAGAACCAGAGAGGATTACAGCAAGGGCGTCAGCCTCAACAAAGAAAACCATTTACAGATCTACAGCACGGGAGGCTACGTAATCCGCGTAAAGACTGCGGACCCTAGGCTGCAGTCAGCCGCAAACAGTGCTGCCGGAATTGACGCAGGTGATATCACAGTTACAGCAAGTAAAGGCACCACCACTGGCTACGAATCATTTATCTCTGCCCCGGTACAGCTGTCGGCTTCTTTTGGGGAACTTATTTCAAGCCCTGCGGGAGCAAGTAAAGCATTTAATATTAATTACACTGCAAAAGGAGATAACAAATACCTCAATCTCTTTACCAAGAACCAGAATCCAACGGTATATACCACTCAGGTAGTCTATAGTATTGAACCCCAATAAATTTCGGGTAGCAGGCAGTTGCTAGGGAGCATTCGCACTTTCCGTTTATTTTCCATTTCCTTTTATTTCCTTCTGACCAAATCAGCGGGAAAAGCGGTGCTGTTTCATATTTATACCTCGTAAAAATTTCAGGCTGAAAATGCAGTCGCCTGAAAAGGAACAAACCGAATGGTATTAAAATAGAGAATAACGCAAAAAAAATCATTGATAAAAGCAAAAACCGCAATAGACGGCTGAATGAACAAATGCATAAGTTATTTGTTTTTTTTCATAAAGTACTTTAATTAGTAGCACATTACATTTGCACCATCAAAAAAGCACCTAGCTTACCAACAACATTTGAAACAACAACAACAAAAAAAAATTATGAAAAAAGGAATTTTATTCGCAATGTTCTTAGGAGGATTATTTGCAGCTAATGCACAAACCGCAGGACCTGCAACTGGAGATGTAACACTTAACGTTAACCTTTACCCTTTGCAGTCTATCGTGGTGAACCCATCAAAAGTAGTAGACTTAGACTACAAAACTTCAGCAGATTACTTAAATGGTGTTAACAAGACGGAAGTTGATCATTTAAACGTATTCAGTACCGGAGCATTCGATGTAAAAGTAAAGTCAACTAGTACTGAGTTAACAGGAGCAGGAACTGCAATTCCATTATCAGACATTAAAATTATCGCTTCTCAAGGAACCACTACTGGAACAACTCCTTTAATATTTACACCGACTTCAGAAGTAACTCTTTCAGCGACTGAGCAGATCATTGGCGGAAGTACTGCCGCGGGAAGTGGAAACATCAGTGTTAATTACAAAGCAGCAGGTAATAATGACTATTTATCGCGTGTTGTGGCTGGTGCAAATACAACATACACAGCGAATCTAGTGTACTCTATTATCGCAAAGTAATCTATTTTCAATATCTCTAAAGACAATTTAAGACGCTCTTAAATTGTCTTTTTTCAATTATATGAAGAATCCATTCCAATCTCTTTTTTTCCTGTTGCTGGTTCCCTTTGCTACCGTTCAGGGCCAGACAGGATTGAGTGTAAGCCCACCAAGAACGTATGTAACTTCTGTCGCCGGGGAATCCACGGTGAACAGGATTCTGGTGACTAATACGAGCAAAAGCACTTCTTTAAATCTGACCGTTTCACTAAGCGACTGGCAATACGAAGAAAGTGGGAATAACATCATGGCCGAACCCGGGACACTGCCAAATTCTGCAACCTCATGGATTACGGTAAAGCCGCAATCTTATTTTACACTTCCGCCAGGGGAAACCCATGAGCTTGAAGTTACACTTACCGCCCCGGCCCAAACCGATTCGGTGGAAGTACATACCGCTCTGCTTTTCATTACGCAGACCAATCCTGTAGATTCATTCGAACAGGGCGCTCTTGTAAAGGTAAGTTTAAGATCGGGGGTCAAGATTTACCACCGCTACAACACGCCAGCAAATCCCAATATCGAATTTAATGATTACCGGTTCGAAAAGAAAGCCAGAAATCTGGATCTTTCTTTGCAGAATACAGGAAATACCTGGACCGACGGTACGGTAATTACAGAAATGGTGAATGTGAACGACGGCACCAAATACGAACTCGCCGATCAGATTATCTACACCCTTCCCGGTGACCGAAGAAACGTAACGGTTCCGCTACCGAAAAATTTAAAACCCGGAAAATACACTGCTTCATCCACCCTGTCTTATGGCGACGATGATACGATAAAAATGGCCGAACTGGCTTTTGCATATGAATAAGACTTTGCTTTTTATCAGTATACTATGGACCGCTATTTATAGCGCACAGCCAGTAAAAGTCACCTCGTGGGCACCTGGCTGGGCCGGCGTACAAAATTATAATGGACTGCAGGTTAATAACCATTCTGTAATTTTTCTGGAATTGCAGGATTCTCAGGGAAATCAAATGAAGGAATGGACCCTGTCTTTCCGTGTAAATGGGAATATTACCAATGGCTCCAAGAATTTCCCTCCTTCCAGCTTGAAGTTTCAGTTCAGTTACCTCACCAGTAACGGACCCAATTCAGATGGGGTCTATCCCACTCCAGGAAATATGGGTCTTATAACAAGCCCAGTTCCATTTCCGGCTTTAAATACTACAGATCTGGTGAAGAACTCAAAGTACAGTTTCCAGGTCAATAATAAATATTTTTCGACAAACCTGAATTATCATCTTATTATCGATGGTGGCGCCTACCTGCAGGAGTACTACTCTGCGCAAAATTATGTAATTAATCTAATGATAGAACTTAAGAATGCGAAGGGAGAATTGCAGGCGTCGGCACCGCTTAGATTTGAGATGCAGATTATGCCTAGTGGCCCCCCTCCAAACTCTCCCACTTACGGCATTCAGTTTGACCAAACCGCAAAAAATGTTCTGCTGGAATTTAAAACAGCGAATGATTATGCAAATGGCGTTTCCAAAACCTTAATCAAAGCATTTTCTACATTCTCAAATACGCCGTACGTAGTACGGGTAAATACGCTCAACACCAACCTGATCAGCAGCACCAACAAAACCCTGCCGGTAAATGCCGTCAAATTAAGTGTACGCGACAGTCAAACCCAGACTGTTACCGGAACAGTAAATCTTTCCAGTTCGCAGCAGAATGTACTAACCAGCGGCTTACACAGCACAGCCAAATTCTTTGACACGATTTACTCCACACAGGCTGGGGATCCTACATTTTTCAACAAATCATCCGAACAATACTCAGGAACCCTGGTCTATACCATGATTCCTCAATAAATCACTGTGGGCTCATTCAGGACCATACTTAGCTTCTTTTTCATACTCGGAACAACACTCGGTTATTCCCAGAGTGATGTGCTATCCATTGAAACCGACAAAGCCATTGTAGTTGCAAATGGAGAGATACGGAATTTAATGGTCAGAATTGAAAACAAAAGCGAAAATCTTCAGGATGTACATCTTGTAACCAAAACCGACGAAGGCGTACGGGTACTGAACACGGAAATCCGTATTAAAATTGAGCCCAAAGAAAAAGTTTTTGTTCCTTTTAAAATTTTTATTGAAAAAAGACAGCCCGCAGGCTCTTCACTTATCACCCTGCACTTGCAGGATTCCACACAAAAAACAGTGGCATCGTGGGAAACAGTACTGACGGTTGAACCTAAGCGACTCCTGAGGATCTCTGCAAATGACCCGCAAATTCTTATCTACCGCGTGGGAGATTCGCTGAAAATATCGTCTCAGGTGACCAACGGAGGTAACCAAACCGAGCAGGCAGAAATCTATGCGACCTTTCCTCAATATCTGGGCAGCGAAACGGTTATGAAAAAAAAAGTAACCCTCAACCCCTTCACCAGTCAGGAAGTCGTGTTTTCAAAACTTATTGACCGCGATTTGTTAAAAATGGAAATCTTTACAGTGAATGTTGCGGGCACAAACAGCAATAAAGAATTTTTCGGCAATACTATGGTGACAGTACAGAATGCTTTAGGAAGCCGAAGGTATATTGATCCGCTTCAGAACAATAATTACCGCGGTCTTAGCGTAAATCATATTTCCTGGAGCACAAGTAATCCTTTTGATAAATTTTCAGCGTCTCACAATGTTGACCTCCGCACAGAAGTGAACATAGGCAATACCAAAGCCATGATAAACCTTAACGGAACTTACTGGCCCAGTCTTGACACAAAAATGATGTTTCAGAATTCCTGGCTGAAGTTGGAGCATAAAGAGTTCGGCGTACAGCTTGGAAACCTTAACAGCTCTGATTTAGAGATTACCCTGAACGGAAGGGGTGCGCAATTTACCTATACCCCGGATGCAGAGCGAAAAACATTGATCACTGCCGGAGCAGTCGAAAAAAGCTACAATATCTTCGATCCCGTCCGGTTAAATAATTTACCGCGTGGATATTCTGCATTTGCCAAAACGGCCTACCATATGGATGAAGACAAAACCCTGGATAGCGAAGTGATTTTAGACACCGATCCTTTCCAAAAAAGCTTTATCATCAAAGGGGGATATGAATACAACAACAGGAAAAATGAATCATACGGCATCGACCTTGGTTATGGTCATACACGATCCGTAACGGACGAAAACAATGCACAATCTTCGGTATCCTTAGGCCTCAACTACCGTAAAACCTGGGACAAATATGCGTTCAGTTCTACTAATTATCACAGCAGCGGGTACTATCCGGGGATTAAACGAGGCAGCACGGTCTCTGAACAGCGCTTAAGCAGATCTTTTGAGAAATTCTCTCTTTACGGAGCTTACAGCCTTAATATTTATGACCCCAGAAATATTGAATCGCTGTACCAGTTCAGTTCGCTTGCGCAAAGGCACCGGGCAGAGCTCGGTTCTAATTTTACCATTGCGAAAAGGATTGGAGTGAATATGATTTCACAATTATCCACCGAAAAATCAGATGTTTTTGTTGGTGATTATTTTTCGCGCTTGCCTGCACAATTTAATGCTGCCTCGCTGGCCACTACATTTAATTACAGCACAGCAGACCACAACAACCGTATCACCTTTACTTACGCACAGGGCATTTCATACTATCAGGACATTACAGAACCGCGGCATATTTATAGTTTTCAGGCCAACCTGCAGCACAGGAACCTGATGCTCAGCACCACCTATCAGCATGGAAATTTCCTGCTTTATGAAGGAAACCGCAATGGCGTTTTAAGTTCTGAAACTGAACAATTTTCAGCCGTAGCCACCTACCGTCTCACCCTCCTGAACTACAAGATGAATCTTAATCTCAGCAGCATGGTTAATCTCGACACTCAATCAGGAAAAAGTTTTTCCTTCAACTCCAATTTCGATTACCGCCTGTTCCGCTCCACCAAGATCTTCGCAAACTATAACTATAACAGGTATTCGCGAAATGGTTTCGATACCGGAAATACATATTACCAACTTGGCGTTTCTCAGGATTTACCCAGCATAGGTGATGAAACCGTGAAATACAAAAACGGAAGCATCAAGGTTTTCACTTACTATGATCTTAACAATAATAATATTTACGAACCGGAGACCGACCAACCTGCCGGAGGCGTAAAAGTAAAGATCAACAATACCATCTTTATTTCCGGCGATGACGGCAACATCAAATACCGAAAGGTACCTTACGGTGAATATACGGTGAAATCAATCGAGAATGATTGGTATGGAGATGCCAGCAAAATAGACCTGCAGCAGAAAGAAATATTCCTCACTCTTCCGCTGGAAAAAACAACCATCATGAGAGGAAAAATTGTCTATGAGAAAACTTCGAAAACTCAATATGAGGTTCAGGAGCACCTTGCGGGAATACCGGTTCTTTTCAGAAACACCTCGGGCAAGATATTCACTTTCTATACCAACGCAGCAGGTGAATATACGGCTTATATCCCCTTAGGAACCTATCACGTCTCGTTGGAAAGCCAGGTTTTACAGAAGAATGTATATGTAGACAAAAACATTGAGTCTGCCGTTGCCGAACAAGGCGTTGTGAAAATTCTTGAAAATATCCTTCTCAAAGTAAAAGAAAAGAAAGTAGAAGTTAAAAAATTCGGCATCACAGATTAATCAGTTTGGGATGGCGGATCAGCCATTCAGTTTTTTTTATTTCACCGTTTCGCGGCCTGCGACTTTTTTGGTGGATTTTAATGATTTTCATTTCTCATCTGAATTTTGTTAAATCATCCTGAACTTCTTATCATAGATCAATACCTGCTTCGATTATCCGCTTTATTTTTGCACCCAGATAACAATTAAATATTTAACAATGAAAAAAATATCAATTTTGGCACTTTCAGTCGCTTTGGTTGCCGTATCATGTAAAGAATCAAAAACCGACAACGTTACCGCTACTACAGAACAAGCCGTTGCTGAACATGCCGGAGAAATCTTTACCATAAATACAGACAGCAGCACGGTGAACTGGACTGCCTACCACAAAGGCGGATTGAATCCAAGATTTGGAACGACCAAAACAACCGGGACCTTTTCTGTAGAAAACGGAAACATCACCTCAGGAAGCCTGATATCAGACATCAATACTTTAACTACAGATCCCACCGCCGTAGATCCTAAACTAAGTGAAGGAAAAACTGCCGCTGACCTCGACACGCATTTGAAAAGTGCAGATTTCTTCGATGTTGCAAAATACCCAAGTGTGAAGTTCGACATCACCAAAGTGGAAGACCTTCCTGCAGGTACAGAAAGTAAAGTGGAAGGAGCCAACAAAAAAATAAGCGGAAACCTTACCATCAAAGACAAAACAGTAAACGTAACTTTCCCGGCAAAAGTGGAAGTGACTGACGGGAAAATAAATTTCGTGTCTAAATTCACTATCAACAGACAGGATTGGGGCCTAGCTTATGGCGCTGAAGGCGATCCAAAAGACTGGATGATTTCCCAGGAAGTTGACCTTGAACTGAATATTGTTGCAGATAAATAATTTTTTCAACACATCCATTAAAGCCGCAATTCTTGCGGCTTTTTTTTTGCGGTATAAACAGGGAATAAAATCTTTCTGATGATTCATCATTAATTTCAACATATTGAGCAAAAGGCTTTTAAATCATTTAAACCTTACTTTATAATGCTTTTGTATTTTCCCGGTTTCATTTTTTTAATAATGGCAATATTAAGCGCTTATCTAATTCTATTTTTACATTCATGGAAATTCAAAAATCAGCTTTTAAAACAAATTTTAATCCTTTAAAAACAAAAAAACGACTTCTCCATTAATTTCGGGACGGTTTTTGCTCCTCCATTTCAAAATCTTTACACATGAACCCAACTATGATTCAGTTTTTCCATTGGTACTCGGATGGAGATGCGCAACTGTATGATGAGATAAAAAATTCAGCTTCCTATTTAAAGGAATTAGGTATATCTGCAGTTTGGTTCCCACCTGCTTACAAAGGTGCTGGTGGTGGTTATTCGGTAGGTTATGATCCTTATGACTTGTACGATTTGGGAGAATTTGACCAGAAAGGAACCGTTCCCACAAAATATGGAACCAAAGAGCAATACCTTAATAGTTGCAAAACTTTACAGAAAAACGGGATTTCAGTAATTGTGGATGTCGTCCTCGACCACAAAGCGGGTGGCGATGAAAAAGAAAAATTCCATGCGGTAAAAGTGAATCCCGAAAACCGCCAGGAAAACCTGTCTGAACCTTTCGAAATAGAGTCCTACACTCAATTTACTTTTCCAGGAAGAGGCGAAAAATATTCGAATTTTAAGTGGGATTTCCAATGCTTTTCCGGCGTTGATTTTGCCGAAGGTCAGGAAGAAGGAATTTACCAAATCATCAATGACCACGGCGAAGGTTGGGAAGAAATGATTTCTGATGAAAAAGGAAATTATGATTATTTAATGTTCAACGACATCGACCAAAGAAACCCTTTTGTACGCGAAGAATTAAATAATTGGGGAAAATGGTATCACGACCAGGTTCATTTTGACGGTGTCCGTTTGGATGCCGTAAAACATCAATCCCCCGACTTTTACAAAGAATGGCTATACACTTTGAGAGCCAATACAGGAAAGAACATTTTCGCGGTCGGCGAATATTGGGCGCCTGGAGAAGTAAACCTTTTGGAAGAATATATTGAAGCTACGGAAGGTTCGATGAGTTTATTCGATGCTTCATTGCAGCAGAACTTTCATGATGCTTCTCTGGCCGGTGCGGAATATGATTTAAGAAAAATCTTCGATGAAACTTTAACGCTGGTCAATCCGCTTTTATCGGTAACGCTGGTAGACAATCACGACACGCAGCCTTTGCAGGAACTGGAAGCGCCGGTTGAAAAATGGTTTAAGCCGTTGGCGTATGCTTTAATTTTATTGAGAAAAGACGGTTATCCCTGCGTTTTTTATCCCGATTTATTCGGGGCACAATATACGGATAAAGACAAAGAAGGAAATGATCAGGATATAGTTCTTGATAAAGTCGAGAAGATTGAGGAACTGTTAAAAGCCAGAAAATTATTTGCTTACGGAGATCAGCGTGATTATTTCGAAGATGCCAACTGTCTCGGCTGGGTTCGTGAAGGCGATGATGAACATAATGGTTGCGCAGTAGTTCTCAGCAATAAAGACGCCTACAGCAAACCTATGGAAATAGGGACGCGATATGCCGGACAGACTTTCTATGATTTTCTGGGTTGGTTTGCTGATAAAATTACCATCGATGAAAACGGCTGGGCAAACTTTCCTGTTCCGGCGGGAAATGTTTCGGTTTGGGTTCCGGAGAATTAAACACAAAGTAGATTAATAGATTCACAAATTACAGTATTAAATATTTCGTTTAAACACAAAGGAACGAATGCAAAATTTTCCGACCAAAATTTCACTATTTAAATTTTCAGATTTTAAACTGATGCGGCCGGTCTTTTAAAAAACAGTTTAAATAAGGACTTCCAAACTGATTTTAATTTAAAATTTAAGATTCCGTCAACACTTATTTAGGACTTTATTAACAGTCTATCTTTCCTTAACCCACTATCTTTGTTGAATTAAAATTTTAAAGCATGAGCAACAACCTTCATATAAAAGCATTTGGAACCCCCTCGAAAGATGATGATTTAAAAGAAATGACCATCGACCGGCGAGAGGTGCAGCCGAAAGATATCGAAATTGACATTCTATATTGCGGCGTTTGTCACAGTGATTTGCATACGGCCAGAAACGATTGGGGCGGCACAAAATATCCCGCCGTTCCCGGACACGAAATTATCGGAAGAATAACCAAAGTGGGCGATGAAGTGACCAAATTTAAAGTCGGCGATTTAGCTGGTGTTGGCTGTCTGGTGGATTCCTGCAGAGAATGCGAAAGCTGCAGACACGATCTGGAACAATATTGCCTCAACGGATCCACCGGAACCTACAACGGAAGAGATAAATACTTAAACCAACAAACCTTTGGAGGATATTCCGAAAAGATAATAGTTGACGAAGATTTTGTTTTACACATTCCAGAAAACTTAGACTTAAAAGCGGTTGCACCGTTACTTTGTGCGGGAATCACCACCTGGTCACCATTGAAACACTGGAACGTAAAAGAAGGCAGCAAAGTCGCAGTCGTTGGTTTGGGAGGATTAGGCCACATGGCGATCAAACTGGCAAGAGCATTGGGCGCCGAAGTAACTTTAATCTCCAGAAGCCCTGATAAAATTCAGGATGCGTTGGATTTAGGAGCACACGCCGTGGTCATTTCGACCTACGAAAATGAAATGAAAGCGGCAGCCGGAAAATTCGATTTGATCATCGACACTGTTCCTTACGATCACGATATCAATCCCTATCTGGCAACATTGAACATCAATGGAACTTTGGTTTTAGTAGGATTTATCGGAAAACTGGAAGATGCGCTATCGACGCCACCGATGATTTTAGGAAGAAGATCCGTTGCCGGTTCTGTCATTGGTGGAATTAAAGAAACTCAGGAAATGCTTGATTTCTGCGGCGAACACAATATTTTACCGGAAATTGAAATGATCAATATACAATACATCAACAAGGCTTACGAAAGAATGTTAAAGAGCGACGTGAGGTACCGTTTTGTCATTGACATGCAGTCTTTTAAAAATTAAGAATCCTTATATAATTAAAAATCCGGTTGAGAACTCAGCCGGATTTTTTTGTTATTTTTTGAGGATTTCTTTCGCTGTTTTTTGCGTTCCATCAATCGGCTCCGTAATTTTTAAATTTAAAATATCAGTAACAATCGGGTAAATATTTACGTTTTGAAATTCAGCTATTTTTCTATTTTGTTTAAAGGCTGGGCCAAAAGCAATAAAAGCAGCCTTCATTTCAGGAACTTCATACGGACTGTAGCCGTGTTTTCCCAACGATGTTTTTTTGCCTTTTTCTAAAAATACTTTGGGCGCTTTTGGCACCAGTAGAATTTGACCAATTCGGTTATACCGATCATCTTTCGGTGAGAAGTTCAATTTTTTCGGAAATTTTTTGTCGAGAAAAACGTCATAGTCGGCGGTTTTGCTTTTCTTTAATTCCCGATAAACCGCATTTACTTCTGCCGGATTTTTCACCACTACTCTTAATAAAGTATTTGCATTGTAAAAGTCAAAACGGCTTTTGTCGAAAAGGATTTCAGGAATGGCAATTGGTTTTTCAAGATCAACTTTTATCATTCCATGATCGGCGACAAAAATGAAATTTACATTTTTAAGTCCCAACTGATTTACTTTTTCGACCAATGTTCCGACGGCAGAATCAGTCAGATGAACTGCGTTTACCGCCTCTTTACTGTCTGGCCCAAAATGATGACCGGCACCGTCAACTTCAGGAAAATACAACGTAATAAAGTGAGGACGCCGGTCAGCCGGCAATTTTAACCAATCGATGACTTTATCTACTTTTTCAATGGGACTGAATTTCTCGTGATAATGATAATAATAAGTTGGCCGCGCACCACCGGCATCGCTTGCCGAACCGACCCACATCATCGATGCAGATAACATTCCCTGTTTTTCCGCCAAACTCCAAAGCGGCGTTCCTCCGTACCAGCTTCCGTCTTCTGCATTTTCTTTGCTGCTCATTTTGTAGAACTCTTTCTTTTGATAATCGTAGAAAAAATTATCGATCAAACCATGATGAGCAGGATACAAACCGGTAATCAAACTCCAGTGATTAGGAAAAGTTATCGACGGAAAACTGGGCAACATCGCTGCCGAAACACCGGTTTTTGCCAACTTTAAAAGATGGTCCGCTTTATATTTTTCAGCATAATCATATCGGAAACCATCACTTGATATCAATATTACATAGGGTTGTGTGAGCGCTTCGACCGAATTTTTCCGGTTTAAACTGACCACCTGAGCGGTATCGGTTTGCGAAAAACCACCAATAAAACTTAAAATCAAAAGGAAGGAAAAGAGGAATTTTTTCATAATAATCAGAATAAACACAAAGTTAGCCTTTAAAAACAAATACATCAATTATTCAAAAAGTAAAATTTAAAATCATTTCAGAAAAAATTTATTAGATATTATGAAACCCCACATAATGAATTACGAATCTGCTAATGCCTATTAATTTTGTTTTAAAATATTACATTTGCAGGGAACTATGTATTTAAAATGAAAAAATTATTACTCTTTTTATTTTCCTTTATTTTCTTTATTTCTTTTGCACAACTCGACCGGGAACATTGGTTTGCCCCGATGGTCGACCGGGTTAGAAATACATCACAATATCAGTCGATATATCTCTCAACAAATGAAACAACTCCTTTCAAAGTTGATATTTACCACAACAATATTGTAGTAGCTTCAGTCAACATTAGCAAAAATAATCCTGTAAAATATAGCATTCCTAATGCACAAAGAAACAGGATTATCACCACAAACCAATCCGATTTGTTTACACCTGTAGCAATGGGTCTTTATTTGAAAGGCGACAAGCCCTTTTTTGCCACTTTACGATTCTCGGTCACAAATCATGGTGAAATACAAACCTCAAAAGGAACCGCTGGTTTAGGGACCGAATTCCGCGCCGTCATGGCCCCAATCACTGTAAAAAATGCCATTCTGAATTTCATGAACAGCATCATGGCGACGGAGGATAATACCAAAGTAACAATCACTGATTTTGAATCGAGCGTTAAGTTTTCAGATGGCATCAATCGTTCTCAAATTACATTTACCTTAAACAAAGGCCAATCATATATCATCGATGGGACAGGGGCTTATGAAGACAACTATACTGGTTATATCGGCGCAAAAATAGTGTCTGACAAACCAATTGTTATTGCTAATGGAAATTTCAATGGGCAATATGCCGGCGACCTCTCCAACTCTTCGGATATATTGATGGACCAAGGTGTTCCTGTAGATAAACTGGGTCAGGAATTTGTACTAATGAAAGGAAATGGAGAGACCAGTTCCAATATGGAGAAAGCGATCATATTAGCCACTGAAAACAATACCGAAATTTATATTAATAATGGAGCGGCACCTGTTGTAACATTAAATGCTGGACAATATTATACAACCGATAACAATGCGTACATTGAGCAAGCTTATGGTCATTTCAACATGTACATTAAAGCCACTAAAAATGTTTACATTTATCAGTTATTGGCTGGTGCAAGAACAGCTTCCGAAGCAACCGGTGGGTTTAATTACATCCCACCTTTGAACTGTTATCTTCCCAAAAAGATTGATGAGATTGGTAAAATCAATGAAAATGAATACTCCTCAAATAATGTAAATTATAGCTTAACAGTCCCTACAAAACTCAACATCATCACCGAAACAGGAGCTTCTTTGGATGTAAAGAGCAACGGAGTTTCTTTAATTCTGAATGCAAGCAATGGCCCGTTCGATGTTTCCGGGAACAACACCTGGGTTACCTATTCCATTCCTAATATCACAGGGAACATTGCCATATATTCTTCCAAAGCCGTTACGGCAGGTATCTCTGCCGGAAATGATGCCGTGGGTTACGGCGGTTATTTCGCGGGATTCTCGTCCATTCCACTGATTACAAAAACGGAGGGCGACTGTCTTCCTGATGTAAAATTAGAAGTAACAGAGGGGTTTGACCGATATGAATGGCTCCAAAAAGTTGGAACCATTTATGTTCCTGCTCCGGGGGTAAACAACACCTTTGTATATATTCCTACACAAGCAGGTATTTACGCGGTAAAAGTGAAACAAGGTTCCTGCGATGAAATACAAACGCGCGATTTTAAATTTTACAACTGTACCACCTTTACGAATTATGATTTCACCACCTGTACATCACAGGATATCACGCCGATTTTTGTTTTAAGTTCCCAAACCATAAATACGCCTACTCTTACCATCAATACGCCACCTACGAAAGGAACCGCTGTCATCAATGCAGACGGAACCATTACTTACACCGCAAACCCAAATGCGACAGGAACAGACACTTTTAAATTCTCATTCTGCGGAAATGGCGACATTCCCGATTGTGAAATCTTGCAGGCAACCATTAATCTCAATCAAATCGCTACCAGCAATGTGATTTTAAAAAAATGCAGCAGTATCAACAGTGCAGTCTTTAATTTGAACGATGCCGTTGTAACGCCGGATGCAACGGCTCAGAAAACCTATTACAGCGATGCCGGTTTGCAAAATTTAATACCCAATAATCAACTTGCAAATTATCCCGGTAAAGAGGGTGATTTTATTTATGTTTATATCAAAAACAGTTTCGGTTGTGATGCTGTTGCCACGATAACACTGGCAATAGATTCCCCTCCTGTTATTAATGAAAACCTTTACACCAAAAATCACTGTGATGAAGATGTAGATGGGATCATCGACGGAAAATACAGTGTTAATGTAAATTCAATAACACCTGTAGTCATCCAGAACAATACAGGTCTTACCATTCGCTATTATGAAAATGAAATGAAAGCAATAACTGGCGGCAGTGATAATATTACAGGAGTTTATGTTTTTTCTACAGCGTATCATGAAGTATGGATCAGAGTCGATACATTAGGTGATTGCCCTCCTACAGTCAAGAAGATTGTTTTAAATATTGGAACCAAGTTAAATATTAATAATGCAGTCTCAGATTTTGCCTGTGATAACGACCTAGATAATGAAGTTAATATTAATCTGGCCTCCTACATTGCGCTGTTCAGTACCGATTCTACTGTTGCGGCAACATATTTTGATGACCTTACGAAAGCACAAAACAATTTTGCTGGGGAAAACATTAATGCAAATCAAATTATTAAAGGCAACAAAATTTTCTATTTCCGGTTAAAAAAACAGGGCTTCTGTGATGCCATCGGAACTTTAAATCTAAATTTAAGACAACCAAAAATATCCGCCGTGTTAAAGGATAAAAAAATCTGTCCTGATGCAAAAACAAGTCTTGATGCCGGTTCAGGATTTGACAGATATCTTTGGAGCACTGGCGAAAAAACTCAAGTAATACAAAATGTTCCCATTAATGATTATTGGGTAGATCTGTATTCCAATGGTTGTATTTACAGACAAAATGTTTCCATAACTGCAATCGCCCTGCCCCAAATTACACGCATCGACATTCAGGGATCTATCGTATCGGTGAATGTTAACGGCGGAAATCCTCCATATCAATACGCCATAGACAACCTTAATTATCAGTCTTCCAATGTTTTTTTGAATGTTCGTGGCGGCGATCATACGATTTCTGTCATATCAGCCGACAATTGCACTCCGGTTTCAGTAGATATCAATGTTATACAACTCTACAACGCTATTACTCCAAACGATGACGGAATTAATGATGTTTTAAATTATTCCGGTTTACTGAAAAAAAATGAACCTTCGCTACAGATTTACAACCGTTCTGGACAAACCATATTTAGTGGTGACAAAAACAACCGTTTTTCCTGGAACGGAAAGTTTGCCGGAAGAGCAGTAAACACTGGAACCTACTGGTATGTGATGTCCTGGAAAGAACCGGGTCACGAAACACTTACCCAATACAGCGGTTGGGTGTTGGTTAAAATCAGGGAATAAAAATCCTTCCTATTCAAAGAAAAACCTGAATTCAATATAAATTCAGGTTTTTCTTTTTTTATCAGTGACAAAATGATTTTTGCTGATATTCTATTAAGTTTGATTTTTTTACAGCGAATAATTCGGCGCTTCCTGCGTAATAATAACATCATGTGGATGCGATTCTTTTAAACCACTTCCGGTAATCATTACCATTTTTCCGTCTTTTTGTAAAGTATCGATATCTTTGGTGCCGCAATATCCCATGCCGGCGCGGATTCCGCCGGTTAACTGAAAGACGACATCTTCTAATTTTCCTTTGTGGGGAACCCGGCCTTCAATTCCTTCGGGAACGAATTTTTTGGCCTCACTTTGAAAGTATCTTTCTTTTCCGCCACGTCGCATGGCTGAAAGTGAACCCATTCCCTGATAAGCCTTGAATTTTCTACCCTGAAAAATAATTTCTTCACCAGGAGCTTCATCCGTTCCTGCCAACAATGAGCCGAGCATTACGGCACTTGCGCCAGAAGCCAAAGCTTTTACAATATCGCCGGATAATTTAATTCCACCATCGGCAATTACGGCTACATTTTGGCTTTTCGCATATTCGAAAACATTATAAATTGCAGACAATTGAGGAACCCCAACTCCGGCAACTACTCTGGTTGTACAGATCGATCCGGGACCGATACCCACTTTCAGGATATTCGCACCGGCATTGATCAAATCTTTTGCAGCATCTGCAGTCACAATGTTTCCTCCTACAATATCAAGATCTGGAAAGTTTTTCCGGATTTCTGTAATTTTATCTAAAACTCCTTTTGAATGACCATGTGCTGAATCAACAGCAATAATATCGACGCCAGCTTTTACCAAAGCGGTAACCCTTTCAATGGTGTCTTCGCCTATTCCTACGCCGGCTCCTACGATCAATTTTCCTTTGCTGTCTTTGTTTGCATTGGGATATTCCATTTGATTATCGATATCTTTAATGGTAATTAAACCAACAAGTTTGAAATCTTTATCAACGATAGGAAGTTTTTCTACCCGATTTTTCAACAGGATTTGTTTGGCCTGTTCCAGGGTGGTGGATTTATCAGAAGTAATCAATTTGTCTTTCGTCATCAATTCTTCCACTTTTGCCTCAAGATTTTCCTGATACTTTACATCCCGGTTGGTAATGATTCCAATTAAAGTATTTTCAGCGTCCACTACTGGTAAGCCGGAAATTTTATAATCAGCCATTAAATCTTTGGCGTATCTCAGAGTATGGTCTTTTGTAAGTGTCACGGGATCAGAGATCATTCCGTTTTCTGAACGTTTTACCCGGTAAACTTGTGCTGCCTGTTCTTCAATAGGCATGTTTTTGTGAATGAAACCTAAACCTCCAACTCTTGCCAAGGCAATAGACATTTCTGCTTCCGTTACCGTGTCCATTGCTGCGGAAACTATGGGAACATTGAGGGTGATTTTATCGGAAAGTCGTGATTTTAAAGAAACCTGATTAGGTAAAACTTCTGAATAAGAAGGGATTAGAAGTACGTCATCGAAAGTGATGGCCGTTTCTACGATTTTGTTGTGGATAGACATCTTTACTTTCTGCGCGAAATTAAGTTATTTTTATCAAAGATGAAAATTTATGCTTTTTATTAACAGAAATTTAATAGGCATTCTTCAGAAGAACCCATTGCGTTTTCTGAATTCTGTTGCCCATTTCATCGGTGACAATATAGTAAGCCCAGTACGTTCCCGTCGGATGGCTCATGCCGTTTCTTGATTTTCCGTCCCAAAAGGATTTGTTATTTTTGCCATGTTCATAGACTTTGCTGCCATATCGGTCGAAAATAGCCAACTGTAGATTACTCATATTCCCTAATGCTGAATAGTCCCAAACATCATTAATACCGTCATCATTTGGGGTAAAAACATTGGGAAGAAGGGTGTCGGGATTTCCTGGTTGGTCCGGAATATCAGTTTGAATTAAATCTATCTTGTTAATTCTAAAACAATTGTTTTTAGTAATAACCCTGGCATAAACCTCGTTATTGTTTGTATTGAAATTGGTGATTTGATTTCCTGTAATTTCATTAATGCCACTTTCTGCATCACTCATTGAACGATAATATTTTAGAACATCCGTATCTGGATTGGCGACAATGGATTCTGTTAAATCATAAATATAATTTCTGTTGTTAAAGCTTTTTGGAAAAATTGCATTTTTTAATTCGGCAGTAGGCGAAGCATAAATCGTAAAGCTAACTTTGAATATTTCATAGAAACCACTTTCTGAAGTTAATTGATAAACCATTCGGTTGTCTCCGGAAAAATCATCATCAATTTTAACCATAATACCGTCATCGGAAACAGTTGCTGTTCCATGTAATGGCTGGGTTAATATTTGTATTGACTTAATTATCTCTTTGATTCTCGGTGGACTAAATGAAGGACCGATATAAAATGAGTTGCAGAAATTTCCGAGTTTTTTTTCGGTCATCGTGTAGGGGCATGCATCTACAAAAACTGGATCTGTTGTGGAACTGAAACCGGTATAAAAACAAACGCAAGTATAATTTCCGGGAAGATTAGGAGTGTAATTCGGACTCGTTGCACCAGGAATATCCACGCCGTTTCTTTGCCATTGAAAACTAATGAAGTCGGTATTATTCACATAAAGGTAAACACCTTCTTCAATACAGTTTCCATTTCTGATAATGAATGGATCATTGGAAAAGCCAGTATAACTGCTTCCAAACCCTGCATATCTAAATCCGCCAACGACATCAACAATAAGACTTTTGTTTGAGGTGATATTGATGTCTCCTACATTATAAGGCCTTGTAAAATAGGACCAACCCGGTTTTCCTGGAATAGGAGAAAGGTTGGTAACTGCGCCTCCATTAAAAAGAATAGTAGCGTTGTCTTCTGTTTTTACGGTGATTTTATTATCAACTGTTACAACACCCAATTTATTTATACTAGGAATTTGTACGGTATTGGATAATTTCTGCCGTGGATCTGGCAGATAATTTTTATCGAGCGGGTAAGAAAATAACATCCCGCTTGAAAAGTCTGTAAAATTAGGTACCGGTCCTCTGACTAAAAAATTATAACCTCCAATTAATTGGTATAAATAAATAGGTTCGGAGGCACGAATGTACATTCCCCGAGTTGGGATTGTGATCGGTTCGGTATTTACAAATTCTGGTTGATTTCCTTTAATCCATTTATCGTTACGATTAGCATAAGGTCCGATATAATGTTCGCCTTTGTTCAGAGTGATAAAAGGAGTTTTTTCGTCATTAAAGTAAATTTTGGTATTGTCTTTCGTTGCAACAAAAAGAGGTTTCTCCATAATATCAGATTTAGTCATTCCATTAACAATGAAATATTCTTTTCCGATCTTAGACGTTGGAACTGATTGGTCAAAATTCATATTTCCAGACTCCAACCCAAGATCTTGACTCAAAAAATTACCGTTGGAAACTACGACAGGTTGATCAGATGTAATTTTTGCTCCGATTAAATTGGGGTCATTATCATCTAAAATCCCACTGGGATTATTTTGTTTCTTATCGGCAGCGATGATATAGGACTCGCCTTTATTTAAAGTAAAATTCAGTTCATCATCGGAACTTCCATTAGAGAAAATAATATCTTTATCATAATCTGTAACCCGCACATGAGTATTATCTTTGGTTGCCATCACCGAGGCAACATAATTCATAGCATCAGGTTTGTTACCATAAAGAATCACCTGGTCCATCACCGTAAAAAATTCTTTGCCTAGCGCAGACTTTCCTTTAGAAGCAAAAACATCGGCAATTTTAGAACTTGTTATTGGTGGCCCAGATGCCAACCGCAAACTTGCATAGAAGCTTTTCTGTCCTGTTATGTGAATCCCGCTGGAAATAGGCTGCATGACTCTTTTATCTGTTTTTACATAAATCATACTTTCTGGTACAGTAAAAATAAGTGGGGAAGACTTGCTTAGAGTATAAGTATTAATCAATACATTATTATTGTAAACCTTTATAGCAAAAGGATCGACTTTATCAGTAGAAAGATAAAAAAATATTTCTGAAATCTCATGACCAGAAGAGGTCCTGTATACAGGGGGAAACCAGTGCTCTAAGTCTAACTGCGCTTTCGCATTTAAACCCAGAAAGAGCGTAACAAATAAAAGGACTTTTGAAAATTTCATTGGCTAAATTTAATTAAAAAAAATAGCAATGGTTTATTTAAAAATGTTAAATTACTTCGTTACCATCTTATTTACCTCATTTTTCTCTGAATAATTAATGAGCCTGGAAATATCGTCCGCCGTAAACTTGCCGGTAACATCTAAAAGAACAAGTTCGCTTTCCGAGGCAACCGTGATCATTAGCCGCTTGATTTCGTCTCCTTTCTGTTTTGCCTGAAAATGAATCGTCTCTTTTTCTTTCTTCACGGTCATCCAGTCTTCGAAATTGTCTTTCTTCAAATATTTGGCAAAATCAGCGACCATTTCTGCATTTCCGTTTTCGATGGTCATTACTTTAATATCAGAAACTTTTTTAATAAGGTTGATAAGCTCTTCATTTTCACCATCTTCCCGCAATGCTTTTTTTACAATGGGTTTTGCGAGAAACATCGGAACATTAATGCTCGTGAATTTGGCGTCTTTATAATCATAGTAAGGATTATCAAAGAATCCCACATTCGGATGCTGTGATACAATACAGGATTGTAAAGAAATCGTCAGCAAGGCAAACGCGGATAAGAAATATATTTTTTTCATGATTTTAGTCTAAAGGTTTAATAGTTCCGCCACTTGTAGATTTGGTGTCAGTACTCGATATTTTGGGATTTCCTTTGTACCGGATTGATGCTCCGGAACTTGCGCTTCCTGCTAAGGTTTCCGTTGCGTGAACTTTAATATTGGCGCCGGAAGAAGCATGTGCAATGACGTCTTTAGCTACCAGATTCTGTGCGTTACAAGCGGCAGCACTCGATAAGTCGATCGCTATTTTATCGGCTTTCCCTTCAATTGTTGACATCGAACCACTGCTTCCTTCAACTTCTATGGATTTTGCATGGGCCATAATTCTAGCACTTGAACCGGAACTGATTTCCATTTTTACCGTATTTTTAATATTTAAATCTGCATTCAAATTGGCGCCCGATGAAATATCTGCTTTAAAATCGCTTTCATTAATTGTATTAATCGCTGTTAAAAGCGAACCGGATGAAACCTTTACCGAAGAAAGTCGCGGCGCTTCGATGGTTACTAATAATTTTTTGAAAT
This sequence comes from Chryseobacterium salivictor, assembly GCF_004359195.1. Classification (NCBI taxonomy): domain Bacteria; kingdom Pseudomonadati; phylum Bacteroidota; class Flavobacteriia; order Flavobacteriales; family Weeksellaceae; genus Chryseobacterium; species Chryseobacterium salivictor. The sequence goes on along the minus strand of NZ_CP037954.1, from coordinate 1,360,042 downwards.
TTAAGTTCTTCTTATTTTTATTGTTTACCGCAATAACTAGGATTCCGTCCTGAACCTCGGTAGAAACATATTCCTGCATATTTTGGTCCGTATCTACAATGACCGACTGATTATTTCCCTGCGTGAAATTCACTTTAATACCGCTGGAAACCGAGATTCCTGCAAACTTACCTACATTTCGGACCTGGCTTGTTCCGCTGGTAGTAATGTCCGAATTACTGGTGATAACGGTAGTTTTGGAACTGGTGGAAATAGCAGAACTGATGGGCGCGGATTTTTCGGCTTCATTGATGAGGTTGTTCACATCATCCATAGAAATTTTGCCGTCGAGCATCATTAATACTTGGTTTCCGTCGGAATTGATGCTCAGTAAAAGATTGTCGAGAATCCCATTTGTGGCATCAGAAGACAGAAATTTTATTTTATTGTCTTTACTGTTCACCGTCATCAGTTCTTCATATTTCATACTTTTTATGGAAGCAGAAATGTCGGACTGTAATTTTTGGAACTGCGACTGCAGTTTCTGTTCGTCAGGCTTTTCGACAATCAGAATTTTCAATCCATTGATTTTACTCAGTAACGGTTTTATTTGGGTCAGTTCATTATCAGCGATATTCAGCTTGTTCAGCATATTGAACATCGGTTTTGCAATCTTAATCGAGGTCACGCCATCGGTTTCCTGGTATTTTTCAAAAAGCTGATCCAGCTTATCTTTCTGGGCATTGATTTGAAAGAAGTGGGAAAAGAAAAGGGCGAATATTAAAAGTAATTTTTTCATGATAATTTATTTTTAGTAATCATTGTTAAAGGAATTGATAACCTCAGTTTGAGCCATCGTTTTAGACACATTTTCGGACAGGATCCGGAAGGAGTACTTCGTCAAGTCAATCGCTTCCTGTTCGTTTTCTATTTTTTGTCCGTTGATAATCACGTAATTAGATTCGTATTTTGGTGTTTTTGTGTTTTTAGGGGCTGAAATTTCCGCATACCGTACTCTTGAGGCTCTGTTGATTCTGCCTCTTTTTGGGATCAGCTGCTCCATGATATCTGTATCACTGTTCTGTTCAACTGTTCGCGTGGAGTCAGAAATGATGCTGTCCGGTTTTATTTTTAAAGAATCATTGATCTGATTAATCGCTAATTGTGAGTCCTTCTGGAAAACATCTTTCTGTTTGAGGATTTCATTCTGTACCATCTGATTTTTTTCATCCATGGTGTTGCCGGATTCATATTTAAAGAGGATTCCCAGCGCAACAAGCAGTACAACACTTGCCGCCATCCAGAAAATTTTTGAGAAAGAACCGCCTTCCGTCTTCGAAGTAATTGGGATGATTTTCTCTTTTTTTTCTGTTTCAGCTAAAAAATCTTCGAAATCCCAATTCATTTTTTCTTCCTTGATTTCTTTCAGGATTTCGGTATATTTATCTTTTGACGGGTCAGTTTTCATTTTCATTTTTTTTATAAACTATCAATCATTCTATTTTCAAAATCCATCAGCTTTTGAATCTGGTCTTTTACCTTTTGCCTTGCTCTCATTAGATTTACACGAACTGCATTTTCTTCCATGTCCAGCATTTCTGCAATTTCCGAGACGTCATATTCTTCTACATCTTTCAGGTGAATCACGGCTTTTTGTTTTTCTGGCAGTTGGTTGATGAATCCGATGATCTGTTCTTTCAGATTATTGGTTTCCACCTGATAAAGCTCACTTCGATGCATCTGAAAATCTGCAAAACCCATTTTCACATCTTCGTGTTTTAACCGGTTCAGACATTCATTTTTCACCGATTTCATTGCGTAGGATTTCAGATTGCCAAAATTGGCGAGTTCTTCTTTTTTCTGCCAGAATTTCATCATCAAATCCTGTACAACATCTTCGGCTTCGTCGCTGCTCATCACGAATCTTTTCGCAAAACGATACATCTCATCTTTGAGGCAAAATACCGTATCTTTAAAAACTGCATGAGTCATAGTTTTGTTTCTATAAGTAAGACAACTAATTTCCGAATTATATTACATCAAAATAAAAAAAACTTCAAAATAGTTTTTGAAGTTCTAGTTTTAAAGCAAAAGTCGGATTACAAATCCGTCACCTTTTTATCAATTTTATACACCGTTCCCCGAAAAGTAGCCACCAGAACTTTATGCTGATTGGTAATCGAAATATCATAAACTCCGGTTTTTCGGGTGTCGGAAATCAGAACGCTTTCTGCGGTTAAAGTATCGCCCAATCTCACGGCTTTGGTAAAGTTCATGGAACAATGCAGCGCTACCGAAGCTTCATTGGTATTATTGCTCGAAAAAGCCAACGCCGAATCGGCAAGTGAAAAGGTGACTCCGCCGTGAACCGTTCGTAAACCATTGATCATTTCCTGTTTGACGGGCATTTCAATCAGGCAGTATTTTTCCCGGACTTCGATTAGTTTTATTCCCATCCATTGCGAGAAATGATCCTGATTGAGTAGGTATTGAGCGAGTTCGTCTGGCGTCATTTTTAGTTATTGAGTGTTTGGGTATTGAGTGTTTGAGTTGAATAAGTCCAGTATTTCCTATTGCTGATTACCAATTACTTATTACTCATTTTACGAAGTAATGGACTTTGCCGATATCGCTCTTCCTGATATTGGCCGTACATTTTTTGCAAGGTCTCAGAAATTGTTGAATAACCGATTTCTTTTCCCCAAGCCAATAAACCTTTCGGATAATTCACGCCTTTTTGCATCGCCAATTCGATGGCTTGATCGTTCGCAATTCCGAGCCGTTTTGCTTCTACGGCTTCGTTGATCAACATTGATAAAATTCGCATGAAAATTTCGTGGTAGAGTTCTTCGTCTTTTTCCGGTACCGGTTTTTGAGCATTTTCTGAATAATCATAAAATCCTTTTCCGGTTTTTCTACCATGTAATTTGGCTTCGCTCATTCTTTGCTGAAGCAGGCTAGGTTTGTATTTCGGATCGAAAAAATAATCAGCGTAAACCGTTTTTGTTACAGAAAAATTAATGTCGATTCCAATGAGATCCATTAATTCAAAGGGTCCCATTTTGAAATTCCCCAAAGTTCGCATCGCATCATCAACCTGTTCAGGAGTCGCGATGTTTTCTTCCACCATTCTTAAAGCTTCGCCATAAAACGGACGCGCAATTCTGTTCACAATAAAACCTGGAACATCTTTCGCAATCACGGGAATTTTTCCCCAACTTTCCATTAAAGTAACAATTTCCTCTGCTAAATTCTTTTCTGTCAATAATCCCGGAATTACCTCAACCAAAGGCATCAAAGGTGCCGGATTGAAAAAATGAATCCCAATGAAACGTTTCGGGTTTTTTAATTCAGCGGAGAGCGAAGTAATCGAAATCGAAGAAGTATTGCTCGAAATAATACATTCATCAGAAACTATTTCTTCTAAATTTTGAAAAACTTTTGTTTTAATTTCTTTATTTTCAATAATTGCTTCAATGACCAAATCACAGTCTTTGAAATCCTGAAGTTCGGTACAAGGTTTAATTTTATTGAAAATATCTTCACTTTTTTCTGCAGATATTTTTTGTTTTTCTACCAATCTGTCCAGAACTTTTCGGAGGTTTGCTAATGATTTTTCCGTTTGCGCAACATTTGCATCGTACAAAAAAACCGCACATCCTGAAGTTGCCGCAACCTGCGCAATTCCTATTCCCATTGTTCCGGACCCGATAATTCCAATTTTCATAATGTGTTGATATGTTAATGTGTTGATGAGATGATGAGAGAATCGTCAAATTATCACATCATCGAATTATCTTCCTTTATATTCCGGTTTTCTTTTTTCTAAAAATGCAGAAACCCCTTCCATAAAATCTTCCGATTCGGCTGCGGTTTGTTGCAATATTCCTTCAACATCCAATTGCTGGCTCAATGTATTGTCATAAGATTCATTGAACGCTTTTTTGGTTAAAGAAATTGCTTTGGTCGGTAGATTGGATATTTGTTCTAAAACAGCCATCGCGTTAACCATAAAATTTTCATCTTCAAAAACATCAGCGATTAATCCTAAATTTTTCGCTTCTGCAGCGGAAATTTTCTTGCCTGTAAAAGCCAAATAATTCGCCTGCTGTCTACCCAAAAGCTTTGGTAACCAATACGTTCCGCCAGTATCAGGAATCAGTCCGATGTTTACGAAAGCCTGGGAGAAATAAGAAGATTCTGTCGCCAAAGTAAAATCACAAATAAGGGCCAACATCGCGCCGGCACCAACTGCAGGACCGTTCACCAAAGAAATAACCGGTTTTCTCGCGTTTGCAATTTCCTTCACCAAAGGATTATAAAAATCAATCACCATTCGCTGAATGACTCTTTCCTCATCAGGATCGCTGAACGACATGGCGTCTTTCAGATTTTGACCTGAACAGAAGGCTTTTCCACGACCTGAAATAGCGAGGCATCGAACATTTTCATTACGACTTCCGTCATGAACAAAAGTTCTGAGTTCAGAAAGCAATGTTTTGTTTAAACTGTTATACGTTTTCTCGTCATTTAAATAGGCGATCTGAAGTTTCCCATCAAGATGAGATTCTATTTCGAGTTGTTTGTACATAATATTGATGTGATGATTTGATAATGTGTTAAGGTGGACTTTAACAAAGATAAAGTTTTAATTATATTTAAAGTAAAAGTTGTAATGTTCAGAATAATGATTGTTTTGATCATCACCTTTGCAAATCATTACATTACTTTAATGACATTTAAAATAATCAAAAGGTTCCAGACAGTCGTTGCACTGATAACTGGCTTTGCAAAGCGTAGAACCGAAACGGCTGATTTGTCTGGTATTGTAAGAACCGCATCTTGGGCATTTTTTCGGAACATTCAAATGATCTTCGTGATTTCCTTTTTCAGGCGGCGTAATTCCGTAAACCCGCAGTTTTTCACGTGCTTCGTCGGTAATCCAGTCGGTGGTCCAAACAGGGGAAATTTTTGTGATAACTTTCGCGGAAATTCCTTTTTCTTTGAAGAGTTTTACAATGTCTTCTTCAATATTAAACATGGCCGGACAAGCCGAATACGTCGGAGTAATCACGATTTCTGCTTCGTTTTCGGAAATCATTTTTGCATCCCGAACGATGCCGAGTTCCACGATATTGATAACGGGAATTTCGGGATCGGGAATTTGGGAAAGGAGTTCTAGTAAGTTTGCTTGATTAACCACAGGATTTTTAAATTGTTTTTTTTAAGGCACAAAAGTTTTATGATTATTAAAGTGAAAATTATGCTTCATAAAAGTTCACAAAAACTGAAAATCAATAATTTTGTAACTATCAACTAAGTTTACCAGGCGCAATTCGGATACGTTCTCTGCATGTATTGCAATTCACATAAGATAAAACCAAAATATTCGGTGTGGTAACCGGTTCGTGAACCTTTTTGCATAAATTCACTTTCCGGGATTTCAATGCCGAAATTTTTGAAATCTTCTGTTACGGTTTTCGTCCACACGTCGTGAATGTGTTTTCCGTTCGGAACGATTTCTAATTTTGCTAAATCCTCTTCGCCTGGAGTTTCCGCAAACATTCCGCCAGTGTATTCCCAAAGATTTTCAACCGCATTCTTTAGGCGGGTTTTACTTTCTTCGGTTCCGCCTGCAAACATTTTAATCCAGGTTGAAGTGTGCGTATAATGGTATTTTACTTCTTTTAGAGATTTTTCGGCAATCGCAGAAAGTTGTTCGTCGCTGCTTTTCATTAATTCCGTGTAAAGAATTTTTTGATAAACCGAAAAGAAATAGACTTTTAAAAGCGTGTTCGCATAATCACCGTTCGGAAGTTCTGATAACTGGCAATTCAGATATTCTTTTTCCAGACGCAGGAAAGCCAAATCGTCTTCCGTTTTTCCCAAATCCTGAATTTGTGCTGCATATTTATAAAAATTATTGGACTGTCCGAGATAATCAAGCGCAATATTCGTCAAGGCGATATCTTCTTCCAGATACGGTCCCTGTCCGCACAATTCGCCCAGTCTCTGACCAAAAATCAAAGTATCATCGGCGAGTTTTAAAGTATAATTAAAAAGTGGATTCATTTATTTTTTAGATTAAAGATGAAAGAACAAAGAGTAAAGACGATTGTCTTTTTTCTATTCTCTTTTTTCTCAAAGTCTATTGCTACATGTTTTTCACATCGTTCGGGATTTCGTAAAAAGTCGGGTGTCGGTACAGTTTATCGTCTGCCGGATCGAAAAATGCTTCTTTATCGATGCCTTCAGAAGTCACCAAATATTTACTCGGAACGACCCAAATTGAAGTCCCTTCCATTCTTCTGGTATAAACATCGCGTGCAGCTTGAAGCGCCATTTCTGCCGTTGCAGCCTGTACAGTTCCTGCGTGTTTATGGGAAAGTCCCGGTTTTGTCTGGATGAAAACTTCCCACATATCTAAGTTGCTCATTGCTGTAAATTTTAAGGTTTAAAGATAAAGATTTTTAATGAATTCCGTAGCGTTCAAATGATTGCCAGTACTTATCTTTATAAATTTCAAAGCTCATTTCGTAGTCCGGGTATTTTTCAACAGTTTTGGCGAGAATTTTTGAAATTTTTCGGAAGTCTCTGCTGACAAAATAAATTTCTCTTATATTATCGGCGGTTTCCCGGCCCAAATTCAAATTCCCTTCTTCGGAATTGAGTTCAAGCATGATATCATCTTCGATTGTATTAAACAAATCATAATCTTTATCATCCGGAAAACCATTGTCTTCATCGCCTGAATAGGCAATTCTCAAAACCGAAATCCAGGGATGTGATGCTTTCTGATCCCATTGCAATAAATCGACATTCACCGTGGCAAGCAAAGGAAAACCATTTTCCAAAGTTCCTTCTAATAAAGAGTAGGAATCTTCGGTTGTTTCAATTTTGGCGGCTTCGTATTTTTCGGTAAATTCTCTTTCACGCCAACTCAAAAAATCCTTTAATTTTTCGATGGGAACTAATTCTTTTTCTGCCTCACTTTTACCTGCAATGCTAAAATTATCAATCTGAGTCACAAAATTTAATTCTCCTAAATAATTATCGATAAACAGATAAGTTCCATTGATCAGTTCATTTTCATTTTGGTCATTTAAATCTTCATGAACAAAAACTAAGTCAATTTCATCCGGATAATCCTCGTCGTCGTTGGAATAGAAATAGATGTTGTTTTTGTCGAAAATGTAATCACCCATTCTGATGCTCACATTTTCAATATCCAGTTCCGGTTTGAGCGCGGTGAATTTCCAGTTTTCAAGATTCGGAGATTCAGCGATAAGTTCTTCAGCGTAAACGATATCTTTAATGCTTCCATCAACGGTGATAATGAGTTCGGCAGTAAGATCATCAGACATTCCCACAAGGATGAAGAAATTTTCATTCAATTCCTTCAATTGTGGTAGAATGATATTTAAAAAATTTTCATCAATGTTTTGTTGCTCTTTCACCGCATTGAAAAAATCTTTTTCTTTGGTTTCAAACCACTTCCAAAACTCTTGATATGTGGATTTGTTCAGTTTTTTTAATTCAGTCATGATGATTGTTTTTCTCCGTCAATATAAACCGTTTCAGCTCTTAAACTTCCCTGCTGATAAAGCACGTTCTGGAAATTATCAGTTTCAAAAGTAACAAAATCTGCTTTCTTTCCTTTTTCTAAAGTTCCGCGGTCTTCTAAACCTAAAGCAAAAGCCGAACGGAAAGTAATTCCCGCCAAAACTTCTGCGGTCGATAATTTTTCGAAAGTCGCCAAAATACTTGCTTGGGTAATCAGATTTCCCATTGGAGCAGAACCGGGATTCCAATCGGAAGCGATCGCTAAAATCCCACCGGCATCTAAAATTTTCCTGGCCGGCGTAAACTTTTCTCCTAAACCCAAACTTGCTCCTGGAAGCGCAGTCGCAACCGTTTCAGATTTCGCTAAAAATTCGATGTCTTCATCAATAGTTGCCTCTAAATGATCGGCTGATTTTGCACCAACTTCCACCGCAATTCTTGAACTCCCCGACGTAAACTGATCGGCGTGAACCGTTATTTCAAAACCGAATTCTTTGGCTTTTAATAAAAACGCTTTGCTTTCTTCCGGTAAAAATGCGGATTTTTCAATGAAAATATCAACTCTTTTTGCGAGGTTTTCTTCTTTTACTTTTGGTAAAATTTCATCTAAAACGTATTGTAAATATGCCTCTGAACTTCCTTCGAAATCTCTTGGTTTTAAATGGGCGGAAAGACAAGTTGTGATCAAAGTCGCTTTTGTAAAAGCTTGTGCTTTTTTTATCACGCGCAACATTTTCAGCTCATTTTCAACATCTAAACCATAACCGGATTTTATTTCAACCGTTGTAATTCCCAATGAAACCAGGAAATTGATTCTTTCTAAAGTGGTTTTTAATAATTCTTCTTCACTTGCCAGTCTCGTGTGCTGAACGGAACTCCAAATTCCGCCTCCATTTTCTGCGATTTCCAAATAGGTTTTTCCGGCATTTCTCATCGCAAAATCATTGGCACGGTTTCCTCCGAAACAAATGTGCGTGTGAGAATCCGTAAAAGCCGGCAAACAAATCTGTTCACCTTCGATATTTTCAATTTCAATATTGGGGAATTGTTCTTTTAAATTTTGAAAAGAATCTGCGGTTTCTATTTTTCCGTCTTTAATTAAAAGTCCGCCATCATTAATAATTTCGAGTTGGTCATCAGATAATTTTCCCCGTAAAGGAAGTTTGGCAAGCGTTACAATTTGTTTGAAAGGACCGATTAATTTCATGACGAAGATTTTTTTAATATTTCAAAAATAAAACAAAAGACTTTAGGTTTTGACAAAAAAAATAATTCAATTTTTTCAACCACAAAAGTAACAAAAGAGTAAAGCATAAAAACAATCCTATTAAAGGTAAAATAAGCCGAACGCTTTTGCATCATCCTTTTTTATCTTTAACACAAAATTATTTAATCTTCACAGTGATAAAAACTTTTGTGTCCTTGGTGGTTGTTTTTTGTAAGGTATTAATATAATAGGTTTTAAGGACGATTTAAATTATGCTTAATTGGTCTTTTTTAAATGATCGAAAACGAATTTGGAAAGTGGAATAAACATTAATCCAGCTACAATAAATGTGATAAATGCTTTTTGCAGTCCAAATGCACTTGCAAGATAACCAATAATCGGCGGACCTAAAAACATACCCACTGTCGAGTAGGTACTGATAATGGAAATCACAATCGGAACCGAATATTTTTTAGCCTTACCAGCGAGAATAAAAGTCATAGGATAAAGTCCGGAAACGCCAAATCCGACCATACAAAACCCAATAAGAACGGGAAAAAGGGACGGAAAAACAGTAGCAATAAGAACTCCCGAAATGATAAGAACCGAACTTGCGATATACAATTTTTGCATACCAAACCGTCCCATCAGATTATCGATCGTTAATCTGGAAATCGTCATACAAACCATGAACAGTAAATAACCGTACGTGAAAACTTCCTGTTTTACAATTTCTTTCAAGTAGACGCCATTCCAGTCGTACATTCCTCCCTCACAAATTGCCGCAAAAAAAACGATAAATCCTAACAGGGAAATGTATTTACTGGGTTTTTGCAATTTGAAAGTATTGCTTGTTTTGGCTTTGTCATTTTTAATGAGAAAAGGGAACATCCCAATAATGATGACGAGCCCAAACAACATGATCATCAGAAAATGCCAAAATATTGAAACCTGATATTTGATCATAATTGTTGAAAACAGCACGCCTAAAATACCGCCAATACTCCAAACTCCATGAAATTTACCCACAATTCTTTTTTCAAATTTTTCCTGAATAGAGAGTGACTGCGTATTAATGGCAACATTAATAATTCTGAGCGATATCGAAAATAATATAAGGGAAATTACAAGTCCAAACAATGAAAATCCCCAGCCGATAGAAAATAAAGACAACAAAAAGGTTACGCTGGCTATTTGTAATGGAATTCTGCTGTCATATTTTGCGACAAGCCAGCCAGAAAGAGGAATTCCGATGATGGCACTTGCCGGCATGATCATTAATAGATTTCCTAAATCTCCTTCTGTAAGATTAAAAATAGCTTTGATGGTGGGAATTCTGGAAGCCCAGGTAGAAAAACAAATTCCAGATAAAAAGAAATAGGCCGAAAGTGCAATTCTTTGCTTTTGAGGTGTTGAAAACATATGCCGCAAAATTAAGACATTAGACTTTTATATTTCGGGTGTTTTGGATATTAAATTAATGGTTGACGAATAAAAAGAGAGTCACTTAATTTTTTTATTTTAAAAAAAGATAAGAATATTTCCGTTCTAAAATTTTCTATCTTTGAAGAAATTTATAAAAATGCCCGATTTTTTGCATCCCGATCAAGAGAATTTCTCCGAGGATGAATTAATTTTAGAAGAGAAAATCCGTCCGCAGAGTTTTCGGGATTTTGCCGGACAGCGCAAGACTCTGGATAATCTTGAAGTTTTTGTTGCAGCGGCAAAAAACCGTGGCGGTGCGCTGGATCACGTTCTTTTACACGGTCCGCCGGGATTGGGGAAAACGACTTTAGCCCATATTATTGCGAATGAATTGGGAGTGGGCTGTAAAATCACTTCGGGTCCGGTCTTGGATAAGCCAGGAAGTTTGGCCGGACTTTTAACCAATCTGGAAGAAAATGATGTTTTATTCATCGATGAAATCCACCGGCTTTCCCCGATTGTAGAAGAGTATTTGTATTCGGCGATGGAAGATTATAAAATCGACATCATGCTGGAAAGCGGTCCGAATGCCAGAAGTGTGCAGATCGGTTTGAATCCTTTTACGTTGGTTGGAGCAACCACCAGAAGCGGAATGCTGACCAAACCGATGCTCGCAAGATTCGGAATCCAGTCCCGGTTAGAATATTATACGATTGAACTTTTATCGATGATTATCGAAAGAAGTGCACGGGTTTTAGATGTTAAAATCTACGAAGATGCTGCTTTGGAAATTGCGAGAAGAAGTCGTGGCACTCCCAGAATTGCAAATGCACTTTTGCGGAGAGTTCGGGATTTTGCAGAAATTAAAGGAAATGGCGAAATCGAAATTGAAATTACGAAATTTGCATTAAATTCTTTAAATGTTGATGAATTCGGACTCGATGATATGGACAATAGAATTATGCGCGTGATGATTGAAAATTTCCGTGGGAAACCCGTGGGGATTTCTGCATTGGCAACTTCAATTGGCGAAAATCCGGAAACTTTGGAAGAGGTTTATGAACCGTTTTTGATTCAGGAAGGTTTTATTATCCGAACTCCGAGAGGACGGGAAGTAACGGAAAAAGCGTATAAGCATTTGAATATTTCGGTGCCGAGAAGACCTGATGAACTTTTTTAATGTCAACGATCTCGCTTCAAGTGAGAGAATATCTTTAACGCAAAAGACGCAAAGAGATGAAACCGTATTACTTATTATTCGAACGCAAAGGCGTTTCACTTAGCGAAGGCTTGAATAAATGTCGTAAAATGAAATGATTAAAATATGAATGAAAATGAAATTTCAAAAGTAGTATTTGAGTCGGGTTTGAAAATTCATCGTAAGGTTGGAATTGGTCTTTATGAAGCGGTATATGAAGAATGTTTAGTTTATGAATTAAAGAGGAACGGTTTGAAAGTTGAAAAGCAAAAAGATATTTCAATTGAAGATAAAGTAATAATAGAGATTAAGGCAGTTCCTGAAATTATTACTTATCATACCTATCAACTTTAAACTATTTAAGAATTACAGGATTTAAATTAGGTATGCTGTTGAATTTTCACTCTTTATTATTTAAAGACGGCGTTAAAAGAATAGCAAATAATTTGTAAAAGATTTACTACTTTGCTGAGTGAAACGCCTTTGCGTTCTTAAAAAGTGATGTGCAAGTAAAAAAGTCTTTGCGGATCTTTGCGTTAAAAATATATCAAGATAAAAATTAAAATTTTATGAAACTCTATCCCATACAGTGCGGAAAATTTAAATTAGATGGTGGTGCGATGTTTGGTATCGTGCCGAAAACCCTTTGGCAAAGAACGAATCCGGCCGATGAAAATAATTTGATCGAACTGGGAACCCGCTCGCTTTTGGTGGAAGACGGTAAAAAACTGATCCTCATCGATTGTGGTTTAGGCAACAAACAGGACGAGAAATTCTTTGGACATTATTCCTTATATGGCGACGATACATTGGATAAAAATCTTAAAAAATATGGTTTCGTAAAAGAAGACATTACAGATGTTTTCTTGACGCACCTTCATTTCGATCATTGCGGCGGCGCCATCGAGTGGAATGACGACCGCAGCGGTTACAGACCGGCTTTTAAAAACGCCCATTTCTGGACGAATGAAAACCATTGGAAATGGGCAACCGAACCTAACCCAAGAGAAAAGGCCAGTTTTCTGAAGGAAAACATTCTGCCGATGCAGGAAAGCGGGCAGTTGAATTTTCTGCCAACACCGAAAAGTGGAAATTATGGTTTTGCCCCGGATTTGAAGATGGATGTTATTTTTGTGGATGGACATACCGAAAAGCAAATGCTTCCTGTGATTCAGTATCAGGAAAAAACGATTGTTTTTGCAGCAGATTTAATTCCTACTGCGGGCCACATTCCACAGGTTTATGTGATGGGTTATGATACGCGTCCACTTTTGACCATGGAAGAAAAGGGAAAGTTTTTGAAACAGTGCGTAGATAACGATTACCTGTTGTTTTTTGAACACGATGCACACCACGAACTGGCGAGTCTGAAAATGACCGAAAAGGGAATTCGCTTAGACCAAACCTTTAGTATGAATGAGGTTTTCGGTTATTAATTAAAGAAAAAGAAAATTATATAAAAATGATAAACGACGAACCTGAACCCAGGGTCAACACAAAGATTATTGGAATAACCGGAGGAATTGGCTCTGGAAAATCAACGGTCTCGAAATATATCGAAGAAGCAGGATTCCCTGTGTATTATTCTGATATCCGTGCGAAAACTATTGTCAACGATCAGCCGCAACTTCAGCAGCAGATCAAAGAACTTTTGGGTGAAAATGCCTATGACGAAAATGGTCTGTACGACCGAAAATATGTTTCTGAAATGGTCTTTAATAATGAAGAATTATTATTAAAGTTAAATTCACTGATTCATCCGGCAGTAAAAACCGATTTTGAAAACTGGATTTCCCAGCAAACAACGGATTTTGTTTTTAAAGAAACGGCACTTTTGTTTGAATTAAAATTAAATGAAAGTTGTTACAAATCTATTCTCGTAACTGCAGATGACAACTGCCGACTGAAAAGAGTCATGGATCGCGACAACAAAACCTACCGTGAAGTTGAATCGATTATGCTGAAACAAATGCCGGAAAAAGACAAAGTGAAACTTGCCGATTTTGTTATTTTTAATAATGATGGATTGGAAGAGCTTCAACAGGAAACGAAGAAAGTATTGGAGGAAATAAAATCGTTCTAGTAAAATTTTATCAAAAAGTTAAATCATACTCTATTGGATTTTTGCAGCAAAATGAAATGACAGGCACTGACAGCAAAGCCTTACATGCGATTTTCAAATTATTGTGTTTTAATCTGATAAAACTCATACCATCAAATTTTCAAACACAGTCTAATTAAGATAAATTTGTCCTATTAAAGAACAGCATAAAAAATTAATTATGAAACGAATCGTAACCTGTTTTACATTAGCCCTATTAACATTGCAGGCTTGTAAACAAAATCCTTCCGAAAATTCCACGGCAACATCTGAAAACGCAATGGACATCAAAGTCAGCGGTGAAACAGAAACCCAGGCAATTGTAAATCCACCGATGGTGCCTGCTCCGATTGGTGACCGCGCTGCCAAAAAAGTAGTCGTTCATTTAGAAGCAACCGAAGAAGTTGGTGAATTAGCCGACGGGGTAACTTACAAATTCTGGACTTTCAACAGTACCGTACCGGGAACTTTTATCAGAATCAGAGTGGGCGATGAAGTTGAACTTCACGTAACCAACAGAAGCGACAGTGTAATGCCTCACAATATCGATCTTCACGCGGTGAACGGTCCGGGTGGCGGCGCAGAAGCGACCAACGTGGCTCCGGGAAAAGAGGCGGTCTTCAATTTTAAAGCGCTCAATCCAGGTTTATATGTTTACCATTGTGCAGCAGCACCGGTTCCGTTACATATTGCCAACGGAATGTATGGTTTGATTTTAGTAGAACCAGCTGGCGGATTGCCAAAAGTTGACCGGGAATATTACATCATGCAGGGCGAATTCTACACCAAAGGAAAAACCGATGAAAAAGGCCTTCAGGAATTTGATCAGGATAAAGGAGTTGACGAAAGACCATCTTATGTAGTTTTCAATGGCAAGAAGAATGCTTTAATGGGTGAAAATGCCCTGGAAGCTAAAGTAGGCGAAACAATAAGACTTTTCGTAGGAAATGGCGGACCAAACCTGGTTTCTTCTTTCCACGTGATTGGTGAAATCTTCGACAGGGTATATATGGAAGGAGGAAGCGCCATTAACAAAAACGTACAAACCACAGTAATCCCCGCAGGCGGAGCAGCTATCGTAGAATTTAAGGTTGAAGAACCAGGAAACTACATTATCGTGGACCACTCAATTTTCCGGGCATTTAATAAAGGTGCTATCGGAATGCTAAAAGTGACTGGAGAGAAAAATCCGAAAATCTACAATAAAGTAAAATAATCCTACAACCATTAATTATAATTAAAGAAACCGCCATGTCCAAAATTATTAAAATATTCTTGTTCCTTGGTGGTTTCTTTTTTCTGATGGTTTCCTGTGAAAAAGCAAACACACTCAAATCAACAGAAGGATCTTCAAGTTCAACTCAAAAGGAAACTGCCATTACTCCTGATGTTAAAATGGTTTTGATTAAAGGTGGCGACTATCAGCCTTTTTACGGGGAAGACAGCACTCTGGTTAAAGTTGCAGATTTCCTATTGGATGAAAGACCGGTCACGAATGCAGAGTTTCTGGATTTTGTTAAAAAAAATCCGCAATGGAAACGCAGCAATATCAAAGCAATTTTTGCTGATGACACCTATCTGAAAGATTGGCAGGGTGATGAAACGCTTCCTGAAAATGCAGATCCAAATGCAGCCGTAACTTACGTTTCGTGGTTTGCAGCGAAAGCTTACGCAAAAAGTGCAGGCAAAAGATTACCGACTTTAGATGAATGGGAATATGTGGCGATGGCTGATGAAGAAAATCCGAACGCCAGAAACAAACCAACCTACTCTGCTCATCTGATCAATCTTTATAACGAAAAAGACCGGCAGAAAAACAAAGTAAAAAGTTCTGCGCCTAATTATTGGGGCGTTTACAATATGTTTGATCTGGTTTGGGAATGGACTGACGACTTTAATTCAATCATGACGACCAGCGATTCCCGTACGGCCGAATTCGATGACAAAGGATTGTTCTGCGCCTCGGCAGCAACTACTGCGACTGATGTTTTAAATTACGCTTCCTTTATGAGATACGCATTCCGATCCAGTTTAAAAGCAAATTATACCGTCGGGAATCTCGGTTTCCGGTGTGCAAAAGATGCATCAAATACACCATAATGAAAAATTTAATTGTAGCTTTATTTTCAGCGATATTCCTTTTTTCCTGTTCTGAAAAACAAGAACCTCAAACTGCAAAAAAAGAAACTTCTGCAGGATCCATATTTATGTTGGATTCAAAATGGCAAAACCAGGACGGTAAAGAACTTCAGCTAAAAGATTTAAAAGGTAAAAACTTAGTTGTCGTCATGATATTTACAAGTTGTACAACGGCTTGCCCCATTTTGGTTGCAGATATGCAGAAGATCGAATCGAAAATCGACAAGAATAAACTGAAAGAAACCACCATGGTTTTAGTTTCCATTGATCCGGAAAATGACACACCGGAAGTCTTAAAAGCCTATGCCAAACAAAGAAATATGGATGGTGAACCCTGGCTTTTCTTAAGAAGTGACAAAGAATCTGTACGTGAATTAGCAAATGTTCTTGCCGTAAAATACAAGAAAATTTCGCCGATCGTTTTCTCCCACTCCAACATCATTTCGGTCTTTAATAAAAATGGCGAAATGGTGAGTCAGGTTGAAGGAACCGTGAAATCCGAAGAAATAGCACAAACCGTAAATGGCCTGAATTAAAATAACACTAAATCAGCCATCAAAGCCTGCTTAAGAAATTTTGCAGGTTTTTTTATGCTTAATTATCAATTATTTCGAGCAAAACTGTGCTTTCATAACATCGATTTCTTTGTTTTGATTCTCTGTATCAAACCGGTCTGCTTTTTCCAGTTCAACGCAGGCTTCCGGAATTTGATTTAATTTAATATAAGACATGCTTCGTCCAAAACTGGAATCCAGATTTTCACCAACCATTTGCACCATGGTATTGATTTCATCTAAAGTTTCCTTATAATCTCCCTTTTCATAATAAGTGCTTGCAATTATATTATAAACTTGCGGACTCTTCGGATTGGTAACCGTCATTTTCCGAAAACTCATTATCGCTTCGTCAAATTTCTTTTGTTGCCTCAAAACCGTTCCTATCCGCAAATAAAGTCCCAGATAAACAGGATTTTTTTCCTGGGCTTTTCCGTAATAGCTTAACGCTTCATCGGGATTCCCAGTTTGAAATTCGCAATCTCCCAAAATTGTATAAGTCTCCCAGGTCTTCTCGCCTTTCTCCAGTAATTTAAGATAATTTACTTTTGCGGTCATAAAATCTTCATTATTAAAAGCAGCTAAACCCTGCCGTTTTATTTCTCTCCTGGACTGTCCAAAACAAACCGAAACCGAGAGGAATATGAAGAGAATACTAAAATTTGTTTTCATTAATTTTTTAATAAATCTACAAATTATTTTCCGAGTTTATCTTTAAAATCATCGATTCTAAAATCGGTTAAGGCATTTCCTTTTTCAATTTTCTCTTTGGAATAGAGTTTAAAATCATTTTCGGTTTTTTCTAAAAGATGATCATAAGGACCCACCGATGAAATTAATTTGATCAGGACGGGAGAAATTTCTAAGGTAATAAAAAGACCCATAATAAAAGCAGCGGCAAGCCCTATAACCGCAGAGTTTTTCCCGAGTTCGTCCAACGCCTGCAACCGGGCGGCAAATCCATTGAACTGATCTTCGAAAGTTTCGGTCTTATTTCTTTCTTTTTCGATATTGGTGTAAACTTTCGACACTTCTTTATCCAGATATTCCAACCGTGGGGCAATCTGTTTTTGGTAATTTTCTAAATCTAGACGGCGCTGTTCTTTCAGTTCAGCCTTACGTTTTGCGTTAGAACCAAATCCTACCTTTCCACTTGTTAAGCCGCTTTGTTTGCCGAGAATTTCTTTTTCTAATTCTACAGAAGCAGAATCGTAGGATTTTTGATAGTCAGCAATTTTGGTTTGAATTTGTTTTTTTTCGGTTTCAAAAGGTCCGGATTGCTGCAGAATCCTGCCGTTCATTTCTGCCTGAAGCTGCGTTTTATTTCTTTGAATAATGGTATTCAACTGCTTGTTGACTTCCTTTTCGAAAATTTTTAACTCTAAAGGTTTAGAAATAATGATTCCTAAAAAAGCAGCCAGGATTAATCTCGGAATTGCCATCAAAATCTGGTTCCACCAGGTTCCTGTTTTTTTGATTGAAGAAACGATATAGCGGTCCAAATTGAAAATCATCAATCCCCATAAAATGGCAAAACCTACGGAAATCCAGATATCATCAAAAACGGTAAACATGGCGTATCCCGCGGAAAGGGTCGCAAAAACTGCGGTAAATAAAACGATGCCGCCAATACCGGAAAACTTATTCCACTCGCTTGGTGTTTTTCGAAGAATATGAAGGTTTCCACCAGAGCAGACCATCAGAAATTTCTGAAACCAATTCATGGAATGATTGACATGTTGTACGGGATTTATTTTTTGAGATTTCATTCTTTTTCAATTAAACTTTGACCAATTGGTATTCAAAAACGGAACAATGTTACAGATAGTATTAGGTTTAACATTCTAATCACGAAAATTTTAATAAAATATTATGAATCTGTATTAAACATTCTTAAATTTTGAGCTGACTTGCTCAAAAGCAGTAACTTAGTAGTCCGCCTTTTAATTTAATAACTAAAAACCTTAACCATGAAAAAAATTATTATCGTTGTAGCAATGGTTTTTTCAATTGGAATTATTGCTCAAACATGTGGATTCGATGAGGTTCAGAAAAACCTGGAACTCAAATATCCTGAAATTAAAAATAAAAGAGAATTGTCAGAAACTCAACTTCTCGGTACCGATGTAAAATCCTATCTTAAAAAAATTGGAGCCACCTCCAGAAACGGACTTTATGACGGGACGATTTACGAAATCCCCGTTGTTGTGCATCTTATCACATCCACCTCAGCGAGTAATTCAGGTCTTGCCTTAACAGACAACCAAATTATCACCTGGATCAACAACTGCAATAAAATGTACGCAACAACTTACGGAAACGGTTTTTTTCCGGAAGGTACAGGAAGTCTTGACGGAAATGTAATTCCCATAAAATTGGTTCTGGCAAAAAGAACTCCCCAATGTACACCAAGTACGGGAATTGTAAGATATAACGGCAGTATCATTTCCGGGTACGACCAATATGGCGTACAAAGAAGCACAACAAGTGGAGCTATGATAGAACAGGTAAAAGCGCTAGCACCGCATTGGCCGGAAAACGCCTATTTCAACATCTACGTTGTGATTGGCTTTGACGGAGACAAATCGACATCTGGCTTATTGGGCTGGAGTGGCTACCCGACTAACCCTGATGCTTTTTACGAAAGTTTTATGAAAGTTACGGTGGTCACCAATAATAACGATTCCACCCTGGCTCATGAATTTGGTCACGGGCTCGGACTTCTCCACACTTTTGAAGGAGCACCGTCATCACCCACCAACAATCCGCCAATCGCGGCAGACTGTCCTATTAACAACAACTGCCTTATCGATAATGACAGAGTGTGTGACACCGCTCCCTGCGCAAGTCTTTTGAATGTAAATCCCACACCGACAAATACCGTTATAAATCCATGTACGGGAACATTTTATGACGGTGTGCAGTACAATATCATGAACTATACCCGGCAACCAAGAAAGTTCACAGCGGGACAGCGGGATCGCGCGCTTTCAGTTTTCATGCAGTACAGAGCAAATTTAACGAACTCCCTGGGTGGAACAGACCTTGCTACCGATCCTGGCGCAGGAACTTTAACTGCGGCAAACTGCAGCCCAACAGGAATCACAAATCCCGGTAATTTCGGTATGGGACCGACCAATGTTTTACTGGCCAATATTAACAATGTTTCTGATCCTTACAACCCTATCAATAATCAATATTATGTGGATTACAGCCTACAAAACTGTACCAGCAAAGCAGTATATACTGATATTCCACCCAATAAACCGAGTGAGCTCAATGTGAGTTTCGGTACCAATCCTCAGTTTATTAAAGCTTGGATTGATTATAACAATAATGGAATATTTGAATCTTCAGAGTTAATTGGCGCTTCGGCTACAAGAGTTTCCACTGAAAGTTCCCCATTTGTCATCCTATTTACTCCGCCGGCAAATGCTGTGAAAGACACCTATTTAAGAATGAGAATCATCGCAGATTATACCAATGATACGGCTTGCCAGAATTTGAGTTACGGACAGACCGAAGATTATTCCGTAAGAATTGCCACCAATTTGGCAACTTCTGAAAACCCTAAAGATTCATCTGATTTAATTTACTATTCAAAATCGGAAAACAAACTGTCACTCAGCAGCAAGTTTAGTAAGGGTTTTGGCGACTATAAAATCTATGATATGAATGGCAATATCGTACAAAAAGGAAATGCGGCAAGTACAATCCTGATCAATCAAGTTCTTCCGATGGGCACGTATATCGTTCACTACCAAAACTCTTCTAAAAAATTCATTAATAATTAAACACCACGAGAAAGGGCCATTTTTACATGATGGCTCTTTTTTCTGAAATAAAAATCATGAAAAGAACAATCCTGTTTTTCGCCATTGTTTCGTTTTTCTATCAATGCTGTTCTCAAAAAAAAGAACCAAGTTCTCAACCCGTTTTAGAAAAAACCAACAGCGAGTTACCAAATCAAAAATATTTTGTCGGTAAATGGGTCAATACCGAAACATATTATATCATCGGAAACAAGAAAAAGCTGCAACCACAATCCAATTGCCAGCAGAAATCCTATTGGGAATTTAATGAGAAAAATGAAATTCTAACCCAATCAAAATTCACTGCAAAAGGAAAAAACTGTTCCGAGTTCATATCTACAAATAGCGGTACGGTAATTTTTACCGATAACAATATGCAGTACTTCGTTGATGATGTCTTATATTCTGTAAAAATAAAGGTGATTTCTGACCATAAATTCATGCTGATCACCAATGATTTTATTGGTGGAAAAGAGGTAAAAATTGAAAAAATTTATGAAAAAAATAAAGGCGGCTATTTTAACCGATCTGGATTTTGCTTCAAAAAACTGTCCCAACCGGTATATGATTTCTCCATCGATAAATTGCCGGAATTAAAATGATGACAAACCGCCACTGCCAAACCATCGGATGCATCGAGGTATTTGGTTGGGAATTCTTTTAGATTGAGAAGACTTTTCAGCATTCCGGCGACCTGCTCTTTACTGGCATTTCCGTTTCCGGTGATGGCCATTTTAATTTTTTTCGGAGAATACTCGGTAATGGGAACATCGCGGTATAAGGAAGCTGCCATAGCAACACCCTGCGCCCGACCCAACTTCAACATCGACTGTACGTTTTTTCCAAAGAAAGGCGCTTCGAGGGCGACCTCATCGGGATTGTACTCATCGATAATTGCCAAAGTCCGTTCAAAAATATATTTAAGTTTTGTTTCGTGATTGGGATATTTCTTTAGGATAAGTTCATGCATCGAAACCAATTCCATTTTATTTCCTTTCACAGAAATGATTCCGAAACCCATAATTGCGGTTCCGGGATCGATTCCTAAAATAATTTTTTCGCTCTTCATCACCACAAAGGTAAGATAAGTAAATATAGAATATTAAGGTTTAACCCGAATTTCCTTCAGTTGCGAGAATTTTATCATGCGGTTGTTCTCTTCATCCCAAAGGGTGTAAAATGCATACTTTAGGCTACTCCAAAAGGTAATTTCAGAAACGTGCTTCTGGAAAACCGGGTTTTCATGGCTGCATTTGTGCAACTTATAAAACGGAATCTTTGGAGCCAAATGATGGAGATGATGGTAGCCTATATTTCCAGTGAAGAAATTTAAGATGGCGGGCAACTTATAATAAGAACTTCCTTTTATCGCAGCCAGTAGGTATTCCCAATCTTTTTTCCAAGCTTTGTAATTGGGGTCGTGCTGGTGCTGCACGTAGAAAAACCAAATGGCTGTAAAAACAAAAGTGAGTAAAATTGGCACATAAATAAATGCCAGTTTTTTGAAACCATATAACAGATCAAAATGCGGCAGGCACAATACGAGGCCCAACACCACGAAGAAAAGCACCAAATAAACATTGGTAAGAAGCAACATTTTCCTTTCTTTGTCCCATCCTTTTAAGGTGATAAAAGGAATCCTGTTATGGATGAAAATATAATAAGCAGGCCCAATAATAAACATCACCGGAACAGATCGATAAATGCGGTACTTGAATTTTTCAAATTTGGAAAGCAATTCGTACTCGCGCACCGTTAGAAGATTTACATCTCCGATAGTCCGCGTGTCAAGCTGTCCCTGATGTGCGTGGTGGTGGTTATGGGATCTAGCCCAGTATTTATAAGGTATACAGGTGAGAAAGCTGGTTAAAAAACCGGTTCTGTCATTTTTCTTTCGATCCGGAAAGAAAGCTTGATGTCCGCAATCGTGCTGAATTATAAATACGCGGGTCAAGAAAAGTCCGCCGATAATTGAGATCAATAAAGTCGCTATCAATGAATAATCATAGACAATTGCCGCCAGGACGAATATGCCGATGAATGGTAAAATCGTGTTGAAAATCTGTTTCCAGGCTAGTTTTGTTTCAGGTGAAGCATAAGGTTTGATGAGTCGTTTCCAGTCTTTTAAGTCTTGAATAATAATTTCTTCGTGCTCTTTCGTCATATTTTATATTAAGTTGCAAAGGTATTCAATTAAAGGAACTGTGAAAATCATTAAGGAATAAATATATCTGATCCAAAAGTTAATCCGCCGTCAACTTCACTCAATCCCACCAACATTCAAAAAACCATTTTGGGAATGGATTGTTTAACATCAATCCGGCTCAGAAATGAGCCGGATTTTTTCGCCTTAAAAAAAAACTTCGATTTTGATTTATCTTAATGCATCGAGTGAAAAATTGATACAAAAAAACCGACTTATTTCTAAGCCGATTCTTTTACTTTTTAAGATAATCTGGGAGTTCCATTGGCACTTCCATTAAAAGAATTTCAGTGTCTTCTAAAGCTTCCACATTAAAACTTTTAGTATCCCAAATTCCTAAACCATCTCTTTCATTTAAAATCTGGTCACCAATTTTTGCACTGCCTTTCAAAACAAAAGCATAGACTCCATTTCCATTTTTGTTGAGCGTATAATCTTTTGCGTGGCCTTTTTCAAAATTTGCCAAATTAAACCAGGCGTCCTGATGGATCCAAACGCCATCATCCTCCTTATTGGGTGATAATATTTGCTGAAAGTCATTAATTTTTGCACTTTCTACGATACTCTTTTGATCATATCTTGGTTCAACACCTGCTTCCCGGGGGAAAACCCAAATCTGCAAGAACTTAACTTCTTCATCTTTGTTTTTATTGTATTCGCTATGTTGAACTCCGGTTCCTGCACTCATCACCTGGATTTCGCCTTTCCGGATAACCGCAGTGGTTCCCATCGAATCTTTATGTTCTAAATCGCCTGATAACGGAATTGAAATAATTTCCATATCCCGGTGAGGATGTGTCCCAAACCCCATTCCTTTCGAAACTGAATCATCGTTCAGCACGCGCAAAACTCCGAAATGGACGCGTTCGGGATTTTGATAATTTGCAAAGCTAAAAGTGTGATAACTGTTTAACCAGCCGTGATTTGCATGACCCCTTGAATCTGCTTTATGATAAATTGTTTTCATATTTTAATGATTTTAACACCGCAAATTTACAACATGTTCATTTGCAAACCATTGATGTAGGACAAGAAGACATTTCAACTTTTAAACCTCTCCGCATTTATTCGGAAAGGGAAGTTTTCAACATCTCTTTTCGAAATTCAACAACTGCATTTTCCACCCAATCAGTTGCTTTCTTCACTTCTTTGTGAGGATAAAAAACGGCATTTTTCCCTTTGCTTTCATCAGCGATATTAGACAAAATCACCACCGAAGTATTTGTTTCCGGATAATACATATTCAAAGAAGGCGACCCTTTTACATAGCCGGTATGAAAATACGATTCAGGTTTTCCGACATTCATCATCAAACCAAAACCATAATTCATTTTCCCTAGAATCTGGTGATTCCTGTCCGCAGATTTTTCCCTTAACTTTTTTAAAGAGGATGGTTTTAAAATATCCCCCTTAAACAAAGCATTATTCCAAAGATGCAAATCATTAACCGTTGACAAAATGCCACCGGCAGGCACAGAAATTTCTTTTGCTGAAAGTCGCGTCGGCATATTTTCAACTTTAGAATAATTATTTGCATTACCGATGTAAGCGGACGCAAAATGCGCTCCTTTAAAAAGATTTGCAGTGAAAGAACTTTTCATCTCCGCTTTTCTGAAAAGATCCATGGCGTTTTTATCATACGATTTACCCGAAACCTTTTCAATGATCTTTCCCAAATAATAAAACCCTTTATTGGAATAATTAAATTCCTGCCCCGGTTTTGACAGTAAACCATTTCCGAAATCGCTGATTCCTGAAGTGTGATTCAGTAACTCTTTAACCTTAATATTTTCAAATTGTCGCGGCTGAAATTCCGTTAAATATTTAGAAACTTTGTCCTCTGTGGAAAGCTTTCCTTCTTCTTCCTGCAATAAAATTAAAACTGCCGTAAACTGTTTGCTTATTGAACCAATTGCGAAAACCGAACTGCTGTTGAGTTTTGTTTTGTCTTTAAAATCTTCAAAACCGTTTTCTTTTTGATATAAAATTTTCCCATCCTGAAGAACAGAAATGTTGCCATTAAACTGGGTTTTCGCAAATACAGAATCGATTTGAACCTTCAAAAGCTGTTGCTTAAAAACCGTGAGTGTACTGTCGATGACCGCATTTCGTGCTGCGGTTCGCTCAACCTGCTTATCTTCTTCCGATTTACAGGAAAAAATTGCAACCAATAGAAAGAGAAAATAAAGCAGTTTGAATTTTTGAATCACTTTTGAAGTTTTTATAAAAATATTGAAATTAACCTGAAAGAAAAAATGGAGATTAAACCATAAAATTTGGGGAGAAAGATATAAATAATTAATTTTGAAGAATATGGACTGCTTTGATTATTGCAGATCTGAAAAGGGCAGTAAAAAAAATCAGTTCTTCAAATTATTTCCCATGACCGATGTTCGGACAATGAAAACAATGAAAGGGGTCAGCATACAGTCAGCATAAGGTCAGCATACACTAGGGGTTGCTATGGGGTTGGGTGCAGTTTGAACACCTAAGAGAATACGTAATCGGAGATGATTTACTGGGTTCCAATGTCTTTTTAGGACGACTGCACAAAAATCAGATTTTGACCAACTGTATTTTTTCTGATGATCCAAAATTCGCTTAGTTCCAATTTTTAATACTGATTCAATAATGGCAAGTAAATTCCTGTTATATAAAAAAACCGTGTCAAGGATTTAAACGTTGACACGGTTGATAAAATCATATTTAGGTTTTCGAAAGCAGCCTACATATTCCTTCTGTACATTCCGCCCACTTCGAACAAAGCGTTGGTGATTTGCCCAAGCGAACAGTATTTCACCGCTTCCATCATTTTTTCAAATAAATTTTCCTGGTTGATGGCGGCAGTCTGTAAATCTTTCAAAATTTGCTCACTTTTCTCAGCATGCGACTTCTGGAAATTCTGCAAATTCTGAATCTGTAATTGTTTTTCTTCTTCGGTGGAACGGATTACTTCTCCCGGACGGACCGTTGGCGAGCCGTCTTTTCCAAGGAAAGTATTCACACCGACGATCGGATATTCTCCCGTATGTTTCAGCATTTCGTAATGCATGCTTTCCTCCTGAATTTTCGACCTTTGATACATCGTTTCCATCGCACCGAGAACGCCTCCTCTTTCCGTAATTCGGTCGAATTCGGTATAAACTGCTTCTTCCACCAAATCCGTTAATTCTTCAATAATAAACGAACCCTGAAGCGGATTTTCATTTTTCGCTAAACCTAATTCTTTATTAATGATCAACTGAATCGCCATTGCACGTCGAACAGAATTTTCCGTCGGCGTTGTGATTGCTTCATCATAAGCATTGGTATGCAAAGAGTTACAGTTGTCATAAATCGCATACAAAGCCTGCAAAGTCGTTCTGATATCATTAAAATCAATTTCCTGCGCGTGGAGCGATCTTCCCGAAGTCTGAATATGGTATTTCAGCATCTGGCTTCTTTCGTTGGCGTGGTATTTAAACTTCATTGCTTTTGACCAAATTTTACGGGCGACGCGGCCGATAACGGCATATTCGGGATCAACTCCGTTCGAGAAAAAGAACGATAAATTCGGTGCAAAATCATTGATGTTCATTCCGCGGCTCAAATAATATTCCACGTACGTGAAACCGTTGGCCAAAGTAAAGGCCAACTGCGTGATCGGATTTGCGCCCGCTTCTGCAATGTGATAACCGGAAATAGAAACCGAATAAAAGTTTCTCACTTTCTGATCAATGAAATACTGCTGTACATCTCCCATTAATCTCAATGCAAATTCTGTAGAGAAAATACAGGTATTCTGCGCCTGATCTTCTTTCAAAATATCTGCCTGAACCGTTCCACGAACCGTTGCAATGGTTTCTGCCTTAATTTTATTATAAGTTTCAGCATCAATTACTTCGTCACCGGTAAGTCCTAATAATTTTAAACCTAAACCGTTATTTCCGTGTGGAAGTTCGCCTTCATAAGCAGGTCTTTTCAAACCTTTATCATCGAACTTTTGTTTTAATTTTTCTTCAACTGCTTCCCAAAGATTATTTTCGGAAAGGTATTTCTCTACATTCTGATCGATAGCGGCATTCATAAAAAACGCGAGTAACATTGGCGCAGGTCCATTAATCGTCATGGAAACCGATGTCATGGCATTGACCAGATCAAAACCGGAATAGAGTTTTTTAGCATCATCTAAAGTTGCAATTGAAACTCCGGCATTTCCGATTTTTCCGTAAATATCGGGCGGAAAAGCGGGATCCTGACCATATAATGTTACCGAGTCAAATGCTGTTGACAAACGTTTTGCATCCATATCTGCGGAAACATAATGGAATCTGCGGTTGGTTCTTTCGGGTCCGCCTTCGCCAGCAAACATTCTGGTTGGATCTTCGCCCGTTCTTTTAAAAGGAAATAATCCTGCGGTATAGGGAAATTGTCCCGGAACGTTTTCCTGACCTTTCCATCTTAATAAATCTCCCCAATCCTGGAACTTCGGTAAAGATATTTTCGAAATTTTTAAATGAGATAAAGATTCATATTTGGTTTCCACCTTAATTTCTTTTCCACGAACGAAATAAGAAAATGAATCTCCGGACATTTCTTCTTTGAAATGTTTCCAACCTTTTAGAAAAGCGGTATTTTCTTCGGAAAGTTCTTTTTTAGTTTTCAGAAATACTTTCTCTAATTTATCATGAGTATGCTGGTCATCGGTGATTAAAACCTTTGCACCTTCCAACAGATACATTCTTTTTGCAATTAAAGCCTGGCGCTCAACTTCTTTATCGTACTCGCGGTTCGACTCTACAATTTCTGAAAGATAACGCACGCGTTTCGGCGGAATTACCGTAGTGTCATCGGAAACGTTCTGTTCTATAAACTCATTAAATTTACGCGTATTTTCACCTTCCGATTTTTCTAAAGTTTCATTGACTTTATTAATTAAAGCATTGTACAATTCCGTGGTTCCGTAATCGTTGAACTGACTGGCTTTTGTAGAGAAAACCGGCATTTCTTCCAACGTTTTATCAAAAGCGGTGTGATTACGCTGATAGGTTTTCCGAACGGCCTGAAGCGCGTCTAAAGCGCCGCGTTTGTCGGATTTATTTAAGGCAATTAAATCAGCATAATCCAGCATATCGATTTTCTCCAATTGCGTCGAAGCACCATATTCCGGCGTCATTACGTACATTGAAACATCGGCGATATCGGTAATTTCAGAAC
Organism: Chryseobacterium salivictor; assembly: GCF_004359195.1. Classification (NCBI taxonomy): domain Bacteria; kingdom Pseudomonadati; phylum Bacteroidota; class Flavobacteriia; order Flavobacteriales; family Weeksellaceae; genus Chryseobacterium; species Chryseobacterium salivictor. The sequence continues at coordinate 1,332,665 of NZ_CP037954.1, read as the reverse complement.
CTGACTGTCCAATCCCGGAAGTTTCCAGAATGATAACATCCGGTTTTGCCAATTTTAAAATATTTAAAGCGGAATGAATGTACGGAGAAACCGAAACATTATTTTCCCGGGTCGCCATCGAACGCATATAAACGCGGGGATCATTAATGGAATTCATGCGGATTCTGTCACCCAAAAGCGCTCCGCCTGTTTTCTTTTTTGAAGGATCTACAGAAATAATCGCGATTTTCTGATCAGGATTGGAACGTAAAAATCTCCGAACCAATTCATCCGTTAAAGAAGATTTCCCTGCTCCGCCCGTTCCTGTAATCCCGATGATTGGAATTTTTGAATCTTTGGCTTTTTCGTCGATGGCTTTTACGAGATCCGGTTTTTCATCAGAGAAATTTTCTACGGCTGAAATAACTTCAGCAATGGATTTTGAATCCTCAAATTTAATTTTATTTAAATCTGAAACTTGAATATATTCGCCAGTTGCGAAGTCAGATTTCTGTACCAGATCATTGATCATGCCTTGTAATCCCATTTCTCGTCCGTCATCTGGTGAATAAATGCGGTCGATTCCGTAGTCCATTAATTCTTTGATTTCTTCGGGAAGAATTACGCCGCCGCCGCCGCCAAAAATTTTGATTTGAGGCGCGCCTTTCTGACGTAAAAGATCGTAGATGTATTTAAAATATTCGTTGTGACCACCTTGATAAGAAGTTAATGCAATTGCATTTGCATCTTCCTGAATCGCACAATCCACCACTTCTTCAGCAGACTTATCGTGACCGAGATGAATAACTTCGGCACCTGTAGCCTGAATCATTCTTCTCATAATATTAATCGCAGCGTCGTGTCCATCAAACAAAGAAGCGGCTGTTACAACTCTTACTTTATTTTTCGGTGTATATTTTTGGGATTCCATAATTGAATTTTCGATTGGTTTCAAAGATAAGACTTTTTGGAATTTTGAGGAAAAGAAAACCTTTTCAACTATTTTGAAAAGGTCAGCAAGGAGAATTATTCTTTTTTTTAGTCCAGGTGCAAGAATTCCAGCCGTTTAATTTCAGGTCCCAATAAGTATTTTGTGGATTACTGCTTATATTCTCTAAAACATATCATTAGAATGAGTAAACACTTTTTTAGAATTGTTAAAACTTTAAAAATGGTTAGTTTTGCAGAAATTAATTTCAAATGCAAAAAGCAATTATCTATTTATTCGCCGGAACCGGCCTCAGTTTTTTACTGAATTACTTTTTATTGGGAAGTCAGGGTTGGGAATTGGATTTGTATTATGGGTTTGCTTTTGGTTTGGCTTGGGGAACTGCCTATTTTTTAGATGATGAAAAGTTCACTCTTCCGAAGAAACTAGGCTATTCTTTTATATCGATGGTAGTTTTACTAATTATAGGTTTAATTCTGTTTAATTTAGAATTAGCCGTTCCATCAATTATCAAATTTTCAATGGTGTTTGTGGCGTATTACGTATTTGCCAGTTTTAGGAAAACGAAATCTTTGAGGAAATAAATTTATCTCTAAAAAAGTACGTTTAATAATTACCTTCAGGATTTGTTTTTATAATCATTACTTCTTCGTACCATTTTTTATAACTGTGATAGCGTGCAAAAAGAAATGCAAGTCTAAAACCTCCATCATTTTCCAAAACAACGTCTAATCCCATGGTATAATTAGGCGGGTCTTTAAAATATTTTTTCCAAATTATATTTCCTTTAGAATCTGTAAGAAAATAGGTGCCATTATAAAGTCCTTTGTCTTCTTTACCAATAAATAAAAGATTGCCAGAAGGAGTTTCCTTCACAGAGAAAAACATATCGTAAGGCGTAAAATGATTATAAAATGTCTTTGCCCACAACTCTTTACCAGATTTATCAATTTCCATTATATTTTGGCTGCTACTTAAGAGATAATTCCCATTTTTTCTTTTAACTAATTGATACGACACTCCTGTGTTGGCAAATATTTTCTCAGAAATTGCATTACCGTCTAAATTAGTTTTAAATAAATAATAAACTTGCTGTGTAGAAAAGGAGTTGTTAATACTAACATCGCCAAAAATCACAAGTTGATCATCTTGAATGTCGACATCCATAAATCTGAGATGTCTAGATTTTCCGCCAGTTTCAAGCATATGCGAAATGTATTCTTTTTCCCATATTTTATTGCCATCTTTTGATAACTTTGAAATAAGCCCTTTTTCATTTATATCATCACTATCATCAGCTAATGTTCCGACTACATAAATATTGTCTTGAGAATCTATAGCGAAAGAATTGATCGTAGAATTTCCATAACCATTATCATAAGTATTGATTCGGTTTTTCCATTTCAACATTCCGTTCAAATCAAGTTTTGCAACAGTATAACTTGCAGCAATAATTATTTCACCTTTACTTTCTTTCATTTTGAAAGTTGATGGTGAACTTTCACCGTCTATATCATAATTTTTCTTCCAAATTACATTTCCATCGTAATCAGTTTTCATTAAAAAAACCGAATATCCCCGATCGAAATATACATAGCCTCCCATGAGATAGTTTCCATCCGATAATTTTAAAATGTTTGTTGCAGCTCCAGAAGTTAAATCAGGACCCGGAAATTTATAATTTCTAAGAAAAGTTAAATAATATTTTTTAGTTTGAAAAGCAAATGTCGTGGAACTAGAATGCTTATAAATATCCGTTGCTATAATCTTTCCATTATAGCTTTTTAATTCTTCTAAATTCTGAAATCTGTAAGTTCTTTCTTTAGAATTTTCCATTAATTTCTGTCCATTTAACTCAATACTGTATTTCACCTCGTCATTTTCAGGATCTACGGCTGGTTCCCACGAGATGTATGCGAAATTATGTGAAACACTATCTATGTTAAAATTTACTTGAGACGGAGGCTGATTAATTTCCGGTTCTTTAGTTTGCACATCTTCTCGTTCAGAACAAGAAAATACACAGCAAATCAATACAAATAGATAAAGAAATTTCATAATATATTTTTACGATATAAATATATAGATTTTATAATAAAATTCATATAAAAACCAAAGGACTTAAAGCTAAGAAGGCTTTCTGTGAAAAATTTCGCAATAATTTTTATCGCTTATTATTTATTTCCAAACTTTAGAAAAAGAAAATCTTTGAGAAATTAGGAACTTTTGAGCCAGTATTTCTTTTGATATTAATGAAAATAAAATGTCCTATTATTTTCAATTTCAAATGTTTGGAATAAATTTTCACAAATATTTCGAGATAGAAAAAAAAATTTATACCTTTGCACACCCGTATTGGGGAAAATTATGTTTAATCGTAAACGAAAAAAGTGTGAATACATTAAGTTACAAAACCGTCTCAGCTAACAAAGCTACTGCAAATAAAGAATGGGTTGTGGTAGACGCTGAAGGACAGCCGTTAGGAAGATTAGCTTCTAAGGTTGCAAAGATTTTGAGAGGTAAGCACAAAACGAATTTTACACCTCACGCAGATTGCGGAGACAATGTAATCGTTTTGAATGCTGGAAAGATTACCCTTTCCGGAAACAAGTGGGCTGACAAAACTTACATTTGGCATACTGGTTATCCAGGTGGTCAAAAGTCAATGACTGCGCTCGAACTTCAAAAGAAAGATTCTTTGAAAGTATTGGAAAAATCTGTAAAAGGAATGATTCCAAAAACTAAATTAGGGAATCAATTGTTCAAAAACCTTTATTTATATGAAGGAACCGAGCACAAACATGAAGCTCAGCAGCCAAAAGTAATTAATATTAACGAATTCAAATAATTAATATGTCAATAGTTCATAAAATCGGAAGAAGAAAAACTTCTGTTGCAAGAGTTTATGTGAGACCAGGTTCTGGTGTGATCACGATAAACAAAAAGGATTCTAAGGAATACTTTGGGACTGACGTTTTAGTTTACAAAGTGAATCAGCCATTTTTGTTAACAGAATCAGTAGGTCAGTATGACGTGACTGTGAATGTTTTCGGTGGAGGTATTACCGGTCAGGCTGAAGCTATCAGATTAGCTATTTCTAGAGCGATGTGCGAAATCAACGAAGAAAACCGTTTGCTTCTTAAGCCACACGGATTGCTTACGAGAGACGCAAGAATGGTGGAGAGAAAGAAACCAGGTCAGAAAAAAGCAAGAAAGAAATTCCAATTCTCGAAACGTTAATACGAGACTGGAGTCTTATAGATTGGAGACCAGAGACTTTTTGTCTCATGTTTTTTATCTATTCATCTATTATCTAATCAAAAAATGCCCCGTTAGTTTAGCACCCAAACATTTCTCCCATCAAAGAAATCGTTGATTGCATAAAGCGGCACGTAAACTAAAAACAAAAAAGAGACATGGCAAAAGCAAATGTTAAAGACCTTTTAGAGGCAGGCGTACACTTTGGTCACATGACCAGAAAGTGGAATCCAAATATGGCTCCATACATTTTTATGGAGAAAAACGGTATTCACATCGTAGACTTACATAAAACAGCTGTGAAATTGGACGAAGCTTGTTCAGCTTTGGAAAAAATCACTTCTGCAGGTAAAAAAGTTCTTTTTGTTGCTACAAAAAAGCAAGCAAAAGAAGTTGTAGCGAAATATGCAGCAGAACTTAATATGCCTTATATTACTGAAAGATGGCCAGGAGGAATGTTAACAAATTTTGTTACCATCCGTAAAGCGGTTAAGAAAATGAACCACATTGATAAAATGAAGAAAGACGGAACTTTCGAAACTTTATCTAAAAAAGAAAGACTACAAGTTGATCGTCAAAGAGCAAACTTGGAGAAAAACTTAGGTTCAATCTCTGACATGGTTCGTCTTCCATCAGCACTTTTTGTTGTTGATATCATGAAAGAACACATCGCTGTTACTGAGGCTAAGAAATTGGGAATTCCAATTTTCGCAATCGTAGATACAAACTCTGATCCAAGAAAAGTGGAATACGTAATTCCTGGAAATGATGATGCATCTAAATCTATCGATATGATTTTGAGCGTAGTTTCAGCTTCTATCAAAGATGGTTTGTCTCAAAGAAAAGCAGATAAAGAAAAATCTAAAGAAGAAGGAGAGAAAGTTTCAGCCGATGCTGATGCAGATTTCGATTCCGCTGCTGCAGAATAAGATTTTATCTTCCCAATAAAAAAAGGTTCAGAATTTTTTCTGAACCTTTTTTTTATATATAACCGGATTCCTTATGGTATAAATTTCGTTCTAATTGGAAATCCCGGTGGCATTGTTACCAATACCAGTTCTTTCCGCATAGCTTTTATTGGGTATCTTATTGAGTGTTACCAACATATTCTTAGCGATATTCTTGCTCGAATGATATCGTGCTTCGCACATATTACCATATAGCGAATACTCTCCTTTTTTTACGGTCACAAAATTTTCACCATGTGCAGGAACTGCAAGATTATAAAATTCCTTTCCTTTAATCCTAACAATGATATTACAGTCTCCCGTATTTTTTATTAAAAGAATTGCCTCCTCATTTGAAATATCATTATCAAACATTTGATTTAATAATTTCACTGTCTTTTCCTTATGCGTTGCTGATGTTTCGGTAATTAACTGTCGGAATTCTTCTTCCTCACTCCTGTAATTACTCATACCTGAAGATGTACTCTTCACAGAAGTTCCTGTTGGATCAGTCTGGTCCGCCGCTTTAGCTTTTGAATACTGCACCGCTGAAAAACTCGATTTCTCCTGTTTCATCCATTGCTGATTTTTCAGCGAAACCAGTTTGCGTTTCAGCATGAACCGTCGTGAATCGTCAGGATGAGCCTCCTTCAGAAAGTTTTCGATCTCGGTAATACTATTGCTGTTGACGATATTATTATATTTTTTCTGAGCAGAAATTGCAATACAACTTACTATCGAAAGTGTGAAAAATATTTTCTTCATTAATGTAATGAGCGGTTATTTAATTTTAAATTTAATATAAGTGATGGTTTTCCCTTTGGCAGAAAACAATCCTTCATAATAGGTTTTTATTTCCCGTAATAAAGGGGTCTCGGGATCAAACTCCGGAGCACCATAAATGTCGTGGTTAGCAAACATAATTTCATGACCTAACCCCTGAAGCAGTCCCAGTGTATATCCGTGCAAAAACTCTGAATCTGTTTTAAGATGCATGATTCCATCTTTCTTTAAAATTTTCTTATACCGTTCCAGGAAATCCGGATGGGTCATTCTATGTTTGGTCCGCCGGTATTTTATTTGCGGATCTGGGAAGGTTATCCAGATTTCGTCAACTTCACCTTCATCGAAAAAATGATCAATTAACTCAATCTGCGTTCTTAGAAACGCAACATTGTTCAAATTATTATCGATGGCATCTTTTGCACCAAACCAAAATCTGGCTCCTTTGATATCGACTCCTATAAAGTTTTTTTCCGGGAAGGCTCTTCCCAAGCCTACCGAATACTCACCTTTGCCACATCCCAATTCTAAGACGATAGGATTGTCATTTTTAAATACCTCCTGTCGCCATTTACCTTTGAGATGAAAATCAGCTAAAGCCTCAGCTCTGGTTGGTTGAAATACATTCGGAAGCGTCTTGTTTTCGGCAAATCTTGCCATTTTATTTTTACCCATATTTTTTTCAAAAATCGTTCAAAATTACTTAAAAATAATTTCTTACTGCTTTAAAAGTTTAAAAAGAAATCATGATTTATTTACCGGGATTATTTAGAGAAACCACAATTGATTTTTGTATGTTCTTCTATGAAGAAGATCCGGCGCGCCATACGTTCCCCGAAAACACATAACCACCCTTTGTCACCACAATGGAAACTTCTGCATATTAAGGGTACCGCAAGGCTATAGTTCGCATTTCCCACTCCTTCAATTCTTACAATTAAATTACAGTCTGAGATGTATTCTCAACACAATACTTTCTTTGCGGAACAGTCTTATTTCATTTGCGCAGAAGATGTGTTCATCAACATTTTGATAAAAGCAGAAGTGGAAAATGAAAAGTAAAAAAGGGTGGCTTCAGCCAATGATAAACGGAAGTATTTATTGTATCAACCCGTAACCAGATTATTGTCTTTAAAGCAAGGATATCTCCAAGGATAAAAAATAATAAGCAAAGTCAATAATGACGACTGTAATTTACCTAAACTCGTTCATCAACTGCGAGTTTTTTAATCTTCTTTGATAAATAGGCAGATATTTGTCGATATAAATCGCGACTGCTTCATAATTATTAGCCTTTACAAAAGGATAAAGGTTGTCTGAAGAATAGACAAACTGCAGGAAGTTGTCGATGAGATTTACGGGTATTTTAAGGTTGGTAAAGTATGCTTCACCATAATAGTTTCTGATATTGGTAACTGCGACATTCATTTTTTCATATTGTTGAGCCCGCTCCTGTTTTTTACGCTCGCCCGATAAAATGTCATAAATACTTTCTAAACTAAATGTAAGTCCGCCTCCGCTGAATCCTGCTACGGGTAACTGAGGGGAAGTTCCATCTCCAACGGGTGCCGGAAGGCCAATCATCTTTTGCAGTTCCCATGTTTTATCTCCATTTTTCAGGGAACTCACATCCTTTTTAAGATTTCCGGTAGGCTTAAATTTATTAATCACCACTTCCTGTATGTCATAGTAGGCGATTTTTAGTTCTACAAAATTTTTATCGGTCTGGAGTTGCTCGGCAGTCACCTTCACATCAGTACGATCGGTCACTATAGAAGTAAAACGGATTATATCTCCCGGTTTTGCAGGGATTTTGAACGTTCCAAAATAATCGGTATAAACCGTCTTTTGAGCGGTAATATTGGTGACATATACCTGATTAAGATAATACACCGATTTATCTCTAATCAAAATTTCACCGGAAAAAAACTGGGACTGAACTTTAATTAAAATAAAAAAAGTGAGCAGTAAAAAAACTTTCCTCATACAGTGCGCAAAATAAATGAATTTTTTACTAATAATTCTAATTTGGATTTCAAAACATGGTTAAAGTTTGGTTAAATGGTCCAAATAAATGTTAATGGATTTTATTTTAATGGTTTACTTTATTTAAACAAAAAATCCCCGGAAGTTTTCCGGGGATTAGGATGATAAAGACCAAAGTCCTATTTTTTGATAAATTTCAGTTGGGCTGCCTCGCCATTGTCATCTATCGCGATAACATATACTCCTTTCTGCAATTGAGAAACCTGTACTTTATTATCGACTACTTTGCCTTTACTGACAGTTTGCCCTGTCATATTGTAAATGGTGTAAGTTGCTTTATTACCTACTTTAGTAACATTCAATACGTCAACTGCAGGATTAGGGTACAGCTGTATATTTGCTTTGGTACCACTTTCACCTACTGCAAGACTGCCAATATCTAACGTATAATCTTCAACCTGTCCATATCCCGAATAACCGCAAGGAGTTCCATTACTGCCTTCACTGGTATCATGTAATCTCACTCTCATTCTGGTAAGACCTGATTTTGCATTCTGAGGAATAACTACAGACCCAGTCCAAGGAGATTTTTTCATTCCTGAAACCACAACAAGTTCGGAGTCATCAAAGCTTTTGTCCTGATTAAAATCGATCCAAACCTTTACTTCGTCAGTGGCAAATGATCCTGTACCCGTAGCGTTGAATGCATAAGTCATTCCTTTGGTTACATTTCCTACTACGGAGGTAAAATCTTCATATCCCGCTTTACTTGTTGAACTTTTATTAATGTTAGCAAATGTTACATTACTAATTTTCTCATAACTAGTAGAACCCGCTCCCGCTGTGCAGTATGTAGCAACAGTCGTAGTAAAATTAACAGATGTCGAGAATGAACCTGTAACCCCAGTACAAACCGCCGCAACCTGAACTTCATAAGCAGTACCTTCAGCTAATTCGGTAATGCTATAGCTGCTTTTGGAAGAAGCGACCTCCGTCCACATACCGTCTGATACTTTTTTATATCTTACTTTATAGGTAGCATTACTAATTGGATCCCAGCTCAGATTTGCCGCAGTATTTGAAATTCCATAAACTGCAAGTCCTGCCGGCGCTGAGTTATCACATGCACTGGTCACGGATACTACCACCGGAGCAACTGCATAAAATACATTTCCGATCGCAGAAATTCTCATTTTCATAGCCGTGTTTGTTGCAAACGATGCAAAGATAAAGTCTTCAGTTCCGTCGTTTGGTGTAGATTCTGTTAAAACCGTCCATGTTGTGCCATTATCTGTTGTATAATCAATTTTCACATTCGTCACATTGAACGGAGCGGCGTTTGTTCCTGCTACATCCCAGTTCAATGGACCTGGAGCATTGTTATAAACTTTTGTAGAGGTGATTTTAAATGGTCCATTAGCACTTACCGTTACTTTCTGAGCAGCAGTTTGAGTTTGCTGTTCTGTTACATCGGGATTATTATCTCTAACTGTAACTTTAAAGTTAGAGTCTCTTGCTATCGCTGACACCGCTTCCCAACCATTCGGGTTACTTAGAGTGCCTGTCATTACGGTTTCCAGTTTTGGAAAATATCTTGTTGGATTAGCAGTTCCCATAATTGATCTAAAACTTGCACCATTTCTTGTTGTTCCTAAATTAGATTTAGAAATAGGCTCAAATGTATCATCTACCTGTTCCCAAGTATAATTCAGAACATCATTTTCGGGATCAGTCGCCTGAGCGGTCAATACAAAAGCTGTTCCTTTGGGAATGGTTACATCCGGCATTGGCGTAATAACAGGTGGGTTATTGGTAACAGCCGTTTCGATATCACACGTTTTATCGTTCAAATTAGTTTGAACCTGTATAATAGAGTTAATGTGAAAATAAGGATCAGAATGGCGCTGAATATCAGTTGCACCAGTAATTCCTGCATACCCCATGATTGTAGATCCTGAGCCAGGCTCCACATTTTGTCCTGAAAACTCACTATTATGAGAGAAAGTATGGTTTGCGCCTAATTGGTGACCCATTTCGTGCGCTACATAATCGATATCGAAGTTATCGCCAAACGGCTTTCCATCAGCTGGAGATGTAATACCTGAACCTTTTTTCGTATCGGTAGGAATCCCACTTCCATTTACTGATGGACTCTCACAAACACAGCCGATACAACCTGCGTTACCACCACCACCATATGCTCCAAACATATGGCCGATATCGTAATTTGCTTCACCTGCAACTGCTGTAATTGCTTTTTGAGTTTCTAAGTTCCAAGCAGAAGGAACGCTGCTTACTGTCGCTGTTGTAAATGGATCTGTAGATGCATCGGTATAAATTAAACTCGGGAAATCCTGAAGAATTAAATGAAGACCAAAATCTTTTTCAAAAACACCATTGCAACGGGTTAATGTTGCATTAATGGCAGCCATAGCTCCGGCCACACCACCAAAATAAGTAGTATATTCCCCATTAGTAGTCATTACCAAGCGCATTGTTCTGTACTTTTTGTCAGAAGCTTTGCTAAAATCGCTGGGATTATTAGTGAAATTTTTTCCAGACATGTAAAGCTTGTCGATCTGCTGTTTTGTTAAAGGCTCTTCGCTTGTAGAACAAACAAATGCTTTATCGGCTTCCGATTTATTGGTTTTCGGGTGAACACCGTAAACGGTTTTACCTGTATTTTGTGGCTCTATGAATTCATAAGCTCCATTCCTAAGAATCATCGACTGGAAATCGTTCGGTGCCACACTGAATCTTACATACGCTGTAGGGTCATCAATCCCAACGCCTACATAAGAACCCAATTGGTAACGATCCTGCAAAGACTTCACCACAACAGGCGCACTGTACACTGCAAATCTTTCAACTTTGCCATCAAGAGTTGGCAGTTGAATCTCTACCGGCTTTGCGCTCTTTCCGGTTTCCTGCGCATTGGCAAGTTTGGATCTCATCATCTTGAGATCTAAGGAATAGTATTTTTTTACGTTGGATGAAAGCCGGATTTTCTCGCCTTGCATTGATGTTGGACTCCATTGTGCAAAAGCTGCCGTGCCCATCAATCCACAAAGTAAGGAAATAAAAATTTTCTTCATAAGACTAATTTATTTTATTAAATATCATTAATCAAAAGTAATTTTTTTTTATTAGCCATCAAAATAAAATTGATAACATTCCCTTTAATTAATAAATTAATCCGTATTTATCCAACATAAAAATCAATATATAGATAAATTATATATCACAAAATTATGAAAGATCAAATTCCGGGTAAACATTTAAGAAATAATTGTCGAAATAATAGCTCAAAAACAACCCATCCGGCATTCGCACTATAAGCTATATCATTAAAAAGAATAAGCGATATTCCAGGAAAATCCCATATTAAATTTTGCGGAACTTTTTCCAAATCCCGGAACGATCATCGGTTTAATTTCATCCTGTTTAGTACTGAACAATAAATATTTGGGCTGAACAGTGGCTTCAATATAAAAAGGGGAATCAAACAACTGTACTCTTCCGCCAATATTTGCCTCCATCCAATAAGAACTTTGATTAGATGCAGGGAATGCCTGAGACGCATCACTCCCACCATATCCACGGATCGGAACAGCTTTATATTCCTGATTATAAAAGGAGCCCGCTACTTTTCCACCAACAAAAAAACCATTCATCGGATTTTCCTGGTCGTGGGCTAACATGTAAAGTGTCCCTAATTTTAGAAAAGGCCCACTGACCGAAGCATCATATCCGTTTTTTTGATAAATATTCTTTTCAAAACCTGCATCTGCGATGGCGTACCAATTTCCTTTTATATGTGAAGAGACGAAACCCTGAAATAATTTCCGATCTGAAAAAGCGCCAACTCCTGCATTCAAAACATCAAAACCGGCTAAAAAATTAGGTTCGTATTTCCATTTTACTTTAAGCGAATCCTGCTCCTTTTGAGCAAAAGTCATCATGAAAAGAAAACTAAAAAAGAAGGTAAAGATGCGTTTTGCTTTCATCGATGATTTGGTTTTGATTTTGTTCAACTCCCAAAACTGCATTGGGAACTTCGAGTACAGAATTTAGATTCTGATACAATTTTTTTATTCCACACGCCGGGGAAACATATTGGGAAGTCGAGGTATAATTAATTTTAATTTCAGAATTCACGGCCGCTCTGGAAGCGCCCACATACATCTTTGTAAAAGGCTGGTCATCTACCCGCAAAGGAATCAAAACAGAATCGGTTTTTACGACACTGCCAAAAACCCCAATCGGCCCGGTACCATAATCTACTGCAATAAAAAGGGAATCCATTGTTTTCATTTTTCCGCTGGATTTAGTCTTGAATTTAATCTTCATCCGCGGGGTTGCTTCACCACCGATGCAGATATCATCATCTGAACCACAGGAACAGAGAAACAAGAAAATGAGCAGCAAGAAAAGGATTTTTTTTTTCATTATTTAGGATCCAGGGCTTTTTGTATTCTATACGTCAAATCTTCATAATGATACTTATTCACAAGATCAGCCAATTTTTTTACGGCAATATTTTCCTTAATGTTATTTAAAGTTCCACGCACCACTGCAGCAACATCGGAATTTTTAGAAACTTCCGCAGTTCTTGAAAATCTGTTTGCCGATGAGGGTTTCGCATTTAGTAAACCGATCAGTGACTCCACGTAATTGCGTTGTAGATTTCGCCGGTAAATATCTTCGGTTGAATTAGTGAAAATATTTTCCTTCAAATCGTTCATATAATCAACCAATGCATACGCATCTGCATCCTCCGTTTGGCTCTGATTTATCATTTGAAGAACATTGTCTGCCAAAATTCTATTTAAAACGGTGGTCTGAAGATTTTCCACCAAATTAACAGGTGTCTTCTCTGTGTTCTGAAAAACTTCTTTCTTTAAAAGCCATTCCGGTGTTGTAAAAATATTTTGATTTAAAAATTCTAAGGCCCGCTTCTGATCTGCTTTAGAAACTACTTCATAAACAGAACCACTTTGTTCAATTGTTTTCGGTGTTTCTAACTGTCCGCCAATATATTTGGACACATGTCCCAGATATCTCGAGAACTGTCCTGTCACCTGATCATACATTATTGAAAGATTGCTGAAATCTTCATTAGGTTTTTTCGTCCAGTCCTGAAGATTATCTACAATCCGTTTTAAATTTTTAATACCGTAGGCACTTGCAATCATTGCATCATCACCCACCTGTTCACTCTGAGAACGTGGATCGTAAGGATTACTTTCCGTACCAAACCAAAGACGGTTATTTTTCAACTTGGTAATCACCCATTTATTAAGGTGCTCTTTTTCTTTATCCGGAGAATTATATTGGTAAAACCGGCGGTAACCCCACTCAATTGCCCAATCATCATAATCACCAATTCTTGGCATTATGCCAGCTTCGGTGACTTTATCTTCTGGCTGTGCAACATAATTAAATCTGGCATAATCCATAATAGACGGTGTATGACCGTTTTTTTCCAGCCAGTTCCGATCACGAAGTTTCTCTACCGGAACGGTTGAACTGGATCCGAAATTATGTCTTAACCCTAAAGTATGACCCACTTCATGAGAAGAAACGAAACGAATAAGCTGACCCATTAATTTATCGTCGAAATCCATCTTTCTTGCGCGCGGATCATTGGGTGATGCCTGCACAAAATACCAATTCCGCAGCAAAAGCATTACGTTATGGTACCAATTGATATGGCTTTCTAAAATCTCTCCGGTTCTGGGATCTGAAATCGACGGACCTGATGCATTGGGAACATCAGAAGGTTTGTAAACAATTGCAGAAAATCTGGCATCTTCTAAACTCCATTCCGGATCATCTTTAGTATTGGGAACTTTAGCATAAATCGCATTTTTAAATCCTGCTTTTTCAAAGGCCTTCTTCCAATCATTAACACCTTCCATTAAATACGGAACCCATTTTTTAGGAGTTGCCGGATCGATATAAAATACAATCGGTTTTGCGGGCTCTACCAACTCGCCTCTTTTATATTTTTCCAAATCTTGAGGTTTCGGTTCGAGTCTCCATCTTTTAATCAAAGAAACTCTTTTTACTCCTTGAGGATCTAAATCAAAATCGGTATACCCCACTGCGAAATAACCCACCCGAGGATCAAAGTATCTTGCCTGCATTTTATTCTCCGGGAGCAAAACCAGAGAAGAGTTTATTTCTACCGTATAGTTTCCGCTGACTACGGGTTTTTCCTGTCCAGGTGGAACTGTAAGACGCCCTAATGTTTTAGCAAAAGTTTTGGTGGTATTAATTTCAATATTATTGGGAAAAGATTTAACAAAATTAATGTAAGATTTGTCTTTTTGGAAGGCGCCGACTTTGTAACCCATTTTCACGGTGGCATCAAAGGATACCAGTTCGTTGTCTGCATCAAGCATATCTGTGGCATCGATGACGTATGATTTTTTATCTTCTCCGAATGCCTTAATATCAAAAGACATAATAATGGCGTGCACATTATTCCGCATTACAGAATTATACATTTGAGAGGTAGAATCTTTTGCGTAATCTACGAAGGAAATCGATTTGATGAAAATTTTATCCTGCGGCCCTTTTTCAAAAGTGATTACATTCTGCCCAATCTGGTCTCCTGCATAACCACTCGTTCCCGAGCGCATTCCAGCAGCCGCTTTGGTTAATCGGCTCACCAATAAAAATTCTTTACCCAGAAGCGTCTGTGGAATTTCAAAGTAAAATTTGTCCTGAACTTTATGAACGGAAAGAACCCCTAAATCTGTGATCGCTTTATCAGTAATCACTTCTTTGTATGGTTTTATCTTCTCTGGTTTTTTTGCACCAGGTTTAGCTTTAGCAGTTGCAGAAGAATCTGATTTGACAACCACGGTGTCTTTAACCTGCGCTGTTGCGGCATTCACAAAGCCTACCAATACAGTAAGCACAAAAAAATTCTTTAATCCTTTCATAATTATTTATTAAAAAAATAAAAATAGTGTTTATATTTTAATTAGTAAAGCAATATTTTCAACATGATGCGTTTGTGGGAACATATCTACCGGTAAAATTTTCACCAGCTTGTAATGGTCTTTCATCAAAGCTAAATCTCTCGCCTGTGTGGCAGAATTACAACTTACGTAAACGATTTTTTCCGGTGCGATTTTCAGAATTTGCTCTACTACTTTCTGGTGCATCCCGTCTCTTGGCGGATCGGTAATCAGTACATCTGCCTTGGGATGTTGTGCGATAAATTCATCATTAAAGATTTCTTTCATATCACCACAATAGAAGGTGCAGTTGGTTAAACCGTTCAGTTCTGCGTGTTCTTTTGCGGCATCAATCGATTCCTGAACCGACTCAATTCCGATGACCTGTTTTGCTTTTTTCGCAACATACTGAGCAATTGTTCCAGTTCCTGTGTACAAATCGTAAACGACCTCATCACCTTTTAAATCAGCAAATTCCAAAGTTTTTGCATATAAATTTAAGGCTTGTTTATAATTCGTCTGGAAGAAAGATTTGGGTCCGATTTTAAATTTCAAGCCTTCCATTTCTTCCATTAAAAAACCATCGCCAAAATAAGTTTGAACGTCCTGATCGTATAAAGAGTCATTTTGTTTTGAATTGATACAGAAAAGTAAAGTTTTAATCTGTGGAAATTCGCCCAACATAAAGTCGAATAATTGCTGCTGATTTTCTTTTTCTTCCCGGAATAACTGAAATAAAACCATCCACTCGCCTTTTGAATTCTGACGGAACATGACGGTTCTCAAAAAACCCTGCTGACCTTTGACATCAAAAAACTCTAAACCATTTTCTACCGCATGCTTTTTAATCGCCAGCCGCATGGCATTCGATGGGTCTTCCTGAAGGAAACATTCTTTCAAATCCAAAATCTTGCTCCACATTCCTGGAATATGAAATCCTAAAGCATCGCGATTTCCGAAATTCTCTTCAGAACTGATTTCATATTGGGTGAGCCAACGTGCATTGGAAAAAGAAAATTCCATTTTATTACGATAGAAATACTGTTCATCGCTCCCGAGAATTGGCAAAGTTTCAAAATCTTCAATTCCTCCGATTCTTTTAATATGATTAAAAACTTCGTCCTGTTTAAATTCCAGTTGTTTTTCATAAGAAAGATTCTGCCATTTGCAACCGCCACAAACCCCGAAGTGAATACATTTCGGTTCCACACGGAAAGGTGATCTTTCGACAATCTCAATCATTTCTGCTTCGAAGTAATTGGATTTTGATTTTTTTACGCGGGCATTTACAATATCTCCGGGAACCGCACCTGAAACCAAAACGGTTTTTCCTTCAGCGGTTTTTCCTACAGCAACGCCTTTTGAACCGGCAGAAACCAATTTGATATTCTCTAAAACAATATTTTTATTTCTCTTTCTCATGACAATTAATCTGGAGGCAAAAGTAAGGTTTTAAAATAAAAAAACCGGAAGTTTTCCCGCTTTGTAGTTTTTAATTATTAAATTATAATGGGCTTCTATTTAATTACTTGCATTCAAATAATAATCACGACCTCTCAAGTAGAAAAAGCCCAAAAGACCACCAGAGAACAGAAAGGCTAAAGTCCAAAGATATCTTCCATTAATATGATTAGTAAAAACATCGACAATCAATACCACAGAAGCAATAAAACTGGAAAATAAACCTATATAAATAAGAACTTTTCCCGCTGCGAGTGGAATATCCAAACTTGGAATACTGTAAAAAACTGTAAAAAAATTAAATACAAAATTTACCAAAATAAGCGTATACAAAACATTTTTAGAAAGAAGTAATTCTTTTTTCATTTTTAAATATTTTCTGAAAGATAAAAAAATTCCTGCCATAAAAATGACAGGAATATATTTTGAACAGGCGTAATATTATTTAGCTGCAGGCACAGGAGGCTGAACCAAATCATTTTGCAATGTTGCTTCCGGTGCAGCAGGCGCTTTTAATCCCGTTATTTTATCAAGCATGGTCACTAATTCCGGATCACCTAAATTAAAGAAAAACTTGCTGGCCACTTTGCCTTCTTTATCGATAAGGATAAATGATGGAAGTTTGAAACCAAAGATTCCTAAATCTTTTGCAATTTGGGAGTTCATACCGGCTTCACCATATGCATTAGTTCCCGGGAATCCCATTAACATTGCTTTGCTTGTTTTAGAAAACTGATCTTTTGTGTCATCTAAATTGACATAGATAAAATCCATTTTTGATTTGTAGAAGTTGGTAATTTCTCTCAGAACCGGAATGGTCGCTTCGCTAATATATGGATTCCAGGAAGCGTAAAACATTACCATTGCAGGTTTTGCTTTGTTATCTGCTAATTTGAAAGCGCTGCCATCTTCTTTCACTAATTTTGCAGCTGAAATCGGCTCACCCACTTTAGGCCCCGAAAGAACGAACTGAATATGCTTTAAATCTTTTTTGATTGTTGCATCTTTAATTTTATCCTGGATCAGTTTAGTAATTTTTGCAGCATTTTCCGGAGTCGTAGAAGGATTGATATCACTGTTTGACATTACAAATGCCAACAGATAATCTTTCTCTAACTGAGGCATATCTTTTTTGGTATCTAAAAAATTAGAAAACAAAACGGAAGAAGTTTCCTGACCCGATTTATTGTGAGCTTCTGCGTACGTCTGGAAATCCTTACTTAATTTCCCCAATAAATAATTTCTGTAAATCGGTTGATTTTTCAACATTCTGTCTTTGTTTGTACTCATCTTCGCTTCAGCATCGGTAAAGTTTTTGGAAACTTTATAGTCTGCTTTTCCGGTTGCCTGTGCGTGATTCATTTCGTACTGAGTCATCAGTCCAAGAATACTTGCATTCAATTCGTCTTTTTTCCACTGAACAGCTTCACTGTCGGCTGATGTTTTTTTAGCGGCAGCATCAATTCTGCTTTCTAAATCGGTTCTTATTTTTTCAACTTCTTTTAAAAATGCAGCTTCGTCTTTAGTTACCAATTCACCAACATTTATTTTTCCTGCATATTCCTGGATAGAAGCTAATGATTCCTGGATGAAGTCATTATTTTTCTTCGCATCGCCGGTCACTGTAAATTTCGCGGGGAAAGCGTCTGCCTGTCCTGAGATATTTACCTTCTGACCTCCTTTAAGATAAACCATCGCCTGTTTACCTGCATAAGTCATAATATACATACCGTCTTTCGGAGCCTCGAAGCTTCCGGAAAAGCTTCCTTTGCTGTCTACTCCAATATTAATCAACGGAAGTGTCGCTACGCCAGATGCTTCTATAAATTCAATTCTTTCTAATGGTGATCCACCGGCAAAATTACCGGAAACCTCCACTTTTTTTGAACATGACATTGCAGCGAATGCAACCAATAGCATTAAAAAATACTTACTCATCTTTATTGTTTTTCTTTTATTTAATTAAAATTGATTCAACCAAACTACCCTTGTTTTTAAATCTGAGCAAAAATAGGGTTTTCACCGAGTTATTAAAAATTTATTTTTAAGATTTGTGAAAGTTTAACAAAGAAAAACTGCTTTCATTTCTGAAAGCAGTTTTTTTATAATTGTAAAATAATTTTAACCTTGATCTAGACTTGCGCTAAAATATTCTCTGTTCATTCTGGCGATTACTTCTAAAGAAATTCCTTTCGGACATTCTACTTCACAAGCGCCTGTATTTGAACAGTTTCCGAACCCTTCTTCATCCATGGCTTTCACCATATTCAGCACTCTTCTTTTGGCCTCTACTCTACCTTGCGGCAGTAAAGCGAACTGAGAAACCTTAGCTCCCACAAACAGTGACGCGGCACCATTTTTACAAGTTGCAACACAAGCTCCACAACCGATACAGGCTGCTGCATCCATCGCATTATCTGCATCTTCTTTCGGTACCAAAATAGCGTTTGCATCAAGTGTGTTTCCGGAAGTGTTTACAGAAATAAAACCTCCCGCTGCCATCACCCTATCAAAAGCACTTCTGTCTACTACCAAATCTTTAATAATTGGGAAAGCGGCACTTCTCCACGGTTCGATATGAATTGTTTCGCCGTCTTTGAACATTCTCATGTGCAGCTGGCATGTGGTAATTCCCGTATCCGGTCCGTGTGGACGGCCATTGATGTACAATGAACACATTCCGCAGATCCCTTCTCTACAGTCGTGGTCAAATGCGATTGCCTCTTGCCCTTCGTTGATTAGGTTTTCGTTGAGCATATCCAACATTTCCAGAAATGACGAATCCGTAGAAACGTCGGAAATCTTATAAGTCTCAAACTGTCCTTTTGTTTTATTATTTTTCTGTCTCCAAATTTTCAGAGTCAGGTTTAATCCTTTTTGTGCACTCATATTCTTAACTTTTTTGGAGATTATTTATAACTTCTTGTTTTAACTTCGATATTTTCATAAATCAGATCCTCCTTATGCATGGTTTCCTGATTGATATCGTCTCCCTGATATTCCCATGCCGCCACATATTTGAAGTTTTCATCATCTCTCTCGGCCTCACCTTCCGGTGTTGCATGATCCCAACGGAAATGTCCGCCACAAGATTCTTCTCTTGCCAAAGCATCTTTCGCCATTAACTGACCCAACTCCAGGAAATCTGCAACTCTGAAAGCTTTTTCAAGTTCCATGTTCATTCCGTTTGCATCACCCGGAACTCTTACATCTGCCCAGAATTCCTTTCTTACTTCCTCGATTTCTTTAATCGCTTCCTGTAAACCTTCAGGAGTTCTTCCCATTCCAACTTTATTCCACATGATGTGGCCTAGTTTTTTATGGAAATAATCTACACTGTGTTTACCGTTATTGGTCATAAAGAAGTTCACTTTATCTTTAATCTCTTTTTCAGCAGCATCAAAAGCCGGACTGTTTGTTGGAATCTCTCCGGTTCTGATATCTGCAGAAAGATAATCTGCAATCGTATATGGAAGAACGAAATAACCGTCTGCCAAACCTTGCATCAAAGCGGAAGCCCCAAGTCTGTTTGCACCGTGATCAGAGAAGTTGGCCTCACCGATTACGAAACATCCCGGGATTGTAGACTGTAAATTGTAATCTACCCAAACACCACCCATTGTATAGTGAACTGCCGGATAAATCTTCATCGGAGTTACATAAGGATTGTCTGCGGTAATCTTTTCGTACATCACGAAAAGGTTACCATATTTCTCTTCAATCCATGCTTTTCCTAAATCATAAATCTGCTGATCGGTAGGATTATGAATATTTTTTTCGATAGCAGCTTCTTTACCTTTCTTCTGAATTTCAGTAGAAAAATCTAAATATACTCCTTCATGCGTGTCATTATTTTCAATTCCGTAACCGGCGTCACATCTTTCTTTCGCTGCTCTGGATGCAACATCTCTCGGAACTAAATTTCCAAAAGCAGGATATCTTCTTTCTAAATAATAATCACGGTTTTCCTGAGCAATATTTTCCGGTCTTAGTTTACCCTCACGGATTGCTACGGCATCTTCTATATTTTTCGGAACCCAGATTCTTCCGGAGTTTCTTAATGATTCTGACATTAAAGTCAGTTTAGACTGCGCCGTTCCATGTACCGGAATACAGGTTGGGTGAATCTGTACATAACAAGGATTGGCGAAATACGCTCCTTTTTTATGAATTTTCCAGGCGGCAGAAACATTAGATCCCATCGCGTTGGTAGAAAGGAAATATACGTTGCCATAACCACCGGAAGCGATTACTACTGCATGAGCAGAATGTCTTTCTATTTCTCCGGTCACTAAATTTCTGGCGATAATTCCTCTTGCTTTTCCATCAACGATTACTAAATCAAGCATTTCGTGACGGTTATACATTTTGATTCTTCCTTTACCGATTTGTCGGCTCACGGCTGAATATGCTCCTAATAATAACTGCTGTCCGGTTTGCCCTTTAGCATAAAACGTTCTTTTTACCTGAACTCCACCGAAAGAACGGTTGTCTAGCTGACCGCCATATTCTCTTCCGAAAGGAACACCTTGTGCAACACACTGGTCGATGATGCTTGCAGAAACTTCTGCAAGTCTGTAAACGTTTGCTTCTCTTGAACGGTAATCACCTCCTTTAATAGTATCGTAAAACAATCTGTAAGTAGAGTCCCCGTCACCTTGATAATTTTTCGCAGCATTGATACCTCCTTGCGCAGCAATTGAATGTGCTCTTCTTGGCGAATCCTGATAGCAAAATGCTTTTACGTTATATCCCTGTTCTGCTAATGTAGCTGCGGCCGAACCACCTGCCAAACCTGTTCCTACAACGATGATATCAATTTTATCACGGTTGTTTGGCGAAACCAAGTTCATATGATCTTTATGATTTTTCCATTTGTCCGCTAGTGGACCTGCCGGAATTTTTGAATCTAATTTGCTCATTTTTAGAAATTTTAAATTTTAGATTTTAAATTTTAATGTCGATATAAAATTTAAAATTTATTGAGTTACGTAATGAAAAACGGCCACTAAAATAAAACCAGCAGGAATAAGGATAGAATACCAGGTTCCTACCGCCTTAATCATCGGTGTATATTTCGGATGTCTTGCACCGATCGACTGGAAAGACGATTGGAATCCGTGTGCTAAATGCAGTCCTAATAATACAAAAGCAACAACATAGAAAATTACTCTTCCGACATTCCCAAACTGTGCATGCAGTTCCGGCCAATACCTTGCTTCATCTCTAACACTTCCTACAACATATTTGTAGTCCATTTCATGCCACCAAAAATCATACATGTGTAATCCTAAAAACGCCAAAACCACAACTCCGGAAAGCAGCATGTTGCGAGACATCCAGGTAGAATTAGAAGAACGATTGTTCATTCTGTACTTTATTGGTCTTGAATTATTGTTTTTAATTTCAAGAATAAAGCCCATTGCAAAGTGAAAAATTACTGCGAAACCAAGAATTGGTTGCATCAAAAACTGAATAAAAGGGTTGTAACCCATAAATTCCGATGCGGAATTGAATGCATCTTTACTAATAACGGATAGTAAATTGACCGAGAGATGCATAATTAGGAAAATGAGCAAAAACATTGCAGATAATGCCATTGCGTACTTTCTTCCAATAGAAGAACTAGTTAATCCTGCCATAATTAATGTTTAAATTTGAATTCTTACAAAGTTAGAAAAATGCTGAGTGTATTTCACGTGAGAAATGTCAGAAAATTTTAGTTTGTAATCTTTCTAAATAAGATGATCTATCCGCACTTTAAAATCACTGCCGGGCGACTTCGTGCTTTTGTTTTTGAAATTCAGCTGATGAAATATTTCTCGGTATAAAAACTACCGAATAATTCTTTGTCCTTCTGGAAGTTAAATAAGGTTCGATAATATATTGCTTGATTTTTTCCTGATCAGCATTTTCTGAACTGTAAAAAACCACTGAATTCCGTTCTTTTACCGATATAACTTTTTCTTTAAAAAACTGATGAACCAAAACCTCATCTGATTTCTCAGCTTTGTAATTCAGCATTGCACGAAGGGAAACAAAAACCAATGCAAAATAAATAACCATCGAAACATTTTTAATGGTCAACTTTTGAATAGAAAAGCGCAGGAAATAAAAGAGCAAGTATAAAAGCAACACTTCCAACAAAGTTAAAGGAATCATCCTGTGCATCAAAGAATCCGCATCGCCAAAAAAGTGAATCCCCTTTAAAGTAAATGTAATCAATTCATCATACATAGAATTGAGCCAACTGAAATCAATAGATAAGGAAATCAGAATAACCATTAATAATGAAAAGACAATCACAATTTCCGCAAACGGAATAATTACCAGGTTCGCAACAATTGAAACCGCAGAATATTGATGAAAATAATAAATCACCAGCGGAACTGTCCCAAGCTGGGCAGACAAACTGATGGACAAAATATTTAACATAAAATTCTGAAACTTATTTCTGGCCTTCGGTAAATATTTCAAAATAGGCTGATTAAACCAATAAATCCCGAAAACAGCTGCGAAACTCAGTTGAAAACCGACTTCAAAAAGTTGATTGGAATTCAGCAATAAAATCACAAACCCCGCAAGCGCCATCGAATGCAGCAAATCGGTTTTCCGTTGCAATAATATAAAGGTGTAATAAACAGAAATCATCACGCAACTTCTGACCACAGAATTCCCGAAATCAATAAAAATGGCAAACGACCAAATTAAAATTAGCGCAAGCAAAATTTTAGGTCTCCGATATTTCGGTGGAAAAATAAAATTCAAAATGAGCAGAATCACTCCAAAAATAATCGCCATGTGCGTTCCCGAAATCGCCAGAATATGCATCGTTCCCGAATCCCTGAAATCACGAACAGTTTCCTGATCCATTTCTGTACGGTCAGCCAGAATTATTCCTTTGGCAAATTCACGGCTGCGTTTCTTTATAGCTGTCTGATCAATTTTTGCTAAAGTTTCTAGCCGCCGCTGTTTAATTTTCTCAGCAAACAAAAGATCTTCCCGTTGTGCAAACTTGAAGGAATTAGGCAGATAACTTTGAAAGTAAATTCCTTTTCGGGAAAGGTATTTCCCATAATCGAACTGAAAATCATTGTACGGTTTTTCGATTTGATTGATGTAAACCTCTCCTTTATAATAATGTTTAAAATCTAAATCTTTTTCGGTTTTTGGGAAGGACAGGACACTTTTAAAATGAGCTTCATCTTTCCAGGCATCAATTTCGTAACGACGGTTTTTCTCATTGGAATTGAGTTTCTTGATGATTTTAAAAGTAATGGTTTCCTTACTTTTCAATACCGGAAGTTCAGGCTTTTGGGAATGGTGAAAATGCATAAAAATGCCAATTGTAAATGCCAAAAAACCAAACAGTACGGGACGAATTTTATAGAAGTAGAAATTTTTAACCGCAACCAAAGAAACACTTAAAGCACTCGAAATCAGCAAAATATAAATCGAAACATCAGATAACAAAAAATAATCCTGAAAAAAGATCCCAAGTACAAAACAGACAAAGAGAATAAATAAAGGTTCTTTATGCAATTTATTTTTTTGTAAAATTATCAACTTCCGATGATAATATCACGGGTAAAATCACCCTTTTACAATAATATCCGCAGCCTCATCACTTGCACCTTTCCCTCCCAACTTTTCCCTAAGCTGCTGGTAATTGTTTAAGATTTTTTCTCTCTGTTCTCCATTCAATATCGCGGATAGTTCTTTAACTAAATTCTTCGTGTTTAATCCACTTTGAATAAGTTCCGTAACAATTTCCTTATCCATAATTAAATTGACCAGAGAAATATATTTGATATTTTTAACCACGCGTTTTCCGATCTCATAAGAAACAGTACTGCTGCGGTAACAAACCACTTCCGGAATATTGAGCAAAGCCGTTTCTAAAGTTGCCGTTCCCGATGTCACCAAAGCCGCTTTTGAACATCTTAAAAGATCGTAAGTTTTGTTGGAAACGAAATGAACATTTTCATCAACATATTTCTGGTAAAATGATTTTGGTAAACTTGGCGCTCCGGCAATTACAAACTGATAATCCTTAAAATGCGGCCGTACAGAAAGCATTAATTCAAGCATTTTGGTAACTTCCTGCTCACGTGAACCTGGCAAAAGTGCGATGATTTCTTTTTCGTTTAAATGATTGTCTTTTTTAAATTGGCTGACATTGATTTTCGGCAAATCGGAAATCGCATCCAATAAAGGATGTCCAACGAAATGTGCATCAATATTATGTTTTTTATAGAATTCTTTTTCAAACGGAAGAATAACCAACATTTCGTCCACGAACTTTTTGATTTTTTCTACACGGCCTTCTTTCCAAGCCCAAAGCTGCGGAGAAATATAATAAATAACTTGTATTCCAGATTTTTTTGCGAATTCGGCAATTCTTAAATTAAAACCAGGATAATCAACCAAAATCAAAACATCAGGTTGAAACTGGTTAATATCTTCTTTGCAGATTTTAATGTTTTTCAGAATCGTCCGCAAATTTTTGGCAACTTCCAAGAAACCCATAAATGCCAGATCTTTGTAGTGTTTTATGGGCGAAAACCCTGCGACGTTGGCCATCAAATCGCCGCCCCAAAAACGAAATTCCGCTTGGGAATCTTTTTTAAGAATCGATTTCATTAAATTGGAAGCATGCAAATCTCCGGATGCTTCGCCAGCGATGATATAATATTTCATAAATGTTTAAAGATGGTTGATAGATGTCATTTTAAAAAATCAGATTTTCAGGATTCTGATGCGCTTCCCAAACTCCTAAAATCAAAATAACATCTTGGTGAATCTCGTAAATTAATAAGCAATATCTCACCACAGAAGTCCGTATATTTTTTACTGAAGTTTTTCTTCCGATAAAAGGATTTTGAGTTTCGCTTTTTCATCCAACAATATATTCAGCTTTTTAGTGTATAACGTTGATTTATTCCTGTTATTCCAATAAGAAAAAACAGCTTTCTTATCTGCCAAAGATTCTGTTGACCAAATAACTACTCTTGTTCTTTGAACCATTTCATCATTTCTTTCCTGGCTTCTTCTGCGGTAAAGTATTCCCCTCTTTCGTATTGTTCTCTTGCTCCCTTTATCTTCAATAGCTGCTCTTCAGAAAAAACATAAACATCTTCCTCCAAAAGTTTTTCAATCTTTTCTAAAGTTGTTTTATCAGAAAAATCGATCTTTTTTTAATGATTTTTTTGCGTTCAAGTATTGTCATCATTTTTAAGTTTTAAAAATTTTTAACCTAAATTTGTTCCTTCAAAGATAATAAAATTTATGCCTATCAATGATGGATGAAATAAAAAACAAAATTGCAGAAAGCGGACTGGTCAACTTCGATCTCTCGCAACTGGTACCCAAAGGCAAACGGATCGGCATCGATCTGAAGGATTATCTTTTCCAGGAATTGATTTTAAAAGAAAAAGATTTCCGTGAAAAAATAGCAAACATTAACGTCGAAGAATATAAAGATTGCTACATCTATATTTATAATTCTGCAGATGCGATTGTCCCGCTGTGGGCTTATTTTCTGCTCACGGCAAAATTAACAGAAACCGCAAAGAAAATCGTTTTCGGAAACAGAGAAGATCTGGAAGTTTTATTAATGCACAATGCCATTCAAACTTATGACTTTACTGAACTGACCGGTAAAAGAGTTTTGGTAAAAGGTTGCAGTGATCAGTCGATTCCAGAAAATGCCTATATCGAATTGGTTGAACAACTAAAACCTCTTGTAAAATCTTTAATGTTTGGCGAAGCCTGCTCGAACGTTCCTATTTTTAAAAATTAAACTTTAATATTTCTTAAGTTTTAGAAAAATAATAGGGACTAATTTTTGATACCTTTAATTATTAATAATTTCTAAAACCACACGAATATGAGTTTAATTGACCTTATCACAGGAAACGCAGGAAATCAGGTTGCGGCAGATGCTGAAAACAAATTTGGAATCAGCAAAAACCAAATTATCGCTTTATTAGCAGTCGCTGCACCACTGGTAATTTCTTATCTGAGAAAAAAATCTCAGGACAGTCCGCAGGAAGCAGAAGAACTGAATAATGCACTGGACAAAGATCATGACGGAAGTATTTTAAACGATCCTTCTCAGGCAGCAGCACGACAACAGGAAGGAGATTCAATTCTCGACCACGTTTTCGGCAGCCAAAAGGCAGATGTTGAAAACCAACTTTCTCAGAAAACAGGAATTTCAGTGGATAAAATCGGACCAATTTTAGCAATGCTGGCGCCTGTAATTATGGGATTTATCGGCAAAGAAAAGCAAGAAACCGGCATAAATTCGGGCGGCGGTCTAGGAGATCTGCTGGGTGGAATTTTAGGCAGCGCGACCAGTCAGGTTCAGCAACAACAAGCTCAAGGAAACTCCAGTCCTTTAACTGAAATTCTAGGCAGTGTTCTTGG
The DNA here is from genome assembly GCF_004359195.1 of Chryseobacterium salivictor. Classification (NCBI taxonomy): domain Bacteria; kingdom Pseudomonadati; phylum Bacteroidota; class Flavobacteriia; order Flavobacteriales; family Weeksellaceae; genus Chryseobacterium; species Chryseobacterium salivictor. The sequence goes on along the minus strand of NZ_CP037954.1, from coordinate 1,305,900 downwards.
CGGTGCAAATCAAGGTTCCGGTGGTGGCCTCGGTGATATTTTGCGAAGTGTTCTTGGCGATGATCAACAATCAGAAGGCGGATTAGGTGGACTTTTAGGAAGTTTATTTGACAGAAAATAATATTACCAACATTACAATATAAAAAACCGAAGAATGTTCTTCGGTTTTTTTATATTCAATTTGGTTTGTTGTTCTTTTTAACTTAACCTCTTATTTTTCTGCTTTAGGTTTTGCTGCAGCTTTTGGCTTCACTTCCTTTTCCGGTTTCTCAACCTGATCCACCGTTGCGAGCATTGGCTTTGATTCTTTTCGAGGTCTTTTTTTACCATAACTGCCCGCTACAATTTTTCCTCTTTTCGATTTTTGATCTCCTTTTCCCATAATAAATAATTTGTTTTTTAATGTTGATATTCACAAAGTTAAGTAATATTTAAATAAACTAATTCTTAAAAAATCATAAAGTTTCCGGTGTTTACTTCTTACCTGTGCTTAAACCGAATTCAGCAACAGACGTCATCTTTTTATTACGAATTGTCTGTGTACAAATCCTAAGAGCATTATTACTGCAGCAACAACAATAAACAATCACTTCTTACAATCGTCCAAAAAACTTATCTTTGCCACTGAAATTTTAGACTAAATCTACATTTCAATTTTAACTTCTAATATCTGAAAAACTATGTTTCGAACGCACACCAACGGAGAATTAACTTTACAAAATCTTGATCAAAACGTCACCCTATCCGGATGGGTTCAAACCATTCGTGACAAAGGTTTTATGATGTGGATTGATTTACGCGACCGTTACGGAATTACGCAGTTGGTATTTGATGCAGACCGTTCTTCCGCAGAATTATTAGAAAACGCTCATCAACTCGGCCGGGAATTCGTGATTCAAATCGAAGGAAAAGTAATCGAAAGAATCAGTAAAAACCCGAAAATCCCAACGGGAGAAATCGAAATTTTAGTTGAGAGATTAACGATCTTAAATGAATCAGAAACGCCACCTTTCACTATCGAAGACCAAACGGATGGCGGCGAAGAACTTCGCATGAAATACAGATATTTGGATATCCGCAGAAATCCGGTGAAAGACAAATTGATTTTCCGTCACAAAATGGCGCAGAAAGTAAGAAATTATCTTTCAGAACAGGATTTTATTGAAGTTGAAACGCCAGTTCTCATTAAATCAACTCCTGAAGGGGCAAGAGATTTCGTGGTTCCAAGCAGAATGAATCCGGGACAGTTTTATGCATTACCACAATCGCCACAAACGTTCAAACAATTATTGATGATTGGTGGAATGGACCGTTATTTCCAAATTGTAAAATGTTTCCGCGATGAAGATTTAAGAGCCGACAGACAACCGGAATTCACCCAAATCGATTGTGAAATGGCATTTGTAGAACAGGAAGATGTGCTGGAAATTTTCGAAGGAATGACCGCAACTTTACTGAAAGATATCGCCGGAAAAGAATTCGGTAAATTCCCGAGAATGACTTTCGCAGATGCGATGCAAAAATACGGAAACGACAAGCCGGACATCCGTTTCGGAATGGAATTCGTCGAAGTGCACGAATTGGTAAAAGGAAAAGATTTCAAAATTTTTGACGACGCAGAATTGGTTGTCGGAATCAATGTTGAAGGTTGCGCAGATTACACCAGAAAACAAATCGATGAACTGATCGATTGGGTAAAACGCCCGCAAATTGGCGCAAACGGCATGATTTGGATTAAATTTCAAAATGATGGTGTTGTCACTTCTTCTGTAAATAAATTTTACAACGAAGAGGATTTAAAGAAAATCACAGAAAAATTCGGGGCAAAAGCGGGAGATTTAATTTTCCTGATGTCCGGAAACGAAAATAAAGTAAGAACCCAACTGTCCGCCCTCAGAATGGAATTGGGGAACAGATTGGGATTAAGAAATCCGAAAGAATTTGCCCCACTTTGGGTGATCGATTTCCCACTTTTGGAATGGGACGAAGAAAGCGGAAGATATCACGCAATGCACCATCCTTTCACTTCACCGAAACCGGAAGATGTACATTTATTGGAAACCGATCCGGGAAAAGCCAGAGCGAATGCTTACGATTTAATTCTTAATGGAAATGAAATCGGCGGTGGTTCTGTGAGAATTTTCGATAAAGATTTACAGGCGAAAATGTTTAATCTTTTAGGTTTCACAAAAGAAGATGCAGAAACACAGTTCGGGTTTCTGATGAACGCTTTCCAATATGGTGCACCGCCACATGCTGGTCTGGCATTAGGTTTCGACCGTTTGGTTGCGATTCTCGACGGAAATGAAGTGATCCGGGATTATATCGCCTTCCCGAAAAATAACTCGGGACGTGATGTGATGATTGATGCGCCGAGTGCGATTGCGGATGAGCAGTTGGATGAGTTGGAATTGAAATTGAATTTAAAAGCATAAAGATTCTCAAAATCAATATAAAAAGTCTCATTGTTTTCATAAACGGTGAGATTTTTTTTAATGAATGCAACGCTATGAAGTTCTCCGTTAATTTACTATTTTTACCATAACACAAATTTTGATTTATGGAAAAAGCTTTACAAATACTTCAACAATATTTTGGCTACGACAATTTCCGACTCGAACAAGCAAGTGCAGTTGAAAACGTAATTGCAAAAAAAGATACATTTGTCTTGATGCCGACTGGCGGTGGAAAATCTTTGTGCTACCAAGTTCCAGCGCTGGTTTTGGACGGAACAGCAATTGTAATTTCGCCCTTAATCGCTTTGATGAAAGACCAGGTTGATACTTTGCGTACGAATGGAATCCCTGCAGCTTTCCTCAATTCTTCGATGAATCCTTTGGAGCAGAATCAAACTTTTCATCAATTAAAAGAAGGAAAACTCAAACTTCTGTATGTTGCGCCCGAAAAACTGAGTGCAGATAACGGTTCGTTTTTAAACTTGCTGTCGGACCTCCACATTTCCTTATTTGCGGTAGATGAAGCGCATTGTGTTTCACATTGGGGACATGATTTCCGTCCGGATTATTTATTTTTAAATGGATTAAAAAGGCAGTTTCCACAAACACCAATTATTGCATTAACGGCAAGTGCCGATGAAATTACGAGGCAGGACATTATTAAACAGCTTAATCTCTGAGAACCGGCTGTTTTGATTTCATCTTTTGACAGAGCCAATATTAAATATTTTGTGCAGCCGAAACAGTCCGTTCTCAATCACATTGTTCAATATCTTAATGAACATCCGAATGATTCGGGAATTATCTACTGTTTGTCCCGGAAAGGAACGGAAGACATGGCAAATAACCTCAAAGAAAATGGCATCAATGCAGCGTTTTATCACGCAGGAATTTCTTCCTCAGAACGCGCGCAGGTTCAGGATGATTTCATCAAGGATAAAATCAGAGTAATGGTTGCTACCATTGCGTTTGGAATGGGAATCGATAAGAGTAATGTCCGTTTTGTAATGCATGCAGATCTTCCCAAAAATATAGAAAGTTACTACCAGGAAACGGGAAGAGCCGGAAGAGATGGATTGCCGAGTGAAGCGATTTTATTTTACTCCAATGCGGATGTAATGAAGCTGAAGAAATTTGCAATGATCGAAGGTAACGAGGAGCAATCTACTTTGATGTTGAAAAAATTGCAACAAATGACCGACTTTGCCGAGATGCAAAGATGCAGACGACAATATCTGATGGAATATTTTGGAGAATCACATCCCGGAAACTGTAATTCCTGCGACTATTGTCTCAGCGATTTTGAAAATTGGGACGCCACTATTGATGCCCAAAAATTACTGAGTGCCATTTTCCGTTTGAAAGAACGTTACGGAAAAAATTTAATTATTGATTTTCTCCGCGGATCAAAAGGAGCGAAAATTACGGATTACATGCGTGGTTTACCAACTTATGGAATCGGCAGAAACACTGAAAAAACATATTGGCAACAATTAACAAAACAATTACTGCTCAATGGTTTTTTACAGGAATCGAACGAAGAATTCCCTGTTTTAAAACTGACAGAAAAAAGTAAAGAAGTTTTATTTAACCGGAAAAAAGTCAACCTTCAAAAAGTAAGAGCGTTCGCCAAAGCAGTGACTGTAGCAGAAACAGAAATCTCATATCCGAAAAATGAAGTAGAAGAACATCCGGAATTATTTAATGAATTAAGAGTTTTAAGAAGACAGCAAGCCGAGCAAGAAAATGTACCTCCTTATGTTATCTTTTCTGATGCCACGCTGCTCGAATTAGCAAGTTATCTTCCCCATACCAAAGAAGAACTTAGCCAGATCAGTGGTTTCGGAGCCTTTAAAATTGAAAAATACGGGGAAATATTTTTAGATTTAATCTCAGAATACTGCAGCAAAAATAATCTGACCAGTAAGATCTCCGAAAAAAAGCCGAAGAAACAAAGTACGCCGAAAAAAGAAAATCAATACCAAGCCGGAACTTATACCACAACTTTTCAGATGTACAAAGCGGCCAACAGTATAGAAGATATTGCAAAAAACAGAAATTTGTCTTTGAATACGATTCAAAATCACCTAGCCAATTTTGTGGAGGTGGGCACCATTAAAGCTAGCGAACTGATGGATATCAATAAAATAGATCCGATTATTTCTTTTGCTAAAACGCAGACTATTCCATCTTTAAAAGCAATAAAAGAAGAACTGGGCGAAGAGTTTTCTTATTTTGAAATTCATGTAGCACTTGCTTTTTATAAAAGGAAGGAAAAAGAAAACAGCACAAATCAAAAGTAATCAGGTCTAATAACCGAAACCGAAAATATATTTTAGTGAAAATAAAAGAAGCGGAAAAATTAATTTCTGCTTCTTTGATAATATGTTTTGCACTATCAAAATTAGCGCATAAAATCAGAACTTTTTCTATAAATATTTGTCTTCATCACTATTTCGCACGAAGCCTTTCTTTAATTTTCCCAATATTTTCTTTGGCAGAATCTTCTAAAATCAAAGAAGCACTCATCAATATTCTTTCCGGCATTAATTGGTCAAAATGTTCGGTTCCTTCCCACGAAACTTTTTTAATTAAAGCCAAAGCATCTGAACTTCTTGAAGATAATTTTTCCATGAACGCATTAATTTTCTCATCCATTTTCTCAATATTTTCTGATACCGAATGATAAACATCGTGCTTTTCACACCAGTCGGCGCTTCGGAAATCTGCATCAACCGACATCGCTGAATAGGCTGATTTTCCAATTTTTCTTTCTACGAAAGGCCCGATCACAAACGGTCCAATTCCCAAATTCAATTCCGTTAAAGCCATTGCAGAATCTTTGGTAGCGAAACAATAATCTGCGGCACAGGCGATTCCCACGCCGCCTCCGGTAGTTTTTCCCTGAACTCTTACGATGACTAATTTTCCGCAATTTCGCATGGCATTCAAAACTTTAGCAAATCCACCGAAAAATATTTTTGATTTTTCCAGTTCTTCAATTTCCAGTAATTCATCGAAACTTGCTCCGGCACAAAAGGCTTTTTCACCTTTCGATTTTAAAAGGATTGCTTTTACATTTTGATCTTTGCCGCTTTCTAAAATCGTTTTTGCGAGTTTTTCTAAAATCTCTCCCGGCAAAGAATTGCTTTTTGGTGTACCGAAGGTGATTTCGGCGATGTTGTTTTTTATTTCCTGGGTTACAAATCCGTTGTTCATTATGCTTTATTTAAGGCGATTAAATATTTATCGATGTATAATTGTTTCTCTTTGCTTTTGTATTGCTGAATATATCTGGGATGTTCCAGCACCGTCATTTTATCAAAAAAATGTTCCTGACTGTTGATTTTATCAATAAAAGTAGCATTCTTTTTTCCTAAAATAAAGACCTCTGAAGTGTCTAAACCCAGACTGATATGATCCTTTAAACTTTGAATCATAAAAGGTTTTACAGCTTTGAATAGATTTTTGTCGTCGTAATAATTGGCGTTTAAATTACCTCTAACCGTATTTCTGACAATCGCTAAAGGGAAAGGCGAGTTGATATAAAACTCTTTATAAAACTGTTCCGGACCTCCAAACTGTCCGATCACGTCATATAGGAAAACAGAGGAAATCTCATGCGTATGAGCCGATTTCATTTCGATTCCGCAAACGGTTTCCAATCTTTTGGTGTCGGTAAATGGAACGCCGGTAACTCCTGCTCCGTGGCGGCTGGGATTTATTCCGATTATGAATTTCCTCTGGTTATGGTCATTGTAAAATTTCTGATAAAATTCGGTCATCACCGTTAAAGTTTCGGGATTATCGAAGAACGGATTGAGCACGTGGAAGCCTTCAGGAAGATCGCCTGAATAATGCAACTGCCTGTTGAATGCCACAACTTGTTCTCCGATGGTTTTTTTCAAAATAGTACCTTTAGTTTAATGGTCATTAGATAGCGTTCCTCCGGAACGCAAATTCATTATTTTTAATTCAATGCTACAGAGATAATATTCCTTTGGAACATTTACACCATTAATAAATGTGTTTTAAATCATCCCTTCAATACATCAACTGCTTCTTTTCTTTCTTATTCCAGCCAGCCTCACAAAAAATATTTTCAAATCTGCCTGACTTTCATAATCAACGAAATAAATCTTCTTATCTGCCTGACCCGAATATTTAACAAAGAACCATTTCCCTTCATTTCCGTCTGCTTGACTTTGATAATCTACTTTATAAACATTCAAATCTGCCTGGCTTTCATATTTCACCACAAAAACTTCACATCGGCTTGACTTTGATACTCAACATAGAAAACTTTCTGCGCAGAAAACTGCAAGGCAAAAAAGACACCAAAAAAGAAGGCTAAAGATTTTCTTATGGCAATTAACTGGTAAAAAGTCCAAATTGTTCAAAGTGATGGGTCACATGCTTTTGATGAAATAATTCCATCATCTCTTTATTTAATTTTCCGAAAACAAAATGTAAATGTTCAGCTTCCGGATTTTCACGGTAATAAATCTGATAATTCTTTACCGATTCTATAAAATGAGTTTTGGCTTCATCCAGGTTTTTATATTTTAATTCGGGTAGTTTTCCCTCTTCTAAAAAAGGGGCGGGAAAATCTTTCGGCATTTTTCTGAAATTATAAAGTGAATCCTGATATTTTTCTAAATGTTCTTCCGGTGTTTTACATTCCGAAGTTTCCAATTCTCCAGTGCTGTATTTCATGGTGGTTTCTAAATGTTCCAACATTTGTTGTGCATTCATTTTTCCCCAAATCGGCGCAGATTGCTCATTTAAATTGTTTAATCTTTTCGCAAAATCTTTATAGTCAATTTTTATGAAAGGAGATTTTTTTGCTACCAAAGTCAAGATTGTGGCGACGCAAACAGTTTCTTCGCGCTGATTAACCACTTCCACCAACCACTTTACAACGCCACTCGGAATATTTCTTCCTTTCACGCCTTTGTTGATTTTCTCTTTTGCCGTTAAATAAACTGTGATTGTGTCTCCGGCGTAAACGGGTTTAAAGAAATTTGCATTTTCTAAACCATAATTGGCAATGACCGGACCTTTTTTCCCTGAAACAAATAATCCTGCTGCCGCGGAAAGAATAAAATATCCATGCGCAACCGTTTGATCGAAAATGGTTCCGTTCAGAGAAGTTGAATCGGTGTGAGCATAGAAATGATCCCAAGAAACATTGGAAAAATTAACGATATCGGCTTCCGTTACAGTTCTTCCGGCTGTTTCCAATGAATCACCAACTTCTACTTCTTCGAAATATTTTCTGAATGGATGTTTGTCTGAAAAATGTTGAGTTGCCCCTTGCTGATAAATTTTGGTAATTGCCGTCAAAATATCCGGAGAACCCTGAATCGCTGTTTTCTGAAGAAAGAAATGAAGGCCGTTCAATCCGCCCATTTCTTCTCCACCGCCTGCTCTTCCGGGACCGCCGTGCATTAAGGTTGGCAAAGGCGAACCGTGACCGGTCGATTCTTTGGCATTATCTCTGTTTAACACGAAAATTCTTCCATGAGAGGAAGCCATTTTCCAGGAGGTTTCTGCAACGAATTTTTCATCGTGAGAAATAATGGAACCTACCAAACTTCCTTTTCCCCGTTTTGCCAAAGCGGCGGCTTCTTCTGCATCTTTGTACGGCATAATCGTTGAAACCGGACCGAAAGCTTCTACTTCGTGGGAAGAATTCTTTTGAAAAGGCTTGTCATTGTAGAATACTTTAGGAGTCACAAAGGCACCTTTTTCATAATCTGCATCTATCAATTCCTGTTTCCCATCGTAAATCAATTCTGTTTCGGCTTTAAGCAGTTCTATTTTTTCTTCCAAAACGGCCATTTCTTTTTTACCAACGATGGAACCCATTCTGGTTTCACGGCTTAAAGGATTTCCAATTTTGGTTTGATCTAAAGCTTTGGACAGAGCATTCTGAACATCACCCACTAAATTTTCGGGGACAATAATTCTTCGGATTGCCGTACATTTCTGTCCTGCTTTGGTCGTCATTTCTGTCCGAACTTCTTTGATGAACAGATCAAATTCCGGTGTTCCGGGTTTTGCATCGAGACCGAGGATTGAACAGTTTAAAGAATCTGCTTCCATATTGAAACGGACCGCATTTCTAGAAATGGATGGTAAAGATTTTAATTTTTTTCCGGTCGAAGCTGAACCTGTAAAAAGCACAGAATCGCCATCCTGAACATAATCAAGAATGTTTCCCGGTTCTCCACAAACTAACTGAATTGCACCTTCGGGAAGGAAACCGCTTTCGATCATATCCTGAAAAACCGCGTTGGTTAAATAGGAACCTGGTGTTGCAGGTTTTACAATACTTGGAACTCCCGCTAATAGAGAAGTTGATAGTTTTTCTAACATTCCCCAAACAGGGAAGTTGTACGCATTAATCTGAACGGAAACGCCTTCGCTTGGCGTCAAAATATGCGTCCCAATAAAAGTTCCGTTAGCAGAAAGTTTCTGCGTATCGCCATCAACCCAAAATGGAGTGTTGGGTAACATTCTTTTTGCAAGTCCTGAATAAGTGAAGAATGTTCCGAAACCTCCTTCGATATCCACCCAGGAATCGGCGTGAGTTGCACCAGTTTTATAAGATAAATCGTAATATTTTTTCTTTCTTTCTAATAAATAAAGAGCCACTTTCTTCAACATTTCACCTCGATCGTAGAAGGTCATGGAAGAAAGATTTTGGTAACCTACAGTTCTTCCGTAATCTAAGGCTTGTTCAAAATTGATTCCTTCGGTATCTGAAATCGCGACCAATTCGCCATTTACGGCGTTATATAATGGTATTTCATTTCCTGATCCTTCGATCCATTGTCCGTTGATGTAATTTTTTAATTTCATTTTTGAGTAGGTGTGGATTTTTTTAAACTTTTGAAGAGCATTTTAATTAGGAGATAACATACAAAGAATATCAATGCAATATCGATGGTAAAAACAAGTGATGGAAAAACATCACTGAAAATTTGTTTTTGCTCTAATGACTTTAAGACTTCTTTATTTTCGGTATTTTTGATTGCTTTTGCGATCCCGATTCCTTCCTGAATAACGTAAAATGCAACCGCATTCAAAGCAATTAGAATTAAAAATGCGGCAATTATTATTTTTTTATTTTTGGGATTCATTATCAGTACTACTATTTATTTGGGATGAAGTGGAGTTGCGAAATTAAGATTTTTGATATGATTTTTTTCAAACATTAAGGTATTAAGAGGGCTAAAGCCCGTTCCTATTGAATTAAAAAACAGATGCTTTTCCGTGGGTTAAGATACAGAAATTTTCAATTTTGCTAAAATTTTGTTTTAGTTACGAATCTGCGCCCCGGATGGAACGGTATGTTTGAGCTCTTTTTCTTAGGCATGGATAAAGCTTGGGCAAGAAAAAAGCGAGTAGTGACAGCCGGAAATGTGCGCCCAAGTACTTCAAAAAAAATCCCTCTCAAAATAAATTGAAAGGGAAATTTGTAATATCATTTAAGATTATCTTGCGTTCATATCAACGTAATCACGTTTTGGCGCTCCCTGATAAACCTGTCTTGGACGTCCGATTGGATCGTTGTGCAAACGCATTTCTTTCCACTGAGAAATCCAGCCTGGTAATCGCCCTAACGCGAACATTACGGTGAACATTTCGGTTGGGATTCCTAAAGCGCGGTAAATAATTCCTGAATAGAAATCTACATTTGGATATAATTTTCTGCTTACGAAATAGTCGTCTTCCAAAGCTACTCTTTCTAACTGACGTGCAATATCTAAAGCTTTGTCCTGAATTCCTAATGAATTCAAAATATCATCTGCTGCTTTTTTGATGATGGTTGCTCTTGGATCGAAGTTTTTGTAAACTCTGTGTCCGAAGCCCATTAGACGGAAATCATCGTCTTTATTTTTAGCTTTTTCCACATATTTTGCAACATTTCCTCCATCCTGTTCAATCATTTCCAACATTTCGATCACTGCCTGGTTTGCCCCACCGTGAAGTGGTCCCCAAAGTGCAGAAATACCTGCTGAAACGGACGCGAATAATCCTGTGTGAGCTGAACCAACCATTCTTACCGTTGATGTAGAACAGTTTTGTTCGTGATCTGCGTGAAGCATTAATAATTTATCTAAAGCTCCAACAACGACAGGATCCAGTTCAAATTCCTGGTTTGGACGACGGAAACACATTTTGTAGAAATTCTCCACATAGTTTAGACTGTCATCTCCGTGATTGATCGGAAGTCCCATTTTTTTACGGTACGTCCACGCACAAAGGTGAGAGAATTTGGCGATCAACATTTCTGCGGCGTGGTCCATTTCTTCTTTTGACCGTACGTCTACCGCTTTTGGATTAAATGCAGTAAGCGCAGAAGTTAATGAAGATAAAACTCCCATTGGATGGGCAGAACGAGGGAAAACATCGATCAGTCTTTTCATTTCGTCCGCCACGAAATTGTATTTTTTAATTCCTTTTTCGAAACCTGCGAACTGATCTGTTGTTGGTAAATTACCGTTTAACAAAAGATACATTACTTCTGTAAAGTTTGATTTTTCGGCAATTTGCTCGATTGGATATCCTCTGTAATACAGTTCACCCTTGTCACCGTCAAGATAAGTGATGTCGCTTAAAGTAGCTCCTGTGTTCTTATATCCTAAATCTAAAGTAATCAAACCGGTTTGGTCTCTTAGTTTTGATATATCTATTCCTCTATCACCGATAGTGCTTTCTACGATTGGATATTCAAATGCTTTACCATCATAGTTTAATATAACTTTGTTATCTGACATTATAATTTAATTTTTTACTAATTTATAAATATTGGAATAATACCGCAAGTGTTTTTGGCAGTCTTTCCATGAATTTTTTCTATTATCGTGTTATTTTGAATGCGTCAAGTCCCGGGAAATATGCAGTTTCTCCCAAAGCTTCTTCAATACGCAGTAACTGGTTGTATTTCGCCATTCTGTCTGAACGGGAAGCGGAACCGGTTTTGATCTGTCCGCAGTTCATTGCAACGGCTAAATCTGCGATCGTATAATCCTCCGTTTCACCAGATCTGTGAGACATCACGGTTGTATAACGGTTGTGCTGAGCCATTTGAACAGCATCCATCGTTTCTGATAATGTTCCGATTTGGTTTACTTTAACGAGAATTGAATTTGCGATTCCTTCGTTGATTCCTCTTGAAAGTCTTTCAACATTAGTTACAAATAAATCGTCACCAACCAATTGAACCCGGTCACCGATTTTTTCAGTTAACATTTTCCAACCTTCCCAATCGTCTTCGTGCATTCCGTCTTCTATCGAAATAATCGGATATTTCGCTGCCAGGTCTGCTAAGTAATTCACCTGTTCGCTTCTGTTAAAATGCGCAGATTCCGGAGTCTCAAATTTTCTATAATCGTACATTCCGTCTTTATAGAATTCTGACGCAGCACAATCTAAGGCAAACATAATATCATCTCCTACTTTGTAACCTGCTTTTTCAACAGCTTGTGAAAGCGTATCTAAAGCGTCTTCAGTTCCTTTGAATTTCGGTGCAAAACCACCTTCATCACCAACCGCAGTTGACAAACCTCTGTCGTGTAAAATTGATTTTAAACTGTGGAAAATTTCGGTTCCTTTTCTTAGAGAATCAGAAAAAGACTCAGCTTTGACCGGCATGATCATGAATTCCTGAAATGCGATTGGTGCATCAGAATGCGAACCACCATTAATTACGTTCATCATCGGAACAGGAAGTGTATTGGCATTAACTCCGCCAACATATTTATACAAAGGCATTCTCAATTCTGTCGCTGCAGCTTTTGCGGCGGCCAAAGAAACACCTAAAATAGCATTGGCTCCGAGATTACTTTTATTTTTGGTACCGTCTAAGTCGATCATAATCTGATCGATAAAGTTTTGGTCCCACACGGGAAGTCCAACTAATTCCGGCGCGATTACTTCTCTTACATTTTCGATTGCTTTTAAAACACCTTTTCCTAAGAAATCAGAGCCGCCATCACGTAATTCTACGGCTTCATGCTCACCGGTAGATGCTCCGGAAGGAACAGCAGCACGACCCATCGCACCATTCTCTGTGAACACATCAACTTCGATGGTAGGATTTCCTCTGGAATCTAAAATCTGCCTCGCTTCAATGTAAGAAATATAACTCATTGTATGATTTTTTAGTATTATTTAATATGAAGTACAAATTTAGTGAAAATTGAATGATTGTAAGGGTTATATGCGATGATTTTAAATAGGTTTGAGTTAAATTTTAGTTAATTTTAACAGGATATTGATAATTAGAAAACTTATCATTAAATTTGATTTACCACTAAAACTTTAACAATGAAAAAAATATTCATCCTCGCAGCAAGTTCATTGCTTCTTCTCACATTCAGCTGTAAAAAAAACACCGAAGGAAATAAAAGCATTATCAAACAGGAAAACGGGTATTCTGAAGATCTTCCCAAGGACAGCATGACTACTCCCGCAATTACAACCGGTGTAAACACTGATGCACCTGAATACACGGAACGCTATGTAGCAGATGATGGATCATCGGCTTTGGTTACTTTTAAAAACACGCCTAAAGAAAAAACAATCAGCATCCGAAGTAATAATAAGACCATTTCCGCTCCACAAAAAGAGGCTTGGCCAAAAGGAGGCGTTTATGGAAATTTTGATATTACGATTGTGGCTAAAAACGACTCTGTTACTATTACACAGGAAAAAAATGTGATTCATTTGAAGAAAGCGAGAGGACAATAAGAAGAGCCAAGTAAGAAATGTTTAGATTTTACGTTTGATTTCAAAAGTAAATTACAACGATCAAAATAAAAAGTTAAGGCAGATAAAAACAAACCTTAATTCTTAAAATAAAAAATCCGTTCAAATTAAATTGAACGGATTTTTATGTATAAAAAGTCGGGGAATATTATTCTCCCGCTTTTTCTTCTGTAGCGTCAGCAGCTTCTGCAACTGGCTCGTCAGTTTTAACTTCTTTAGCAGGAGTTTCTTTTACTTCCGCAACAGCTTCTGCTGCTTTAGGAGTAGATCTTCTGCTTCTTCTTGTTACTTTTTTCTCTTCAGCGTTCGGGTTGTAAAGTTCGTTGAAATCTACAAGTTCGATCATTGCCATATCGGCAGCATCGCCCTGTCTGAATCCAGTTTTGATGATTCTTGTGTAACCACCGTTTCTTTCTGCGATTTTAGGAGCAATTGTTCTGAATAATTCAGTAACTGCTTCTTTGCTTTGCAGGTAAGAGAAAACTGTTCTTCTGTTGTGTGTTGTATCTTCTTTCGCTTTTGTAAGGATCGGCTCAACATATACTCTTAAAGCTTTCGCTTTAGCAACAGTTGTGTTGATTCTTTTATGCTCAATAAGAGAACAAGCCATATTAGAAAGCAAAGCACTTCTGTGAGAAGCTGTTCTAGATAAGTGATTGAATTTTTTACCGTGTCTCATTGTTTGTTATTTATCAGCGTCTAATTTATATTTAGCAACGTCGAAACCGAAGTTTAGACCTTTTGCATGCACTAATTCTTCTAATTCTGTTAAAGATTTTTTACCGAAATTTCTGAATTTCATCAAATCAGACTTGGTGTAAGAAACCAGTTCTCCTAAAGTTTCCACTTCAGCAGCTTTCAAGCAGTTTAATGCTCTTACCGACAAATCCATATCTACTAATTTCGATTTCAGTAGTTGTCTGGTATGTAAGGTTTCTTCATCGTATTGGATCGACGCTTTTACCGCTTCAGTTTCCAGCGTAATTCTCTCATCGGAGAACAGCATGAAATGATAAATTAATATCTTAGAAGCTTCAGTTAAAGCATTTTGAGGACTGATAGAACCATCAGTTTCAATATCCAAAACGAGTTTTTCGTAGTCTGTTTTTTGCTCGACACGATAGTTTTCAACACTGTACTGTACTTTTTTGATCGGAGTATAGATGGAATCAATAGCAATAGTTCCGATAGGAGCATTGTTTGATTTGTTTTGTTCGGAAGGAACATAACCTCTACCTTTCTCAATATTGAACGTGATTTCAAATTTCACGTCTTTGTTTGTTGAACAGATAACTAAGTCAGGATTCAATACTTCAAAATCTTGCATTGATTTTCCTAAGTCGCCAGCTGTTACAGTAGTTTGCCCAGATACTTTGGCAGTCACTTCTTCTGCAGTTGCAGTCTCAGATTTTGCTCTCAGTCTTAATTGTTTCAGGTTCAGAATAATTTCTGTAACGTCTTCAATTACACCTGGAATTGTTGAAAATTCGTGCTCTACGCCTTCTATTTTGATAGATGAAATAGCATATCCTTCAAGAGAAGAAAGTAAAACTCTTCTCAAAGCATTACCGATGGTAAGTCCAAACCCTTGCTCTAATGGTCTGAATTCAAATTGGCCTTTGAATTCATTGGAGTTAAGGAGGATTACTTTATCGGGTTTAATAAATGTTAAAATTGCCATATAATTTGGGTTGAGCAAAAATTTGAAAAAATTATTATTTAGAGTAAAGTTCGACGATCAATTGTTCTTTCAAATCTTCCGGGATTTGGATTCTCTCCGGAGCAGCTACGAAAGTACCTTCTTTTTTCTCGTCGTTAAATTGCAACCACTCATAAGTAGATCTGTAAGCCAATGAATCAGCAATTACTTCAAGAGATTTTGATTTCTCTCTCACTGCAACTACGTCTCCTGCTTTCATTGAATATGAAGCGATGTTTACCAATTCTCCATTTACTGTGATGTGTCTGTGAGAAACCAATTGTCTTGCTCCAGCTCTGGTTTTCGCAAACCCTAATCTGTATACTACATTGTCTAATCTCGATTCACATAACTGCAAAAGAACTTCACCTGTAACTCCTCTAGCTCTTACCGCTTTTTGGTATAGGTTAGCAAATTGCTTTTCTAAAATACCATAAGTATATTTCGCTTTCTGCTTTTCCATCAACTGAACAGCATACTCGGATTTCTTCTGGTTTCTTCTTTTATTTACACCGTGTTGTCCCGGCGGTTGGTTTTTTCTTTTCTCGAAGTTTTTGTCATCTCCGTAGATTGCAACTCCAAACTTTCTTGCAATCTTTGTTTTTGGTCCAATATATCTTGCCATATTTTTTAAGATTTTAGATTCTAGATTTTAGATTTTAGATTAATAATGTTTGCTCATTATTATTTAAAGCTAAAACATAAAATAATAGATTATACTCTTCTTCTTTTTGGTGGTCTACAACCATTGTGTGGCATTGGAGTCACATCAACGATTTCACTAACTTCAATTCCTGAATTGTGAATAGTTCTGATTGCAGATTCTCTACCTGCTCCAGGACCTTTCACGTAAACCTTTACTCTTCGTAGTCCAGCGTCGTGTGCTACTGTTGAGCAATTTTCCGCAGCCATTTGAGCCGCAAAAGGAGTATTCTTCTTTGAACCTCTGAATCCCATTTTTCCGGCAGATGCCCATGAGATTACTTCTCCACTTTTATTTGTTAAAGAAATGATGATATTGTTGAAAGTCGCCTGGATATGTGCTTCACCAATTGCTTCAACTTTTACTTTTCTTTTCTTAACTGCTTTTGTCTGTTTTGCCATAATTCTTACCGATTATTTACTTGCTTTTTTCTTGTTAGCAACAGTTTTTCTCTTTCCTTTTCGGGTTCTAGAATTATTCTTCGTTCTTTGTCCTCTTAAAGGTAATCCCAGTCTGTGACGTATTCCTCGTTGGCAACCAATATCCATCAATCGCTTGATGTTTAGTTGTGTTTCAGAACGCAATTCACCTTCCACTTTGATGTTTTCAGTGATGTAGTTTCTGATCAATGCCAATTCATCGTCATTCCATTCGTTGACTTTCTTGTCTTCGCTGATGCCGGCTGCTTTCAAGATTTCAGAAGAAGTACTTCTTCCGACACCATAGATATAAGTTAAACCGATAACGCCTCTTTTGTTTTTTGGTAAATCAATACCGGAAATTCTCGCCATAATTTAATTTTAGCCTTGTCTTTGTTTAAATTTTGGGTTCTTCTTGTTGATTACAAACAGAACGCCTTTCCTGCGAACGATTTTACAATCAGCACTTCTTTTTTTGATAGATGCTCTAACTTTCATTTGATTTTGTTTAATTTTCCAACGGTTAAATGGAATCCTGTGATTACATTCCCTTTTGTTTAAATATTTAAATGACAAATGGAATCCTGCGATTTCATTTTGTTTCCGTTTATAATAATTCCCAGATTGCTCTGAAATTAATATCTAAATGTGATTCTTCCTTTTGACAAGTCATAAGGAGATAACTCTAATTTTACCTTGTCTCCGGGTAAAAGTTTAATATAATGCATTCGCATCTTACCAGAAATGTGTGCAATAAGTACATGCCCATTTTCTAGCTCGACACGGAATTGGGCGTTCGAAAGTGCTTCCGTAATAACGCCGTCTTGTTCAATATGTTTTTGTTTTGCCATTTATCTAATTACAAATTATTGTTTGTTCTAGACAATTTAGATTGCATTAACCCATCGTAATGATGATTCAACAAATACGTATTGATTTGCTGTACAGTATCTAAGATCACCCCGACCATAATCAAAAGTGATGTACCCCCGAAAAACAGGGCAAAACGATCGGTCTGAACAAACGCTCCATGCACAAGTGCCGGAAGGATTGCAAAGATAGCTAAAAAGATAGAACCTGGCAAGGTAATTTTTGACAAAATATCATCCAGATAATCAGCGGTTTCTTTCCCGGGTCTTACCTTAGGAATCAGTCCACCATTTCTCTTTAAATCATCAGCCATTTGATTCACCGGAATCGTAATTGCGGTATAGAAAAATGAGAAGATGATAATTAATAAAGCAAACAATACATTGTACTGCCAACTAAATACATTTTTGAATCCTGCTAAAAAGGTATTTGATTCATCAACTTTCGTTAATAATCCAGGAACAAACATTAAAGCCTGCGCGAAGATGATTGGCATAACTCCAGAAGCATTTACTTTTAAAGGAATCCATTGTCTTGCACCTTGCATTAAATTTTTATTTACCCCACCTCTTGCTTGCGCTCTACTTACATATTGAATAGGAATTTTGCGAACTGCGACCGAAAGAACGATTGCCAAAAGAACAACCAACATCCAAAACAGCACTTCAATAAGGATCATAATGGTACCAAAACCACCTTTACCTGTTTGAGTTGCAACTTCCTGAATGAAAGCACCTGGAAAATCAGCAAGAATCCCCACCATAATAAGGATGGATATCCCGTTTCCGATTCCTTTATCGGTAATCTTCTCTCCTAACCACATCGCGAATACAGAACCAGCGACCAAAATTACGATACTAGGCAACCAGAACATAATGGACTGCGGATTTACATAGTAAGCAGAAGCAAACTGTGCGTGCGGCAAGAACATCTGAGTGATTGAAGTAAGGTAAGAAGGTGCCTGTACCAAACAAACTGCAATAGTTAACCATCTTGTAATTTGGTTTAAGGTATTTCTACCACTTTCTCCATCTTTCTGCAATTTCTGAAGGTACGGAATTGCCATACCCATTAACTGCACAATAATGGAAGCAGAAATATAAGGCATAATTCCGAGTGCCATAATGGACGCCCGGCTAAATGCCCCACCTGTAAACGAAGAAAGCAAGCCAAGAAGTCCTGCTCCTTGCTTGTTGCCTCCCTGGTTTTTATAAATATCCAAAAGATTCCCTACCTCTGCCATGTTAATGGCCGGTAAGGAAATATAAGATGCGAATCTATACACTAGGACGATTCCAAGAGTAAAAAGTATCTTTTCTCTCAGTTCCTTAAGACTCCAAATGTTTTTTAGTGTTTGTATAAATTCTTTCATTGTAAATATTAAAGAGTAATTGCTTTACCTCCAGCTTTAGCAATAGCTTCTTCTGCAGATTTAGTGAATTTGTGTGCAGAAATTGAAATACCAGCTTTCAACTCTCCTCTACCCATAATTTTCACGATTTCGCTTTTTTTAGCTAAACCATTTGCTACTAATACCTCTTGCGTAATTTCGGTGATATTTTTGGTATCCGCCAAAAGTTGAAGGGTATCAACATTAATTCCTCTATACTCTTTTCTATTGATATTGGTAAAACCGAATTTCGGTAATCTTCTTTGCAAAGGCATTTGTCCACCTTCGAAACCAATTTTCTGAGAATAACCAGCTCTTGCTTGCTGACCATTGTGACCTTTCCCAGCTGTACCCCCTTTACCACTACCTTGTCCTCTACCGATTCTTTTCGTACTGTGAGTAGAACCTGCTGCAGGTCTAATATTATTTAAATTCATTATTTTTAGATTTGAGATTTAAAGATTAGAGATAAGAGACTATCATTATCAAGTCTCTTGGTCTCTTTGTCAATTTTCTATTTTTGTACTTCTAATAAGTGACCTACTGCCGCTACCATTCCTAGAATTGCAGGAGTATCGTCATGTTCTACCACTTGGTGAAGTTTTTTCAATCCTAATGCTTCAAGCGTTCTCTTTTGAGTTTTGGTTCTACCAATAGCGCTTCTTACTTGTTTGATTTGAATTTTTGCCATTGCTTTACTTATTAACCGTTAAACACTTTATTTAATGAAATACCTCTCAATCTTGCAATTTCCTCTGGTCTTCTGATATCCAATAATGCTTTGAAAGTTGCTTTCACCACATTATGCGGGTTAGATGAACCTTTAGATTTTGAAAGGATATCTTTAATACCAGCAGCTTCAATAACCATACGAACTGTACCACCAGCGATTACACCGGTACCGTGAGTTGCAGGTCTCAAGAAAATATCTGCTCCACCGTATCTTGCAGATGTTTGGTGAGGAATAGTATGGTTTACTACCGGAACTTTCACTAAATTTTTCTTTGCATCTTCTACCGCTTTTGCAATAGCTGAAGCAACTTCTTTAGATTTTCCTAAACCGAAACCAACAGTTCCTGCTTCGTCTCCTACAACCACGATTGCAGAAAATCCGAAAGCTCTACCACCTTTGGTCACTTTTGTTACTCTGTTTACTGAAACGAGACGATCTTTAAGTTCTAATCCTCCCGGTTTTATTTTTTCTATATTATCTAGTCCTAACATATTTCCGAAATTTAATGATTAGAATTTTAGTCCGCCTTCTCTCGCACCGTCAGCCAGAGCTTTCACTCTACCATGATATACGAATCCGTTTCTGTCGAACACTATTTTTTCAATTCCTACAGCTTTAGCTTTTTCAGCGATTGCTTTACCTACTTCTGCAGAGATTTCTGTTTTGTTACCTTTTGCATTCAACGTTCTAGATGAAGCTGAGGCTAAAGTTTTACCATCTTTATCGTCGATCAACTGCGCGTAAATTTCTTTATTGCTTTTGTAAACTGATAATCTTGGTAATTCAGCAGAGCCAGAGATTTTTCCTCTTACTCTTCTTTTAATTCTATTTCTTTTTTGTACTTTGCTTAGTGCCATGTTCTTAAGTTTTAAAATTAAGCAGATTTACCAGCTTTACGTCTTACAATTTCTCCAACGAATCTAACACCTTTTCCTTTATATGGTTCTGGTTTTCTGAAAGATCTGATCTTTGCAGCAACCATTCCTAATAATTGTTTGTCAAATGATGTTAAAGTAATGATAGGGTTTTTACCTTTTTCAGATAAGGTTTCTACCACGATTTCTTTAGGAAGATCCAGTACGATCCCGTGTGAGAATCCTAAAGCTAAATCTAATCTGTTTCCTTGATTAGATGCTCTGTATCCTACTCCTACCAATTCCAGTTTTTTGGTCCACCCTTCGGCAGTTCCTTGAACCATATTATTGATTAACGCTCTGTAAAGACCGTGTAATGCTTTATGTTGTTTTGATTCCGACGGACGGTCTAAAGTTAGAATCCCGTCTTCTTGCTTTAGAGTGATTCCTTCGCCTAACTGCTGTGTAAGTTCGCCTTTCGGTCCTTTCACAGTTACCAATCCGTCTTTTTCGGTTACGGTAACATTAGCGGGAATTTCTATAATTGATTTACCAATTCTTGACATTTTCCTTTGATTATTTATTAATAAACATAGCAGATTACTTCTCCACCAACTTTTTCCTGACGTGCTTTTTTATCGGTCATTACTCCTCTCGAAGTTGAGATAATTGCAATTCCCAAACCGTTCAATACTCTTGGAAGTTCACCTGAACCTTTGTATTGTCTCAAACCTGGTCTTGAAGCTCTTTGGATGCTTTTGATGATAGGTTTGTTGGTTGTTTTGTCGTACTTTAAAGCGATTTTGATGTTTCCCTGAACAGCGTTATCTTCGAACTTGTAGTTCAAAATATACCCCTGATCAAACAAAATTTTTGTAATCTCCTTTTTGATTTTCGATGCAGGAATATCCACCACTTTGTGGCCTGCGCTTTGTGCGTTCCTTACTCTGGTTAGGAAATCTGAAATTGGATCTGTTACCATTTTTCTATTTTAAATTATTGGTTTGTGATGAGCAGTTTTGAAAAGAGAGCCAAGAGCCAAGAACAAAGAGCCAAGATCGAAATCCTTTCTCTTTATTCTTTTTTCTTTTATCTAATAATCAACTTGATCATCTTGATTGTTCTAAATTATTACCAACTTGCTTTTTTCACTCCCGGGATAAGACCGTTGTTGGCCATTTCTCTGAAAGTTACTCTTGAAAGACCGAATGTTCTCATGTAACCTCTTGGTCTTCCAGTTAATTTACATCTGTTGTGTAGTCTTACTGGCGAAGCATCTTTTGGCAATTTTTGTAAGCCCAGATAATCTCCAGCTTCTTTCAAAGCTTTTCTTTTCTCTGCATACTTAGCTACCGTTGCTTCTCTTTTGCGCTCGCGCGCTTTCATTGATTCTTTAGCCATCTTAGTTCTTTTTGAAAGGCATACCGAAATGCGTTAATAGTGATTTAGCTTCTTTGTCAGTTTTCGCAGAAGTTACAAAAGTAATGTCCATCCCCTGGATTTTTTTCACTTTGTCAATTGCAATCTCCGGGAAGATGATTTGCTCAGTAATCCCTAAGTTGTAATTTCCTCTACCGTCGAAACCATCTGCTTTGATACCGCTAAAATCACGGATACGTGGCAAAGCTGAAGAAGTTAACCGGTCTAAGAACTCATACATTTGATTTGATCTTAAAGTAACTCTAGCACCTACAGGCATTCCTTTTCTTAATTTGAAAGCTGCTTCATCTTTCTTAGAAAGAGTTCCAACTGCTTTTTGACCAGTGATTGCTGTAAGTTCTTCGATTCCGTAATCAACAATTTTCTTGTCAGCTGTTGCTGCACCCAAACCTTGTGACACAACGATTTTCAATAATTTAGGAACCTGCATCACAGATTTGTACCCAAATTCTTCCATCATTGTAGGAACAATTTTCTCTTTATATATTTGTTTTGGTCTTGCTATATATTCCATCGTCGTTTAATTATAAAGTTTCACCGGTTGATTTAGCAACTCTCACTTTTTTATCACCTTCTACCTTACTTCCTGTTTTTGTTGGTTTACCGTTTTTGTCGATCAACATAACATTTGAAATATGGATTGATGCTTCTTTTTCTACAATTCCGCCTTGTGGGTTACCTGCTGATGGTTTGGTATGTTTTTTAACAATATTTAAACCTGCAACGATTACTCTGGCGTCTTTGCCTTCTTTTCTGATCACCTCAATAACCTCACCTTTTTTACCTTTAATTTCTTTCTTTCCGGTAGTGATGATTACGTTATCTCCTCTTTTGATTTTTAACTTTGTCATTTTCTGTAAATTTTAAAATTAAAGTACTTCAGGAGCTAATGAAATGACTTTCATATATTCTTTGTCTCTTAGTTCACGAGCCACAGGTCCGAAAACTCTGGTTCCTCTCATTTCACCGGTAGCATTTAAAAGAACACAAGCGTTGTCGTCGAATTTGATGTATGAACCATCTTTTCGTCTTACTGCTTTTTTTGTTCTTACAACTACTGCTTTAGAAATAGTTCCTTTTTTTGCAGTTCCTTGTGGTGTAGAATCTTTGATAGTAACTACGATCTTATCACCAACTGAAGCATATCTTCTTCTAGTTCCTCCTAGAACTCTAATAACCAGTACTTCTTTTGCACCTGTGTTATCAGCAACTTTTAATCTTGATTCGGTTTGTAACATTACTTAGCTTTTTCAATGATTCTTACTAATCTCCATCTTTTACTTTTACTTAAAGGCCTTGTTTCAGTAATCAATACTGTATCGCCTTCAGTACACTCGTTGTTCTCATCATGAGCGGTATATTTTTTCGTTTTCAGAACGAATTTACCGTACATCGGGTGTTTTACTCTCGTCGTTTCACTTACAACAATGGTTTTTTCCATTTTATTGCTAGAAACGATTCCGATTCTTTCTTTTCTTAAATTTCTATCCATGATAAAAGGAAAATTATGATTGTTGTTTTAGTGTTAATTCAGTTTCCAGTCTTGCGATTGTTCTTCTCAAGTCTTTGATTTGAATAGGATTTTCAATCGGGCTGATGCTGTGCGATAATTTCATTTTATAGAAATCTGCTTTCACTTCAACTAGTTTGTTCTGAATGTCTCCTGCGCTTAGATTTTTGATGTCAGCTTTTTTCATTTCTTTTAAGATTATTGAGGTTGAACAAAATCGTTAGCAACTACAAATCTTGTAGTAACAGGAAGTTTCTGAGCGGCAAGACGAAGTGCTTCTTTTGCAACTTCATAAGGTACGCCACCTACTTCAAACATAATTTTACCAGGTTTCACTACAGATACCCAATATTCCACGGCACCTTTACCTTTCCCCATCCTTACTTCGGCTGGTTTTTTAGTAATAGGCTTGTCTGGAAATATTTTGATCCATAACTGACCTTCTCTTTTCATATATCTTGTTGCAGCAATACGCGCTGCTTCAATTTGTCTTGCAGTGATCCAAGCTCCTTCATTAGCTTTGATCCCGAAAGTTCCGTATGCAAGTTGACTGCCTCTTTGAGCAATCCCCTTCATTTTCATCTTGTGAACTTTACGGAATTTGGTTCTTCTTGGTTGTAACATAATTTCTAGGAATTTTAGATTTTAGATTTTAGATTTTAAAAAAGTAACGGTCATTTAAAAAGTATCCTCCAAAATTTCATTAATTATTTTCTATCTCTTGGTCTTCTATCGCCTCTGTCTCCTCTGTCATTACGATCGTTACGATCTCCTCTTCCTGCAGGTGCTTTTTTCTGTTGTCCTACTAATGGGCTAAGGTCTCTTTTACCGTACACTTCCCCTTTCATAATCCAAACTTTCACTCCTAGTTTCCCGTACTGAGTAAGTGCTTCACCGATATGGTAATCGATATCTGCTCTAAAAGTTGACAATGGGATTCTTCCTTCTTTGAAAGATTCGCTTCTTGCCATCTCAGCTCCGTTTAATCTTCCAGAGATCTGTACTTTGATTCCTTCGGCTCCCATTCTCATGGTGCTTTGAATTGACATTTTCACAGCTCTTCTGTAAGAAATTCTATTTTCGATTTGCTTTGCGATACTGTCTGCAACTAAAACTGCATCAAGTTCAGGTCTTTTGATTTCGAAGATATTGATCTGGATGTCTTTATCCGTCAATTTTTTTAATTCTTCTTTCAATTTATCAACTTCCTGTCCTCCTTTACCGATAATTAATCCCGGTCTAGCAGTCGTAATTGTAATGGTTACTAATTTCAATGTTCTCTCGATGTAGATTTTTGAAATTCCACCTTTAGATAATCTTGCCTCAAGGTATCTTCTGATCTTGTAGTCTTCTGCGATTCTGTCTCCATAATCTTTACCACCATACCAGTTTGAATCCCATCCTCTGATGATACCTAATCTGTTACCAATTGGATTTGTCTTCTGTCCCATACCTTGATTATTTATTATCTTTAGTTCCTAAAATTAAAGTGATGTGGTTTGATCTTTTTCTGATTCTATGACCTCTACCTTGTGGTGCCGGTCTTAGTCTCTTCAATTGTCTTGCACTGTCAACCATAATTTCTTTTACGATTAAGTTTGCTTCTTCGATATCAGCACCTTCGTTCTTTGATTGCCAGTTAGCCATCGCAGAAAGAAGTACTTTCTCTAATTTATTTGAAGCATCTTTTTTGGAATATTTAAGGATACTCAATGCCTTATCTACTTCTACTCCTCTAATGATATCAGCTACTAATCTCATTTTTCTAGGAGAAGACGGGCAGTCATTATGTAACGCTTTTGCTACATCCTGGTTTGCTATTTTACGTGCCAATGCACTTTCTCTTTTTCTTGATCCCATGATTATCTACCTCCTTTATTTTTGTTACCGCCGTGACCTCTAAAAGATCTTGTCGGAGAAAATTCGCCTAACTTATGACCTACCATATTTTCAGTTACATATACCGGAATAAAAGATTTTCCGTTGTGTACTGCGATGGTTTGTCCTACGAAGTCTGGAGAGATCATTGATGCTCTAGACCAAGTTTTGATTACTGTTTTCTTACCAGACTCTATATTTGTCTGAACCTTCTTATCTAAAGTGTGATGAATGAAAGGTCCTTTTTTAAGTGATCTTGACATAATTATTTTCGTTTAGATATGATATGACGGTTAGACGCTTTGTTTTTCTTTCTGGTTTTGTAACCTTTAGAAGGCATACCATTTCTTGATCTTGGGTGACCTCCAGAAGACTTACCTTCACCACCTCCCATTGGGTGATCTACAGGGTTCATTACTACTGGTCTTGTTCTAGGTCTTCTACCCAACCATCTGCTTCTACCTGCTTTACCGGAAACGGTAAGCATGTGATCGTGGTTAGATACTGCACCAATCATTGCCATACATTCTCCAAGAACCATTCTGGATTCTCCTGAAGGTAATTTAATGATTACGTATTTCTTATCTCTTGAAGTTAACTGTGCCGATGATCCCGCACTTCTTGCCATAATTCCACCTTGACCAGGCTTCAATTCGATACAAGAAATAACAGTTCCCAAAGGAATGTTTTTCAATTTCATTGCATTACCAACATTTGGCTCTGCAGTCTCTGAGGAGATTACTTTCTGATCTACTTTAATACCGGTTGGAGCGATGATATATCTCTTCTCTCCGTCTGCATATTCCAATAGAGCGATGAAAGCAGTTCTGTTTGGATCGTACTCAACAGATTTTACCGTAGCTTCAACATCAAACTTGTTTCTTTTGAAGTCGATAATTCTGTATTTTTGTTTGTGTCCACCTCCGGTGTAACGCATGGTCATTTTACCAGTATTGTTACGACCACCTGACTTACTAATACCAACGGTTAGAGATTTCTCTGGTTTGTTGGTAGTAATTTCATCAAAGTTGTTTACAACTCTGAATCTCTGTCCCGGGGTGATAGGTTTTAATTTTCTAACAGACATTACAATTATTTATAATTAATAAAATTTTATTGTTGTCATAAGGGTATCCCTTATGCTAATTTAGTTGGTTGCAAAAATATCAATCACTTCTCCTTCTGCAAGGGCAACGACTGCTTTTTTCAATTTGCTGGTTTTCCCAACTTGTAATCCTTTTTTGGTGTGTTTCGAAGAAACTTTAGGCGCATAAATCATTGTACTAATGTCTGCTACTTTTACACCGTAAGCAACTTCTATCGCCTTTTTGATCTGGATTTTATTCGATTTAGGGTTAACTAAAAAAGAATAATGTCCTCTCAAATCTGTAAGATAGTTTGCTTTTTCTGAGATGATTGGTTTAATGATAATAGACATGATTTATTTTCTTAAATTTTCTTGGAATTTTTCTATTGCACCTTCTAAGAATACGATCTCACCAGCGTTTACTAAGTCGTAAGAACTGATTTCGTTATAAGTCAAAACTTTGGTTTTCGCCAGGTTTCTTGATGACAGATAAACGTTTTTGTTCGCTTCCGGTAAGATATAAAGCGCTTTTTTACCTTCAAATCCTAACGCATTGTTCAAGCTGATAAATTCTTTGGTTTTAGGAGCTTCAAAATTGAAAGCTTCTAATACTATGATTGAATTATCTCTCATTTTTTGCGAAAGAACAGATTTTTTAGCTAATCTTTTCAAGGCCTTATTCAATTTGAATCTGTAGTCTCTTGGTTTTGGACCAAAAACTCTACCTCCACCTTTGAAAGTTGGCGATTTGATGCTACCGTATCTAGCAGAACCAGAACCCTTTTGTTTCTTAAGTTTCTTAGTTGATCCTGAGATTTCGTTTCTTTCTTTTGATTTGTGCGTACCTTGTCTTTGTGCAGCAAGATATTGCTTAACCTCTAAGTAAACCGCGTGCTGGTTTGGCTCAATTCCGAAGATAGCTTCGTCAAGAGATACACTTCTTCCGGTTTCTTTTCCTGATGTATTTAATACTACTAGTTCCATTTTCTGATAATTACATAAGAATTTTTCGCTCCCGGAACAGCCCCTTTTACTACTAAAAGATTTTGTTCTTCATCTACTCTTAACACTTCCAGGTTTTGTACGGTAACCTGCTTACCACCCATTCTTCCTGCCATACGCATTCCTTTGAATACTCTGGAAGGATCAGAACCTGCACCAATAGAACCTGGGGCTCTTAATCGGTTGTGCTGTCCATGAGTCGCTTGCATTACCCCACGGAAATTGTGTCTCTTCACAACCCCCTGGAAACCTTTACCTTTTGAAGTTCCTGTTACATCAACATATTCACCTTGCGCAAATAAGTTCACTTTCACTTCATCTCCAACGCTTAAATTTTCTACGAATTCATTATAGAATTCTACCAATTTAGCTTTTGGAGTTGAACCTGCCTTTTTGAAGTGGCCGGCTAACGCTTTACCAACGTTCTTTTCACTCTTGTCATCGAAACCAAGTTGAGCAGCTTTGTACCCATCCTTTTCAACGGTTCTGACCTGTAAAACCGAGCATGGACCTGCTTGAATAACGGTACAAGGAATATTCTTCCCAGCTTCGTCAAACAGCGATGTCATCCCGATCTTTTTACCAATAATACCTGACATTGTTTATATATATCTAATTAAGTTCTCGTTTGTCAATCAAGGTTGCAGTGTTTTCTATTTTTGAAATAGGCGCACTTCTTCCTTAAATTGAGTGTGCAAATGTATGAAGAATATTTTAAATGACAATATAAGACCGTAAAATATTTTGATTTTTAACATATTACAATTTTTTATCATTTTATCACCTGAAAATATTCCGTTTCTTTTTTCTTTTCGCATTGTCGTTTTCTTGACACGAATAAAAAAAGATTCTCAAATGTGGAGAATCTTATTATTTACAAATTTTTCAACAGAAACTACTCTAAATAATTATTGTTCTTTTTCATATTATCTTGAATTCGCTTTTTGGTCATACAAGGAAACCAAAAAAGGAATCGAAATGATTCCTTTTTTGGTATTAGTTAAAAATTAACTTCAAAAGAGTATTTATAAAATGGAAAATCACCTAGTTTTCAATCTTCTGGAACAAGTTCTAAAGGATTTCTATTTTTCTCTTCTGTTCGTTGTTGATCATTAATTTTCTTTTTGGCTTCTGGAGAGTAAACTACTCCTAATTCTTCCCATTCTGCAATCATATTATGTTTTGCATTTTTCCTGATTTTTCTAAACTGATCGATAGAATTAAGTTTTACGACATCTGCATTTTGTTCAACATATAATTGCTTACTAAAATCTATTCCTAAAAATTTGAATGCATGATGTTTTTGAGTATCATACATTTCTAAAATAATACCAGGAAGTCCTCTGAAATTGATTGGTCCATCATTTAGTGGCAAATCTAAAGCATACCATGCCTCCCATGTTCTACCTCCAAAATCTAAGAAGGCATTTTGACATTTGTAACCTCCAATTATTTTAGATTCCTTTCCTAATCTCCATTCATTTTTCGGATAGTTTCTCGGATAAATATATATTTTGGTATTCACATCATCTTGAATGAGTATAGAGTTCGGATTCTTGAAATATACAAATTGATAGGAAGGCTTCGGTAATTGTATTGCCAATGCGGATAGCGCAGAAAAGCTTTTGTCTTTTACAGAATTTATAATTGAATCTCTTTGAGATTTATACAAACTTCTAAATACAGATTTGCCATTTCCTGGCTCAATAGATAAAACAAGCGGTTCACTTTGAAAAACATTTTTATCGTTCTCCATATCATATAATGCGACGTATTGATAATACACATTAATGTTTTGTGAGTAACAATTGATGCTTAAAAACAAGAAAAATAACAGCAACTTCATTTGTAATAATTGTAAATCGAATATACAATTAAAATTTGAATCACAATTACTGCCAACATTTTGAATATGAAACTTTTCTTGTTGGTTTTGTGATTAAAGATGAGCATTCCTAATACTGACCCGATTGCTCCTCCAAAGGTAGTCATGATTAATAATGAGGTTTCGGGAACTCGGTTTTCTTGTTTTATGGCTTTGCGTTTGTCGAGTCCAAAATAGATGAAACTTCCGGTATTAACCGTAGTGAGAAAAGCGATAAAGAATTCATTCATTTTACGAAAATACTGAAAAATTATTTACAAAAGAGCTGAATAATTACTAACTACTGCCCCCTAAAACTAAAAATCAACTTTACGGATAATTTATTCTTTCATTCAAATCAATAGGGTTATTATTGTTTTTTATAGAAAATTTCAAATTTCTCTCTAGTTCTCTGTAGTCTTGATCTGAAAATTGAGTTCCATCATTTTTCAACCTAATGGCATTTCCTTGTTTGTATTCAGGAATAGGATTATTATAATAATTAAGTAATACTTTAGGCCATTCATCTTCCTTTATTTCAAATTTTCTAACACCTAAATATTTTTCAATAATTTTCTCTGAATCGGTTATTGTTGAAAAGTTTTTATTTTGAATAAATGAAAAGTGATAATTATAATCATCATCATAAGCTTCTAAAACCAACCCTGGTAAACCATTAAAAAAATATGGACCATAAGGTAAAGCTATTTCATTTGTAAACCAGACATTCCACATTCTTTTTCCATAAGAACCAATTGCTTTTTGCACTAAATAGTCTCCTATTTTTTTCTTTTCACCCGTTAATATCCACTCTATCTTTTGGCTAGTTGAATAGAAATAATAATTCATGGAAAGATTATTATATACTTTAAAAGTATTCTTTTTGTTCTCCCATGCAATAATCTTTTTAAATTTTGGATAAGCAAATTTAAAAGTAGAGTTTGTGTTATTTAAAGAATCAATTCGAAGATATTCATTACTATAAAACAAATTTTTATCTGCATTAATATCTAATACTAGAATTTCTTTTTGTATTAATGAGGAATCATCACTAGGTTTGAAATTTAAATTATAATAAAATCTTTTCGTTTGTGAATTAAATAAAAAAGGAATTAGAAAAAAATATGGTAAAAACTTAACATTATTTATTGCAATCATTACATTCTTTTTTTAAAATAACTTTTTCTTTTGAATAGAATTCTCTTTGCTTATTAATTTTATTCTCAATATCAATAAGGTGATTATTAAATAGCTTTTGGTATTCTTCTTCAGTAATAGATGAGTTGAAATTGTAATTTTCAGCAAAATTTTCAATTTCTGCGCTAGACTTCTGTATTGTAATATTTTTTGCCAAAATTTTCAAATCTCCATTAACATCACTTATTTCCAAAATAATACCATTTAAACCATTAATTTTAACCGGCCCGTATGATAAGGGAATTTGGTTTGTAAACCAAGCAATGTATTCTACGTTACCTATTACGGTAGTTGCTTTTGAACATTCATATCCTAGAATGTTTTTTTCTTCAGTAGAAACCTTCCAGTTAAACTTCTTTTGATCAATGATTAAATGTTCTTTATTACCATTAATGTTATTATTGTAAAAATAATTTTTAGCATTATCAAATAAAATAAACCGTGTTTTATTTGCAATACTATCTATTGTATTAGAAGGATAGACTAAAGAACCATCTGATGAAGTATAAATTGAAGTATGCTCTTTAGCAGTTGAAATTTTATATAATGAATAATTTGAATCAAAAAGTAAAATGGCATTTAACGTTTTACCTTTATAATTTTGTTCATAAGAAATTACCCCTTCTTTATTTTTTTGCGAAAAGAATAAAGAAGATATAAAAAGTACGAGAAAAGAAATTTTCTTAAACTTCATCATATAGATATAAATTAAAATGGGCGTTTGGTACCGCCCATAACTTTGTTTCTAAACCACTCTTGGCAAACTTTCACCTAAATCAGTACAAGGAACTTGGTACCAATCAGAACAAGATTTCTTTTCTGTTATAACACCATTAGAATCTGTTGAAGAGGTAATGGTACAATATCTTTCATAACAGCTATCAACGCCACCAACAGAAACTATTTTAACCTCTTTAAAAGTAGCACCATCATTACTTTTAGAATGAACGATCTCTTTTAAATCCGTTACTTCTGGCTTATTAAATTCAGCAGGGGCAGCAATTGCGAATCCTCCACATACGACAAGCATCGTAGATAATAATAATACTTTTTTCATAATACATCTTTTTTATTGGTTAATGTATCACGAATATAAAGCTAAAACTAAAACTGAACCTGTGCAAGCTATTCTTCTTAAAACAATGCGAAAGTGACATTTTAGAATGAATGTAAATTACAAAATTCTATATGCCAAAATGAGATTTACAATTAAAATCCTCAACCTTTCATAGACTGAAAAGCTGGTAAAAATGGGATCGCCAGGAATCGTAATAGACGAAACTCCTGTTGCTCCAAAAAAAAAAAATTTCATCAACAACTGAAACTTTAATCAAACAAAAAATCCCTAATCTTTCGAAAAGGGATTTTATTATCATAGCAAAGTGCAAATTATCACACTTTAATTTCTACGTCAACTCCTGAAGGTAACTCTAATTTCATTAGGGCATCTACAGTTTTAGAAGAAGAAGAATAGATATCCATCAATCTTTTGTGTGCAGATAGTTGGAACTGTTCTCTTGCTTTTTTGTTTACGTGAGGAGATCTCAACACGGTGAAGATTCTCTTATTCGTTGGCAAAGGAATCGGGCCGTTTACAACAGCACCGGTAGCTTTTACCGTTTTTACGATTTTCTCAGCAGATTTGTCTACTAAACTGTAATCGTAAGATTTTAATTTTATTCTGATTCTTTGTGACATTTTGATCTAATTTAAATAATTAACCTCTTGCTTTTTCGATTACTTTTTCAGCGACACTTTGTGGGGCTGCTTCGTATTTTTCGAATTCCATAGAAGATGTTGCTCTACCTGAAGACAGGGTTCTCAGTGAAGTTACATAACCGAACATCTCGGAAAGTGGGACGAATCCTTTGATTACTTTCGCGTTGTTTCTGTCATCCATACCGTTTACAGTTCCTCTTCTTCTGTTAAGGTCACCTACGATATCTCCCATGTATTCTTCCGGAGTTACTACTTCCAGTTTCATGATTGGTTCCATGATTACCGGTTTCGCTTTTTTACCTGCTTCTCTGAAGCCCATTTTTGCTGCAAGTTCGAAAGATAATGCATCTGAATCCACTGCGTGGAAAGATCCGTCTTTCAAAGTTACTTTGATTCCTTCTACTTCAAATCCTGCTAAAGGACCGTTTTTCATAGATTCTTTGAAACCTTTTTCTACCGATGGGATAAATTCTCTTGGAATGTTACCACCTTTGATTTCATTTACGAATACTAATCCAGCTTTACCGTCATCGGTTGGGCCTAATTCGAACTGAATATCAGCAAATTTACCACGTCCACCGGATTGTTTTTTGTAAACTTCTCTGTGAGCAGCAACTTGTGTTAAGTTTTCTTTGTATTCTACTTGTGGTTCACCTTGGTTAACCTCTACCTTAAACTCTCTTCTCATACGGTCGATCAAGATATCAAGGTGAAGTTCACCCATTCCTGAAATAATCGTCTGACCGGAAGCTTCGTCGGTTTTCACCTGGAAAGTAGGATCTTCTTCTGACAGTTTTGCCAAAGCGTTCCCCATTTTATCCTGATCTGCTTTTGTCTTAGGTTCTACTGCGATACCGATTACTGGATCTGGGAAAACCATCGATTCTAGAACGATTGGGAATTTCTCATCACACAATGTATCACCAGTTTTAATATCTTTAAATCCAACCGCTGCACCAATATCACCTGCTTCAATATATTCTACAGGATTTTGCTTGTTCGCGTGCATTTGATAGATTCTGGAGATTCTTTCTTTGTTACCAGATCTTGTGTTTAATACATAAGAACCTGCATCAAGTCTTCCTGAATAGGCTCTAAAGAATGCCAGTCTTCCTACGAAAGGATCGGTAGCAATCTTAAATGCCAATGCTGCAAATGGATCTTGAACGGTAGGATGTCTTTCAACTTCCTCATCAGTTTTTGGATTGGTACCATAGATTGCTTCTTTATCCATTGGTGAAGGCAAGTACTTACATACTGCATCCAACATAAACTGTACTCCTTTATTCTTAAATGAAGAACCACAAGTCATTGGGATAATCGACATATCGATGGTCGCTTTTCTCAAAGCTGCGTTGATTTCGTCTTCTGAAATTGAATCCGGATCTTCGAAGAATTTCTCCATCAAAGTGTCATCATAATCAGCAACTGCTTCAACTAATTTTTCTCTGTACATGTGTACTTCATCCAACATATCTTCCGGAATTGGAATAACGTCGAAAGTAGCTCCCTGAGTATCATCATGCCACATAATAGCACGGTTCTTAATCAAATCTACTACTCCTGTGAAAGTTTCTTCAGCACCGATCGGTAAAACGATTGGAACCGCATTGGATCCTAACATTTCCTTCACCTGGTTTACAACCATAAGAAAGTCAGCACCTTGTCTGTCCATTTTGTTTACGAATCCCATTCTCGCAACATTGTAATTGTCAGCCAATCTCCAGTTGGTTTCGGATTGAGGCTCAACACCGTCAACCGCTGAGAATAAAAATACCAAACCGTCTAATACTCTTAAAGAACGATTTACCTCTACCGTAAAATCTACGTGTCCTGGTGTATCGATAATATTAAAGTGGTATTCGTGAGAATCAGGTGTAGGCTTTCCCTCTGATCTTGGGAACACCCATTTACAGGTTGTTGCAGCGGAAGTAATGGTAATACCTCTTTCTGCTTCCTGCTCCATCCAGTCCATTTGTGATGAACCCTGGTGAGTTTCCCCTAATTTGTGAACTTTACCTGTGTAAAATAAAATCCTTTCTGTAGTGGTGGTCTTCCCTGCATCAATGTGCGCAGCGATACCAATGTTTCTTGTATACTTAAGATCTCTTGCCATTTCAGATTAGAATTTAAAGTGTGAAAATGCTTTGTTTGCTTCAGCCATTCTATGAGTGTCTGTTTTCTTTTTGTACGCAGCACCTTCTTCTTTTGCAGCAGCGATAACTTCAGTAGCTAATTTCTGAGCCATTGATTTATCATTTCTAGCTGTAGAATATTTAATTAACCATTTCATCGCCATAGAAATTTTTCTATCAGCTCTGATTGGCATTGGAATCTGGAAGTTCGCGCCCCCGATTCTTCTAGATCGTACTTCTACGTGAGGCATAACGTTCGTCAAAGCATCTTTCCAGATTTCCAGAGCCGGCTTTTCGTTATCTCCTTTTTTACTTTCTACGATGTCTAATGCGTCATAGAAAATTTTGAATGCGATTGACTTTTTACCATCAAACATCAAATTGTTTACAAATCTTGTTACCAGTTGATCATTAAATTTTGGATCCGGTAACAACGGTCTTTTTTTCGCTTTTGTCTTTCTCATTGTTTCGTTTCTTAAAAATTAATGATTACTTTTTCTTACCTTTTGCAGGTGCCGCAGCTGCCTGACCTGGTTTTGGTCTTTTCGCTCCGTACTTTGATCTTCTCTGAGTTCTTCCAGCTACTCCTGCGGTATCCAAAGCTCCACGAACAATGTGATAACGTACTCCCGGTAGGTCTTTCACCCTTCCGCCTCTAACCAATACTATCGAGTGCTCTTGAAGATTATGTCCTTCGCCCGGGATATAGGCGTTAACTTCTTTACCGTTTGAAAGTCTTACCCTTGCAACTTTTCTAAGCGCAGAGTTAGGTTTCTTAGGAGTGGTGGTATATACTCTTGTACATACACCTCGTCTTTGTGGACAAGATTCAAGGGCAGCCGATTTGCTCTTCTTGGCAAGCGAGACTCTTCCTTTTCTTACTAATTGTTGAATAGTAGGCATTAAATTGCTTTTTATTTTAGGGGGCAAAAATAGGAAATTATTTTGAATTAGCAAACCCTGAATTACAATAATTTACAATTACTTTCAGCGAAATTATTTTTTATGAGATTACAAAGGCATTACCGAGAATTCTTCGAAATTATTCCACCGGCTGTTTCGCACTTTACTTCTAAAGTAGAAAAACTATCCTAAATCTCAGAAATTATAAAGCCGACGCCACTCAACATATATTAAGGAGTTGTACAATAATTCTTTGCCGCCCTCTTATTATGCAGCGGAACGAAATCTTTGTCACGATAAGCTATAAAGCAATAACCTGTCTGTAAATGTAAAATATATTTAAAAATAATAATTCATTACACAAAAAAGCCGCTCAATTACTGAACGGCTTTCATTAATTATAAATATAATTTTAGTGACCTAAAACTTCTTTTACTTTATTAGCAGCTTCTTCCAACGTGATTGCTGAATGAACCGGTAAACCGGAATGATCGATTAACTCTTTTGCTTCAACAGCGTTGGTTCCTTGCAATCTCACGATCAACGGAACCGGAAGGCTTCCCATCGCTTTGTAAGCATCTACAACACCTTGGGCAACACGGTCGCAACGTACGATTCCACCAAAAATATTAATCAGAATAGCCTTAACATTCGGATCTTTCAAAATAATTCCGAAAGCTTTCTGAACTCTTTCTGCATCGGCTGTACCACCAACGTCTAAGAAGTTTGCCGGGTTACCGCCAGATAATTTAATGATATCCATGGTCGCCATCGCCAAACCAGCTCCGTTTACCATACAGGCAACGTCACCATCAAGTTTCACAAAGTTCAAACCAGCTTCACCGGCTTCAACATCTGTAGGATCTTCTTCTCTTGTATCTCTTAATTCAGCCAAATCTTTGTGACGGAACAATGCATTATCATCCAAAGAAACTTTTGCATCTACCGCAATAATTTTATTGTCAGAAGTTTTCAATACAGGGTTGATTTCAAAAAGAGAAGCATCAATCCCAACGTAAGCACTGTATAAATTCGTAATAAATTTAACAAAATCCTTGAACGCAGCTCCTTCCAAACCTAAGTTGAATGCGATTTTTCTCGCCTGAAAACCTTGTAAACCAACACAAGGATCTACGACTTCATTATGAATTAAATGTGGCGTCACTTCGGCAACGTGCTCGATATCCATACCACCTTCTGTAGAATATACGATCATGTTTTTGCCTTGTGCACGATCCAAAAGGATAGAAACATAAAACTCTTTTGTTTCTGTTTCTCCCGGATAATATACATCTTCAGCTACCAAAACGAAATTTACTTTTTTCCCTTCGGCAGAAGTTTGTGGAGTAACCAACTGCATTCCGATGATGTTTCCGGCATTTTCTTTCAGTTTTTCCATGTTGGGTGAAAACTTTACGCCGCCGCCTTTTCCACGTCCACCTGCGTGGACCTGCGCTTTAACGACCCAGCCTTCGTTACCGTTCATTTCAGTCAGTTTTTTCGCTGCTGCTTCTGCTTCTTCCACAGTGTTTGCAATAAAACCTCGTTGGATGTTAACTCCGTATTTTGCCAAAATCTCTTTGGATTGGTACTCGTGAAGATTCATAATATTTTAATTAGATATTTATTTTTTTTAAAGATTGACAAATTTAAGAAAATTTGAGAAGATAACAGTTGAACCCATTGAATTTTTTGGCAAAACCGGTTTTAATGTTCTTAAAATTACTTGATTGCAGGTTTTGTCTTTTCATAAAAGGTAGTTGCAATCCCGGCTAATATAATAATACTGCCAACCATTTGAACCACCGTGATTTTTTCGTTCACAAAAACTGCCGCTAAAATAGTGGCAAAAATCGCCTGACTCAAAAGACTTAAGGAAACTCTGGTCGCACGCATATTCTGGGTCGCATAACTGATGAGTAACCACGCGATTAACTGACAAACAACTCCCTGAGTAATAAGTGAAATCCACGCCTTATTTGAAAAACCAAAAAATTGTTCCTCAAAAACAACATTAATAATGAAAAGAAAAATGGTACTGAAAATCATGCTGTAAGTGATAAAAGTAATGACTTCTAATTGCTCCAACAGCCTTTTACTCACCAAAATATACAAAGCATACAGTAATCCGGAAAGAATACCCAGGAAGAAAGCGACGTCTAATTTCAATTCTAAAATCACATCAATCCCTACAAAAACTGTCATTCCTATTAAAGCGATTAAAGTTCCGAGCCAAAAACTTTTTCGCGGTCGGTAACTTAAAAAGATAAAGGAAAAAACGCCGACCCAAATTGGCGAAAGATTAGTCAGCAAAGTTGCCTGCGTGGCAGATGAATTCTGAATTGAAATATTCCAAACGGCAATATCTGAAGCAAACAAAACGCCGCAAACCATTATTGGTAAAAGCATTTTGAAGTTTTCTAACTTAAGTTTGTTCTTATAAAGAGCAAAAGGCAAAAGAATCGCCGTAGCAATTGCCATTCTATAGAACGCAGAAATTAATCCTGATGTGAGATTCATCCGGACGATTACAGGGAAAATGGAAATACACAAAATCCCTAGAAATAAAGCGATTCTCGGTCTCGTCATGTTCAATATTTTCTACCGACTTCTTTGCAGATTTCTAAATATTCCGCAGGCATTTTCGAGAAATAATCATTCTCGTAATACTCATCTGAATGCGGAATGTAGAAGCTGTATTTTTTACCAAGCGGAATGAGTGGAATAAAGAAAAGTGTACTATAATTATTAAAAACTTTGATTTCTGCATTCACCAAAAATCCGTTTTTATTGATTTTACGGGATTCTTTTCCGACTAATTTCTGTGAATTTCCACCGATGAAGAAAAACATACAATAAGTTTGAAGTCCAGTATTTAAAATTTTGCTTTCACAAAATAAAAGATCAGCATCGCCCAGGAAATAATCATCAGCAAACCACCAAGCGGCGTTATTGGCCCGATCGCTTTCGATGGAATCGCTGCCACTTCACTAAATGCCAACAAATAAATACTCACCGAAAACAGAAACGTTCCCGCAATCATTAAGATAGAAATCCACTTTTCCGAAGGGGTTTCAAATTTTAAAATATATCCCACGATCAATAAAAAAAGTGCGGAATACATTTGATATTTCACGCCGGTTTCAAAACTGGCGAGCTTATCAATTGATAAAAATTTCTTTAGCGCATGCGCCCCGAATGCTCCTAAAATTACGGAAACCAAACCGTAAACGGCTCCGATGATTAATGTTAAATTTTTCATATTATAATTCTCCCTGTTGATACATGATAACTAATTTTCCCATGATGGATAATATTCCGATGAGAATAAACATCCACGAAAATTTCTTTGATTTGGCAAATCCCGGGTCTTTGGTTGTTTTCAGAAAAACCCCGAAAATTAAAATTAAAAGCCCTAAAAAAAGTTGCAACATATTATCTATTCCTCAATTTATTAAACTCCGTAATCACTTCATGATGTGTCACCGTTTTGTCTTTAAAATAAGTGACAAAATGATTTTTCTCTTCTTCGGTTGCTCCCAATTGGTTCAGGATGTTGAACAGATGCATTTTCATGTGCCCTTTCTGAATTCCCGTCGTCACCAAAGAACGCAATGCGCCAAAATTTTGAGCCAAACCGGAAACCGCTAAAATACTCATCAGTTCCTGCGCAGAAGGTTTCCCGAGCAAAGCCAGAGAAAATTTTACCAGCGGATGAAGATTCGTCAAACCACCAACAACACCTACAGAAATTGGAAGATCAATCCAAAATCTGAAAATTCCGTTA
Source organism: Chryseobacterium salivictor (assembly GCF_004359195.1). Lineage (NCBI taxonomy): Bacteria > Pseudomonadati > Bacteroidota > Flavobacteriia > Flavobacteriales > Weeksellaceae > Chryseobacterium > Chryseobacterium salivictor. The sequence goes on along the minus strand of NZ_CP037954.1, from coordinate 1,267,472 downwards.
TCGGTTGTGCAGTGCGTCAAACTTGAGTATTTTCCGTCTTTTGCGGCGTAAGCATGCGCGCAGGCTTCGGTTGCACGGAAATCATTTCCTGTCGCAATTACAACTGCGTCAACTCCGTTCATAATTCCTTTATTATGAGTAGTCGCACGGAAAGGTTCGATTTCGGCGATGGTCACCGCGCGTTTAAATTTGGTTGCAAATTCTTCGTTAGAAATTCCGCTGTCGTCTTTCAGGTCTTCAATTTTGCAGGAAACTTCGGCACGTACAATACAATCCGGCGTGAAATTGGAAAGAATATTCATGACAATCTGCAGCGAATCTTTTTCTTCCTGCGTGAAACTTTCTTCTTTCTGAACTTCTTCTGTCAAAGTTTTTCCGAACTGTTCCAAGCAGGAATTGATGAAATTGGCACCCATAGAATCTACGGTATCGAAACTCGCTTTCAGTTGAAAATAATTTTCCAAATCCGCAGTTTTATCGATGAGACGAATGTTTAAAATTCCACCACCACGATTTCGCATGTTTTTGGTGATTTCTTCGGTCGCTTCAAACAATCTTTTCTTTAATTTAAAGTTAAAGAAATGCTGTAATTTATGAGGTTCCACATTCAGAATAAAATGTGTGTGACCTAATTTTTTAGTATTAATGATGGTAGTTTTGAAACCACCTTTATCAATCCAGAATTTTGCGGCTTTTGAAGCGGCTGCGACTACCGAACTTTCTTCCACGGCCATCGGCAAAGCCAATAATTTCCCGTCGATAAGGAAATTAGGAGCAATTCCGTACGGCATATAAAAATTGGAAATGGTGTTTTCTGAAAACTCTTCGTGTAATTTCTGCAGCGTGTGATCGCCATTCCAATATTGCTGAAGAACCTGTTCGTAACTGCGGTCTTCGCTCAGATATTCTTTGATGAGCCAATCTATTTTTCTTTGTTTTGAAAGTTTAGAAAAACCTTCTACCGGACTGTGATTCATTGAAGTTTAATTAAAGTTCAAAGATAGGAATTTTTGTATGGAAGTTTTTGGTTATAACGCCCCGAATGCACGAATAAAATTCATTCGTGCATTCGTGGCGATTTTTTAAAAATAAAATTTTAGAACTTCGAAGATTTTTTTAACCTTCCAACTGCGTTCCCAAAAACTCCCATTCCTGCAACGCCAAATCCAAATCTGCTTTTCTGGAATTGTAAGTTTCCAACGTTTCCGCTGAAGGATTTTCGGTGATAAAAGTCGCTTCCATGTCCTCGATTTTCAGTTCGAGTTCAGAGATTTTTTCTTCTACTTTCTTTATTTTATTTTGAATATTCTTTTGATCTTTCGAAACAATAACCATCTTTTTTTCGATCGGTTTTTCAATTACTTTTTCTGCAACAGGTTCGTTTCTCATTTCCTGCAATTTCGATTTTTCGGCAGAAACTTCGCGGATACTTTCTTTCTGACGGAAGGCCAGATAATCATTAATATCTCCCAAAAATTCTTTCATCGTTCCGTCACGGAATTCGAAAATCTTATCACTTAAACCTTGGAGAAATTCACGGTCGTGAGAAATTACGATCAGCGTTCCTTCGAATTTCTGCAGTGCCAATTTGATAATTTCTTTGGACTGAATATCCAGGTGATTCGTAGGCTCATCCATAATCAAAGTATTAAACGGACGGAGCAACAATTTACACAAGGCCAAACGGTTACGTTCCCCTCCGGAAAGCACTTTTGTTTTCTTCGTAACATCATCACCTTGAAAAAGGAAACTTCCCAATAGATCACGAACACGAGGACGGGTTTCTTCAGTAGCAGAATCTTCAGCTTCCTCTAAAACGGTTTTATTCGGGGTTAAAACTTCTTCCTGATTTTGGGCAAAATAACCAATGTTTACATTGTGACCGAGATTCCATTCACCGGAATAATCGGTAATTTCTCCAGATAAAATTTTCGCCAAAGTTGTTTTTCCTTGCCCATTTTGACCCAGCAAAGCAATTCGCTGTCCACGTTCTATGAAGAAATCAACGCCATCAAAAATTTGTTTTTTACCGTATGCTTTTCCTAAATTTTTAGCTTCAAAAACTACTTTTCCCGGAGTTACAGCGGGTTGAAATCGAATATTAAATTTGGAAACATCATCAGTATCAACTTCAATTCTTTCTAATTTATCCAGTTTCTTTATCAAAGATTGCGCGAAAGAAGACTTAGTTGCAGAAGCGCGGAAACGGTTGATATTGTCTTCCATTTGCTTGATTTCTACATCCTGATTTTTCTTGGCTTGAATTTGTTTTTCTTTTCTTTCTAAACTTAACTCTAAATATTTGGTGTAGTTGGCTTTGTAATCGTCAACTTTTTTATTATTAATGTCGAAAGTTCGGTTACAAACAGAAGTCATAAATTGCTTATCGTGACTCACAAGAACGATGGATCCCGGATAATCTTTCAAGAAACTTTCCAGCCAAATGATGGATTCCATATCCAGGTGATTCGTAGGCTCATCGAGTAACATCAAATCGTTTTTCTGCAGAAGTAATTTTGCGAGTTCGATTCTCATTCGCCAACCTCCGGAAAACTCATCGGTGATTTTATGAAAATCATCCGCTTTAAAACCTAAACCCAACAGGATTTTCTCCACATCACCTTCCAGATTATAGGCGTCGTAATGCATCAGAAGATCATTCAGTTCGGTCATACGGTGAATTATATTTTCATACGCTTGACTTTCATAATCGGTTCTGGTCACCAGCTGATGATTCACTTCATCGAGTTCATTTTTCATGGCATTGATTTGCTCAAACGCCTGCATGGTTTCATCCCAAACGGTTCTTCCTTTTACAAAATCCAGATCCTGCTTCAGGAAACCCATGGTCACATTTCCTTCGGGAACAATACTCCCTTCGTAGAAATTAATTTCGCCGGTAATCATCTTTAGCAAGGTCGATTTGCCCGCTCCGTTTTTGCCGACCAAACCGATTTTATCATCCTTTTTGATGGTGAAATTTACATTTTGAAAAAGGTAATTCCCAGAGTGATGAAGACCTAAATTTTGAACAGAAATCATATTTTTTGAATACTAATTGATAAGTGAATTTTCGAGGTGCAAAAGTAGTGAAACTAATTGAATTACAGACTAAGTTGCGCGGCCAGTTACTGAATTTTTCAACTTAAATATTTAAATTTACCGGTATTTTAATATTCAAAATAAAGAATCTAATCGGCCTTTCCACCAAAAGTTACTGACTTGCCGAAACCTCGGGGTATGTGCTTACTTTTTATTTAAAATAAAAAAAGCGGTAAAAGGTTTTGGGCTTTCAATGTTGATCCCGGCTATATCTGAGATGCCGAAAGTTAGAATTCTTCAAAATTAATTTTAGTAAAAATAAAATCTTGCAATACATAAAATCCATCTATTTCCCCAGACCCCATACACTTATTATCATTCTGAAAAGAAACCTTACGCACTGAAAAGCACCTTTGTTGTCGTCACCGTTCCTAAAGAACGTCTTGATAGTATTTTTGTGAAAAGCTTTTTAGCAGAAGCGATTTGGCCGTCATTTATAGTTTCTTTTTTTAATAAAAAAGAATCCACCGATGAAAGTGGATTCTAAAAACACAAATGATGAAAAAAAATTATTCTTTGCTTTTACAAGCATTGAATGGCACAAAGGTCGGTATTATTGTTTGCATAACAAAACATATTGGCGGTTTATTTTTAAATTAAAAACATTTCCACCATCAATACCAAACAAAAGAATCCATCATGACTGATGGATTCTAAAAACACAAATGATGAAAAAAAATTTATTCTTTGCTTGTACAAGCATTGAACACTGCAAATATTGCGCTTATTTTTTGAATAACAAAATTTTATTCAAAGTATTTTTCATCTTTTTTCCACAACCATAAATTTTTAAAAAAAATGGATCCGCTGATTGCTCAGCGGATCCAAAAACACAAATGATGAAAAAAAATTTTTCATTTTAGAGAAAGCAAATACTTTGCCACATTATGTTAAATAGAAATTGACCGTTTTGTTATAAACAAAAACAAATCTCTCCGCTCCAAAAATGCAACTCCATATCCGCCTACAAATAAAACCGTCCATTTGAAAGGTAAAATGGACGGTTTTTTAATGATATATAATATTACGTTCACTCTGTCGCTCTAAAGACCAGGCCACTTTCCTCAAAGTAATCCAGAGTGATCCGGTCGCCATCGTTCACATGTCCGGCCAGTATTTCCCTGGACAGTTTATTCAGAACTTCCTGCTGAAGAACTCTTTTTAAAGGCCGCGCACCGAACGCCGGATCGTAACCTTTGTTCATCACATATTCCACGGCATCGTCGGTTGCAGTGATGATAATTCCTCTTTTCTCCAACATTCTGTTGAAGTCCTGCAATTGATAATGCACGATTTTTCCGATTTCTTTTCTGTTCAAAGGCTGGAAAAGAACTATTTCATCAATCCGGTTAATGAACTCTGGTCTTAATGTTTGTTTAAGCAGTTCAAAAACCTGTTCTTTTGTTTTGTATACGATTTCCTCTACATTATTATCTGTAATATTTTCGAAATTCTCCATAATTAACGGCGACCCTAAATTGGAGGTCATAATAATAATCGAATTTTTAAAATTGACGACTCTTCCTTTATTATCCGTTAATCTTCCGTCATCTAAAACCTGCAGCAAAGTGTTGAAAACATCCGGATGCGCTTTTTCAATCTCGTCTAAAAGAACGACTGAATAAGGTCTTCTGCGGACAGCTTCCGTTAACTGCCCGCCTTCCTCATAACCGATATATCCCGGAGGAGCACCCACGAGCCGTGAAACGGAATGTCTTTCCTGATATTCACTCATATCGATTCTGGTCATATTATTTTCGTCGTCGAAAAGATATTCTGCAAGCGCTTTTGCCAACTCGGTTTTTCCAACCCCTGTCGTTCCAAGGAATAAGAAACTTCCGATCGGTTTTTTCTCATCATTCAATCCCGCACGGTTTCTTCTGATCGCGTTTGCGACGGATTCTATCGCCTCATTCTGACCAACGACTCTTTTATGGAGTTCGTCTTCCAGATGCAATAATTTTTCGCGTTCGGACTGAATTAATTTAGTCACCGGAATTCCCGTCCATTTTGAAATTACTTCCGAGATATTTTCTGCCGTAACTTCTTCCTTAATTAATTCATTCTGGTTGTTTTGCATCTCGAGTTCAAGTTTCTGCAAATCGCTTTCTTTTTCTTTAATTTTCCCATACTGAATTTCGGCAACTTTAGCGTAATCACCTGCTCTGGAAGCTCGCTCAGCTTCTAATCTCAATGCTTCAATCTCTTTTTTAATGGAAGTTAAATCCTCTGATTTTTGTTTTTCTTTGAGCCATTTTGCGTTGATCTCATTTCGCTCCTCAGAAACTTTTGAAATATCTTCTTTCAAATGACCGACTCTGACATCATTGCCTTCCCTTGAAATCGCAGCCAATTCAATTTCCATCTGCATCAGTTTACGATCCAGAACATCCAGCGCTTCTGGCTTTGAATTGATTTCCATTCTTAATTTCGCGGAAGCCTCATCAATTAAATCGATGGCTTTGTCCGGTAAAAAACGGTCAGAAATATACCGCTGAGACTGCTCCACTGCAGCAATAATGGCTTCATCTTTAATCCGGACTTTGTGGTGAGCTTCATATTTATCTTTAATTCCTCGCAAAATGGAAATTGCAGATTCGGTATCCGGCTCTTCAACCATCACTTTCTGAAAACGTCTTTCTAATGCTTTATCTTTTTCAAAATATTTTTGATATTCATTTAAAGTTGTCGCGCCGATGGCTCTGAGCTCTCCTCTTGCCAGAGCCGGTTTCAAAATATTTGCAGCATCCATCGCTCCTTCTCCACCGCCTGCACCCACTAAAGTATGAATCTCATCGATGAATAGAATAATTTGCCCATCAGATTTAATGACTTCATTAATGACAGATTTCAGTCTCTCTTCAAATTCTCCTTTGTATTTTGCACCGGCAATTAAAGCGCCCATGTCGAGAGAAAACAAAGTTTTGTCCTGTAAATTTTCAGGGATATCGCCGGAAATAATCCGGTGTGCGATTCCTTCTGCAATCGCAGTTTTACCGACTCCGGGTTCACCGATTAATATGGGATTATTCTTGGTTCTTCTGGAAAGAATCTGCAAAACTCTACGAATTTCTTCATCTCTGCCGATAACCGGATCAAGTTTTCCTTCAGCAGCGAGTTCATTAAAATTCTTCGCGTATTTATTTAAGCTTTGATAAGTTTCCTCGGAACTTGCTGAAGTCGCTTTCGAACCTTTGCGCAATTCTTTGATGGCGGTTTCCAACCCACTTTTTGTAAGTCCCATATCTTTGAGCATTTTCGAAACATCGGAATTCACATCGAGAAGGGAAAGCCAAAGATGCTCGATGGTTACAAATTCGTCACCCATTTTCTTGGCAACATTTGGAGCATCCAGCAACACTTTATTCGTAGGTTGTGAGAGGTAAATATTACCACCTTCTACCTTTGGAAGTTTTTCGATATTCTCGCGGTTTCTTTCTCTGACTAAAGTTAATTCGGCTTCCGATTTCTTTAATAAAAATTGAGAAATATTTTCATCTATTTGAAAAATACCTTCCAGTAAGTGTTGGGGCTCAATGCTTTGGTTGCCGAACTCCATCGCAATCTGTTGCGATTTCTGAATGGCTTCCTGCGATTTTACGGTATATTGATCTAAGTTCATAATTATATGTTTTTAGTGTTCTGAAACAGAAAGAACTCTTAACCATTTTCGAATTCTCACTATTTTTTTATCATTATTAAATTCTTATTTCTACTCCTCAAAAACTATTCTTTTGATTATAATCAAAAGAAATCAGTCAAAATTTCCGAAATCAATAAGTTTAAATTAAAACAGTAAGCCAATATTTCCACTTTTGAGAATCTATCAATTTCTTGCATCCCAAGATTTTCAAGAAAATGCACCTATTTAAAATAATGAATGAAATAAATACGCCGTTTTTATACTTTTCAAAAAATAAGTATATTTGTTGAACTCATTTTTATTGAGTTTTTAAAATACTATGCATCATTTTCATCAACTAAAAGCAACAAAAGTATCACGGGAAACCAATGATTGCGTACATATCGCTTTCGAAATCCCGGAAAACTTAAAACACGAATTTTCTTTTAAACAAGGACAATATCTGAATGTAAGATTTGTTTTTGGGGAAGACGATTTGCGCAGAAGCTATTCTATCATCAACGCGCCAAGCGAAGAAAATCCGGAACTGGAAATCCTAGTAAAACATCTGGACCAGGGAAAAGTCTCAACTTATCTTAACCGTGAACTAAAAGTGGGCGATAGCGTTGAAGTAATGGCTCCGAGCGGACATTTTTACACGCATTATCATATTTCGAATCAAAAAACCTACATTGGTTTGGCCGCAGGAAGCGGAATATCTCCGGTTCTGTCCAATATCAAAGAAGCGCTTTACCAGGAACCACAGAGTTCAGCTTATCTGTTCTTCAGCAATAAAAGTTTCACCGATATCATTTTTAAAAAAGAAATTGATGATTTGGTGGAGAAATTTGAAGGAAGATTAAAAGTCATTTTCCTGTTGTCCAGAGAAAAGCATTTTGAAGACGAACTTTTCGAAGGAAGAATTTCAGCAGAGAAACTCGATCTTTTATTCCAGAGATTTACCGATATTCCCGTTCAGGATTCCACCTATTTTATCTGCGGACCGTCTGAAATGATCAAAGGAATCTCGGATTATCTGAAAAAAGAAAAGAAAGTTCCGTCGCTTCAGATCATGTACGAATATTACGCAGCACCCGACGAAGAAGGAAATGCAGAAATGAGCGATGAATTCAAAGCCATCCCTAATTTAGAAAGCATGGTGACTTTAATTATTGATGATGACGAATATTCATTCCATCTGAATTCAAAGAAAAAGAGTATTTTAGACCAGGCTTTAGCAGAGAAACTTCCTGTTCCATTTGCCTGCAAAGGTGGCGTTTGCTGCACGTGCAAAGCACAGGTCATGGAAGGTGAAGTATTTATGGAAAAAAACTTCGCACTCACCGACGACGAGGTGGAGCGGGGTTTTGTATTAACCTGTCAGTGTCACCCGACCACCAATGTGGTGATGCTGAATTATGATGTTTAATCTGTTTTATTTAAAAAATCACCAATCATGAAAAACTGGAAATTTGCGTCCTTAATTGAAGAAGAAAAAGAATTTAAAGTAGAAGGAATTAATATTTGGAATCACTATTGGCATTGCGCTGACCGAAAGATTGAAGTAATTGGCCCCCTAAGTGGAAATCCATACCTCTTCAACGAATACGAAATCAGAAGTCCCGAAAAAACAATAAATTTTGTCGTCGGCGAATTCTCTGAAGGAAGAATCGGTCTTTATCTGCCGGAAGAAGACGCAATCAATGCGCAGTAAACCGGCAATTTTTAATAAAAAAAACCTCATGAATCAAGATAAATTTTTAGAATACGTACAGGCAGAAAATAAAGTGGAACCGAAAGACGTAATGCCCGATGATTACAGAAAATTATTGGTGAGACAGATTTCCCAGCATGCCCATTCCGAAATTGTGGGAATGCTTCCCGAAGCCAACTGGATTTCCCGCGCTCCTACTTTGAGGAGAAAAATGGCATTGCTTGCAAAAATTCAGGATGAAGCAGGACACGGCCTTTATTTGTATGCTGCGACAGAAACTTTGAATAACGGAGAAATTGCCGCAGACCGCGATTCTACTTATAACGATATGCTTTCCGGAAAAGCCAAATATTCGAGCATCTTCAATTATCCTGCACTTTCCTGGGCAGATATTGGAGCGATCGGCTGGTTGGTTGATGGCGCTGCAATTATGAATCAGGTTATGTTGATGGGAAATTCTTACGGCCCATATTCCAGAGCGATGGTGAGAATTTGCAAAGAAGAATCTTTTCACCAGAGACAAGGTTATGAAATTTTGATGACGCTTTGCCGCGGAACGAAAGAACAGAAAAATCTGGCACAGGAAGCCTTGAACCGTTTTTGGTGGCCGGCTCTTATGATGTTTGGCCCGAATGATGCCGATTCTCCGAACTCTCAAAAATCCATGAATTACCGGGTAAAAAGAGAAAGCAATGACGATTTGCGTCAAAGATTTGTAGATGTAACCGTTTCTCAGGCAGAGTTTTTAGGATTAAAAATTCCTGATGAAAATTTAAAATGGAATGAAGAAACCCAACATTACGATTTCGGAGAATTGCCTTGGGATGAATTCATGGAAGTTTTAAAAGGAAACGGCCCTTGCAATAAAAAACGTTTGGAAACCAAGAGAAAAGCCCAGCGGGAACATTCCTGGGTGAAGGATGCGGCGATGGCGTATGCGGGGAAACAGACTAATTAGCAATTGAAAACCTTAATTCAAATATTTTTTATTTTTATATTTTCTATTTGCCGTGGGCAAAAAGGTGCAGATTATTGGGCGAAAATTCCAGAAAAAATTCAAAATGAAAAAGAAATAAGAATCTATAAAGACTATTCAATAACAAATGGCGGGAAAGTCTTTCTAATTTATTTACAAGATAATAAATGGAACGCTGAACTTATAGACTGGAACTTTCCTTCGGAGTTTGGTACTCATGAATTTCAAACTATTGAACCAAGAATCACAAAATTAAAAGCAGACGAAATTAATTTTATGAATTTTGAAATAAGAAATATCGAATTTCTACCTAATGAAAACACCTTTCAATACAAAAAAGAAAAAAGAGAAATTGTGTATGACGAGGATTTAAAAGAAAACGTCATATCAACTTCAAAAATGATGGTTATGGATGGAGTTTCATATAGAGTTATTTACAAAAATGGAAAGTTGCAAAATAGTTTTAATTATTCTAATCCAAAATCCTATCTAAAAGATTTTCCAGAAATTAACGAACTGAAAAGCTTTTTCGAAATCTTAAATTACATAGAAACCGAATTTAAAATAAAATTCTAAAAAATGATTTGGACAGGACGTTTCGATGGCGACGAACCGCTTTATCATAGAGTTTTTCAAAGAGTAACTTTGGAGAATAATTACGATAATATTTTGGAAAACGATTTCGTTTTGCATGGTTTTGCCGTGGATGAAGGTGTAAAAAGAAACAAAGGAAGAATCGGTGCAAAAGACGCTCCTGATATGATCCGCAAAAACAGTTCGAATTTCCCCGTCGTCAATCCGGAATTTACGCTGAAAGATTTTGGTAATATATATTGTCCGGACGAAAATTTAGAAAAAACCCAAGACGAACTCGCGAATAAAGTTGCTGAAGTTTTAAAAAGAAAAGGCAAATCAATCGTTTTCGGCGGAGGGCACGAAGTCACTTACGCTCATTATTCCGGAATAAGAAAAGCATTTCCCATTCAAAAAATTGGAATTATTAATATTGATGCTCATTTTGACAATCGGGAAATCGATCCTGAAATTGGCTCAAGTTCAGGAACTGGATTTTGGCAAATTGCTCAGGAAGGCGGGATTCATTCCATGCATATCGGAATTCAGAGAAATTCAAATACGTTGAAACTGTTTGATACCGCTCATGAATATGGCATGAACTATATTTTGGCAGAAGAACTGTTTTTTGATAATCTCCCCAACCTATATTCTAAACTTAATGAATTTATAGAAACATCAGATGTTATTTATGTAACCATTTGCATGGATGTTTTCAATGTTTCAATCGCTCCGGGCGTTTCGGCCTTGGCTTACAACGGAATTTTTGCAGATGCAGCTTTCATGCATTTGTTCAAGCATATTCTGAAGTCTAAAAAACAGGTTGCGATGGATGTTGCCGAAGTAAATCCGACCTATGATCCTAATGAAATCACAGCGAGACTTGCCGCCTCTTTGGTCAATGAATGGTTTATACTGACCGAAAATTAAATTTTTCACCGATAATTAGAAGTAAATTCACCTAATCGCAGTTTACAAAAAAGGACAGATTCCTTCCCTACTTAAAAGAGAAAAAAAAGAATGTTATTTCAGAAACTTATAGATTAAAGTTTTAACTTATTGACTTTCAATCCGTCAAAAACACCAATAAAACAACAATGTCAGTTTTGCGGTAGAAATATTACAGCGGCATTGTACGGTCAGAGCAAGTTGGAGTTCAGTCTTTATTAAAATTCATTTCACGCCTGATTTAAAATTTGGTAAAAAAAGTTCAAATCATAAAGAATTTTATATCTTTGCAGCAACTAACAATTAATTAAAAATAACTTACTATGTCAGACATTGCATCAAGAGTAAAAGCTATCATCGCTGATAAACTCGACGTTGAAGAAACAGAAGTAACTCCAGAAGCTAGCTTCACTAACGATTTAGGAGCTGATTCTTTGGATACTGTAGAACTAATTATGGAATTCGAAAAAGAATTTAACATTCAGATTCCTGATGATCAAGCAGAAAAAATAACTACGGTAGGACACGCTATTGCTTACATTGAAGAAGTAGTGAACAAATAATATTCTATCAACAAAGAACAAAATTTATGGAATTGAAAAGAGTAGTTGTAACCGGCTTTGGCGCGATTACGCCTGTTGGAAAAAACGCTAAAGAATACTGGGAAAGCCTTGTCAAAGGTGAGAGCGGAGCCGCTCCTATTACTCTTTTTGATGCCTCAAAGTTCAAAACCAAATTCGCGTGCGAAGTTAAAGACTTCGATCCATTGGAACATTTCGATAAGAAAGAAGCTAAAAAAATGGACCGTAATACGCAACTGGGTCTCGTTGCCGCAAGAGAAGCCGTAGCGCACTCTGGCATCATTGAGTCCAATGTTGACAAAAATCGTGTTGGCGTAATTTGGGGTTCTGGAATTGGTGGTTTAGAAACTTTTGAAAAAGAGGTTTTGGGTTGGGCGAATACTGATATTCCTCGATTCAATCCTTTCTTTATTCCAAAGATGATCGTGGACATTACACCGGGACACATTTCCATAGAATATGGTTTCCATGGCCCTAACTATGCAACGGTTTCCGCATGTGCATCTTCTGCAAATGCTCTTATCGATTCCAAAATGCTGATTCAGTTAGGAAAAGCTGATGTAATCGTTTGTGGGGGTTCTGAAGCCGCAGTCACTGCAAGTGGCGTTGGCGGATTTAATGCAATGATGGCACTTTCTACCAGAAATGATGATCCTAAAACTGCCTCAAGACCGTTCGATAAAGATCGTGACGGATTTGTTCTTGGTGAAGGAGCAGGTTGTATTATTTTGGAAGAATATGAGCACGCCGTAAAACGTGGCGCAACGATTTATGCTGAACTAAAAGGCGGTGGAATGAGTGCAGATGCCTATCATATGACGGCACCACATCCTGAAGGACTGGGCGCTTATCTCGTAATGAAAAACTGTTTGGAAGATGCCGGCATTACGGCCGATGAAGTAGATCACATCAATATGCATGGGACTTCTACTCCATTGGGAGATATTGCTGAATCTAATGCAATTTCAAAATTATTGGGAGAACACGCTTTCGACATTCAGATTAATTCTACCAAATCGATGACTGGCCATTTACTTGGTGCAGCAGGAGTTGTTGAAGCGATTGCAGCAATACATACCATTATTCACAACATTGTACCTCCTACCATCAATCACTTTACGGATGATGAAAACATTGACAGAAGATTGAATTTCACATTTAATCATGCCGTGAAAAAAGAAGTGAAAGTTGCCATGAGTAACACTTTCGGTTTCGGCGGACATAATGCCTGTGTACTCTTTACCAAAATTTAAGACCAATTCAATGGAGTTAAAGAAATACATTTCTAAATTCCTAGCTAAAAGAAAAAAAAACCTATCAGAGAAAGACTATTATTTAAGCAATGAAATGACCAAAATCACTGGTTGTCCTGTTCAAAATATTAATCTCTATCGGGAAGCATTTTCTTTAAAAACATCTTCTAAAAACAAGCAAACCAGAAACTATGAACGTCTCGAGTTCTTAGGAGACTCTGTGTTGGGAACGATTATTTCCTGCCATCTTTTTTCGACTTATCCCGATGCTAATGAAGGATATCTCACTCAGATGAAATCAAAAATTGTAAACAGGAAAAACCTTAATAAATTAGGGAACGAACTCTCACTGACTAAGTTTTTGCAAAATGAATCCAATACTTCTCTCAGTGAAAATATCGCTGGGAATCTTTTTGAAGCCTTAGTAGGAGCAATTTATCTCGACCAGGATTATGATACCTGCAGAAAAATACTTCTCGACCGCCTGCTGACGCCAAAAGCGATCAATCAACTTGAAAACAAAATAATCAGCTATAAAGGGCTGTTGCTGGAATGGAGTCAAAAGAAAAAAGTCACGATCAGGTACGAGACTTTAGAAGAGATCCAGGCCAATAAAAATTTTGTTTTTAGAACTCATGTCTGGCTGGATAACGATAAGATATCGAATGCTACGGAAACTTCTAAGAAAAAAGCAGAAGAAAAAGCTGCACAAAGAGCTTTCTATATTTTAAATAAAAAACAAAGTATTCTTGAAAACCCAAAAGTTCACTCTTGAGATTGATGAAGACGATGAAATTACCTTAGGTCTAGTTCGTCTTGCAAAAGAAGTTCCCGATTATGAACTTTTTTATCATCTCAATGTATTGAACCCATTCAAGTTTACCCGAATTACAGATTTAATTGATCATGGTAAGTATTATGACTATTATTTTCCGCGGTTTCGGTCATTTCATCACGATACGAAAATCTGCATTCATTTTATTGCAAATCAGTCAAGTCACAGCATTCAAAAAAGCAGTCCCGTAGAACTCTTTAATACAGAGCAGGATACAAAATATTTACTCGACCATTATCCCGATGTAAATTACCTCATCAAGACTTCGGAACCATTTGACGATTTTTCACTAATTTTGCTGCCTGAAAACCTGATGTTTCAAATACAAGATTTTCAATTAAGCCCTATCGAGGAGCTTTATCAATTAATTCAATATTATGAATAAATATATAAAAAAAACAAAAATCATCGCGACGCTCGGTCCAGCTTCTTCTGACAAAGAAACGATGATGCAACTGGTTCAAGCCGGTGTAGATATCTTTAGAATAAATTTTTCGCATGCTGATTACGATATCGTAAAAAAGAATGTAGAAACCATCCGCGAAATCAATCAGGAACTGGGACAGTCTGTAGGAATCCTGGGAGATTTACAAGGTCCGAAACTGCGCGTTGGCGTGGTGAAAGAAGGATCATACCTGAATCCAGGCGACATCCTAACCTTTACCAATGAAAAAATAGAAGGTGATTCTGAAAAAGTTTATATGACTTATCAGAAATTTCCGCAAGATGTAAAAGTTGGCGAAAGAATTTTGATTGATGACGGAAAGCTCGTTTTAGAAGTCACCGAAACCAATAATATAGATACTGTAAAGGCGAAGACAATTCAAGGAGGACCACTAAGTTCTAAAAAAGGCGTCAATCTTCCTAACACCAATGTTTCTCTTCCAGCTTTAACAGAAAAAGATATTGAAGATGCTAACTACATACTGGATCTGGAATTAGATTGGATTGCTTTATCTTTTGTCCGCCATGCGCAGGATATTATTGATTTAAAGGAGATTATAAAAAACCATCCTACCAACAGACAGAAAACACCAATTATCGCAAAAATCGAAAAACCGGAAGGAGTCAAAAATATTGAAGAAATCCTTCTTGAATGCGATGGTATCATGGTTGCACGTGGTGATTTGGGTGTAGAAGTTCCGATGGAAGAAGTCCCGGCCATTCAAAAAAACCTGGTAGAGAAAGCCCGTAAACACTCGAAACCCGTAATCATCGCCACCCAGATGATGGAAACCATGATTACAAGCTTAACGCCGACCAGAGCAGAGGTAAACGATGTTGCGAACTCTGTATTAGATGGTGCTGATGCGGTAATGCTTTCCGGAGAGACTTCCGTAGGCCGTTATCCCGTCGATGTTGTTAAAAACATGGCTAAGATTGTTAAAAATATTGAGCAAACTCATTTTTACAGAACTAAAAACTCGCCAATTGAACATGATTTCGATTGCATCGATGAACGTTTTATTACGAAAAGAATTTGTCTTGCGGCCGTACGAATTGCAAAAACCACCAATGTGGAAGCGATTGTTACTTTAACATATTCCGGTTACACTGCCTTTCAGATTTCAGCACACCGACCAAATTCTAACATTATTGTATTCAGCTCTAACAAACGCGTTATCACGATGTTGAATTTATTGTGGGGCGTTCGTGCATTTTATTATGATATGCAGAAATCAACCGATGAAACCATTATTCAGGTTAATATGTTGGCTCACACTTATGGTTATGTAGAAAAAGGTGACTTTGTGTTGAACCTTAATGCAACTCCAGCTTATGAAGATGGAAAAACAAATACGTTGAGATTGACTAACATTTAATCCCATTCAAATATTAAAAAAATTGCGTTCTTTTTGAACGCAATTTTTTTTTGTTTTTTTGAGACAAAATAAAATTTACTCTGAAATTTCTTCAGATTTGAAGGAAGAGGCTGAAAGCTTTAACAATCATCTCTTTATAATAAAAAATAATCCGCTCAACGAATTGAACGGATTATTTTTATAATTACCTTTGAGGGTATAAAATTACATCATTCCCGGCATTCCGCCACCCATTGGCATTGCTGGTTCTGCGCTTTTAATTTCCGTAATAACGCATTCTGTAGTTAACAACATTCCTGCCACTGAAGCGGCATTTTCCAAGGCAACACGAACTACTTTCGTAGGATCAATGATTCCTGCTTCGTACATATTTACAAATTCATCGTTTTTCGCATTGAAACCGAAATCTCCGGTTCCTTCTGATACTTTCGCAACGATTACAGAACCTTCACCACCTGCGTTGGCAACGATTTGTCTCAATGGTTCTTCGATCGCTCTTTTTACGATTTTGATACCTGTATCCTGATCCTGATTATCTCCTTTCAAAGTATCCAAAGCAGGAATACTTCTTACCAAAGCAACACCACCTCCGGGAACAATTCCTTCTTCCACTGCGGCTCTTGTTGCGTGAAGTGCATCATCAACTCTGTCTTTTTTCTCTTTCATTTCAACTTCAGAGGCTGCTCCAACATATAGAACTGCAACTCCACCGGCTAATTTCGCCAATCTTTCCTGCAATTTTTCTTTGTCGTAATCAGAAGTAGTTGTTTCCATCTGAGCTTTGATCTGGCTAACTCTTCCTTTGATCTGAGCTTCGTCTCCTCCACCGTTTACCAAAGTAGTATTGTCTTTGTCGATCACTACTTTTTCAGCAGTTCCCAACATTTCCAAAGTAGCATTTTCCATGGTGAAACCTCTCTCTTCAGAAATAACGGTGCCGCCTGTTAAGATGGCGATATCTTCTAACATTGCTTTTCTTCTGTCCCCGAATCCCGGAGCTTTTACAGCAGCAATCTTCAAAGAACCTCTTAATTTATTTACTACTAAAGTTGCTAAAGCTTCACCTTCAACTTCCTCACAGATAATTAACAAAGATCTTCCTGCCTGTGCAACCGGCTCTAAAACAGGAAGCAAATCTTTCATTGAAGAGATTTTTTTCTCAACCAAAAGAATATAAGGATTTTCTAATTCCGCCACCATTTTTTCAGGATTGGTAACGAAATACGGAGATTGGTAACCTCTGTCGAACTGCATTCCTTCAACCACGTCAACAGTGGTATCTGTGCCTTTGGCTTCTTCAACAGTAATTACACCTTCTTTACCAACTTTTCCAAACGCTTCAGCGATTAAAGTTCCAATGGTATCATCGTTATTGGCAGAAATAGAAGCAACCTGCTTAATTTTTTCTGAAGAATCACCCACTTTCTGAGATTGAGCCTGTAAGTTTTTAACGACTTCAGAAACTGCTTTATCAATACCTCTTTTCAAATCCATTGGATTGGCACCGGCTGCAACGTTTTTCAACCCTTCGCGAACGATTGCCTGAGCAAGAACGGTTGCAGTAGTTGTACCGTCTCCTGCGATATCACTGGTTCTGGAAGCTACTTCCTTCACCATCTGAGCACCCATATTTTCAACACGGTCTTCGAGTTCAATTTCTTTTGCGACGGAAACACCGTCTTTGGTTACGTGTGGTGCACCGAAAGACTTTTCTATTACTACATTTCTTCCTTTTGGTCCTAATGTAACTTTTACTGCATTTGCTAATGCATCAACGCCTCTTTTCAAAGCATCTCTGGATTCGATATCGAATTTTATTTCTTTTGCCATTTTTTTTTATTGTATTAATGTATTATGTACAATGATTCTTAATTATTAATAACAAAAAATACTTTGCACTTCGTACATCGTATTTTTCACCCCTATTTTATCCTAAAATCCCCAATAAATCACTTTCTTTTACGATAAGATAATCTTTGCCATCTAACTTTAACTCGGAGCCTGAATATTTTCCGTAAAGCACTTTGTCGCCTACCTGAACCGTAGTCGGTTCATCTTTTTTTCCTGGTCCTACTGCAACTACAGTTCCTTCCTGAGGTTTTTCTTTTGCGGTGTCTGGGATAATAATTCCTGAAGCGGTTTTCGTTTCAGCTTTAATCGGTTCAACTAAAACGCGATCTGCTAATGGTCTGAATTTTACTGACATATTACTTTTGTTTAAATTATTATGTTATGCTTTCTTATTCACTAAAACAATGCCACAGCGGCTTATCTGAAAATCTGTCATTATGTGTTTAATTGAATGAGAAATTTTGGCAGAAAAAAAGCCATTCAAAATTCGAATGGCTTTATATACTTTCTTTAAAAATTAATTTTTCTTTCCTGCCGCCTGCATAGGATTGATCTTTCCATTAGCAGCTCCGCGTACGGCACCTTCCTGTTTTTGTTTGAAAACCTGAAACTTCGATGTCGGTTCCGGCACTTCTCCCCAGAAATTGTTTGAGGTATCGATGTCTGCGGTTTCACGCATCGGGTCGAGTTGGATCGATTTTAATTTCTTGTCGAAATAATACGTTTTAGAAACTTTCTGTTCGTTCTTTCTCCAGATCTGTGCAGAAGATTTATCGTTTAATTTACTTCCGTCTTCAAAAGTAAATTCCAGAATAATCGGCATTACCAAACCTCCTTTGTTGCTGAAATCAATTTGATAAGCATAGACTTTTTCTAATTTCGATTTCTCTTTTTGAGGTACATTCTCAAAATGATCCATCTTCATTTTATATTCTTTTTTCATATCTACTTTTTCCTGACCACGATTGTAACGCCAGTAGAAATCCTGGGATCCTTTATCAGTATCGGTATAGAAAGTGATGGTTTTATCTTCTCTGTTTCTGATTTTCGAAATATCTTCAAAATCACTTTGCAACGGTTTTTCAACCGTATAAGTAACTTCTCTGGTTTTCGGGGCAGAATCTAAATCCGGCGAAGCAACCGTAACCTTATCAATAGAAATATCGACAGGATCGATGCCATAAAACCAACCGCGCCAAAACCAATCGAGATTTTCAGCACTTGCATCATTCATCGTACGGAAAAAATCTGCCGGTTCAGGATGTTTGAAAGCCCATCTTTTGGAATAGGTTTTAAAAGCTTTATCAAAAAGTTCTCTGCCCATAATGGTTTCACGGAGAATATTCAGTCCGGTCGCAGGTTTTGAATACGCATTTGGTCCAAACTGCACAATATTTTCGGAATTGGTCATGATAGGCTCCAACTGATCTTTGGGCAACTTCATATAATCGACAATCTCATACGCAGGACCACGTCGGGAAGGGAATTTGTTATCCCATTTCTGCTCCGTCAGATATTCTAAAAAAGTATTTAAACCTTCATCCATCCAGGACCACTGTCTTTCGTCGGAATTAATGATCATCGGGAAAAAGTTATGGCCGACTTCATGAATAATCACGCCGATCATTCCGTTCTTAATGCCTTCAGAGTAAGTTCCGTCTTTTTCAGTTCTTCCGTAATTAAAACAGATCATCGGATATTCCATTCCGTTTGCCGCCTCGATGGACTGCGCAACGGGATAAGGGTAAGGAATACTGAATTCAGAATAAGTTTTGATGGTATGAGCAACCGCGCGGGTTGAAAATTTCCGGTAAAGACCATACGCTTCTTTCGGATATAAACTCATCGCCATGACCTCATTGTTATTTTCAGGAATCGTAACTTTCATTCCGTCCCAAATAAATTTTCGCGAAGAAGTCCAGGCAAAATCACGGACATTTTCGGCCTCAAATTTCCAGATTTTTCTTTCTTTGGATTTGCTTTTTTCCGCTTTTTTCGCTTCGTCTAAAGTTACAATTTCCAAAGGTTCATTTGCGTTTTGAGCCTGTTTCCATCTTGCAAGTTGTGCCGAAGTTAAAACCTGCTCATAATTTTTACCCGTTCCTGTTGCAGCCACAATATGATCTGCAGGAACATTCATGGCAACTTTATAATTACCGAAAACCAAAGCAAATTCGCCCCGCCCGGTAAACTGATTATTCTGCCAACCTTTGAAATCGCTGTAAACACACATTCTCGGAAACCACTGGGTGATGGTATATAGATCATTCCCATCTTCCGGGAAAAATTCATAGCCGCCGCGACCGCCCATTTTAATCCGGTCTGGTATATTATAATTCCAGTCAATTTTAAAAGTGATCTTCTCACCTTTCTTCAAAACTGTCGGAAGATCGATGCGCATCATGGTTTTATTGACGATATATTTCAAAGGTCTTCCTGAAGCATCGGTAACTTTTTCTAAATTTACGCCGTAACCATTATCTTTTTCCGGTAAATCAGTAGCTTTTAGTCCGTCAGACGTTACCACTTTCGGCAATGTAGATTCTGATTGGTAGCCCGCATTTTTCACGGATGACTGCTCATTTTCGTCCAGCTGAAGCCAGAGATACTCTAAATCATCGGGGGAATTATTAAAATAAGTAATGGTTTCTGAAGCTTTCAAATTTCTTTTGTCTTCATCCAGAAATGCGGTAATGTCATAATCGGCTCGGTTTTGCCAATAGCCTTGCCCCGGAGCTCCCGAAGCGGTTCTGTACACATTCGGAGTTGGTAAAACAGTACCCAGCTGTTCAAACTTATTCCCGTGATTGCTTTTAGGATTGTTTTGAATATCCTGTGCGGAAATTCCCAAAGGAATAAAAAGGGAGAAAATGAGATATTTTAAATTCATTGTAAAAAGAAGTTTAAGTAATAGTATTCAAAACTAAGAATTCGTTACAAAAAAGGGATTATAAATAAAAACTTTAACATTTTAAAACGGAATTCTTTCCAAAGCCATTTTTAAAGAAAGTGCAAAAACAGCCGAGGAAACAAACAGAATCCAGTCTTTTTTGTTGACTTTAAAAAGGTTAAGCAACAGAAACTGAACGATTAAAATTACCACAACGACAACTATTTGCCCCAATTCCAGACCAATATTGAAACCCAAAAGCGGCAGAAAAATATGCTGTTCATTTGCCATCATCATTCTTGCAGTATTCGCAAATCCCATCCCGTGAATCAATCCAAAAAACAGAGCGAGATAATAATTCATTTTCATTAAATTATTTTGTCTGTTCCTCATTAAAATATTGTCCAGCGCAGTAATCACAATGGTGAGCGGAATTAAAAACTCAACCCATTTCCCCGACACCCGGACAACATCTAAAATACTTAACGCCAAAGTAATGGAATGACCAACCGTAAAAGCGGTCACAATCCACAAGATCTTTTTCCAGTCCTTTAAAGCATAAACCGCCACTAAAACCAGAACAAAAAGCTGATGATCAAGGGCATCCAACGAAATAATATGTTCCCAACCAAGGTTTAAATAAAACAAGAAGTCTGTCATTAAATTTTTTTTGTAAAAATAACATTATTGTAAAGAAATACAAGATTATACATCATGAAAACCATATTTAACCACAAACAATACAATCATTTCAAAAATCTGGTGACAATGTTGCAATACTTAATAAATTTTAATAGTTTTGATCACAATAAAAATTGTTAATATGAAGAAAAAACTATTCTCTTCCCTATGGAATAACCGTCTGATTAAGCGCCATTGGCATATGGACAAAGGGCAAAAAGCTTTAATCTTGATCTTTTTGTTATTTTTCGGTTCTGTTTTCGGGCAGTTCCAAAAAATGGACTATAAATTTGAAAAACTGATCGAAGAAAGTAGAAACACTGCTCAAACTGCACAGAAGTTAAGCAGTGTGGCAAAAGGCTTACAACTGGATCAACATCTCGTAGTAACTGGAAAAGGAGCACAGACCATGTATTCTTGTATTGTTTACACAGAGCATGCTGAAAAATTAAAAGCAAACGGAATCTTGGTACAAAGTACGCTGCCAAAGTTTGTAACCGCTTTGGTAACGATTGATGATTTAGAAAAAATGGCTCAAATGAAGGATGTTATTTCCATCATTGCACCACAATTTGATGAATTGCATAATGATACCAGCCGTATTCAATCGGGAGCAAATCTACTTCAACAAGGAGTATTAAATAACACGAATTACAACGGTGAAGGAGTTTTAGTTGGGATTTATGATACGGGAATAGACTGGAAACACCCTGATTTTAGAGATCCGAACGACCCTACTAAAAGTAGAATTATAAGCATTTGGGATCAGACCCTAACTAAAACTGGCGCAGAGGTCAGTCCTGCAGGTTTTGCAAAAGGAGTCGAATATACCAAAGCACAAATCGAAGATGAATTAGATGGCACCCCTGCAAATTTTGTAAGACAAAAAGACATCAATGGTCATGGAACACATGTTTCAGCAACGGCTGCTGGAAACGGGGCTGCTTTTGCGGATAAAAGACACAGAGGATTTGCTCCTAACGCAGGAATCGTTTTTGTAAAAGGTGGGGACGGGTCATTCCCTCAAGCAAATACAATTGATGCAATTACTTACTTTCAAAATGTTGCGACCGCTCTCAACAAGCCCATCGTTTTCAACATGAGTATTGGTGGTCAGGGAAGCGCTCATGATGGAACTTCTCCACATGAAATTGCAATTGATGAATTTACTACGTCAGGTCCTGGCCGTGTTGCTGTAATTTCTGCCGGAAATGATTATGGAACAAATATTCATAGAAAAGTTAATATTGACCCTAGTTCTACGGGAGCTTTCATCATTACTGCAGGAAGTAGCACTTCACTTTCATCTGTATTTTCTTTTTATATGTATGGAAGCAATGACAATGATGTGACAGCAAAATTAACTACACCAGATGGTGGTGTTTATCTTTCTCCATCTGGAGCCACGACTTCGCATTCTATTCAAGGTGGAAAATTCACGGCTCTTGTCTACAACTGGGTTTCATCTGCAAATTATAAAAGATATGTGCAGGTTGTAATTACAAGAAACACAGGAACTACAGATAACAGTCAAGGTCTTTATACCATGGAACTTACCAACAACGGTTCTACCCCGATGATGGTTCACGGGTATAAGGTTACGGAAGGTGCCGCTTCAACCTTAACAGATGCGGACAACGAATATATTGTGGGTTCACCCGGTAATTCAACAAAAGCAATTACGGTTGCTTCTTATATTGCAAGGCTAACCTCTTATAAATCAAACGGTACTCCTGGAGGATATACTCTTACAAATAATTTGGCAGAAAACATTTCCTCATTTAGTGCACAAGGACCGAGAGCAGACGGTTTCCAAAAGCCTGACATTACAGCTTCCGGACAGTATGTAATTTCTGCAATGTCTTCAGACGCTATGTTAGCAGCAACTTCTTCTGATAATATTGATGGAACTTATTACAAAAAAAACCAAGGAACAAGCATGTCTGCACCAGGTGTTGCGGGGGCGGTAGCATTGCTGCTACAAGCCAATCCTAATATAACTGCTGCAGAAGTAAAAGCAAAACTTACGGCAAATGCACGACAAGATGCTATGACAGGAACTATTCCTAATCCGAGATGGGGATTCGGTAAATTAGATATTTATAAAACTGTGGCAGACGAAATCGGGTGTCAAACTTCTGAGACAGAAACAATTGCTTACGATGAGCAGTTCTACATCAGTACTCAAGATAGCAATACCACTTCTACCAATTATGTATTTGCGGTAAAATACACTCCTACAATTACAGGAAAATTAGGATCTGTACTATTTTACACGGGTTCCGGAGCATCAGGTGATATTCCGGTTACGGTTGCAATAAGAACGGTAGTAGATGGCAAGCCAGGACAGGTTTTGGCTTCCAGGACTTTCAATTCTCTTCTAAACGATTTCCAAAGAAGCGCCTGGAACTCTGTAGACTTTAGTCAGTTTGGACTTTCAGTTACAACAGGAAAGGATTTTTATGTTACCATTGATGCTTCAGGTGGAGCAATGTCATTAAGAAGAGAAAACATCAACTTAGACAATAGAAGTATGTTCTCTACTGATGCCGGAACAACTTGGACTTTGTCAACATCTGATTACAGAATTAGAGCGATGGCTTATGAAGATAAACCTCAAATTAAAGCATTAGCCACGCAAAATGAAACAGTTTCTTTCTTGGCGGCAGAAGGTAAAAACTACGCAACTACAAATTGTAATTTGCTCGGGATGGTAGAAAAAACGGCTATCAATACGATCACCGGAAATGTTACGGCAAAAGTTTGGTTGACCAACCCGGAATCAACCTATGTTGCAAGAAGATACGAAATTACGCCAGAAACCAACCCAACCACTGCTACCGGAAGGGTTACCTTGTACTTTACACAATCCGAATTTGATGCTTACAATGCAATAAATACTGTAAAACTTCCTACTTCACCGACCGATGAAGCAGGAAAAGCAAATGTCTTAATCGATAAATTCTCTGGAACAAGTTCTGATAATTCAGGAACAGCTACATCTTACACCAACGGGTTTGTAACTTTAACTCCAGGCATTGAAAACGTGAAATGGAATCCTACTTACAAATATTGGGAAGTAACAATTGACACAACAGGATTCAGTGGATTCTTTGTGAGAACAAGTTCTTCTTTATTAGCAGCGACAAATGCAAAACAGGATCAAGTGGTGATTTATCCAAATCCGGTTAAAGACGTACTGAATATTGACCTTAAATCAAACCACGGAAACGTGAAAATTTTCGACTTATCAGGAAAAGTTGTTAAAACAGCTACCGTAAATAATTCTGGTTCAGTTGATGTTTCTAAACTTTCAAAAGGAATGTATATTGTAGAAATTACAACCGACGGAAAAGCTAAAGTGACGAAGAAAATTATTAAAGAATAAATTCAATTCTTTAATTTATATTGAAGTGGCAGTCGAAAGATTGCCACTTTTTTTATCTTTGTTTAAAATTGTCCCTCCATGATATTTAAAAGATTCCTTTTATTTTGTGCAACTGCCTTTCTAGTGCTGAGTTTAAGCTCCTGGTCAACAAGAATTCATCCTTATCACGTTGGTTCCGTTGAATTTAATTACAATCCAACATCCAAAACTTTTGAAATTACGGGGAAATTTTTTCTGGATGATCTGGAAAATGGACTGAAAGAAAAATACGGAAAATCAGTTCATTTTGATGATGCCAAATACAAACAGCAGATTAATGAATTACTAAAGAAATATTGCGAAGAATACCTGAAAGTAAAAACAGACAATAAATTCTTGAAAATCAACTATATCGGTTTTGAGGAAAACAGTGAATCAGTCAATATTTACTTAGAATCTGAAACGCTTAATCCACCCAAAAAGGTAGAAGTTGCAGTGAGTTTGCTCTATAATTTTTTTGATGACCAGATGAATATCATTCATATCATCGTGAACGGAAAAAGGGAAAGCGACAAACTGAATTATCCGAACCGGTATTTGTATAAAATCTTTTAAAACTCAGAATTTACTTTTTGAGCATACTCGAAAAGGTCGGGGAAAAACCGATCAAAATGTTTTTGCAGTTGCGGTTTGTTCGCCAGAAACAATTCAAAAACAGGTAAATCTTTCTCCAGATATTTGGCTTTATTCAATACATTCTGCATCGAATATTTGATTCCCCAATCTTCCTTGTAATTATAAAGCCAATTGTCTTTTTCCATACCATCGACCATCCTTATTAATTTTTCCGGAAGCATTTCCTGATATTTCCGTAAAACCCGATAAACCCGTTCGGCGTGATTTTTCAAAACCTCATCGGCTAACGAATTTGCCAGAAAATAATCCATCGACACATCCACAAAAGCACCGGCATACAATCTTACAAGCGGACTGAATATTTTCTTCGCCTCACTGATTTCCGGATGAGCATCGGTAAAAGTATCGATTTCCCGGTGCAACGTAATTCCCTGCTGGATTTTTTCGGGGAAAGAAAAGCGGTCTCTGTTCGGAATAACATCTTCCAAAAACTGACCAACGATCTGTTCATCGGTAAAGGCGAGATAGGAATGGGCGAGGTAATTCATCAATCTAAATCCAGTACTATTTTCAGTCCGGTTTTTACTTCCTGAATAATTTGAGGAGAAACCATTCCAATTTTTTTTATAAACCGCGTATTGTCTAATGCTCTGATTTGATCAATCATAATTTCGCAGTCCTCAAAAACACCGCCTGTTTTCGAATCCAAAAAAACACGGATCAATTCAGCATTTTTAATTTTGGTCGTGATCGGACAAATAATGGTAGAAGTATGCTCTATTTCATTAAGCAAATTAGTTTGTACCACTAAAACAGGTCTTGTCTTCCCTGTTTCAGTACCGATTTGTGGATTCAAATCTGCAATCCAAATTTCAAACTGATTAAAAATCATTTTCTAAACTTTCAAATTCTTTTAAAATCTCCAAATTATCTTCCCGCACCAACAAAGAACTTTTCAAAAGCTTCGCCTTCAAAATTTCCCTTTTCTGCATCTGATTATAATAATCTAAAGCCTCATTAATATATCTGTTTCTGGGCTTTTTATATTTTTTTAAAATATCTTCTGTCTCCGAAAAAATGGATTCATCTATTTTTAAAGAAATCACTTTCATTGATTCAAATTTTACACAAATATATGAATTTAATATCCATAAAGTATATCCTTTTTACACATTCATGATCTATCTAAAACAGCCGTTCATGAAAATCCTCAATCTTACTCACTTCTTCCACAATAATCCCATATTTCTTTTTCGGAATTTTATTTAAATTAGAAACAAATATTTTCTCATAACCCAATTTCTCCGCTTCCGAAATCCTTTGTTCAATCTGCGGAATCGGACGGATTTCTCCGCTCAACCCGATTTCTCCGGCAAAACAGAAATGTTCCGATATTGCAATATCTTCATTCGAAGAAAGAATCGAAGCGACCACCGCCAAATCCAAAGCCGGATCTCCCGTTTTTATTCCGCCCGTAATATTCAGGAAAACATCTTTTGCGCCCAACTGAAAACCAGCTCTTTTTTCTAAAACCGCCAAAAGCATATTGAGCCTTTTCGAGTCAAAACCGGTGCAGCTTCTTTGCGGCGTTCCATAAACTGCGGTACTTACCAAAGCCTGAATTTCTATCAGCATCGGCCGGTTTCCTTCTAAAGTTACCGCGACAGAATTCCCGGAAAGTTCTTCGAATTTCTTGGTAATCAAAATCTCAGAAGGATTTTTGATCTCCTTTAAACCTTGCGAAACCATTTCATAAATCCCGATTTCGGCGGTGGAACCAAAACGGTTTTTACTCGCTCTCAACAATCGGAATAAATGATTTCGGTCGCCGTCAAAATTCAGCACCACATCTACCATGTGCTCCAAAACTTTCGGACCGGCGATCTGACCGTCTTTTGTAATATGTCCGACTAAAAAAGTCGGTGTATTGGTTTCTTTAGAAAATTTAATGATCTCGTTCGAACACTCGCGAATCTGCGAAACCGTTCCGGGCGAACTTTCGATGAGTTGACTTTGCAAGGTTTGAATAGAATCGACGATCAAAAAATCCGGCTTCAGTTTTTTTGCTTCGTGCAGAATCTTTTCTACCGAAGTTTCGGTAAAAAGAAAACAGTTCGGATTTTGCAGTTCTGTCAGTCGGTCAGCACGCATTTTTATCTGCGACGCGCTTTCCTCACCGGAAACATAAAGAATCTTCTTCTTCATTTTCAAAGCGAGTTGAAGCAACAGCGTAGATTTCCCGATTCCCGGTTCGCCACCGATTAAAGTGACGGAGCCTAAAACAATTCCGCCACCGAGAACGCGGTTCAGTTCTTCAGAAGGCGTTGTAATCCGGGGTTCTTCGAAAGTTTCGACCTCGATAATATTGATGATATGCTGTTTCGAGCGGTCGATAAAACTTTTTGTGACTGATTTTTCCACAATTTCTTCCACCAAAGTATTCCACTCCTCACAATTCTTGCACTGTCCGAGCCACTGCGGATACTGCGTTCCACAATTTTGACAGACGTATGCCGTTTTCACTTTTGCCATGTTGCGAATTTCCCGCTTTTTTTTGAATTATTAAGATTTCAGCAAAAAAATAACCGCTAAAAAGCGGCTATTGAGATTTGTAATAGAAAATATTAGTTGGCTACGATGTTTACGGTAACTTTAATAGCATCACCGGTTTTCACGCCCATGAAACCAGGTCTTTCAATTCCGTACGTTGACAATTTCATATTTTCGGTACCTGTTATATGATAAGATGCGCCGTTTTTCGTAACGGTAACAGGAAAGTTCACCTCTTTGGTAACCCCTGCGATCGTCATTTTACCTGCTAAATTTCCTTTTCCAACGGTTAATGTTGGTGCAGCAAAGATAATATTGGGGAATTTGTCGGATTTCAATGCGCCATACGCCTTGTTATCCATCATTTTTCCTTTGGTGCTTTTCAGGCTTTTTACCGGCATTGTGAATTTCACATTGGTAATGGTGTTTCCGCTGGCATTTCCTGTGAAGCTCGCTTCAGATCCGTTCATCACCCAATCATGCATTGGTGAAGTCCCGGCAATATTAACTGTTGTAGATTTTCCCGTAATGTTTTGTGCATTTACAAAACCAACAAGCGTTAAGGCAACTAATACAAGAATTGATTGTAATGAATTTTTCATTTTTTTAATATTTAGCAGTTACTGAAGTGTAACTATAGTTTAGAGCTCAATTACCAGACCAAGTTAAACATGTTTCAGCCTTTTACGGAGTGACAAATCTCATGTGTCATACCTGAGAACATTTCATCTGAAATGAATGTATTTAATTAAATTTTGAACTAACCTAATTGCCCCGTTAAACTTTTTACGCTAACTTTGCCCAAACCTAAACTAATGAGCAAAAAGAACACGAAATACATCTTCGTCACCGGCGGTGTAACCTCTTCTTTAGGCAAAGGAATCGTCTCTGCTTCACTTGGCTTACTGCTGAAATCGAGAGGATTCAATGTCACCATCCAAAAGCTTGATCCTTACATTAATATCGATCCGGGAACACTAAATCCCTATGAACACGGAGAATGTTACGTGACCGAAGACGGCGCAGAAACCGATTTGGATCTCGGACATTACGAAAGATTCCTGAATTCCAATACTTCTCAAAACAATAATGTAACAACAGGTAAAATTTACCAAACCGTTATTGAAAAAGAAAGAAAAGGGGACTTCCTGGGAAAAACCGTGCAGGTTATTCCCCATATTACCAACGAAATTAAGCGCCGCATAAAAATGCTGGCCAAGCAGAACTACGACATCATCATCACCGAAATTGGCGGAACCGTAGGCGATATCGAATCCCTTCCTTATATAGAAAGTGTTCGTCAGCTAAAATGGGAACTGGGCGAAAATAATTCAATGGTAATTCACCTGACTTTGTTGCCATATCTGGCGTCCAGTGGAGAATTGAAAACAAAACCTTCCCAACATTCTGTCCGTCAGCTGATGGAATCAGGGATTCAGGCTGATGTTCTGGTTTGTAGAACGGAGCATATTATCCCGAAAGAACAGCGGATGAAATTGGCTCAGTTCTGTAACGTAGCTTTGGAAAACGTGATTGAATGTAAAGATCTGGAAACCATTTATGAAGTTCCTCTTTATTTGCAAAAACAGGATTTCGATGATGTCGTTTTAAAAGAACTGAATCTAAAATCTGACAAACAGGCTGATTTAAAAGACTGGAAAACTTTCCTTAAAAAATACAAAAACCCGAAAAAATCAGTTGAGATTGCTTTGGTCGGGAAATATGTTTCGCTGCAGGATTCCTACAAATCTATCGCCGAAGCTTTTATTCATGCAGGGGCCGATCTGGAAACTGAAGTAAAAGTAAGATGGGTGTACAGTGGTGAACTCGACAATGGAAATGTTGCAGAAACATTTGCAGGAATCGATGGAATGCTGATTGCTCCAGGATTTGGAGACCGCGGAATTGAAGGAAAAATCGCCGCGGCGAAATATGCCAGAGAACATAATATTCCACTTTTGGGAATTTGTTTGGGAATGCAGATCATGACGATCGAATTTGCACGGAATATTCTTGGTCACAAGAAAGCCAACTCTATGGAATTTGATACATCCACCCCTGAACCTGTAATTTCTTTAATGGAAGATCAAAAAAATGTGGTTGAAAAAGGCGGAACCATGAGATTAGGAGCCTGGAAATGCACTTTGAAAACCGGCTCAAAACTGAATGAAATTTACGGCACGAAAAATATTTCGGAAAGACACCGTCACCGGTATGAATTCAATTCGGAATACCGGGATGAATTTGAAAAAAACGGTTTGATTCCAACAGGTTTCAATCCCGAAACCGAGCTGGTCGAAACGCTTGAACTGAAAGACCACCCTTTTTATATCGGAGTACAATATCACCCGGAATACAAAAGTACGGTTGCTTCGCCACATCCTTTATTCAAGGCACTGATTAAGGCATCTACAAAAAAATAAGACAAGGAGATAAAAGACAAAATGTTTTTTATCTCTTTTGTTTTTAAATCATTAGTCAAAAAAATTCTTCATTGCCAAAAATTTCAGTATTTTTGTCACCCAAAATTAAAAGGGAGGAAACTGATAAATTTCAAACCCAAAATTTTAAATTCAAATAAATAAAAATGCAGCAAAATAACGGTTTAGATAAAAATCAATTGATCATCTTCGCACTGTTTTCAATGATTATTA
Source organism: Chryseobacterium salivictor (assembly GCF_004359195.1). Lineage (NCBI taxonomy): Bacteria > Pseudomonadati > Bacteroidota > Flavobacteriia > Flavobacteriales > Weeksellaceae > Chryseobacterium > Chryseobacterium salivictor. The sequence goes on along the minus strand of NZ_CP037954.1, from coordinate 1,237,416 downwards.
TGGGCGCAATGTTTTACTTTCAAAACAAGCAGGCCACTGAGCAACAATTAAAAGAAGCCAAAAACAAAACCGAGGTAAAGCAAACAGCGCCAGCTACCGCCACAAAACCGGCCATGGTAACCAACCTGAACGACAGCGTAAAAACCACGTCAATACAGCAGGTAGAACTGAAAAACAAAGAACTGACTTTAGGAATTTCGACTTTGGGTGGTCAACTTACTACCGTTGAATTAAACCAGTATAAAGCTTACGATAAAAAAAACGATGTCAATGATAAGAAGCTTCTGCTTTTTGATAAAAACAACTCATCGTACGGTTTTCAGTTTAAAGATAAATCAGGAAAGACCTTTAACACTAAAGATTTAGTTTTTGCTCCGACTCAAAACGGAAATTCGGTAACGATGCAGGCTAATGTGAACGGAGCGGTGATACAGTTCATTTATACGTTATTGGATAAATATACCGTTGACTTTAATGTAAAAACGCAAAATCTGGCGCAACTGGTTTCTGATTCCAAAGCAGATTTCATCTGGGATCTTAGTGCAAGGCAAATGGAAAAAGGCCGTTCTCAGGAGCAGACCCACACCGAATTCAATTATGCTTTTAATGATTATAAAAGTTTTGATTACGACGGCAGAACCACAATGGAAGAGCCAAAAGAAACACTGAACTGGCTGGCAATTAAACAACAGTTTTTCGCAATGGTTATTGAACCGCAGCACGGTTTCAAAAACACCCACGGCTCACAAGATACAGTCGACGAAGGTGAGTTTGTTAAAAAATTCAATTTCAATGGCCAGGTTGATTTAGCCGCAGGCGAATTGAATCAGGATTTTAAATGGTATTTTATGCCACTGGATTTACCTTTATTAAAATCTTACGATAAAAACTTTGATGAATTACTTCCTTTAGGTTGGTCATTTATCGGAACACTGAACAGATGGTTCTTTATCCCGATGTATAATTTAATTTCAAGTTGGGGACTGGCAGCAGGCTGGGTTATTTTCCTGATGACGATTATCGTGAAAATCATTTTGTCACCGGTGATGTTTAAACAACATAAACTGAGTGCAATGATGCGGGTAATTCGTCCGGAAATTGACGAAGTAAATGCCAAATATAAGAATGCGGATCCCATGAAAAAACAGCAGGAAACAATGGCTGTTTATCGAAAGGCCGGTGTAAATCAAATGGCGGGCTGTTTGCCGGGACTGATTCAGGTTCCTATCTTCTACGCACTGTTCCGCTTCTTCCCGAATATGATTGACTTACGCGGTAAAAGTTTTTGGTTCGCTAAAGATTTAACAGCTTATGATGATGTGATTAAACTGCCATTCAGTGTTCCATTATTAGGAGACCATTTAAGTATTTTCGCAATAGCGTGTACGGTGGTGATTTTAATCTATACGGTAATGACAGCAGGAAACATTCAGCAACCGACTCAGGAAGGAATGCCGAATATGAAAGTAATCATGTACATCTTCCCGATTACCTTCCTGTTTTTCTTAAACACCTCCGCATCAGGTTTATCATGGTATTATTTTGTATCGAATGCCATTAATATTTTAATTATTTTGGTCATTAAATATTGGATTCTGGATGAGAAGAAAATACATGCTCAAATTCAGCAGAATAAAACCAAAGAACCAAAACCTGAGGGGAAATTCCAGAAAAGAATGCGTGAAATGATGGAAAAAGCACAGGAACAACAGAAAGTGCAGCAGCAGTCAGGAAAGAAAAAATAAAATAAAATATTTCAATAAAAAAAACGGAAGAAATCAATCTTCCGTTTTTTTATTGAAATATCCTCCAGCGCAATTGTTTATTACTTAGTTAAAATTGATAAAGAAGTCAAAAATAGATTACCGCAAAAAAAGCCAACCGGATTTATGAAGATGAACAGTCAAATTTAAGACGGGAAAAGTCAGAAGAATTTTAGCCCTGGCAATCCAGTGGTATAGCTCTTTCAGGATAACCATTTATGTATCGTTATATCAGGATTGATTAGTTTATCTGTAAAGTGAGTTCAGGCCAGGCCACTCTATAGATTCTCTTGCAATACCTATGTGACATTTGCATCCATCTCCAATATACCTCCAATAAAAGTCCAATATAAATCCAATAAATTATTGGAGAAATAGTGGTGATATAATGCTTTTTATTTGGATCGGTGGCAAAAGAAATACGTTTAGGGTCAAAAGATAGGAACTTCAGAAATCTCTTCTAAAGGACAGTCTAACAACTGCTGAAACGCTATACCAAATTTAAAAAAAAAGCAGCAAACTGAGCGGTAATTTCGAATATTTAAGGAGGCCGGATGTGCTTTACCGCAAAAGCCTAGGGAGAACTTTGCGGTTTTATAACAGACAAAATAGGCGTGATGACCTGCTATTTAATAAGTGAGCATCTCATTAATATCGGTTTTAATGGGGTAAATAACATGATCTTCTTCTCTGTAATCCAGTCTGAAGGATTTGCGGTGATGAACGGTTGGTCCATATTTAACCAAAGCCTCCCGGTGTTGTTTGGTAGCGTAACCCATATTTTTGTTCCAACCATATTCTGGGAATTCTTCATGCAATTTGATCATCAGCTGATCGCGGTAATTTTTTGCTAAAATAGAAGCACACGCAATCGAAAGAATTTTAGAATCACCTTTTACAATACATTGATGTGGAATCAACTGATAAGGATGAAACCGGTTTCCATCGATTAAAAGAAGTTCCGGACGTATTTTCAGTCGATCTAAAGCCAGATGCATTGCATGAATACTTGCATTTAAGATATTATGCTCATCAATAAAAGCTGGGGAAAGCTGTGCGATGGCAAAATCTTTCACATTATTTTTAATATAATCATCCAAATACATCCGGGTCTTAAATGTTAATTTTTTAGAATCATTAACCAAATTTTGGTTAAAATTTTCATCGAGTATAACCGCCGCAGCAACGACAGGTCCGCAGAGACACCCTCTGCCGACTTCATCGCAACCTGCTTCTAAATAACTGCCGGAGAAGGTTTTTAATAATTCCATTAAATTGATTATAACTGTAAAACTATAAAATTTTTAAGAATTAATTAACAAAAAGTTTGGTCATATTGCAAAAAGTTTGCACTTTTGTTGTAATGAAAAAATTTAATTTGATATGAAGAAACTAACAACAAGCGTTTTAGCTGTAGTTTTGACTGCGTCATTTGCTTTGGTAAATGCACAGAAAAAAGACACGATCAAAACGCAAGATATCGAAGGAGTCGTAGTAACGGCTTTGGGTATCAAAAGAGAGAAAAAATCGCTAGGTTATGCTTCTCAAGAAGTTAAATCTGATGCTCTATCAGACGGAACCACTAACACTGGAAACATTGCATCGCAACTTTCCGGTAAAGTAGCAGGTCTTAGCGTTATTGCCAACAGTAACTTTGCCGGATCTGCCAATATGGTGATCAGAGGTATCAAAGGTGTTGCTGGTAGTAGCCCATTGGTAGTAATCGATGGTACTCCTGTTAACAACGACTCTACTTTTGGATTTGGGAAAGATTTTGGTAATGCATTGTCTGACATCAACCAGGAAGACATCGCTTCAATCAACGTATTGAAAGGTGCAGCAGCATCTGCACTTTACGGTGAAAGAGGTCTGAACGGTGTAATTCTAATTACTACTAAAAATGGTAGAGGTGGTGAGGACGGATCTTGGGGAGTAAGCTGGACATCAGGTGTTCAGGCAGGATTTATCGACAAAAGCACTTTCTTGAAATACCAGGATAAGTATGGTGCAGGATATGAGCAAGATTTCTACACTGAAGCCCCAGCGGCGGATGGGCACCCTTATGCCAACTTTGCAGAAGATGCATCTTGGGGTCCTAAGTTCGATCCAAGTTTGCTCGTTTACCAATGGGATTCATTAGACCCAACTTCTCCTAACTATGGAAAAGCAACTCCGTGGGTAGCAGCGAAAAATGGTCCGATTAAATTCTTTGAAACCCCATTTACTTTTAGTAATACTGTTACTTTAGAAAAAGGATCAAAAGGCCAAAACATCATGTTCTCTTATGACAACATGACTTCAAGCGGATTGATGCCAAATTCTAAAATGTCTAAAAATACGTTTACTTTAAAAACGAATTATGACTTCACTCCCAAGTTACACGGTTCATTCTTTAGCACTTTAAATCTACAAGATACTAAAGGTAGAAACACAACTGGATATAGTGATAATATCGTAACCAATTTCAGACAGTGGTGGCAAACTAACGTAGATGTTCTTTCTTTGAGAGACGCTTACTTAAGAAATAGTGGGGCGAATGGTACCGCAGCAAATAACTACGGTAACGTAAGCTGGAACCCTAAAAGTTCTAGCAACCCTAACCCCATTTTCTGGAATAATCCCTACTTCCAGGTATATGAGAGCTACCCTACTGATAAAAGAACAAGATCTTTCAGTATCGCAAGTTTAACGTATGACCTTACGAAAAACATCAACTTGATGGGTAAAGTAAGTCATGACAGAACTAACTTAAGTATTGATGATCGCTTAGCGATAGGTTCACTAGCACAAACATTCGGTGCTGCAGGAAATGACATTGGATCTGGATACGGAAGACAGGACATCACTAAGACAGAGACTAACTACGACGTAATGGCTAGTTACAAATTCGACGTTACTGATAATGTTAACCTAAGTGGTGTTGTAGGAGGTACTGTACGAAGAAACAGTTACAATTCAATCTATGCTACGACCGAAGGAGGATTAGTACTAAGAAACATTTACAGTTTAGCCAATGGTGCGGCTCCGGGCTTAGCTCCATCGGAAACTGAATATATCACTCAAACTAATTCAGGATACGCTTCAGCTTCACTTGACCTCTACAAAATTTTATATGTAGATGGAACTTACAGAATTGATCAAAGTTCAACACTTCCTGCTGGAGACAATGTATACAGATACGGATCTGTCACAGGTGCATTAATTTTATCAGAATTAGTTAAAACTGATTGGTTAAAATTCTGGAAAATCAGAGCCAACTACGCGGAAGTAGGAGGAACAGCTAATGCATACGACTTAGATTATTACTACGGTGCAGCAGGTTTCTTTGGTAATGTTGGTCTGTCTGGAAGTCAAACTCGTCAACCAAACAATAAGTTAAAACCACAAAGAGCAAAAGAATTTGAATTTGGTACAGAAGGAAGTTTATTTAACAACAGAGTTACTTTTGATGTTGCTTATTATAAAACTAAAACGATTAATCAAATTCTTACATTGCCAATTTCTTCCGGGTCGGGTTTAAGCTCAGCTTCAATCAACGCAGGTCGAATTGACAACTGGGGATACGAAGTTCAATTAGGTTTTGTACCAGTTAAAAATGCTAATTTCACCTGGAATATTGACGCTAACTGGTCACAAAACAGAAACGAAGTTGTAGAATTACTTCATAATGATGTTACCGATGTATCAAACGTATTATTAGCTTCATACCAAGGAGGTGTTTCTCTTAATGCAAGAGAAGGAGAAGCTTGGGGAACTTTAGTAGGTTCTGACTACGTTTACCTTAATGGAGAAAAAGTGATTAACGCAAGTACAGGTTATTATTTACGTCAAGGAAACCAAATTATTGGAAATGTAACCCCTGATTGGTTAGCAGGCGTAAGAAACAGCATGAACTATAAAGGTGTTTCTTTAAGTTTCTTAATCGATGTAAGACATGGTGGTGACGTATTCTCTACCGATATGTACTATGGACTTGCTACAGGGTTACCTGAGGAAACAGCAACCGGCAACGTTAGAGAAGCAGGAGTTATATGGCCTGGTGTTAATCCTAATGGAAACGTAAACACCACTAACACTGCTGACCCAATGGATTTTGGTTCATTAGATGGATACGCAAGAATGCCAAATAAGAGATTCGTTTATGACGGTTCTTATGTTAAACTAAGAGAAGCTGCTATTGGATATACCCTACCTCAGTCCCTTTTAGCTGGAACTTTCGTTAGAGATGCAAAAATCTCTTTAGTGGGAAGAAACTTGTGGATTATCAGTAAAAACTTACCTTACGCAGATCCTGAAAACATGGTAGGCGGTGGCAACAGATCATACGGCTGGTCTATTGGATCTCTACCAACAACGAGAGACATCGGATTAAATGTTACTTTAAAATTCTAAGATTACAACAATGAAAAAATTACTTAATAAACTTATCATAGGTGCCTTGGCTGCAATAAGCCTCACCTCTTGTCAAAGAGACTTGCTTTCTTTGAACAATGACCCAAAGCACCCATCCGTTTTGCCGTCGGCAACGCTCTTAGCGATGGGCCAACAGCAGTTCTTCTATTCAGCTTTTACTGGAAGTGTGAATTTTAACAATTACAGATTCTTTGTTCAACAATGGGCAGAAGTAACTTATACAGACGAAACAAATTATGACTTGGTCACAAGAAACCAACCTCGTAATCATTGGAACAGAATGTATGTTAATTCCTTAAACAACTATGAAACTGCTAAGAAAAACCTTCCTTCTGAAGCAGTAGCTACTGAAGTAGAAAGAATAAATAGAATGGCTACTTTAGAAATTTCTCAGATTGCTGTTTGGGAAAACCTGGTAGATACTTATGGAAACATCCCTTATTCTGAAGCCTTAAATGCAGGTGATGGTAGTTTTGCCCCAAAGTATGACGATGCAAAAGCCATCTATACCAGCCTTTTAGCGAGAATTACAGCAGTTGTTGCTACTATTGACGAAAGCAAAAAAGGGTACGATTCAGGCGATTTGGTCTATAATGGAAATATGACAAAATGGAAACATTTGGCAAACTCTATTAAATTAAGACTGGGAGTAAATTTAGCTTCTGCTAGTACTACTGTAGATGCTACGGCCAAAACGGCAATCGAAACAGCAATCGCAAGTGGTGTAATCGCTTCTAATGATGAAGCATACTCACTAAAATTTCCAGGTGGAACTTATAGTAATCCAGTTTATGATGATTTAGTTGCTTCCAACAGAGATGACTTTATTCCAAGTGAATTAGTGATCAATATGATGAAAGGTAAAAATGATCCGAGAATGGCAACATGGTTTACCAAAGTGGGTGGAAATTATGTTGGTGGGGTTTTCGGAGACAAAAATCCTTTTGCTTCCTATTCTCACATGAGCAGTTTCTTCTTAGCACCAACTGCGCCTGCAAATTTGTTAAGCTACGAAGAGATCCTGTTTATGAAAGCTGAAGCTGCTGCAAGAGGTTACTCTGTTGGAGGTACAGCTGCTTCATTCTACGATCAGGCAGTTACAGTATCAATGACATTGAATAATGTTAGTTCTGCAGATGCTGCTGCTTATCTAGTTGCACATCCATATGATGCTGCAAACTGGAAAAAATCGATTGGCGAAGAAGCATACATCGCTATGTTTAACAAACCTTTCGCTGCATGGTTATTTTCAAGAAGATTAGACCAACCAGTTTTTGTTAATCCTAAAAACTCTAAAACAGATGGTGTTCCAGTAAGAATGCCTTATTCTGACCAGGAATACGTTCTTAATAAAGCTAATGTTAATGCTGCTGCAACTGCAATCGGTGGAGACAAAGCAACTACTAAACTATTCTGGGATAAATTCTAATATTTATTTAAAGAATTAATCTAAACCACTCCTCGGAGTGGTTTTTTTATTTCCGTATATTTGTCATTCAAAATAAAACCATGAACATTAAAGAAATCATCCAAAATAAAGTTGCTGAAATCATCGAAACCGTTTTTCAAATTGATGATGTGAATCAGAGAAATAACATCACCCTCGATGTTCAGCAAAATAAATCTGAATTCGAAGGTGACTTTACGATTGTTACTTTTCCGCTGGTCAAAATTTTAAAAAGAAGTCCGGATACTATCGCTATGGAATTAGGCGATGCTTTTACCACCCAGTCCGACTTTGTCGAAAGCTATAATGTGGTGAAAGGGTTTCTTAATTTGAAAATTAAAAATAATTTCTTCTTAGAAAACTTCCATTCCATCGAAGAAAATTTTGATAAAAAAGAAGCAAAAAACCAAACTGTAATGGTGGAATACTCTTCACCAAACACTAATAAACCCCTGCACCTTGGTCATATCCGGAATAACCTTTTAGGATATTCTGTGGCGCAGATACTAAAAGAAGACGGTTATAATGTTATTAAAACCCAGATCATCAACGACCGCGGAATCCATATCTGCAAATCGATGCTTGCCTGGCAGAAATCCGGAACCAACGAAACACCGGAATCTACCCACCTTAAAGGAGATAAACTCGTGGGCAACTATTATGTCGCTTTTGACAAAGAGTATAAAAAAGAAATTGCGGAATTAGTCGAAAAAGGTTACGAAGAAGAAGTAGCCAAAAAACAGGCACCGATCATTTTAGAAGCTCAAAAAATGCTTCTCGATTGGGAGAAAGGTGACGAAACGGTCAAAAAGCTTTGGTCAGAAATGAATTCCTGGGTGTATGACGGTTTTGCACAAACCTATAAACGACTGGGCGTTGATTTCGATCAGGTTCAGTATGAAAGCAACACTTATCTTTTAGGAAAAGACTTAATTCAGGAAGGATTGAATAAAGGCGTTTTATACAAAAAAGAAGACGGCTCGGTTTGGTGTGATCTATCTGAGGAAGGTTTAGATCATAAATTATTGCTGCGTGGCGACGGGACTTCGGTTTACATGACGCAGGATTTGGGAACAGCTGTTCAGCGTTTCAAAGAAAACTCAATCCAGAAATTAATTTATACCGTCGGAAACGAACAGGATTACCACTTCGATGTATTGTTCAAAATTCTCAAAAAACTAGGCTACGACTGGGCAGAAAATCTTTTCCATCTTTCCTATGGAATGGTTGAACTTCCCGCAGGCAAAATGAAATCCCGCGAAGGAACCGTGGTCGATGCTGATGATTTGATGCAGGAAATGTATGATACCGCAAAAGAAAAAGCACAGGAACTGGGTAAACTGGAAACTTTATCGGACGACGAAAAAGAAAAATCCTACGAAACAGTCGGCTTAGGTGCACTGAAATATTTCATGCTGAAAGTGGATCCCAAGAAAAAAATGTTGTTTAATCCCGCTGAAAGTATCGACTTTGCTGGGAATACAGGACCTTTTATTCAGTATACTTATGCCAGAATTCAATCTTTACTGGCTAAAGCGGATTATAAAAAAGCAACCGTTTCCGATTACGAACTCAATGCTTCAGAAAAGGAATTGGTGATGAACCTTTCCAATTTCAAAGAAGTGGTTTCCAGAGCTGCGGAAACGTTGTCTCCGGCCCTCGTCGCGAACTATGTATATGATGTGGTAAAATCATATAACTCCTTCTATCAGAACAATCCGATTCTAAATCAAGAAGACGAAAACGCGAAAAACTTCCGCTTGGAATTATCAGAACTTACCGGTAAAACAATCAAAAAAGGCTTGGAGCTTTTAGGGATCGGAACTGTAAATAGAATGTAATAGTTGGGCGTGCCACTTTGCTTCCAACGTTGAGCGCTGTTAGGGCTTAAAGCCCTAACAGCGCTTCTAAAAGGGAATTCCGTCCTTTAAAAAATTATATTCAAAATGAACATTGATTTTTCAACCGATACAACACCATCTCCTGCTACAGACTTTGATCAGCGGGTTATATCTTTCATCAAAGATTGGCTCGATGAATCTGCGACCGTAAAAGTTCAGACTTCCGGCTCAACAGGAACACCGAAAATTTTTGAGATTGAAAAAGAAAGAATGTGGCATTCGGCAAAAATGACCTGCGACATTTTAGATTTAAAAACTGGCGATTCTGCCCTACTCTGTCTTCCGGTAGAATATATTTCCGGAAAAATGATGGTTGTCCGGGCGGTGGAAAGAAAATTAAATTTAATTATAAAAGCGCCATCAATAAATCCAATAAGTGATCTAAATGAAGAAATTGATTTCTGTGCAATGTCTCCGCTGCAAGTTGAAAACTCACTGGAGAAACTCCATTTTATAAAAAACTTAATTATTGGTGGAGCTGCAGTTTCCGAAACTTTGAAGGATAAAATTCGCCAAAGTCTCAAATCTAACATCTCAAAATCTAAAGTCTATGAAACCTACGGAATGTCGGAAACGCTTTCCCATATTGCTTTAAAAGAAATCAATCCAAACACCGAAGATTATTTTATCGTATTAGATGACATTGAAATTTCTTTAGATCAAAGAGGTTGCTTACAGATTTTCGCTCCGCAACTTAACCCCGAAATTCTTATCACGAACGATTTAGTTGATATAAAAAACGGCAAAGAATTTAAATTTTTAGGGAGAATTGACAATGTGATCAATTCCGCCGGTTTAAAAATCTATCCTGAACAACTTGAATCATTGGTCAAAAAAGAAATGGATAATGAACTTGTTTTCATGGGAATTGCAGATGAATTACTCGGTCAAAAATCAGTTCTGATTATTGAAGGTCAAGAGAATCCAGAGGTTATTCAGCGATTAAAAAAAATTGAATTTCCATCAAAAAATCACCGTCCAAAAGAAACTATTTTCATCGAAATATTTCCACGAATTCCAAATGGAAAAATAGATCGTCGTGAACTGACCGAAATGGTTTCTAATGTCTTAAAAAAATAGTTTAAAGTTCTATTCTATTATTCCTGATGCACTTTACTTTTGGGCTATTGACCGCATTATCTTTATTCTTTTATCTTTGTTCTTTATTCTCACATCATGAAAGATTTTACCAAAGAACTCACTTATAAAACTTCCCGCAGCAGTGGCGCTGGCGGTCAAAACGTGAACAAAGTAGAAACTTCGGTCACCGTGATGTGGAATGTAGCGGAAAGTGACTGTTTTTCGATTGAAGCAAAAGAAATGATCTTCAATAAACTCAAAAACCGTATCAACAGTGAAGGAATACTGCAGCTTACGGTTTCTGAAAGCCGGACTCAGCTCCAAAATAAAAAAATCGCAACGGAGAGGATTTTAGAAATAGTCAAAAAATCGTTGTTCATTCCCAAATCCCGAAAGGCAACGAAACCTTCCCGAGCCAAAATTGAGAAAAGAATCAAAGCCAAGAAACAGCTTTCCGAGAAGAAGGAAAACCGCAGGTTGAAAGGCGAATAGTTAAAACCGTTGTATGATTAATGATAACAACCTTACAATATTTCCTGCCTTCAGAGGGTTTTCAGCTTTTACTATTTTAATTTTCTCCATCTTCAAATAACCTCTGTGATGATGAACCTCGCTTTATCTTAGCCCCGATTGACTCATTTAATTATATTTTTAATTTGAATCGCCGAAACCCGTTCCTCATTTTGCAGTGAAAATTTCGAAATGAATTGTGAGCCAGCACCGACTTAACAAGTGCAACTTAAAACGGGCCGGGTTTTGAAAACAGCAAAATATCGCTGTTCCTGAAAGAATTCTTAAAATTGATTATCTTTGCTGAAATCAAAAAATTATGAGTAAACCGATTACGGAATTTATCGAAAAATATTACCTGCATTTTAATTCTGCAGCTTTGGTAGATGCTTCAAAAGGATATGTTGCCCATTTGAAAGATGGCGGAAAAATGATGATTACCCTGGCTGGAGCAATGTCCACAGCAGAAATTGGAAAAATTTTAGCAGAAATGATCCGTCAGGATAAAGTACATATTATTTCATGTACGGGTGCAAATTTAGAGGAAGATTTAATGAATCTGGTAGCACATTCTCATTACAAGCGCGTACCGAATTACCGTGATCTGACGCCGCAGGAAGAATGGGATTTGATGGAGAAAGGTTTGAATCGTGTTACAGACACCTGTATTCCTGAGGAAGAAGCATTCCGTAGATTGCAGGAACATATTGTGAAAATCTGGAAAGATGCGGAAGCGAAAGGAGAGCGATTTTTCCCGCACGAATACATGTACAAAATGATTCTGTCAGGAGTTTTGGAGCAGTATTACGAAATCCCAAGAGAGAACTCCTGGATGATTGCTGCGGCTGAGAAAAACTTACCGATTGTGGTTCCAGGTTGGGAAGATTCTACCATGGGAAATATCTTCTCAAGTTATTGTATCAAAGGTGAATTAAAACCTTCTACCGTGAAATCCGGTATTGAATACATGATGTATCTGGCAGATTGGTACCCTAAAAATTCAGGTGGAAAAGGCGTTGGTTTCTTCCAGGTTGGTGGTGGAATCGCCGGTGATTTCCCTATTTGTGTGGTTCCAATGTTGTATCAGGATATGGAAATGACGGATACGCCGTTCTGGTCGTATTTCTGCCAGATTTCTGATTCAACGACTTCTTACGGTTCGTATTCCGGAGCAGTTCCCAATGAGAAAATCACTTGGGGAAAACTGGATATTACTACACCGAAGTTTATCGTTGAAAGTGATGCAACCATTTGTGCACCACTGATGTTCTCTTATATTTTGGAGAATTCTTAAGATAAGTTTATAGCGCTGTTAGAGCTCGGAGCTCTACCAGCGCTTAAAGATATAATCGCCTCAAATTTTTGGGGCGATTTTTTTGTTTTTGCTAAGTGCGGAGATTGTTATTGCACTTTTTACAAATCTGTTTTGCGAGCGTTTTTAAAAAGTAATTGACTGTAAGATTACTGCACAGATTACACAGATTTTCTATAAATGATATTGGAATAAAATCCTAACTTTATCTCATGAATAACTTATTCAACAAACAGGTTTTCGAAATCATCAACATGATTCCCAAAGGAAGAGTGACCAGTTATGGCGCGATTGCCAAAGCGGTCGGCTATCCGAATCACGCCAGACATGTCGGAAATGCTTTGCGCAATTATAATGAAGACTTCCCTGCACATCGGGTTTGTAATGCATCGGGAAGAATTACGGGAAGCTGTATTCGGGATTTTGCAGGGAAATTAAAAAGTGAAGGCGTCGGAGTGAAAGACGGAAAAATTCAGAATTTTAAAAAACTGTTTTGGAATCCTTTGGACGAACTTTAATTTTAAATAAACAAAAAAACCTTGTCAAGATTACGCTCAACAAGGTTTTATTTTCTCACAAAGAATACAACTTTGAAGTCTTTTCTCTTTGTTCTTTATTCTTTAATTCTATTTACTCAACTGCTGATAACTTCTCTGGATAAAATCAGTCAGATCTTTTCCTTTCAATAAATTCTGAGACAGTTTCGCCAGGTCTAAAGCGTATTTGATCTTAGAATTCTTGTCCTCTGCATCATCAATTTTTAAAATTTCAGAAGCCAATTCACTGTTGGAATTCACGACTAAATTATACATTTCGGGGAAACCGCTCATTCCGAACATTCCGCCACCGCCGGTCGCCTGCATGTCTTTCATTCTGCGCATGAATTCCGGTTGTGTAATTAAAAACGGAGCTTCCGAGCTGTCCAAATCTTCCACCTGAACAGAGAATTTCTTGTCGTTTACGGCTTCTTCGATGTTTTTCTTCAAAGATTCTTTTTCAGTTTCATTCAATTTGGAAATTGCGGCATCTTCTTTTTTAATTAAATTATTGATGTGATCCGCATCAACCCTCGCAAAAGAAATTTTGTCTTTCGACTGCTCTAATTTCTGAATCAAATGCGGAACAATCGGCGAATCCAAAAGCAACACTTCATAACCCTTATCGTTTGCAGACTGAATGTAACCATGCTGTTCATCAGCATTTGTCGCATACAAAATAACGAAGTTTCCATCTTTATCCGTTTGCATTGGTTTTACTTTTTCTTCCAGTTCAGACCACAGATAATATTTTCCGTCGGTTGTTGGATACAGCGCAAACTTGTCGGACTTATCAAAGAATTTATCTTCGGAAATCATTCCATATTCGATCACGATTTTGATGTCGTTCCATTTTTTCTCGTAATCTTCGCGGTTTTCATTAAATAAAGAAACCATTTTGTCGGCTACTTTTTTGGTGATATACGAAGAAATTTTCTTCACCGCACCGTCGGCCTGCAAATAAGAACGGGAAACGTTCAACGGAATATCCGGAGAATCGATGACCCCGCGCAACAGCATTAAAAAATCAGGTACAATTCCTTTCACCTCATCAGTTACATAAACCTGATTTTGGTATAACTGAATTTTATCTTTCTCAATATTTAAACCGTTGGTTAATTTCGGAAAATAAAGAATTCCTGTTAAATTAAACGGATAATCAACATTCAAATGAATATTAAACAAAGGCTCCTCAAACTGCATTGGATACAGCTCGTGGTAGAATTCTTTGTAATCCGCGTCACTCAGTTCGCTTGGCGCTTTGGTCCAGGCGGGAGTTGGATTATTGATGATATTATCGACTTCTACCGTTTCTGGTTTTGCGTCTTCCGCAGCACCTTCCGGCAAAGGCAAAGTTTCTTTTCTCGTTCCAAATTTAATCGGAACAGGCATAAATTTGTTATACTTCAATAACAGTTCACGGATTCTGGACTCTTCTAAAAACTCGGTAGAATCATCAGCAATGTGAAGAATGATTTCCGTTCCTCTGTCGGTTTTATCAGTCGCTTCTTCTAAAGTAAATTGCGGACTTCCGTCGCAAATCCAACGAACCGCCGGTTCTTCTTTGTAGGATTTGGTAACGATTTCTACTTTTTCTGCGACCATAAATGCAGAGTAAAATCCAAGACCAAAATGACCGATAATTCCCGAATCTTTCGCTGAATCTTTATACTTTTCCAAAAATTCTTCAGCACCCGAAAAAGCGACCTGGTTGATGTATTTCTCAACTTCCTCCGCGGTCATCCCAATTCCCTGATCGATAATGCGGAGTGTTTTTGCTTCTTTATCAATTTTAACTTCGATTTTCGGTTGTCCGTAATCGGTTTTAATTTCACCAATACTTGTCAGATGTTTCAGTTTTAAGGTCGCATCCGTCGCATTAGAAATCAGTTCACGTAAAAATATTTCGTGATCGCTGTACAAAAACTTTTTAATTAAGGGAAAAATATTTTCCACCGATACATTAATATTTCCTTTTGTCATGTTAATTGATTTTTAAATTATGCAGTTCAGGTCTCAAAAAAAACACCAATCTCCTCAAAGTGACACATTGTCAATTTTTTTTGGGCAATCCCCTCGCCAAAGCTTTCCCACCGCTCGGGTCGGGCTATCCACTGCAACTCCTCGAGCCATTTCTTTCCCCACGCTTTCTGCGGGGTTTACGTTTCTATCCCTATTGCAGCGCGGGATTTCATTAAGAAGAAAGGATTTAAAAAAAATTACCAAAAATTTAAAAAAATCTTGGAATAAATTTTAGCTAAAGCCCGCCTCTATTGAAGAAAATAATTTTCACACAATTATTCCGTTGTTCACATTCACAAAAAAGACAGCAAAAATTGCTGTCTTTAATCATCGAAAGATTCGGGGTCTATTATCTATTGTCTTTCCTCTATTAGTCTACCGTCTGAAGTCTAACTAACCTTTCTTATTTTTAATCTCCTCCCGGATTTTTCCTTCCAGTTCCTCTGCAAGTTCAGGATTGTCTTTCAGCATATCTCTTACGGCATCACGTCCCTGACCTAATTTGGTATCACCATAGCTGAACCAGGATCCGCTTTTCTTCACAATTCCCATCTCCACTGACGCATCCAAAATCTCACCGGTTTTAGAAACTCCTTCACCATACATAATATCGAATTCAGCAATTTTGAATGGAGGTGCTACTTTATTTTTCACAATCTTCACTTTCACACGGCTTCCAACCGCTTCATCACCTGTTTTAATCGGCGCACTTGCTTTTCTAATATCAATCCTTACGGATGCATAAAACTTCAATGCATTTCCACCTGTGGTGGTTTCAGGGTTTCCGAACATCACTCCAATTTTCTCTCTCAACTGGTTAATGAAGATTACGGTACATTTTGTTTTGGAAATCGTTCCTGTTAACTTTCTTAAAGCCTGTGACATCAATCTTGCGTGAAGACCCATTTTAGAATCTCCCATTTCACCCTCAATTTCCGCTTTTGGCGTCAAGGCTGCTACAGAATCGATCACTACGATATCTACAGCGCCGGAACGGATTAAATTATCCGCAATTTCCAACGCCTGTTCCCCATTATCCGGTTGTGAAATAATAAGATCATCTAAGTTAATTCCCAACTTCGATGCGTAATGACGGTCGAAGGCGTGCTCTGCATCAATAAATGCGGCGATGCCTCCCAATTTTTGTGCTTCTGCAATGGCGTGTAAAGTTAAGGTGGTTTTACCGGAAGATTCAGGGCCATAAATTTCAATGACTCTTCCTCTCGGGTAACCGCCCACTCCTAAAGCTAAATCCAATCCTAATGAACCAGAGGGGATCACTTCAATAGAAGTATCCGCGGAAGCGTCTCCCAAAGTCATCACGGTTCCTTTTCCGTAGGTTTTATCTAGTTTCTCAAGCACCAAAGCCAGTGCTTTTTTCTTATCTTCGATACTGCTCATTTGTAAAATTATTTTTTCAAAAATACGAATTTAAAATTTGAAAAAAATGCCTAAAAAAAAATAAAGTTCACTTTTTTAAAAAGTTTTTGAAAAATAATTGTTCGATAAGAAAAATTTTTCTAGATTTGCACCACCAAAATAAAGACAGACCCATGGTGTAACGGTAGCACTTCGGTTTTTGGTACCGCCAGTTGGGGTTCGAATCCCTGTGGGTCTACAAATTTTGATATAACGCTCTGAGAAATCAGAGCGTTATTTTTTGGAGTAATAGCCTGAAAGAGAAACAACAAAAACTTGGGGAGAAAGATATAAATATTTAATTTTGAAGAATGTTAACTTCTTAAATTCCTGCTGATCTAAACAACCAATAAAGAGGAGCCAGACCTTCAATTATTCTCCGAATACCGATATTCACATCCTGAATCAATGATAAGAGTCAGCATACAGTCAGCATAAGCCAGGGGTTGGTATGGGGATGAGTACACTTTGGTTATGTGGAGAAATGGGTATAGTTTGCGAAGCTCCAATATCTTTTTAGCTCCCGCACAGAAATCCGATTGCTGACTAAGGACTGTATCATTTTCAGATTATCCAAAATTTTTGCTTAGTCCCCAAGTTTTGATACTGATCCAGAGAAACAAAAAAACCGTCCCACAAAAAAATTCGCAGGACGGTTTTCAGTTATTGAAAAATTATAACTTTTTATTCTTTCGTAAATTCAAATTTTTGCCCGCCTTGGATAAGGGTGAAACTTCTCTTGTCTTTCGCGAAGTCCAGCTCAATTCCTGCCAGTTCAAAACTGAATTTATTGTCGCCTTCATACGCTAATGGAAATGGAGTTTGGCCGGTTGCCTGGGCTGTTAAATTATTTCCATCTGACTTTAATACTATTTTCAAAGGGATCTGTTTGCTCGAAAAACTTCCTTCATAATCAGTTAAAGAAATTTTTTCTGCCGGTTTATTATCCATTTTTAAAATATTATCGGCGGGATTAGCATCTGGCACACTTCCTTTTGGATTCAGCTGAACAGAAACTATTTCCTTTTTCGTCGGAACTTCGAAAGACCATTCTGAGTTTCGTTTCCAAATTTCTACGGGCAGTTTTACATTCTGAACAGTTCCATCTTTAAACGTGATATCCATATTTACCGGCATCGGCAACTGTCCGATGTTTTCAATTTTAATAATTACCCCTTTAGTAAAATCACCATTAATGTATTTCGCACTTTTTACAGCCTGATCAATTTTCCATTTGTTTAAAAACCAACCTCGCCAAAACCAGTTCAACTCTTCGCCGGAAACATTTTCGACTGTTCTGAAAAAATCATCCGGAGTCGGATGTTTAAAAGCCCATCTCCTGATATATTCGCGAAGGGCTTTATCAAAACGTTCTTCACCCAAAATATTTTCACGCAACATTTGCATTCCTGCACTTGGTTTGTAGTAACCTAAATAACCAAGATTTCTTTCTTTCAAATTGTCCGGTGCCGTCATTACAGGCTCCATGTTTTCACTGTAAAAAGCAGATGACATCGACTGAAGAGGTTTCGCCTGGTAGTATTCTCCATTATTAAAATCTTTTTCGGAAACCGAATTGATGAATGTATTCAAACCCTCATCCATCCAGGCGTAGAGTCTTTCGTTGGAACCGACAATCATCGGAAACCAGTTATGACCGAATTCATGATCGGTAACGCCCCATAAATCGGCACCTTTGGAATCCATGTGACAGAATACGATTCCCGGATACTCCATTCCGCCTTCATTTCCTGCAACATTTACCGCATTCGGATAGGTGTATTCATACCATCGTTTTGAATAATTTTCGATGGAAGTTTTGGTATATTCGGTCGATCTTCCCCAAGCTGCATTTCCGTCACTTTCCACAGGATACGCAGAAATTGCCAAAGATTTTTTCCCACTTGGTAAATTAATTTTTGCAGCATCTAAAATAAACGCAGGCGACGAAGCCCAGGCAAAATCACGGGTGTTTTCTATTTTAAATTTCCAGGTTTTGGTGGAAGTTGCCGTTTTTGGTGCGGAATTTACTTCTGCTGCTGAACGGATGATTACCGTTTTATCGCTGTTTCCTGCATCCGCCCATTTTTTATTTTGATCGTTGGTATAAACTTCTTTCGGATTTAATAATTCTCCGGAAGCCACGACATAATGATTGGAAGGAACTGTTAAATTTGCGGTGATATTTCCGTATTCCAGATAAAATTCGCCCGCTCCTAAATACGGCAAAGTATTCCAGCCCATCTGGTCATCATAAACACACATTCTTGGAAACCATTGTGCAACCGTGAATATATTACCGTTTTTCGTAGCCTCAACTCCCATTCTGTCTGAACCATAACGCGGAGAAACAAAAGAATAATGAATGATCAACTTCACCATCCCTCCTTTTGCTTTCAGATCCTGCGGAAGATCAATCTGCATTCTGGTATCTGAAATCGTGTAAGTGGGATTTATTTTTAATTTCTTTCCATTTGCCGAAAGAATCTCCACTGATTTTATAGTGTAACCGCCGTCGAGATCTTCACCGTGTGCGCCGTTTCTGCTTCCTGCCATGGGAATAACGGCATTTCCACGGGAATCTTTTTTAAATAAATTCTGATCCAGCTGCAGCCAAAGAAAACTCAAATTATCAAAACTATTGTTCGTATAAGTAATTTCAGCAGATCCTGAAATTTCATTTTTCGCTTCATTTAAAGATGCATTCAAAACATAATCAGCGCTGTTCTGCCAATAATGGTGACCTGGTTGCCCACTTGCCGAGCGGGTTTCTGTACCATTATTCTGGTAGAAAAATGGTTTAAAAGCTTCGGTATAACTGTATTTTGGCACCTCTTGAGCAAATGAATTCACAGAAACTGTGATTGCAAATATGACCAGTGCCCCTAAAAATTTAAATTTCATGAGTTTATTTTGTAATAAGTATAAAATAAAACCAACATTGTTACAGAGATTGGTTT
The DNA here is from genome assembly GCF_004359195.1 of Chryseobacterium salivictor. NCBI lineage: Bacteria > Pseudomonadati > Bacteroidota > Flavobacteriia > Flavobacteriales > Weeksellaceae > Chryseobacterium > Chryseobacterium salivictor. The sequence continues at coordinate 1,218,053 of NZ_CP037954.1, read as the reverse complement.
TTAAATTTTAAATCGAAATCATCTTCCTTATTAGTTTTCCTATCAGTTTCCTAAATTTTATACTGCCCAAAAAGTTTTAAAACGAATTTGCTTCAGATAAAAAAAATGCTTTTTGATGCACTCTTTTTTCATAGGATGGAAAATCTGGTAGTTCAGGGATTAAACAGCATTTTTCAACTCTGAAACCGAAGATGGCATTAAGATCATGTGACACCAGTCCGAATAATTTATATTAATTCTTTTATATTTAATTTTTAGTACATATTTTTACAACGGTAATTAACCTACTTTCAAAAAGCGAAAAATCCTTTTACTCCGAAATATTATGGCATGAAAAAATCCTACGAAAAACTATTCGAAAATAATAAAAAATGGATGGAAGCACAACTGGCAGAAAATCCAGATTTTTTTAAAACACTTTCTGCAACGCAAACTCCAGAGTATTTATATATCGGATGTTCTGACAGTCGTGTTTCTGCAGAAGAAATGATGGGCATGAAACCGGGCGAACTTTTTGTTCACCGAAATATCGCCAATGTCGTGAACACTTTAGACATGAGCTCTACCGCAGTCATCCAGTATGCAGTTGAACATTTGCAAGTGAAACATATTATCGTTTGCGGCCATTACGGTTGTGGTGGAATTAAAGCGGCAATGACACCGCAGGATCTGGGTCTTTTGAATCCATGGCTGAGAACAATTCGCGATGTTTACCGGTTACATCAGGCAGAACTGGATGCCATTGAAGATGAGCAAAAACGCTACGACCGTTTGGTCGAACTGAATGTGCAGGAACAGTGTATCAACGTTATCAAAATGGCATCGGTTCAGGAGGAATATATTTTAGACGAATATCCTATCGTTCACGGTTGGGTTTTCGATATGGCAACAGGAAAAATCATCGACCTGGAAATTGATTTTGAGAAGATTCTGAAAGATATTCAGAAGATTTATAATCTCACCAATTCGGATTGGGTGATGAGCCGGAAGAAAAAATAGCGTTTATTTGCATCTAACTCATTCTTATATTACGCACGGATTTCACAGATTATCACAGATCATCATTAAAAAAATCTGTGAAAATCTATAGAATCTGTGCGCATTCTGAAATTATTTCCCGTTGAAGGCCGTCATCGCATTCTGAATTCCGGCAAATACAAAGGACAAACACGCTTTAGAAAACTTCTCGATTCTCTCGGGAAGTTTTTCTTTTTCTTCGCCTTCCCATTTTCCAAGAACGTAATCCACTTGTTTTCCTTCGCTAAACTCGGCAGAAATCCCAAATCTTAATCGTGGATAATTCTGTGTCTGTAACTGCTCCTGAATGCTTTTCAGCCCATTATGACCGGCATCAGAACCTTTCATTTTCATTCTTAATGTTCCGAATGGCAAAGACAGATCATCGGTAACAATCATTAAATTTTCCACCGGAATATTCTCTTTTTGCAACCAGAATTTCACCGCATTTCCTGAAAGATTCATATAGGTATCCGGTTTCAGGATAAAGACTTTTCTTCCCTTATATTTACCTTCTGCAAGCAAGCCGAAGTTGGAGGATTTAAAAGGAGCATCAATGGTTTCGGCAATTTTCTCCGCAACTTTAAACCCGACGTTATGCCGGGTTTCAGTATATTCATCTCCTTTGTTGCCGAGACCTACGATCAGGTATTTCATGTTGAAATTTTATTGGTATTGAAATGTTAAAGTTCCCAGATTACCGGAAGCAACAGCCTTTGTCGGATAACCGTCTGCATCATAAGTGTAAACATAGGTTAACGACTGTCCTTCCACCGTAACTTTTCTGTAGTTGTTTGCTGAAAAACCAATCACCGCAAAACTGTCAAATCCGTAGAGAGAACTTACAATATTATAAGCTTCTGGCAAAGTATTAAAAGGATTGATTTTGGTATCATAGTCACTCAACACACTCGAAATGACAATCGGCGGAATGCTAACCGGCGGAGTTGCAGGAAATATGGTGGAAAACTTCCATGTAGAAATATTATTTCCGGCATAAGTGATATCACTCTGTAGCGTAAACATATCGTAAGTAATATTGGGATCCGCGGTATCAATCCCTACCATTTTTGATGAAATTTTCGATACCTTATTATTGGTATAATTTGCAGTGATGGTATTGGTAAAAGAATTCCCTGTATCTTCTTTACCGGTTCCCTTTGCTTCAACAAATTTTCCGTTATTATAGGTAACTGCATAATCGGTGGTGGTGATTACCGATCCTTCTTTCTGTACAATTGTTATTTTATTAACAGTGTTATTATCATAAGACAAACTGTAAGAAATAGAGTTATCACTCGTTTTCACATTGACCAGTTTTCCCAATAAATAGCTGTAATTATAAGTTATGGTTTCGCCAGTATCTTCTTTTGAAGTAACAGATTTCAACTGCTTCACAACGCCGGTTGGTCCACCGCCGCCACCTGTTTCACCCGGATTATTGACCCCAAAAAGCAAATCGCCATTTTCATCACGACCCGGTTCGCAGGAAAACAAAATAGCTAAACTGAAAACAAAACTTAAAAATCCGAAAAGCTTTTTCATTATTAAAATTGATTTTAGCAAAAGTACTCTTTTTTTAGAAATTATATGAATCGATTTATTTCCCTAAACACTTTAAAACAATAAGTTTTTACTTCAATTCACCCGAAAGAGTATCCGCATAATCTGACCCTTTATTTTCCGGTCTGTAGAAAAGTATTAGCAATACTTCTTCATTTCTAACTTCCGAAAAAAAATCTTTTCCTATGACAAAATTTTTCTTCATTAAATTCATAATTTCTAAGTCTTTCGAACTTTCAAAATTCTGTACTGCTTCAATATGATCAATTTTCGACTTTTCATTAACCTTTAACTTATAAACTGCAAACTTATTTTTAGCATCTGATATTTCATAATCTTTAAAATCACCTTTTGAATTTTCGCTTACTGACTCATCTAAAAAGAAAACCTGATTCAATTTTTCTTTGCTTTTGCTTAAAAATTCATCAACTTGTCTTTCAGTTTTCAGCTTTTGGTCAGTTACATCAGAAATAAATGTTTTTGGAGTACATGCAGAAATCGTATATTTTTCAGAACCAAGAGATTTTCTGTTTGTTGTCATCGAAATTACATTATCTCCATCATTCTTAGAAAGATAAATTAAATATTTTTCGCCTACTTTTAAATCAACTTCACATGCTGCGCTTTGGATATCATTAATCAGTCCAGAAATTTCTACAGTTCCGAACGATTTACCTTTATAAATTTTCAAAACAGAAACATCCGCTTTATATATCCTGCTTTTCAAATTATTACCATAAATTTTGGTGATTTCTATTTCACCAACGAAATCTGCATTTTGGTATTGAATTCCAATCTCACCAGAATTCCCACATTTACACGCAAAAATTTTTACCGAGAACAGAAATAAGAAGAGTAAAATAAGTTTCTTCATTTCTAATTTTTCTAAAATTATTAATTAATTCCTAATATCCTTTCCAAAACGCCATTAACTTCATCTACATTCTGTACATTTTCTTTTCTCATCATGAGCTGATTTCCTTCCTTGCTGACTTTTTCCTTCAAAGTCGCTTCTTTCGGATTCTTTGACAAATAAGAAATAATGTTCCTGAACTTTTCACTCTGATAAAACTTATCCTGAGGATTGGATGGAAAATACCCGAGGAAAACCCCGTTTTTCACCACGATTTTATCAAAACCAATTTCCGCGGCAATCCATTTTAGTTCTACCGATTTCAGAAGATTGATCGCTTCAGCGGGCAAAGCTCCAAAACGGTCGATTAATTCACTTTCTAATTTCTGCAATTCTTCTTTGCTTTCTATTTCTGCTAATTTTTGATACAGCGATAACCGTTCTTCAATACTCTGAACGTAAGAATCCGGCAACATCAGTTCCAAATCCGTATCGATATTCACTTCTTTGCTCGATTTGAACAGTTTTTTGCGGTCTTCTTCATTATCAAATAAATCTTCGAATTCCTCATCATTCTGCAATTCCTCCAAAGCTTCCTGCATGATTTTCTGATAAGTATCAAAACCCATTTCATTAATGAAACCACTTTGTTCACCTCCTAACAAATCGCCGGCACCACGAATTTCCAAGTCCTTCATTGCGATCTGGAAACCACTTCCCAAATCCGAAAACTGCTCGATTGCTTCCAGTCTTTTCCGCGCGTCATTGGTCACCATATCAAACGGCGGCGTAATCAGAAAACAAAAAGCTTTTCTGTTACTTCGTCCGACCCGACCACGCATCTGGTGAATATCTGCCATCCCAAAACGTTGGGCATCATTAATGAAAATCGTGTTCGCATTCGGCACATCCACTCCACTTTCGATAATCGTCGTTGAAACCAAAACATCATATTTGCCTTCCATAAAATCCAGAACATTCCGTTCCAGTTGTTTGCCGTCCATTTGTCCGTGGCCTGTAATTACTTTCGCATCGGGAACCAAACGCTGAATCAAGCCCGCAATATCTTTCAGGTTTTCAATTCTGTTATTAATGAAATAAACTTGTCCATCTCTTTGAAGTTCATAAGAAATGGCATCCCGGATTATTTCTTCATCAAAACCAACAATCTGCGTTTCAACAGGCTGACGGTTTGGCGGTGGTGTTTTAATGACTGATAAATCTCTGGCCGCCATTAATGAAAACTGTAAAGTCCTCGGGATTGGCGTCGCCGTCAGTGTTAAAGTATCCACATTACTTTTTATCGTTTTCAATTTGTCCTTAACCGCAACTCCGAACTTGTGTTCTTCATCAATAATTAAAAGACCGAGATCTTTAAATTTTACTGAACTTCCAACCAATTGATGGGTTCCGATCACAATATCGATCTTCCCGGATTTCAATCCTTCCAGCGTTTCCGCTTTTTGTTTTGCCGTGCGGAAACGGTTCATATAAGAAATGGTCACGGGGAAATCTTTCAGTCTTTCGGTAAAACTCCGGTAATGCTGAAAAGCCAAAATCGTGGTCGGCACCAAAATCGCCACTTGTTTTCCATCAGTCGCCGCTTTAAATGCAGCTCTGATCGCAATTTCTGTTTTCCCGAAACCTACGTCACCACAAATCAAACGGTCCATCACGGTATCATTTTCCATGTCCGTTTTCACATCGACCGTTGCTTTTTCCTGATCGGGCGTATCTTCATAAATAAAACTGGCTTCGAGTTCGTTCTGCAGATAAGAATCCGGCGTGAAGGCAAAACCTTTGGCCGTCTTCCGCTGTGCATATAAACGGATCAGGTCGAAAGCGATCTGTTTTACTTTCGCTTTTGTTTTTTGTTTTAAAGCTTTCCAGGCTGGCGAACCGAGTTTTGACAACACGATTTCCCGTCCGTCCGGACCATTATATTTTGAAATCTTATTTAAGGAGTGAATGCTCACATAAAGCAAATCTCCATTTTTATAAGTCAGTTTAAAACATTCCTGAACTTTTCCATTATTATTCACTTTCACCAAACCCATGAATTTCCCGATTCCATGATCGATATGGGTGACATAATCGCCCACTTTCATCTGCATTAAATCTTTCAGCGTAATCTGTTCAGATTTTGCAAATGCATTTTTGGCTTTAAATCTCTGGTAACGGTCAAAAATCTGGTGATCAGTGTAAACTGAAATTTTATGGTCCAAATCAACAAAACCCTCGTGAAGTTCTGATTTAAAAGATTTAAATAATGTTTTTGATTTTCCGTCCAGGGAAGTTTCATTATTTTCTGAACCTGTTTTCTGTGCTGATAAATCTTCAAAAATAGATTCCAGCCGTTCTTTCTGTTTTTCCGTGGAAAATGAAATCCAGGTTTCAAAACCATCATTTTGCTTTTCCTCTAAATCCTCAAGTAACAATTCAAACTTTTTATGAAAACCCGGTTGTGGCGTTTGATTCAGCTGTACAATTGCCGCGTCACTTCCCTTCACTTCCTGTAAAGTAAAATCGATCCATTCAAATTGATTGATATCTTTAGCGAAATCTTCTCCGGAAACAAAAAGCTGTTCTGGCGTCAGATGTCTGATTTCAGTTCCTAATGTTCCAAACTTTTCTTCTGCTTTTGTATAGAAATTTTTAATTATATTAAAACCTGCAAAAGCATTTTTGGTGATTACAACTAAATCTTTCGGTGCCAAATCAAACAAAGAAACCTTCGTTCCCTGCGCTGAAAAATTCATATTCGAAACCAACTGAAATTCTCTTACTTTCTCTTTGGACAGCTGTGTTTCGATATCAAAAGTCTTAATGCTTTCCACTTCATTTCCGAAAAAAGTAATCCGGTAGGGCTCTTCATTGGAATAGGAAAAAACGTCGACAATTCCTCCTCTCACAGAAAACTCGCCAGGTTCGGAAACAAAATCGGTATGATTGAAATTAAACTGATGCAGTAATTCCTCAGTAAAATTAAAATCCAGCTGATCGCCCGTTTTGATCGTGTGAGAAATCGCTTTGAAATCAACCTTCTTCATCACTTTTTCAGCTAAAGACCCAAATGGCGCGATCATGACTTTTGGCTTTTTATCGTTATGAATTCTACTCAAAACTTCGGTTCTTAAAACCAAATTCGCATTTTGAGTTTTCTCAATCTGATAAGGCTCCAAATGAGTCGGCGGGAAATAAAGCACATTTTCTTTGCCCAGCAAATCCTCTAATTCTGAAGTGATGTACAACGCATCTTCTTTGTCATCGGTCAGAAACAAAAGCGATTTCTTTTTAATCAGAAATAATTCTGCGGCAAAAACCGCTGGCGAAGAACCGGCAAATGACTTTACCGTAAGATGTTTATTCTGCTCGAGCTGCATAAACAGCTCTTTTCCAAATCCTAAATGAAGAAGCTGTGGGAGAAATGTATCGGTGATATTTTTTAACTGCATAAATGTTCTGACGGTAAAACCCGTCTTTAAAATGAGAAGGTCTAAAACGGGAAAAGCGATTTCGGGATTGTTCCGAAATCGTTTGAAAGTACAAATTTAAGGATTATTTGTTTATTAATTCCAGAGGTAAAATTACCCTTTATGATCGGTCGTATTCCGCATAAAGGTTTTAAATACTTCTAAAAACTCTTAATGTTTTCCTAAAACTTGGGTGCTGAAAAAAGCCCGGCATAAAGTTTGGCTGGTGTTGAACTTAACTTTAAATAAAAAATTATGAAATCGAAAAATTTAAAAAACGAAAGAAAGACAACTGTTGAAAGAGCATTTAGATTTCTCGGATTATTCGTTGTTGCATTCTCTTTATTTGCGTTTACTTCCTGCAGAAGTGATGACGACCCGGCAGACAACGACTTTTTCGCCGGAACTTACAAAGGCAGCATTTCTTACAACGATGCAAATTCAACCATATCCAAAGACGGCGGAAGTGTTTTCGTAACCAAAATTGCAAGTGGTACAAAATACAATTTCCGGTTTTCTGATGGGATTCCTGATCTGAATGGTGTTGAATTCAAAAAAGAAGGTGACCATGTTTTGGTGATGGTAGGAGGAACAACCACCTCTTACATTAGAATTGATAATAATGAGTTGAAAATTTTATATACCGCTAACGGGAAAACCTGGACTGCAAACTGCACGAGATAAATTATATCACTTATTTTCACACCGACTGTTTCATTTGATTGAAACAGTTTTTTTTTGAAAGGTTTAGATAATGCATATCCGTAATTAGTACTAAAAATATATTTCTTCTACGTTTCGCTGTAACTTCTTTTTGTCCTAAAAAAGTAAGTAAAACAACAAATTTGCAAATAAAATCTTTGTGTGGTTCACGATGAGACTAAAAAATTTCAGCGCTGATAAAGATGTGTTAAAGTTTGGTTAAAGTTATTCGGAAGAAATTTTCGGTACGGTAAATTATTTAATTTTATATCGTTAAAAAACATTATATCAAGCATTTAAAACATATACAAATGAAAAAACTATTAGCCGCATTGTCTTTGGTGGTAGCCCTTGGACTTGCAAATGCTCAACAGGTGACGCCAAAATCAACTGCAAAAATGGCTCCTGCTAAATCAGAGAAAATGGAAACTGCAAAAAAAGAAGCAGTCGCAAAATCTGCAACAGCAGAAAAACCGGCCGCAAAGACCTCTGCAGTAAAAATGAAAAAAGACGGAACGCCTGACAGAAGATACAAAGCCAATGCCCATCTGAAAAAAGACGGAACGCCTGATAAAAGATACAAAACAAAATAATACAGTTTGAATACGTTGAGCCCCGGAATTTATTTCGGGGCTTTTTTATATCTTTAATAAAAAATTTATGCAGCGTTTTTTTGCAATGATCCTTCTTTTTTCACTCTGCCTTTTTGTGGGTTGTACCTCGGAAAACAGAAACAATTCCCGAGCTTATGTGGAAGGAAAAATCACCGGATCTCAATCCGACTTCAATAAAATAAAAATAATTATTAAAAGCGATGAAAAAAACATCGGCGAAACCATGCCGACCGGCTCAGGCCAATTTAATGTTTCAGGTCCGCTGCTTTCGGATTCGTTTTCCTTGGTTTTAAATGAAAAAATAAAATCATTTTCTTCCTCAAAACCAGGCTGTACGATTTCTTCCGATTCTTTGGAAATCCTTATCCCATCTGGGACTACGTATATTATTTTTAATGACATAAACCTGAAATGATGAGAATTACATTTCTGCTTTTTTTCGGAATTTCAACTTTAATTTTCGGCCAGCAAAAAACAAACAAACTGGATGTTGTTTCTAATATCGAAACCAAAATGATTGTAATGAAACCCATTGGCAATAATCATTTGGCAAAATTACTCATGCCTTTTTACGGTTTCGGTTTTGGGGGGAACTTGATGACTCCCATTAATTTCGGAATTGGATTAGATTACAATTTGCTGTTTTCTAATGTGAAATACGGCGAACAAAACCGTTACGGAAATATCGGCTCACCAACCATCACCAATATCGATTTGTACCTGACGCACCGCGAAATTATTTCCGAGGATTTTTCAATTGAAGAAATGGCGGGATTCAGCTATTACCGCCAAACTAATTTATTAGTTGACGCCGAAAATCAAAAATTAAAAGAGAATGCAACTGGCTTTAATCTTGGCGGAAAAGCTTTATATGCATTGGATCGCGAGGGTTATCAACAGGTCTTTGTCGCAGCGAAAGTCAATGTTTATTTCGGGAATGTTTACAATGAAAATCCAGAAACCAAGAAGTTTTATAACCGCTCTACCTTCCTGAGTTTAGGATTGGGATACCGCTATAATTTTTAAAACAGAAGTTCGGTGCGTAATTTTTCTTTATACTAAAGGTTTATTTCTAAAATGCTTTAAATTTGCGTTATGATCAATTTCATTAAGAAAAACATTGCTTTAATCTGGGCAAAAAATCACGTTAAAGGAACCCAATCCTTTAAAGCAAATTCAGTTAAAAACCAGGAAGAACTTTTACTTTCTCTGGTAAAAACTGCTGAGAAAACCCTGTTTGGAAGAACCCATCAGTTTGAAAATATAAAAAGCATTCAAGACTTCCAGTCGCACGTACAAATTGCTGATTATGAAGACTTAAAACCTTATATCGAAAAAGTAAAAAAAGGCCAGCGACAGATTCTCTGGACCGATACGCCGGAATATTTCGCTAAAACTTCTGGCACGACATCGGGATCCAAATATATTCCCATTTCAAAAGAAGGAATGCCTTACCAAATCGCGGCAGCACAAAGCGCGATTTTTCATTATATCGCACAAAAAAACAATGCTGATTTCGTTACCGGAAAAATGATTTTTTTGCAGGGAAGTCCTGAATTGGAAGAAATCAACGGAATTAAAACCGGCAGACTTTCCGGAATTGTTGCACATCACATTCCGTCTTATTTACAGAAAAACCGCCTGCCGAGTTTAAAAACAAACCTCATCGAAGACTGGGAAACCAAAGTTGACGAAATCGTAAAAGAAACTGAAAAGGAAAACATGACTTTGATTTCGGGAATTCCGCCTTGGCTGATTATGTATTTTGAAAAACTGATCGAACGGAACGGAAAAAAAATTACAGAACTTTTCCCCAATCTTCAGCTCATTATTACCGGCGGCGTCAATTATGAACCGTACCGCGAAAAAATGAATGAACTTCTGGGAAAACCTGTGGATACTTTGCAGACTTTCCCCGCAAGTGAAGGATTTTTTGCGTTTCAGGATAATTTTGAAAAAGAAGGCCTACTGCTGCTCACCAACCACGGAATTTTCTATGAATTTGTCCCGCTGGAAGAATACGGGAAACCAGAGGCGAAAAGACTGACTTTAAAAGAGATCGAACTTCATAAAGATTACGCTTTGATTTTAACGACAAATTCCGGACTTTGGGCGTATTCCATCGGTGATGTTGTACGGTTTATTTCTAAGGATCCTTACCGGATTTTGGTATCGGGGAGAACAAAACATTTCACATCTGCTTTTGGCGAACACGTGATTGCTTTTGAAGTAGAAGAAGCTTTAAAAGCAACGGTAGAAAAATTTCCGGCACAGATTACAGAGTTTCATTTAGCTCCACAAGTAAATCCCACGGAAGGTTTACCCTATCACGAATGGTTTATCGAATTTGAAAAAGAGCCCGAAAACCTGGAAAACTTCAGAAAAAATCTGGATGATGAAATGCGGAAAAGAAACACATATTATAATGATTTAATTTCCGGTAAAATCCTGCAACCTCTTGTAATTACAACATTAAAGAAAAATGCTTTTCAGGATTATGCCAGGTCTGAAGGAAAGCTTGGTGGTCAGAATAAAATACCACGATTAGCTAATGACCGCAAAATTGGCGATTTCCTTGAAACACACAGGAGCTAGTATTTGAAAAAACCTTAAATGATGAAATATTTCTTTTGCTTTTTAATTCTTCTGATCAGCACTTCGTGTGTTTCGACGAAATACAGTGTTTACACAGATCAGGGGAATTTCGACAACATCAAGGCTGGAACGAGATATACTGTTTATGACAAAAGTGACCGTAAATTTTTTGTTGACGTCACCTCAGTGGAAAAAGACAGCATTATCGGAACCAGAAACGATCAGCGGATTGCCATCTCCAAAAAGGACATCAAAGAAATTAATCAAAATAAGACTGGCGCAACCGTTATTTTAATCGGTGGAACCGTTGGTCTTTTGGTCATAACTTATATCATTGCAGACACAATGCGAGCTTTAGGTGAGGGGTTCGGGCTCGCCATCGGAGGACAATAATTAACTCTAAATAATTTTCATCCTGACAAAAACAACAGCATCTGAAATTCAAAAAACATTCTGCAAACAATCAAATTCGGATAAATACTCACACCAACACCTATTTATAAGTACCGAATTAACAAAATATTTAATATTTTAATAAATTTTTATTACATTTGAAAATATTAATTCAAATTATATTTAATGAAAAAAATCTATTTTTTAGGAACGATGTTAGCGATGACATTCTCAAATGCGCAGATTAAAAGCTTTAAAAAACCAAGCAAAAATGAGACCCATAAACCATTTGTATCCCATTTAAAAGCAAATGAAATAAAATTTGATCAAGCACCTGATTTCTCAAATGGAATCATATCAATGGTAGATCAAGACGATTATCAAGTTTTTGCGGCAGATGACTTTCAACTTTCTGAAGACACCAAAATTGAGAAATTTGTTTTTTATGGAAGTCAGTTCTATGGTGATTTACCAGAAGTTTATCTGGGATTAAAAATGTATATCTTCAATGACAACAACGGTTTTCCCGCTGGAAAACCAAGTGATCTAAGCACGGCGGTTGCTGTCATAAATATCGACGAAACCAATAGCGCTGCGACCCTTTCCGCGGATGATGTGGATTTCACCTTTGAAGTTGATGTTACTAAGGCATTGGGACAAAACCTAACATTGAAAGCCAATAAAAAATATTGGGTGGCTTTTGCGCCTAAAGTTGATCTTGGTTACGATTACGGTTACGATGAGGATGAAACATTCTACTGGGCTTTAGGAAATGATAATTACTCAGAACCTGTGCTAATCGATGAGGCTGATTTATTTGAAGAAGGAGCAACCTCCTGGACAACTATTTCAAGTTTGCTAGGTGAAACTTTTGAAGGGCTTGCATTCACGATTACAGGAGAAAACCAGTTGGGTACTACAAATGTATATTCTAATCTTAGAAACGTCTCCATCTACCCAAACCCAGCAGTTAATGTAATTAACTTAAAGGCCAACAAAAAGAATTCTATTTCCAAAACTGAAATCTTTGATATGACCGGAAAACTGGTAATCAGTTCTTCTGAAACATCGATCAATATAGAAAGACTTCCAAAAGCTGCTTATGTTGTTAAAGTATATTCTGGAAGCGAATTAATCGAAACTTCAAAAATCGTTAAGAAATAGCATATTAGAAAAAATACAAATAAAAAAAGAAGCCGTTTCAATAAGTGTTGAGACGGCTTCTTCTATGTTGTCCTAATTAGAAACCACTTTCAGCCCAATCACCGAAGCAATCAAAGTGAAAACAAAAAATATTCGCCAGAAAGTCGCAGGCTCATCGAATATAAATATTCCCATAAAAACAGCACCTACCGCACCAATTCCCGTCCAGACTGCGTACGCTGTCCCAACAGGAATGGGACTGGCGCCAACAGAAATTGCCTTGTATAAAAGAAACATACTCAGAAAAAGAGAAATTGCAAAACCTGCCCACCAAAAATAACTTTCTCTTCCGGTTGTTTCTTGCGCTTTTCCGAGACAAGTGGCAAAGCCGGTTTCAAATAAGCCGCCGATAATGAGTAAAATCCAATTCATTTTTCAAAGATAATTTTTTTTGGAAAACTTAAGTGTTTCTAAAAGCCACGAATTCACGAATCTCCATTTTTTTTAACATTACTTCATTTCAATCATAGGAAAAGGTCCATTTAAAAGGAACAAGCTGTTGAAGAAAAATTCGTGTATTCGTGGCAAAAACTTAATGCAAAATGGGAAGCCACGAATTCACGAATCTCCATTTTTTTAACATTACTTCATTTCAATTATTGGAAAGCAACAACTAACTTATAGAAAAAAATTCGTGCATTCGTGGCAAATTAATAAATGATTTTTCGTTCCTAAAATTTACTTTTGCAAAATGATTTCATTGCAACCTATTCAGACCTTAAAAATAGCAGAATTTCGGAACTTGATGACCGGCCGTTTTTTTCTGATCTTATCTTTCAGAATGTTGGCAACACTGATGGGCTGGTGGATTTACAAATTAACCAAAGATCCTTTCGCCATTGGGTTGATTGGCTTGTCAGAAGTTATTCCTGCGGTATCAACTGCCTTATACGCCGGCCACGTTATCGATAATTCTGAGAAGAAAAGACTCTTGCTGATCTGCAATTACGCTTATGTTTTGCTCATCGGCTTATTGGCGGTTCCCGCCTTTTTTGGTCACAGTTTACTGCACTTCAGCAATATCCAGATTTCTTATTTTATTTATGCCGTCATTTTTTGTACCGGATTTTGCCGCGCATTTATCGGCCCTATAATTCCTTCAATGATTCCAAAGATAGTTTCAAAAGATCAACTTCCGAACGCTATCACACTCAACCAGGCGACCTTTCTTACCGCTTCTGTTTCTGGCCATGCTTTGGGTGGCTTTCTTATTCACTGGATTGATATTTCCGGAACAATCCTCGTGATTGTCGGATTAATGATTTTCTCCTCCATTTTCTTTTGGTCTCTGAAAAAACACCCTTCAGAAAACAGCGACCGAACAATGGGCGTGGTAGAAAGTATGCGCGAAGGAATCGCCTACATTTACAAAACAAAAGAAATCTTGGGCGCACTTTGCCTTGATATGTTCGCCGTCCTTTTTGGCGGTGCCGTCGGCATGATTCCGGTTTTCGCTACCGATATTTTAGATGTAGGATCCGAAGGTTTCGGCTTGCTGAATGCTGCTTCAGATATCGGCTCCATGTGTATTATCATGACTCTGGCGTTTGTACCGTTAACCAAAAATCAAGGTAAAATCTTACTCGTTGCCGTGGCAGGTTTTGGCCTGTGCATCATCGGTTTCGGTTTCTCTAAATTATACTGGCTCTCCTTTTTCTTATTGGTGGCCAGTGGAATGCTCGATGGAATTTCGGTGGTCATCCGCGGTACGATTGTACAACTGAAAACGCCCGATCATATTCGCGGCCGGGTTTTAAGCGTGAATTCCATTTTCATCATGTCGAGCAACGAAATGGGTCAATTCGAAAGTGGCGTTGCAGCCAAACTTTTAGGCGTTGTTCGATCCGTCGTTTTTGGGGGAACCATGACCGTTTTAATCGCACTTTTAGTCGGAACCACCGTTCCAAAACTCCGCAAAATGAACTATTAATTTTTTAAGACTAAACAGTGTAGAACTTCTAACCAATTCGGTCCGGCTCTTCCCTCCAATCTTTTTTGCTGCACCTTTGGCAGCGCCAAAAAAAAGAATTTCCGTTTCAATCCTCGCCAAAATAAAAACTGTTTAATTTCCGACTTATCAACACTGCAATTCACTAACAAACAACTTATTGACCTTAAAACCCAGGACATTGTTGATTAAATATTCGGAATAAAAACTTAAAAAAACTATCTTTGTCATATGGCACAAAAGGAAACTTTATCTTCACTAATTCATGGTAATTTCGCTAAGGAACTTTCTATTTCCGACGGCAAAATGCCTCCCAATGCAATAGAATTCGAGAAACTCGTTATCGGCACTTTTTTAATTGATAAAAAAGGACTGGATTATTCCATTGATTTATTGACCGCGGATGTTTTTTACGACCCAAGACACCAGGAAATCTTCCGCGTAATCGTCCGTCTCTTCGAAGGTAATCATCCCGTCGATTTAATGACGGTAATTCAGGAATTAAAGAAAACCGATAAATTAGCACTTGCAGGAGGAGATCATTACATCATTGATTTAACGATGGGAGTCTCTTCCAGTGCGCATATTGAGTACCATGTCCGGGTGATATTAGAGAAATTCATTCTGCGGAGTCTGATTAATGTTTCCGCCAATGTGATCGACAGTTCTTATAAAGAATCTACCGATGTTTTCGAGCTTTTGGATAAAGCCGAACAATCCTTTTTTGAAATTACAAACGGAACTATTAAAAAAGGTTTCGACACTGCGAATACTTTGGTTAGCCAGGCCATTGAAACCATTAAAGCCTTAAAAGACAAAGAGGGAATCTCCGGAATCCCGTCCGGATTTAAAGATATTGATAAAGAAACCGGTGGTTGGCAAAATTCCGATTTAATTATTATTGCGGCCCGTCCGGCAATGGGCAAAACCGCTTTCCTGCTTTCTATGGCAAGAAATATTGCGGTAGAACATAATATTCCGATGGCTTTATTCTCGCTGGAGATGGCTTCCGTTCAGTTGATTACCAGAATGATCGCTTCAGAAACGGGAATTTCTTCTGAGAAATTACGAAAAGGACAAATGAACGATGAAGAATGGCAACGTTTATTCTCCAATGTTTCCGCTTTAGAAAACGCTCCTTTATATATTGACGAAACACCTTCCCTTTCTGTATTCGATTTTCGGGCAAAATGCCGGAGATTGGTCATGCAGCATGGAGTAAAAATCATCATGGTCGATTATCTTCAGTTGATGACCGCAAATTCCGGAAAAGGGGGAGCAGGAAATCGTGAACAGGAAATTGCAATGATCTCCCGTTCCCTGAAAGCAATTGCAAAAGAGCTGAATGTTCCTGTTATTGCACTTTCTCAGCTTTCAAGAAGTGTGGAAACACGACCTGGAAAAAGACCGATGCTTTCTGACCTTCGGGAATCTGGAGCGATTGAGCAGGATGCCGATATTGTTTCGTTTATTTTCCGTCCGGAATATTATAAAATCACCACTTGGGACAATGATGAAGACGGCGGTGAGTCCTCCACAGAAAACCAGGCAGAACTGATTATCGCAAAACACCGTAATGGTGCTACCGCAGATGTGAGAATGTCTTTCCATAAAAATATTGCCAAATTTGCCGACCTTGATTTATTTGGTGGAGGCGGTGGCTACGGTTACCAGTCTTCGAATTTTGGACAACAGGATACTCCGGGAGGTTTTGAAAAAATTAAAACTACCATCGATCCCGGTGCTGCTTTCGATTTACCAAGCAACCAAAACCTTTCCGGTTCGTCGATGAATGATGCGGATGATGATGACGATTTTCAATTTTAGGAATGGGTCTTAGAATTGAAATTTATACCGACGGCGCCTGTAGTGGTAACCCCGGAAAAGGGGGTTACGGAATCGTGATGAAGGTTCCCGAAAAAAATTACGAAAAAAGATATTCGCAGGGGTTTCGCCTCACAACCAACAACCGCATGGAATTGTTGGCGGTGATAACCGCTTTGGAAAAACTGAAATCTACCGAAAATGACATTCACATTTACACCGACAGCAAATATGTTTCTGACGCGATTAATCAGAAATGGATTTTCGGTTGGATTAAAAAAGGTTTTAAAAATGTAAAAAATCCTGATTTGTGGAAAAGAATGGTTCCTTTAATTAAAGCACATCAAACCACTTTTCATTGGGTTAAAGGTCATGCAGGCCATCTCGAAAATGAAATCTGCGATCAACTTGCCGTAAAAGCCGCCCAAACGGAACCTCTTCAAATTGATGAATTTTTCGAGAAACAACAGAACGGCGGGCTTTTCTGACGGTAAATTACTTTGCGTGAATTTACTCCGCAGTGAATGGTTAGTTAGCTTCGCAGTGAATGGTCAATTTAATGGTCAAGTATCGTTGCTGTGAAATGGTGAATTTTCTAAACTTAATATTTATTAAATTCACTTTTAAAATTGACCCGAAGAAATTCACCATTCACTTTTAAAATTCACCTTTAGAAATTCACTTAAAGAAATTCACCCACCCAACTTCCGGCTCATTTATTTATCTTTGTTAGATGAATTACCTTGAAGCACTCAACAAAAGATATTCGGTTAAAAAATTTGATCCTGAAAAAACAGTTTCGTCCGATGTGCTCTTCCATATCCTTGAAGCGGCAAGACTTTCGGCTAGTTCATTGGGACTGCAGCCTTATCGGCTCCTTATTGTGCAAAGTCCGGAAATGAAGCAGAAACTCATTCCTGCCTTTTACAATCCATCGCAAATCTCAACGTGTTCGCATTTGATTGTTATTGTTTCGAAAAACAATATTGGCAATGAATATATCGGCAATTATTTTAATCATATTTCAGAAACCAGAGAAGTTCCTCTGGAAAGTTTAAATCCATTTAAAGAAAGTATCAGCAAACATATTCAGCATTTAGATTCAGAAGAAGTGATGATTTGGGCAGATAAACAGAGCTATATTGTTTTGGGAAATCTGATGTTTGCGGCGGCTTTAGAAAATGTAGACACCTGCCCGATGGAAGGCTTCAGTCAGGAAAAAATCGATATTGTTTTAGGGATTGATACCGAAAAAGAAAAAGTCGCAGTGACTTTAGCGCTTGGGTACCGATCGGAAGAAGACCAATTTCAGAATTTAAAAAAAGTAAGAAAACCGAATGATAAACTGTTTAAGTTTATTTAAAATAAGGTCTAAATTTTCATTCATTACACCAAAATAACTCCATGATAAAAGCAGACGTACTCGTCATCGGATCAGGAATCTCCGGACTTTCTTATGCGATAAAAATATCCGAAAGAATGCCCGAGGCAAAAATAATCATCGTCACCAAAGCCGATGAAGACGAAAGCAACACCAAATATGCGCAGGGCGGATTGGCCGTAGTAACCGATTTCGACAAAGATAATTTTCAGAAACATATCGATGACACCATGAGAGCCGGCGATGGTGAAAATAATCTTGAAGTGGTAAAAATGGTCGTTCGCGAAGGTCCCGAAAGATTTAAAGAACTTGTGGACTGGGGAACTAATTTTGACCAAAAAGACGGTCACCTCATGCTCGGCAGAGAAGGCGGACATACCGAAAACCGCATTGTTCATCACAAAGATATTACCGGCGCTGAAATAGAACGCGCTTTATTGGCAACGGTGAACAAATCACCGAATATCGAAATTATGGCGCATCATTA